>NZ_CP048410.1:0-1200000 GCF_019357415.1 Gramella sp. MT6
ATGTCAAAAACTGCGCAATCGGTTTGGAATAACTGTCTGTCATTTATTCAGGATAACATTACCCCTCAAGCTTACAAAACCTGGTTTGAACCTATCCAAGCAGTGAAACTTACAGATTGTGCCTTAAGTATACAGGTACCTTCTAAGTTTTTCTACGAATGGTTAGAGGAGCACTATGTAAAGCTTCTAAAAGTTTCATTGACTCGTGAACTTGGAGATAAAGCTAAACTGGTATACGTGATCAAGATGGAGAATACTTACGGTAACAAACTACCTTTTACCGAAAAGATCCCCAGCACTCAAAGGTCCCATATGGCTTCACAGGAAGTTGACGTTCCAATCAAGAATAAAAGTCCAGAGCTGAAAAACCCTTTTATCATTCCAGGAATAAGGAATGTTAAGATCGAATCTCAGCTTAATCCTAATTATAATTTCGAGAATTTCCTGGAAGGTGAATCCAACCGGCTGGCAAGATCAGCAGGGCTGGCTGTAGCAAACAAGCCCGGAGGAACATCATTCAACCCACTATTGATCTTTGGTGGTGTTGGACTAGGTAAAACACATTTGGCGCATGCTATAGGTGTTGAAATAAAAGACAAATACCCAGAAAAAACAGTTCTTTATATTTCTGCGGAAAAATTCACGCAACAGTATATTGAATCTGTAAAGAAAAATAACCGTAACGATTTTATTCATTTTTACCAGATCATAGATGTACTGGTGGTAGATGATATTCAGTTACTATCTGGTAAGGCAGGAACACAGGATGTATTTTTCCACATCTTCAACCACTTACATCAGAATGGAAAACAGGTTATCCTAACCAGTGACAAGGCTCCGGTTGATATGCAGGACATCGAACAACGCCTGCTCTCAAGATTTAAATGGGGACTTTCAGCCGAACTTCAACATCCAGATTTCGAAACACGTGTTTCTATCATCAAGAGCAAACTGTACCGCGATGGTGTTGAAATGCCTGAAGATATTGTTGAATTCCTTGCAAACAACATCAAAACTAACATCAGGGAACTTGAAGGAGCTATTATTTCACTTATCGCTCATTCTTCTTTCAATAAGAAAGATATAACCCTGGAACTTGCTAAAAAGATTGTTGATAACTACGTTAAGAATACTAAACGTGAAGTATCTATAGATTATATCCAGAAAGTTGTAAGCGATTATTTCCAGATGGATGTAGATACCCTTCAATCTAAGACCAGAAAGAGACATATTGTACAGGCCAGGCAGATCGCCATGTTCTTTGCAAAGAAGTTTACAAAAGCATCTTTAGCCAGTATTGGGTCTCAAATTGGAAGTCGCGATCATGCTACTGTGTTGCATGCATGTAAAACGGTAGATAACCTTGCTTCTACAGATAAGCAATTCAAAAAATTTGTTGAAGACCTCAACAAGAAGCTCACATTATAAAATATTATTTATGAAAACCAGGGTATTGATGGTGTGCCTCGGCAATATTTGCAGATCACCACTGGCCGAAGGTATTCTTAAATCCAAAGTAGATCCAAACAAAGTATTCGTAGATTCTGCGGGTACTGGTAGCTGGCATATTGGTTCTGAACCAGACAGAAGATCTATTGCCACTGCAAAAAGATATGGATTGGATATTACCGATCAAAGAGGTAGGCAATTCTCTGAAGACGACTTTGAAGATTTTGACCATATATTCGCCATGGATAACTCTAATTTTAAGGATATCATGTCTATGGCAAAAACAGATGAAGATCGACAAAAAGTGCATTTGATCCTTGAGGAGATATTTCCTTCAGAAAATGTAGATGTACCAGATCCATATCACGGAGGAGAACAGGGCTTTGAAAATGTATATCAAATGCTTAATGAAGCCTGCGAGGAAATTGCGAAGAAATTGAATAACGGTACCTTATGAATTCAAAAAATCAGGAATATGGCAAACTTTATCTAATTCCTGTTAACCTGGGTGAGTCCAATCCCGATAAGGTTTTTCCTCCCCTTAATAAAATTATCATCGAAGGAATAAATGATTTCATCGTTGAAAATGAAAAATCTGCCAGAAGGTTCATCAAACAAATATTACCGGAAAAATCACAACCAGATCTTAGGCTTCATGGCCTAAATAAATTCACCGAAGCTTCAGATATTCCAGGATTTCTGGACGCCGCTAAAGAAGGAAGAAATATAGGTCTTTTAAGTGAAGCTGGATGCCCTGGAGTAGCAGACCCGGGTGCAGAGGTTGTTAAACTGGCACATCGATTCAATATTCAGGTGGTTCCTTTAATTGGACCCTCCTCTATCCTTTTAGCCATGATGGCTAGCGGGATGAACGGGCAGAGCTTTACCTTTCACGGCTACCTCCCAATAGATAAAAAGGAACGGAAGAACGAGATTAAGCAACTGGAACGTATTTCCCTTGAGCGTAATCAGGCCCAGATATTTATTGAGACGCCTTATCGTAATGAGAAATTCCTGGAAGACCTTATTCAGAATCTTCATCCGGCCACCAGAATTTGTGTAGCATGTGACCTTACCCTGGAAACAGAATTCATCAGGACCGCCACTACTTCAGAATGGAAAAATATTAAAGCCGACCTTCATAAAAGACCGGCTATATTTATTATTCAAAAAGATATTTAGACCGATATTTTGTCGAAGTCTACCCTGGCATTCTTTTCAGTTTTTACAAAGGAAGTATCATAACCACCAAAACGCTTCATATAGGTTTTGATCGTTGTCCCAAATGCATCGCTGAAAGCCTGAGCTCCCCAACTACGAAGATATTTCTTCACACTACCAGGCCCGGCTAAATGGGCTGCAGCCAAAATACCAGACTCGGTAATTTCAACCCCATTGATAGTCTTGCCAACAAAACGCTTGATATCTCTTTGCAAAATCCATTTATTCCTCGAAGCATTCGCATAGAATGCCGCTTCTTGCAAAGCAGGAGAATTAAGGAATCCAACAGTATCATAAATACCAACAAGTTTTAAAGTCCCCTTTCCAAACTGGTATTTACCAAGATAACCGTATTCGTTAATGCTTTTGTAATCTCCTCGTGATTCTTTAAAAGCCAGAGCCTCTTTAAAACCAACATAGGATTTACCAAGATACGGTGAAGTGTGAGAGATTTCGAATTCTGGAATTATCTCATCCCGCAGGTCTGGCACTGTGTAATTCAGGTCCAGATCGTAAGTGGAATAATTTTCCAGATCCAGTTTTGCAGCATCTTTAGTTGAAAAACTAAAAAAAATGGAGCCCGCTGCAAGAGGCAAGATTGAAAATTTTGCAATTTTCTTTCTCATTACTTTGGTTTTTGAAAGGTTACTGGCAAACCTATATCATAAGTTATGCCCCTTTCATATTCGCCCGGCAAATGTATAACAAATTTTAATAATTTGACTTACAGGCTGTTAAAGGTATTATAAAGTTCAGAAGCCTTTAATAAAACTATAACTCTCAAGGAATCAAAAACTTAAAGAATCCTAAATAAAACCTTTTTTATCTTTTTATTCCCTGTTTATTGATCCAGCGTATATATTCCTGCTTATTTCGATTATGCTGCGCCAGGTTTTTAGCGAATTTATGATAGCCGAAATTTTCCACATCGGCCACAAAATAGTAGAAATCATGGTCCTCATAATTCAGCACTGCATCTATAGAAGAAATATCTGGCATCCAGATAGGTCCGGGAGGAATTTGCCTGTATTTATAAGTATTATAAGGCGATTCCAGCTCAAGATCTTTATAAAGAACCCTTTTAATGATAGTATCAAAATTCCCGGTGGTTTCTTTTATGGCATATATCACAGTAGGATCGGCATCCAGTTTCCAGCCATTTTTATATCGATTCATATACACACCAGCTACCTTAGGACGTTCGTCCACTTTGGCAGTTTCCTTTTGAACAATGGAAGCCAGAGTTATCACTTCTTTCGGGGATAATCCAATTTGTTCAGCCTTTTTTAATCTTTCTTCATTCCAGAATCTATCGTATTCCTTTTTCATTCTACTCCGGAATTCTTCTGCTGAAGTATTCCAGTAAAACTCATATTGATTAGGAATGTACATCCCTAAAGCCGTTTTATCATTAAGGTCATTTTCTGAAAGAAATTCAGAATCTTTGAATGTTTTAAGCAAAGAGACACTGTCTGCTTCGATCTGCTCAGAGATCCTTCCAGCAAGATTCTCAAGTCGCTCCTGGTTATTAAAAATAACCTTCACCGGTTTATTCCCACTTCTCAAGGTGTTCACCAATTCGTTATTATTCATGCCCTTTTTCAGAAAATATCTTCCCGGCCTTACATTATCTGCATATCCCTTCTTTTGCGCCACCAGGCTAAAAGACTCCAGGTCCTTAACAAACGGTTTTAATGAATCAATTACTGTCTGGAAATTAGCATTTGAAGGAATATAAACGACTTCTTCTTTTGCTTCAAAACTCGTATTGGAAGAAAATATACTGTTATAGATGTAATAACCGAAGATCCCAAAAGCTATCATCCCAAGAATGGCGACAGCTAAAATTATTTTTTTAATGTACATTATTTATCAATTGATAGAGCCATTCATCCTTATATTTTCCGTTGAACAGCGTCCAGTCTTTTTTTAAACCTACTTTTCTAAATCCGTTATTTTCAAATATCCGCATACTTTCTTCATTACTGGAAGCAACATTCGCGTATACCTGATGAAGGCCCAAATGGGTAAAACAATAGTCGCAAAGCAAGGCTAAACTTTCTGATCCAAAACCTTTTTTCCGATCTTTTTTATCAGCTATCAAAATCCCTATGGCTGCCCTTTTATCTCTAGGTTCAAGATCATAAACATCAATTAAACCTATGGGACGGCCACTTTTGGTGCAAATTACCAGTCTTAGTTGCTTAATATCGTAGATATCACGATGGGCGTTTTCTATATATTGCCTTATCAGGAATTTTGAATAGGGCGCCTGAGTAGAACTAATTTCCCAAAAATTTTCATCGTTTTCTATCTTATGAACAAAATCAAGGTCTTCAGGCTCCAGTGCTCTTAAATATACTTTTTGTCCCTGTAGTGTTAACATACGATTTCGCCTTTAAAAACCTGTTCTGCCGGTCCGGATAGCCAGACGTCAGAATAGCCATTTTCAGACTTCTTAAAACTAACACTTAGGTCTCCTCCCAGGGTTATTAGACTTACCTTTTCTGAAGTTGTCTTGCCAGCTTCGTATGCCGCTATAGCAACAGCAGTCACCCCGGTTCCACAGGAAAGAGTTTCATCCTCTACTCCCCTTTCATAAGTTCTAACGGAAAATGATTTATCAGAAACTGGCTCTACGAAATTCACATTAGTACCTGCCTTGCCATATCGTTCGGAATACCTTATCGCAGCTCCATCTTTCTTTATATCCCTTAAGCCTATATTTTCTGAGAATATCACATGATGTGGAGAACCAGTATCGAGAAAAAGAAATTCATCATGACTAGAAATTTTGGCAACATCCTGCATTTTTAAACTAACTATCCCATTTTTTACAGTAGCCTCGTGAGCACCATCTACAGCTGTAAATCTGGCAGTATTTTCAATGATACCGAGGAATCTGGCAAACGCCACAAGGCACCTTCCTCCATTACCACACATACTGCTTTCATTCCCATCAGCATTGAAATAGACCATTTTGAAATCGTCCACGTCATTGTCCGGTTTTTCCAGCAGGATCAGGCCGTCAGCCCCTATTCCGAATTTACGGTCACACAGACGATTTATCAATTTGGTATCATTTTTGGATACTATAAGTTCCCGATTATCGATCATTACGAAATCGTTACCCGTACCCTGATATTTATAGAATGTCAGCTTCATAAGTCATTTTGAAAGTGGCACAAATATACAATTTTGAACAGGAATTCGGGGTTGTTAAATGGTCGTTAAATTTAGGGTTTGACCATAATAATTAGAGAACCATAAAAGTTTAATTCAAAATAATAAAAGCCGAAAATGAAAAAAATAGCAACATTACTATTTGTTTCCATCCTTGGAGGCGTTCTAACCTTAGGAAGCTACAAGATCTTCTTTGATGAAGATACCGTTCAGTTTCTGCCCCAGGATAATTCAAATCAAAATTCATTCATCCCGGTAACCAATAATAATCGTGCATATGGCACGAATGCTGACTTTACCGAAGCTGCAGAGAAAACTGTTCATGCAGTAGTTCATGTTAAGAACGTAGCAGTTTTTAAAAATGGACCACGAAGTATCTGGGAATATTATCCTTATAATAACAATGGAGGAAGAGCTTTGCAGGGAGCAGGCTCAGGTGTTATCATTACTCCAGATGGATACATAGTTACGAATAACCATGTAATAGATGGTGCCAGCGAGATCGAAGTTACCCTTAATAATAACAAAACTTATAAAGCTGAGCTAATAGGAAGCGATCCAATTTCAGATATCGCCCTGATAAAGGTGGATGCTGATGATGAACTGGATTATATCCCTTTCGGAAATTCAGATAACACACAATTAGGAGAATGGGTCCTTGCCGTTGGTAACCCCTTCAATTTAAAATCTACGGTGACTGCAGGGATCATAAGTGCAAAAGCCAGAGACCTTAACATGAGAGATAATTCTCCTCAGTCTTTTATCCAAACCGATGCGGCGATCAATCCAGGTAACAGTGGTGGAGCCCTGGTTAATATCAATGGTGAACTTATAGGGATAAATACCGCCATTAGCTCCCCAAGTGGAAGTTATATTGGGTATGCATTTGCAGTACCATCTAATAATGCCAGAAAGATCGTTGAAGACATCATGGAATTTGGTGATGTTCAGCAAGGAATATTAGGTATTCGTGGAACCAGTATTAATAATGATATCATAAGAGAATTCGACCTTTCCACGACCCAGGGAGTTATAGTTGCTGAAGTTACCCCTGGCAGTGGCGCTGAAAAATCAGGAATTCGTCAAAAGGATATCATTAAGAAAATAGATAATATCGAGATCAACAAATTCTCAGATCTAACCGGTTATATCAATTCTAAAAGACCCGGGGATAAAGTGCTGGTTAAATTGATGCGGGACGGGAAAGAAAGAGAAGTAGACGTTCTGCTTACCAAACTGGACACATATCCTATTCCGGCTTTAGGTATCGAGGTTGCGAATGCTTCACCCGAAGAGCTTGAAGCATATAAGGCTCCGAACGGAGTAAGAATTAACCGGATGTTAACTGAAGACTTGCCATCGGCAGACCTCGTAGGCGGAATAATTTCAGAAATCAATGGACAGAAAGTCTCTTCGGTTAGAGATGTTGAAGAGATCATGCAAAGTCGTACCAGGGCCAATCCAATAGTGATCGTTTTTTACACTAAGCAAGGAGAAAAACAGCGTATGATCTGGAAATAATTTCCAAGATCACAGCATTAACCAACCCTTCCTACCTGGAAGGGTTTTTTATTAAGAAAAGTTTTTACGAAAACGTTTGAAATATATACTTTTGCCGGAAATTTATAACAACATAACTCAACATGGACTTTAATAAAGTTTACGAAAAAGAACTTTCTTTCCAGGCAGATCGCCGTAAAGCTACCGTAGAATTCATAAACATTGTGAGCGACCTTTGGTATGATAAATCTATAGAACTGGTACTTTTCAGAAATCAACTAATAAATAGAAATGTTAGTGATATTCTGGATCTGCACGAATATGCCGGAGAATTTGTAGGTAAACCAATTTCTATCTTCGATTCGGTTGAAATTGCCAAAGCCATCCAGGACCTTAATCTTCCACCGGCAAAACTTGACATTGGTAAACTTACTTACGAATTTCATTCGGATGGACAGCCTCATAGCAATGCCATGGCGTTTGTTTCGAACAAACTAAATGATGCAAAAGAAACCGAAACCGTAACTCCTAAAGATGTAGTTCTTTATGGATTTGGAAGAATAGGCCGGTTGGTTGCACGAGAATTAATGACCAGAACAGGTAAAGGAAACCAGCTTAGATTAAGGGCAATTGTTACCCGTGGAAAAGTGGATGGTAGCGTTTTAGAAAAAAGAGCTTCTCTTTTAAAAAGCGATTCTGTTCACGGTCCTTTCAGCGGAACGGTGAATATTGATGAAAAAAATTCTGCATTGATCGTCAACGGTACAACAGTCCATATGATCTCAGCAAATCAACCGGAAGATATAGACTACACAAAATACGGTATTAAGGATGCCCTTATTATTGATAATACGGGTGCTTTTAGAGATAAAGAGGCCCTTAGCAGGCATCTTGTTTCAAAAGGCGCAGCTAAAGTTCTGCTTACAGCTCCGGGAAAAGGAGTACCAAATATTGTTCATGGAGTTAATCAGAAAGAACACAATCCAGATGAGATCGATATTTTTTCAGCAGCTTCCTGCACTACCAATGCGATCACACCGGTATTAAAAGCGATCCAGAATTCCCTGGGTGTTGTGCATGGGCATCTTGAAACTATTCACGCTTATACCAATGACCAGAATCTGGTAGATAATATGCATAGTAAGTACAGGAGAGGCCGTGCTGCGGGACTTAATATGGTAATCACTGAAACAGGAGCTGGAAAAGCAGTTTCAAAAGCTTTGCCGGTTTTTGAAGGTAAACTTACCTCCAACGCGATTAGAGTTCCTGTTCCTAATGGTTCTTTGGCCATCCTTAATCTTGAGGTGGAAAAAGATACTAACCTGGATGATGTTAATAAGATACTTAAGAAATACGCGCTGGAAGGTGAACTAGTAGAACAAATTCAATATTCTGTAGATAACGAATTGGTATCTTCAGACATTATTGGTTCTTCTGCTCCTGCGATCTATGATAGTAACGCGACGATCGTTTCTGCAGACGGGAAAAATGTGATCCTGTATATATGGTATGATAACGAATATGGCTATAGCCATCAGGTGATAAGACTTGCAAAATATATCGCCAAGGTAAGACGATATACTTATTATTAGTATCATATAATTTTTGCAAAAAAGACCCCGCCATTGTCGGGGTTTTTTTATTTTTGCACCACTTAAAAAACATTAAAAAACTGATTCAAAACAATTTAAAATTCAAAAGAAGCGAATCCTTTCCCGAAAATCTGAAATATACTAATCTACCTATTCGCTCGTTGTTTTTTTATGAACCAAAAATCAATCCCCAAAGAAATGAGTAACAAATTTTACATTGTAGCTGCTTTTGTTATTGCTAGTGTATTTCAGATGAATGCCCAGACAGATAGCCTTAAAACCGAGACCCCGATCCAGGACGAATTTTCCGCATTAATCCAGGAATCTAACAACTACCAGGGCTATAAGGTTGTGGATTATGACAAGTTGATCGAATTAAGAAATACCACCAGAAACTACATTACAGAGTTAAAGGAAGAGATCATTGTACATAAGAATACTTTAGATCAACAAAAAGAAGAAATTTCCAAGCTTAAAAGTGAGTTGGAGTCTACGAAGGAAGATCTCAAAAGAGTTTCTGAAGAAAAAGATGCTTTAATGTTCCTGGGGATGCCTTTTAGTAAAGGTGGATATAAAGGAATGATGTGGGGAATCGTTGCGGCGCTGGTAGCAATTCTTCTTATCCTTTTCTTTAGATATAAAAGTTCTAATGCTGCCACCAAAGACGCTCAGCAAAAGCTCGACGAGACCGAGAAGGAATTTGACGCATACAGAACCAAAGCTTTGGAAAAAGAACAACGTCTTGGCAGAATGCTTCAGGATGAACGCAACAAAGCCAGCGGAACTTCTTAAACACATTTCAGTCTCAAAAATCAAATACAAACCCTACGCATGCGCATAGATATAATTACGGTAGTACCAGATATCCTTAAAAGTCCTTTCGAAGCCTCAATACTTCAGAGAGCAATAAAGAAAGGTCTTGTAGAGATCCATTTACATAATCTCAGGGATTATACTACAGATAATTATAAGCAGGTTGATGATTATCAATTTGGTGGTGGCGCAGGAATGGTAATGATGATAGAGCCTATAGACAAGTGTATCTCTAAGCTAAAATCTGAAAGAGAATATCAGGAGGTTATATATATGACTCCTGATGGAGAACGACTTCAGCAAAAAATGGCGAACAGGCTTTCTATGCATGAGAATATTATTATTCTTTGTGGACATTATAAAGGTGTAGACCAGAGAGTAAGAGACCAGTTCATTACCAAAGAGATCTCTATTGGGGATTATGTGCTTTCTGGAGGTGAACTTGGAGCGGCAGTTCTTTGTGATTCTATTATCAGGCTTATCCCGGGAGTACTGGGAAATGAAACCTCTGCCCTTACCGACTCTTTCCAGGATAATCTACTGGCTCCACCGGTATATACACGTCCCGCAGAATATAAAGGCTGGGAAGTGCCAGAGATACTCACCTCAGGAAATTTCCCGAAGATAGAAGCCTGGAGAGAAAATGAGGCATATGAGAGAACCAAACGCCTTAGACCAGACCTTTTAGAAGAAGACTAATTTTTTCTACAACAGGCTTGTAGAATAATATAAATTGATTAATTTTGCACTCATTCTAGAATAACCTCTGGCGATAACCGTGAATGTTGTTTTGGATTTTACTTTTAAAAAAATAAAGATGGAATCGTTAGTAAAATACGTTCAGGACGAATTCGTAGAAAGAAAAGATCTACCAGAATTTGCAGCAGGTGATACGATCACTGTGTATTACGAAATTAAAGAGGGACAGAAGACAAGAACTCAGTTCTTTAGAGGTGTCGTAATTCAGAAAAGAGGAACAGGCGCTTCTCAAACTTTCACTATTAGAAAGATGAGTGGTACTGTAGGAGTGGAAAGAATTTTCCCAGTAAATCTTCCTGCCATCCAGAAGATCGAGATCAACAAGAAAGGTAAAGTTAGAAGAGCTAGAATTTTCTACTTTAGAGGTCTTACCGGTAAGAAAGCCCGTATTAAAGAAGCGATTAGAAAATCATAATTCTTTAAGACAGATATATAAGAGCCCCGAACTTTCGGGGCTTTTTTTATGCCCTATTTTTTAGACCGCTTGATAAAGTAGAATAGATCTGTCACTCTTTTAACAATTGTTTTAACTCCATACTAACAAATACTGCCATTATTAAAATTAGATACTAAATTTTAACATTTAACTTCCCGTTAACTTTTTAAATAAACCTATTTTCCGCCTTCAAAAATTAACTAAATACATTTATGAGAAAATCGATTACTGAATTTTGGAAACTGTTTGCGGCAGTATTTATTATGGGAGCTGTTTTTACCTCCTGTGAAAAAGAAGAAAATCCAATTCAAAATGAAGAACAGGTATCTACAGAATTAAAAGAACCACCTTTCAAAAATTACCTTGTGATTAACAATTTAAATTCTGGTTCTACAAAGGCTGCAGAAAGTTACCTTAAAAGCGTAAAAGGGGTTAAAATAATTAATAGTACTCCTGAAATAGGAATTACTGTGATTAGTGCTAAAGATTTAAAGTTATTAAAGAAAGCTGAATCTGAAGACCTTACCATAGTTCCTGATTATGAAATAAAATGGATTCCAACTCCTGAGGTTAAGGAGCAAAGCATTGGTGATGGAGAGTATTTTTATGATATCGACTATCTATGGGGAATGGATGCTATTAGCGCTCCAGAAGCATGGGAGCTTGGATTCACTGGGAAAGGTGCTAGTGTTTATGTTCTTGATTCTGGTATAGACCCAGATCATAGTGACCTTGCGCCTAATGTAAACTCAGAACTATCTATTTCTTTTATCCCGGGTGAAAGTTGGATCGTAGGGGAAAACGTAGGCTTTAACCATGGAACTCATGTTGCCGGAACCATTGCAGCGGCAGATACAGATTATGGTATAATTGGTGTTGCTCCTGGAGCTGAGTTAGTCGCTGTAAAAGTATTAAGCGAAGTAACTGGAAGTGGCCCTTTTAGCGCGATAAACAACGGACTTGTTTATGCCGGTTTAAATGGTGCCGATGTAGTAAACATGAGTTTAGGTGCAACTCTACAGAAGAATGGAACTCTTACCGATGCTGATGGAAATGAATTCCATATTCCAGCAGTAAACATCCAGGCTGTTATCCAGGCTCAACAAAGAGCTGTAGACTTTGCTGTTAGTAGAGGAACTACCGTTATTGCTTCAGCCGGTAACGATTATTTAAATTTTGACGGACTTCAATCTTATGTAAAACTTCCAGGAAGCTTAAATAATGTGATCACTGTTTCAGCTACAGCTACGCAGGCATATTATCCAGGTGTACCATATACTGGTTCTTATGATATTCCTTCAAGCTATACCAACTACGGTAGATCTTTGATCGATGTTGCTGCTCCAGGAGGAGATTTTGATGCACCTACATATGGAGCTGACGGTATCTTGAGCGCCGGAAATAATAATTCTTTTTACTGGAGTTCCGGTACTAGTATGGCTGCACCTCATGTTTCTGGCGTTGCTGCACTTGTTATCGCTAAAAACGGTAAAATGAATCCAATGGATCTACAGAAGCATTTAGAAAATACCTCAGATAAAGTTGATGGCAATGGTCAAAGTCTTTATTTAGGTAAGGGACGAATCAACGCCTTAAGAGCTGTTACCGAATAATTTTTAACTATTACTAACCTAGAAAAGCCCCGAAAATCCGGGGCTTTTTTTATGGTTAAAATTCACTGAAATATTCCTGATTAAAATGTTAAAAACCTTCAATTAAAAATCGTTTATTCTTATCTTTAAAAGTGAAAATTCGGCGGAATTAAAATGACAAAAGAATTTTTAGTGATGACGATTTTCCTGTAAAGCAAGTTCTTTACATATAGTTTTTACCTTCTATATAACATCAATATTTTGTACCTACAAAATCAGTTTGAAAGGTAAAAGCGAAATTGATTCGGTTTTAATTCCTTTAAAATTGAATCTTATTTGGAACAGCATCCATAAAAAGCTTAAAATGCTTTATATCATCAGAGTGATAAAAAGCTGTTCCATTTGAAGCCATTTCATTTTAGCAATTAAGATGAAATGGCTTTTTTATTGCATTATTTATGATTTCTTAACAGGTGAGAACCCCTTTAAACTTAGGATATAAGACCTAAATACTGTATATTGCGCGTACGATAATACCCTGGCTTTTTCCCGGGGTTTTCTTTGAATATATTTCAACCAAAAACATATAAAATGTCGCAGAAAGAAAAAATAATTTATACTAAAACTGATGAAGCTCCAATGCTGGCAACTTATTCGTTCTTGCCAATTATAGAGGCTTTCACAAAAGCTGCAGGGGTAAGTTTAGAAACCCGTGATATTTCATTAGCTGGTAGAATCCTTTCTCAGTTTCCAGATTATCTAAATGAAGATCAGAAAGTTTCAGATGATCTTGCTGAATTAGGAGAATTGGCAAAAAAGCCAGAAGCTAACATCATTAAATTACCAAATATCAGTGCTTCTATTCCTCAGCTGAAAAATGCGATCGCAGAATTACAATCTAAAGGCTTTGCCATTCCAGATTACCCGGACGAGCCTTCTAACGATAAAGAAAAAGAAATACAGGCACGCTATGATAAAGTAAAAGGTAGTGCTGTAAATCCTGTTCTTAGAGAAGGGAATTCAGACAGACGCGCTCCAAAAGCAGTTAAGAATTTCGCAAAGAAAAATCCTCACTCAATGGGTGAATGGAGCAAGGACTCTAAAACTCACGTCGCTACTATGAGCGAAGGAGATTTCAGGTCTAATGAAAAATCCATTACGCTTGCAGATGATGATACTCTTAAAATAGAATTCATTTCAGAAAGCGGCGATAAAAAGACTTTAAAAGACAATCTTAAAGTATTAAAAGGAGAAGTGGTAGATGCTACGGTAATGAGCAAAAAAGCCCTTCTGGACTTCCTTCGCAAAGAAGTGAAGGACGCAAAAGAGAAAGATGTTCTTTTCTCTCTTCATATGAAAGCCACCATGATGAAGGTTTCAGACCCTATCATTTTTGGGCATGCGGTAGAGGTTTTCTTTGAAGATGTATTTGAAAAATATGGTGCAGAACTTGAAAAAGCAGGCGCAGATCCAAACTCCGGTCTTGGAGATGTCTTAAATGCTATAGATAGCCTGCCTTCAGATAAAAAACAAGAGATCAAAGCAGCGATCGAAAAGGACCTTGAAGAAGGACCAGATATCGCGATGGTAAATTCAGATAAAGGTATAACCAATTTACATGTCCCAAGTGATATTATCATTGATGCATCTATGCCGGCAATGATTAGAACTTCTGGACAGATGTGGAATGCTGAAGGAAAAACCCAAGATACCAAGGCGGTAATTCCAGACAGCAGCTATGCAGGATTATATCAGGCAACTATTGACTTCTGTAAGAAACACGGTGCCTTTGATCCAACTACTATGGGTACTGTTCCAAACGTAGGTTTAATGGCTCAAAAAGCTGAGGAATATGGTTCTCATGATAAGACTTTTGAGATTCCCGCTAACGGAAAAGTAAAAGTGATCAATTCTAAAGGAGAAACCGTTCTTGAGCATACAGTAGAAAAAGGAGATATCTGGAGAATGTGCCAGGTAAAAGACGCACCAATCCAGGATTGGATCAAACTAGCCATTTCAAGAGCACGAGCTACTAAGATGCCGGCAGTATTCTGGCTGGATAAAAATAGAGCTCATGATGCGGAATTGATCAAGAAGGTAAATAAATATTTACCAGAGCATGATACTGAAGGTTTAGAGATCAAGATCATGGCTCCTGTAGAAGCTACTAATTATACCCTGGAAAGAGTAAAAGCAGGTAAAGACACTATTTCGGTAACCGGAAATGTGCTTAGAGATTACCTTACAGACCTCTTCCCTATTCTGGAATTAGGTACAAGTGCAAAAATGCTTTCTATTGTACCTTTGATGAATGGCGGTGGATTATTTGAAACTGGTGCTGGTGGTTCTGCTCCAAAACACGTGCAGCAATTTTTAGAGGAAGGTCACTTAAGATGGGACTCTCTTGGAGAATTCCTTGCTTTGGCCGTTTCTCTGGAACATTTAGGTAATAAATATGACAACTCGAAAGCTCTAACTCTTTCTGAAGCTTTAGATGAGGCTACTGAAAGATTCCTTAACGAAGGTAGGTCTCCATCAAGAAAAGTTAATGAACTTGATAATCGCGGAAGTCACTTCTACCTTGCATTATATTGGGCTGAAGCACTTTCTACTCAAACAAGTAATAAAGACCTGAATATCTATTTTGGAAGAATCGCGAAGATGATGGAAGATAATCAGGAAAAAATCCTTCAGGATCTTCTGGATGCTCAGGGATCACCGGTAGATATCGGAGGATATTACGAACCAGACGAAGAGCTAACCAAAAAAGCTATGCGTCCTAGTGCAAAATTAAATGAGATCCTGGCTACCGACGCCTAATCGAATTCATATTAAGTAAAAAAAGCCTCCACTAAAACGGAGGCTTTTTTATTATTTAGACATTTTTACTATCCGGGCGCGTTCCATGAAGGTATCCTTTAATCTTTCCATCTTGGGTTCCATTTTTTCAGCAAAAACCAGATACTGACATTTACTGATACTCATAGGTATTCTTACAATTTCATCTATATTTCCAGGTTTAGAAAGGAATTCAGCATCCTCAAGAATAAAAAGTTGCAATTGACCTAAATGAATACCGGTCATGGAGAATAATTTCCCCAACCTCCTTGGGGTAGCAATTACAATATCTACTCCGTAGTAGATATCGTCCTTTTGATCATCGATATTTTGCTCTTCATAAGCGCAATAAATACGCAGGTCCATTTCCCTCGTGAATTCTTTAAATTTTTGTTCAAGTTCTAAAGCAGATTCTTTATCCTTCACATAAATAAGTGCTCTGGGCGAATCCTCAAATGCTTCAGAATTCAACTTCTGGATCACACTTATGATCATCGCAGTTGTCTTTCCGCTACCTTCAGGAGCTAAACAGTAAAGATCTGCTCCACTTTTAATTTTAGGTAAGATATTTTTCTGAAATGCAGTAGGGTTTTCAAACCCTAAACGTTCAATAGCTTCCTTTAGTGGTGGATTTAATTTTTTGAACGACATAATAATTTTTCAAATTTGATGATTCCGCCTCCACTTCGAGAGTTCACAGAATTGTTCTATGCAAATGTCCGACTTTAAATTTTGATAAGCCCGCTGAAACTAAATCGAAATAGTTTAATCTTTCGTTAAACACTGCCGGAAATTAGAACATAAAAGGCGCTTTCCTGAAATTTGCAAAATGCTTCCAAATTCTGCAGAAAGAAATAAAAAACAGGAATATATTATTCTACTGGTTCTGGGGACTCTAATTGCTCTTGGTCCATTTTCTATTGATGCATACCTACCTGGATTTGATAGTATAGCCAAAGATTTCAATACGTCCATCAGCCGGATAGGCCTTACGCTTACCAGTTATTTTATTGGTATATCTTTAGGACAGCTCGCTTACGGGCCGATAATGGATAAATTCGGAAGAAAAAAACCGTTATTGATAGGTTTAGCCATCTACTTTTTATCGGCATTAAGTTGCATGTATTCTCCTAACCTTGAGTGGTTGATCGTGTCCCGGTTCTTTTTGGCCGTAGGGGCTGCAGCGGGAATGGTGGCAGCAAAAGCTATTGTTAGAGATATTTTTCCTGTACATGAAGTTGCCGGAGCCATCTCTGTATTAATGTTAATTATGGGTGGCGCACCTATAATCGCTCCTACCGTGGGAAGTTTTATTATCGACTTCTTTGGATGGGAGATGATCTTTGCATTTCTGGCCGCATTTTGCCTTTTAATGATAATAAGTGTCACCAGGTTTTTACCGGAAAGTATTGTACCAGATAAAATGGTTGATCTAAAGCCTAAACAGGTAGCCATAAAATATTTCGGAATTCTAACTCACTCAAAATTCTGGAGCTTTGCTTTGGCCGGTAGCTTTGCGATAGGTGCCATGTTCGCTTATATCTCTGATGCACCTAAACTTTTTATGGGCAATTTTGACCTTTCCCAAAAGGAATTCGGTCTTTTATTCGGGCTCAACGCGGGTGGTTTGATCTTGGGAAGTCAGGTTAACCGGCTTTTTCTAAGGAAATTTACAACACTCCAGATCACATTATTCAATAGCGTGGTCCTCGTAGTTCTATCCTCACTTTTTCTATTGAATTCTTTATTGGAATTGGGCTTCCTTGCAACTGCAACACTTTTGTTTTTAATGTTGTTCCTGTTAGGCTTTCAAAATCCGAACACTACGGCTTTATCTTTAGAACCTTTTGAAAAGAAAGCAGGGCGAGCGTCGGCATTGATCGGTAGTCTCAAAATGATCCTGGGTGCTTTCACTTCCTTCCTCATAAGTTTATTTCACACCTCAAGTTCAGTTCCGCTTGCGGTCATACTTTTAAGCTGCCTATTTATAAGCTTCCTACTATTATTCCGCTTTTCGAAAAAGGAAAAGCAACGGCTTCAGCTTAGTGAGGTTTAAACTTTTTTATTAGAATACTTAATTCTATTTTTGAAATAAAAAATTGAAGTTCCGCTATTTAGCCCTATTACTTACATTTCTTATATGTAATGGTTCCGTATTCGCTCAGCAATTATATACTTTAAATGGTGTGATTACTGACGCTTCCAGCAATGAAACCCTAATTGGTGTAAATCTTTTAGTACCCGAGGCCAACACGGGAGTGGTCACGAACGATTATGGATTTTACTCCATAAAATTGCCACAAGGTACATATGAAATTGAAATTTCATACCTGGGCTACCAAAGTGTACAGAAAACCATAGACCTGGATTCAGATAAAAAAGTAGATTTTCAATTAATCGAAGCCTCAGAAAATCTTGACGAAGTTATCATCACCAGCGATATAGAAGGTTTGAACATAAGGAAGCCAGAGATGAGTGTGAATAAACTCTCCATTGGTACCATTCAGAAATTACCTGTTGTTTTTGGTGAAGTAGATGTTGTAAAATCCCTTTTATTACTTCCGGGTGTTTCTAACGCCGGGGAAGGATCTTCTGGTTTCAATGTGCGGGGAGGCGCGGTAGATCAGAATCTTATTCTTTTGGATGAAGCTACGATCTATAACTCTTCGCATCTTTTCGGTCTGTTTTCCGTATTTAATCCCGATGCTATCAAAGACCTTAAATTATATAAAGGAGGTATTCCTGCGAAATACGGCGGAAGAGTATCATCTGTCCTGGATATTTATCAGCGTGACGGGAATAGTAAGGAATTTAAAATGCAGGGTGGAATTGGTGCAATTTCCAGCCGCTTACTTGCTGAAGGTCCCATCGTAAAAAATAAAGGTTCATTTCTTATTGGTGGACGTAGTTCTTACGCCCATTTATTCCTGAAATTAACCGATAACGAGAACTCTGCCTATTTCTATGATCTCAATACTAAACTAAGCTATAACCTGGATGACAGGAACAAACTTCTTTTATCTGGATACTTTGGAAGAGATGTTTTCAACATCAGCCAGAATTTTGAGAACACCTACGGAAATGCCGTTCTAAACCTGAGATGGAATCATATTTTCTCAGACAATATTTTCACCAACCTATCAGTAATTTATAGTGATTACTATTACGGCCTGAATTTGAATTTTGTAGGTTTCAACTGGGATAGCGGTATTAAGAACCTAAATATTAAATACGACTTCAACCATTATATCAATGATAACCTGCAGCTGAAATACGGTATGCAGAATACTTACTATGAATTCAATCCAGGAGAGATCAAACCTATCGATGAAGATTCAGGTATCAATTATTTCAAACTAACGAATAAGTATGCTTTTGAAAATGCGGTTTATCTTTCGGCAGAGCATCGATTGAGTGAGAATTTCTCTGCAGAATATGGATTGCGTCTAAGTACATTCCTGAGATTAGGACAGGATGAAATAAATGTTTATGAAAATAATAATCCCGTTGAATATGACGCCGAAAGGGATATTTACAGAGAAGCAGATATTATAGAGACTACTGAATCTTCAAAAAGTGAAGTCTTAAAGGGATACAATAATTTTGAACCTCGTATCGCCCTGGCTTATACTCTTAATGATAATCAATCTATCAAGGCCAGTTATAACAGAATGGCTCAGTACCTGCACCTTATTTCGAACACAAGTTCCCCTACTCCATTAGATGTGTGGGCTCCCAGTGGATCATTTATTAAACCACAGGTTCTGGATCAATATGCGGTGGGATATTTCAGGAATTTTAAAGAAAATGAGTACTCGCTTGAGGTAGAAGGTTTTTATAAGGATATAGATAACCGGATAGATTATATAGATGGAGCCAACCTGATCGCTAATAATGCCATTGAAAGAGTTGTTCTTAATGGTGAATCAAGAGCTTATGGTATGGAACTCCTATTAAGGAAAAATACCGGAAGACTAACCGGTTGGCTTGCTTACACACTTTCCAGGTCTGCGCAGCGCACACCTGGAAGAACACCAATCGAACCGGGAATTAATAATGGGAATTGGTATAATACCAATTATGATAAAACCCACGATCTAAGTATTACTAGTAGTTATGAGCTTAATAAAAAATGGCAATTCAATGCGAATTTCATTTTCCAAACCGGCCTGGCGACGACGTATCCAAATGCACAATATGAATATGAAGGTATCACCATTCCTGTTTACGGCGAAAGAAATGGTGATAGGTTGCCATCTTATCATCGTCTTGACCTTTCGGCAACCTACGAGCCTGGGATAAAAAAAGATAAAAAGATCGAGTCTTTCTGGACTTTCGGACTTTATAATGTGTATAACCGGCAAAATGCCTATTCTATTAGTTTCAGGGAAAATTCAGATACAGGGGTAAATGAAGCGGTAAGATTATCCCTTTTCGGAATAATACCTTCGATAACCTATAATTTTAAGTTCTAAATGAAAAAGTATATTCAATATATTCCGGTTTTCCTACTTCTCTTCTTTGCTTCTTGTGAAGAAGTAGTAGAGGTAGATCTTGAAGAAAGCGAACCAAGATTGGTTATTGAAGCTTCGATAGTCTGGTATAAAGGCACTTCAGGAAATCAGCAAAGCATAGAACTTTCAGAAACATCTCCTTTTTATGAAGAAGAGCTTACTCCGGTTGAAAATGCATCGGTCTTTATAATTTCTGAAAATGGTGATGAATTTGAATTCACCAATGAAGGAGAAGGATATTATGTAAACACAGAATTTCAGCCGGAATTAAATCAATCCTATGAATTGGAAATTAACTATGAAGGGCAACTATACCGTGCTTCAGAAACATTGATTCCGGTTTCGCCAATAGATTATGTCGAACAAACCGAATCTGGCGGATTCTCAGGTGAGGATATCGAAATCAAAGCATATTATACAGATCCTGTAGAGGAGGAAAATTATTATTTATTTAAATTCAGAAATGATGGTGTAAACCTGGAATTCTATGAAGATGAATTCACCAATGGCAACCAGATCTTTGGATATTTCTCGAATGAAGATATTGAAACGAATGACGTGATTGGGATCGAGATCCAGGGAATTTCAAAAAGATATTATGAATATCTTTTTATACTGAGATCTCAGGTAGGATCCAGCGATGGCGGTCCTTTTGAAACTATGCCGGCAACGGTAAAGGGTAATATCATTAACGAGACCAATAAAGAAAATTATCCTTTTGGTTATTTTAGATTATCTGAAGCCGATTCAACATTTTATAGCGTAGAATAATGAAACATACCAATAAAGAAGTACTTTTTAAAGGATTAAAATTTCTGGCAGGAGCCTTACCTTTAGCTTTTATAGGCCCTTCAATTCTATACAATGCTTTTAATAATCAGGGCCATCCTTGGTATATTCCCGTCTTGATCGTGGGGATATTAGCTACGATAGGCTCCATCTTTCTTATGTTCAAGGGAATTATGACCATAATGAAGGCTATGTTCGATTAAGAACATCTATATGAGAGCTTAGCGCTATTAGTCCAAAGTAACATGCTCATAAAAAAGACCGGGTCCGTCACAACTCCACCAGCTGCTTAGCATAGTAGTTTTAGCTGCATCTAAATATAGATACTCTTCATTATTGCCACTGCAGTTACCAATGAGGCTACTCTCTTCTGGAAATTTCAATAAAAAAGCTACTCCATCATCATTGGTTTGCAATACGTAAGAACCTGTTGAGGTAATTACATCAACATCGGTACTCCTGGACTTTATAAAGGTATTGTCAGCATTAAAAATATAGAACTCCTGGTACTCCATATCATCCCCGGTACTTTCCGATCCTTGAATACTTCCTGTCATTTTATATAAACTCCACTTCTGTGGAAATTTATCAACGGAAAGATCCTGAATTTCTAATTCATCAGAATTACCGGAACATGAAGACAGGATTAAAATACTAAGTAATAGGAGAAATTGAGATTTCATAACATCAATAGATTAGTTCTTATATCCTATAGATGTAAAAATTGAAATAGGTTGCGTAGAACTTTTCATTTTTGGGCATAAAAAAACCCCTTCAGAGATCTGAAGGGGTTTTCAAGAAGAAGGCGGCGACATACTCTCCCACAAAAAAGCAGTACCATCTGCGCTAACGGGCTTAACTACTCTGTTCGGGATGGGAAGAGGTGAGCCCCGTTGCTATAGCCACCTTAAAAGGTAAGTTATAAGCCTCGAGCTTAAAACTGTGTCATCTAGACACTAATATCGTTGACATACTTAAGAAACAAAAAATTAACGAAGAACTCATGTGATACACTTATAATGGTAAGCATTTGGCGGCTCTGAGGTTTTGCGGCCTCAGAGCCATCGCGCATCAAGCTTTACGGATTATTAGTACTACTCGGCTATGACATTACTGCCTTTACACCTGTAGCCTATCAACGTGGTAGTCTCCCACGGTCCTTTAAAGAAATCTCATCTTGTGGTGGGTTTCGCGCTTATATGCTTTCAGCGCTTATCCCTTCCGAACGTAGCTACTCTGCAGTGCTCCTGGCGGAACAACAGATACACCAGAGGTTCGTCCAATCCGGTCCTCTCGTACTAGGATCAGGTCCACTCAAATTTCTAACGCCCACTGTAGATAGAGACCGAACTGTCTCACGACGTTCTGAACCCAGCTCGCGTGCCACTTTAATGGGCGAACAGCCCAACCCTTGGGACCTTCTCCAGCCCCAGGATGTGACGAGCCGACATCGAGGTGCCAAACCCCCCCGTCGATGTGAGCTCTTGGGGAGATCGAGCCTGTTATCCCCGGCGTACCTTTTATCCTTTGAGCGATGACCCTTCCATGCGGTGTCACCGGATCACTATGCTCTACTTTCGTACCTGATCGACCTGTATGTCTCTCAGTCAAGCTCCCTTTGCCATTGCACTCTACGCACGGTTACCAAGCGTGCTGAGGGAACCTTTAGAAGCCTCCGTTACTCTTTTGGAGGCGACCACCCCAGTCAAACTACCCACCAAGCACTGTCCTTCCATTGGAAGTTAGGCTCTAAACAAGTAAAGGGTAGTATTTCAACAACGACTCCACGATACCTGGCGATACCGCTTCAAAGTCTCCTACCTATCCTACACATCACTTGTTCAAAGTCAATACTAAGCTATAGTAAAGGTGCACGGGGTCTTTTCGTCCCACAGCGGGTAATCGGCATCTTCACCGATACTACAATTTCACCGAGCTCATGGCTGAGACAGTATCCGATCGTTGCACCATTCGTGCAGGTCGGAACTTACCCGACAAGGAATTTCGCTACCTTAGGACCGTTATAGTTACGGCCGCCGTTTACTGGGGCTTCAGTTCAATGCTTCGCCGAAGCTAACATCTCCCCTTAACCTTCCAGCACCGGGCAGGTGTCAGGCCCTATACGTCATCTTTCGATTTAGCAGAGCCCTGTGTTTTTGATAAACAGTCGCCTGGATCTTTTCACTGCGGCCCCCATAAGGGGGCGACCCTTCTCCCGAAGTTACGGGCCAATTTTGCCTAGTTCCTTAGCCATGAATCTCTCGAGCACCTTAGAATTCTCATCCCAACTACCTGTGTCGGTTTAGGGTACGGGTTGCCTCCACTCGCTTTTCTTGGAAGTCGCTCCTCTGGATTATCACTCCGGCCGTAGCTTTTGTGTACTATCGGGGTGTTACCACTCCCTTCAACGTACTATTCCGTCAGTACGCACCAAATTTACGCCTCCGTCCGCTTTAACGTGGGGCAAGTAGCAGAATATTAACTGCTTGTCCATCGACTACCCCTTTCGGGTTCGCCTTAGGTCCCGACTAACCCCCAGCTGATTAGCATAGCTGGGGAAACCTTAGTCTTTCGGTGTGCAGGTTTCTCGCCTGCATTATCGTTACTTATGCCTACATTTTCTTTTGTAACCGATCCAAAGCCTCGCGACTCACCTTCATCTCTGTTACAATGCTCCCCTACCACTATAGTAAACTATAGTCCATAGCTTCGGTAGTATGTTTATGCCCGATTATTATCCATGCCGAACCGCTCGACTAGTGAGCTGTTACGCACTCTTTAAATGAATGGCTGCTTCCAAGCCAACATCCTAGCTGTCTGGGCAGTTCAACCGCGTTTTTTCAACTTAACATACATTTGGGGACCTTAGCTGATGGTCTGGGTTCTTTCCCTCTCGGACATGGACCTTAGCACCCATGCCCTCACTGATATGCATCATTTTATAGCATTCGGAGTTTGTCAGGAATTGGTAGGCGGTGAAGCCCCCGCATCCAATCAGTAGCTCTACCTCTATAAAACTAACTATATCGCTGCACCTAAATGCATTTCGGGGAGTACGAGCTATTTCCGAGTTTGATTGGCCTTTCACCCCTACCCTCAGGTCATCCCAAGACTTTTCAACGTCAACGGGTTCGGTCCTCCACTATGTGTTACCACAGCTTCAACCTGCCCAAGGGTAGATCACACGGTTTCGCGTCTACCACTACCAACTAAAACGCCCTATTCAGACTCGCTTTCGCTACGGCTCCACAGCTGAACTGCTTAACCTTGCTGGCAACGGTAACTCGTAGGCTCATTATGCAAAAGGCACGCCGTCACCCCACGAAGGGGCTCCGACCGCTTGTAAGCGTATGGTTTCAGGATCTATTTCACTCCCTTGTTCAGGGTTCTTTTCACCTTTCCCTCACGGTACTGGTTCACTATCGGTCTCTCAGGAGTATTTAGCCTTGGCGGATGGTCCCGCCGGATTCATACAGGGTTTCACGTGCCCCGCACTACTCAGGATACCACTATGTTTTATACGAAGTTGCTTATACCGGGCTGTCACCGTCTATGGCCAGGCTTTCCAACCTGTTCTAATTCCTTGTACAAACAATATCGTGGTCCTACAACCCCAATAAGTCCGTAAACTCATTGGTTGGGCTACTGCGCGTTCGCTCGCCGCTACTAGCGCAATCACTATTGTTTTCTCTTCCTCCGGGTACTTAGATGTTTCAGTTCTCCGGGTTCGCTTCCTTGCGGATGACATATCTTCAATATGCCGGGTTGCCCCATTCGGATATTCGCGATCAAT
Organism: Gramella sp. MT6; assembly: GCF_019357415.1. Classification (NCBI taxonomy): domain Bacteria; kingdom Pseudomonadati; phylum Bacteroidota; class Flavobacteriia; order Flavobacteriales; family Flavobacteriaceae; genus Christiangramia; species Gramella sp. MT6. The sequence continues at coordinate 24,480 of NZ_CP048410.1, forward strand.
TTGTATGTGCCAATCCCCACGACTTTTCGCAGCTTATCACGTCCTTCATCGCCTCTGAGAGCCTAGGCATTCCCCATACGCCCTTATCTAGCTTGTATGCGCTTTGCTTAATGCTCTAATCTAACTTGATTGCTCAAGTTAGAAGTATTATAATGTATTACTTATATTAAATATTTCTATCTAATAGTGTTCTCGTATTCTTTGTTTCTCAATATGTCAATGAACTTTTTCCTTATCTAGCGATATAACTTCGATGATCCTACAAACTAAAAACGTATGTTTCCTGGTTGTTTGTAAAAACTATACCCATTATACCTCAAGGAATCGTGGAGAATATCGAGTCGAACCGATGACCTCCTGCGTGCAAGGCAGGCGCTCTAGCCAGCTGAGCTAATCCCCCATAATGAATTCAGAATTTAGAATTCAGAATTTAGAATTAGAATTCCTTAGCTTCTAGAATTTCCTTCAGTATTTCAATCAATGAACTTCATAAACCTGATGGCTTACTTTAATTAAAAAGTAGTCTCAGGCAGACTCGAACTGCCGACCTCTACATTATCAGTGTAGCGCTCTAACCAGCTGAGCTATGAGACTGTCCATAAATAGACACCAGTCTTCAGACTTTAGGCGTTAGACAATCTAACATCTTATATCTTAAGATCTCACATCTATATATAATCGAATTGACGATAAGAATCAAGACCAAATTGGCCTCTGAACTTCCCTTTCGTAATTGTCGCTTGTCACTAGGTGACAAAGCTCTAGAAAGGAGGTGTTCCAGCCGCACCTTCCGGTACGGCTACCTTGTTACGACTTAGCCCCAGTTACCAGTTTTACCCTAGGCCGCTCCTTACGGTGACGGACTTCAGGTACCCCCGGCTTCCATGGCTTGACGGGCGGTGTGTACAAGGCCCGGGAACGTATTCACCGCATCATGGCTGATATGCGATTACTAGCGATTCCAGCTTCACGCAGTCGAGTTGCAGACTGCGATCCGAACTGTGATAGGGTTTGAAGATTCGCATCCCCTCGCGGGGTAGCTGCCCTCTGTCCCTACCATTGTAGCACGTGTGTGGCCCAGGACGTAAGGGCCGTGATGATTTGACGTCATCCCCACCTTCCTCGCGGTTTGCACCGGCAGTCTGGCTAGAGTTCCCACCATTACGTGCTGGCAACTAACCACAGGGGTTGCGCTCGTTATAGGACTTAACCTGACACCTCACGGCACGAGCTGACGACAACCATGCAGCACCTTGCAATCTGTCCGAAGAAGGGTCTGTTTCCAGACCTGTCAGACTGCATTTAAGCCCTGGTAAGGTTCCTCGCGTATCATCGAATTAAACCACATGCTCCACCGCTTGTGCGGGCCCCCGTCAATTCCTTTGAGTTTCATTCTTGCGAACGTACTCCCAGGTGGGTTACTTATCACTTTCGCTTAACCACCCAGCCCTCAATTAGGCCGGACAGCTAGTAACCATCGTTTACGGCGTAGACTACCAGGGTATCTAATCCTGTTCGCTACCTACGCTTTCGTCCCTCAGCGTCAATATATTATTAGTGATCTGCCTTCGCAATAGGTGTTCTGAGTAATATCTATGCATTTCACCGCTACACTACTCATTCCAACCACTTCATAATAATTCAAGAACAACAGTATCAATGGCAATTCTACAGTTAAGCTGCAGACTTTCACCACTGACTTATTATTCCGCCTACGGACCCTTTAAACCCAATGATTCCGGATAACGCTTGGACCCTCCGTATTACCGCGGCTGCTGGCACGGAGTTAGCCGGTCCTTATTCATACGGTACCGTCAAGCATCTACACGTAGATGTGGTTCTTCCCGTATAAAAGCAGTTTACAACCCATAGGGCCGTCTTCCTGCACGCGGCATGGCTGGATCAGAGTTGCCTCCATTGTCCAATATTCCTCACTGCTGCCTCCCGTAGGAGTCTGGTCCGTGTCTCAGTACCAGTGTGGGGGGATCTCCCTCTCAGGACCCCTACCTATCGCGGTCTTGGTAAGCCGTTACCTTACCAACTAACTAATAGGACGCATACTCATCTTTAAGCCATAAATGTTTAATATAATCACCAGGAGGTGTCTATATACTATGGGGTATTAATCCACGTTTCCATGGGCTATTCCCCGCTTAAAGGCAGATTGTATACGCGTTACGCACCCGTGCGCCACTCGTCAGCGGATTAGCAAGCTAATCCCTGTTACCGTTCGACTTGCATGTGTTAGGCCTGCCGCTAGCGTTCATCCTGAGCCAGGATCAAACTCTTCATCGTTAAATCTTAAATATATTCAACAACTACTAAAGAAATTGCTCAGTATGACTTTTTCTAGTCTTAATTCTTATACACTTGATTTTATCTATCGCTAAATAAAATCCTTGTCAATTCAATATTTCAATGAACTCGACCAGTTTCCCGATCTTCTCTTGTTAAAACCCAAGGATTCGAACCTCTCAATCTCGCCCCATCCGGCGATTTCTCTTAACTTCAGTCTGTTTTGGTGAACGCTTGCTCTGTCTCAAAGCGGGTGCAAATATACAACGCTTTTTCTTTATCCACCAAAACTTTTTTAATAAAATTTTTAGTTTCTTTTAAAGCTTTCAGCATCAATTCGATACCTTCTTTACAACCTCTAGGAACATCGCTTACTCTCAAAGCGGGTGCAAATATAAAACGACTTTTCTTCTCCAACCAAATAAAAATGAACTTTTTTTATCCGAATTTTTAAGGAGCCTCTTCTGCCTATCCCTTATACCACGTACTCTTAATGAACGATCGCTTCGTTTTTAAAGCGGCTGCAAATATAGAACGACTTTTCTTCTCCAACCAAATAAAAAACAATCTTTTTTATTTAATTTTTGAAGGCCGATCTACTCGCTATCCCCTATCATCAGTACTTTCAGTGAACTTACGCCTTGCTCCCAAAGCGGCTGCAAATATACACCAACTTATTTCTTCTAACCAAACATTATTTTAAGTTTTTTTAAGGAAAAACAACACTCAACCTCTAACCCGCTGCTCATCAATTAATTCAAAGAGAATAAAAATTAAAATTCTATTTCAGTAAGCCACATGACTTCAAAAAATGAACTACTATATATTTTTATATAATAATAAAGTCACCTATATACATATATGTATTGTGCAACCAAATCCAACACCTTATCTTTGTGGCTTCGCAAAAAATGAATATAATGATCAAGATTACTCTGCCAGACGGAAGTATTAAAGAGTTTGAAAAAGGCACCACTCCCATGGAGGTGGCCAAAAGTATTAGTGAAGGCTTAGCCAGAAATGTAATTTCGGCTAAATTCAATGATGAAACGGTGGAAGTTTCCACACCATTAAATACCGATGGCAATCTTGTTTTATTCACCTGGAGCAACGAAGAAGGAAAGAAAGCTTTCTGGCATTCTACTTCTCACGTTATGGCCCAGGCGATCCAGGATCTTTATCCCGGTGCTAAACTTACCATAGGACCAGCTATTGAAAGAGGCTTTTATTATGATATAGATTTCGGCGATCAAAAGATCTCTGAAAATGACTTCAAAAAAATTGAAGATAGAATGCTGGAGATCGCTCGTGGAAAACATGATTTCCAAATGAGAGAAGTTTCCAAGCAGGAAGCTCTTGATTTTTATAAAGGAGAGAACAACCAGTTCAAAGTAGAGTTAATTGAAAATCTTCAGGATGGAGATATCACCTTCTGCGACCATGATACTTTTACCGACCTTTGCCGAGGAGGCCATATTCCGAACACCGGAATTATTAAGGCAGTTAAATTAATGAGTGTTGCCGGCGCATACTGGAGAGGTGATGAGAAAAATCCGCAGCTTACAAGGGTTTACGGTATTTCATTTCCGAAGCAAAAGGAATTAAAAGAATATCTGGAGCTTTTAGAGGAAGCAAAGAAAAGAGACCACAGAAAACTTGGGAAAGAACTGGAACTATTTACTTTCTCTCAAAAAGTAGGTCAGGGACTTCCATTATGGTTACCTAAAGGAGCAGCTTTAAGAGAAAGACTGGAGAACTTCCTGAAGAAGGCCCAAAAGAAAGCGGGATACGAAATGGTAGTGAGCCCACATATTGGTAGTAAAGAACTATATGTTACTTCAGGCCATTATGCAAAATATGGTGAAGACAGTTTTCAGCCTATCACTACTCCCAACGAAGGAGAGGAATTTATGCTAAAACCTATGAACTGTCCGCACCATTGCGAAATGTACAATGCATCTTCATGGAGCTACCGTGATCTTCCAAAGCGATTTGCAGAATTTGGTACCGTATACAGGTATGAACAAAGTGGGGAATTACACGGATTAACACGTGTTAGAGGTTTTACCCAGGATGATGCGCACATCTTCTGTATGCCGGAACAACTTGACGAAGAATTCAAAAAAGTAATTGATCTTACCTTATATGTATTCTCTTCATTAGGTTTTGAAGATTTTACAGCACAGGTTTCTCTGAGAGATCCTGAAAATAAGGAAAAATATATCGGTTCTGATGACGTATGGGAAAAGGCTGAAAGCGCTATTATAAATGCAGCGGAAGAAAAAGGTTTAAATTATATAATTGAAACCGGCGAAGCAGCATTCTACGGACCTAAACTTGACTTTATGGTCAAGGATGCCCTGGGAAGAAGCTGGCAACTTGGAACTATCCAGGTTGACTACAATTTACCAGAGCGTTTTGACCTGACATATAAAGGAAGTGACAATGAGTCACATCGCCCGGTAATGATCCACCGAGCTCCTTTTGGAAGCATGGAACGCTTTATTGCGATCCTTCTGGAACATACCGGTGGGAATTTCCCGCTATGGTTAATGCCTGAGCAAGCTATTATTCTCTCGCTCAGCGAGAAATATGAAAAATACTCACAAAAAGTTTTAACTTTGCTTGAAAATAACGAAATTCGCGCCCTTGTTGACAACAGAAGCGAGACGATAGGCAAGAAAATCAGGGAAGCAGAAGTTAATAAATTCCCTTATATGCTTATTGTCGGGGAGCAGGAAGCCAATGATGGTACGATTTCTGTACGTAAACATAGTGAGGGAGATTTAGGTACGATGAAAATTGAAGACTTTGCAAATTTGATAAATTCAGAAATCAATAGTACCTTAAAGCCTTTTAAAACTGAAGTTTAATTAAAATTACAAGCCATAGCTATACGTAGAAAAAAACCGAACAGATTCGGAAGACAGAAAGAAGAACAACACCGAATCAACGAGAAAATTAAAGCAGACGAGGTACGCCTTGTTGGTGATAATGTGGAAATGGATGTATATCCAATCAGGAAAGCCCTTGCTATTGCACAAGAACAAGAGCTTGATCTGGTAGAAATTTCTCCAAATGCCAAACCACCTGTGGTTAAGGTCATGGACTATAAAAAGTTTCTTTACGAGCAAAAGAAACGGGAAAAAGCCATGAAAGCCAAAGCCAGTAAAGTGGTTGTTAAAGAAATTCGATTTGGTCCTAATACAGATGACCACGATTACGAATTCAAAAAACGAAATGCTGAAAAATTTCTAAAAGACGGTGCAAAGCTTAAGGCTTTTGTATTCTTTAAAGGTCGTTCTATAGTTTTTAAAGATAAGGGAGAGATCCTGCTTTTAAGACTTGCTCAAGATCTTGAAGAATACGGTAAAGTAGAACAAATGCCGAAGTTGGAGGGAAAACGTATGACAATGTTTTTATCTCCAACTAAGAAATCGAAATAAAGAGAATAAGAGAGTTAATTATAAAAGAGGACAGTAATGCCTAAGATGAAAACTAAATCCAGTGCCAAGAAGCGTTTTAAGCTAACAGGTACAGGTAAGATTAAAAGAAAGCACGCGTTTAAGAGTCACATCTTAACAAAGAAGTCTAAAAAACGTAAGCTAGCCTTAACTCACAGTACTTTGGTACATGATGCAGATAAGGACAATGTCAAACTTCAATTACGTTTAAAGTAAATTGAAGCTCTTGAGGTTTAATTAATTTATTTAACCATGGAGTTGGGCAAAATCTAAAAATTTTAAAAGTGTCGATTTTCGACCGCCTGCTACAAAAAAATGTAAAATATGCCAAGATCAGTAAACTCAGTTGCCAAAAGGGCACGTAGAAAAAAAGTTTTAAAGCAAGCAAAAGGTTATTTTGGACGTCGTAAAAACGTTTGGACTGTTGCTAAAAATGCGGTTGATAAAGCTATGCTTTATGCATACAGAGACCGTAAAGCTAAAAAACGCAACTTCCGTTCTTTATGGATTATGCGTATTAACGCTGCAGCCAGACAAGAAGGATTATCTTATTCTCAATTCATGGGGAAACTTAAAGCCAGTGAAATTGGATTGAACCGTAAGGTTCTTGCCGATTTGGCGATGAACAACCCAGAGGCTTTTAAAGCAATTGTAGAAAAAGTAAAATAAATCGATTACACTCTCTTATAAAAAAATCCTGCCATATGGCGGGATTTTTTGTTTTAGATATGTTCCTGAAAAGGCCTCTATTCTCCATAGGCTGTTAGCAACAGCTTTCTTGAGCCTCCATTATTTCTATGTTCACATAAATATATCCCTTGCCAGGTTCCAAGATTCAGTTGACCTGCGGTAATAGGGATTTGAAGTGATGTTCCGGTCAGGGAGGATTTAATATGTGCTGGCATATCATCTGATCCTTCCAGGGTATGTTTATAATACGGCTGATTCTCCGGTACCATTCTATCAAAATGACTCTCAAAATCTTCTCTTACTGTGGGATCTGCATTTTCGTTTATTGCCAGACCAGCCGAAGTATGTTTGATGAAAATATGTAAAAGTCCTGTATCAATTCCTTTAATTTCAGAAAATTGATTTACAATTTCCTCTGTTATTAAATGAAAGCCTCTGCTTCGAGATCTCAGGTGTATTTCTGTTTGAAAAAATTCCATAAAGAATTATGTTTTTTGCTCTTTCTTTTTGGCCGCAGGAAACAGCACATTATTCAAAATAAGTCTGTAGCCCGGGGAATTAGGATGAAGCTCCAATTCGGTTTTTGGATCCCCTACTCTATGCTGATAATCTTCAGGATCATGACCGCCATAAAAAGTAAAGAAGCCTTTCCCTTTAACACCGTGAATATACCGTGCTTCCCCATTCAGTTTACTTTCCCCCATAATTAGAACTCCGGGTTTAACCGTATCTGGATCATAACTTGTTGTTTGTCCCATAAATCCTTTCACCAGCCTGGTGTGGTTCTGAGTTAACATAGTTGGTACTACATCCCATTTGGCCGAATAATCCATCAAACTAAAATAATCTGTCTCTTTCTGGATCTGTCTTTTGGCCGTCATATCGATACTGGAGAATTCATACACCATGGGATTTCTCTCTAATTCGAAGTTAGTGAAAGCAAAGGTATTGTTGAAATCGATCTTCGCCTGGTATCCAGGTTCACTTGGATCACCATCAAACATGGCTTCAACTATATCAACTCCTTTAGCCGCCAGAGCAATATCAAAACTATCTGTGGCGCTGCACATCGCGAACATAAAACCTCCGCCTATTACGTAGTCCCTGATCTTCAAAGCAACGGCTAGCTTTTCTTCTGAAACTTTTGAGTAACCTAATTCTGAAGCCAGCCTCTCGGCTTCCTGTTTTTCTTCAATATACCAGGGAGCCGTTCTAAATGCTCTGTAAAATTTTCCATACTGCCCTGTGAAATCCTCATGATGTAAATGCAACCAGTCATAAAGTAGCAACGCATCATTCAAAACCTCCTTATCGTAAATCGTTTGATATGGAATCTCAGCATAGGTCAATGCCATGGTTACTGCATCATCCCAGGGTTTATTCCCGGTTGGGCTATAAACAGCGATCTTTGGTGCTTTTTCCAAAGCGACTGATTCCATATTTTTTGAAGGACTACTAATCTCTTCCAGGATCGAAACCGCCATATTATCACTGATCAATTCGAAATCTACTCCCCTAATCTGGCATTCTTTTCTTAATTTTTCAGAATCTGCTATAAGAAAAGAACCTCCCCTGTAATTTAGAAGCCAATTTACGCTTAGTTGATTTTCAAGTGAATAATATACAATTCCATATGCTTTAAGATGATTGCTTTGCGTATCTGCATCCATAGGAATAAGGATCTTAGAGGCAGACATCTGTAAACTGTAGAGAATAAAAAAAGAAAGCAGCAAAGTAACTTTCGAAACTTTGCTGCTTTTAAATATTTTGAAATAAGAAGTCCCTTTAGCTGAAGTCAGCTTGATCGTTTTAGAAAGGAACGTCATTATCATCATCATCAAAATTGCTGTTCATTGAACTTCCAAAGGCCTCATCGGCACTAGGATTTGGTAAATTGAAGTTTCCAAAATCACTATCTCCTTCGCCACTGTTCATGCTTGAAGGAATTTCAGATGGGAAACTAAAGTCTTCTAAATTATCAAATTTACCGAGTTCACCAATGAATTTCAGCCTAATATTTTCTAAACCACCATTACGGTGTTTCGCTACGATAAATTCTCCCTGCCCTGCAGTTGGTGTTCTTTCTTCATCATCCCATTCCTCTATCTTATAATATTCCGGTCTGTAAATAAAAGATACAATATCGGCATCCTGCTCGATCGCCCCAGATTCCCTAAGATCAGAAAGTAGAGGACGTTTACTTCCTCCACGAGTTTCAACTGCACGAGATAGCTGCGAAAGCGCAATTACCGGGACGTTCAATTCTTTTGCAAGAGCTTTCAGGTTTCGGGAAATCGTAGAAATTTCCTGTTCCCTGTTTCCTCCACCTTTCTGGCTTCCTCCTGCGGTCATTAACTGAAGGTAATCAATAACAATCATTCGTATCCCATGTTGTGAGGCCAGTCGACGGGCTTTCGCACGAAGGTCGAAAATTGAAAGTGACGGTGTATCATCGATAAACAATGGTGCTTTCTCCAGGTCCTTCACCTTCACGTTCAACTGCTCCCATTCATGTTGTTCCAGTTTACCTGTTCTTAGTTTTTCTGAAGACAGACCGGTTTCAGAAGAGATCAAACGAGTGATCAACTGTACCGAGGACATCTCCAGAGAGAAAAAGGCTACAGGAATTCCCTGATCTACGGCGATATTTCGAGCCATAGAAAGTGTAAGGGCGGTTTTACCCATACCCGGACGTGCAGCCACAATAATTAAATCTGAAGGCTGCCAACCTGATGTAAGTTCATCCAGTTTGTCAAATCCCGAAGGCACCCCGCTCAAACCTTCTTTATTGGAAATTTCCTGGATCTTCTTCTTAGCCTGGATAACCAAACTCTGGGCAGTTTCAGTTGAACGTTTAATGTTCCCCTGAGTTACCTCGTAGAGTTTTGCTTCTGCATTATCCAATAGATCAAAAACATCGGCTCCTTCGTCAAACGCTTCTTCAATGATTTCATTTGAAATTTTGATCAGACTTCGTTGAATATATTTTTGCAGTATGATACGTGCATGAAATTCAATGTGCGCCGAACTCGAAACCTTCTGAGTAAGTTGTATTAAGTAATAATCCCCGCCAGCTTTATCAAAAACACCGTCTTTTTTTAATTGATTAGAAACGGTTAATAAGTCAATTGCCTCTGAGCTATCGAAAAGCTTCTTAATCGCACCGTAGATCAACTTATGCGAATTTTTATAAAAAGCCTCGGGATGTAATATATCAATGATTTCATCCACTCCTTTCTTATCGATCATCATAGCTCCAAGCACAACTTCTTCTAAATCAACAGCTTGTGGCGGAACTTTTCCTTTTTCCAGACTTACAACATTAGTTTTTTTATATGTAATATTTTGGGGGGAGGTGGTTTTTTCCATAGAACTAAAGTAATTAATTTGTTAAGACAATCTTAAAGAAATTGCCCTTAGTTACTTAACAGGTAATGAACAATTTACATGTTGATAAGTAAATTTTTCTGTTAATAAGATAAAAAAATCCGGAAGCATTTCCCCGGATTTTGTAATGATGTTATATAAATAAAGAACTTATCCTTTAAACACTCCCATGTCTAAATATTTATCCATCCTCTTTTCTACCAATTCTTCTGGTGATAAGTTTTTGAACTCAGAATAAGCTTGGGTAATTGAAGTTTTTACCGTATTAAAAATCTCTTCCCTATTACTATGAGCTCCACCAAGAGGTTCTTTAACTATCTCATCTATCAGTTTCTGCTTTTTCATATCGATAGCAGTAAGTTTTAAGGCTTCAGCAGCAATCTCTTTATATTCCCAGCTTCTCCATAAGATCGAAGAACAGGATTCTGGAGAGATCACAGAATACCAGGTATTTTCTAGCATTAAAACTTTATCTCCTACACCTATACCTAAAGCTCCACCGCTTGCTCCTTCTCCAATGATCACGACGATAATTGGTACTTTAAGCCTGGTCATTTCAAGAATGTTTCGGGCAATTGCCTCTCCCTGTCCTCTTTCTTCAGCTTCAAGCCCTGGATATGCTCCCGGAGTATCAACAAAACAAACTACAGGTACACCAAACTTTTCAGCAGACTTCATAAGTCTTAAAGCCTTACGATAGCCTTCAGGATTTGCCATCCCGAAATTACGATACTGCCTGGTCTTGGTGTTATATCCTTTTTGCTGACCAACGAACATAAAACTCTGATCATCGATCTTTCCAAGACCTCCAATCATTGCTTTATCATCTTTTACATTCCTATCACCATGAAGTTCTAAAAAGGTATCTCCACAAATAGCATTTATATAATCTAAAGTGTAGGGCCTGTTGGGATGTCTTGATAATTGAACGCGCTGCCATGGCGTTAAATTCTTGTAGATCTCTTTCTTCTTTTCTACAAGTTTCTTTTCAATCTGCTTACAGGTAGCGGTAACATCAACTTCACTTTCTGCTCCAATATTGCAAGCTTTTGCATATTGATCTTCCAGTTCTTTGATGGGTTGTTCGAATTCTAAATATTCCATATTGGTTATGGTAATTATTTTTTATAGCATACAAATATAACAACTTTGAAAGGATAGAAATCCCCGATGAAGCTTAAATTTTGAATAGAATTTCTAAGCTAGCGTTTGGCGCGGAATAGCAAAATAACTGCCAGTATCCCAAATACGATATTAGGAAACCAAACCGCAATTAATGGTGAGAATGTAGATTGCTCGGCCATGGTTCCAAATACCTTGTCAAAGAAAATAAAGATAAAAGCCAGGGAAATACCAACGGCAAGATTCACTCCCATTCCTCCTCTTCTTTTAAAAGAAGCCACAGCTACCGCGATAATAGTTAAAATAAAAGCGGAGATAGGAATACTCCACCTTTTATAAGCCACTACAAGGTATCGGTTAATATTCCCGGAACCTCTTCGGCTTTCTTTGGCAATGAAATCATTAAGTTCTGTATAGTTCAGAGTTTCTGCGATATACGATTCAGGAGTAAGTTCGTCAAATTCGAATGGAAGAATGGTATCAACCGTTCTCATATACATGATACTGTCTTCTTCTTTGCCAATGATACGTTTATCAACCCGGGTTAACTTGTAAAGACTGTCTTCCTCGCTATACCTTAAATTAGAAGCACTTATTTTGAATTTCAGCTCATTACCTTCAAAATGTTCTAAAGTAAAATTACGTGCAGACTTGGTCTTAGGTTGAAAATGACTGGCATAGATGAATTCATTATCATTGATCTGCCTGTATACATCACTCGTTTCCTGGGTCTGCTCGTTCCTTTTAAGGTATTGATATTTGAATTCATTAAAACCTTTACTGGCCTGAGGTGCCAGATACATAGCCAGGATAAGAGCCCCGATACAAACGATAGTCGCACCTATAAGGTAAGGGCGGAGAAATCTATAAAAAGAAACACCACTACTTAAAATAGCAACGATCTCTGTATTCATCGCCAGTTTAGAGGTAAACCAGATCACCGAAAGGAAAAGGAAAATAGGAAAAAGAAGATTCGCGAAATAAATAGTGAAATCCAGGTAATAATTAGCAACCTCAATGAAGGGAACTTCATTATCCAGGATCTTATCGATCTTTTCAGCCAGGTTCACAGTGATACCAATTGGTATAAAGAGAACCAGCATCATTGTAAAGGTTCCTAAATACCTTTTAAGTATGTACCAGTCGAGGATCTTCAAATTACAGGATTATAGGCGTTTATCCATTTGTTTTACCATTTTATCTTTCCATTGCGGGAAATCTCCGGCTAAGATATGTTTTCTTGCCTCTCTTACCAACCAAAGATAAAAGCTCAGGTTATGAATACTAGCAATTTGCCTGCCAAGCATTTCATTTACCGAAAACAAATGGCGTACATATGCCTTAGAATACATGGAATCCACAAAACTTACCCCTTCAGGATCTATAGGAGAAAAATCTGCTTCCCACTTTTTGTTCTTGATATTAATCGTCCCATGAGACGTAAATAACATTCCGTTTCTACCATTCCGGGTGGGCATAACACAATCGAACATATCCACACCCAACGCAATATTCTCTAATATATTTATAGGAGTACCAACACCCATTAAATATCTTGGCTTGTCTTCCGGAAGGATTTCAGTAACTACCTCGGTCATAGCATACATTTCTTCTGCAGGCTCTCCTACAGAAAGTCCACCGATAGCATTTCCTTCAGCCCCGGCATTAGCGATATATTCCGCAGACTGTTTACGCAAGTCCTTATAGGTACTTCCCTGAACAATTGGAAACAGGGTTTGTTTGTAATCATAGATCTCTGGCGTCTTTTCAAGGTGATTAATACACCTGTCCAGCCAGCGATGCGTCATATGCATCGATCTTTTCGCGTAATTGTAGTCACAGGGATAAGGCGTACATTCATCGAAAGCCATTATGATATCTGCTCCAATAGCACGCTGAATTTCCATAACATTTTCCGGAGTAAATGTATGGTAAGAACCATCTATATGTGATTTGAATTTTACTCCTTCTTCCTTGATCTTTCTTCTGGCAGAAAGTGAATACACCTGGTAACCTCCACTATCGGTCAGGATATTCCTATCCCAGTTCATGAATTTATGCAGACCTCCTGCTTTTTTCAAAATTTCGGTCTGAGGTCTTAAATAAAGATGGTAAGTATTACCTAATATGATATCAGGATTAATATCCTCTTTAAGTTCACTTTGATGTACTCCTTTTACAGATGCTACCGTTCCAACCGGCATAAAAATAGGGGTTTCAATTACCCCGTGATCTGTAGTTATTTTTCCTGCACGTGCTTTACTACCAGCATCGGTAGTTAAAAGTTCAAATTTCATAGTTCCGTTTAATCGGTGCAAAGATACTCAACTAAATATCAAATGGAATAGGGAATCGCAAGCAGCTTGTTAGTATTTTCAAGAAAAAGTTAATAACTGGGCTGTAGTTGCTTTGCCAAAGCTTTTTAAAAAGTTATTTTTGCCGCATTAAAACAACACAATTTAAAATGCCAGACATCAACGAATTACAAGATTTTGCTACCCAGGTACGCAGGGATATTTTAAGGCAGGTTCATAAGGTTAATTCCGGTCACCCGGGAGGTTCTTTAGGCTGTACTGAATTTTTAACTGCACTGTATCAGGTTGTTATGGACCACAACACAGATTTTAACATGGACGGAAAAGATGAAGACCTTTTTTTCCTTTCTAACGGCCATATTTCTCCTGTATACTATAGTGTACTTGCCCGTAGCGGATATTTTCCGGTAGATGAATTAAACACTTTCAGACTTATTGACTCCCGTCTTCAGGGACACCCTACAACTCATGAAGGTTTGCCAGGTATAAGAATCGCGTCTGGATCTTTAGGACAGGGAATGAGCGTTGCGCTTGGAGCGGCACAGGCTAAAAAACTGAACAATGACGATCATATTGTATATTCACTTCATGGTGATGGTGAACTTCAGGAAGGCCAGAACTGGGAAGCGATCATGTATGCTGCAGGAAATAATGTAGATAATATTATTTCTACAATAGATCTCAACGGCCAACAGATCGACGGAAGCACTGAAACTGTTTTACCTATGGGAAATCTCAGGGCAAAATTCGAAGCGTTTGGCTGGGATGTTATGGAAATTAAGGATGGAAATGATTTACAACAAGTCATTGACGGTTTAAAAGAAGCTAAGTCACGCACCGGAAAAGGCAAGCCGGTTTGTATTCTTATGCATACCGTAATGGGTCACGGTGTAGATTTTATGATGCATACCCACGCATGGCATGGGAAAGCTCCAAATGACGAACAATTGGATAAAGCATTATCACAAAACCCAGAAACCATTGGAGATTATTAATCCCCTTAATTTCAAATTAAAAAACACAATGAAAGAATATAAAAATACAGGAAGTAAAGACACAAGATCAGGATTTGGAGATGGTCTTACCGAGTTAGGAAGAACCAACCCTAATGTTGTTGCTTTATGTGCAGACCTTATAGGTTCTTTAAAAATGCAGGATTTTATCGATGAAAATCCTGAAAGATTTTTCCAGGTGGGAATCGCAGAAGCTAATATGATGGGAATGGCTGCAGGCCTAACCATTGGTGGAAAAATTCCATTTGCTGGGACTTTCGCTAATTTCGCAACAGGAAGGGTTTATGATCAAATTCGCCAAAGTATTGCTTATTCAGGGAAAAATGTAAAAATATGTGCTTCACACTCTGGGGTTACTCTTGGGGAAGATGGAGCCACTCACCAGATTCTCGAAGATATCGGACTTATGAAAATGCTTCCGGGAATGACCGTAATTAATACTTGTGATTTTAATCAGACCAAAGCTGCTACTATTGCTATCGCTGAGCATGACGGACCTGTTTACTTAAGATTTGGAAGACCAAAAGTAGCTAATTTCACTCCTGAAGATCAGAAGTTCGAAATTGGAAAGGCTATTAAATTATATGAAGGAACAGATGTTACTATCATCGCGACTGGACATCTTGTATGGGAAGCAATTCAGGCTGCGGTTGAACTTAATGAAAAAGGGATCAGCGCTGAAGTGATCAATATTCATACAATTAAACCTTTAGATGAGGAAGCGATAATCACCTCAGCAAAAAAGACTGGATGTGTAGTTACTGCTGAAGAGCATAACTTCCTTGGTGGTTTAGGAGAAAGCGTTGCCAGAACACTGGCAGAGAATCATCCTACTCCTCAGGAATTTGTAGCTACAAAAGATACTTTTGGTGAGAGTGGAACTCCAGAACAATTAATGGATAAGTACGGTTTAAATGCAGAGGCGATAATTAAAGCTACTAAAAAAGTTTTAAAACGTAAATAAAATTCTAATTATCAATATCCTAAAGGCCTTTCAGAGTTTTTTCTGGAAGGCTTTTTTAGTTTTATAGAAATAAACATTCGTTAAACAACGTTATATTAGCTGAACATAAATAGGAAAATATGAAAAAGTTAATGTTGCTGGCCTTTATTTTTGCAGGGTTAAACCTATCTGCCCAAAATGCCAGTTTTGGAATTAAAGGAGGTTTGAATTATGGAGCCACAGGAGAATATGAATCCGTTGGCGATGCCTCAGGAGATTTCATGGCCTCGTTCGAGGATGGTGAGTCTAAGACCGGTTTCCATGCAGGTCTTTTTGCGCAATTTGAACTACTGGGTATTTTTATTCAGCCTGAATTATTATACACGCAATTAAATACTGAATATTCTACCTTCGATTATAAACTAAGTAAGATCGATGCTCCGGTATTGGTAGGGTTAAATATCCTTGGACCTCTTAATATTAAAGCCGGGCCTTCTTTCCAATATATACTGGATAATAAAGCCGAAGGTGGCAGTATTCAAATTGAGGATGTTGAGAATGATATTACCGTTGGCTATCAGCTTGGAGCAGGAATTGATCTGGGAAGACTTGGTTTCGACCTGAGATATGAAGGTGCCTTTTCTGACAATACAGCCTTCGGATTAAATGAGACTGCAGCTGAAGAATTTACTCTGGATTCAAGACCTTCACAGTGGATACTTAGTGTTTCTTACGCACTTTAGAAAAGTATAAAAAATGAAAAACCCGGAAGTTCCGGGTTTTTTTATGTCTTAATTTGCGACCTGACTGATAAATTTTATCCTGTAAAGTCGAAGTTCTTCATCGTCATAATCTCCATCAAATTCCTCCATCGCTTCATCTATCTTATCAGATTCCGCTTCCAGGAAATATTCATGGATCTCTTCCTGTTGATCTTCATCAAGTATATCGTCCAGCCAGTAATCTATATTCAGTTTGGTTCCGCTATAAACAATAGCTTCCATCTCTTTAATGAACTCTGGCATTGCCATACCTTTTGCTGAAGCGATATCTGTTAAAGGCAATTTCCTGTCTACGCTCTGTATGATATATAATTTCAAGGAACTATTAGCACCTGTAGATTTTACTACAAAATCATCTGGCCTAATTATATCATTATCTTCTACATATCTTGCGATAAGCTCAACGAAATCCTTTCCATATTTCTTGGCTTTACCCTCTCCTACTCCATGAATGTTGCTTAATTCCTCAATGTTTATAGGATATTTAAGCGCCATATCTTCAAGTGATGGATCCTGAAAAATAACAAACGGTGGAAGGTCCTTCTTCTTGGCAACTTTCTTCCGTAGTTCTTTCAGCATTTTCACCAATTGTTCATCTACGGCTGCACCTCCTTTATCTGCTTTGATCACATCCTCAGTTGCATCATTGAAGATATGGTCCTCGGTCATCATAAATGACACTGGATTTTTTAGATACTCCTTTCCCTTCTCGGTGATCTTGACCACGCCATATGTCTCAATATCCTTTTTCAGATAACCACCAACCAGGGCCTGCCTGGTAAGAGCCATCCAGTAACTACTCTCCTGATGCTTTCCTTTTCCGAATAAAGGATGTTCATCTGTTTTATGAGAAAGTATAAGAGCGTTGGATTTACCAATCAAAGTTTTTACAACCTCTTTGGACTTATACAGTTCATTGGTTTCCTTAACCGTTCTTAGCAGCAATTCAAGATCTTCTTTAGCCTCGTGCTGTTTCTTGGGGTTACGAACATTATCATCCATACTCGCACCTTCACCGGTTTCAGAATCAAATTCCTCCCCGAAATAATGCAAGATGAATTTTCTTCTGGAAACGGAAGTTTCAGCATAAGCCACAACCTCCTGTAGCAAGGCATGACCAATTTCCTGTTCTGCAACAGGTTTACCGCTCATGAATTTCTCGAGTTTCTCAATGTCCTTATAGGAATAGAAGGCAAGACAATGTCCCTCGCCGCCATCACGACCGGCTCGACCGGTCTCCTGATAGTAGCTTTCAATACTTTTAGGAATATCATGGTGGATCACGAAACGAACATCTGGCTTATCTATACCCATACCAAAAGCGATAGTAGCTACCACAACATCTATATCTTCCATCAGGAACATATCCTGGTGTTTAGACCTGGTCTTGGCATCCAGTCCTGCATGATATGGAACTGCTTTGATACCGTTCACCTGAAGCGTCTGGGCTAACTCTTCAACCTTTTTACGGCTAAGACAATAGATTATACCAGATTTACCGTCGTTCTGTTTCACGAACCTGGTAATATCAGCCTCTATATTCTTTGTTTTCGGTCTTACCTCGTAATAAAGATTGGGCCTGTTAAAGCTGGCTTTAAAAGTTTTTGCCCCCGTTATCCCCAGGTTTTTCAGAATATCCTCCTGAACCTTCGGTGTTGCCGTAGCTGTTAAGCCAATTACTGGAATATTATCGCCTATTCTTTTCAGGATATGACGAAGGTTTCGGTATTCTGGTCTAAAGTCGTGTCCCCACTCACTAATACAGTGAGCCTCATCCACGGCAAGAAAAGAAATAGTCTGATTTTTAAGAAAATCTACATAATCTTCTTTGGTAAGAGATTCTGGCGCCACATAAAGCAATTTACATATACCATTCCTGATATCATCCTTTACCCGGGCAACCTCGGTTTTATTTAAAGAGGAGTTGAGAACATGGGCTACGCCATGCTCTGAGGAGATGCTACGAATTGCATCTACCTGATTCTTCATTAATGCTATAAGGGGCGATACTACAATTGCAGTACCGTCTGATATAAGTGCCGGGAGTTGGTAACATAGTGATTTCCCTCCGCCAGTTGGCATAACTACGAAAGTATCATTTCCTTTAACTATGCTGGTAATTACTTCTTCCTGAAGCCCCTTAAACTGACTAAATCCAAAGTACCTCTTAAGTTCTTTGTGTAAATCAATTTCGGTCAAAGCCATTCAATTGTGTTACAATTTTACATACATTTGCATTACTAAATATACATATTTCTTTAGTACCTGCAATTCTTAATTTAATCTAATTTGAAACTTAGCGATCAAATCATTTCTACTGCAAAAGAAACCATTTCCAATGAAGCAGAAGCAATTGCGAACCTCATAAATTATATAGACGAAGAATTTACCCAGGCGGTGGAAATCATCTATCGTTCTGAAGGTCGTGTTGTGGTTACGGGAATTGGTAAAAGCGCGATCATAGCTAATAAGATCGTAGCGACTTTGAACTCTACGGGAACTCCATCCATATTCATGCATGCCGCAGATGCCATTCACGGTGATCTTGGTATTGTTCAGGATAACGATGTGGTCATCTGTATTTCTAAAAGTGGTAACAGCCCGGAAATTAAAGTTTTGGTCCCGCTAATTAAGAATTTCAATAATACTCTAATAGGCCTTACCGCTAATAAGGAATCTTTCCTGGGTAAAGAAGCAGATTATATTTTGAATTGCTATGTAGAGAAAGAAGCCTGCCCTAATAACCTTGCCCCTACTACAAGTACTACGGCGCAAATGGTGATTGGTGATGCACTGGCCATTTGTCTTTTAGATCTGAAAGGCTTCAGTAGTAAAGATTTTGCAAAATACCATCCTGGAGGTTCTCTTGGAAAGAAACTTTATTTAAGGGTAAGTGACATTACTTCCCAGAATATGGTTCCGCAGGTTACTCCAGATACCGATGTAGCCAATACCCTAATTGAGATCTCTGAAAAGATGCTAGGTGTGACCGCAGTTTTGGAAAATAATAAGATCATTGGTATTATTACCGATGGAGATATTCGTAGGATGCTAAAGGATCATACAGATATCAAGGGATTAAAGGCGAGAGATATAATGAGCAAGAATCCCAAAACCATAGACCAGGACACCTTAGCGGTGGAAGCTTTGGAAGTAATGGAAAGAAACCAGATATCTCAATTGCTCGCGACCGAAAATGGTAAATATACAGGGGTTGTGCATCTGCATAACTTAATAAGAGAAGGAATTTTATAATGGAAAGAATTGCCCCCCAGGAAGATCCGGAAAATGAAATGTCTTTTTTAGACCATCTCGAAGAACTAAGATGGCATCTTATAAGAGCAGTACTGGCCGTAGTTATAGCTGGAGGAATTGCCTTTATGCTAAAAGGCTTTATTTTTGACGTGCTCCTTTTTGGACCCTCCAGGGGTGATTTCTTTTCCTACGATATACTTTGCCGCATTTCTACATATATAGGTATAGATGGAGGCTTCTGTTTTGACGAATTACCTTTTAAGATTCAAAGTAGAACCATGGGAGGACAATTTTCAGCCCATGTCTGGACCTCTATAACCGCAGGATTTATTATCGCATTCCCTTACGTTATCTATGAATTCTGGAAGTTTGTTGCTCCTGCCATGCATAACAACGAAAGAAAATATGCCCGGGGTTTCATTTTTATAACTTCCCTACTCTTCTTTATCGGTGTCCTGTTTGGGTATTATGTAGTAACTCCGCTTTCCATTAATTTCCTCGGAAAATATCAGGTAAGTGAAATTGTATTAAATGAATTTGACTTAGGTAGTTATATAAGCCTGGTTCGGGCTTCGGTACTGGCAAGTGGACTGATCTTCGAATTACCTATCGTAATTTATTTTCTAACTAAAGTTGGAATTGTTACCCCAGATTTTTTAAGGACTTACAGGAAATATGCCCTGGTAATAGTTTTGATTCTGTCAGCTATCATTACTCCACCCGACATAGTGAGTCAGATTATTGTTGCTATACCAGTTTTGATCTTATATGAAGTAAGTATTATTATTTCCAAGATCATGTATAAAAAAGAAGAAGAAAAATTAAAAAAATAAAGCTATGATCGATAAGGTAGACGAATTCAATTCGTACCGCGCAAAAATGAATGACAAGATATTGTCTGAAAATAACAAGGTCCTGAAAAGGATATTCAATTTAGATACAAATGCCTTCACTGAAGGTGCATTAGACAAAAAGACCAAGGAACTTTTAGGGCTGGTGGCTTCTACAGTATTAAGATGCGATGATTGCGTGAAATATCATTTGGAATCCAGTCATAAAGAAGGAATTACCCGTGAGGAGATTATGGAAACACTTAGTATAGGAACACTAATTGGTGGTACTATTGTGATACCTCATTTAAGAAGAGCATTCGAGTATTGGGAAGCTCTGGAAGAAAATAAATAAATTACGGTATAATTTCTGCAATTTCAGATATATAAAAAGAGGATATGAAATTACGTGCTGATAAACTTGTAAAGACCTATAAAGGAAGGGATGTTGTAAAAGGCATTTCTGTAGAGGTGAACCAGGGAGAGATCGTTGGTTTATTAGGTCCCAACGGTGCGGGAAAAACAACTTCTTTTTATATGATCGTAGGTTTAATAAAGCCCAATAGCGGGAATATTATTCTCGATAAAATAAACATAACCAAATATCCCATGTATAAGCGAGCTCAACATGGGATTGGTTATTTAGCCCAGGAAGCTTCTGTTTTTAGAAAATTGAGTATTGAAGATAATATCATGAGCGTTCTTGAACTCACCAAACTTTCCAAA
Source organism: Gramella sp. MT6 (assembly GCF_019357415.1). Classification (NCBI taxonomy): domain Bacteria; kingdom Pseudomonadati; phylum Bacteroidota; class Flavobacteriia; order Flavobacteriales; family Flavobacteriaceae; genus Christiangramia; species Gramella sp. MT6. The sequence goes on from NZ_CP048410.1 coordinate 45,302, forward strand.
AAAGAAAGGCTTATGAAAATGGAGTCGCTTATTGAAGAGTTTGGGCTAAATCATATCAGAAAGAACCGGGGAGATCTTTTAAGTGGTGGTGAGCGACGAAGAACCGAGATCGCCAGAGCTTTGGCTACAGATCCAAGCTTTATTCTACTGGATGAGCCTTTTGCCGGAGTAGACCCGGTTGCGGTGGAAGACATTCAGCGCATTGTAGCCCAGTTAAAAGATAAGAATATCGGTATCCTGATCACCGACCATAACGTTCAGGAAACCCTGGCTATTACAGACAGGACCTACCTAATGTTCGAGGGTAGTATCCTTAAGCACGGAATCCCTGAAGAACTAGCCGAGGATGAAATGGTTCGTAAAGTTTATCTAGGGCAAAACTTCGAATTGAGAAAGAAGAAGTTGTTTAATTAGTCAGAATTATTGCTAATTTAAAGGCTATATATGAAATTCCTTTTTACTAATAAAGAGATTGACCTTAGCCTCGCAAAAGATTTTGAAAATATTGAACTAAAAGAATTTGGCGAGAATTCCTTATTGATCAATGATTCATCTGCTATTACAGAGACAAAAAATCTTATTTCTGTAACCAACGGATACCTGAGAGATTATTCTATAGATAAACTAACCCTTCAAAAAGAATCAGCTGCTCAACATGTTTATGATCGATGGCCGGTGGCTGATAATTTTACCGGTAGTTTCTCTACCGTGATATTCGGTAAAAACACTTCTGAGATAGTTATAGCAACAGATCTTTGTAATATTTACCCACTCTATTACCTTTTTAAAGAAAATTGTTTTTTTATTTCAAACAGTATCATTCTATTAGGCCGATATTCAAATGCAGAATTTGATAATACAGGAATATTTCAAAGAGCAGTAGGTCCTAATTTTTTTAATACCGGCTCAAGAACGATTTTAAAGAATTGTAAAAGACTGTTGCCTGGAGAATGGATTAAATTAAATTTAGAAAGTGAAATCAAAGAGAAAAGATATGACAACTCACTCTATTCTAATATTAGACCTTTAGGAATAAAAAAAGATCACCTTCAGCAATATTGGAATCAATACAAAAAGGAAGTTTCATTATGTACTCAAGATCATTGTGAGGTAAATATTGCTCTAAGTGGTGGTATTGATAGTCGTGTAGCTCTTGCCGCCATTCCTAAAAATTTAAAGATTAAGGCCCATACTTTCGGAAAAGCCTCTAATTATGAAAGTAAGATTGCATCAAGGTTGGCGAAAATCAAAGGTGCCTTCCAGAAATCCTATTTTGATCCAGACCAATATTTTCCAGATAAAAAAACCTTTCGTAAATATTCAATTCAAACGGAATCTATCAAACTCAATTCCTGGCTAGAAATCCTAGAAAATGTGGTTCCGTCTATAAAAACTCCCATTCTTCTAGGGGAATTATGTGAAGGACTACCGGCTAGAAATATTAAAAGATTCAGTTCAAGTAACTTTCGAAACAAAAACTTCTTCAAGTTTTATATCAAGAAGGAAGAGTTTGAATTTACAGCTTCGACTAAGGATAATTTTGAATTATGGAAAAAAATAAAAACTGATCAAATTCTTTCCTGGCATGATGACAACTGGTTTAAAAAATTAGATTTAGAGCAATATAAATCTACCATCATAAGCGACACAATAAAAGATCTAACCGAAATATTTGACAGAATTTCATCACATAATTTACCATTTGCTGAATTATATGATGAATTATTTTCCTGGTTTACTTTCACTCGTATGGAATTATCTCGGCAGGTAAATATTTGCAACGAAAAATTTTATGCATTTAGCCCAGGCATGTCTTTACAAATGTTGCGAATGACTTCGAATATACATCCAAATGACAGGCTATATTACAGATTTGTTAATGAATTATTTGATAAAATCCCAGATTTAAAACAATTCAACAAGGTTCCTACTAGTCAGATACCAATAATACCTCAAAATTCACCTAACTTTCTAAAAGTACCAATTTGGGGAATTAGATCTAAAATAGATGACTTTCTTGTACGTAGGCTTATGAAGTCTAAAGACAAGAATAAAAGATATAGGTTATTAAATTCAATTAATTGGGTACAAGTATATCAACAAGAAGATATGTTGAAAAATATAGAAGAATACTATTCTGTTAATCATCTAACCCAAGACTATTTTGAAACTTTTTATAATCTAGCGAATAAGAGAAAACAATTAGTAAGCTGGCCATTTGCCAATATGGATATTATAAGTGGTGCAACCTTAAATATCGAGATTGACCTTATCAGAAATCATTCTGAGTAAGAGCTTGATCTATTTGAAACAATTGATAGAATTACATATAGCAACAAAATCACCGGAATAGCGATAAACTTCAAAAATACTATTAGCACGATACAGCTGAAGATAAAAAAGTATCTTAATTTATTTTCCTTAAAGCCCCAATCTGAAAATTTTAAAGCAAATAGCGGCAATCCTGCATTAAGCAAATAACAACTTACCAGAGTAAGCCCTACCAAAAACCATTCATTTAACAGTAGATCTGAAATAAAAGGCCCAGGCTGATATGTTAAGATCAAAGGCAGGCTTAAAATAAGCAAAGCATTAGCCGGTGTTGGCAAACCGATGAATGAATCTGTTTGGCGATCGTCCACATTGAATTTTGCCAGCCTGTAAGCTGAAGCAAGAATTATAAGCAAACCTATAATAGCAAAAGGTTTCATCTGAATATCAAAGACCGAAGAATTCCAATCTGCCCCCAGGCCTCCTTTGGCTGGTAAAGCTTTGGTCATAAGTTGGTACATCACAATACCAGGTACTACCCCACTGGTAACAACATCTGCGAGGGAATCAAGTTGTAGGCCAACTTCGCTTTTCACGTTTAGCGCTCTTGCAGCCAGACCATCGAAAAAATCAAAAAATATCCCTCCAGCCACAAATATAGCTGCCAGTACCAAATTGCCTTTTACAGCAAAGATCACGGCCAGACTTCCGCAAAGAAGATTTAAAAGTGTTATAATATTCGGGATGTGCCTTTTAATACCCATGTATCTAGTTTAGTTAGAATTTACTAATCTACTATTTTGAATTTAAAAAGCTCCAAAAATAATGTTATTGTCCATTTGATAAAGATCTCAAACTTTTTTATTGACAGAGTTCACAAAGAAGTTTCCTATTTTTGGGCAGACCAGATTTCTATGAAGAATATTTTATTTGCCATTTTAAGCGGAATCCTGTTTGCCATTTCATGGCCAACTTATGGGTTTGCTCTTTTTATTTTTTTCGCTTTCGTCCCACTTCTATTTAGTGAATTTCAGATAAGGAATAGTTCTAGTAAATGGATCAAATTAAAGGTTTTTGGTCACGCCTATCTCAGCTTTTTTATCTGGAATTTGATCACTACTTACTGGATCTACTTCTCTACGCCGTTTGGAGGAGTTTTTGCGATTCTTGCCAATTCACTATTAATGTCGACAGTATTTTTACTATATCATATCGTTGCTACAAGAACAGGTTTTAGTGCTGCTTCGGCCTTTTTCATAAGTGTATGGATGATCTTCGAAAAGATTCATCTCAACTGGGATTTTTCGTGGCCCTGGCTGAACTTAGGAAATGTATTTTCCGAATACATTAGCTGGGTACAATGGTATGAATACACCGGAACTTTTGGAGGAACCCTCTGGATCTTACTATGTAACATTGCGATTTTCAAGGCGATTCTTCTTTTCAGGGAATTTAAGGATAAAGGAATTATTTATAGGGGCATATTAAAAGTTGGACTACTTATTCTTATCCCGATCACCATATCTCTGGTCATGTTTTACAATTATGAAGAGCCGAAGAAAACTATCAACGTGGTGATCCTTCAGCCAAATATAAATCCTTATACCGAAAAGTATAATACTACAGATACCCGAATTGGAGAACTCCTACTTCAGCTTAGCAAACAATCGGTTACCGACTCTACCGATCTTGTATTAGCTCCTGAAACAGTTTTTGCCGATGGAACTCAATTACCAAATTTCGAAAGATCTGAGGCAGTTTTCTATGGTCAACAAATTAGCAGGATGAAGCCTGATCTTAGTTTTCTTGGCGGTGTAAGTATGTTCGAAAGATTTCAGGATCCCGCAAAAGTACGGAAACAAAGTAATCAGATAAGACCTAATGTTAATGACTGGTATGATGATTATAATTCCGCTTTTTTGGTAAGGAATACCATAGATAGTACTCAGTTATATCATAAATCCAAACTTGTAGTAGGAGTTGAGAATTTTCCCTATCAAAGTTTACTGAAACCGATATTGGGGGATATTATGATAGACCTTGGGGGTACCGTAGCGATGAAAACCACCCAGGAAAACCGTGAGGTTTTACGATTAGATGAGAGTTTAAGTACAGCGCCCATTATTTGCTATGAGTCAGTTTACGGAGAGTATGTTACAGGTTATGTGAATAACGGCGCTGATTTTTTAAGTATTATCACTAATGATGCCTGGTGGGGTAACACACAAGGGCATAAACAACATTTGAGCTATGCCAGATTAAGAGCAGTGGAGACAAGAAGATATGTTGCAAGAAGTGCTAATACAGGGATTTCAGCAATCATAAATGCCAGGGGTGATATTATTGAGAGTTTAGGTTACGAAAAACAAGGGACAATAACCGGCAAAGTTGGCTTGAGCGATGAAAAAACATTCTATGTGAAATATGGAAATTATATACCTCGTATCGCACAATTTCTTGCCTTGTTCATTTTTCTTTTTTCAGTAGTGAAATTCAAAAGAAAAAGGCCTTGATTTACTCTATTGTCCTCTGAAGAATAATACGGTACTTAGAGTTTTTAACAGAATACTTAGATCTAAAAAAATGCCACGGTGCTTGATATAATAGAGGTCATACTGTAATTTCTCCAGGCTATCATCGTGACAATCACCATAATTGGCCATTACTTGTGCCCAGCCAGTTAACCCGGGTTTTATGATATGCCTGGTATCATAAAATGGAATAAGCTCGGAAAGTTCCTTTACGAATACGGGTCTTTCAGGTCTTGGGCCTATCATACTCATATCTCCTTTTAGAACATTATAAAACTGCGGTATTTCGTCCAGCCTTGACCTCCTCAGGAATCTTCCGAATTTTGTAATTCGGTAATCGTTAATTTGCGCATATTGCGGACCCGATGCTTCAGCATCTTTGGTCATGGTTCTAAACTTTACAATTTTAAAAACTTCCCCGTTTTTACCCACTCTTTCCTGCGAATAAAATAATTTACCACGATTTCCTATTAAATTTCCAATAAGAATGAATGGTGAAATTAGTATTCCAAAAAAAATTCCAACAATAGCTACTATTATATCGAAAACACGAAACACTAGCATATAGAATTTATTCTGATTGCTTCGGCTGAAAGGAAAGTATCTGTAAAAATCCTTATCTACATTCTGAACCGGAATTCTACGGGTAACTTCTTCATAAACATGAGTATAATCGCGAATAGGAAATCCCTTCTTAAGAAGTTCACTTAACTGGTTGTACAAGGTGAGCATCAAACCTTTTTGATAAGCGCTTGCAACCACCACTTCATTGATATGATGTTTTTTAATTGCTTCCTGAAGTTCCTCTACCTCAAAATGCATAAGATCTGCTCTTTCAAATTCTGTTTTTATCTTTAGATCTGTATTTATGTAACCCACTACAAAATAATTGGGATCTGACTTCTGAAGTGATTCGGCGATCAATTTGATATCGAAAGAATCTCCAACGACCAGAACTCTTTTATAGAATCTCGGTGATGAAATTAAGCTTATATATAATGACCTCCATACCAACAGAGCTCCAGCAACAGAGATAAAGAAGAATAGGATCTGCAGTCTGTTCTCGGGCAAGCTAGGCGTGAAAAACGGGGTTAACATATAGAATAGCACAGTAAGACTGGTAGTTAACAGCACGTTCTTGACCACACTATCAAATCGATCGGCCTTTTGGAGATCATAAAGTTCGAAAATATTTCCGAAGAGGTTTAGATAGATTAGGAATACTAGAGTCCAGCTCCAGTTATTTGCATCGATCTGGAAATAATCAAATCTGAAGATAATTCCGACTACGGAAAGAGTAAGTAGAACCGCCACCATATCGAAGAGCCGCAGTAACACTTTACGCTCGGAAATTTCAAAATGGAACAGGGGTTTTTGAGACATTACTGGTTAAGTTTCCTCCCGGATAAATATATAATTTTTAGGCAAGCAATTCTAACCAAAGTGGTTTTACCTTTTCCCAGTCAAAAGATTCTACGCTTTTTTTTCCATTACTGCTAAGTTTATGAGCTAATTCAGGGTCTGAGATCAAAGCTTCAACAGCAGTAGCCATATCTTCACAATCGTTTGATTCAACTAAAAGTCCGTTCACGCCATTTTGAATCAAATAGGGAATTCCACCAACATTTGTAGAAACCACCGGCAGACCCAGCGCCATTGCTTCCATGACACTCACAGGTGTATTATCTATTGATGTGGTGTTCAGAAAAATATCGTATCCCTTAGATAAGGTAGTCCAGTCTTCTTTTGATAATTTTCCGGTTAATTTTACCGGTAAATTTCTCTTTTTCACTATTTTTTCCAACCTCCCTCGGCTCCCATCCTTTTCAGGTCCCACCATGCATAATTCCGCCGTCGGGTAAGACTTTAATAATCTCTCCAGAACTCTAATAGCTAACCCTGGATTATATACCTCATCGAATGCACGCACCCATATTAGTTTAGGATCTAAATTTTTTCTGTATTTATGACTGTAAAACGATAGATCGATAGAATTCGGTATGTACTTAAGATTCTTGAAAGAAAAAATTGCTAGTTCATCTTTTAAAAAATTTGACGGAACTACACAAAAATTTGCATTCCGGAAGATCTTCAAAATAGAATTGGAAGATCTATCAAACCTGCTTTTAAGATTACCTCCATGAAGAATAAAAATATAGGGGATATTAAATATAAAACAGACCTGACCACACAAAACTGAGTACCAAAAGTTGAATGTACTATAGGTATCTATTAATACTAGGTCCTTTTTTTGAATATTCATAAGAACACTCCAAAGCATATGCAGGAGTCTTAAGGGCTTATTCTTAACGGATGAAACACTTTTAAATTTGAATCCTTCTTTTTCGATTAAGGCAGGAAGCGTATCCACACTGGTAGGAGCTGCACCATGTTTTTCAAGCTTATTACCTATATAAAGAATTCGCCTCATTAATTAAGAACTCTATTCCATTGCTCCTTAACCAGATCCCAGTCGAATTGTTCAACTTTATTCCTGGCATTCAAACATATTTTTTCTCCTTTTATCGGGTCTTCAATAATTTTAATTATTTCATTTGCCATGGTTTTTTCATCATCCTCTGGCACCAGGATTCCATCATGACCATTTTCAATTAACATTGGCATTCCCCCTACATCAGTACTGACGATAGCAAGCCCCAGACTCATCGCCTCAATCACGCTTATTGGAGTATTATCAACAGAAGTAGTATTAATGAAGAAATCATAATTACGGGACAACTCAGCCCAGTGTTTCTTTCTTAATTTACCAGTAAAACGAACATCCAGGTCATACTTTTCAGCCAGCATTTTACAACTTGCCATAGTGCCATCCTTTTCTGGCCCTACCATACATAAACTGGCATCAGGATATGATTGCTTTAAAATCCGTAACACTTTTAAGGCCATAAATGGATTATATCTTTTCTGAAAACGTCTCACCCACAAAAGTTTAGGTCTGAAAGAAGAGCGTTTTTTAAAAGGGTAGTTATCAGATTTTATAGCATTCGGGATGATCTCAGTATTATCGAACCCGTGATTTTGGAAAATATCATGCAAGAACCGTGATGGTGCTATATTGACTTTTGCGTTCCCGAATAAACTTTCACTTAATTTTCGAGAATTCTCAAGCCTTTCCGGAAGGTTCCCCCCATGAAGAATAGGAATGTACTCCAAATCGAACAAATTACAGGTCTTACTAACCAGATAGGCGTAATAAAAATTCATCGCTCCATAAGTATCTATAAGCACGATGTCTGTGGCCTCTCTATACTTTGCGATAAGGCCGATCATTTCTGCCAGCCGGAGTGCTTTATTATTTCTGGTTGAGGCTGTTTTAACTTTATATCCTTCCTTCCTTAACATTTTACTGAAAAAAGAAATATAGGTAACCGTAAAACTATTGACCTGCAAGTCGTTTCCTATGTATAGGATTCTTTTTTTCATCTACTATATATAATAATGCAAGTCCATAAATAAAAGCGGGTAAGGCAATACGCATGGCAGAATGATTAATGGTCATAAACCAAAAGGCTACAAAAGCTAGAAAATAGAAATTATTTTTAAACTTAAACCAGAAAACTAAAGGAACAAATATAAGGATTGCTAAGGCAAAAATACCTAGAATCCCGTGTTCAGATAACAATCTACTTATTTCATTATGCGTATTTATTTCAATCCCCATACTCTCCTCCCTAAACTCCCTTCCCTTTCCAACGCCAATTCCTAAAATTGGATTTTTATAAAATGCCGTTAGTTCCGTTTCTATTAACTCTACTCTTCCGGTAGAAATATCTTTCTTCAATTGCCCTGCTGCATCGCGATTAGTATATCGGTTTCCAATTAGACCTCTGGATTGAGAAGAGGAAATAAACCACACAACTGCAAAGATTAGTATCATCCCGATTATTCGAAGATTCGTTCCTTCTATTCGCTTCGCTTCTTGTTTATAATAATAGAATATTAAAAAGCTTATTATACAAATAATGGCAGTAATAACTCCTCCTCTAGAAAAAGTTATTACAGCTCTGTATCCCATTAGAATTAATAATATTATATCGATCATATTAATGATCTTATGCCTGATTGTATACAACCTGGTACAAATTAAAAAGCAACCAAGACCAAAAACTGTTGATATTTGATTAGGACCAAATCCTGCCGTTGCCGCATAATTACCAGAAAGACTGATACTTACATCACTCATACTAGGTGTATAGAAATATAAATAAGTCATTTGTGCCACAAGAGGCATTAACAACATCAATAAAACCCTTTGGAAATCTTCTTTTTTTATTTTTTTATAATAGCAATACAAGGCGGAAACTCCAAGACAAACCGGACCAGTAATATTAAATGCAACTAGTTTCCTGAAATCCGCTTCATAACTAATGGTCATTGATGCAACAATTACTCCCGGGAATAGGATCAATAAATAAATCCAATATGGAATCGTTTTAGAACTAGCACCTTTAAAAAACATCCCGATTAAGAGAAAGATAATTACGGCATATTTTCCTGTTTCATAAAATATCACTGCGCTGGTTTGCCTAAAAAAAACCTCACCCCCTGCTATGTAGGCTGCTGCCATTAAGGCTTCATTACCCCTATTTTTGCGATCTAGTATCACAAAAATAAATGAAGCCATAATTCCTAAAAGTATTAATTTAGATAGCGATGGCATTAAATAGATAATAAATCCATAACCAAAATGAAGCAATAACATTTTGATATAAAACTGGTTATTTATTTTATCACTCCTTAACATAGATCGCGACAGAAAGAAAGATATTTAGGGATTACGTACTCTTCCGAATATAATTGTTTTATTGTTACTCGAAGGTTTTCAGAATCATCCTTTAATTTTATAGGATTTTGAATATATATATTAATTGCTTTAGCTATTTCATCTGGGTTATTGGGATTAGTCAATATTCCGTAATCTCCAATAACGTTTCTACATTCTCCTACATCTGTGCTAACTACTGCCAATCTAGCCATCCCATATTCAAGTAAAGCTAAAGGTAAACCTTCTGAAACCGAAGACAATATTCCTATATCGGCATGACATAGATAGGAAAAGACTTCTTTCTGCTCACCATACCAATAAACTGAAGACATAGCCTTAATTGAACTTTTAATATCCTCTGAATATTGATCATTGTATTCTTTACCGAATAAATGCAGAGATATACTATTACCTTCACTGGTTAAGATCTGAAAAGCCTCTAAAAGAGTTCGATGGTCTTTTTGTGCTCTCAAATTCGCAACGCATATGAGTTTAATTTCTGAATTACCTTTGAGTTTAACAGGCATTTTATCTGATTCCTCCCTGATCTTTATAAAATTATTCAGAAAGATCACCTTTTCAACTTTTAGCTTGTTTATCGCCCAGTCTCTTAATTTTTTGTTTACCGATATAATTCCGTCAAACTTAGCAGAGAAAAATTTCAGGAGCCTGGTTTCTCTATCCTCCAAAAATTCGCTGTTTCCGTAATGATCATGCCAGATCAATGTGAATTTCGCTCCAGAAATTTTACATAATACAGCAAAAAACCAAGAGGTCCCGTGGGCATGAAGAACATCTATTTTATTTTCCCTAATTATATTTCGTAATTTATTCAGTGCCAATAGGTCTAAGGTATTTTTCTTTCCTAGAAAATGAAACACCACTCCTTCCTGGATGTTATCTACCAGAATACCTTTATCCCTAGTTGCACAAATATGGGATTGCACTCCGTATTGCAATAAGGAATTTGCATAATTCAAGGCAACTCGTTCAGCTCCTCCGGGATGCAAGGTATCTATAAGTTGAAGTATATTCATAAAAGCTTTTCAATTTCCCGATCAAATCCTTCCAGGGTATAACTTTGAGACCAGCTTTTCGATTCCTCAGACATAGATTGAAGTAAATCTGGCTTTTTTAACATACTTATAATTCTTCCTACAGCAGATTCGATATCCGGTTTAATTAAAATCCCTCTTGTTCCCTCACCAAGCATCCAGGGAACACAGGAAATTTCTGTAGCTATCGGGACACATCCAAAATACATGGCTTCTGCTATAGCTTTAGGCCAGCCTTCACTTTTAGAGGGCAAAATTGAGAAATGGACGGACAAATAAGCCTTTTTAACTGTTTCCTGAGGTTGGTTACCGTGCAATGTAACTATATCTTCCAGTTTATTTTCATCAATATACTCCTCAAGGGAAACTTTCAAAATACCATTACCATACATTTCCAATTCCACATCAAATCCTTTATTCTTTAAAGCTTTTATTAAATCTAAAGCGAAAAACGGACGTTTCCCTTCCACCAAGGAACCAGCAAAAACGAATTTAAAAGGAGATCGAAATTCCTTATGGATTTCTATCTTTTCCTCTTCCGAATAAGAAGCCGTAAAAAATGGGATAACATTTCTACTTTGATTTCCCCATTCTCCATATACAAGGACATGGGCATTGCGGGTCAAAAAGGTGTTTGAAACAAGCCATTTCTGAAACCGGTAACTTCTCGGCTGTTCAGCCTCCGGGGCCCAGTTCCCGGCATATTTGATCGTTTTAGGTTTTGATGAAAAAAATATCTGGATCAAACATGCCAGAAGTCCAATATTTCCGGGACAGCGTATATGAATATGATCTGCCTTTTTCATTTCCAGGAATATTTCGCGGATAACCCTGAACGAGTTGAGAACGCTCTTAGAAAATAATTTTTTATTCTTAAAATGTAGCCCAGGGATAGGTTTAAACCTTAAATTATCATGGGTGTAGGCTGAATCGATCGAGGCTGGATCTTTCTTAGAAACCGGACCTAAAACACATATTTCATCAAAATGAGAAATCCAGAGATTCATTTCTTTTACATAAGGAGCATAAGAATACAGCCTCCCCCGAAAACATTTATGCTCAGCATGGGTAAATATTGAAAATCTCATGCTATTCAATTTTTTTCTGCATAAACATGGTTAGGTGCATGCACCTATATAGATGAGCTTCAGAATGTCTGGACCTTTCCCAGTCATCATTATGCCATTTTCTCCCGATTTCATTTTTCCTTTCCTCTGAAATTGGTAAAAAATTCAATAAAAAAATCCATTTAGATTTTCCAAAAACCGCTCTTCTATCTAAAATCTCGAATTCTTTATCATACTTATTGAATACCCGTTTGGTAAATGGCCATTCCCAGTCCCTATCAGATTGAAATGGTCTGTATAAGGTACGGGCTAACTTTATTGGCAAACTTGTTTCAAGGGGATCATAACTTACGATTTTACCACCAGCCTTTAATTTCTCCTTTAACTTTAAAATTAATTCATCAGTATCCTTGAAATGGTGCAGGACTCCATAAGCATATATTAGATCAAATTCCTTTTCTTTAAAGTTTTCAGAAAGAAAGTCTATAGCTTTTGCTTCGGCATTAGGTAATTTTGAAATTCGATTATTTAGATTTTCAATGGCCGGTGCGCTAAGATCTATTCCCAGGTAGGAACTAGAATGTTCTGCCAGGTAATAAGACAATGAATTCCCTGCGTAACACCCAAGATCTAAAACTTTTGAATTTGAAAGGTCTCCAAACCACTTTTTATGTAATTCATAAATCTGAGCTTCAGCTCCAATATTTTTCTTGATATTTCTGAATAGACCATTTCTCAGCGAGTACCAAATTTTGGTAGCCCTGTTCTTCTTGAAGTTTCTATAAAACTCCGCCTGCCTTTCGTTAACTGATTTCTTTGTCAAGATTTGGGTTTATCAGGTTCTGTAGGATTCCAGGCCAGCGATATCCAGTATTTCAATCTACCAATAGCATCCTTTCTGGCTTCTTTCTCGCCATCTAAAATATCATTTTTAAATCGAATTACCAGAAGTAAGAAAGTGATTAAATTCCACTTTATTATGTCATTTAATCCTGGATTTGGATTCTTTAATTTCCAAACATAATGACCATTTCTCACTACCATTTTTCCATATTTCATTTGGTCAGGCCTACCCGCTTCGTCATGAAAATGGTAACAACAGGCAGCAGTATTCAAATATAACTGACCTATTTTTGAGGCACGCAGACAAAAATCCATATCCTCATATAAACCATATCCCTCAAAATAAGAAGAGAACTCCAATCTTGAAAATAATTCCTTTCGGTATGACGAAACTCCTCCCATAAAGAATTCTACCGGATAAATCTTACCGGAAGGGGGCAAAAATCCCGTAGAGAAACCATGAGAGAATTCAGGCATAAAACCTGGCGGTTGGTTAGGTAATAATCCAAGCCTTTTCCTTAATACATTTCGGCTTCCGAGTTTACGTACGAATCCATCTAGAATGAATTCATCAAATTTAATTTTATCATCAGGACCTGCTCTTCTCCATTCAGCCTCATCCAAGATCTTACCGCCTACTGCTAAGGCATTGGGGAAAATCTTATAAGTTCTAATTAATTGTTCAAAATATTTCTTTTTTAAAACAATATCATCATCTAGAAAACAAACTACTTCAATGTCCTCATCTACTTTTGATATACCATAATTCCTTTGCCTGGTTAATCCGCGGTCTTTATCTTCTACCCTTAAATATTCTGTTTTTGAAAAACTGTTTTCTTCAAAAAAGTATTGTGTTCGAAGATCTTTAGAACCATCAATAATTAGAATTTGATCTGGATAGAGACTTTGATCTAGAACAGAGTCTAATAATCTCTTAAGAGAATCTGCTCTATGGTAGGTGCAAATTATCAAAGCAAATTTTATCTCAATATTCCTTTCCATGAGATATTTTTGAATTTTCCTTATTTGCTATTAAAATTTCGGAAGCCATTTCTTCACTTATATTCCATCTTTCCCGCATACTCCGAAAATATTTAATCGGATTTGTAATTCTCTGGTTGCGATAATACTTTAAGAAAAGGGCGGCTTTGTATCCTCTAAGCATTTCTTTTGAATAGTATTTCTTTACCAGAAGCATCATGGTTGGGGAGGGTTTAGGGCCCGTATTATTAGCAATGGACTGGAAATTTTGAATTTGCCTGAATCCGCCAATATCTGCTTTTAGGTGCTTGATCTTTATATCCGGATGATATATTATATCGCAACCTTTAGACCTCAACTTTAAACCATAATCAATGTCTTCACCAAAACCATGTTCCAGATTTTCTGAGAACCGGCACTGCAGCGCAAATTTACTTTTAACTATCGATGTTCCAGATCCAAAGGCTCCCCATTGTTTTATCTTATGAAAAATTGTTTCTCCCTCTGGCTGTAAGCAGTTCAGGTTTAAAGCATTCACTTTAAGCCTTTGAATTTCATTCAGAGATTTTTCCAGTAGGTCTGGCGCGAAGCGTATATCGTCATCTGCAAAAAAAATAAAATCCCCTTTAACCGATTTTAAAGCAAGGTTCCGGGCATGACAGGCTCCCGTTCTATGAATAAATTGATGGGTAATTTCGAAAGGCCATTCTTGATTTTTCAAATATGATAATTGGCTCTGTGCGGTTTCATCAGGATCCTGTTCTACCACTATAACCCTTGAGGGCTTAATTTTCTGGGCCTTAAGATCGACAAGCACATTCTTTAAAAGTTCTGGCCTTCCCATCGTGGGAATTATTACATCTACTGAATAATCATTGCGCACACCTATTGTTTCTGGCAAAATTCCAGAAAGATCTACGTTTTCCTTAAAAAATGATTTATTCCTGAGATTGCTCAAAAATGATCTTATCGGTAATTTATTTTGATAGCACTTGTAACAAAATAAAAGCACATATAACCATTCTTTCTTATAATGCTGTGCTACAAACCTGAAAGTGTCTGAGATATTGGCTACATATTTTAATTGACTTGACTTTCGGCTTTCAACCAGCGCTGGTTCACAATAACAGAAAAGAGAATTCTGTTGACCTGTCTTGGCTATTGAATTTAACAAATAACCGAAATTTTTAATTCCGTTGAATAAGCCTTTAAACCTCAAAGCTGTTTTTCCTTTTATAGCACCAATATCTGTACTCATTCTCCAGGTAGGGTATCTAACTGAGTAATCAGGATTAATAAACGGCAACTGATCTATGTACCCTATGGTTTCAGATAAATATTGGGTTTCTACAGGATATGAAGCCATAATCAAATCATGGCTAAAAATGGTATTTAAACTAATCGAAATTTTCATGGAAATACTCTTATCTATCCAAATGATGAGCTCATCGGGATAAACAGCACACAGTTCCCAAAATGCCTCTACAAGCTTTACAGAAGTAAGCTCAATCACCTCTTCCCCTTTTTCAGCTGAAATAAGTTCTTTCCCTTTTATATGATTCAGGTAGATCAAGAATTTACAGTCTTAATTATTTTTTTGTAAAAATGAATATTCTGTCTGCTAACAATTTCAGAAGAAAACTTTTTTTCGATCCTTTTTCTCGCGTTCGACCCCATTTCTATTCTTAATTGAGGTTCTGATAATAATTTCAGAATTTTATCCGCATATTCCTGATGTTTTTTTGGATAAACGGTATATCCAGTAACACCATTGACCATTACTTCTCCTGCCCAACCAATATCTGAAGTAACCAGTGCCTTTTTCAATGCCATGGCCTCGATCCAGGTCATAGGTAAAGCCTCCGCATAACTGGGAAGAGCTACCACTGTAGATTTTTCAATTTCCAGTTTAACCCTGTCGTAATCTATTGCACCTTTGTAAATAAAATTCTTTCTGGCTAAACCAGATAGGCTATCTTTAAAAAGCTGTAAGGTTGAGCGATTTTCGAACACATCGATTACATCCCTTCCAATCATAAGTAGCTTTACCTCTGGTTTCCTTTCTACCACCTTATTGAAAATATGAGCAAGGTCTAAAACTCCCTTTTTTCGGATTATAGTACCAAAATAAAGTATGCAATCAGAATCAGTTTCAATATCTGAAGGAGAAAACTTATCGAGTTCTATGCTATTTGGGATAATTTGAAATTCCTTACCTATACCAAATATTTCATTTGTTCTATTGGCAGTGAATTTACTTACAGAGGCAAGTGCCTGGGCATTTATTAAGGCTTTCTTTTCGAAGAACCTATTCTTAAATTTTTGAGGTCTTCCCTCTATGTTGCAAAAATAGGCATCAGTTCCGTTTAAACGAATAACCAAAGGACAGCTTAAATTCATAAATGCAGTTATTCCAGTCCAGTCTGTGGCTTCAATTAAATCAATACCCTTTCTTTTTATTAGACTATTTAGTTGATCCTGAATATATTTTCTATAGAAATACCATCCTCCGATTTTGTATTTCCGAAATTTCAGAAGGTAAAAGTCAATTCCGTCATCCCTAAACTCATCATCAACTTCCTGATTATAAACAACTACACTTACCTTAACTTCGTTTTTCACCAGCCCTTCAGCTAGATTTCGAATACTTGTACCTAAACCTCCGGAAGCATTCGTCCTTTCATGGGGATATTCCGGTGTAAGAAAAGCAATATGCATCTAATTTATCTTGGCTAATTGATGAACTATATTTTTTGAGGCTTCTGTTGCACAACAGTTAATCTGCTGAAACCAACTCATCGCCATATCTAGCCTCTCTTTATTCGTATTCTTAAGGGCTCGTAGAATGATATCTCCAATATCTTCTTTATTATTAATCCAGAAAACAGCATTTTCAGGGATAGTTTTAAAATGAATATAAGAATATATTTCCCTGATATCCTTTTTCTGATCTTTCAGTTCCAACAAATAATTGAGGTATGCACAAGGTTTTCCTTTAGTCGCAAAATCAAAAATCATTGAGGATGCCACATTAATAACCATAAAACAGTGTTCAGCAATATTTGTTTGCAATGCCATGTCTACCTTTTTTGGCATAGCCTGATTCCAAGAATCACCATTGCCTGTCCAGTCCGGATCTATAGGAATGATAATTTCACTAAACTCTTTTAAAACCTTATCGTATCTGCCAGAAAAGTCTACTGGACAACGTCGAAAAATGATCCCGATATTTTCTCCCTTTTCATTTAATTGACTTACTTCTCTGGCAACATCCCTGAGAAAATATTCATCATGAGGGGAGGTGGTAATATCATCTCCGGAAAAACAAAGATACTCTCTGGTAGGATCCAGGTTATATTTTGAGAAAAACATATCTCTTGGTAAAACAACCGAATTGTTATAATGAATTTCAAATTGAGGAGTTCCGGTGATCTTAATCTGTTCTGAATTTATATGAGGATAATATCGCTGTAGTTCGTCCTTCATATGCTCACTCCACACAAGGTAATAATCTGTATCTATCACCTTGGTAGCTTTGGGGAGGTTATCCCATGAAAAAATAAAGCAGGAAGTAGGAATTCCTAAGTCTTGGGCAGCTAAAATTGGTGAAATCGCATTCACTGGCCTTTGATTGGTACAGAAAATAGCATCAGGTTTTTCCTGACTCAATACCTCTGTGCAGTGCTTGTAATATTCAGATTTCCTTTCAGATTTTTGTATTAGCGTTCTTAATTTACTCAGACCTTTTTCTCCCTCATATTTTTTAGTTAGAAAACTGACCATAAGACCTTTCAATATATTTTTCAAACCGTTTTGAGAAGAAGAAAACTTATATTTCTTATATACAGGCTCATTGAACTTTTTCTCAAAATATTCCAACTCTACATTGATCTTAGCCCGTTTCAGAAGATCTGTCCAGGCCCTGGGTTTGGGCTTTAAACTGATCTCTTTATAACCCAATTCATCTAACTTAAACCCGGTAGCGTTCCAATAGACCAACTCCCAACCCGCAGTTTTCACTTCTTCAGGGAAATTAGTGTAGACGAAATTTCGAAGACCGACTCCGTCAGGAATAATTACAAGAAGTTTTTTTGGTGTCAAATCAGGATAGGTTTACAGGACTTTCAAATATAGAAAACTGGAGGATCAAATCAGCTATTTTCAAATATAAGACTCGTATTAATCCATTGCCAGAGGTAAAAACTATTCTGTTTTTCACCTTTTTGGTAATCCTCCCATTCCTTATAAATGTATTTAAAATCAAACCATTCATTAACTTTACTTTTTTTAAGAATTAATAACCGGCTATCTACATAGTCTTTCAGATCTTCAGAAAGCCACTCCCTTTGAGGAGTTTGTAAAGCTCTTTTTGGAGCCTCTGCTATCTTAAACGGGACAAATTCTCCAGTCAATTCTCTCAGCATATATTTATGCACTCCATTTCTTATTTTCATTTCATCCGGTAAGGCAAAAGCATATTCCACCAGAAGGTGATCCAAAAATGGTTCTCTAAGCTCTGTACTGAAAGCCATGGATATATGATCGTTGAACCTTAAAGCTCTTGGAAGCTTTGTATAGAAAAGATCACGGTATTGTAAATTTTGCAACCTGGACTCGAAGGGTCTAGGATATTCAGGTTTCAAAGCAAGATCCCTAAACTCTTTTGCGAGAACGTTGGGTTTAAAACTACCTGACTTTCCGGTTCCCTGTACTATGGAATTATCCTTTGTTTTATAATAATCATATCCTGCCCATTGTTCATCCATTCCCTGCCCATCGAGCAGAACCTTAATTCCTGAATCTTTAGCTTTTTCAAAAATCCTGGCATAAGCGAGGGTGGGAATTCCTCCAAATGGTTCATCCTGAACTTCACTTATTAAACTGGCATATTCAGGAACCTCATAAGAGGAAAGTTTTACTTTTTCCAGAGGATTTCCTGTTTGGGAAATCATTTCTTTTACCCAAGGCAACTCATCATATCTTTCATCGCCTGTAAAAAAGGTAAATGCTTTTATTTTTTCTGAACTATGAATGTTATTTACTAAGGCCAGTAATAACGAACTATCCACACCACCACTAATATTAAATCCCAAAGGCACATCGGTCCTGAACCTTAGTTTTATTGAATCTTTTAGAAGTTCAAGATACTTCTGCTTTATCTCTTCCTCAGAATAAGTCCGTTTTAATAAAGAAATTCGTTCAGGAAAATCATACCATTTTTCTATTTGTAACTTTTCATCCTTAAACTCTAGAAAATGACCGGCAGGTAATTGATGAATATCCTGAAAAAAGGTTTCTGACGGAAGTCCATAGGAACCATAGCAGAAATAATTGGCCCATTGCCTTACATTTTGTGTTGATCCTTTTATTCTTTTTATCGCCTTGATCTCACTAGCGAAAATAAAATCATTAGTATTACTGTAAAAAAATGGTTTCACCCCAAAACGATCACGTGCAGCAAATAAAGATTTTTCTTTATTATCCCAGATCGCGAAAGAAAACATTCCTCTAAACTTTTCCAGACAATTCTTGCCGTAAACTAAATAAGCGGCTAATAAAACTTCTGTATCTGAAGAAGTTTTAAAAGTATGGCTTAAGCCGATTTCATTTCTTAGTTCGGTATAGTTATATATTTCACCATTAAAACTCAAATGGTACCGACCTGTTGGATCACTAAAAGGCTGATCTGCTTCATGGGATAGATCTATTATAGAGAGTCTGTTATGTCCAATTATAGCAAAACCCTTGTCATGATATACTCCTCTCGCATCTGGTCCGCGATGGGCCATTGAAGTTAACATTAGATCCAAATCACCTTTTTTAATCTCAGGCCCAACTATTCCAGCTATACCGCACATTAATTACGAGTTTTTAATATTTCTACGGCCCTCTCCCAATCACTAATGGTATCTATATTTACATAATCATCTGCCATGGTATTAATAAAGCCAATGTTATCTCCAAGTAAGGAATTCTCTTCCATTATTTGCCTGGTGGCAGTAATATAAATAGTTCCATCCCTATGGTAAGCCTTAGGAAGTTCCTGCCTTCTCGGAATCGGAGTTTTTTCCCCGGTAGCTATTCTTAATATCCCATTATGATCTTCAAAGGCCCAGTGTGGATTAAAATCAGTCGGAATTTCCCTTACACTAATTAGAGAATCATAATTTCCCGATATAAATTTTCTGATAGCATCATCGATAAGCCCATTCCTTCTAAAAGGAGTCGTAGGCTGTAAAAGGCAAATGGCATCAAAATTTTCATTTTTTGCTTTAAAGAAATCCAATGCGTGCTGGATAACCTTCAAACTCGGAGTATTATCCTCGGCCAGTTCTCCCGGTCTTTTAAAGGGCACTTCAACTCCCTGTTGCCCGGATATTTTCATGATCTCCTCATCATCTGAGCTTAGAACTATTTTCGATAGAAGCTTTGATTCTTTAGCGGAGGCTATAGTATAATTAATCAAAGGAATGCTTCCGAGTATTTTTATATTCTTCCCAGGTATACCTTTACTACCACCTCTTGCCGTTATTAAACCTAAGATTCTCATCGTTTCAAATTTGAAATTATAGGATATTTCTTATCGATCTGCTCTTTATCCATTAAATATGTTGAAAATAACCCCTTTTCAATATTATCATAAATATTGCGCAGTCTATCGGTAGTAAGATCACTATTCCTGTAAATTTTACGGCTAGCCTTCTGCATTATCGGAATAATCTTTCCCCGAAAATATAATTTTAAAATTTCAGGTAACTGCGTTCCTGCTCTTTTTATAACCTTATTTCCGGCATCATGAAGGTTATCATCCTCAGAAAGATCGGGTCTAAGCTGATGCAATATTTTACCCGAATCAACCTTCTTTTCTGCTAAGTGAATGGTCGCGCCTAAACATTGTGGCTGTCCATACAAAAGCGGGAATAGATTAGTTGCCGAGCCTTTATAATAAGGAGATAGACCTAGATGAAGATTAATGATCTTATTTGGAAAAGCCTTTAAAATGAAATCTTTAATTATCGAGGTGCCAAATAAAACTATGATATCCGGGTCGGTTTCCTTTAAAAATTCTAATGTGAGCTCAGTGTTGATTTCTTTATACTGAAGTTCTATCTGGATTATATCCTCTGGAAATCCCATATTTCCAAAAAATTTTTCTTCAGATGCAGATCGGGATTTAAAATGATCTTTTATAAACCTGGCATCGGTTTCAATTAGTTCTTCAGTATTTTCTATGGTAGCCGACTTTTCTTCGGTAATAATTAATTGAAGATCGGTACCGAGTGCCAGGCACTGGGCAATATACTTATGCCTGAGACTATTACTGGTTAAAAGTACTGTTCTCATACGTGTGCCATTTTGCAAATTCGCAATTTTTGAAAAGACTTTTTCCTTTAAATATATCTGCCTTTCCACCAGGAAGGTCATTGCAGTCATACCTCGCCACCAAAAACGGATTTTCCGATATATGATAATTTACCGCTCTTTCCATGGTAAGTGCTACCTTAAAACCGGCTTGCTCCATAGCTTGTGAAAGTCCTGCACAGGCATCATAAGATCCATAAGGATAACTAAACAATCTAGCTTGCTGCCCAAAGTTAGAAATAAAGAAATTCTGAGTATTCTTTAGGTCCTTCTCAACACCTTCTATTTCTATCAAACCTAAGGGATCATGATTATGCCCGTGGGACCCAAGGCTCCCTCCGTTCCATAGATCTTTTAGCTGGTCCATTTCCATATATAAATCCTTAGCCATCCTATGTTCATTGAAATTTTCATTGAATAACGGCTCTATGATTTGTTTAAGATCGCTAATATCAATCTTGAAATTGAGCAAATACTTCAACCTGGCAACTGCAGGTGGATCATAATTATAATGAAAATGGGCTTTATTCCTTTCTTCCTCATTTAATTTAAAAGAATAATTTTTTGAAATTCCTTCTTCCAGTTCCATAGGATCTATTCTGGAACGAAGAAGATGAATTTTATGCACCAAAGAAACTTTTTTCTCCGTAAAATTAGAAGTATTTATAAAGCATATAAAAGGTATTCCCATTCTATCCAGAATAGGTTTTGCCAGCTCATATTGTTCTTTAAGACCGTCATCAAAGGTGATAAGCAAAAAATTATCTTCTATAGAATGTTTTTCCACATCTAAAAGCTCAGCCTGTGAGATAAATCTTCCTTGTTTCGATAATATTTTCAGCTGATTCTCGAACTGCCTCGGGGTCAACCCAAAAATACTTGGATAATCGGAATCAAAATCTTTCCTGAGATAGTGAAAATTAGCAACTGCAAGCATTATTAGTAACTAATTGTTTTTGAAGATCTCAACTCAACTTTAGCAAGAATTTCTGCAATTCGTTTCCCGGATTCACCGTCACCATACAGATTAGATTTACTAAATCTAGAATTTCCTTCCAGTTCTTTGATTGCATTTAATATTTCAAACCTGTTATAACCAACATCAGTAACATTCTCGCCTCGAAGCCTTCTTTGCTGACGGTTTCCTATATTTAAAGCTGGAACACCCAGATAACTACCTTCTCTTATTCCTGCACTGGAATTCCCAATAAGCATTCTTGAATTCTTCATTAATCTTAGAAAATCGAGGCCATCCATATTTTTAAAAAAATGAATGTTTTCAGGATTTTCCTTTTCTCTAAAAGTTCTAATCCCATTTGAGGTGCCATCTGAGCCTGCATCAACATTAGGCCAGAACCAAAATGCAGAAATTCCACTTTCCTTTACTGCATATAAGGTTTCCATTATATTCTCCCGGGATTTTGAATACTCTGTGGTCACCGGATGCTGCATGACTACCAAATAACCATCTTCCCAATTGATCTGACTACCTACACCTCCATACTTCTCTAAAGGATTAAAATTCAATCCATTCTCATTCTCTAGTTTCCTGGCAAGATCAATCGACGGACAACCAGTATTAATAACCATTTCAGGATCTTCGCCTAATTTAATAACCCGCTTCCGGGCATCTTCATTCGAAACCAAGTGAAGATCGGCCAATTTTGTGTTTGCATGTCTAACTTTCTCATCTATACTTCCGGTTACCTCCCCTCCCTGGATATGAACCAGAGGAATATTTTGATATGCGGCGGCAATCGAAGTGGCGATAGTTTCAAATCTATCGGCTATACTTATTACTGCATCTGGTTGAAGATTATAAAAAACATTGGTAAGCTCCATTAATCCTAAACCCGTAGTCTTCGCCATAGTTGTTGGGTTTTCTCCCTCCAGGACCATGTAGACCTTGGCAGCCACTTTAAAACCGTCATTTTTGATGAATTCAGCTGCATTTCCATAACGATCCAATAGCGCTGAACCAGCGATTACCAATTGAAGCTCTAGCTCAGGATGATCCTTAATTGCTTCCAAAGCTGTTTTAATCCTGCTATATGAGGGGCGAGCGGTAATTACTACGCATATTTTTCGTTTCATACTCATTTGGCAAATCTTCTAAGGTGAAAATGGATCTTTGAAGATAGTTTCAATCTTATCCATTCAAGATATTGCTTAACATTTGGATTGGTAAAAATAACTTTTAAGCCTCCCTGAAAATGTTCTTTTGATCGATTGGAATATGAACTGTTCTTCTTATTAGTAATCGAATGTACAAATTTTGAATCAGGTAACAGCCCTCTTACAAGATCGGTCTGGTCCTTTCGATCCCCTTCGATCACCAGGATACACTGGTCATTCATATGAGCCTCTAATTGTTGCAGGCTGGAATCCTTTCCGTCTATGATGATCAGATCAAATTCCTGCTCTGCGGGTAATTCCTGTATGGTCCTGAATAGTTTAAATTCCTGAAATGAAGAACCAAGATTCTTTGCTAATTGAGAACGGCAAAACTCATTGTCTTCGGTGCCAAAAACCTTCGGCTGATAACTGTTCCCGAAGGCTTTCATAATAGAGTCGGAGATAGTTCCAATCCCTACTCCTACCTCGAGAATATTCCTGGGCTGAAATCTCCGCACCAGTTTCAATATTCTGAATAATGCATATTCACTGGCTATATACTGGCTTCCCTCAGCACATGTAAATTTTCTGTATTGCTGCTCTGTAAAATATTCAGACTTCATTAGTAAGGTCTCCCGGTTTTAAAAAATCCCACTGTTTTAAGTCTCTTTGCAACTTCTTTCCAATTACACTTTGAAATTCAGAGGCATCAAGTCCCATTCCTTTCGGTTTTTTTGATTCAAGGTCCTCAAATCTTAGAATATATCCCCTTGGCAGGTCCTTATTCACTGCCAGAGATTTTTCAAAGATCCCTTTCAGATCTGTAAATCTGGAATTATTACTTTTATCCACTGGGTTTTCAAGAGCTTCGTCAATATTCCTTACCGCCTTTACCAATTCTCTTATTTCTTCGATCTCTAGAGAAGAAGAAGCATCTGGCCCAAAACTCTTCCGGCTGAAAACAGCATGGAATTCAAGGATCTCAGCTCCAAGAACGGTCGCTGCGATACAGGTTTCCTTTTTGGCAGAATGATCGGAAAAACCCACTGGAACCTGAAATCTTTCCCTTAATTCACTAATTACATTGAAACCATAATTGTTAGGTGCTGTAGGGTAAGAGGTGGTACATTGAAGGATGGAGTAATCAATTCCTTTATCTTTTAAAAATGTCACGGTTTTCTCCAGTTCTTCAAAAGAACTCATCCCTGAGGAAAGTATGACCGGTTTCCCAGTACTGGCGATCTTTTCCAGTAAAAGTAAATTGTTCACCTCACCCGAACCTATCTTATATCTCTTAACTCCCAATTTCTCCAGGAGATCTACCGCAGCATTACTAAAAGGAGAGGCCAGAAATTCCACCCCCCTTTCCTCGCATCTCGATTTCAGGGTCCTCCATTGTTGCAGGCTAAATTCCATGCGCTTCCAGTAGTCAAATCGTGTCTCGTCCTGTTGAGAGAACTTTATCCGGAAAGGTTCATGAATACTACTCTCGGCATCGGCAATATGCACCTGAAATTTAACCGCATCCACCCCGGCATCAGCAAGTACATCTATATAGGAAAGGGCTAGACCTAAACTGCCTTCATGCGCCTGTCCTATTTCAGCTATGATATTTACCATTTTTTTCATCTAGAGCTCTATTCTAAAATCTATGCTTTTGAGGTCTTTTGCAATTTTAAAAGAATAATTAGCATCCCGGTAATTAAAGAGAATTTTTTTTAAAACCAGGTCATTTACTTCTTTCATGGAAAGATAAGGCTGAGTTTGTTTTCCAAGTTTTTTCTTCAGCCTGTATTTTAAAGTCTCATAGTATGGATCGATCACAAATTCTGCCTTTATTACCTCCTCTTTTAGAGTCAGTAATTCTTCTTCCAGAAAATGTTCAACCCTGGCGGCAATATTAGGAATAATATAATTACAGGTGGGTTCTTTTAATCTTGAACTTCTTTCAACCCCAATAACTTCCCCCATACCTTCCTGTCTTCTAGGCTTAATAAGGCCAAGGTCTTTATTCCTGAAATAATGCTCCTGATTGATCCGCATGATGTTCTTTATACGCGGATTCCTGGTCACGATCTCATCCTCCGAGCCCTGAAAGCTACGATGCCAGTTATGAAAAAAGTACAGGCCTTCTGTTTTTTCTTCCCTGTACCCGGCAGTCTCAAAACGTGAAAAAAGATCCACATCCTCGGCTCCATAAAAATGAAAGAACTCGTCAAAACCATTCACTTTCAAAAATGCACCTCTTGGAGCCAGCACCATACCGTTCACCTCTCCAACGCGTGAAGCTTTTAAGTCATCAAAGCCTTGTAGTTCCATTAGATTGGAAGAGGTATCCTGATCAAGGTACCCCATTTTAAAAAGGAAGAAGCTTTCAGGTTTTTTTAGCTGTTCCAATCTTTCTATCGCTTTAGGAGGAAAGATAAGGTCCACATCGGCGATAAATATATAAGAGGCTTTGCTTTGCAAAACCCCATAATTAAGGGCCTTACTCTTGTTCCAAAGCAGCTGGGGTACCGGTAAAAAAAAAGGAGACACAAAATCATATTCGCCCATCAGCTTTTTCAGATCCTCTGTAAGGGGTGCGTTACTCCCGTAATCGACAAAGATCACCTCAAAATTCTTTGAAGACTGTTTTTTAAGGGACTCAAAAGAAAGTCTTATCCTCTCGACATCCCTCTTCCTATGGGCATAAATGATCGCGATCTTTTCTTCCATGAGCTAAACCTGTGTATTTTGGTCTTCTATAAGCTGGTATTGTTCTATGACTTTTTGCCTTATAAGTTCTCTTTCCAATCGGGGTTTGATCTCCTGTAAATTATAAGAAACCCCCTTAAAAATATTGATTTCTCCTGAAATAGTTTTGATTATAGTCCTTTTGATCTTAGAAATATCCTGAGCATTTTCTATCAGGGATCCATTAAAACCATCCTCTATGAGTTCAGCAGTCACACCTCCCGGGTTCGACTGCACAGGAAAAGCTCCCATCACAATTGCCTCTAATAGCGTATTTGGCATCCCATCAGAAGTACTATTCCCAATATATATTTTGGCTTTCCCCATCAATCTCATCACCTCTTCAGGAGGAATCTTCCCTACCAGCTCGAGATTTTGCCAGGATTTCACCTCTGACTTTTGAACATAAGCTTCTACTTCTTCTCCATTTCCAAAGATCACAATTTTGTATAGCTTCAGCTTGTCTTTTAGCCCTTCGATGGCCTGTAATACCTCAATGCATTTTCCATGTAATCCCTGGTAGCCTTTTATAAGGATAAGCCCGCGTTCCGAAAAGGATTCCATAAAAGGATCGGTTTTTCTGAAATCAAATCCTCCTCCTCCCGGAAAAGCCCCAAGGAATTTACCATTGAATCCATTATCAAGGGCTATTTGATGGTCTCTTTTACAATCGGTAAATAAATAATCTGCCTTTTGAAGAACCCTTTGAATGCCTTCCAGATATGGTTTTTTATTCCTGTAATAATAAAGATCACTACCCCAGCTAGATACTATCCATTTTATTTTCGGATATTTTTCAATTACGGGTAATACATACTCTCCACCCAGATAGATCACAAAACTATGTATAATATCAGGTTCAATTTCTTTTACTTTTCTTTCCAGGACCTTCTCAAAATCCCTTTCATTGAGCCTGTTAATAATGTCTGTAAACTGTGAGGCATTCTTTTTAAGAAAATATCTCCCGGGATGGTTCCATCTATACCGCCAGCCGATGATCTGATTAATAAAATCTATCTTTTCAACTTTCGTGTTAGAATCGTATAAGTCGAGCCAGTAGATCTCATGTCCCGAACCCTTTAACTGTTCAGCCCAGTTAAAGAAATGTGGTGCAAATATGGAGACCATGAGAATTTTCATAGCTTTTTTATTATTTCTTTCACGTAGGCTGATGATAAATATCTCTTAATTCTACTATAATCTACTGCAAGTTCTCCCCTCTTCCATTCCAGATACAGCTCTTCCAACAAACTGGCAATATGCTCGGCATCATCTATTTCCGCATAATAAGGGTAGTCCTCCCCTAATAATCGCCTGCTTTCACTCCTTGGTGGACCAAGAAGTAAAATTGGTTTCCCGGCAGCAATACAATGTGGAAATTTTCCCGGCAGAAAAGGGCTGAATTCAGCCTTTGCCTCAATAATGATATTTACCGATACCTCTTCCTGCAAGATTGCAACTTCGCTAAAAGGATGATTTTGGCAAAAGACCTGAATCTTTGCTTCCTCCTGAGCTTGCTTTTCAAGATATTCTTTATAGTGATGTGCCGGCCCTATATGTATTAGCTTTGTGCTTGCCTCCGGTTTAGCTTTCACAAATCTTTTAAAGCCTTCTATAAGCCCCATTGGCTGCCTGGCCTGTAAAAAATTCCCGGCATGAAGTATGGCGAATTCCGAAGGATCGATTTTCACCTTCATAGAAAGTGTTCTTTCAATCTCATTATTTAATTGATGAGGAATTACAATGCCCTTTTCCAGGTAAACCTGGTAATGGGAGCCCATCCATTCTTTCAGATAAAGTGAAGGGAAAGCGGCATATTGACATTTGTCCGCGACCTCTTCCATAAATCGCTGCTTCAGTTTATACCCTGGTTCCTTCCAGGTATAGGGCTTAGGGTACCAGTGCATAGGATAAGGATCATGTATATAAGCTATCCATTTTGCATGCCACATTGGGATTTTGAGTAAAGCATGATGAGGCCTGAAACTTCCTCCCTGGCTTAAGGTCAGCACCCAGTCGGGCTTAAAATCCTTCTCTTTTCTTAGGGCTGCAACTATACTGTTCCGGTCATTTTTCAGTGTAAATGAAAAACCGGTCTTCTCCTCAATTTTAGGATTAAGACTAAACTTGAAGATATAACGAATATATCTTTCTACTCTGCTAAGAAAGAAAAAAAAAGTTTTACGATTTTCAGGGATTGAAATACTTTCTGCCCCCCCCAACTTGATTTCCTTCCTTGAATAATGATAAACTTTAACCTGAAAACCAGCTTCGATCAGATTTTTGATAAGGGCCATGTTGGCCTTTGCTCCACTACTTGAATCCTTATCAAGAGATTCTACTATAACAAGTATCTTCTTTAAAATATCAGCCAAATTTTTCAATAATAAAAGATACAATTCTATCAGAAGCTTTCCCATCTCCAAAAGGGTTCTGAAAAATACTGTGAGAAGGTTTATTAATAAGCTCTGTGGCGTTCTCCACTATTTTAAGCGTATTTGTCCCAACCAGAATGCTCGTCCCTGCGTCTATAGCTTCCATTCTTTCAGAAAGTTCACGGGTCACTAAAACTTTTTTTCCAAAGCATGGAGCCTCCTCCTGAATACCTCCTGAATCTGAGATAATAAATTCACAGTTTTTTAGCAGATATAACATTACAGGGTAGCTTACAGGATCTATTAGATGAATATTTTTAGTATTACCCAGCTTTTTATACACATGATCTTTTACATTTGGATTAAGATGTACGGGATATACAATATCAACCTCTTCAGTATCCACTATTTGAAGTACCGCTTCACAAAGTTGCTCAAAGCCTTTTCCAATACTTTCTCTTCGGTGTCCGGTAAGTAGAATAAACCGTTTTAAACTCCCGGGATCGATACCTGTTTCAAAGATAAGTTCTGATTCATCAATATTTGCAAGCCGGGAAATCCCTAATTGTACCGCATCTACAATTGTATTCCCGGTTATATAAATTTTATGTTCAGGAATATTCTCTCGTAAAAGATTATCTCTAGCTTGTAATGTTGGAGCAAAATGATAATTTGTGAGCCGTGCCGTTACCTGTCTGTTTATCTCTTCGGGGAAAGGGGAATAAGAATTAAAGGTTCTTAATCCTGCTTCTACATGCGCTATCTCAATTTGCCTATGAAAAGCAGCCCATGCTGCCATTACTGAAGTGGTAGTGTCTCCATGTACCATCAAGATATCCGGCTTAACTTCAGTAAGGACCTTGTCAAAAGAAGTCAGGATCTCACCGCTTAGCTTATTTAAAGACTGATTTGGAGACATTAGCCCGAGATTATAGTCTGGTATAATCCCAAAAAACTCTAGCACCTGGTCAAGCATCTCACGATGCTGTGCTGTAACACAAATTGTATGATCAATTTTACGTTCTTGAAGTTTATAGATAACTGGAGCCATTTTTATGGCTTCAGGACGGGTTCCAAAACAGATTAAAATTTTCACTACTTTTTTGATTGAATTACTTTTTTCAATTTTGGGTAAAATATTTTAAACAAATTAATCCTCAAGCGAAGTAAGGCAGAAAACCTCAGATTAATCCCATTTTCAAGAAAAAAAAAGTAATGCAAACGTAGAGTATCCATATAATTCTCTGAATATTGATGAAAAATAATTTTCAATTTCCATTTGAAATAAGGAGTAACTTTTATCTTTTTTACTAATAAATGAGAATTTATTAAATGTAAACTTAATAAGAATGATTTCAAGCTATTCTCATCATTCTTTGTACTTATTCTCTCATGAGAATGTTCTCTATAAAGCACATAGCAATCCTTACTCATTATAAGTTTTTCAGAATTCAATAAAACCCTGGTAAAGTATTCCGCATCATCATTCAGACTTAAATGCTGATTCCACATACCAGCAGAGAAAATTAGAGAACGAGGTGTAAGATATGCCGAGGCAGGAATAAAAGTTTGCTTCTCATATAATTTCTTAAAAAACGACCTTGAATTTAATGATTCATCTTCAGATATAAGATATTTTAATTCAAGCTTTTTATTTGGCCAATAAAGATCCCAACAACAAGTAATAAAACATTTTCCATCCGAAAATTCTTCAAGCCTTTTTACTTGCAGCTCCAGTTTATTTTTTGATAGGAGATCATCATCGTCTAACCATTGTATATATGCTCCTTTACTTTGAATTAAACCATAGTTCCGGCAGGATGCTGCACCTTTTGGATAGTAATCGGGTCTTGAGAAATATTTAAATCTCCTGTCCTTCTTATTGTATTCATTAAGAAAAGCAATTGTATCATCTGAGCTACCATCATCGATAACTAAACATTCCCAATCCAACAAACTTTGCTTTGATACGGAAGCAAGACAAGCCTTTAAGTATTCCAGACGATTATAAGTAGGAACAATTATAGATACTAAGGGGATTTTATTTTGTTTATTTTCCAATTGCGTCACACCCAGGCACCTATTTTGGAGATAATTCTACGATTCATTTTCGCTAATCTAATTCCTGACTTAAGAAAAAATCTGATCTTCCAATCAAAACCAGCATTATTTCTTGTGTATTTAATAAGATCTAAAACATAGGGAATTTTATAATCATAAATAAGAAAATTCTTTCCGAAATAGATAATGCTTTGAGTGGTATGAAGGCAGTTGTGTGTAAGGTATTCCATAAGTATTAATCTTATCACGCCGGAAGTCTTCCGCTTTTTATAATCATTATCCTCACCCATGGTCAATGTATTAGGATGTTTTCGATAAGCATATAAATATTCATTAACTACTCCGTAATTTACAGGGAAATGATACCCAATTCTCGTAAACAACTCCCACTCTTCAGCATGTGATAAATCTTCGTTGAATCTAAAGCGATTTAATATTTCCATTCTCCAAATTACACTTAAACTATTCATCTTAAGCTCCCCCTTTAACATGGCATCTCCAACATGTGTATGATACAGTTCGTATTCGGGCCGTACTATTTTAGAATCCTCATTCCCCATTTCGACCAGTTTATCATATTTACAAACTGTAAAATTCAAGTCAAGATTTTCAATTAAAGGAGCTATTTGTAGCTCCAATTTTTCAGGATACATAATATCATCGTCATCAAAAAATTGAATATACTTTGCACCCCTTTCTTTTGCTATGTCTAAACCAAAATTTCTTGCTCCCGCTGCTCCTTTTCTGTACTTATCAATTCTATTGAAATATAAAAACCTCTTATCCTTTTTTCGATAATCCTCCAGAATTTCAATGGTATTATCATTCGAACCATCGTTAATTACGATACATTCCCAATTTCCATAGGTCTGCTCTAGGATGGAATTAAGAGTTTCTTCAATATAATTTGCTCTATTGTAGGTGGGAATAATAATAGTTATCAAAGGTTTTTTTTCCATCTTAGAATTGCAACTTATAAGAGTTTATAATTCAAAAGAAATCGTCTAATGATAATCTTTAGCTTTCTTTTTGAATTATTTTCATCCAAACCAAAAAAGAAGTCCTGATTCTTATCAATTATATCAGGCCACTTTTGACACACTGAAAAAATACTTTTTTTTGCATTCTGAACAATCCTTATTTCGTTTTCTTTGTACCGAATATGGAGATAACCATCAATAATTTTCCAGCTACTAATTAAGTCATTGATCTTACGCTTATTATACTCACTCGTGCTAGAATGATCAGATCTACGGTATAAGGCAATTCCTTCTTTGCAAAACCTTATAGTTTTTGAATTAGCAATTACTCTCATTATAAATTCACCATCCTGATTTACTGTTAATCCTTCAAGCCAGGGACCTGACTTTACAATAATTTCTCTTTTAGTTAAATAAGAGTGAATTGGAAAATATCCTAGATCATCTGCGAGCGAATCAATAAATTGTTTTGAAGATTTGAAATCTCTATATGCGTGCATATCCAGCATTTGAGCTTTTGATGACTGATTGCTGAATCTCCCCCATCGACAGGTCGCAATATCGGCATTAGACGTTCTAAGTAAAGCTATTTGGCTTCTAATTTTTTCAGGTGAAATTAGGTCATCTGAATCTAACCATTGAATATATTCCCCTTTACTCTGTGAGAGACCAATATTCCTGCAGGAATTGGCACCTGATGGATAATCTGAAGGCCGCTTAATAAATCTTAATCTCGAATCTAATTTTTGATAATAGGTAAGAAGCTCAATTGTTGCATCTTCAGATCTGTCATCTACTACGATGCATTCCCAGTTCTTATATTGCTGGTTTATAATACAATCTAAAGTTTCTCCCAAGAAAGAAACTCTGTTGTACGTAGGTATAATGATAGATACTAATGGCTCCAAACTATGAAGAAATTTTATTAAAGATATAAAAAGCTATTTTGAGAGGGCTTAGTAATTCTCTTTTATCTCGTTTGGAACTAACAAATAATCGCAGTGATTCAGATTATCATGAGTTCCAAAATCATTCAAAACAGCTAATTCCAAGATATTTGTTTTGGTCTTATAAATTCTAAAAATAGAATAACCAATGCTCTCAATTAACTTTTCAAGTTCTAACTGCCTTTGCCATCTACTATCCATTTTACCATAATTAGGCAAAACTTCTATAAGAATAGATGGTTTAAAATTCTGGATAATTTCTATTAAGCTTTTGAATGCCTCTAACTCGCCTCCCTCAACATCGATCTTAATTAAAGAAACCTTTTCAGGCTTTGCATGATCCAAGATCGTTTCCATATTCAGTACGCCAATAGTATTTTTCTTTTCAACTCTACGGGTGCGATAATCTTCTATAACTGTGGCACAACTATCAAAATTTCCACTATAAGAATGTAATGTTAATAATCCATTATCTGTTGAAACACCCACAGGAATAATTTGCACGTCCTTAAGCTTGTTTAAACGTGTTAATTTATCAAGATATGCAATACAATAACTGTTAGGTTCTATTCCTAAATAAGGAACATTTTTGTCAACAGATTTTAGCTTTAATAATGTTTGCCCTGTATTTGCTCCAATATCAATAACGGTTCCTTCAATTCTGGGCAAGTAATTTTTAATGAGATCAAGGAGCCAAAGTTCATTCATCGTTAGGTTAGGGTAACCAATATCATCAAACCTTGGTAATAGAAATTGTGTGCCATTAATTTCGATTACCTTCGGAGAAAAGTATCTTTCTAAGACTATTGATTTTAAAAACTTTTTAATTCTATACTTCAATTTACTATCAACTTAAAACATTCAAAATAACCCTTCTTTGAAACTTCACCACTTCCAGAATCCTGCCTTCCTTAAAATAAATCGAACTCGTTTTAACCCAGAATGGCAAGGATATTTTTTTATGCTTATAAATTAAAATCTCCCATTTCTCTAGAATACCCAAACGCTGCTTTGGACTGAATTTATTCAAATGGTTTAGAATAATAAATTCAAAATATTGCAATTTGGCTTTTGCCTTTAACTTTTCCCCAAACCCTGATCTGGAAAGATTTCTGGAAGACATCCTTATAAGGGCCGTTGCATCATTAATACTATAAATATCACCAAATTCAGAAAACTCAAGCCAGGCTATATTATCTGCACCCCAACCCATGGGAAAATCTCTAAATCCATATTTTTCATAAACATCCTTTTTAAAAATATATTCACTTAAAGAACTTCTTGTACTGGCATCTATATATTTTCTAAAGAAGGAATCTGTTGATTTTTCAAGTTTTGGATGCTCATATATTTTAGAATACTCGCCTGTCTCCTCCCACACTATACAAGATGCAAATCTTACAAGCTTTATCTCAAATTGTTCTATTTCATTTAATGAGTTGTAAAATTCCTCAACATAATTATCGCTTAGAAAATCGTCATCCCCTAGAAGCATAATCCATTCTTCGTCCTCAATCAAATCAATACACCTATCCCATTGCTTAGTTAAGGAGCTCCCTCCCAGGTTTTTTAGAAACTTCCTGTAGGTTATATTTAAATCAGGTTTAAAAGCTTCGATCAAAGATTCTGGATCTTCTTGTGAATCATCATTACCAATGTAAACTCTAAATTTTTTGCAGGTTTGCCTTGAAAGAGAATTTAAAGTTTCTTCGAAATAAGCAATCTTAAAATATGGAATAACTACCGCCAGCATCTTAATTTGTGAAAAGAGTTTTTAAGATACGTAAATGGATTGAAGAAAAAGGTTGAAGTTTAAATAGCTCCTTCCAGGTTCTTACTGCCAATTTCTTAAGACCAGAACGATATAGATCCAAAATAAATTTTTCTCCATTTTTAAATTCAAGTTCCGAAATCTCTTTTGAAGAGAGGTTAGCTTTATTAACAGGTAAATTATTGCTATAAAGTTTATGAATTTCATCGGTGGATAGAAACCAATTTTCATTAATGGAGCCCGAAGAAAAATGTTCAATAAGAATGTTTTTAGTGACCATAATTTTATTCCCATTTATAATTTGCTCCAGTGAAATATTAAGATCATAATTATGGAAACCATTCATTTTTTCATTAAATCGAAAAGTGCTATTCTTTCTCATTGCCATAAACACTCCATCTATAACCGCGACTTCCTCCTCGGTTGTATGTTCGTGAAACCCAGTAAATCTCAATCTTTTTTTGTCGTTCTTGTGCTGAATAATATGGATCGTTTTAAATTCTTCGGGGCAATCCCACCATGCCGATGGCATCTTTGTTTTAATTTTAGCTCCCGCTATTCCCAGCAATCCCAGATCTGCATATCTACTAAAACAGTTCTCTAAATAGAGCCCCCACTCGCTAGTATGAAAAATTATATCGTCATGGAGAAAACTAATAATCCAACCCTTACTTCTTTCAATTCCAATATTATATGCCTCAAAAATTGAATGAAAATTCTCCGAATTATCAATTACAATTAGTTCATATTGGCAGCCAATACTTTTATCTATATTTCTTTTAAAATTTGAATCTAAATCTCCTGTTCTGGAACATATAACTAGAGAGATCATAGTCTTAATTTAATATGTTTTCCAAAAATATGGAGTACTTCTCGCCCATGACTTCTGGTATTAATTGAGCAAAGTTTTGCTTGGCAGTATTACCATCCCGCAATAATTCCTCGGTATTCTCAATGTAAAATAATATTGCTTCAGCCATACTTTTAACATCAAGATATGGAACGACTTTACCTCCACCGTCCTTAAGTTTTTCTGCTGTTCCAGTCGCCTTATCAAAGCAAATTATTGGTTTACCTCTCTGAGCAGCTTCAATGGCCACTAAAGGGAATGGATCTTCTCTGGATGTTAATAAAAATATATCCAGCGAATTTAGAAATAAATTAAGATCGCTCTTTTCCCCAATAAAAAAAACCGTCTCTTCCAAACCGGCCTTTTTTATATCAGAATTAGCTATTAACTCCTCCTGTCTGCTCATAGCTCCTGCCCATCGGAATATAATTTTCAAATTAGGATATCGATTTTTAATAAATGCCGCTATTTGAATGAATAAATCACTCCCTTTACGCCAATGAACAGTTCCACAGCCGCCTATTAAAATATAATCTTTCTCTCTAACATAATTTGATGGCACTGCTAGTTTTACAAATTCATTCAGAACAGTAACATCATCAGCTTTGATCTTATAGTTTTTTGTTAACTGATTACGTGCAATATTTGAAGGAGTTATAAATGCGGTTATATCACTTATATAATCTGCAAAATTTGGCAATAGAAGGTTAATCACAGTTTCCATTTCATGAATATGAGCTATAACCCTGGCACTATTGAGGTAATTCAAATTACATGCAACAGGGATACTAACCACCGTATTGGCATATATGATATCAAAACCTTCTTTGGCTAGTGCACCGAAAACTTTATTCTTCCTCTTGATCGATTTATTAATAACTGGCAGCTTTCGCGAATAGCTTTTGCTCATTTTTCCTGGATGCTCATAGAATTCATGAGCAACAGATCTAAATTCTTCAGATAAGGGACCAGTATTAAGAGATAAAACGAAAATTTGCCATCTATCGCGATTAGCTCTTATCCATTTAAGATACTCTAATAGAACAATGGGAGCCCCTGTCCTACTGGCTTCATGAGTTATGAATAGAAGTTTTAGCAATTGCTGATTTTTTTCCAATTTAATTAAATAAACGTCTTTTGATCCTTGTTAGGAAACTACCCGAACTTTGATTCTGCAAACTAGCGATCTTTCGTTC
The DNA here is from genome assembly GCF_019357415.1 of Gramella sp. MT6. NCBI lineage: Bacteria > Pseudomonadati > Bacteroidota > Flavobacteriia > Flavobacteriales > Flavobacteriaceae > Christiangramia > Gramella sp. MT6. Next base: position 81,229 of record NZ_CP048410.1, read on the forward strand.
CAATCGTCTAATTTCTCTAAAATTCTTCTGTTGTTCGAGGAATGCAAAATACATGTAATCTTCTGTCTTCGGGACTATTTTCTTTATATAAAAAAATGCCTTCTTCAGGTTTTCATCCATCAACTCTTGGTTTACAGTAAGACTTCCAGGCTGTCTCCTGTAAAAAGCCATGGGTTCATCTATGAATATAAATTCAGGGTCATCTTTAAATATGGAGACCCACATCACCCAGTCTTCTACTGCTTTTAAATCTTCAGGAAAGCGAAAAGCTTTAAATAGCTCAGCTTTAAACAATCCACAGTGAATCGGGATACTATTGGTTGCCCATTTTACCAGAATATTATTAAAGCAAAGAAGTTCTTCACTTATTACAGAATAAGGAGGATAAGTGACCTGAAGATCATTAGTAAAGGTTCTGAAATTTGAAACAACAATAGAAGTATTGAGGTTCTCCTCAATTGCTTTTATTGAGTTCTCAAATTTTCTAAGGTCTATAGCGTCATCGGCATCTAGAAATTGAATAAAATTACCGGTTACGAGTTGAAGACCTTTATTTCTGGCGCCACTTAGGCCTTTATTTTCCTGAAACTCGTATTTAAAACGATCATCTTTCTTCACCCAGCGCCCGGCAATAGCTGCTGTATCATCATCACTGCCATCATTTATAATGATACATTCCCAATTCTCATAGGTCTGCCTCAAAACAGATTCCAGAGCTTCATCAAGAAAATTTGCCTGATTATAACAGGGAACGATTACGGAAATTTTAATCATCTATGAAAGTCTGAGTTTTAGTATCTCCTTTCCCAAAATCCCTTTTTGAGACGCCAGGTACTTATAATAATCACTGCATAATTTAAGATATTCCGGCAAACTGAGAATTTTATTTCTATAAAACACTTTGAACAACTCAAGATTCTTTCTCCTTTTTATAAATCTGAAAGAGATATCCAGATAGTCATTGAGATATTCCTTGATAAAAGGTATTTTCTCTTCCTGGTGATATTCATACAGGAATTTTGGTATATCTGCCGCGAAGTGCAGCAATGCCTCATTATATTTTAAGGCAAAGTCTTTTCTATCCCTTAGGTCTTCTACAATCCTGTATAGTGTATCCGGTTTATGCTTATTAAATACCTTAAATCTATTTCCTGCAATAAGCATGGCCCGTATGTGGATCTCAGGATCATTTAACCGCGGATAGGCAGCATCAAACCCCCCAATAGATCTTACAAAATCGGTACGCCAGAACGTACACATCGTTTGCCAGTGAATTCTATACTGCAGAAATTCTGAAATATAATTTTTTGCTTCTGGGATCTCTAAAACCTTTCTTTCTCCTTTATGCTGTGTAAACATAGGAAAGACCAGAAACTTATCGGTCTTGTTCTCCACGGCAAGCTTTATTCTATCCTTTAAGCAGTGTGATAAGAGCATGTCATCTGAATCCAGGAAAATACAGAATTCACCCCTGGCATCCTTTAAGCCAATATTCCTGCAATGTGACGCGCCCTTAGGCAGGGTTTCCCTTTTCAGAAATCTTATCCTGGCATCTTTTACATAAAAACCCATTAGTTCTTCAGTATGATCTGTAGAACCGTCGTCCACTACCAAACACTCCCATTCCTGATAAGTCTGTTTAAGTACAGAATCTATCGCCTGGCCTAACAGATGAACGCGATTAAATGTGGGAATAATTATGGAGACCAACATGAGAATTTGGCTTATTTATAGGATTTTTTTAAAATAGGTAAAAAAATTAGTTTAAAAGTTGAAAGTAAACTTTTTCTAGCCGATCCCCCAGAACTCTAGAATCAAAATTTTTCTTTACATAGGCTCTTCCTTCTTTACCCATTTCTCGTCTAAGAATATTATCATTTTGAAGAATTTCAAGCTTATTTGCAAATTCGTTCAAATCATTTTCTTTTATCACGAAACCGGTTTTTCCATCCACAACCCCATATTTCATTCCTCCTGCATCTGAAATAAGAACTGGCAATTCCATAGATTGAGCCTCCTGAATAACTAATCCCTGTGTTTCAGCACGACCCTCTCTATCATATACTCCAGGTAAAATAAATACGTCTGCGTCATTCATTAATTGCACAACTTTTTCTTGAGATACAGCCCCTATACATTCAACAAATGACTCTAAATTGTTTTTAATGATATATTCATTAATTTCTTCTTCTAATTCACCATCCCCGGCTAATATCAATTTGAAATCATTAATCCCTTTAGCTATAAGTAATGGTATAATTTGTAGCGCTAAAAGGGGAGCTTTTAATTCTATTAATCGCCCAACAAATAAAATTTGAAAAAGGTTCCTGCTTCTCTCAGCTTCCTTTTTAAATTTTTTAGTATTAAGGCCAACCGGTAAAATCTGTATCTCTTTTTTATTAAAAAGTTGTTCTAATAAAGATTTTGAATAGGAAGAATTCACCGTCATTAAATCTACTTCTCGAAATAATTTAGCATACCTTTCTTTTAATATATGTAGCTTAGAAGGATTTAAATCATATCCGTGAAACGTAGTTACAAATTTCGCTTTAGAGAAAAAACCTGCCCTTTTAAGATCGGCCACGAACATCCCCGATTCACCAAAATGAGCGTGAATTATATCAAAGTTTTGATCCTTTAAAATCCAGAAGTTCTCGTTAAAAAATTGAAGATCAAAATTTTTAGTTTGATAACTAAAAAACCTAAATTTCTGTATAAATTTTTTCGGGTTGAAATATCTTATATTAGACCTCGTGGTTCTTAATAATAAAGAAAAAGCCTCCCAGTTCGTAGATCTTTTAATTTCCTTAAAAGTAGTCAAAGCTTCCAGGTTATAGTCCTTTATATTCTGATGTCGAATTGCTTCGCAATTATGATCAAGGGCATATATTTTTACTTCATGTCCTCTTTCAATTAAATCTGCGATTTGGTTATAAATAAAAGTTTGACTAATAACCGGAAAATGACTAACTATAAATGCAATTTTTAACTTTTCTTTACTCACTTTTTCCTTAATCTTATTTAATAGGACGGTAACCTAATATTTCTCTCATTTCTTTCGTAAGAAAATCTATACGATCCTGAGTTTTAGAATCTAAATCATTAATAGAATTTATCTTACTTATTTGTTTACTCTTATTGATTTTAGTTCTCATTATTGTAGATAAAGAATTAGGCTCCAAAATTTTTATCCCAAAAAATGAGGATAATCTAGTAATAGCTTCATTCTGAACATTTTTATCCTTATTAAAAATATCTTCAAAATTAAGATGGATATAATCCTTATTCTTTAAGCCATAATAAAGATGTCGGTTTGACATGTTCCAATACCAAGCAATTTTCTCTATTCTATTTAAATTTTTCCACTCCCATGGTAATTTTTCACCTAAATCCTTTGCTGTAATTCTTTTTCGTCTGTCTGAAATACCATAAAAATCATTTTTGCCATCTCCTTGGGGGTCCTTATTATATGCAGATACACAGAAAGTCTTGAAATCTCGAGTAATGAATAAATACTTAGTAGATCTAAAATTTGAGCTAAATTCTTCTAAAACTGGATAAATAAAAGGATTTGATTCTACATATAATGGCTTTTTGAAAAATGCATACTTAACCAAATCTTTGTTAGAGTAGAAGTTTCCAATTAATTTACTTCTATAGGAAAAGATGGCTCTCTTAATTCCCTCATCAGAAACTTCAGCTAATATTTTTTGAAATGAAAGATCAAATAAGTCTGGTTTGGGCTCATGATAAACTGGATATTTCTCAAAAACATTTTTAAAAAAAAATTCAAAAAACTTTGTCCCGGTTCTACCTGAGCTAACTATTAAAATTAAGTTTGTTCTCCGGACAACTCTGGTAACTAAAAAATTGCGAAAACTCTGTTTAATTTTTTTTCTAATCATTATTAACTATAAACAACTCTTCCAAATTAAATTCCTTCATTTTTGTTGTCTCTCATTTTAATAGTTTATCAGATTCATAGAATGCTGATTTTAATAGAAATGGTGGCCATACTTCAATATCATCAAGTATTTGAAAAGAAAGTACATCATTAATTCTGAGTAATGGATTACTTCCATTATTAAGAGTTACTTGAAGATTAATAACATAAACTCCTTTTGATAATTGAAGATTTGAGTGCTTTAAAATAAAAGCAATTTTTGAACCGCTCCATGAAATTCTGGAGTTTTTGTCATTTGCCCTAAATACGGCAATAGGCCTTTGTTCTTTATCAAAGATAGAAATTCGAAACTCTGGAATATTTTTTAATGACACAGCTTCAAAAATAAATTCTATTTCAAAATCGTCATGCCATTTAAGTTGATCAATGCCTTCATGACTAATAACATTACCTATTAAAGTAGCATCTTGAAGATTAATTGATCCATCACTAAAAACCACATTTCTTTCGTTATCAGAAAATTTACTATAATAACTATCAATACCTTTTGCAACTTCTCCCCCTGAATAAACAGGCTCTCCTTTTTCTAACAAAATAATCCTATCACATAGCCTTGAAACCTGAGGCATATTATGAGAGACAAATATTATAGCAGTATTTGGTAGAATTTTATCTATGGTTTTAAAACATTTTAGAGCAAAACCTAGATCCCCCACCGCCAGTACCTCATCGATCAGCAACACATCGGGCTCCATCTGGGCGGCTACGGCAAATCCCAGCCTTACCCGCATACCGCTACTGTAATGCTGTACCGGCATATCTATAAACTCACGTATTTCAGCAAAATCTATGATCTCCTCCAGCTTCTCATTCACCTCCTTCCTGGTAAAGCCCAGAACCGCTCCATTATTATAAATATTTTCTCTTCCGGTAAGTATGGGATTAAAGCCTGCACCAAGTTCAATAAGCGCCCCTACCCGTCCCTTGATGATCACTCTACCTTCATCTGGCGTTATTAGCCCGTTAAGGATCTTTAAAAGGGTAGATTTTCCCGCACCGTTATGCCCTATCAGTCCAAGGCACTCGCCTCTTCTCAACTCAAAATTAATATCCTTTAATGCCCAGAACTCCTTGGGTCTTAACCTGCGCTCTTCCTTATTCCCGGTTAGGTTAGAAAAAAGGTCTTTTACCCCGTACCATAAACTGGTCTTCAGGTCCTTGCAGAACTTCTTGGAAAGCCCTTCAACTTTTAATAAAACTTCTTTTTCTTCCATAACTAGGCACTTGATCTTTCTACTATTACCGGGATGGAGATCCTGTACAATATTAATGAAACAAAGAAAACAGGAATACACACCAGGATTATAGTCATAAAATAAGGTAAGAATTCAGGCTCAGCGCCAGTAATAAAATCCCTGGTGGTAAGTATCAATGGCGTTAGAGGATTTATTTCCATGATCGTCTTCATGATCCCATCTTCAGGGATCGCATATACCACGGGGGTAACGTACATTAAAAAACTCAGGCCAAAACTGCTTATCTTCCCAATATCCTTATATAACAATCCAAGAGGCGTTATAAATAGGCCTATCATGGTCCCGAACAATAACATTCCCAGAATACCTAGCGGGAGCAACAACAAACTCCAGTGAAAACCTAAGCCGAAAAGGAATACAAATCCCACTAGTAAAAGGATCTTCACCATAGAATTAAAAAGTAATTTATAGATCCCGGCAACAATAAGTGCTTCTTTAGGAAAATTGATCTTGCTTAACAGTCCGCGGGAAGAATTTGTACTTACGGTGGGTGAGTTGATGGCTTCTACAAGAATAGACCATAATAAGGTTCCTGAAAATGCATAGACCGGATAAGGGATACCGGTATCTGTAAGTTTCACCGTGCCAGACAGGTTGAGGAAGACCCACACCGCAGCCGTAGCCAGCGGCGTAATAAAGGCCCAGATAATACCTAAGTAAGACTGGCGATACTGAGCTTTTATATCTCTTTCAGCCAGTTGCCTTGATAAAAATCGCGACTTGTAAACATCAGATAAACTTTCCCTGAGGATCTTCAGGAAGCTGCTCGTATTCTCTTTTTGATAAACTCTGGTTTCCATGGGCTATTGATGTTCGAAATATACAGTTTTAATCATACTCTCCCTGAATCACCCTACGTATTTTTAAGAAAAACATTAAAACTCTCTACAGATACTTTATGGGAAATTGAATGCAAGACTTATATTTATTGTCAAGTAGCACCAGCATGAAAATAGAGAATGCAATTATAATTCTGGGGCCCGGTAAAAGCGGTACCACCCTATTCAACAATATATTATCATTGCACAGGGATCTGTACTGGATATCCTCCTATTTAAATAAATTCCCTGAAAAGCATTATCTGGCACTACTAAATAACCTGAACCATGTAAAGTGGATTGAAAAACAGATCAGAAATAAGAATAATTTTCCCAAACCTTCTGAATCATTCCAGTTCTGGACACATTATATTCCGCGTTTTCCATCAAACCTCAAAGAATATGATGCTGCCGAGATCGGCAATGCTATAGAAGCAGCAAGAAATATTGGTAAATACCAGAAAGGAAACAGGCTGGTTATCAAGTTTACCGGTCCTTCACGGATAGAATTCATCGAAGAGATTTTTGAGAAACCTACGATCATCTGGATAGATAGGGATCCCCGAGCCATCGTAGCATCGTTTTTCTCCAGCAAATGGCGTTATAAAAACAGGATGGAAGTATTCAGGAACAAACCCAGGAAAGAGATCATTGAGGAATATGCTAATTACTATGAGTGGATTAGCAAAGAGAAAGAAAGCCTTAAGCAATTTCCTTTTTTGCATGTACACTATGAATCACTAATTGAGGATCCATTAGATTTCTTCGAGAGGATATGCTCTTTTTCGAATTTGGAATTCTACACTGATTTTAAGGAGCTGATCGAAAGCTGGAATATAAAAAAACAGACCAACGATAAATTCTTAAGATTGTTCTCTACCGAAGAAATATCTCATATGAATTCGATTTTCGATAAGGCTAAGTCGTAAAATATTTCTTTAAGATATTATAAGCTACTTAAGCCATTGAGATAAGTCTTTATCTAATATTTGCTCTAGTTCTTCAATTTCCTTTCTGTAGTAACCAATTAGATGCTCCCTGTCTTTTTTGGAAATATGTTCCGGAACTTTATTGATTTTTCTAATAACATCCCCCACCCTTTTATCTAATAAATTTAATTTATTTGCAAAATAATTAAGCCTGTAGTACTTGAATAATTCGCCGCTTTGGGTATAGATCGTATTCGTCTGAAAATCGAACGAGGAATTTTCTCCGAAAAATTCTAATATCTCCTTACAGGTTCTTTCAGGGTCCGTTCGAAAATCTTCAAAAAACAGCACTAATAAATTCTTCCTGTTGAAATAAGAAAGATATTCTTTTAAGTGACTGGCATAATTACCTTTACCCAGATAATCAAAATAGGGCACCCCATTGTTTTTTTTTCTTCCTGCTATGGCATCAATGGCTTTTCTAAAGCTTCTAATGTTCTCATATCCCATTTTAACGTTGTGCTTCCAGTCTGAATATGCTCTTTCCACTGGGTTTCTCAGGATGAGTATCAGCTTCATGTTTGAATTAAAATCTGAGATCTTTTTTGCCGTATTATCTGAATGGAAGTAGTCTACCGAAGCTTCACCTATATGTATTGATGTTTTGTTTTTGAATAGAGCTAAATACTCATTTCTATCCTGAATGGTAGTAGCTTTGATCTGGTTCACCACCCGTGAATTACCTCGAAAATTCAGGTCTTTATCATTCCAGCAAAAAAATTTGGGCTCTTTCCTATCTGAAAATTCTATATCGGGATGCTGAGACAGGTATTTATATAAGGATGTGGTACCGCATTTGGGAGATCCAATAATGAGAAAATTTGGTTTCATTTTTCGAAGTTAATCCTACTTAATTGGATTCTTATAAATAAGAACCTGACTTCTTGCAAAAGACCTGTTTAAAAATTGTGGTAAAGAACCTTCATTCTTTAAAGCCCAGCGCTTATATGAATTTCTACTTTCGCCCCACTTCATGATTCTACTGAAACGCTCCAATGTACCTACAGGAATTACTTTCACCTCCTTAAAGAACTCTTCACCCAGCCGTTCAAAATGAGAAGATCTAAAAGTCCTTTCTGGGTGCGGATCATTTAATTTCCACTTTAAAAATTCAGACCTGTTAAATTTAGATGGCCGTCCTTTAACGGGAATATACCATCTAACTTTATCCAGAATTAAATTATTTACTGCGGGTTCAAAAAACCTTGCTTCACCATCCTGTTTCAAAATTCTTACGGTTTCAGAAATAAATTTTTGCTCCAGGTCCAGGTCTAAATGATGTAGAAATGCTTTTCCCACAACAAAATCGAAATACTCTGATTCAATTTCATTTTTCAGAAAATCACCTCGAATAAATTTTATAGGATATTTGAAGTTATAACTTTCATTAAGCTTTTCAATGATTTCACCGCTTGCATCTGCTATATCGTTTGCATAAACATTTGCCCCTAAAGCCGCCATTATTGCAGCATTAACACAGTTTCCACATCCAAGTTCCATGATCCTTTTTCCTGCTATTCGATCTCTGAAATTCTCTTTGTATAATCCAGACCAGCTGGTCTCAGTTGAAATAGCTGAATCCAGAAACTCATCCAGATTATTGATCCAATATAGAATATTCTTTATTCCATAATTAGAATAAATTTTTTCGTAATGCTGCTTATTCCTATTGATCTCTTGTTCAGCCATCATTATCCTATTTTTCAATTTTAACAAAAGGACAGGTATCTAAAAGGTCTTCCTGAATTTTTTTGATAATATTTCTTGAAGGTAAGTTGATTCTATCTGTAAATTTCCGCTCGATATCTTCATTGCTTTTAATTTCTTTCCATAGAAAACTTTCTCCATATGCAATATTTACTGATTCGAAATAATCTCTGAACTTTATATCGTTCCCAAATAGTTTATTCGAAAATTTCACCCAAATTGCAGGTATTTCATACGCATGAGCAACAATTAAACCATGTAAGGAAGAAGAAATAATCTTCTCACATTCCAAAATCTGTCTCGTGACATTCTCTACGTCTAATGTCATCAAATCTATAATTTTGATATCTTTATTATCCGGATATTGCTCAGAAACAGCTTTAAAATCATGATAATGTGGTACTATACCTACCCTATGTTTTTTCTCGACTTTTGGTTTAAAATATAAAGGCAATAATATTGCAGGATCACCAAATACTTCAGGACAATGATAACCTAAATCATTTAGGTATTGCCGCGTTTGGGGACCTCTAACGGCTCTAAAATTTGCTTTAGCTACTTTTTGATCATGGTCTATAATTCCACTCCCCCATACAAAGCTACTTTTAGTAGCATGATGAATAATACTACCCGCAGCCAAAACATTTGATTTATCTAACCTATACCATGGAATTTTCTTCGGTTGAACCCATTCAACTTTTTTACCAGAAATTTTTTCAACCAAATATTTGGAAAGTAGATCTCCATAATTTTCGTGACTCTTACCCATTAAACGAGGCTCACTCCACCAAAAGAGATTAACTACTTCTTCAAATTGTTTTTCCATAATAATATTTATATAAATTTAGGAAAATGAATAGCTGAAACAATTTCCTAAAACTGGTCTAAAATGCGGAAAAAATATTTCCTGTTAGGGTAAAAAGATATATTTGTTAAAAAATCATGACCTTCACTATTAAAACTAACTCCGGTATAATCCTACTTTTAAAATAACTCAGAACATCGTAATGAAAAAAATTTTAAAAAAGTTCCTTAAATTAAATAATGCATCTCCACAAATAATAGATAGCAGGTTTGACTCTCGGTATTTAAATCCAAATGTACCCCTGTCAACTACTGTTAGCCATATGAATTGGCCTGATTATATTTTTGAGCTTGGAAATCATTCCGATAAAAGAATACTAGAAATAGGAAGTCGTGAGGTTACGGGTATATCCAATGCTCGTAAAAGATTATCCAAGGCTAAATACATAGGTTTTGATTATTATCCGGGGGCTAATGTAGACGTAGTTGGTGACGCTCATAAACTTTCATCATACTTTGAAAATGAGGACAAATTTGACATCATATTTTCCAGCGCATGTTTTGAACATTTTGCAATGCCCTGGAAAGTTACTTCTGAAATAGCAAAAGTTTTGAAAGTAGGAGGATATATAATGGTTGAAACCCATTTCGCGTATTCAGCACATGAGAGGCCGTGGCATTTTTTTCATTTTACAGATATAGGATTAAAAACCCTATTCTCTCCTGCATTGGGATTTGAATGTATTGAAGCTGGTATGTCAAACCCCTTGGTAGCAAGGTTCTCTTCACTTGCAGATAAATACCTAAGACTTAAGCCTGTTAGAGGGCTATACTGTCATTCTGAGTTTTTTGGAAAAAAAGTTATGGATGTTGAAGATTTCAGCTGGGATAAAGTTGAAATAAATGAACTTATTGGTGATACCCAATATCCAATTGATCAGAAATAGTTAAGTTATTATGGTTTTATCAATGATAATAAATTTGAAAGAAATTCGAATCAAAATATTTTTCAGGCAAATGAATCTCTTTAAAAGAATTTGAAATTATATGAAATCAGAAAACCAAAAAATAATTTTTCTCAATTCCTACCTTCCAAGAACTGGACACAATTTTGCTTCAGAGGTTATTAGAATATTTTCTGATCATGAGGTCTTAGCCCATTCAAGAAGTGAAACCCGTCTCTCATCAATTTTGCATTCATACTATTCTATATATGATCGGAAAATTTTTCATCAAAGCGATAAAGATTTTTTCGATGAATTGTTTATTGATAATCTTAGAGAAAGAATCTTAAATAAATCGGATAAACAATACATCATGATAAAAGATACGAATCTAATTGGCGTCGATTCTCTTATACGGGTGTTCCCTAATGATATTCATTTAATTCTAGTACGAGATCCTAAAAGCGTCTTTCTTTCCCTAATTAAAGGTATGCGCTTAGAGAAACGAACAAAAAAAAACAATCTAAAGAGATTGGGAATTAAAACTGGACTATACCCCTATTATTACAGTAAAAAATTAAGTAAACAAGTTCTGCAGTTTTTACCCGACACCTCACCCCTAACAATAATTAGATATGAGAATCTGGTAAAAAAAGAAGAGAAAACAATTTCAATTCTAAAAGAAAAATTTGGAACATTAAAAAGTATTGAAAAGATTAAAGAGGAAATTGACAATATCGAGGTTATTAATTCCTCATTCTTTAACGAAGTAGGTGCAAAAGGTATTTGGGACATGAGACCTAGAACTTCAAACTATAATCCATTGCATAGAAAAGGACATTCGAATTTAGTAAGGATGTCAATTGCGTTAGGCAGCAAAAATCTTCGAAGAAGATTAGGTTATATATAATTTTTTCGAAAATTTTTATTCAAAATTTCGCATTAATTTTCTCCAGGAATCTTTTACCTGGGATATTCTAGTTGGTGCCGCACCATAATAGCCTTTGGCATACCGGTTATAACCATATCCATAACCATATCCATAACCATAACCGTAACCATAACCATATTTAGCACTATGTACAAAGTGGTTCAATACAAAACTAATATTCTTTATTTCACCTTTATTATATTTCTGGTTGATTGTCTCCAGCATTCCTCTTTTGGTATAATCCTGGCGTACCATATAAAGGGTCGCATCTGCATGTTTAACGAGGTTGAGAGCATCTGCTACCATCCCTATCGGAGGAGTGTCAAGTATGATATAATCATATTCCTTTTTCAAATCCTCAATAAGTTCATCCATCTTCTTTGTAAGAAGCAATTCAGAAGGATTAGGCGGCACTGGTCCAGAGGTAATTACATCCAAGTAAGGTATCTTGCTTTGCTGAATTATCTCACCGTATGAAGCCTGATCTATTAGATAATTAACTATTCCAAGATCATTATTGAGTTCAAAATCATTGAAAATTTTTGGCTTCCTAAGATCGACACCAACCAGAACTGTTTTCTTTTCGCTAAGGGCAAAAACAGTAGCCAAGTTCATGGCACAGAAAGTTTTTCCTTCACCTGAAACTGAAGAGGTAATTAAAACTGTTTTAGAACCTATTACTCCCTGACTTTTATACATAAATTGTAAACTGGATCGAAGTCCTCGAAAACTTTCCGATATAGAAGTTTTCGGGGAAGTAAATACAGCCAGATTAGAGTCTACTTTATTCCTCCCGATGAGGCCTAATATTGGGATAGGTGAAAGTCGGGTTATTTCCTGGGCATTATGAATATTGGTATTTAAGAATACTAGCAGAAATACAAAGGTCAACGGGATAAGGCCCCCAACCAATACTGCCATTACATAATTAAGCTGGGTATCAGGTCCAATCCTTCCTCCACCGGTATCTTTTGCTGGGTCAATGACTAGAACATCACTAACGTTCGCTGCTTTTATAAGTCCAGCTTCACTACGTTTTTCAAGAAACATGTTATAGGTTCGCTCATTAATCGCATATTTTCGTTGGATCTTTAAAAGGTCCTGTTCATCTTGTGGAAGTTTTTTAACCTCCTTTTCAAGATTTGCAATTTTAGAGTTTACATCATTTAACTCACGTCTGATCAAACCCTTAGAAGAATTAATATTTTCAAGTAAAATTGATTTTACGGAATTAATTTGCCGGTCTATATCGTCAAAAACTGGAGAATTCTCCTTTAAAGTATATTGATAATTTTGTCGCTCTTCAGCCAACTGGATAATTTTAGAGACTCCTCCTGAAATACTACCCTCACTAATACCGGCTACCGAAGGAGCTGGAACATTTGAATAATCTGTTCGAGTTTGTAAATAAGATTCCAGATTCTCATAATAAGATAATTGTCTCCTAATATTTTCTTTTTGAATGTCTAGCTCTGCAAGTTTTCCAGATATCTTTCCGCTTTCCGCCGAAATATCTAGGATAGAGTTTTCATCTCTAAATTGATTAAGTTCGTTTTGGACCAGTTTTAATTGTTCTGCCTGAACCGCTAGACTACTGTCAATAAAACGTATGGTTTTAGTTGCAAATAGATTTTTACGCTCAAGCATATTTTCGCTTAATACCGATACAGAACCATTAAGATAATCAACAATTCTTGACTTATTGAGTCCTACCTGACTGAGGATCAAAACTGAGGATCCGTTCGCATTTGGTGTTACTGAAACTCCTCGATACCTTCCTACAGATCCATTAAAATCAGCAAAGCTAACATAGAAATTTTTACCGCTTTGTAAGGGTTGCCCAGTTCTTTGAATTATTCCTGAAAAAAATGGAAGGCTGATATGTTCTCCGATTTTATAGTTACGATCAAAATCTCTTGCTTCAATGATTCTGGTATCAATCTCTTTAGTCTCATAGTTAGTTCTGTAAAGACTTTCTGGAAGTTTTACTTTCATGTTAAATGAATTATCATTTAACATTTGAATAGTCAACTGAATATTATTTGCCTGAAAAGCAGAGGTGTCTGCTTCAATTTTGAATGGAGTCTTTCCATATGCATCTACCCTTTGGTATTCGCCATCCTCAAGATAATTAATGTAAAATTGAAGTTTCTCAACAACCTCCTCGTTATGAGACCTGGATCCTAAAATTGTAATAGCCGTACTAACTTTGTCTGAAGTACCACCCCAGTTAAAAGTTAAGCTGGTATTAGAAGTGAAAAATGGGTTTTGATCATCTTTTATGGAAATGGTATTGCTTAATTGATATACCGGTAATTTACGAACATTATTGTAGTATGCCACAGCCAGGCTAATCCCAACAGAAAGTAGAATGAGTTTCCAATAACTTATTACCTTTAAGATAAAACCCTTAAAATCGAAAGTGGATCCTACATCTGAAATATGATCATCTTCTTGTGCCATTATCTGGTTGTTAAGAAATAAACTGATGTTGCTAAAGTTACCAGGCTCACTACTGTTCTAAAAACCTCAAGACCGGTAGTACCAAATCCAAGAGCCTTTCTTGGTAATGGATTCACCACGATCATATCATTAGGCTGTATATAGTAATAAGGACTTTTTAAAGCATTAATATCAGTTACATCTATAATATGAACTTCCTCTCCCTGGGGATACTGCCGGATGATCTGAACATTCTCCCTATCACCATAATCTGTAATACCACCAGCATTAGCAATTGCCTCCATTATGGTCACTTGCTCCTTATAAATTACATTTGTTCCTTGATTTATTTCCCCTAAGGTGGTGTATCTTATTCCTGCTAACTTTACGGTAACGAATATATTTGCTTCTTTCTTGAAGTATTCTTCAAGCAATTTTTTTTCTATTTTCTCTCGAACTTCTTTTTCAGTAAATCCAAGCACATTTATTTCGCCCATAGTTGGAACCCGGATATTTCCATGATCATCTACCGTGAAACCATCAAAATACACCGCCTCCTCCGTGGTAGCGTTTGGATTCTCACTTCCTATAGGATTAAACATTCCAACAATATCCTGATCCAAAGCTTTGACTCGTATACTTAAAAGGTCTCCGGTCTGGATTCTATATGGTTTGCGTAAACGCTGAACCTGGATAATGCTATCCACCTCCTCTTCATATTCTTGAAGATAGGACATCTGCTTTGTAGATACGCAGGAGGTTAGAGCTAGTAGGAAAGCGAATAAAAACAAAAAAGATTTGAATCGCATAGGGGGACTTCACATAGTTTTAACAAATATAGTTTTTACGGGCAAATATCAAAACTTTAGGATGGAATTATGTTTTCAGTTTGAAGTTCGTGGTTCATGGTTCGGGATTCATAGGTTAATATCATTTTGAAGAAATATAGTGATCTAGAAATCTTCTCACGTTATCCTGATTTTATTTCAGGGTCTTAACATTGAGATGCTGAAACTCCCGAAGCTTCGGGAAAGCATGACGATAGATGCAACCTTAAAATATGAACACATAGATAACCTACTTGATAATTGCTTATTGTTTATTGTTCATTGATAATTCTTAGTTCGTACTTTTGCCTTCATACTACAGACAAGCGTCTAAAGTCTAAAGACTAAATAAAACATGAATTATCTTTCAGTAGAAAATATAGCCAAATCGTACGGTGAACGCAGACTTTTTGAAAATATTAGTTTCGGAATTAATAAAGATCAAAAAGTTGGTTTTGTCGCCAAGAATGGAACCGGAAAAACCAGTTTATTAAATATTCTGGCGGGTACTGATACCCCAGATGAGGGACAGGTGATCTACCGCAACGATATTCGGGTAGCTTTTCTCTCCCAGGAACCAAATCTGGATCCCGAACTAACTATCGAGCAAAGCATCTTTACAAGCGAAAACCCAACGCTTAAAGTAGTTGCGCAATACGAGAAGGCCATGCAAAACCCTGAAGATGCCGATGCCCTTCAGAAAGCTATGGATGCCATGGAGGCAAATAACGCATGGGATTTTGAAACTGAATTTAAACAGATTCTTTTCAAGCTTAATTTGCAGGACCTACAGGCAGTGGTAAAAAACCTTTCTGGAGGTCAGAAAAAACGTCTTGCTCTGGCAAGGATGCTGCTAAAAAAGCCTGATTTCATTATCCTGGATGAACCTACCAACCATCTTGATCTTGATATGATAGAATGGCTGGAAGAATATTTCAGAAAGGAAGATTTTACCATTTTCATGGTCACTCACGACCGGTATTTCTTAGAAAGGGTTTGTAATGAGATCATTGAACTCGAAGATGGAAAGCTTTATACCTACAAAGGAAACTACTCTTATTACCTGGACAAAAAAGAGGAAAGACATCAGCTGGAAGCGACCAATACGGGTAAAGCTCACCAATTATACAAGAAGGAATTGGAGTGGATGCGCCGTCAACCCAAGGCACGTACCACCAAATCCAAATCCCGAATCGAAGATTTCCACGATATAAAACACAGGGCGAGTCAGCGCAGGCTTGACCATAAAGTTCAGCTTGAACTCAATATGGAGCGCATGGGAAGCAAGATCGTGGAGCTTCATAATATCTCAAAGGAACTGGGAGGCAAGAACCTCATCAGTAATTTTGATTATAACTTTAAAAAGGGTGAACGTGTCGGGATCATTGGAAAAAATGGAACCGGAAAATCCACCTTCCTGAATATGCTTACCGGGAATATGGAACCCGATACCGGAAAGATCATCATTGGTGAAACGGTGAAATTTGGTTACTACACCCAGAAAGGCATCAAGATCAAACCCGGCCAGAAGGTTATTGAGGTCATCAAGGAATTTGGAGATTATATCCCTTTGAAAAAAGGCAGACAGATCTCGGCGGAACAGCTTCTTGAAAGATTTCTTTTTGATAGAAAAAAGCAATATGACTTTGTTGAAAAATTAAGTGGGGGAGAAAAAAAGCGTCTTTACCTTTGCACTGTTCTTATCCAGAATCCTAACTTTCTCATTCTGGATGAGCCTACCAACGACCTGGATGTTTTAACCCTGAACGTTCTGGAGAACTTCCTGCTCGATTTCCCTGGCTGCATTATCGTGGTTTCTCACGACAGGTATTTCATGGATAAGATCACAGATCACCTTTTTGTATTCAAGGGGGAAGGTGAAGTAACCGATTTTCCTGGGAATTATACAGATTACAGGGAGTATGAAGCTTCCAAACCTAAATTAGAAAAAACTTCTTCTGAAGAAACCCAGACCAAAAAGGAAAAGAAAGAATTCAAATCTAACAGCTCCGGCCCTTCCTTAAGCTATGCTGAAAAGAAAGAATACGGTAAACTGGAAAAAGAGATCGCTAGACTGGAAAAAAAGAAGGAAGAGGTTCAGCAGAAATTTCTGAAAGAATTAGATGCTGAGGAGATCGCAGAAAATTCAGTAAAGTTAAAGGAAATTGAAAATGACATTGAGTCAAAAACCGAAAGATGGTTTGAATTAATGGAAAAACTCGAATCTTAGGTCGTGTATTTTCAAATCAAAGCATACTTACAATTCCTTTTTAAATCCCAGAACCAACACGGGCTCCACTCACCTTTTGTCTATGAATTGGTAACAAAATGTTTTTATGACAAAAAAGATCATAAAGGCTACCACCTGATCAAAAATTACAGAAATGATCTGTTAAGGAATAAGGATCTCATCGAAGTCACAGATTTTGGTGCTGGCAGCCGTGTTTTTAAATCTAATCTCAGGCCAGTATTTTCTATAGCGAAAAATGCCGGGGTCACTTTGCACCGGGCAAAATTGCTATACCGGTTAACCAAATACCTTAAGATCGATAAAGCATTAGAACTTGGTACCTCCCTGGGAATAGCTTCCTCAGCCATCGGTGCTAATGAAGGTACCGAACTTACGACCATAGAAGGCTGTCCTGAAACCGCAAATATCGCCAGAAAGCAGTTTGAGAAATATCAGCTAAATAATATAACGCTCAGAGTAAATGAATTTGAACCGGAATTAGATCGTCTGGTTCAGGAGAACCATAAGTTCGACTTAATTTATTTCGACGGAAATCATCAGAAGCAAGCTACCTTAAATTATTTTGAAAAATTACTTCCAGCCTCTCATAATGATTCAGTATTTATTTTTGATGATATTCACTGGTCAGCAGGAATGGAAGAAGCCTGGGAAGAAATTAAAAGACACCCAAAGGTTCAGGTGACCATAGATACTTTTCAATGGGGTCTTGTATTTTTCAGACAGGAACAGGTAAAACAGCATTTTAGGATAAGATTGTAACAAATAATCTAAATTCACGTCATACAGTTGAAAATTCAGTCTTAATGAGCAAAGTAATAGAGATTCGCAATATCACCAGGGATTTCCCTCTGGGACAGGAAGTGGTAAAGGTTTTAAAGGGTATAGACCTGGATATAGATCGCGGAGAATATGTTGCTTTTATGGGACCTTCCGGTTCTGGAAAATCTACTTTAATGAACCTGCTTGGATGCCTGGACACGCCAACTTCAGGATCCTATATCTTGAATGGAAAGGACGTTAGCAAGATGAGCGATGATGAACTTGCCGAGATCAGGAATAAAGAAATAGGTTTCGTGTTTCAAACCTTTAATTTACTTCCAAGAACTACAGCTCTGGATAATGTAGCCTTGCCTATGGTTTACGCAGGGGCATCTAAATCTGAAAGAATAGAAAGAGCTGAAGATGTTCTAAGAAGTGTGGGACTAGGTGACCGTATGGATCACAAACCCAATCAGCTTTCTGGAGGGCAAAGACAACGTGTTGCTGTTGGCCGTGCCCTGGTTAATAAACCTTCTATAATTCTGGCCGATGAACCTACGGGTAACCTGGATTCTAAAACATCTGTAGAGATCATGAATCTTTTTGATGAAATTCATGCTGCCGGGAATACCGTAATTCTCGTAACTCACGAGGAGGATATTGCCGAACATGCACACAGGATCATCAGACTAAAAGATGGAATGGTAGAAAGTGATGAAAGAAAATCAGTCGCTAGGATACGCTAAACAGTTACCACGAATCCGAAATTTAAATATGTACTTTAATTCCTGATACTATTCACCAGTTTTTGAACTTTTAAGAATCTTTATTATCTTGTATCAACTAAGTCATTTAAAATGATAGAACTGGACCAGGAGACCTGGATTTATCTTACCATTATCGCTGTATTCCTAGCCTATTTTCTTTGGAGCTCCAGAAGAGCAAAAAATATAAAAAAGCAACGGAAGAACAGAA
The DNA here is from genome assembly GCF_019357415.1 of Gramella sp. MT6. Taxonomy (NCBI): domain Bacteria; kingdom Pseudomonadati; phylum Bacteroidota; class Flavobacteriia; order Flavobacteriales; family Flavobacteriaceae; genus Christiangramia; species Gramella sp. MT6. Next base: position 99,896 of record NZ_CP048410.1, read on the forward strand.
ATTTCAGAAAAAGGTATATGGAAAGGAAAAAGGAGAACGAATCTGATCCTTTGGTAAAATAATTCTTTTCAATACCCTCTAATAGGTCAGAATTCTTTCCTGGCCCTTCTATTCTTTGTAACTTTAGGCTCCTAAAATTTAAGAATGAAGATTTACACTAAAACAGGTGATAAAGGTACTACCGCATTATTTGGTGGAACCCGCGTCCCTAAACATCATATAAGAATAGAAAGCTATGGTACGGTAGATGAGCTCAATTCCCATATTGGCTTGTTAAAAGACCAGGATACAGATCAGAAAACAAAAGATTTTCTAACCGAAATCCAGGATCGTCTTTTTACCATAGGTGCTATTCTTGCTACAGATCCTGAAAAAGAAAAATTAAAGAACGGTAAAGACAGACTCAATATTCCTAAAATATCTGACGCTGATATTGAAAAACTGGAAAAAGGGATAGATGAGATGAACGAAGAACTTCCTCCCATGACACATTTCATTTTACCTGGGGGCCATCAAAGCGTGTCATTCTGTCACATAGCCCGCTGTGTATGCCGCCGTGCTGAAAGACTTTCCAGCGCTTTGTATGACATAGAGGCCTTTGATGATAAGGTTCTTATGTACCTTAATAGACTTTCAGACTATCTGTTTGTGCTGGCACGGAAGTTGTCTAAACAACTACAAGCTGAAGAAATACAATGGATCCCAAAAAAATCCTAATTTCTTCTATCTTCTAAAAATTTTCTTGCGAATACCGCAAAAATTTGGAGAATTGATTATGTTCTTTATATTATTGTAGAAAAAATAGATTTTTTTCTTGGCTATAAGCGCAAAAAAATTATTTTTGCCAAAATTTAAAACCCGATTAATCAATGTATTGGACTTTAGAATTAGCATCCTATTTGAGTGATGCCCCCTGGCCGGCAACAAAAGACGAGTTAATAGACTACGCAATCAGAACCGGAGCACCCCTTGAGGTTGTAGAAAATCTTCAGGCCATCGAGGATGAGGGCGATTCTTATGATTCTATTGAGGAGATCTGGCCGGATTATCCAACCGATGAAGATTACCTCTGGAACGAGGACGAATATTAAATTGACAACACGCAAAAAATAGGGAAAAGTCTCATTCATGAGGCTTTTTTTTTGCTTAAATTTGAACCCCTTTAAATAAAAAAACCAATATGAGTTTTTTAGATTCTGTATTAAAAGCTTTCGTAGGCGATAAGTCGAAGAAAGATGTAAAAGAAATACAACCCATAGTAAACAAAATTAAGGCTCTTGAGTCTGAATTTGAGGCTCTCAGCCTTGATGAACTAAGAGCTAAGACTTCTGAATTCAAAGCGAGGATCGCTGAGGCGACCCAGGAGGTTAAAGACAGGATCATCTCTCTAAATAAAGAAGCTGATGAAACCGACGATATCACTCGTAAGGAAGATATCTATGCTGAAGTAGATGCTTTGAAGGATAAATCTTATGAGATTTCTGAAAATATCCTGAACGAAATATTACCTGAGGCTTTTGCAACCGTAAAAGAAACTGCAAAACGTTTTGTTCATAACACAGAACTTAAAGTTAAAGCAACTGCTTTTGATCGCGAAATATCTGCAGAAAAAGAATATGTAAGCCTCGAGGACGATTACGCCATCTGGAGTAACTCCTGGGATGCTGCAGGAAAACCGGTAACCTGGGATATGATACATTATGATGTCCAGCTTATTGGTGGGGTGGCAATGCACCAGGGAAAGATCGCCGAGATGCAAACTGGTGAAGGTAAAACCCTTGTGGCAACTCTTCCAATGTACCTTAATGCGCTTACCGGAAACGGGGTTCACCTGGTAACGGTTAACGACTACCTGGCAAAGCGTGATAGCGCCTGGATGGCTCCCATCTTCCAGTTTCATGGTTTAAGTGTAGACTGTATAGATTACCACCGCCCAAATTCAGCGGCTCGTAGAAAGGCTTATAACGCCGACATTACCTACGGAACCAACAACGAATTCGGTTTCGATTACCTTAGGGATAACATGTCTCATTCGCCCGATGACCTTGTACAGAGACCGCATAATTACGCGATCGTAGATGAGGTGGATTCTGTATTGATCGATGATGCCCGTACTCCGCTGATCATTTCCGGACCGGTACCAAAAGGTGACACCCATGAATTCATGGAGCTGAAACCTGCCATTGCCAATATAGTTGAGGTTCAGCGTAAATATTTAGTAAAAGTACTGGCTGAAGCTAAAAGACTTATCAAGGAAGGTGATACTAAAGAAGGCGGATTCCAGTTATTGAGAGTTTACCGAGGATTGCCTAAGAATAAGGCTTTGATCAAATTCCTTAGTGAGGAAGGTGTTAAGCAGTTACTTCAGAAGACCGAAAATCACTACATGCAGGACAACAACCGCGAAATGCCGAAGGTTGATGCCGAATTGTATTTCACGATCGAAGAAAAAAACAATCAGATTGATCTTACAGATAAAGGGATCGAATTCCTTTCTGGTAAAGATGATCCAGACTTCTTCGTAATGCCTGAAATTGGGATGGAAATTGCCAAGATCGAAAAAGAAGGCCTTGCACCTGAAGAGGAAGCTGAAAAAAAAGAAGAACTTTTCAGAGAATATAGCGTAAAGAGTGAACGTATTCATACGCTAAGACAATTATTAAAGTCTTATACTCTTTTCGAGAAGGATACCGAATATGTGGTTATCGACAACAAAGTTAAGATCGTTGATGAGCAAACTGGTCGTATCATGGAAGGACGTCGTTATAGCGATGGTCTGCACCAGGCGATTGAAGCGAAAGAGAATGTAAAGATCGAAGATGCTACTCAAACTTTTGCCACGGTAACCCTTCAGAACTATTTCAGAATGTACCGTAAACTATCTGGTATGACCGGTACTGCAGTAACCGAGGCAGGTGAATTCTGGGAGATCTATGAATTGGATGTGGTGGAAATTCCTACCAACAGGCCAATCGCGAGAAATGATAAAGAAGATTTGGTTTACAAGACCAAAAGAGAAAAATATAATGCGGTTATAGACCATGTGACCGATCTTTCCAATGCGGGAAGACCGGTACTAATTGGTACAACTTCAGTTGAAATTTCGGAATTATTAAGCCGTATGCTGAAATTAAGAAATGTACCGCATAATGTTCTTAACGCGAAACTTCATAAAAAAGAGGCCGATATTGTTGCTGAGGCTGGTAAATCTGGAATCGTGACCATCGCCACCAACATGGCGGGTCGTGGTACCGATATTAAGCTTAGTAAAGAAGTGAAAGAAGCAGGTGGTCTGGCTATCGTAGGTACAGAACGCCATGACTCCAGACGTGTAGACCGCCAGTTAAGAGGTCGTGCTGGTCGTCAGGGTGACCCGGGAAGCTCTCAGTTCTATGTTTCCCTGGAAGACAACCTGATGCGTCTGTTCGGCTCTGAAAGGATCGCTAAACTTATGGACCGTATGGGTCTGGAAGAAGGTGAAGTAATTCAGCACTCCATGATTTCCAAGTCTATCGAAAGAGCACAGAAGAAAGTAGAGGAAAATAACTTCGGGGTTCGTAAGAGATTACTGGAGTATGATGACGTGATGAATTCTCAACGTGAAGTTATTTACAAACGTCGTTACCATGCTCTGTTTGGAGAAAGGTTAAGAGTGGATCTTGCGAATATGATCTTTGACATTTCTGAATCTATCGCAGAGATCAATAAGGGTGCTGAGGATTTCAAAAACTTTGAATTCGAACTGATCAGGAACTTCTCCATGAGCTCTCCTGTGACCGAAGAAGAATTCAAAAAAATGAATGCTCAGAAGCTTGCCGGTGAGGTTTACAAAGCGGCGTATAAGCATTATGATGAGAAAATGGCTCATAACGCTGAACGCGCATTCCCTGTGATCAAACAGGTTCATGAGGACGAAAGAAATAATTTCGAGAGAATATCAGTTCCGTTCACCGATGGGAACAAAACTTTGCAGGTGGTAACAAACCTTGAAAAGGCATACGAAACAGAAGGTAAACAACTGATCAAAGATTTCGAAAAGAATATTACCCTTGCTATTATTGACGACGCCTGGAAAACTCACCTTCGTAAAATGGACGAGTTGAAACAGAGTGTTCAGTTAGCAGTACACGAACAAAAAGATCCTTTATTGATCTATAAGTTCGAGGCTTTTGAACTATTCAAAGCTATGCTGGAGAACGTTAACCGTGATGTAATGTCCTTCCTTTTCAAAGGAGAAATTCCATCTACCGGAGCACCGAACATCCACGAGGCACGTCAAACCAGGCAAAAGGAAAAGATCGAAACTAAAAAAGAGGATATTCCTAATCTTGATGAAAGGGCTGCGCAAAGCAGAGCAGCAGGAAATACTCAGCGTCAACAACCTGAGGTGACTGAAACTATCGTTAGAGACCGACCTAAAATTGGTAGAAATGATAAGGTTTCCATCAAGAATGTTATGAGTGGTGAGACTAAAAATATGAAATTCAAGCAGGCTATTCCGTTACTGGACAAAGGTGATTGGGTGCTTGTAGATGAATAGATGATATTTGATCAATAGAAAAATCCTGACGTTGCTTACTTCAGGATTTTTTTTGTTCTATTCAATTCTCCACTAATTGGTTATGCTGTCCCGAAGAATAGGGAGTTTCAGCATCTATTTAAGAGACCCTGAAACGAGTTCAGAATGACAAATATTGTAGTTTATAATCGATACTCCCTATCCAAAAACCTTTTAAGAAACGGAACTTCCAAAAAGAATAAAGCTACAAAAGCAATGGCGATTTGCATAGTTCTGGAAAGGTTCATGCTTGGAATTTCTATAGCCTTTAAAAAATTAAAGTTAAGATCATAAGAGAAGGATACATCTGTATTTATAAAATATAAAGCTAAGACCGAAACGATGAGCACTCCGCCAAGCGCCATCCATACTGCTTTAGAAATTAGGGGTTCGTAAGGCTTAATACTGGCATTTCTTGCCTCCACCTTCATCATGATCTGCTTCTTAAAATCTGCTGATGGTTTTTCAGTTCCTGCTTCATTCAGCAACTTATTCATCAACCTGTCTTCTCTGCTAAATTGCTTTTCCATTCCTATCTGATATTTCTGGTTTTATATAGCCTTCCAATAATGAGAACAATTTTTTCCGGCTACGGTACAATTTAATTTTAATATTATCCTCTGTAAGGTCTGTTACTTTAGCGATCTCTTTTACAGACTGCTCTTCAAAATAATATAAACTGATGATCGCCGCTTCATCTTCCGGTAAACGGTCTATACAATTTTTAATAATAGAACTTCTTTCCTCGCTGAGCATGAATTCCAGACCATTTTCAATGTGATCCAGATTATCTTCAGTGATCTCTTCAATGATTTCGTAGGTCCTATGTCTTTTATTCATTTTTAACCTGTCAAGGCTTTTATGATATACGATCCTGTACAACCAGGTTGAAAATTTAGAATCACCCCGGAAGCTCTTCAAGGAATCATAGGCCTTAATAAAACTATCCTGGCCTACCTCTTCGGCTTCTTCAGTAACTTTCAGGATCCTTATCGCAATAGTGAACACAAAATTTTGATAACGATCTACCAGCTCCCCAAAGGCAGCTGTATCTCCCTCAAGAGTTCTTTCAACTAAATATTGGTCAGTGTTATTAGTCATTATTACTTATGACGACCACATCCAGGGATCGGTTACAAAATGTTCCTGAAATAAATTTACACTTTTTTGTAACCGGTTTTAATCTCGTGGCGTCATAATAACAAACGAACATTATTTTCACATTAAAAACTAAGAAATCATGGGATCAGAAATCATTGTTTTACCAGTTATTTTCGGAACAGTTTTCGGAATATTTTATCTTTATATTTCCGCCAGAAACCGGGAACGCCTTGCTCTTATTGACAAGGGAACCGATGCTAGTATATTCTATAGCAAGAAAAAACACGTAACTCCGGTATGGAAAGTTATAGTCATTAACCTTGCCTTGCTTCTGGTAGGTATTGGGGTAGGTATTTTTATAGCGAATATTTTAACCTACAATATGAACGTAGACGAAGATGTTGCCTATCCAGGTACTATTTTCTTATTGGCCGGGCTTGGACTTTTCGCAGGCTTCTTTGCGACCAAAAAGCTAAATAAAGACGCATAACCGATTTTAAAAATTTCATCACATCCCGAATACTTCATTCGGGATTTTTTTATTTCTAGTTGTTGATGAAAGATTTTACTAATTTTAAAATCTACAACCAATCAAACATACCAATTCAAACATACCAATGAAAAAGTTCGCAATTGAAATAAAGTGGGGTGTCATTTTTAGTTTCGTTTCACTTGCATGGATGTTCCTTGAAAAAGGACTCGGCTGGCATGACGAAAACATTGCCCAGCACGCTATCTACACGAATATCTTTGCCATTGTTGCTATCATACTTTATGTTCTGGCTTTATTAGATAAAAGGAAGAACTTCTATAATGGAACTATGACCTGGAGCCAGGGATTTATTTCGGGAATCGTAATTAGTGTCGTAGTAGCCATATTATCACCTATTGCTCAATACATCACCCATCAATTCATTACACCAGATTATTTTAATAATATCATTGAATACTCTGTTGAAAGCGGTGCGATGACCAGGGAAGCTGCAGAAGGATATTTTAACATCACTTCTTATATCATTCAGTCTTTCTTTTTTGCTTTAGTTGTAGGGGTTGTTACTTCTGCGATCGTAGCTTATTTTGTGAAGACGAAAAAAGATTAAATTCAATATACCTGCATCATGCTATTTCGATTTTTCAAAAGATTCAGCATCTCCAGTTTTTAGACCCTGAAATAAATTCAGGGTGACGGTAAAATTATGATCAGGAAAGCTTAGATCTTCAACAAGAAATTAGGATCGGGGCAGTTCTTTAAGAAAAGATCCAGATCTTCTTTTTTCACTACCCCAGGATAATCTCCGGAATAATCATGCATTTTTTCCATCACCTGGAAATGTAAATGTGGCGCGTAGTCCCCATTTTCATCGAAACCACCTAATTCAGCTATTTTTTCGCCAGCCCTGACCTTATCTCCTACTCTTAAAGTCTCAAGTGATTTCCTGGAAAGATGCCCGTAAAGCGTATAGAATGTTTTGCCTTTTGAAGAATGCTGCAGAATGATAGTTGGTCCGTAATCCCCAAAATTATTATTATCCTGAAAGCTATGGACCTCGCCTTCTAAAGGACTAATAATATCTGAAAACGCCGGCACCCAGATATCCAGGCCAATATGTATATTCCTGTTTGCCTCAGTATTATTGAAAAGCTCACTTCGGTTATATAAAGTCCGTAGTTCATTATATCCTCCATAGGCCGCCCTGGCTTTTCTATTCCGAAGATATTCATCAATGAAAATGGAAAATGCTTCCGAAGAAGCAACTTCAAGTTTTAAAAGGTCAGGATTATCGGCAGAAAGGTTGATGTAAGCAAAGTCCTCTTGCTTATAATCTCCTCCAATAACAGGCGTAAAACCTGTGGTTAACCCATTTATGAATTCAGAAAAACCTGCCATATCATTCGACTTAAAGTAGCCAAATGTAATGGCTTAGTTTTAATTTATCAATACATCGCTGAAATTTGCCTTTATAGTGATATTAGAATTTCCTTCCCTTGATTTATTATACCCATTCAGGATCTCATTATCATAAGACTTGGTAGATTTTAGCTTCAATCCTGAAGGGTGTTTTATAGAACTTTGCATTCCGTTAAAGGTGAAATTGAAGGCTGTATCTGGCACATTCAATTCAAGATCACTATTCTCCAGACTGATATTTAAGGTTTCGAACCCGGCACCTAGATTATTGATGTCCAATTTTCCGAAAGAACCTGTTAACACACCTGTCTTCTGAAGTTCATTGATCACCACATCACTGGAATTAGATTCCAGTTTAATGCTCACAACTTTATCCAATTTACAGTTCTTCACGAATTCTGTAGAAAGAACCCCATAATCCCAGTAAGCAATTTTAACCGGCGTATAGGCCGCCTTGATATTTGTTCCTTTCCCGGATATTCGATTGGCTGAAAGCCGACTGTGAGACAGATCGGCCTTCAGGTTTTTCATTGTACTTCCCAGTTTAAGTTCTCCATGACGAACATTAAGTTCAAGTTTGGCGTCTTTCGGAATTTTAAGCTTGATGGTCTTTTTAGACTTCACGCCTTTTCCATCTTCCAGGATAAATACCTTGGTTCCGCCATTTTCCATCTGAGCTTCAAACTGTTTACCAAATTGTTCGCCCCAGGCTTCCATTTTCTTACCGAATTCTTCTCCCCAGGCTTCCATATCTTTTTCGAAATCCTTGCCCCAGGCTTCCATCTTTACCTCATACTCTTTTTCAAATTTTTCAGAGTTCTTTTCTACATTCTCAGCCCACTTTTCCATTTTGGCTTCATATTCCTTCCCGAATTTCTTTTCAAAATCGGCTTCCCACTTTTCTAGGTATTTATCTCCGTCTTTCTTATAAGCATCATAGTCGAACTTCATTCCCTTCATATCCTCTGCAAATCCTGGTGGAAGTGGATTTTCGGCAATATTATTCAGAATAGGGCCTACAAGGTCTGTCATAAGTGGCTCTAATAAGGCCGGCAATTCTGAAAGGGATCCTTCTAATGCGGCCATATCTATATCCAGGTCCATATTCATGGAATTGCCACCACCAGATTCAATTTCCACTTTTCCATTCGCAGCAGAGGTTTTTAACTTCCAGGAATCCAGTAACTTTTTGGTCATTTCCTTATCACCGGTATCTCCTTCGAGATAAGCCTCAATCTGTACCTCGTTCCTATCCCAGTTTTCGATGATGATATTGGTGTGACGGGAATCGAGTTCTACATTCACATCTGGAGAGGTTTTATAGGTCTTGCTCAGTTTTTTGGTTTGAGCAAAACTCCCCACAGTGATAAAAAGCAGTGACAGGATCACATATTTAAGCTTGATAGTTCTCATATCTGTTCTCTTTTGATTGTTCAATTTCGTTTAACTTCGTTTTCAATTTTTTAAGGAGATCCAGTCTTAGCTGTAAGTTCGCGATCATTGCTTCAACGGTTTCCTCATTTAAACCGGTTTCCTGAATTTCAGCATTCAATGCTATATATTCTTCATTCAGGGTTTCCAGTTTCTTCATAAATGCATCTATAAGTTCTTTATTATCTGGGGTCATTTCCAGTTTTGCAAGTTGAATATTCACACTTGCCATATAGTAATCTTCTATCTTTTTGAATTCAGGAGAAACATCGCTTAACCTGTATTCTGTAGTTGGAATTTCTTTCTCCTCTTTCGGTTCTTCAACCGGTGTATCCACTATTTGATTATTATCCTGAACAGGATTCCCACCGTTATTAAAAAAGAAGAAACCTCCAATTCCCAAAGCAACTACCAGTATGGCAGCAATCTGAAGAAAACTGAAATAACTGCTCTTCTTCTTTTCTGCCGGCAAAGCTTCATTGAGTCTGGCTTCAAATCTACTTTGATGTCCTTTGCTCAGCTTTTCTTTTCCTAAATGCTCGTCATTGCGAAACATTTCTCTAATATCCTGTCCCATTACTTAATGTTTTAAGTTCTTCCTGTAATTTCTTTTTCCCTCTGTGCACCAGGGTGCGTGAGGCTACCTGTGTGATATTCAAAATTTCACTTATCTCTTCATGATCATATCCTTCTACGAGATACAGCATCAAAGGATACTTATATTTTTCAGGCAGATTTTCCATTTTCTGTTTCACTTCCTCTAATCCTATTCCATCTTCAACCTGCCAGTTGTTCTCTTCTTCTACGGTGCCAAGTACCTGTTCATTGATCGCAACCAATTCCAGTTTTTTAGCTTTTAGCTTGTCTAAACATTTATTGATAACGATTTTTTTTAACCAGGCCCCGAAGGTGACCTCACCGTTAAACTGATGTAATTTTGCAAAGGCTTTTATAAAAGCTTCCTGCATAGCGTCCTCGGCTTCCATCGAGTCTTTCATGAATCTCAAGGCCACATAATACATCCCGTCACAATACTTGTTGTACAGCTTGAGTTGAGCCCTCCGGCTGTTCTGCTTACAAGCTTCTATTAGCTTATGCTGTATCAATTTTATTTGTTTTTGATGGGTTAGTTCACTTTAAAGACGAGACGAAATGTCCCGCGTTGCAAAAATTCCGAAAAAAATTTCAAATTTGTACCATCTTCCCGTAATTAGAAGCAATATTCGGAGATTGAATACGTTATGGCCGAATTTTTGAAAAGCTATTTAGAAAAAAGCTATGAATAAAACTACTAAACAAATATTGAAGATCGGTGGTATCATTATAGGACTGGGTCTTATCCTTATTATTATTCTAAGATATACTACTAAAGCTCATAGTCCGGAAGATACTATCACCTATGAACAGGATGGGTTAGAGCTGAATGTATTTTATAATCGTCCTTACAAAAAGGATAGAGAGATATTTGGGAACCTGGTACCTTATAATGAAGTATGGAGAACCGGCGCTAATGAAGCTACCACTTTTGAAACAAATCAGGACATCCTGGTAGATGGAAGTTTATTGAAAGCTGGGAAATATACCCTTTGGACAATTCCAATGGAAAATAGCTGGAAGGTCATGTTCAATTCAAAAATGTATCCGTGGGGAATCAATCTGGATGAAGAGGCATATAGAGACCCTAGATTCGATTCGCTCATTCTGGAAAGACCTGTTGAAAAAACCAATGCCCAACTGGAACAATTCACTATATCTTTCGAAAGATCTGGAGAATTCGTAAATATGTTGCTGGCCTGGGATGATACGAGCGTGAGTATACCTATAAAAAAAGAAGAGCCGCAAATTAGCGACTCTTCAAATAAATCATAATTTCGGAATCTATTCGTCAAGTAGTAGATTCAAAGTTACATCTATGTTGTCTCTAGTTGCTCTGGAATAAGGACAGATCTCGTGTGCTTCATTTACCAGCTTCTCACCTGTTTCTACATCGACGTTAGGAATGTAAGAATCGAGAGTTACAGATAGCTGCAAGTTCCCAGATTCGGTTTGTCCTAACTTCACTACAGCAGTCACGCTATAATCACCAAGATCTACTTTATGTTTTTTAGCAACAACTTCTAAAGCACTACCATAGCAAGATGAGTAACCTGCCGCAAAAAGTTGTTCGGGATTGGAGTATTCACCACCTTCACCGCCCATACTTTTAGGCATTTTAAGTTCCATATCGAGAATACCATCTTCACTACGGGTGTGGCCATTACGCCCTCCATGGGTAGTTACTTTAGTTTTATACAAATTCTTCATTGCGTGAAATAATTTAAGTAATTTAGTTTTCTTCAATATAACAAGCATTTGAAGATGCCTGAAACACGAATTCATAAATTTGTCATAAATATTCCTCCCTATTTTGAGTGAAGAACAGCAAAAATCAGCCTTAAGCGAGTCTGAAAGCAATCCTGCTTCTAAGAATATAAGTGCAGAATCCGCTAAAAAGATCAGAAGTTTTAGAAAAAATAAATTCTCTGAAAAGGACTTATTGAACGATCTATTAAAAGGCAATAAAACTGCATTGGGACGAGGGATCACTCTCATTGAAAGCAATCAAAAAACTCATCAGAAACAAGCCGAATTCCTCATTGAAGGCGCTTTACCCCATGCACATAAATCTATAAGAATTGGGATAACGGGAGTGCCCGGAGTGGGAAAAAGTACCTTCATTGAAAGTTTTGGTTCCTATCTCATAGATCAGGGGAAGAAAGTAGCTGTTCTGGCAGTAGATCCCAGTAGTTCTGTATCACATGGTAGTATCCTTGGAGATAAGACAAGAATGGAAAATCTGGTCACCAAGCCAAATGCTTTTATAAGACCTTCTCCTAGTGGAGATTCGCTGGGTGGAGTGGCCAGAAAGACCAGGGAAAGTATTTTATTATGTGAGGCAGCAGGTTTTGATGTTATTTTGATAGAAACTGTTGGAGTGGGACAAAGCGAAACTACCGTGCATAGCATGACCGATTTCTTCCTTCTATTAAAACTGGCTGGTGCCGGAGATGAATTACAGGGAATAAAACGTGGTATCGTAGAAATGGCAGATGCTATTGTGATCAATAAAGCAGACGGAGAAAATCAAAAACCTGCCAGGGAGGCTAAATTAGAATTTAAACGGGCTTTACAACTATATCCTCCAAAGGAAAGTGAATGGAAACCAGAAGTGAAATTATGCAGCGCGCTTTATAATGAAGGTGTTTCAGATATATGGAAGATGATCACCGAATTCAAAGCAAAGGTCGATGAGAATGGATATTTTCTGCATAACCGACTGGAGCAAAATAAATTCTGGCTGTTTCAAACTGTGAATGATTATCTTAAAAGCAGGTTTTATGATGATCCCAGAATTAAAACAGCCCTTAAAGAACAACTGGATCTGATCGAGAATAATAAAACTACGGCTTTTGCTGCCGCCAAACATCTGCTAAGCCTGGCTTAGGTCTTCTTTTAGAATTTTCGCAGTAAGGAATTTTCTTAGTTGCTGAAAAAGATATCCAAAAACAGCTCCAATGAACATTCCGGTAATAACATCCCCGGGATAATGCACTCCCAGGTATATTCTACTGTAGGACACAACAATCGCCCAGATCAGTAAAAACATAAATAGTTTTGGGTAATGCTTTTTGAACAGCAGGCTTAAGAAAACAGCCACTCCTGTTGAATTAGCCGCATGGGCCGAGAAATATCCAAATCTTCCACACCTCTCTGCAACAAATCTGGCATATTCCATAACTCCCTCCTGCCTGCAAGGCCTGGGTCTTTCAAAACCATGTTTAAAAAGATTGGCTAACTGATCTGTAGCCGTGATCAATAAAGCGACCACAACCATTGTAATAAGCGTGGGTTTCCAGCCGAATTTTCTAAAAATAAGATAGAGCAATAGGGCATAAAGCGGTATAGCCATCCATTTATCACTAATGGCGATCCACATCCAATCCCAATTTTCTGAACCCAGATTATTCAGATACAAAAAAAGTTCCCTGTCTAATTCGGCTAATTTCTCCATTTAATCCTCCTCGTATCTGTTGACTTCGCGATCGTAGAATTCGTTAGCCTGGGTGATCAGACTTTCAGCTTCGCTGGAAAGTTCCTTTTCATCATCCTTATCAAAATCCTCCAGCCATTCTACTTCATCATCCTTAAGATCAATGATAAAACGGGGGAATTCTGTATGGATCACGAAAATGGATTCAGGAAAATCGGTGTTATCACCTAGTATAAATTTTGGCAGCTCCATATATTTTGAATTATGCTATTATAGTTTCTTTTGTTCGAATTAATTTTCGACTCAAATAATTAAAGCGGAAATATAGTAATAATGCAGAGGATGTCAAGCCCGCCAGTAATCCGAGCCAGATTCCCATACTACCTAATTGTTCTTCCTGCCCGAAATAAAAACTGACCGGGAAGCCAATCACCCAATAAGAAATAAAGCAGATCACCGTAGGAATTTTTACATCCTGTAGTCCTCTTAAAGCACCTAATATCACTACCTGTACACCATCACTCAACTGAAATAAGGCCGCAATGATAAGTAATTGTGCGGCAAGGGAAATAACCTCAACATTATCTATATAAAACACCGGTAGAATATCCTTAAGCAGTATAAATAAAAGTGCAAATACTGCTTCGATTAGAAAAACCAGTAGAAATATAGAATATCCTATTCGCCTTAGTTCCCGGTACTGTTTTAGTCCTACCTGGTTACCTACTCTAATTGTGGCCGTAACTCCCAGCCCTACCGCGATCATAAAGGTCATAGAAGCCAGGTTCAATGCTATCTGATTTGCTGCTTGTGGATTGGTACCAAGATTTCCGGCAAGAAAAATGGTACCTGTAAATATCGCCACCTCAAATAGCATTTGTAATGCCGTTGGAAAACCTAGCGAAAGTATCCTTTTGAAAATTGACCATTTGATCATTTCCTTTTTGGACCATTTGAAATATTCAATGAATTTTGATTTTCGCCTCAGGATCTCCCAAACGAACCAAAGCATGAAAAACCTGGAAATAAGGGTTCCCCAGGCCGCTCCCTCAAGTTCTAGTCTAGGAAAAATCCAGATTCCATAGATCAACAGATAATTAAAGACCACGTTCACGATATTCGCCAGAAGCGTAGCATACATGGCATATTTTGTTTGTGAAAGACCGTCTGCAAACTGTTTGAATGCCTGGAATGCCATAAGTGGCAACATAGAAAGGGCCACAATATTTAAATACGGAATAGCCAGTTCCACCACTTCCTCAGGCTGATCCAAGTAATACAGGAGCGGTTTGGCGATCAATAATAAAAGAAATAAAAGTAACCCGTTGATCGTGCTCAGAATAAGCCCATGATGAAAATAGCTTCTGCCGCCTTCAAGATCATCAGCTCCATCAGCTTCTGCAATCAAAGGAGTTATGGCAAAGGAGAATCCTATTCCCATAGACATAGCGATAAATACGAGAGCATTTCCTAAAGAAACCGCCGCCAGAGGCGCTGCTCCCAGTCTCCCGATCATTAGATTATCTACCAGCCCTACCATGACATGACCCAACTGGCCAAGCATCACCGGGTATGCGATATTAAGATTTTTTCCGAATTCTCTGGTATAGGCCGAAAGCTGCAAAACTAATTTTTAAGTCTGCAAAGGTAGCCTCTTTGTGATTCTTTGAAAGATAATATAGAGAAATTCTTTAAACAGAATATTCCTTATTCCGTTCCCTTATCGGTTTCGTTATTACCAGATTCAAAACCGTATTTATCTACCAGATAAACTAAAGATGCCATGGTGGCTGCACCAAGTTCCAGTTCTCTTTTATTCACATGCTCAAAAGTATCGTTAGCCGCATGATGGTGATCAAAATAACGCTGAGAATCTGGTCTTAAACCTGCTAGTACGGTCTTGCCTCCTTTAAGTGGACTAATATCTGCACCACCGCCACCTCTTTCAAAGTAGTGAATAAGGTATGGTTTGAAAAGACTTTTCCAGGATAAGATCTTATTGTATTGTTCTTCAGTTGAAGTGAAACCAAATCCTCTTGGAGTAAATCCACCTGCATCACTTTCCAGGGCGAAAACATGGTCTTCAGATTTTGATTTAGCTACCTCAGCATATTTATTTCCTCCGCGTAAACCATTTTCTTCATTCATAAAAAGAACCACACGTAAGGTTTTCTTTGGTTTATATCCTACTTCCTTAAATAACCTTAGAACTTCCATAGACTGTACTACTCCGGCGCCATCATCATGTGAACCATCACCAAGGTCCCAGGAATCCAGATGGCCTCCCACGACCATGATCTCTTCAGGAGATTCTGAACCGGTGATCTCACCTATCACATTATATGACTGGACATCTTCATGCTGCTCACAGCTCATCTTGAAATATAGTTCAAGATCATTCTGTATTTTTAAAATACTGCTAAGATAGGCAGCATCATTGGTAGAAATCGCAGCTGCAGGAATTCTGTCGTTTATCGGAGTATCACCATAGATCATAGAACCGGTATGGGGGAGATCGTCCATCCTCAAGTTCATTGATCTAACGATCACTCCAACAGCACCATATTTAGCAGCTTCCATGGCTCCTGAATATCTTTGATCCACGCAACCACTATAGGCCTCGAAGGTCTGAATATGATCTGCACGCATTGGCCTGTTATAAAAAACTATCTTTCCTTCTATATTTTCTCGCCCGTATTCTTTTAATTGCTCAATTCCCTGTACTTCTATCACTTCAGCTTTAGTCCCGCCGGCAGGCGTAGCAATAGAACCTCCTAGTGCAGTAATATTCACATTCCTCGTTTCCCCGGGACCTGTTTGAACGTAAGCAAATTCTCTTTCCCCACGGGTCCATTTAGGAACCATTACAGGCTGAAGCCATACTTTATCTAATCCTAATTTTTCCAGCTCTGCTTTGGTATATTCTACAGCTTGTTCAGCACCATAAGATCCGGAAAGTCTACCCCCGATCTCATTAGATAAATGATCCAACCAATCATAGCTTTTTCCGTTAAGCAAAGACATATCATAGATCTTCCTAATATTGAGTGAATCTTCGGCGGAGTTTGTTTGGGCTGAAGTCCCTAGACATATAAACAACAGACTAAGAACAGTATAGAATGATTTCATTAAATTTTATTTTGCCTGCTAAATAACAGTTTTTTATTTATTTATTCGAATAGGAACTTTAATTCTTTTCTAGGTTTAACTGTTCCCGATATTCCGCCAGATTCTTTTTAATCTCTGGATCCAGTTCTGGTTCTTTCACATCCTTATATTTGGTAAGTTCCTCATGAAGGATCTTTGCCACCAGGAGACGAGCAGTATCCTTATCATCTGCAGGAATCACATACCAGGGAGCATTTTCTCTGGATGTCTTATTGATAGCATCCTGATAATATTTTTGGTATTCTCCCCATAGCTCACGCTCTTTAAGATCTCCCGGCGAGAATTTCCAGTTCTTATTTGGTTTATTAAGCCTTCTGAGTAACCGCTGGCGTTGTTCCTCTTTAGAAAGGTGAAGAAAGAATTTAAAAATGATGGTTCCGTTATCTGCAATATGATCTTCAAATTCCCGGATATTTTCAAATCTTTGTTCCCAGAAATTTTCATCAATTTCTGCAACCGAATTTATCCCAGGCAAATTTTCATTCAGAATATATTCAGGATGAACTCTTGTCACCAGAACATTCTCATAATGGGTACGGTTAAAGACCCCAAATTTCCCCCTTTCGGGTAAAGCGATATAATGCCGCCTTAAAAAATCATGCTTTAATTCTTTATCTGAAGGAGTTTTGAAACTGTGCACCACCACTCCCCTGCTATTAAAATCTTTGAAAACCTCACGAATTAAACTATCCTTACCAGCGGTATCCATCCCCTGAAGGCAGATCAAAACCGAATATTTTCCATACGCATATAATGTATCCTGCCAGTCTCCAAGTTCCTTGCGAATTTCCTTCATTTCGTCCTTGATATCATCTTCAGATTCGTCAAGTTCCAGATGGGTTTTAACCTTAGAAAGGTCAATTTTTGAAGTTACCTTGAATTGTTTGTGGTCTATGTGCTTCATAAGTTGAGTATCTATCAATAAATATACAATCTTTATAAAAGTTAATTTTTTTATCTTCGCGACAAATACACAAGGCTTGGATAAATTAGAAAGAGAAGATATCATCCAGAAGGTAACCACCTTATTAAAGGAGATCCCTTCATCTATGGATATAGTGAAAAAAGGAGGAAACAGGGACCGCAGATTCAGATACCTGGCTACTCACATGGTGGATAAAGCCATTGAAAAGGATGCGCTTATCGTTTCAGAGAATAAGCAGGGCATCGCCATTCTATTTAAAACAAGCAAGAAGGATAATAATATCTGGAAGGACCTATGGTCACAACTTAAACTGGTTGCTAATGTAACCGGGGTCAAGAATGCGCTGGACATCATTAAAACCCAGGATTATATCAAAAAGCAGAGACCGCAGGAAGGTGAATACCTGTATTGTTGGTTTTGGGGAATCCTAAAAGAATATCGTGGTGCAGACACCCAGGTAGGAAAAGAAATGAAGGATGTTTTCTTCCGGACTGCTCATGATACAGGTCTTCCATTATATGCAGAAACCCGCGGTAGAACGAATGCTATCGTTTACCAACGGGTTGGTTTTGATCTTTTTCATGAATGGGATCATCCTAGTGGTGACACCATGTATTTTTTAAAATACGATCCTAAAAACCCAAGAAATTACAGGCCTTAGAATCGGCTACCAAATAGTTTTACGTCTTCATCGGTGATCTCTTTTCCTCCAAGGATGAAAAGACGTTCTACCACGTTTCGTAATTCACGAACGTTTCCACGCCATTCGCTCTCTTTTAGAACTTCAATGGCTTCTTTGGTGAACTCTTTTTTATTGGTTCCCTGTTCACTAGCGATCTTTTCACTGAAATAATCAACCAGGAGAGGAATATCTTCTTTTCTATCTTTTAAAGCAGGAACCTCGATGAGGATTACTGCCAATCTGTGATAGAGGTCTTCTCTGAAATTATTCTCTTCAATTTCCTTTTTCAGGTCTTTGTTGGTAGCGGCAACTACTCGCACATCTACCTTAATATCCTTATCGCTACCTACACGGGAAATTTTGTTTTCTTGCAGTGCTCTCAAAACTTTCGCCTGCGCAGATAAGCTCATGTCTCCTATCTCATCAAGGAAAATAGTTCCCTTATTGGCAGCTTCAAATTTACCCGCCCTGTCTTTATTTGCAGAAGTAAAGGCTCCTTTAACATGGCCAAAAAGTTCACTTTCTATCAATTCTGAAGGTATGGCGGCACAGTTTACCTCGATCATTGGTCCTTTAGACCTGTCGCTCTTTTGATGTAACCAATGTGCCACAAGTTCCTTTCCTGTTCCGTTAGGCCCGGTAATAAGAACACGTGCATCGGTATGGGCTACTTTTTCTATCATATCCTTGATATTATGGATAGCCTCAGACTCCCCGATCATCTGGTAGTTCTTACTTACCTTCTTCTTAAGCCTTGTATTCTCCACAACCAGTTCTTTACGATCCAGGGCGTTTCTTACGGTATTCAATAATCTATTGAGGTCTGGTGGTTTCGAAATATAATCGAACGCCCCAATTTTCATGGTATTTACGGCAGTATCAAGGTCACCATGACCTGAGATCATTACTACCGGAATTTCAGGTTTTATCTTTTTAACGGCTTCGAGAACCTCGACCCCGTCCATTTTGGGCATTTTTATATCGCAAAGGATAAGATCGAAATCTTCGTTCTTAACCAGTTCCATTCCCGCGAGTCCGTCTTCAGCTTCGGTAACTTCATAATCTTTACTTTCTTCAGTCAAGATCTTGTTAAGTACCCGTCTTATCGACGCCTCGTCTTCTATTAATAATATTTTTGCCATTAGAATATTGTAAATTTTATTCCACTTCTACCATAAAAGGTATTGGTTTCGTTAATCGTATAGACATCATCCTGGTTGCTATCCCGCAACCTGATGTCATTTCTTAGCGTGTGCCCCCCGTAAATATAAAATTTAAGATGATCGGTAAAGCTAAATTCATAACCCAAACCACTTAAAACAATGGTCATGGAAATATTTTCAGCAATATTATCATTCCCAGTATTCGATGGAGTTGCATCAAAATTTTCCTGAATATTCGCAAAGAATCCATCCAGGGTTACAAAGGCCTGCATCTCGTGCCTCGAATTAAAATAATACTTTAAATTGGATTTTGGAGTTCCAATCGCATAAGACCACTTTTCATCCCAGCGCTTGTAATAATTCACAATGGGCAAC
This sequence comes from Gramella sp. MT6, assembly GCF_019357415.1. Taxonomy (NCBI): domain Bacteria; kingdom Pseudomonadati; phylum Bacteroidota; class Flavobacteriia; order Flavobacteriales; family Flavobacteriaceae; genus Christiangramia; species Gramella sp. MT6. Next base: position 119,238 of record NZ_CP048410.1, read on the forward strand.
GGAAATGGAAATCCTGCGGTTGTAGAATACCTTAAACCTAATATTAATCTGGAGGCATCGTCATTAACCGGATCCTCTTTGGTTTTTACAAATAGTACTGTTCCCGTATAGATAAGATCATCACTTATAATATGTCCTTGAGAGAAATTGGAAGCGATCTTTACACCCGTCTCAGCACCAAACCTCCAGTCATTTTTCATTTTAAAGGTATATCCAAGAGTTACGGTAAAAGACTGGAATCTATCCAGGTCGCTGGTATCAAAAACCTCCGGATCTTTATACTTAAAATGTACATTTCTGTATTCGAGGCTAGGTACCAGGTAAGATCCTTCTTTCTTTAACCTGATGGGAAAAGCACCGATGGCCCTGGATCTCCTAAATGAATTATCTGAATTCTTCTGCGGGAAATAGGTATACTCGATCCTTACCAGATCTGTTTGTTGCGAAAAGGCAGTAAAACTGAAGGGTAAAATTAGAAAAATGAATAGGATCTTATACATCTTCATTGTCATCATATTCCTCCAACATTTGCCTTTTTTCAGGATAGAACATATGAACATCTCTTTGTGGGAAAGGAATGGTAATATTGTTCAATCTGAATTTGTTATTCACTTTAAATCTAAGTTCACTTTTTACCTTTGGATCAACGAAACTATCAGACACATAAAAATGAAGTCCGAATAATAGGGCAGAATCACCAAAATCTTCAAAAAGCACGAACGGCTCTGGTTTTTTTAAGATCCCCTTTTGTTCCCGGGCACTCTCCAGTAGAACCTCACGCACCTTTTCTACATCGCTTCCATAAGAAACACCTACTTTAACGGCTTCCCTGGTCGTTTTATGATTTTGAGTATAGTTATAAACGGTATCACTAATGAATTTATGATTTGGGATGATCATAACTTTATCATCCCTGGTAAGGGCGCGTGTCGTCCTCAGTTTTATTTCGAAAACTCGGGCAACACGTCCATCCATTTCGATTACATCACCTACAAGCAATGATTTATCAAGGATAATAAAGATCCCACCTATCACGTCCTGAAATAATTCCTGCAAGGCAAGACCCAGACCAACGAATAAGGCAGCTGACGCGGTTAAAAGTATAGTCACGTCTATTCCTGCAGAACTAAGTGTAATCAGGATTACCGCCAGGTACACAAAATATTTTATGAATTTAAAGACGCTGATAAACTTCATCTTATCCTCCTCCTGAAGCTTGGAGGTAATAAAGGATCTTATGATCCTTAAAAGCAGGCTCGCAATAACAAAAGCTAGGATTACCAGAACGATCATCCCAACAGAAATGGTCACCGGCTCCCCTCCAATAGGGAAAGTATAGCCAAACTCCCAGATATCTTTAATAGTACCCCAGATATCCTGTTCAATTACTTCAGTAACTTTTTCTTTAGCTGTTTGATCCTGCTGCATACTTAATATTTAAGCCATTTATACAGTTCTTTATAGGTAGGTTTTTTACCATACATAAGTATACCTACACGGTATATTTTAGCCGATAACCATAAAACCCCGAAATTCGTCGCTATAAGTACAGATATGGAAATGGCTATTTCCCACCAAGGTACTCCAAAAGGGATCCGCATCAACATCACAATTGGTGAGGTTAAAGGTATAATTGAAAATATGGTTGAAACAGTTCCATGTGGATTTTCCACCACCGAAAAGAAACCAACATAGATCCCTAAGATAAGTGGAAGAATAATAGGAAACATGAATTGCTGGGTATCTGTCTCACTGTCTACCGCTGCACCTATGGCAGCATAAATTGCACTATACAGAAAATACCCGCCAATAAAATAGATCACAAAAAAGCTTAATAAACTGGCGTAGGGTAATTTTAAAATATCTACTACCAATTGGTTGATCTCTGGCTGGGCAGCACCATTGATGGCCGCTGAAGCCGGAGTTTGAACATTACTTGGATCTATTCCTAAAAACGAAGAAACGCCTAATAACAGAACCGTCCCCAGAATTACCCAAACCGTAAACTGGGTGATCCCGGCAAGTGAAGTTCCAAGGACTTTCCCAAGCAATAACTGAAATGGTTTCACCGAGGATACTATGATCTCGATGATACGGTTGGTTTTCTCCTCGATCACACTACGCATTACCATATTCCCATAAATAATAATGAACATCATTAACAGGTAGCCGGCGGCACCACCAAAAAACATCTTTATATAATTAGACATCTTAGAACTATGCTCACCTGCGAAATTCTGAATTTCAACGCTCACATCCCTTCTGGCCTTATCTATTTCTGAAACATCTATTCCTTTAGCGATAAGCTGTTCACGGGTTAGTTTATCTGAAATCGTCTTTTCAATATTCTCAATGGTACCAAAACCAGGAGTATCCTTTCCGAAAAATTCCACCTCAGGTTTTCCGAAAGTTGAGCTTACTTCTGATATATGAATAAGCCCGAAATACTCATTTTCAAGCACTTCCTGCCGAGCCGACACAAGGTCCTTATCTGAATAATCCAGATATTGCACCTGCTCGCCATCCTTGAATTCACCAGCGAATAATCCGCTTTCATCATGGATACCTATGATCTTCTGCTCGGTACTGTTCAGCATACTTAAATAAGCAATAAGCATGATCATTCCAACAAAGATGAGGGGACTCAAAAATGTCATGACAATAAAGGTTTTATTCCTAACCCTTGCCAGATATTCCCTGTTGATTATTAGCCGTAGGTTACGCATCTTGAGTTACGGTTTTTATAAAAATGTCATTTACTGATGGGATCACTTCAACAAAATGATTGATCTGTGCCCGGGACAATAAATACTGGATAAGATCATTTGAATTCTCATGATCTTTAAGCTTGATACTAAGTTTAAGATCTTCCTGAATACTTTTAAATCTTGCCGGACCCGTTTGAAAACGATCTTCCAACTCCTTTAATAAAGCTACCTCATCTTTAGCATTGATGCCGACTTCAAAAGTATTAGATTTATATTCTTTCTTGATCTCAGAAACCTTGCCGTCAAGTAACTTATTGGATTTATGAATCAGGGCGATATAATCACACAACTCCTCTACGCTTTCCATTCTATGGGTAGAAAACAGGATCGTGGCTCCTTCGTTTTTAAGCTGAAGGATTTCATCTTTAATCAAATTTGCATTTACAGGATCAAAACCACTGAAGGGTTCATCGAAAATAAGCAGTTTTGGTCTATGTAATACAGTTATGACAAATTGTACCTTTTGTGCCATCCCTTTTGAAAGCTCCTGGATCTTTTTATCCCACCAGGCTTCAATATCCAGTCTTTTAAACCAGTATTGCAATCTTTCTTTAGCTTCTGCTTTGCTCAAACCTTTTAAACGTGCCAGGTAAAGTGCCTGCTCACCTACTTTCATGGATTTATATAATCCCCGTTCTTCAGGCAAATATCCAATATGTGCAATATCATCTGGATGCAAGGGTTTACCGTCCAGATAGACCTTACCTTCATCCGGCATCGTGATCTGGTTAATTATGCGAAGCAACGTGGTTTTCCCGGCCCCATTAGGACCTAAAAGTCCAAAAATACTTTCTTTGGGGATATTTATTGAAACATTGTTGAGTGCAGTAAAATTTCCGAAGCGTTTGTAGATATTCTCCGCAACCAAAAGATTTTCCATATAGTCATTTGAGAAGTGTTAAAGATATAGAAATAGACAGAGAGTAGAAGTCGATTAAGAAGATTTTATAATTAATAAACCCCTACAAAAACAAAACCCACCCTTAATTAGATTAAGGATGGGAAAAAAATTGCTATGAAAAAGAAAAATTATCACTAAAAGACTTAGTGATTCTCAAATATATAAATTTTTTCTTAAAACCGGCTTTCTAAGAAAACATATCTTTAACTTTTTCAAAGAAGGATTTATCGCTTTTTTCTGGATTTGGCTGGAAATTCTCATCTTCTGCCATCTTTTCGAAGAAATCCTTTTGTTCTCTAGATAGGGTTTTAGGGGTCCATACGTTCACATGAACTAACAAATCTCCCTTACCATACCCATTTATACTACTAATACCTTTACCTCGAAGTCTTAATATCTTACCAGACTGTACTCCTTCTTCAATCTTGATACGAACCTTTCCTGTAACCGTATCTATCTCTCTGGAAGTTCCCAGAGCAGCCTCAGAATAACTGATATATAGATCGTAGTGTAGGTTATCTCCTTCTCTTTGCAGACTTAAATGCTCTTTTTCTTCTATAGCTACAAGCAGATCTCCAGGAATTCCATTACCCGGAGCGTCATTACCCTTTCCGGAAACTTTTAACTGCATACCATCTTCAACCCCTGCAGGTATTTTAATAGATACAGTTTCTTCCTGCATTACAAGTCCCTGAGCATCTGAGCCTTCAGGTTTTTTATCTATCATCTGGCCGCTTCCACCACAAGTGGTACATGGCGATGCGGTTTGCATTCTACCAAGTATAGTGTTGGTCACACGTGTCACCTGCCCGGTACCGTTACAGGTAGAACAGGTTTTATAAGTAGTACCTGCAGCCTGAACTTTTCGTTTAACCTTGATCTTTTTCTCGCATCCATTGGCGATCTCTTCAAGGTTAAGACTTACCCGAATTCTCAGGTTACTTCCTTTAGCACGACGCTGGCCGCCGCCAAAACCTCCACCGAAGCCAGAGAATCCGCCACCAAAACCGCCACCAAAGATATCACCAAACTGGCTGAAGATGTCATCCATGTTCATACCACCTCCGCCGCCGAAGCCACCACCTTCAAAGGCCTGGTGACCAAAACGATCATATTTGGCTCTCTTTTCCTGGTTTCCTAAAACTTCATAAGCCTCAGCCGACTTTTTAAACATATCTTCAGCTTTGGCATCACCAGGATTTTTATCTGGATGATATTTTAAAGCCTTCTTTCTATATGCCTTCTTAATTTCGGCTACAGAGGCGTCCTTACTAACACCTAATATTTCGTAATAATCTTCTTTCATGTTGGGTTTTTACAAAATTTGTAAAAGCGATTCTTATTTTCCGGTTACAACCTTAGGATACCTAATGATTCTCTCTCCCAGCTTGTATCCAGGTTCTACTACATCAACAATCTTGCCTTTAAGATCATCTGAGGGCGCAGGAACCTGAGTAATAGCCTCATGTATCTCTGAATCAAAGTCACTTCCCTGTTCAACTTCCATTCTCTCCAGGCCTTTAGCTTTAAGGGTTTCCTTAAGTTTATTGTGAATTAAAGCAATTCCTGTTAGCAGGTTTTCATCTCCAGATTTCTTTAATTCGTTCAGAGCCCTGTCAAAATCGTCCATAATAGGCAGCATAGCTGTCATTACTTCCTGATTGGCAGTTTTAAACAATTCTAACCTTTCCTTTGAAGTACGTCTTTTATAATTTTCGAACTCCGCGAAAAGTCTTAGAAATTTATCCTTTTCCTTCTGAAGATCTTCTTTTAAGAGCTCTTCTTCAGTAAGCTCCTCTTCTCTGGCATCTATCTGTTCTTCTGTATTTTCATCATTTCCCTCTACCTCATCGATAGCATCATCGATCCTATCTTCAACCTGGTCCTTGATGTTCTTTTTATCGTCTTTAACTTTATCTTCTTTTCGACTCATTACTTTTAAATTTACTTACACGCACAACTGGTCAAATTCATTGCCAATTCATTAAAAATGTCAAAATGTCATCAGATACATTTAGTAATTTTTTATGAAATTACGAACCGATTTACCCTTACTTTTGCGCCTTAACTTTTTAAAAATAATTTGTAATGAAACGTATTTTTCTAAATGCATTTGTGATCGCAGGTCTGGGACTGGCAGTTACCGGATGTAAGAATAACAATAACGAAGCAGAAATGACCGATGAGAAAGAAGTAGCTACCGCAGAGGCGGAGGCAACTGAATTTACGGTTGTTCCTACTGAATCTACCATTGAATGGCAGGGTGAAAAACCAACAGGAACTCATACTGGTACTATTAAAGTAGCCAATGGATCATTTAAGGCTAATGACAGTATTATCGAAAGCGGAACTTTCGTGATCGATATGCAGTCAATTGAGGTTACAGACCTTGAAGGTGACCAAAAAACTAACCTGGAAGCTCACTTAAAAGGAACTGTTGAAGGTAAAGAAGGTGACTTTTTTAATGTAAACGAATTTCCTGAAGCTACTTTCGAAGTAACTGGAATTACCGAAGAAGAAGGACAGTCTATGTTACAGGGTAACCTTACTATTAAAGAGGAAACCAAAAATATCGCTTTCCCGGTAAGTATTTCTAAAGATGGTGAGAACTTAATGATCACCAGTGAAGAATTTACTATTGACCGTACAAAGTGGAATGTGAACTACGGTTCTAAATCTGTATTTGAAGGTCTTGGTGACGAATTCATCTATGATGATGTTGCCTTGAAAATAAACCTGAAAGCTAAAAAGGCTTAAGTTTATAATTTGAATTTATAAAAAGACTGCCAAATGGCAGTCTTTTTTTGTCTTTATGTAAGATCTCCTAGCGCCCTGGAAAGATTGGTATATTCAAAGTTATATCCCACCTGTTCAATTTTTTTGCAGCTAACTAACTGACTGGAAAGAACAATTTCAGACATTTCACCAAGCAAGGTCTTTAAAGCGAATTTTGGAACATTTGGAAGCCAGATAGATTTTCCCATTTTGGCCGCCAGTTCTTTGGTCAATTCTTTATTGGTGACAGGGTTTGGAGCAACGGCGTTGTAGACTCCGGTTAATTGATTCTCGATCGCAAACAGGAATATCCCGGCAAGGTCTTTAAGATGTATCCAGGATTGCCATTGTTTACCACTACCCAGCGCTGCCCCCATATTCAGAGAAATTGGTTTCTTGATCTTCTCCAGCATACCACCATCTTCCGCAAGCACCAATCCTACTCTTATTTTAGCGACATCGATGCCTAAACTTTCAAATTGGTCTGCTGCTGCCTCCCATTTCCGAACCACCTCACCCACAAAATTATCGGCTACCTGCTCGTTATCCTCGAAATAAAGTTTTTCCAGACTGCTAGGATAAACGCCAATAGCACTGGCAGAAATAAAATTCTCTACATGGTGAGAGGTTTTCTCTAAAGTTCTGAAAAGTAAATCGGCGGTTTCTGTGCGGCTTTTAATGATCTTTCTTTTGTAAGAATCAGACCAGGGTTCTGCTATACTGGCTCCGGCAAGATGCACAATGGTATGAACGCCATCCAGACATCCAGTTTCTATCTCTTTATTGTTGGGATCCCAGAAAAATCCCTGATAATCTTCTTCTTTCTCAATTTTAGATTTACTGGTGGTGAGATAATTTACCTTTATTCCTTTTTCACGGCATAATCTAGTCAACTCCGTTCCAATAAGTCCTGTAGCACCTGTGATCAATACCCGCATAAGTTTTTCTTGTTAAGATACGTAAGACATCAGGGGTGCGCTGCATTTTATAAGACCTTTAACTGCTTTCATCCAATTTTTTAACAGCCCTTAACATTTCTCTTTTTCCGGGAGGTCCGGGAAGTTTTTCTACCAGAAAACCGTTAGCGAGCATAGCTCTTCTCACGCTGCCTTTTGCCGCATATGTAACGAGAACTCCATTTTCTTTTAAGGCTTTGAACATAATAGAAAAAATTTCCTCTGTCCATAGTTCAGGCTGAACTCGAGCTCCAAAAGCATCAAAGTAAATGAGGTCATAAAGCTCAATATCTTCTATTTCATCAAACTTTTTTTCAAGTTTATTTAAACTGAAATATTTTGTGACTTCAGATCTTTCCTCCCACGGTATGGTATGCATTTCGCTAAATTCGGACTGACACTCTTCCGCCTGACACGCTTCAGGATAGTTAAGCTGCAAGACTTCTTCAGCCGAAACTGGATAAGCCTCCACTCCGGTGTATTCGATCTTCTGTTTTAAACGTTCCGCCTCAATCATTGTGAGAAATGCATTGAGTCCCGTTCCAAATCCAATCTCTAATATTGAAATCTCTGAAGGATTAAAAGTTTCTAGATGATAAAACAAACCCATTTTCAGGAAAACGTGCCTCGCTTCCTGCACAGCTCCATGTTTAGAATGATATTGTTCATTCCATTCCGGTAAATGAATGGTTACCGAACCGTCTTCAGTCTTAATGATCTTTCTTTCCAAACTATTGTTTTATTAGTACCCCATGGGCCAGGAAGCCTGGAGCTCTTGATGGTCTTGAAATAGCTTCGATCTCTTTTTTGGATTTACCAGCATCTTTCGCAAAGTGCTTCTGGTCTTCTACAGATGTTTCTTCCATAAAGGCAATTCCTTCGACGATCACTTGCTTCCCTTCAATATCCTTAGGAACAAAAAACCCATAATCCTTGAATTTCACCATTGGATCTTCATCAGTATCTGGGAGATCAAGAGTCATCCAACATCCCTTCATTTTACAAACACTATTTACAGTAGTAGAAAATTTGGCAGTAATAGTATCGCCGGCAGCAAGTGCCTGGTATTTTTCTTTCATTTCCCGGGCAGTTAAACTGCTGACAGGTGAGATCTCTTCTCCAAAACTTTTATAATCCTGTTGTTCAATATTAGCTAAGGCTAAATCGTTTTGCTGCTTTGTCTCATGATCTCTACAGGCAGTAAAACCCAGCACGCATATAGCGAGTATAAAATACATTCTCATGGATATCAAGTATTGTAAGGGTTAAGCTTCAAATTTACCAAAACTTTAGATTTTGATTCTGCATTTAATTGGGTAAATTTGTGGCTAATCCAATTATTATGAAAAATCTCACATCAATGATAGATATACAAAGATCTCCCAATTCTAAAATTAAAGATACCAATTTTGATAATCTCGTATTCGGGCAGGTTTTTACAGATCATATGATGGAGTGTGATTTTAAAGATGGGGAATGGCAAACACCAGTAATTAAACCATATGGTCCTCTATCTTTAGAACCGTCTGCGAGAGTTTTCCATTATGGACAGGCTGTATTTGAAGGCATGAAGGCCTATAAAGACAAAGATGACACAATCTGGCTATTTAGACCAGACCAGAACTTTGAAAGAATCAATAAATCTAGCAAACGTCTTGCTATTCCTGAATTCCCTAAAGAGTATTTTTTCACTGCACTGGAAGAACTTTTAAAGCTGGAGAAAGACTGGATCAAAAAGGGATTTGGAAATAGCTTATACATACGTCCATTCGTAATAGCTACTGAAGCTGGAGTTTCAGCTTCTGCTGCCAAAGAATATAAATTCATGATCATTTGCTCCCCGGCACAGGCATATTATAGCGGTGAGGTTAGAGTGAAATTTTCAGAAAAATTTAGCCGTGCGGCAGATGGCGGAGTTGGATTTGCCAAGGCCGCAGGAAATTATGGCGCACAATTTTATCCTACTAATCTAGCCAAGGAAGAAGGCTTCCAGCAGATCATCTGGACAGATGCCAATTCTCATGATTACCTTGAGGAAGCAGGAACAATGAATATTTTCTTCAGAATAGGAGATAAATTGATCACTGCTCCTACTAATGACAGGATACTTGACGGGGTTACCAGAAAAAGTGTTTTAACCTTAGCTGAAGAGTTCAATATTGATACTGAAGTTCGCCGGGTTAGCGTTCAGGAAATTATTGAGGCGGCTGAAAATGGTGAATTGAAAGAAATGTTTGGATCTGGTACTGCTACAGTAATTAACCCAATTGTTGGTTTCGGCCATAAGGATAAGAAATTCGAACTACCAAAAATAGAGGATTCCTACGCTAAATTCTTCAAGGACAAACTAATGAAGATTCAATATAATGAAGCTGAAGATAAATTTGGCTGGAGATACGAAGTAAAATAATCTTTGAAACGATATTTATAAAGTCCCGGTCAATGCCGGGATTTTTTATTTAGGTGGAAATATTATCGGGATACGATATTGCCTGGCATTTTCTTTTTTACCTGATGGATTGGCACGTTTAAAGACTAAATATCCACGTTCATCATCTGGCCCTTCAAACTCTATTTCACCGCTAAAATTCACAAAATCTTTCGTCATCCACTCTCCTTCAGCTTTTATATAGCTTTCAGCGATCTTTTTAAAATCCTTATCCAAAATCTCAATTGGCGCGTTGGCTTCGAAAAACCAGAAACCCTTTGCCTTACCACTTACTTTTAAGGGAGATCGAACATCTTTATTTGGAAGAGGCTTTTCGACCTGGATAAGTTCAGAAATATCACTTTTCTCATTTAATTTGAATTTAAACGATTCCAGGATACTAATAAGTTCAGCTTTAGTTTGTTCGTCAATTTCACCTGAGTAGCGAACTTCATCGTTCCCCATGGGATCACAATCCTCCATTTTCTTTTGCCTACCAGTTTCCTTACCAAAACATTCCGCCGCGAAATCGTTAATTTTGAAATGAACAAAAATACCACCATAGTTGTCCCAGCCAGACGGAGCATTTTCAAACCTGATAAAATAGGCCCAGGGACTATTATTTTCGAGAAGATAGATTTTACTATTGTCTTTATCGATATTGGGAACATCAGGCAGAGCACCATTCCAATTCACCAGGTCGGTACTATTTCCAGAAGGCGCGTCCACTCCAAAACCTTTAGGAAGAACAGCCATATATGCTATATCAGGTTTTTCATGAATAGCAAAAGGAGGATTATAATTTGTTTTTGCCGGAAATAGATTAATAACCGGGCTCTTTCCGGGAAGTTCAGATTCAAGAACTCGAAAATTGGCAGGATAGTCTAAAGAATAAGACCATTCCTTGTTCTGATAACTTTCTGTGTGCTCAACATCTTTTCGGTTTTCTTTTATTTCCTTTGAAATTTCAGTGCTGGTACTTTTACTATTTTCAGTATTGTTCTTACAGGAAACACAAAGAATTAAAACCAGAAAAATAAGTACTGATCGCATTTTTATTTTCAAGTTAAAAAAATGAGATCACGATTATTTTAAAATTCTCTAAAAACTGAACCTACTTCTCAAGGATACGGTCTATATCGGGTTTAAAATAATTTGGTCCCTTAAGAACTTTCCCGTCCTCACGATAGATAGGCTTCCCATCTGCACCAAGTTTACTCATATTACTAGATTGGATTTCGTCAAAAACTTCCTCAATCTTATGTTGCATACCATGTTCTATAATGGTTCCGCAAAGGATATAAAGCATATCGCCTAATGCATCAGCAACTTCAGTAAGATCATTATTATTCGCAGCTTCCAGGTATTCTTCATTTTCCTCTTTCATCAGGTTGAACCTTAAAAGGTTCTTTGCTTTTCCCAGATCGGCCTTCGGCTTTTCATTAATCCCTAAACCAAAGGCCGAATGGAATTCTTTTACTGCCGCAATTCTTTTCTTCATATTATATCAAGCTTTAAAAAGTTAACTTTGCATAAAAATAAACAAAATGTTTTCTACCGGACAGTTGATCTTTGCAGGTCTTTTCGTAATCGCCTTCATCATAATCATGATCTTTAGTTATAGAAAAGATATTCGCCTACACAAGAAATATTATAAAGGAAGTATTTTCGTCTTGCTTGGATTTATAGTATTCATTCTTATACTCTTTTTTATAAAAAGCAGGCTGAATCACTAGTTACATAGGAATTAACCTACGCCTAATTTCCTATTTTAATTATATTAGCATCACCTAATCTTAACCAGACATGAAAATTTTTAAATATCTTTTTTTCCTTTTACTCATATTTATAATCGGTGCTTCCATCTATATAGCTACCAAGGATGGAAAATTCCAGGTGGAACAAAAAGAGATGATGATGGTGCCACAGGAAGTTGTATTTAATGAGGTAAATGAATTCACATCCTGGAAAAAATGGGAACCATGGTCTCAGGAGGCAGAAGATATGATTATAAATTACGGAGAAAAAACCAGTGGTGAAGGAGCTTCTTATTCATGGAGCAGTGAAGAAATGGGTGAAGGTGAAATAAATACAGAGAAAGCTAATCCTCATACCAGTATAGATCAGAAAATAACCTTTAAAACTCCTTTTGGCGAGTCTACGAGCGATGTTTACTGGGAATTCAACAAGCAGGGAGATAGCACGATGGTTACCTGGGGAATGAAAGGTGAGCAAAGCTTCATGGAAAAAGCTGCTTTTATATTTCAGGATGAAAGCATTAGCGAAATGATGCAGCCAATGTTCGAAAAAGGGCTGAATAATTTAGAAGAAGTTCTCAAAGAAAAAATGGAAACTTATTCTATAAATATAGATGGGGTTACTCAGCATGGAGGTGGCTATTATATGTATGTCACTACGGCAAGTAAGATAAGCCAGGTAACCGAAAGGATGCCTAAAATGATCGGGGAAGTCAAGAATTATATGGCCAATAACAATATTGAGCAGGTAGGGAATCCTCTTATTCTATACAATCAATGGAACGAAGATGCTGGTACTGCGATCTATTCAGCAGCAATTTTCACTCCAAGCGAGGTCATCACCCCTGCAGAAAGTAATGTATTGAACGGTTTTATGCAGAACCAGAGAACCTTAAAAACTTCCCTCAAAGGTGATTACAAAAACCTTAAAGAAGCCTGGCATGCTGCTTATGAATACATAAACAACAATGGTCTAACCGCCAATGAAGATGCACAGCCTTTCGAAGTATACGTAACAGGACCAAATGAAAATGCTAATCCTGCAAAATGGATAACAAATATCTATATTCCACTAAAGCAACAGGAAAATATTGAAGATTAATGATTAAAAATCTGATTTTGGTATTTATTGGTGGTGGCCTGGGCAGCAGTCTTAGGTATATTATTGGTAAATATCTCAATGCAGGTCACCTTCTTCCCTTCGGAACTTTTCTTGTCAATATTTTAGGCAGCCTCATACTTGGGGTTATACTTGGATGGGCTCTTAAAACTAATAGCCTCAACACTCCATTAAACCTTATGCTTGGTATAGGTTTTTGCGGAGGGTTTACTACTTTTTCTACATTTTCTTTTGAGAATTATTCCATTATCAAATCTGGAGATTATTTAACGTTCTCAGTCTATCTTTTTGGAAGCCTGATCCTGGGAATGTTAGCCGTTCTAATCGGAATTTTCATCTCTAAATACCTGTAATTAAAAATAAAGGATACGAAATCCTGAAAAATATTGATTTAAAATAAATACCCCTAAATTTTTAGGGGTATTTATTTTTTATTTAATAAAAATGATCACACTACCCTACTTTTTTAAGGGTCTATACTTCTATTTCTATAAATTTAACCAATTATTAATATTTAATTATGAAAAAAATCGAAGCAATCATTCGAAAGTCAGAGTTCGATGAAACCAAGGAGGCTCTTCATGAAATAGGAGTAACCTTCTTTAGTTATTGGGATGTAACCGGAGTAGGTAACGAGAAAGTAGGTCACGTTTATCGCGGTGTTAGTTATAGCACAGCAGATATTCAAAGACGATATCTCTCTATTGTGGTAACAGATTCTTTCCTGGACAAAACCATTGAAACCCTTTTAAAAGCTGCTTACACGGGTAAAGTTGGAGACGGGAAAATTTTTGTCACCACGATAGATGAAGCCTATAGGATAAGGACTAAAGAAAAAGGCGCTGAATCTCTGAAATAAATTACGAATCAACTAACGAAAGAAATAATGGACGCATTACTTACAGTAAATAACGTATGGATGATGATCTGCACAGGACTTGTTTTCTTTATGCACCTTGGATTTGCATTTTTGGAAATTGGTCTTACCAGACAAAAAAACACGATCAACATCCTTTTCAAAAATCTATTCATAATCACCGCCGGCCTGCTTTTATATTGTCTATTGGGTTTCAATCTAATGTATCCGGGGGAATTTAATGGCTTCTTTGGATTTGCCGGTTTCGGTCTTTCCAGCCCTCTTGTTGACGGATCCCTTGACCTAGGTTACAATGAAGGCTACACATACTGGACAGATTTTCTGTTCCAGGGAATGTTCGCCGCAACTGCAGCTACTATAGTATCTGGTGCCGTTGCTGAACGTATCAAACTTAATAGTTTCATGATATTCGTGATCTTATATGTTGGTATTATTTATCCGATTGCCGGTTCCTGGAAATGGGGTGGTGGATTCCTTGACGAAATGGGATTCTATGACTTTGCAGGTTCTACCCTGGTACACTCTGTTGGTGGATGGGCTGCTTTAGTAGCTATTTATCTACTAGGTGCCAGAATTGGAAAATTTAAAGACGGAAAAGTGGGAGCCTTTCCGGGACATAATATGCCGTTCGCTACCGCGGGTGTTCTAATCTTATGGTTAGGATGGTTTGGATTTAATGGTGGCTCTGTACTTTCTGCAGATCCTGAACTTACTTCTCTAACATTGGTAACAACCTGTCTAGCGGCTGCTGCCGGTGGAGTAACCTCCTTCATTGTTTCCTCAATAAGATATAAGAATTATGATATTACGATGTTCCTGAACGGAATCTTAGGAGGATTGGTAGGTATCACTGCCGGTGCAGACCAAATGTCTCCAACAGATGCCATCCTTATAGGAGCTATCGCAGGAGCTATCATCGTATTTGGCGTAGCCCTAATTGACAAGATAAAACTGGATGACCCGGTAGGTGCAGTTGCTGTTCACCTCATTTGTGGAATCTGGGGAACCCTGGCCGTTGGAATTTTTGGTAATATGGCCGGTGTAGACCAGTTTATAACTCAACTTATCGGAGTAGCATGCTATGCTGCGATCTGTATAGTTGGATCCTTTATAATCTTTTATGTCCTAAAAGTTACTATGGGTATCAGAGTTTCCGCCAAAGAAGAAACGGAAGGTCTGGATATTCATGAACATGGCATGGACGCCTATCCTGATTTCGGACTTAAGGAACATTAGGAAATAGTCTGTTAAACAAAAAAACGGAGCGTTCCTCCAAACGCTCCGTATAAAATAACAGCTTTTCACATCTGATCAAAAAATGGTCAACCTAGTCGCTAAACTATTCAGTTAATTACATTTTTAACCAATTTTATTATGAAAGCAATTACCTTTTCAAAATTAGTAAAAATTCTCATTTTACTACCGGTTGCCTTTACTACTTCTACAATTTTTTCGCAGGAAGTAGAGGAAGAAGAAACTTCAAAATTCTCTATTAGCGGAAGCGTAGACGCCTATTTCAGGACCAATTTTAACGGTCTGAATAAATCTGTAGAGATCGTGGGCGGTGATGAAGTAAGTTTTGTGCCTGCTGCACCCGCAACCTCATTTGCTAATGATCCAGGCTTTGCCATTGGAATGGCGAATGTCATCCTGGGATATGAAGGTGACAAGGTTGGCTTCGTAGCAGACCTTGTCTTTGGACCCCGCGGTGAAGATGCAGTATTTCTATCTGCTCCATCAACTAATATCGTTAATCAACTTTATGCCTATTATAAGGTCAATGATGCTTTAAAATTTACCATAGGTAACTGGAATACTTTCCTGGGTTATGAGGTCATTTCTCCGGCAGCTAATTTCAATTATTCAACTTCCTATATGTTCTCTTACGGCCCATTTTCACATACAGGACTTAAAGCAGATTTCAGTTTTAATGATAAATGGACAGGAATGCTTGCCGTTATGAACCCTACAGATTATACCGAATTCAACCCCATTGGCAAATATACCTTTGGTGGTCAGCTTGGATATTCCAACGCCAACGGTAGCGCTTTTTTAAATCTCATCTATGGCGAACAATCTCTCTCTGACGACGCGTTGTTCCAAATAGATCTAACTACTGGTTGGGATCTTACAGATGCATTTTATTTAGGTTTCAACGGAACCTACCAAACAACAGATGGAATTGGGTTCTACGGTGCAGCGCTTTATCCTCAGGTCGCTTTATCTGAAAGTTTTGGACTGGGTTTAAGAGCAGAATACTTTAAAGAGCTTGAGGACGGTGGTCCAGTTTATGGAGCAGACGTTCGCTCCTTAGATTTTACCCTGACCGGTAATTATACAGTTGGAGGTCTTATCATCAAACCAGAATTAAGACTTGATAGCATTTCTGAAGAAGTATTCCTTGACCAGGACCTGCAGGCTACAGACAACCTTGCTTCGTTTGTCTTAGCAGCCATATATGCATTCTAATTAGTGCTTATCAAATGCCTTTACACCGGCAATTATTTCTATAGGCAGGTCATTCTCCTTAGGCGGAATGGGGCAGGAATAATTGCCACTATAGGCACAATAAGGATTATATGCCTTATTAAAATCCAGGGTTACTTCTTTAGATTCTGGTATCCTGAAATCAATATATCTCCCACCTCCATAGGTTGCATCTCCATTAGTGAGATCTGTGAAGGGTAAGAACAAATAATCAAAATATTCCGGATCATTCACCAGATCCTGATTCTGATATACATTCAGTTTTAAGTCCTTTCCTTTTAAACTAAAATACAACTCACCATACTTTACGTACATCTTCATTCTATCGGTACTGGTTTTCATAGCGAAAGGAGATTCAGATGGAGTACGCACAAATTCTGCCTGTACAATATAATCAGGATCGATTTCAAAAAATTCCAGACCTCTGAATTCCTCCAGATCTTTTTCATCTAAAGGAGATTTTTCAGGGTTTGCATATTCCCTTTCCAACTCGATCTGAAACTTTTTAGCACTTTCTATAAGGTCTGCATCCTGGGCCGAAATAGTTTCCGGAATGAAAAAAAACTGAAACAGGATTAATGCAAAAATGGATGTTCTCATCAAATATCTTTTTGAAGCACTCAAAATTAATAATAAAAACACCCAAAATTTAATTTAATTTTGAGGACTCATCACCAACCATGAAGAACCTGTTACGCTATTA
The DNA here is from genome assembly GCF_019357415.1 of Gramella sp. MT6. Taxonomy (NCBI): domain Bacteria; kingdom Pseudomonadati; phylum Bacteroidota; class Flavobacteriia; order Flavobacteriales; family Flavobacteriaceae; genus Christiangramia; species Gramella sp. MT6. Next base: position 136,010 of record NZ_CP048410.1, read on the forward strand.
TTTTGAATCCTTTGGAGGCTTACGCAAGGAGATCTGGCTATTATCATTAATTACCCTTATTAATAGAGCGGGAACCATGGTAATACCTTTTCTATCTCTTTACCTTACGAAAAGCAGAGGGTTCACACTCGAAGAAGTAGGCTGGATCTTGACGTTTTTCGGACTTGGATCGGTTACGGGATCATGGCTGGGCGGAAAGTTAACAGACAAGATTGGCCATTACAAGACCATGGCGCTAAGCCTTATAGTCTCTTCATTCCTGTTCGTTCTCTTACAGTTCCCCGAATCCTTCTGGCCAATTTGTATAGGAATATATCTGGTAATGACAGTAGCAGATATCTTTAGGCCGGCAGTATTTGTAGCTATAAGTGCCTATAGCAAACCACAGAACAGAACGAGATCTGTAACTTTAATAAGACTGGCCATTAATCTCGGGTTTTCGGCCGGGCCCGCCATAGGTGGATTTATTATCGCAACTGGAGGATACAACTGGCTTTTCTGGGTAGATGGACTTACCTGTCTTGCTGCCGGATTACTTTTGCTGAAGCTTTTGCACCCTAAACGGTCAACGCCTGAACCTGAAGATATCATTGTTAGGGCAAAATCGGCTATGAGTGACCGACTTTACCTCATTTTCGTTTTTGCGATGATGATATTTGGTTTTGTTTTTATCCAGTATTTTTCAACCATGCCGTTGTATTATGCTGAAATACATAAGCTGAATGAATTTGAGATAGGTTTATTACTAGGATTAAACGGACTTACGATTTTCCTTTTTGAGATGCCTCTTATAAAATTTATGGAAAACCAGAAGCACACCGCCACAGGTTATGTGATACTTGGAACAATCCTTACAGGTATTAGTTTCCTGGTTGTGAACCTAACTGGATGGATTGGGATCCTGGTAGTTGGAATGTTGCTCGCAACCGTTGGTGAAATGATAGGTTTCCCCTTTTCAAACAGCTTCGCTCTACACAGGTCTGATGGCAAAAAACGAGGATCTTACATGGCACTTTACAGTATTGCATTTTCGGTGAGTCATATTTTTGGTCATAACTCAGGGATGCAATTGATAGATAATTTCGGGTTTGAAATTACCTGGTATACTATGTTTGGTCTTTCCCTTTTTGCCTGTATGCTTTTATTCGTGCTAAAGAAGCTTCTAAAGCGCGAAAGCGCCTAATTTATCTTATCATTAAAGAACTTAGATTCTCCCAGGTATTTTTTAATGATGGCATTATACTCAGGTGTAAATTGAAGCTCCAGTGCGCCTTCAATGTTATATAGTGATTCCATATCTGAATATCCTGTTTTTAAAAGATCCTCAAGATAAAGGAGAGCAGTTTCATGATCACCATCTAAGCCTGCGAGAGAAATGATCTTTAGGTAAGCTTCCGGATCTTTCTTATTTATCACGGTTCGCAAAACACTAATAAATATCTTCACATCTATTGGAGCTCTGGATTTCATTATCTCATCAAACTCCCGTTTCGTAACAAAATCCAGATAACCTAAGAGACGATAAGCCATATTCGATTTAGCTTCGGCATCACCTTCTTTAAGTTTCTCAAGTTCATCTACCTGGTAGGCCCACCATCCAATATTATCGAAATTCGCAGTGAGAATATCAGATCCCAGTAGATATTCATATTCTCTTTGCTGCTGCTTTTCAAAAGAAACAGCCTGCCTGAAATCACTTTTTTGAGACCTGTAAGTACTGGATCTTTTTATCTCCTTTTTCCTTTCTTCCAAAATTTCCTCATATCCAAAATCTTCATATTTCTCTTCCATCCTTTCCAGTTTCTGGTATGCGGAATAATAATTTCGAGTTCTTCTAAGAGTTTCTGTATAGGCTAATTCATTATCAAATAACTTTTGAATAAATGCTTCGTTCTTTGGTCTTTTTCCTTTTTGAATAGCTTCCAGGGTAAATCCCGTAATTGCATTAGAAATTACTGGTCCGTCGGGCCATTCATCTTCCTTTCCATCAAAATAATATACATCTGTAGGAAAATCAAGATCATCATAGAACCTTAGATAATCCTCCATTTCATATACCATATAATCTTTGTTTCCTGCAATTCCTATGAACATATATGGGTTACTCCTATCAAGATAATCTGGATTTACGAATGAATTACCTACAGCCATCACTCCCGCCATTTTTTTGTAGATAAGAGGCAGAGCAGAACCAACCTGAGCTCCCTCTCCCATTCCGGCAGTATAAACCAGGTCAAGATCTACCGGAAAGGTCTGCATAACCTCATTCATCATCGAAGTTGCAGTTTCTATTATAGTATCGATAGGTTTTTCTTTTAGCTTAATGTTAGAAGAAGCTATTATATATTGCTGATCTTCTGCCGCCCATCTGAATAAATTAGCCGTGGTAGATCCACGACCCTGAGGATCAAAGACAAAAATTACCGGCCACTCCTTTTCCGGAGTATAATCTCTGGGAACATATAAAGCATAGGTTTCACCAGGAACAGCCGAGATTGGTAAGGAATCGGTTACTCCTCCTTTGACAATCCTATACTCCTGGGCTTGTAAGCTTGCAATCGCAAAAACAGTAAAAACTGCTAATAGTAGTTTTCTCATAAATAAAGAATAGACTTAAATATATGAATTGCATCATTAATTATTCCATAAAAAAACCCACAAGTAATATACTTATGGGTTTATCTATAATTTAAAGATTAATTTTCCTTATTTATTTACGTACGCGCTGCAGTTTCATTTTCGGTTTATCGGGAAAAAATAATTTCGCCATCAGTGAAACGATTAACAAATCTGCAAAAATCAGAAACATCACTCTAACAACTTCAATTCCCGAAAACGATAAACCTGTAAATCCAACCAATCCTGTGATTACTGCAAGCACTAGAAATAATAACGCCTTCTTTTTCATAACTCGATTTTTACTTTTTACTTTCTATTTTAAAGCAAATTTAATGACAGATTAGACGCTGCTATCATAAAGAAATTACAATTAATCTGGATTTAACAATAAAAAAACCAGCTGATAATCAGTTGTTAATATTCGGAATAAGAAATACCGTTTTTTAACATTTACTTTTCAGAAATGCTCTTATAATAAGTTGAAAAGTTGTTGAGCAGAAATCACAATTAATCGACTTTTGCGACTATTGGACCATCTTTTATAACGTTAGAAAGTACAATGTGGGTTCTTGTTTCGCCATAGGTAATTAATTTATCAATAAGCTTTTCAAGATGCACCTGGTCCTTTAATATCACTTCCATGATAATATTTTCATTACCGGTAATACGATAACAATTCACCACTTCTTTAAATTCCTTTACAGTTTCCAGAAAGGCTTTTAATCTCCCTGTAAATGCTCTTAAAGTAATAATAGCCCTAAGTTGGTAACCGGTTTTTTGATGAGATAAATTTACCTTGTAAGAATCTATAATCCCGCTATCTTCCATTTTCCTCACTCTTTCGGCTACTGCAGGAGAGGTTAAACCTATTTTCCTTCCTACTTCAGAGAAGGATATTCGTGCATTTTTCTGCAATTCTTCGAGGATTGCCCAATTTAATTTATCCACAACAATTTAAAGTTTAAGCTACAATTTAATTTAGTTTCTAAAGATAAATAATTTTTAGACTTTAAAATTTAAAGACAAGTAATTAATTTGCTTAGTAAATTAGTATAAAATTTGCAGGTGAAATATTTCTCAGGAAATTCGGATAGAAGATACTCGGCTTTATACTTTAAGGCCCAGGAGATCATGCAGATCTCCCGCCGTATTTCAGATTATATCATACCAGATCTGGCCGTTCTCAATGAGAATGGAACCGAAGACAAAAGCATCTATTTCACCGGGGATATCATTAGAAACTCTCATTCGCTCATCCTTAATATCAATAAAGCAGAAACTGAATATTTCCAGGATTCCAAGATGAAATACGTGGCCAGCGTAAGCAAACTTACCGAAAGGCTTTATAAAAGCTGTGAGCGACTGGAATATGCCAGTAGCAATGGTAAAGATTTTTTAATTATTCTAAGAAAAGAAATTCAGAAGTTCAGAAAACTTCAGCGTGTCTGGAGGCTATCTCTATAAAATTACTTAATCAAAAAAAAACCGGATGTTCATCCGGTTTTTTTATATCCATGGCTCACATTTAGCTGCGAGCTCGAAGGTCTTCTTACATATTTCTTCGGTACTGCCCACCTACTTCGAACAAGGCGTGAGTGATCTGCCCTAAAGAACAAACCTTGGTAGCTTCCATAAGTTCTTCGAAGAGATTTTCATTGTTTACGGCTGCCTTTTTGATCCTCTCAAGGGTAGCCTCAGCTTTAGATTCTTTCGCCTTATGAAGGGTCTCCAAAGTAGTGATCTGGTGTTCTTTTTCTTCCTCGGTCGCCCTGATAACTTCTCCCGGTGTTACGGTAGGCGATCCTGAAGAACTTAAAAATGTGTTCACTCCAATAATTGGATAGTCACCATTATGCTTTAAAGTTTCATAGTAAAGGCTTTCTTCCTGGATCTTCCCTCGCTGATACATCGTTTCCATTGCCCCAAGTACGCCTCCTCTTTCTGTGATTCTATCGAATTCGGTAAGAACTGCTTCTTCGACAAGATCTGTTAATTCTTCAATAATAAATGATCCCTGTATCGGGTTCTCATTTTTCGCAAGACCTAATTCCTTATTGATGATGAGCTGAATCGCCATCGCTCTTCTTACTGAAGCCTCTGTAGGCGTAGTAATCGCTTCATCATAAGCATTTGTATGCAGGGAATTACAGTTGTCATATATCGCATAAAGTGCCTGTAGCGTAGTTCTAATATCATTAAAGTCGATCTCCTGGGCATGCAGGGATCTACCAGAGGTTTGAATGTGATACTTCAACATCTGAGCTCTGGAATTAGCTCCATATTTATTTTTCAAAGCCTTAGACCAGATCCTTCTCGCTACCCGACCAATAACTGCGTATTCCGGATCAACTCCATTCGAGAAGAAGAAAGATAGGTTTGGACCAAATTTATTAATATCCATTCCACGGCTTAAATAGTATTCCACGTAAGTGAAACCATTCGCCAGGGTAAACGCCAGCTGGGTAATAGGATTCGCTCCTGCCTCGGCAATATGATATCCTGAAATGGACACAGAATAGAAATTTCTAACTTTCTCTTCAATAAAATATTCCTGAACATCACCCATCAGTCTCAACGCAAATTCAGTTGAGAAAATACAGGTGTTCTGCGCCTGATCTTCTTTTAGAATATCTGCCTGAACAGTTCCACGAACAACGCTGATAGTTTCAGCCTTTATCTTTTCATAAACATCCTTTGGCAAAACCTGATCTCCGGTTAATCCCAAAAGCATCAGACCTAAACCATTATTACCTTCTGGTAATTCTCCGCGGTAAACCGGTCTTGCTATATCATTTTCGTCATAAAGTTCTTTCAGCTTTGCCTCAACTTTATCTTCAAGTCCGTTTTCCTTGATATATTTTTCACAATTCTGATCGATCGCAGCATTCATGAAAAATCCTAGCAACATTGGTGCAGGACCATTAATGGTCATACTAACCGATGTCATTGCATCGGCAAGATCGAACCCTGAATAAAGTTTTTTCGCATCATCAAGGCAACAGATCGAAACTCCCGAGTTACCAATTTTACCATAAATATCGGGACGATGATCTGGATCATTTCCATAAAGGGTAACAGAATCAAAAGCTGTAGACAAACGCTTGGCAGGAAGCCCCTGACTCACATAATGAAAACGTCTGTTGGTTCTTTCTGGTCCACCTTCACCCGCGAACATCCTGGTAGGATCTTCACCTGTCCTTTTAAACGGATAAAGCCCCGCAGTATATGGGAACTCCCCCGGAACATTTTCCTGAAGACACCATCCAAGGATATCTCCCCATGCCTTATATTTTGGTAGTGCTACTTTCGGAATCTGGGTATGTGAAAGTGATTCGGTATGTGTATCAATTTTTATTTCCTTATCACGAACTTTGAAACTGTATACCGGCTCGCGGTATTTGGTCACCTTTTCATTCCAGCCAAGGATCATCTCCCAGTTATAAGGATCAAGATCCATTTTCGTTTTATCGAATTCAGCAAAAAGTAATTTTAAGAAATCGGTTTGAGAGTCTTCTGAAATTTCATATATCTCATTCTGATCTATACCATTCTTACTTAAATATTTATGCTGATCCTCCCCAAATTCTGTTTTTATTCCAGCAACGGTCTCAATGGTCTTATAAATTCCATAAAGTCTTTGTGCTACCTCAACCTGTGACCTGGCCTTATCATCATACGAACGGTTATTTTCAGCGATTTCAGAAAGGTAACGTGTACGCTTTGGTGGGATCACAAAGATCTTCTCGCTCATTTCTTTCGAGATCTCGAAAGTTGATGTCAAGCCAGATTTGGTTGTTTCTTCAACCTTATCCATGATGCTTTTATAAAGCGTATTCATTCCCGGATCGTTAAATTGCGAAGCAATGGTTCCAAATACCGGTAAGGTTTCGGCATCTGCATGCCATAGCTGGTGATTGCGCTGATATTGCTTTTTCACATCTCGTAAAGCATCCTGTGCTCCGCGTTTATCGAACTTATTGATCGCTACCAGGTCTGCAAAATCAAGCATATCTATCTTTTCCAACTGGGTAGCAGCACCAAATTCTGGTGTCATCACGTAAAGTGACACATCTGAATGATCCAGGATCTCAGTATCACTCTGACCTATTCCGGAAGTTTCCAGAATAATAAGATCATATTTCGCCGCTTTTAATACATCAACGGCTTCTGCAACATATTTAGACAAAGCTAGGTTAGCCTGTCTTGTCGCTAACGAACGCATATAAACACGCTCATGGTTAATAGAATTCATACGGATCCTGTCACCCAATAAAGCACCACCCGTCTTTTTCTTTGATGGATCTACAGAAACGATACCGATATGTTTATCTGGAAAGTCCATTAAAAAACGACGAACCAGTTCGTCTACAAGACTGGATTTTCCGGAACCACCGGTACCGGTAATCCCTAATACAGGAGCATCTCCAGTTTCTATAGAATCCTTATCGAAATATTTATTGAACTCTTCGTGCCTGTTCTCTGCAAGGGAGATCAGCCTTGAAATTGTATTTACGTTCTTACTTTTTAGATTTTCTGAAACCTTGTCTGAATCTTTAAGACATGGAACTTCTGTATCCACTCTTTTGATCATATCATTGATCATCCCCTGGAGTCCCATTTCCCGTCCATCATCTGGAGAATAGATACGGTCTATTCCATAATCCATCAATTCCTTGATCTCATCTGGAAGGATCACTCCTCCTCCTCCACCAAATATCTTGATATGTCCTGCGCCCTTTTCATTCAACAGGTCATACATATATTTAAAATACTCTGTATGTCCTCCCTGATAAGAAGTCATGGCAATAGCCTGAGCATCTTCCTGGATCGCGCAGTTCACTACTTCTTCTACACTACGGTCATGTCCAAGGTGGATCACCTCAACGCCTGTAGCCTGAATGATACGGCGCATAATATTAATTGCTGCATCGTGCCCGTCGAACAGGGAAGCGGCGGTTACAATTCTTATTTTATTTTTAGGTTTATAGGGATTTTGTTGTTCCATCTCTAATTCTAAGTATTTTTTGGAGCTGCAATTTACGAAAATTGTAAAAGTTAGCAGGCTTCTTTAGGAATAGTATAATATTAATTCAAGCCCGATCCAAATGTCTGAAATTGTTTAATTTTAGACTGCAAAAATCATTGCATGTCTAAACTTACCTTGCTCATCCATTGTCCGGATACTTCCGGTATTATTGCCACCGTCACCTCCTACTTTCATAAACATAAAGGTAATATAATCTATATCGATCAATATGTTGATGTGGAGAATAAGATCTTTTTTATGCGGTTGGAGTGCGAATTCGATCATCAAATAAATCATGATGACTTTAAAGACCATTTCAAAAGAGATATTGCAGATCCCTATAATATGTCATGGTACATGTTTAAGGCAGGCTCAAAATTGAAAATGGCAATATTCGTTTCTAAGTACGATCACTGTTTATATGATATTTTAGGAAGATACAGATCTGGTGAGTTGGAGGTTGAAATTCCTTTGATTATTAGCAACCATAAAGACCTGGAATCTATTGCGATAAGTTTTGATATCCCTTTTTATCATATCCCAATTTTAAAAAACAAAAAGGAAGAGGCTGAAGCGCAACAACTAAAATTACTACAGCAGGAAAATATCGATTTTATTGTCCTGGCCCGCTATATGCAAATTGTGTCTGAAAAACTGATCAAAACCTTCCCTAACCAGATCATTAATATTCATCATTCATTTCTGCCAGCTTTTGCAGGCGCCAAACCTTATCATTTTGCTTACAAAAGAGGTGTGAAAATTATAGGCGCCACCTGTCATTATGTTACTGAAGAGCTGGATGCAGGCCCTATAATTGAACAGGATATCACAAGGATTTCCCACAGTCATTCCGTAAAAGATCTAATTTTAAAGGGACGTGACCTGGAAAAGATAGTATTGGCAAGGGGTATAAAGCTGCATTTAGATAGGAAAACTCTAGTTTACAATAACAAAACGATTGTATTTATTTAATCCAATAAATTTTCTCCCAGCTAAATCCGCGATCCTGACATTAAAATACAACCTAGATCAATTGTTTTAGTATTATTATAACTTTTGACTCCGTCCTTATATAATCAGAGAGGTTATATTTGAAAAAATTCCTGCTTACTATGCCTATTTCGGGGTTAAACAAGGTTGAATGCCGATGTCTATTTAAGAAAAAAGGTTATCCCAGGCAGTTTACAAAAACAATACAATGAAAAAAATTATAGCTTTTGCCGCCATTCTACTATTATCCTCCTGCGCAGAATTACAACAAATCGCCTCTCAATTGCCTCAGGAATATGGCGTTAGTGATGCTGAAATTAGTTCAGGTTTAAAACAGGCATTGGAATTTGGGATTGACAAAGAGGTAACCAATCTGGCAAAAGAAGATGGCTTTTTCAAGAATGAACTGGTAAGAATAGGTCTTCCACCAGAACTTCAAAAAGTAGATAAGACTTTAAGAGATGTAGGATTAGATGCCCTGGCAGATGAAGGTTTAAAGGTTTTAAACCGCGCCGCTGAAGATGCTGTGAGTGAAGCAATCCCTGTTTTTGCAGATGCAGTAAGAGGAATAACCTTCACCGATGCCAGAGATATTTTACTGGGAGCAGATAACGCTGCAACTGTTTATTTGTCAGATAGAACAGAAGAGGAACTTTACGGTAAATTTAACCCCATAATCAGTAACTCACTGGATAAAGTAGGTGCTACCCAGGTGTGGCGAAATATTATTCAAAAATATAACTCACTTCCCATAACCACCGATGTGAATCCAGATCTGCCAGATTACGTAACCAATGAAGCTCTGGATGGTGTGTATGTGATGATCGCCCAAGAAGAAAAAGACATCCGAAACTCTATATCGGCCAGAACAACTGATCTTCTTCGAAAAGTATTTGCCTTACAAGACAGATAGGTCTTTTCTTACAAAATTTAATATTTTAACAGTTTCCATCCTTTATCCATATTAATTTAGAACAACCTTAACTACATGTTATTATTCTATATAGTTACTGCTGCTTAGCTTTGTTGTGTGTAGAAATGATGAATGAAGATAGATAAGTTTACAATTACCATGTTTAGAATTTTTGAAAATAAAACCAGAGAAGAACGCCTTTGTGATAAATACTCAAGGCTAATGCAACGATCTTATAAAATTGCCCTAATCGATAAAGAAAAAAGTGATCGGTTAAATGATAGAGCAAGAAAGATCCTGGCAGAACTAAAGAGAATGAAATGTGATCTGGTTGAAACTAGGAATGAAACTGCTTGAAGTAGTCCATAGCTTCTAAAAGCCTGCTACCATACCAGCTAAAATACTCCCCATCCACAATTTTTACTTCCCTGGCGACATTCTTAAAAAGCGCTTTATGTTCTTCACTAAAGGGAAAAGGTTCAGACGATAAAAGACAAATATCAATATCCTTATTTTTTAGATCTTCCAGATCTGTTTCGGGATACCTTTCTACATCAAACACATTGTGAAATCTATTTAACTTAAGCATTTCATTAATAAAAGTGCCCTGTCCTGCAACCATTAAAGGTTTATTCCATATAAAATAGGCTACATTTTTTTCAGGTGAATTAGCTACCAGCTCTTTTAAATTTTCAGATTTCTTTTTTAGCGAATTTACCATTGTTGAAGCCAACGGCGAACAACTGAAAATTATTCCGTAATCCAGCATTAAATGATAAGCGTCGTCCAAAGTGGCAACATCTGAAACATGAACCGGAGCTATTTTTTCCAGTTCTTTCACCATCTCTCTGGTATTTTCCTCTTTATTACAAAGGATAATATCCGGTTCAAGATCTTTTACCTTTCTAAAATTCACTTTTTTCGTACCACCAACGCTTGTCTTAAGTTCTTTTAAGGATGCCGGATGCACACAATAATGAGTGATCCCTACGATAGAATCCTGCAGACCAAGATCTACCAGCAGCTCTGTCTGGCTGGGCACCAACGAAATTATTCTTTTGGGGGTATTTTTCAGTTCAATCGTTCGGCCTAACTGATCCTGAATTTGCATAATGAAGAATTACAATTTTTCCAGTTCCTGAGCCATCTGGGTCTGAATGGCTTCAGCTTTTGCGGCAGCGATTTCAGCGAAATTAGAAGAGTCTGAGGCATAAATGATCTTCCTGGAAGAATTTACCAGCAGCCCGACATTCTTAGTCATCCCATATTTACAAACCTCTTCGAGACTCCCTCCCTGGGCTCCTACCCCAGGTACTAATAGAAAGTTCTCCGGAATTATCTTTCTTATATCTGCCAGGTACTCCGCTTTTGTAGCTCCAACAACATACATAAGATTTTCAGAATTCTGCCATTCTTTTGAGGTCTTGATCACCTTTTTATAAAGATCGTCATCCCCTGTTTTCAAGGTCTGGAAATCGAAAGCACCTTCATTAGAAGTAAGAGCCAGCAAAATAGTATGCTTGTTGGTAAACTCCAGGAAAGGCTCTACGGAATCCTTCCCCATATATGGCGCTACGGTCACCGAATCGAATCCAAGATCATCAAAGAACGCCTTGGCATACATACGGGATGTATTCCCAATATCTCCACGCTTAGCATCGGCAATAGTATAAAGATCTGGATATTCTGAATGCAGATAATTGATCGTTTTCTTTAAAGACTTCCAGCCATCAACACCTAAAGCCTCATAAAAAGCAATGTTAGGTTTGTAAGCTACACAAAACTCATGCGTAGCATCGATAATCGCCTTATTAAAGCTGAAGGCAGGATCTTTTTCAGAAAGTAAATAGGTTGGGATCCTTTCAAGATCGGTGTCCAAACCAACACATAGGAATGATTTTTTCTTGAAGATCTGTTCAGTCAGCTCCTGTGATGTCATAATATCAATTATCTGTTAGCGAATATTGGTTAAGGTTTATCAGAAATTAAAATGCCATCCTTTGACTGAGCTCAGAATGGCATTTTGTATTCTTTAAAGTATATCTGAATTCTCTTTTAACTTTTCGGTATTTTCCGCAAGCTGCAATTCATCAATGATCTTTTGAATGTCCCCATTGATGATATTGGAAAGATCATAAAGGGTTAAGTTGATCCTGTGATCTGTAACACGGCTTTGAGCATAATTATAGGTCCTGATCTTCGCACTACGGTCACCACTGGAAACCATCGAGTTTCTCTTGGCTGCATCGGCTTCCATTTTCTTGGCAAGCTCCATTTCATATAATCTTGAACGAAGTACACGGAATGCTTTTTCCTTGTTCTTATGCTGCGATTTCTGATCCTGGCATTGAGCAACCAATCCTGTTGGCTCGTGAGTTAATCGTACCGCGGAATAGGTGGTGTTCACCGACTGACCTCCCGGACCTGAAGAACAGAAATAATCTATTCTTACATCTTTCGGATCTATTTCCACATCGAATTCTTCGGCTTCAGGCAAAACCATTACGGTTGCAGCTGAAGTATGAACTCTACCTTGGGTTTCGGTTTGAGGAACTCGTTGTACACGATGAACTCCGGCTTCGAATTTCATGGTTCCGTAAACATCTTCTCCAGAAACCTCAAAGATCATCTCCTTGAAACCACCACTGGTACCTTCACTATAATCCACAATATTATGACTCCAGCCCCTGCTCTCAACATATTTGGTATACATACGGTAAAGATCTCCGGCGAAAATACTCGCTTCGTCACCTCCGGTTCCCGCACGAATTTCCATAACCACGTTCTTACCATCTTCCGGATCTTTAGGAATAAGCATCATTCTTATTTTCTCCTCAAGTTCAGGAAGCTGTCCTTTAGCTTCTTCCATCTGAAGTTTAGCCATTTCGGTCATTTCAGGGTCACTACCATCTGAAATTATCTCCTCGGCTTCTTTAATATTATCGGTCAGGCTAATATATTTCTCGCGCTCATCCATCAAAGCCCGAAGGTCTTTGTACTCTTTATTTAATTCAATATATCGCTTCTGGTCTGATATTACATCCGGCTGAATAATCAAATCGTTCACCTCATCGAACCGTTGTTTTACGATATTAAGTCTCTCAATCATATAATACTACTGAATTTAGGATAGCAAATTTACGATAATTTGCCTGAAATTTTAGAGAAAGCTTTAAAGGCTTTCTAATTCGGCAACAGCCGCATGGCTACGAGCGAAAGTAGTAAATTTCACAAGGCCCGCTATTCCCAGAATATAAAAAATCCTGTCTGGAAAATAAAATTCATAGAATTCAAGGTAGTAGGCAATGAAAGAAGTAATATCTGAAAAAACAAGGCACAAAGTGGCTGCAGTGTAATAAAAAGAAGTTTTATTAGAATAACGGTTGGAGTAAGAAATAGCTGCAATTACCAAGGTGATCATGGTAATTCCGTATGCATAAAACAGGACATTTAGAAAAGGGTATCCAAACTTTGCCGGCACCATATCTACCAACAGGAAGAGCATAGCCAGATTTAGAATAAACACTCCGAAAAATACAAGTTTTTGAAAAGGACTCGATTTAAGATTTCTAAGTTCAGGCACCACAGTGAAAACAAATAATAAATAGGCTGAAATTCGCATCAAAAAAGTACCGGTATTGGCTAATGAATTTTCGTAATAAAATAGCAGGAGATCTGAGACCAGCAGAAAACAAAAAGCGATTAAGATCTTTAGATTATAGGTTCGCTGCCAAATCAATATCAGGAAAAAAACAGCGGTAGAAATAAGGCGGGCCCACCGGCTGGAGTCCTGATCGAATTCATAAATAACAAAGCAATTCACCAGGAGCAGTACCAGGGTGATCACCGGAAGATAGGTCTTTGGTAACATTATAATTTTTGATTGGTTGTACCATATCTACGCAAAAAACGATATTGTGGTTTTGCTGATTTAAAAAACTAGATCGCTAGCCAGATGCATACCAACACCGTAAACTCTATTCTTTCAGAATTCCCTATTTTGTAAAACATTATGAAAAAAATCCGGGATCTTTTATTCAGATTAAAACTATGTTTTTCTTTCTATAAGAAGCTTTTGGTAATCTCTGCCGGATTAACCATCCTGTTATTATTTCTCAGAAATCCTCTGGATGCTACGCTTATCATTAAGATTTGCCTGCTAGGATTTCTCTTTTTAAATTATCACTTCCTGGAAGCTAAAGATAAACTCCTGTTCTATAAAAATTTCTCGATCACTCCCGTATTCTTATTTAGCATCTGCATATTTTATGATTTTCTCCTTAGCCTGGTGCTTTATAAATCCGCTATGCTCCTATGAAGTTCGAATTAGACAATGTAGAGCTTAGCTTTCAGGGAAAAAGGATCTTATATGGAGTATACCTGAAAGCTGAAAAGGGAAAGATAACTGGAATCCTGGGGCCTAACGGGTGTGGAAAGACAAGCTTGCTAAAGATATTTTTCGGGAACCTGGCCTGTAATAACAAGCTGGTGAAAATCGACAATAAAGGAACTCTTAAGCCACTTTATTCAGTTGAAAATATTAAATTATTGCCACAATCAGATCTACTGCCTTCCAGTTTATCTATTTCAAAATTATTCCAGATCTATAAATTATCCTGGGAACAATTTATTGAGAAGTTTCCCGGTTTCCGGAATTACTACTCACAGAAACCCAATCAACTTTCTGGAGGTGAAAGACGGCTTTTGGCCGCATGGCTAACTATAAAATGTGATTCTGAACTCATTTTACTGGATGAACCTTTCACCCATCTAACTCCACTTTACATTGAAAAAATCAAGAAGGAATTACAACTGGAAAAAGAAAAAAAGGCGATCGTCCTTACCGACCATTTTTACCGGGACCTCATAGATATTACCGATGACCTTTATTTTTTAAGTAAAGGGTGTACCCGATTAATAAACGATCCCGCACAACTCGGCGAATTAGGGTATATTAATTCTCATTAATATTCGAAAGTACCGTTATCGCTCTTTATTGTCAGCTTTTTGGTTTCTGAAGCTTCCACCCTACCTACTATCTTCGCATCAACATCAAAAGATTTAGAAATTTCAATGACCTCATTAGCGATACTTTCATCTACATATAATTCCATTCTATGCCCCATATTAAAAACCTGGTACATTTCTTTCCAATCGGTTTTACTTTCCTGCTGGATCAGTTTGAAAAGTGGTGGCGTATCGAATAAATTATTCTTTATAATATGATGTTCATCTATAAAATGTAAGATCTTGGTTTGGGCTCCACCACTGCAATGAACCATACCATTGATCTTACTGGCACCAATATCGGTAAGGATCTTCTTGATGACAGGCGCATAAGTCCTGGTTGGAGACAGCACTAGTTTTCCGGCATCTATTGGACTATCTTCAACCTCATCGGTAAGTTTTTTAGTTCCTGAATAAATAAGTTCTTCTGGAATCGAAGCATCAAAAGATTCTGGATACTTTTCGGCAAGGATCTTAGAGAAAACGTCGTGACGGGCAGAAGTAAGACCGTTACTACCCATACCTCCGTTATATTCCTTTTCATAAGATGCCTGCCCAAAAGAAGACAGGCCAACGATCACATTACCCGGCTTGATATTGGCATTATCTATCACATCTTTTTTCGGCATTCTCGCTGTTACCGTAGAATCTACAATGATCGTTCTTACGAGGTCGCCTACATCGGCCGTTTCTCCACCGGTAGAATGAATTTCTACGCCAAAGTCTTTTAATTCAGAGATCAATTCTTCGGTACCATTAATAATAGCCGAGATCACTTCACCCGGAATCAGGTTTTTATTTCGCCCTATAGTGGACGAAAGCAAAATATTATCTGTTGCGCCTACACAAAGCAGGTCGTCTATATTCATGATCAAAGCATCCTGAGCAATTCCCTTCCATACCGATAGATCTCCGGTTTCTTTCCAATACATATAAGCAAGCGAAGACTTGGTTCCAGCACCATCGGCATGCATGATCAAACAATGATCTTCGCTTCCGGTCAAATGATCTGGAACGATCTTACAGAAAGCCCTAGGAAACAACCCTTTACCTACATTCTTTATAGCATTATGCACATCTTCCTTTCCTGCGGAAACACCTCTTCCTGAATATCGTTTACTTATTTCTTTGCTCATGACTTTTTCTTAGAGTTTTCAAAGATAATTAGTTTAAACAGTTCTGGTAAATAATCGGCAAATTTTAAAGCAAAAAGCCACGCTTTGGGCGTGGCTTTTTCAATATTCAGTTTAACAGTAAAATTATCTAGTGAACAATAACTCTCTGTATTTAGTCAATGGCCAAAGCTCATCGTCTACTAATAATTCAAGTTTATCACAATGATATCTAATTTCCTCGAAGAAAGGTTTTACATCGTCACAATAAGCAAATGCTTTTTTCTCTGCATCGTCGATCTTATTGGCAACTTTTCTTGCTTCGATCATAGCGTTCACATTAGAGTTGATACTAGCGATATGAGCAGAAATACTTTCAATGATCTCTAATTGCTCTTTTGCATGTCTTGTATACTCCTCACCGTAAATAGCCTTAAGACCAGTAACGTTCTTGATCAAAATATTCTGGTAACGAATAGCAGTTGGGATCACATGATTTCTGGCAATATCTCCAAGGATACGACCTTCGATCTGGATTCTCATTGCATACTCTTCAAGTTCGATCTCATGACGAGCCTCTACCTCTACTTTGTTCATAACTCCAAGCTCTTTGTAAAGAGCAATGGTCTTCTTACTCACCTGGGCTTTTAGCGCCTGTGGAGTAGTTCTATTATTACTTAGACCTCTTTTCTTAGCTTCTTTTTCCCAAGCTTCACCATATCCATCACCTTCAAAACGGATCTTTTTCGACTTCTTGATGTAATCTCTAAGTACATTAAAGATCGCATCATCTTTCTTCATCTTCTTATCCTTGATCAACTTATCTACTTCAACTTTAAAGTCTTTAAGCTGCTTGGCTACGATACTGTTCAATACAGTCATTGCTCCGGCACAGTTGGCAAGAGAACCTACTGCACGGAACTCAAATTTATTACCTGTAAAAGCAAATGAAGAGGTACGGTTTCTATCTGTATTATCCAGAAGGATTTCCGGGATCTTACCTACCACGTTCAGTTTAAGCTCTGTTTTCTCTTGTGGAGAAAGTTTGCCATCAGTTACTTTTTCAAGTTCATCAAGAACCTTGGTTAACTGAGATCCTATGAAAACAGAAATAATTGCCGGTGGTGCCTCATTTGCCCCCAGACGGTGGTCGTTAGAAGCACTGGCGATTGCAGCTCTTAATAATTCTTCATTATCGTATACTGCTTTAATAGTATTTACGAAGAAAGTAAGGAACTGCAGGTTTTTCATTGGAGTAGATCCTGGTGAAAGTAAATTCACTCCTGTATCTGTAGCCAATGACCAGTTATTGTGTTTACCACTACCGTTAATTCCGGCAAATGGTTTTTCGTGCATTAATACACTAAGATTATGTCTTTCACCAACCTTCTTCATCACATCCATGATCAAAGAGTTATGGTCTACTGCAAGGTTCGCCTCTTCAAAGATTGGAGCCAGCTCGAACTGGTTCGGTGCTACCTCGTTGTGACGGGTTTTTACCGGTATACCCAGCTTCATACATTCGATCTCAAGATCCATCATAAAAGCAATAGCTCTGGAAGGAATAGATCCAAAATAGTGATCATCTAATTGCTGACCTTTTGCAGGTGAGTGCCCAAGAAGAGTTCTACCTGTAAGAGTAATATCTGGTCTTGAAGCAACAAGAGCAGAATCTATAAGAAAATATTCCTGCTCCCATCCAAGGGTTGCATTTACTTTCTTTACATTTTTATCAAAATACTTGGCAACATCTGTAGCAGCCTGATCTGCTGCTTGCAATGCTCTAAGTAAAGGTGTTTTATTATCTAATGCCTCTCCTGTATAGGAAACGAATATAGTTGGAATACAAAGTGTAGTTCCCCAGATAAATGCAGGAGATGTAGGATCCCATGCAGTATATCCTCGAGCTTCAAAAGTATTTCTAATTCCACCATTCGGGAAACTTGAAGCATCTGGTTCCTGTTGAACCAACTGCCCACCACCAAATTTCTCAATTGCAAGGCCCTCTCCTAATGGTTCAAAGAATGCATCATGCTTTTCTGCAGTGGCTCCTGTTAGGGGCTGGAACCAGTGTGTATAATGCGTAACTCCTTTAGAGATCGCCCATTCCTTCATCCCGGTAGAAATATGATCGGCTACATTACGGTCAATTTTCTTTCCCGTACGCATAGCTTCGGTCACATTCTCATAGGCTTCTTTGGTTAAAAACTGCCTCATGATAGTTTCGTTGAACACATTGCTTGAGAAGATCTCAGATCTTCTAGCAGGTTCTTCTATCTTAACAGGCTTTCGGTTTAAAGTTTCTTTTAAAGCTTGAAATCGTAAAGTTGACATATAAAATATTTAAGTTGTGTTTTTCAGATCATGATTGACCTTTTTACCGATAAAAAAAGTCATCTATAACAAAAAAATGATGTTTTAAGTTGCGAATATAGGATTTCTGTGTTGATAATTTAAAAATTTCGTGCTTAAAAAATGCTAATTTTTAATTTTAACCCCTCCAAAATTAGGGTTCAAATAAAAGTTAACATGATTTTAGTTTTTGAAGCCCCTTCACTAAAGGGGTTTAAGATTAAATTAATATTTTTAAGCCTTTAACATGTAACTTTAAATTTTCACATTATGAGCAGTAAGGCAAAACTAGAGTACATATGGCTGGATGGATACTATCCTACTCAGAACATGCGTAGTAAAACCAAAATTGAACCTGATTTTAGTGGAAAACTCGAAGATTGTCCTATTTGGTCCTTCGATGGTTCTTCGACCAAACAGGCTGAGGGTGGAAACTCTGATTGTTTATTGAAACCAGTTGCTATCTATCCAGACCCCGCAAGAAAAAACGGGTACCTGGTAATGTCTGAAGTACTGAATCCAGATGGTACTCCTCACGAAACAAATTCCAGGGCTACCATAGATGATGAAGACGAGGATTTTTGGTTTGGCTTTGAACAGGAATATTTTATCATGGATACAAAAACCCAGCTTCCGCTAGGCTTCCCAATGGGAGGATATCCCGGCCCGCAGGGAATGTATTATTGCTCTGTAGGCGGCAGAAATACTCATGGTAGAAAATTAGTGGAAAGACATGCCGATCTTTGCCTGGAAGCAGGAATTAATTTTGAAGGTATCAATCAGGAAGTTGCAAGCGGACAGTGGGAATTTCAGGTCTTTGCCAAAGGAGGCAAAAAAGCCGGGGATGAAGTCTGGGTTGCACGTTATTTGCTGGACAGGCTAACTGAAGAATATGGTTATTATATTGAATATCATCCTAAACCGGTAAAAGGCGACTGGAATGGTTCTGGTATGCACTGTAATTTTTCAAATACTTTATTGAGAACTGCAGGCTCAAAGGAGGTATATGACCAGGTTTGTGAAGCCTTCAGGCCGGTAACTAAAGAACATATCGAGGTTTATGGAGAATATAATGACGAAAGATTGACCGGTTTACATGAAACAGCATCGATCAACGATTTCAGCTATGGAGTTTCAGATCGTGGAGCTTCCATTCGTATTCCTATTATTACCGTGGAGAAAGGATACAAAGGCTGGCTGGAAGATCGCAGGCCGGCCTCTAATGCAGATCCTTATAAAGTGGCAGCAAGGATCATTAAAACAGTAGAATCTGTACCGGTAGCGGTTAATGCATAACTATTAATACTATGAAAAGGAATAAAGGTCATCTTCACTGGATGGCCTTTTTTTTATATGAAAGTTAAAATAATAAAGACTGAATACCCTGCCAGTAGAACAAAACCTTCCTTTCGACCCATTTCAGAAAACTTAGGAATAAGAAGCATTGGTAATAATATAAAAGCGATGCCCAGCATCCAGAACATATCATTGCTAAGGATCTGCGAAGATTGTACCACAACAGGCTGAATTAATGCTGTTAGTCCCAACACCGAGGCTATATTAAATATATTTGAACCAATAAGGTTTCCCAGAGAAATAGCTTTCTCCTTTTTTATAGCAGCTATTAATGAAGCTGCGAGTTCTGGTACGCTGGTACCAATGGCGATGACGGTAACTGAAACAACTCTTTCACTTACACCTAACTGTGTAGCCAGATCTACCGCTCCCAAAACCAGGAGTTCAGATCCACCCCATAAGGCGAAGATCCCAATTAGAAGCCAGAGACTCATTTTAAAACCTCTAACATCCCGAAGAGATTCATCTACCTCCTCTACTATAACCTTATCTTTTCTTCTTGACCTCTTAATCAATATGAACAGGTAAACTACTAGACCTAATAATAAAGCACCACCCTCTATCCTGCTTAAAGTATTTTCACTTAAAAGGAAAAAATAAAGAACGATCGAAAACACCATCATAACAGGCCAGTTGATACGGTAAAAATCTCTATCTACCATTAACGGAGAAACCATTGCCGTTAAACCAAGCACCAGGCCGATATTCGCAATATTCGAACCAATCACATTCCCAAGTGAAATATCTGAAAAGCCATCTATAGCCGCCTGGAGACTTACCAGTAATTCTGGCGCAGAGGTAGCAAAAGAAACTACCGTGAGCCCTATTACCATTCTGGAAATATTCAGTTTAAGGGATAGCGCTACAGATGCCCTAACCAAAAACTCTCCTCCTATTACCAGCAAAACAAAGCCAACGAGTAGATATACAACGCTCATAAATCAATTTTTGACGAAGATAGAAGAAATGCCTTAAATACCAGCCAGAATAAAAAACAACTACTTTTGTAGTTTATCAACTATTTTTTTCGTTATATTTGAAAATCAAATCTCATAAATTATTGTTTCATGGAAAAACTAACGAATAAAGAAGAAGAGATCATGCGAGTTCTCTGGGATCTGGAAAAAGCTTTTGTAAAAGAAGTTCTGCCAGAATTGAAAGACCAGAAGCTTCATTATAATACCGTTTCTACCATTATTAGAAATCTTGAGGAAAAGGGATATGTCTCGCACAAGGCTTATGGAAAGACCCATCAGTATTTCCCAGTAGTTTCCAAAGAAAGCTATCGCAAGCAGTTTATGAACATGGCCACAAAACGATTTTTTGATAACTCATTCAAGAATGTGGTTTCTTATTTCGCGAAGGAAGAAAAGATCAGTGCTGATGAACTTAGAGAGATCCTGGATATTATTGAAAATGAGAAGAAATAATGGAAAGTTTTTTAATCTACATACTTAAAGCCTCTGCCCTATTGGGTCTTTTCTACCTTAGTTATCTCTTTCTACTCAAAAAGGAAACCTCATTCAATCTCAACCGAAAGTTCTTACTTTCAGGTTTATTTACCTCTTTGATCCTTCCCCTGATCAGTTTGACTAAAAAGGTATACATCGAAGCCGCTCCCGAAACCTTCAGTTATATACCGACCTCGACCAATATCACTCAAATGCCCGTAGAGAATACCCTCGATTGGTGGCAAATTTCAGGGATCATTTATCTAATCATCACCGGGTTTTTCCTTACCAGGTTTTGTATTCAAATAAGTGCAGTCATCAAAATAATCCTGGTTCATAAAGTTCAGAAAAGATCAGCATTCAAATATCTTGAAGTAGCAGAGGATCAGTTGCCATTTTCGTTTTTCAACTACATCGTATTCAATCCATATAAACATTCTGAAAAAGATCTAAGGCTCATCCTGGAACACGAAAAGGTTCATGCAAGACAATTACATTCTGTAGATATAATATTGGTGAACCTAATAAACTGCATTTTTTGGTTCAACCCGTTTTCCTGGTTCTATAAAAGATCTGTAGAACAGAATCTTGAATTCCTAGCCGACCGGGAAACTGTAATAAACACCTCTGAAATTAAGGAATACCAGCATGCACTGGTAAAAGTTTCAATAGCCGATCTAAATCCGGCACTTACTAATCATTTTTATCAATCATTTATCAAAAAACGAATTCTTATGTTAAACAAAAAATCATCAAACCAGAGTCCGGCATGGAAGTTAAGCCTGGTAATGCCATTGATTCTTGCTTTCATGCTGCTCTTTAATGTTAAGACCGAAGCTCAAATCGTTGAGAATAAGTCACAAATTGCAGAAAAGTCTGAATCGCCGGAACCTCAACAAGAACCTGAACTTGAAACTGAAATTGAAGAGGAAATTGAAATAGCGGAGGCTCCCGAAGAAATCGAAGTTGAAATTGAAGAAGCTCCTGAAGTTTCCTGGACTACTGAAACCAGGACCACCAGACGTAGAAGCATGGGAGATCTGGGTATTGATCCCTTGTATGTCCTGAACGGGAAAAAATATAAGGCTTCAAAACTCAAAAGTAAATATATTAGTCTTGGATCTGAATTTGAGATCTTAACCGGTGAAGATGCTACCAATACTTTTGGCGAGGATGCAAAAGGTGGAGCGATAATTATTCCGGACGCAGAGATCATCAAGAACTTTGACAAGGTCATGGAAGAAATTGGAGGAAACAACCAGTTTTCGGGAAGATATATTATGGTAGATGAAACTGGAAAACCAAACTATGTAAGACTAAATTCTTCCACTTCGGCTCCTAAACATGAAAAAGTAATATTCGGAAAGGGACACTCAACAGTTCAAGCCTTTCCAAAAATGAGTGACTATCAAATAATGCACGGCAGCGCTTCGAATGGAATAAACGGAACAGGTGTTTACGAATTCAGAACAAAAGACTCAGGACACAATGTAAGAATTCGAAAAATCAGTAACGATTCTAATAAGGTATATTTCCAGACTCAGAATAGTGAACCGATTTATGTTGTTAATGAAGAAATACAAACCAAAGATTTTCTCCAATTGATAGACCCTGAAGATATCGCTTCAATCAATGTTCTTAAGGGAGGCATGGCAATAAAAGAATATGGGAACAAAGCAAAAAATGGAGTTATCGTTATTAAAACAAAGGAATTCACCGGTGAGAGTGATGCCTCCATCTTCCAGATAAAAAACACTTATACCAATGCAGAAATCGAAGCCCTAAAAAATCAAGTAAGCGAAAAGACAGATTACGAGCTAGAGCTAAAAGGAATAAAACGCAATGACCAAGGGATAATTACCAATATTGAGGTTAAGTTTTACAATAGTCAAAATATGGTTAACTCGAATTACAGTAACAGTCATGGAGTTCCAAATATACACGTTGGACTTAGAAAAGGTGGCGGATTAATTATCTCGACATCCGAATAAAATATAAATTTGAGTGCCTTAAAAACCTGTCAATGCATAGATTGACAGGTTTTTTTTATACTTTCATTATCTTTAAAGGAAACCAACCAGAATGAAAAAGAAATTTTTTAAGGCTTTAGCGAAACTGAATAAGAAAATTTTCCCCAGTTATTCTAAAAAAGGCCTCGACCTTCAAAAGGCGAGTAAACTGCAAATGGCTATTATCGGCTGGAAATTATGGGTAACTAAAAATTCTCTTAGTTAAGAATATTTGATCAGGGAAGACACCCCGTAATTTTTTATTTTCTCGGCTCCATTTAAAAATTGTAGTTCTACCAGGAAATTACAATGCACGATCTCTCCACCACACTTTTCTATTAATTTACAGGTAGCCGCAGCAGTTCCACCGGTTGCGAGAACATCATCATGCAGCAATACTTTCTCCCCTTCCTTGATGGCATCTTCATGCATCTCCAGAGTATCACTCCCATACTCCAGATCATAATTTTCTGAATGCGTTCTATGAGGAAGTTTACCGGGTTTTCGAACTGGAATGAAGCCAGCATTTAATTTTTCAGCCAGAAGCGTGGCAAAGAAAAATCCGCGTGATTCTATTCCCACTACCTTGTCTATATTGGTATGAGGTAAGTTCTGCATAAACAATTTTACCGCAAGTCGCATGGCATCGGGATCCAGTAATAGCGGGGTGATATCTTTATAACTAACCCCTTTTTTAGGAAAATCGGGGATATTTCTAACGTAAGATTCTAACTTCATTATTCTAATTTAAACGGTTACTGCATGATTCAGATAATTCCTGAAGGGTAGCATCTCCTTATATATTTCTATTAATTTATCCTGAAAATCGTCTTGCAAGATCTCCTTCTGGGTAAAATGATGCATTACCGCGAAGCTTTTATTTCTAAGCAGCTCGATATGCTCGTGATCCTGAGAATAACCTTTAGGTGCGGTCTTTAATTTTTCCTCTTCCATCATTTCGCCAAATGCCTCTTTAAATGATCTCTTATTAAGGATCTTTTTAAATTCATCTCCATTATAATCTATGGCGGCCCTTATACTATCCAGTTTTTTCTTTTCGGGTCTGTAGAATCCTCCGGCAACAAAACTTTCATTTATACCAATATGAATATAAAAATCACCCTTTCCCCTTTCCTTGTCCAGGCCGGCACCAAAATGATCTTTATAAACAGGTTTGTTTGGATGAAAAAGTAAATTATTATTTATCCTGTTTATCGCTTGTTTTCCTGTGGTTGGAGAATATTGCTGATCTACCCTGGCAAGTTTTATATCCATCTGGTTTAACCATTCAATATAAAAGTCCCTAACTTCATGGTATTCCTTGCGATGCTCATCCATCCACTCCTTATTATTGTTCCGGTTAAGGTCCCTTAAGAATTCAAATAACTTATAGAAGCTCATTTTTGTTTTAAAGATATTAAACTGAATCCGAACCCTAAACTAATTCATCAAATGCCTAATAAATTTGGGATTCACAAACTCTCTGCTTTGATTAAATTAATCTGATTTTCAACCAATTGAATCCATATTATTCCAGATAGAGTTAATAGAAATGATTAATTTATTTTAAATTTAATATACCTAATCAATAAATCAAACCAATATGGATTACCAAAAACTTGGGGATGATATCTATATCCCTAAACGAAGTAACTCCGCTCTTAAAGACTCTGAAGAGATCAAGTTCAATTATTATTTGGATAGCCGTATCAATGGTCCCTGGATAGACCTTGATATCACCTCTAAACTATTCGATAATGATAAGATGTTTGTGAGAAAATCATGTTATCGGGTCAAAATTGGGGAGATCGAAAATTGTGTAAAGGCCAATATCATAGACCATATGAAAAGCCTTGGCTTATCAAATAAAAATATTCCAGAATCTCTTTACAATAAATCTACAACTAATCAATCATTCAGACCTAAAACAAGTAAGGTCTATTAAGATTAGTTAATCTGATCCTTCAGTGTAAAAACCCTGCCAGCAACGGCGGGGTTTTTATATTTCTCAATGATATATTTCCCCCCCACACCTTTTAAACGTTCAATCGTTTGATTTTCAGAATATTATTCAACAAAAATCAAAAGCAAAATAACCGTGAAATTTAATATTGGAAACGATTTAGAAACACTACTTTTGCAAAAATTTTTGAATAATTTAACACAACACAATTACACATGAAAAGACTACTACTGCTATGCCTCATAGCATTAATTTCGAATCTTTCAGCCACAGCGCAGGTGACCACAGCTGAGATTAGTGGAGAGGTATTTTACGAAGAAAATACACCTCTCCCCGGAGCTAATGTTACCGCAGTGCACACCCCTACCGGAACCACTTATGGAGCCGTTACAAATTTTGATGGTGGTTTTAACCTTCTGAACTTAAGAGTTGGAGGGCCCTACAAAATATCTGTAAGCTATGTTGGATTCAAAACTTCAGTTCTTGAAGGTATCAACCTGAATCTTGGTCAGACCTACAACGTGGAGATCGAAATGGTTTCTGATGCTACGCAACTTGATGCTGTAGTAATTAACGCAACAAGAAATCAGGTGATCAATAGTGATCGTACCGGAGCTGAAACGAATATTGGAAGCAGAGAGCTAAAATCCCTGCCTACAATTTCAAGATCTGCTTCAGATTTTTACCGTTTAGAACCTACTGCATCAAGCAATGGTTCTTTTGGAGGTAGAAATGACCAGTTCAATAACTTCAGTCTTGACGGATCTATCTTCAACAACCCTTTTGGTCTTGATGCTGCGACTCCTGGAGGACAAACTAATGCGCAACCAATTTCTCTAGATGCGATAGACCAGATCCAGGTTTCTACAGCTCCTTACGATGTAACCCAGGCAGGTTTCACCGGAGCTTCTGTAAATGCCGTTACCAAGAGTGGGACTAACGAGCTAAAAGGAACAGTTTATGGTTTCTATCGTAATGAGGATATGACCGGAGACAAAGTTGGAGGTGATGATATTATCGTTCCAGACCTAAAACAGGCTCAGTATGGATTTAGTATTGGAGCACCGATCATTAAAGACAAACTTTTTATTTTCGCGAACTTCGAAAAAGATGACCGTGAAGACCTGGGATCTAATTTTGTAGCCAGCAGACCTGGTTTAACCGGATCTAATGTTTCCAGAGTAACTGCTGAAGACCTGGAATATGTTTCAACTGAACTTTCAGCTTTAGGTTACGAAACTGGTGCTTACGAGGGCTATACTCATGAAACCGCTTCTACGAAAGGTATTTTAAAACTTGACTGGAACATTAATCAGAAACACCGTCTTGCATTTATTTATAACTTCCTTGACGCGTCAAGAGATCTTCCTGCAAACCCTGAAGCTATCGGGAGAAGAGGACCAGACCTTACTACCCTTCAATTTAGAAATTCAGGATACGAGATCAACAATAAGATCGATTCCTGGTTAGTGGAATTAAACTCGAATTTTGGAAATAATATTTCAAATAAATTCCAGGCCGGTTACACTTTCTTTGACGACAGTCGTGATCCTTTCTCTGCTCCTGCACCTCCTATCAATATTCAAAAAGATGGAGTTCGTTATATCGTAGCAGGTCATGAGCCTTTTTCTATAAACAACAGGCTAGAACAAAACGTTTACCAGATCACCAACAACCTGAACGTTGTTTCTGGAAATCACACTTTTACTTTTGGTGGTAGCTTCGAAAGATTTGATTTTGATAATTCCTTTAACCTTGGAGCATACGATTACAATGGTGATCCAGCCCTAGGAACAGGACCAGTGAGCACTTTCTTTGATGCTTTTACAAGTGTAAGAATAGACGCTAATAATCCTGGCGGTTCTTTTGAAGAAGCTATTAATAATGGTACTATTGAAGCTGCTCTTAATAACGCTCAGAACATTTTTGATAACAGAAATGCCAACGATAGCTGGGCTTTAGCTGAAACAAATGTTGGTCAGCTTGCTTTTTATGCTCAGGACAGATGGAAGATCACAGATGATTTCACATTTACTTATGGGCTTAGAGTAGATAAGCCTTTGTACTTTGATACTAAAGAAAAGATACAGGAAAACATAGATCGTCTTGCGGGCGGGACATTCCCTGACGGAGATTACCAGCCAGAGATCACTTATTATGATGAAAATGGGGATCCTGTAAAACTTAACAGTTTAGAACTTCCTTCTAATGATCTTCTTTGGTCACCAAGACTTGGTTTCAACTGGGATGTGATGGGAGATAACCAGTTACAACTTCGTGGTGGAACAGGGATCTTTACTGGTAGACTTCCATTTGTATGGATTGGAAACCAGGTAGCGAACCCTGCTTTTTACTTTTACCAGACCACAGCGCCAGATTTTAAATTTCCGCAGGTTTGGAGAAATAGTTTAGGTGCAGATTACAGATTTGAGAATGGCCTTGTTGCCACTACAGATATCATCTACACCAAGGACCTTAATGCTCAAATGGTAAGAAACTATGGTCTTTCCAGACCTTCAGGAACTTTGAACGGAGTAGATAACCGTCCTATTTATCTGAACAGTGATAAAGCTGTAAATGAATTTGGAGGACCTAACAACGCGTATGTATTCACTAATACTGATGTTGGTTATTCCTTCAACTGGTCTGTGAAACTGGCTAAAAGCTTCGAGAAGGACTTTTACGCAAGCATTGCTTATAACTATTTGAAGTCTGAAGACGCTAGTTCTCTGGATGCAGAGATCTCTAGTGACGCTTACGACAGGAACCCTGCTTTAGGAAATGTGAACACAGCGGTTGAAAGCGCTTCAAGATATGGAGACAAACACAGAATCGTAGGACAGCTTAACAAAGAGTTCAATTACGGTAAAAATGACCAGTGGAGAACCTCTATTGGTGCTTTCTACGAATATGCTCAGGGCGGTAGATTCTCTTACACCTATTCCGGAGACATCAATAACGATGGTTCTGTATTGAATGACCTTATTTATATCCCAACCGATTCTGAACTTCAGCAATATACTTTTACAGGTACTATGGAAGAGCAGGAAGCACAGAGACAGGCTTTCGAACAGTTTATACAGCAGGATGACTACCTGAGCGCGAATCGTGGGGAATATGCTGAAAAATATGGTATACTAAGCCCTTGGAGAGGAAGATGGGATGTTAAATTCCTTCAGGACTATAACTTTAAAGTTGGTAAAAAAACCAATACTATCCAGTTGAGTCTTGACATCCTTAACTTCGGAAACCTATTGAATTCAGATTGGGGTGTGATCCAGATCCCGGTGAACGATCAGCCTCTAGGGGTAACCGTTGGTGAAGACAATACTCCTGTTTACACATTTGGGAACCAGAGCAGGACTTTTGCTAATGACTTTAGCCTTCAATCCAGATGGCAGGCACAAGTGGGATTACGTTATATTTTCTAGTATAATTGAAACCTGATAAATTTTTGAAAGCAGCCTTAGAAATAAGGCTGCTTTTTTTATTGGCTTTTCTAAAGGTCAAGGTCTTAAATATCAATTGATAATTTTTATATTTAATAGTATCTAAAGCTATTCAAATGAACAGATGGTCTGGACAGATCGATAAAGTGACAGAAGATTTCCTGAATTCTTTCACTAATCTCACCGAGGAGGAATTAAACTGGAAACCAGCGGATGAGGTCTGGAGTATAGCCGAAAATATTGATCACCTCATCAAGGTTAATGAAAGTTATTTTCCAATTTTGGCGAAATTAAAAAAAGGTGATTATAGATTACCCTTTATTGCGAGGTTTGGATTCGTGGTAACCTTTTTCGGGAATATGATCTTGAAATCGGTGCAACCAGATCGAAAGAAGAAGATGAAAACCTTCTCGCTCTGGCAACCTGGAACAAGTCATTTCAGCAGAGATATTTTACACAAATTTGAAGATCATCAGAAACAGCTTAAAGCCGAATTCCTCAAGGTTGAAGACAAGATCAGGGAAAATGCGGTGATATCATCTCCTATCAATAAAAATTTAGTATACAAATTGGAAACTGCATTTGATATCATAGTAAGTCATGAGAAAAGGCACTATTTACAAGCAAACGAGGTTTACGAATTATTAAAAGGTCTAAAAAACAAACCGGCATGAAAATCTTACTATTTACTCTCTTTATTTCCCTAATATGTTTTTCGGCAATTGGCCAAGAAAGCCCAGAGGAAAGGCTCAAAGAACTAAATATAGAACTCGGTGAGGTAAGCGCACCGGTAGCTAATTATGTTAAATGGAGGCAGGTAGGAAACCTGCTTTTTCTTGCAGGTGATGGTAGTGATATTAAAGGAAAACTTGGTGAGGACCTCACCATAGAAGAAGGCTATGAAGCAGCAAGACTAACAGGGATCGAAATACTTTCAACCTTAAAAGCCGCCTGCGGCGACCTTAGCAGGATAAAACAATTTGTAAAAGTGCGGGGAATGGTTAATTCAACTCCCAACTTTTATGATCAACCAAAGGTCATTAATGGATTTTCAGATCTTATGGTCCAGGTATTTGGAGAAAAGGGGAAGCACGCCCGGGCAGCGGTCGGCCACTGCTCCCTACCCTCTAACATAGCCGTAGAAATTGAGGTTATCGTAGAGCTTTATAATTGATAATTATATTATAAAAGTTGATTTAGCACGAAGTCTTAAAGAACTCCTAAATTTTTACTAAAGCCTTGGGTTTTGTTTAAGCACAACTATAAATTGCAGTGAATTGTTCTTATAGAAAAGTAATTTATAAAATTACCATTGGTGCCCAACTTTGCTGATACTTCAAAATACTTCTCCTTACTGTGATTCTGAATTAATCTTTTATGATATCCGCTTCAGACTTTAAACAAAATTTAAAATTTCAAAAACTTCAATTTAATATTGAGAATATTTTGAAAGACCTTCCTATTCCAGTTCTTATCTGCGATGCGAAGGGAGATATCATTTTTTTTAATGAAGCATTCAATGAAATAACGGAAAAAAAGATTAATCAGGGAGATTCCGTTTTGAGCGAGGAATTAAATCAATTTTTGGATTCCTCTGGCAACCTTACTACTTATAAGACATCACCTATAGCCCGAATTATCTCAGAAAAGGAACCTGCTGATGAAGTTCAGGTATTTTTTAAAACAACAGGAGATCTGCCACATAAAATGGTCACGAAACTTCATTGTAATGAATCAAATGATATCCTGGCGTATCAATTCAGTTTTTCACCACAAGCATATTCAAAAAAAAGAAATCTAAAGAGAAATAATCTTTCAGCAATTGTTGAATCATCTAACGACGCCATAATCAGTAAGGATCTAAATGGTGTGATTACCAGTTGGAATAAAGGTGCTGAAAAGATCTTTGGATATACAGAAAAGGAAATTTTAGGTAAAAAAGTTAGTATCCTTATTCCGAAAGATAGAATCAAAGAAGAAAAACTGATACTCGATACTATTAAGAATGGTAAGTCACTAGACCATTTAGAAACTATTCGAATAAGTAAAACCGGAAAAAAGATCTCGCTATCCTTAACCGTTTCTCCAATTAAAGATGATTTTGGTAACATCATTGGAGCATCCAAAGTGGCCCGTGATATTTCTGAACGATTAAAGGGAGACGAAAGGCAGGCAAGGTTATCGGCAATCGTAGAATCGTCTGATGATGCAATTGTTAGTAAAGACCTTAACGGAATAATCACCAGCTGGAATAAGGGTGCAAAAAGAATTTTCGGTTATACCGAGGATGAAGTGGTGGGGAAATCTATCACTATTCTTATTCCGAAAGATAGAATGGACGAAGAAAAGCTCATTCTGAAAAACATTTCATCCGGAAAAAGGATAAATCATTTTGAAACTATCAGGCTTACTAAAGATGGCAGAAAGATCCATGTTTCTCTAAGTGTCTCTCCATTAAAAGACCGTAGTGGCAAGGTAATAGGCGCTTCGAAAATTGCCCGGAATATCGAGGACCAGGTACGATCTAAAAAGAAGATCGAAAGCTATGTTGAGAAACTAAGAATTTTGAATTCGGTAGGAAAGGATATTTCCTCAAAACTGGACCTGGAAACGGTACTTCAAAAAGTAACCGATGCCACGACTACTCTATCTGGTGCCAAATTTGGTGCTTTCTTTTATAATACCGAGAAAGGCAATGGCGAATCCATGATGTTATATACTCTTTCCGGCGCCCCCAAGCATGCCTTTGAACATTTGGGTATGCCGAGACACACTGCTGTATTTCAGCCAACATTTTCGGGTCAGGGTAGCATTCGGGTAGATAATATTAAGAAGGACAAAAGATATGGTCAGAATTCACCCCATAATGGTATGCCCAAGGGACATTTGGATGTCTCGAGTTATATGGCTATTCCTGTTGTCCTAAATTCAGGAAAGGTAATTGGCGGACTTATTTTTGGACACCCTGAGGAAGGTGTTTTCAAGAAAGATCATGAAGTAATGGTACGAAATATTGCAGCACAGGCAGCGATAGCCCTGGATAATTCTCAACTATTCGAAAGGGTAAGATCTTTAAGCGAAAAAAAGGATGAATTCATAGCCCTGGCCAGCCACGAATTAAAAACTCCTTTAACTACCATCAAGGGATATCTGCAGATCCTGGAGAAAAAAATTGAAGAACCTAAATCGAGGCTATTTCTTACCAAAACTCTTGATCAGGCAAACCGTTTGAACACACTTATAGACGATCTTTTGAACATGTCCCGTATAGAATCGGGAAAACTGGAATTCAATTATGAAAAATTCGACATAAGAGAATTACTTGAAGAGATGACCGAAACTTTTAATTACAGTGAGAGCAGTCACCAGCTAATCACAGACCTTGGTGAGAAATCAGTAATGATAAACGCTGACAGACAAAGAATCGAACAGGTAATAAATAACTTACTTAGTAATGCCGTAAAATATTCTCCTTTGGCAGATAAGGTCTTTTTGAGCTTAAGGATAAAAAAAGGCATTGCCACGGTAATTGTAAAAGATGAAGGGCTTGGCCTATCCAGGGAACAACAACAAATGGTCTTTACACGCTTTTACAGAGCAGAGTCTACCAAAGGTATCAATGGCCTTGGGCTTGGTCTTTATCTCACCAAACAGATCATGGACGGACATAAAGGAGAACTAGGAGTGAAAAGTGAAGAAGGGAAGGGTTCAGAATTTTATTTCTCACTACCATTGGCATATTAAATTTTATCAATTACCTACTAAGTTTTTAACAAAACCTTTTTAAGGTCGAATACAATGGCAATCTATATTTGTCACAATCAAAAGAAAATGAAGACAATTTATTTAGTAGAAGATGACAATAGCCTGCGAGATCTAATAGATTTCCTTCTTAGTGATAAGGATTATAATGTGGAAGCCTTTGCCAACGCAAATTCATTTAGAAGCAGGATCAAAATTGGTGATCCAGATCTTATTTTGATGGATATTATGCTCCCAGATGGAAACGGAGTGGACCTTTGCAAAGACCTTCAACTAAAAGAAAACAAAAATAAGATCCCTGTTATTTTAATGTCTGCTCATGCAGATCCTTCTATTGCTAATGATTCCGGTGCATGCCACTTTATTAAAAAACCTTTCGATATCGAGGAATTATACTCTGAAATTCAAAAGTTCATCGATTAATTTTACAGAGATCCTCTATCTGAAAATAGATCATTCCACTGGTTTTCAAACCAAACCGTTCTGACAAAAACACAATACCAATAATTACCAGTTAATTTCAATAGAGTCCTCAGTTCGTTGAGGACTTTTTTATTGTAAAATTTAAATATCCAATAATTCTGGAAGGACTATTCAATGGAAACTAAATTGTTGCAGATAAGAAATTGGTTGATAGATGGTTAAACCTAATAAAAAACATACTAAATTATCCATACAATTAAATCCCGAAAATAATTAACAAAAGCATAACAACGGCGGTTGTCATTATTCATACGAACTGAAAATGATCAAAAATAAATTAATAATTCTCCTGACTTCTTTGCTTATTCTCAATTCCTGTAATG
Organism: Gramella sp. MT6; assembly: GCF_019357415.1. Taxonomy (NCBI): domain Bacteria; kingdom Pseudomonadati; phylum Bacteroidota; class Flavobacteriia; order Flavobacteriales; family Flavobacteriaceae; genus Christiangramia; species Gramella sp. MT6. The sequence goes on from NZ_CP048410.1 coordinate 168,825, forward strand.
AAAAAAATGGTAAAAGTGAGCCATCACCTACCAAATCTGAAAAGAAATTAGAGATCCCAGAATCAAATCCTGGAAACAAGCAACACCGATTGCTGTTGGATTCCGAAAGACAAATAAGTCACGTCGTAAGAACTATATTTCAGGACAGTGAAGGCACTTTTTGGTTTGGAACCCAAAATGGAGCATTTAAGCTACAAGGCGATTCGTTAATTCCTATTGATAAAATCATTAGTGAATCTGGTAAAGGCGTAACCATAAAAGATATAACCGAAGGTAAAGACGGAAAAATATGGTTCGGACATTCAGATGGAGTAAGTAGCATTGACAAAGACATAGTGACAAATTACTATGTATCTGATGGATTGATCAGCAATGATGTTTGGTCTATTGAGGCAGATAATCAAGGCAATATATGGATTGGAACTATAGATGGCACTTCCGTTTTTAACGGTAAGAATTTCGCTAAATTTAGTCTTCCCGAAGGTAAAACAGATTCGACTTTAGGCGTTTCAAGTCCTAAAATAGTTCACAACATATATCAGAACAGTAAAGGTAAATTATGGTTTAGCTCGAATGCCGGTCTGTTTTCATATGAAAATAATTCTCTGACGAATGTTTCAGAGAATTTGGGGATTAAAACAAATTTCATCAATGAAATATTTGAGGATAAAGATGGAGAATTATGGGTATCTACCAAAGACGGGCTATATCTCTTAAAAGATAAAAGGGCTGAAAATATTACAAAAGGTATAATTAAAACTGGAAAAGGGATAGGAAGTATAGCAAAGGATAAAGATGGTAATCTTTGGTTAGTTTCAGATCAACATTTTTTATATACCTATGATGGTGAAAAGCTGGTTGAATTTGAGAAAACAGAAAACAATAAAGGACCGGTAATTTTTGAAATATTTAAAGATCGAGATAATAGACTTTGGTTCGTAGGTTTTGGGGGTGCTTTCAGGTTGGAAAACGGAAAGTTTATTAATGTAACCAGGAATGGCCCCTGGTAAAGGAAAAACGAACAGATACTTGTAGTTCGGTATTGAATAAGTTAGCTGGACCGTTTAAAGAAAAATTTCCTGGATATCATTTATCTTGCAACTCGAAACAAGATACAATAAGATGAATATTAGAATCTTTTTTTACCTATTTGCTTTAATTCCAATTACCACCTTAAGTCAAAATATTACTCCTCAGATAAAAGAGGAAATTTCCAGACGTACTGAACTTAAGATTAATCCTAATATATCTATTGGAGTTTTACTTCCAAAAGGAGAAGAGAAATATTATAATTTTGGGCACTTAGATGAAAAAGGCATTAGGCCTGATAGCCTGAATCTTTATGAAATTGGGTCGGTTACAAAAACATTTACCTATCTACTGGCCGAAAAGAATCTTAACGATCTGCTGGAAACACCAATATTAAATTTCTTACCCACCATACAAAACAAAGACCTAAAAGACATTAGTGTTGTTGAAGTCGGAAATCATATCTCTGGTCTGCCAAGGCTCACTAAACATTTCTCACCTGATGATTGGTCTGATCCATTCCAAGGTTATAGCAACGATAAATTGATCAATGAACTTCAAAATGTAAGTATCGATTCATCAAAAAGTTGGAATTATTCAAATTTCGGTTACGGTGTATTGGGTCTGACCATCGAAAGAGAAACAAATAAAAATTTCGAAGAATTGATGCATGGCCTGATCCAGGATATAGGAATGCCCAATACACATTTGAAACATTCTACACCAAATGACACAAAAATGGTGACTCCCACCAATATTGGGATTGAGAATAAATTCTGGCATTTTACAGGCCCCAGTAGATATGCCGGGGGAATTATAAGCTGTACTTCAGATTTAATTAGTTATTTGAAATATCAGAAAAATAATAATCCTTTGTTCAAATCTGATAGAGTATTAGAACCTTTCCAAACAGGAATCGATGATCTGGGAGAAAATCAACTTTTTTATAAAAACGGATGGTTTAATCTTCGACCAGATGAAGAAACCGAAATTCTCATCCATAATGGAGGTACGGGTGGTTTTACATCTTTTGTGGCTTTCAACAAGAAAACTGAAACGGGCATAGTAGTTCTTTCAAATTCGGTTAGTTTAATTGATGATATAGGTTTGAAGATCATATATCCGGATTTCCAATTAAACAGACCGGAAAGGACCATCGCATACGAAATAGCAGATCAAATTGAAAATGGCAATTCAGAGAATATAGTTGAAGATTATAACAAACTAAAAGCAGAAGGATTCCCAAGTAATATTCTGAATATTTACTGGCTGGAACGATTAAATTTTGGTAATAAAAACTTTAAGGTTAGTAATCAACTAAGTGATATTATGATTGCTGAATTACCCGACGATTGGGAGGTTTGGGATATAAAAGGCCAGAATTATGAAAGTTTAAAAATGTTTGCAAAAGCGGAAAAAGCTTATGAACAAGCCTTTATGTTAAACCCTGACAATACTACATTAACTCAAAAAATTCAGCGTTGTAAAAATAGTCAGTGATAAAAATATCCTTGTCTCCTATAATTGATCTTTAATTACTAGAATTATAGAAAAAGTATAGTTTTAGAAACCAAAACCCAGAACGGCTAATCCTGCAAACCCACAATCCTGCGCACGTGATTTGCGCTAACCTATAACAAAAGCAACAATTAGAATTAACACCGAGATGAACAAAAAAATTGCAATCTTAAGAGGAATCAATGTAGGCGGAAAGAGAAAGATCTTGATGAACGACCTGAAAGCCCTCAGCGACGAATTAGGATTAGAAGACGCTCAAACTTACATCCAGAGTGGAAATCTCATTTTTAATTCTAACAAAGAAAATTCAGAATTAGAAGACATGCTGGAAAAATCCATATCGGAAAGGTTCGGATTTGAGGTACCTGTAATTGTTCGGGATTCAAAAGAACTTGAAACTTCTGTTAGTAAAAATCCATTCTTTAAGGATCCTGATATTAGTGAATTACACCTAACATTTTTAAAAGAGAGCCCTTCAAAAGAAAATTTAGAGAAAATACAATCCTATAAGTGCGAGCCAGACAAATTTAAATTAGAGGGAAACAATGTTTTCATATTATGTAAAGGGAAATATCACCAAACAAAATTGAGTAATAATTTTTTTGAAAAGAAACTGAAGGTGGGAGCTACGACAAGAAATTGGATAACTGTTTTAAAATTAATTGAGTTGAGTAAAAAATAGATCTGAATTTGGCCAAAAAGGCTTATCAAAAAAAACTGGCAACATTTCTTATTTTCTCAAAAGACCAAGAGCCGAAATCAATAAGCAAAACGAGATTTTCTATCTTTAGGCAATCTTGTTACTATTATGCTGGAAATTCTAAAAAACAATCTTCAACGCAGCCTGGGAAGTGATATTCCTGAAGAATTATTTGATCTAATTGAGAAATATTCCTTCAAGAAATCTTTCGATAAAAAAGAATTACTCGCTGAGGCCGGTGTTGACTGTAAATATCAATATTTTATAATTGAAGGATCTGCTTATTCTTTTTATGTAAATGAAAAGGGTGATAAAAATGTCATTGAACTCGCTATTGAAGAATACTGGATCACCGATGCTGCCAGCTACTTTACCGGCAAGCCTGCTGTATCTACCATTGAAACGCTGGAGCCTACCACAGCACTCCTCATTAATCGTCAGGATTACGATAAACTTTGCTGCTCCCATCCCCTTTTTGATAAATTCTTCCGCATCTTATTGCAAAATGCCCTGGCATCCCTTCACCAGCGGATCGCTAAAACCATAAGCGAGGAAGCCGAAATTAGATATCAGGAATTTTCCGAAAAGTATCCACATTTTATTCAGCGCATTCCCCAATATCTCATAGCCTCCTATTTGGGGATCAAACCCCAGTCCTTAAGCAGGATCCGCAAAAATCTTGTTCAAAAGTAAATACTTCTCTTTCCGAAGTTAACATAGGTGAACGAAATCGAAGAACTAAAAAAAGATCTTTGAATAGAAATAATTAAAAAAAACAAAGCTTATGGAAACTACAAAAACAACCATTTGGAAACTGGACCCGTCACATAGCGAACTTACCTTTAAAGTAAAGCACCTTATGATAAGCAATGTGAAAGGGGAATTTCAAAATTTTGATGCACAGATCGTTACTGAGGGAGAGGATTTTAATAGTGCCAAAGTTACAAGTACAGTAGAAGCAAATTCAGTGTATACCAATAATAAAGATCGTGACGAACACCTAAGAAGTGCAGATTTCTTTGATGCTGAAAAAAATAAAGAACTTAAATTTGAAGGAACCGACTTTGAAAAACTGGATGAGGATAATTATAAATTAACCGGCATGTTAACGATTAAAGGAAATTCAAAAGAAGTGATCCTGGATGTTGAACACGGTGGAATGGTGAAAGATCCTTACGGACAAGAAAAAGCTGGATTCTCAATAAACGGAAAAATAAACCGTAAGGAATTTGGATTGACCTGGAATGCCGCCCTGGAAGCGGGAGGAGTAATGGTAAGTGATGATGTTCGTATTAATGGAGAATTACAATTTGTAAAACAAGCTTAAAGATCATGGAAAATAAAATTTTAGGATTACATCATATCACCGCAATTGCGGGCGATGCACAGAGAAATTACGACTTCTATACCAAAACCCTCGGGTTAAGAATGGTAAAGAAAACAGTAAATTTTGACGATCCTCAAACTTATCACTTTTACTTTGGAGATGAAGTAGGCACCCCTGGAAGTATTCTAACATTTTTCCCATGGGCGAATGTTAGACAAGGGAAAAATGGTGCAGGAATGGCTACCGAAATTGGATATTCTGTACCTAAAGGCAGCCTTGAATTCTGGAAAGATCGCTTTGAAGAGAAGAATGTAAGGCATTACCAGATCACCGAGCAGTTCGGAGAAAGAAAACTTCCCTTTCAGGATCCTGACGGTTTAAAGCTGAGTCTTATTGAAACTGAACATAATGACGACAGAAAGGGCTTTGAAACTGCAGAAGTAAAGGCAAATGCGGCCATAAAAGGTTTTCATGCCGTTACATTAAGCCTGAAAAATAATACTGCTACAGCAGAAATATTGACCGAAGTTTTTGGATACAAAAAAGTAACAACTGAAGGTAATTTAACTCGTTATAAAACCGATACGGTTGAAAATGCAGCAATAGTAGATCTTTTAGAAATGCCTGATCTGCCCAGAGGACTTAATGCAGGTGGCACAAATCATCATGTAGCTTTTAGAGTGAAAGATGAAGAAACTCTTATGGAGATGAGGGAGAAAGTTCTTCAAAAAGGATTACAGATCACTGAGAAGATCGATCGGGATTACTTCTTTTCTCTTTACTTCAGAGAACCGGGAGGAGTTCTATTTGAGATCGCGACAGATAACCCGGGATTTGCTACAGATGAAACTGTAGAAGAACTGGGAAGCAGCCTTCAGTTACCAGACAGGTACAAAGGCGCAAGAGAGCAGATCGAAAGAGCATTGCCAGATTTAAAACACTAAATTTATTGATGAAAGTTCGGAGTAAGGTTTTAAAGATTTATTCTCCGGACTTTTCTTTTTAAACTAAAATTATGCACACTAAAAATATAATTACAGGCGGGAAAGATATTTCAGAAGCAAAAAAGGCACTTATCCTATTGCACGGGCGTGGAGGCAGCGCACAGCAAATACTGTCCCTTGCCGATAATTTAAATACCAAGGACTTTGCTCTTTTTGCACCCCAGGCAACCAATAATACCTGGTATCCTTATTCCTTTTTGGCACCGCCTAGTCAGAATGAACCATGGCTTTCTTCGGCCTTAGATATACTAAATCAGCTTCTGGATGATATTAAAAGTGAGGGCATCGCTTCCGAGAATATTTACTTTGGAGGTTTCTCTCAAGGCGCCTGTCTAACCGCTGAATTCGTTACCCGAAACGCAGAACAGTTTGGAGGAATAGCAATTTTTACCGGCGGACTTATAGGTGATAATATCTATCCTGAAAACTATAGCGGAGATTTTAACGGCACCCCGATTTTTATTGGGGCGGGAAATCCGGATGCGCATGTGCCAGTTGAAAGAGTAAAGGAAACTCAGAAAATAATGGAAAGTATGAATGCCAAAGTTAGCGTATCGATTTATGACAACAGGCCGCATACCATTTCCCAGGATGAGATTGAAAAGGCTAATCAACTGGTATTTGAAAATTAAGAAGATGCTATAAATTACTAAGGCAAGCTTTCATGTGGAAGCTCTTTTTAAAAAAATTGAAATTCTACAAAACACAAAAGCGAACTAATTAGTTCGCTTTTGTGTTTATTTCGTGACCTCGCCAGGATTAAATATCCTCAAAAAGCTCCGCTTCGAAAATACTTTAAACAAAAAAACGCTCAAGTAAGCTTGGCGTTTTTTCTAATTAAAGTATTTATTCGTGACCTCGCCAGGATTCAAACCTGGAACCTTCTGAGCCGTAATCAGATGCGCTATTCAGTTGCGCCACGAGGCCTTTACATTGCCGCTCTACTGTTTTGCAAAGCGGGTGCAAATATATTGTTTATTTTAAAATCTGAAAAGATTAAAAGGATTTTTTGTTCTAAATTATTTCTGCGCTTAATCCTGCATCCAGTAATTTAGAACATCGGGGTTTTAATTCTTCATAAATCCCCGTCTTGACAGTGCATTTTCCTTTATAATGAACCAGGATAGAACACTGCTCAGCCTGTTCCGGAGTGTGGTCACAGGCATATATCAGGGTTTCAATTACATGATCGAATGTATTATAATCATCATTGTACAGTACGATCTCATTCTCTTTCTTTTCTTTGGTCTTTACATCAACCTCTTCTAATAATTCTTCTTTCGTGCTCATCTTCAAAAATTTCTCTTCACATGGTTCAAAGATACAAAATATGATAAAATACTCAGCGTGAAAACTTTACAGCAACCCAATCGTTCCTTTCAAAATTCTCTACGTAATATAATCCGAGCTCTTCACAAGCCTTTTTTATTTGTGGCAGGTCATTCTCATAAAATCCGCTGAGAAAAATACTTCCATCAGCTTTAAGGCATTTTTCATAGATAGGTAGATCCCTGATTAATATATTCAGATTGATATTAGCCAGGATCATATCATATGATCTACCCTCAAGTAGTTCTGCCCCACCTTCTTCAACGTTTATATGCTCACAATCGTTGCGGGAGATATTCTCAAGAGTATTAAGGTAACACCAGTTATCTATATCTATAGCATCAATGGTCTTCGCCCCTTTCATCGCTGTGATGATCGCCAGAACGCCTGTACCCGAACCCATATCTAAAACCGATTTGCCTTCCCAGTCATTTTTCAGGATATGCTGGATCATCATATGCGTAGTAGCATGATGACCAGTTCCAAAGGACATCTTCGGCTCGATCACAATATCAAATTCTGTATCGGGTTTTTCATGAAAGGGTGCTCTCACACTGCAAACCTCATCTACCAAAATGGGAGTAAAATTCTTTTCCCATTCTTCATTCCAATTCACTCTTTCGATCTCTTTTTGATCATAGGTGATCTTGAAATCTTCAGACTGAAGAATATGCACCCCGGCTAGAAGGTCATCCTCATATTCCTCTTCAGGAATATATGCCGTGATACCATCATCATTTTCAACAAAACTTTCAAAACCCAGATAACCAAGTTCGGCTATAAGGATCTCTGAAGCCGGCTGAACCGGATCTATGGTAAAATGAAATTCAAAATAATTCCCAGCCATTTTAGAATGAGTTTACGATAGCCATAAAGTCTACCGCGTTAAGACTGGCACCACCAATAAGTCCACCATCTACATCTTCTTTTGCAAAGATCTCTTTTGCATTTTTTGGCTTTACACTACCTCCATATAGGATCGAAGTATTTTCAGCTACTTCCTTACCTACATTTTTATTCAGAAGGTTTCTAATATGCTTGTGCATTTCCTGCGCCTGCTCTGGACTTGCAGTTTCTCCTGTTCCTATAGCCCAAACTGGTTCATAGGCAAGAATAATATTTTTCCATGAGCTCTGCGGAAGATTAAATAGAGCCTCTTTCAACTGTTGTTCCACAAGATCGAAATGTTTATCACTTTTTCTATCTTCAAGTTCTTCCCCAAAACAAAAAATGACGGTCATTTCATTATCGATCGCTGCCTTTACTTTTTTGGCCAATAACTCACCATTCTCGTTAAAATATGCGCGGCGTTCGCTATGTCCAAGAATAACAGTATTTACTCCTACGCTTTTAAGCATAGATGCGGAAACCTCCCCCGTGAAAGCACCTTTTTCGCTCTCATGCATATTTTGAGCAGCAACGATAATAGGGGTGCCTTTTAAAGCCTGAAAAGTGGGATACAAATTTGTAAAAGACGGAGCAACCATCACTGTCGCTTCAGGCTCTTTAACCATTTGCAGTTTTAATTTTCCTAATAATTCTTCGGTCTCTGCAAGATCATTGTTCATTTTCCAGTTTCCGGCAACTATTCTATCTCTCATGATATTATATTTTGGTTCGTTAGTTCAATTTTAAGAAGATCAAAATTTGATCCTGATCAACCACAAATATAAGTAAAGGAGGTTTGAAAGTTTCTTAAACCCAAGCTAAACCTTCAAGTTTTAGGGAGTATTCAACAGATTACCGAATGTATTTATAATTCGATATCAGATGCGTCGAACCAATGCTTTTTCTGGGTGATCGTTCCATTATTAAGCGTAAGAAAGCCAGGATTAGAACGAATAATCGTCTTTAGGGCAGTTTCATCAGTCTGGTAAAAATCGAAATTAAGATCGAATTCTTCTTTCAGTTCAGATTGAAATTCCGGGCCAGAAGCAGTAAGACCTATTACCTTATATCCCTTCTGCAGGGCTTCTTCACTTAGGGATTTTACGGCTTTATAGCCATCTTTTTCAGTAGCCCTTAAATTATACGTTACGATCAGCAAGACCTTGTCTGCCGTTAGAACTTCATCGGTTATATCACCTTCTTCTCCTTCAATAACGAAGTCATGAATTGGAGCGATAGAATTCTCTCCGGTTTGCGTGGTTTCCACACCAATGAATTCACCATCTACCTGTGGATACGCACCGTTATTTTCAATGACCTTTTCCTCTCCATCAACCTTGAATTTCCAGCTATAAATTACCTCAGCCTGCTCTGCGCCTTCAGGTATTTTCATTTTCTCCGGAATATTGTTTCCAATTTTATAAGGCCTGAAATCGAAAACCGGCAAATGCATCAATACATGATAACAAAAAGCAAAGCTGGCCATGAAGGAAGCAAATACCACCCATTTGTGATATTTCAGCGGAAAAATAGGATTGATGTACTTCTGATTAAAAAAGATGAGCAGAATCAGAACCAGCAATATTACGTCCTTATAGAAGGACTCCCATGGTGTAAGCGGAATTGCATCCCCAAAACAACCACAATCGGTCACTTTATTGAAATAAGCGGAATAAAAGGTTAGAAATGTGAAAAATATGATCATTCCCAGCAAACTCCAGCTGGTAAATTTAGGAGCATATCCAATTAGCAGCATGATCCCCAGCACCATTTCAAAGATGACTATAAGGATAGCAATTATGAGCGCAAAGGGAATTAAAAATGGAATATCGAGTACAGGTTCACTAAAATATTCCTGCAATTTGTAAGAGAAGCCTACCGGGTCATTTAATTTGATGAATCCTGAAAAAATAAAGAGAACTCCCACCAGGATCCTGGCGATACTTACAATTGCTTTCATAATATTATTTTTTGGATGCTGCTTTTTCCTCGGCTTCACTGAAATGTATCATGGCGAAAACCGAATAATTAATCATATCCTGATAATTAGCATCGATACCTTCGCTCACTAGTGTTTTACCTTTATTATCCTCTATTTGTTTAACACGTAATAGTTTTTGAATAATTAGATCTGTTAGAGAACTAATGCGCATATCACGCCAGGCTTCGCCGTAGTCATGATTTTTATTCATCATCAACTCCTTTGTTTCCTGTATCTTTTCATCATAAAGTTTTATAGCCTCCTCTGGAGTTAGATCTGGCTGAACTGCAATTCCCTTTTCCAGTTGAATAAGAGCCATGACAGAATAATTGATGATACCAATAAATTCAGATTTTTCATCCTCATCTACTTTACGCACTTCACTTTCCTGTAACTGCCGAATCCTTTGGGCTTTGATAAATATCTGATCGGTAAGTGACGGCAACCTTAAAATTCTCCAGGCACAGCCGTAATCTTTCATTTTATTTAGAAACAAACTGCGGCAACTCGCGATCACCGCGTCGTATTGTTTTGAGGTATCCTGCATGAAGTAGATGTAATTTGCGTAAATTTCGGGCAAATATTTCAGATAGTCAAAGTTAATTTCCCGGCTATCAAAAAACCTAAATTACAATATGTTTATCAACTGCAAAGGAAATCTTATTGATCTCGCTCAGCCAAAAGTGATGGGCATTATTAATATCACTCCAGATTCCTTTTACAGCGGAAGCCGTTCTAATACCGAAAAGGAGATCCTTACCAATGCTGAAAAAATGCTTCAGGAAGGAGCCACTTTTCTCGATCTTGGAGCCTATAGTTCCAGGCCGGGAGCAGATGATATTTCGATTGATGAAGAACTAGGCAGAATGATGCCCGCCATCGAGATGATCCTGAAGGAATTTCCGGTCGCCGTTCTTTCCATAGACACTTTCAGAGCTGAAGTTGCCGAAAAAAGTATTCAGGCTGGCGCTGCCATCATTAATGATATTTCCGCTGGAAAACTTGATGATAAAATGCTGCCGGCAATTGCGAGATATCAGGTTCCCTATATCATGATGCACATGAAAGGAACTCCGCAAAACATGAAAGATCTTAATCAATACGATGATCTAACCGCTGATGTTCTTTTTTATTTTTCAGAAAGGATCAGAGCGGCCAGAAATCTTGGTATTAATGACCTTATCGTGGATCCTGGTTTCGGTTTTGCGAAAAATATAGCTCAGAATTTTGAACTGTTATCAAAACTTGAGCTTTTTAAAAACCTGGAGCTGCCTTTACTGGTTGGAGTTTCCAGGAAAAGTATGATCTGGAAATCACTGGACATTTCTGCCAGTGAAGCACTTAATGGAACCACCGTTCTTAACACCACTGCCCTACTGAAAGGAGCAGGCTTTCTGAGAGTCCATGATGTTAAGGAAGCCATGGAATGCATCAAATTAACCCGTGAATTGATAAACTAATTTTAGTTTTTCTATTTTTACATAAAACCCCCGCAATTTGGACATCATAGATCTTCGAATTCTCGATATCCTGGATATTGTTTTTGTAGCCCTGCTACTCTACTATGTATATAAACTTGTTCGCGGTACCGCGGCAGTAAATATTTTCATCGGTATTGTGGTGATCTACCTTGCCTGGTTGTTAACCCAGCTGTTGCAAATGGAGCTTTTAAGCAGCGTTCTTGGGGAATTTATTGGGGTTGGGGTATTTGCCCTGATTGTGGTTTTCCAACAGGAAATTAGAAAATTCCTTCTAATGATCGGGTCTACTAATTTTACTCAAAAAGGAAGGTTCTTTAAAAGCTTTAAATTTAGCCGGGACGATTTCGAGAATAAGATAGATATTGATGCCATCATAGACGCTTGCGAATCTATGGGTAAGACCTATACCGGCGCATTAATGGTGATCCAGAAGAACAATAAGCTGGATTTTGTAAAGAATACAGGAGACAAAATGAAAATTGAATTGAATCAGCCAATTATTGAGTCTATTTTCTTTAAGAATAGCCCACTTCACGACGGGGCGATGATCATCGAAGAAAATAAGATCACCGCAACCAGGGTAATTTTACCGGTTTCCAATGATCGCTCAATTCCTTTAAGATTTGGTTTAAGACATCGTGCGGCAGTTGGTATTACTGAAAAAACAGATGCCCTGGCATTAATAGTAAGTGAAGAAACCGGGCAGACATCATATGTTAAAGATGGTCAATTCGTGATGTTTGAAACTCTAGATGAGTTGAAGGAAAAATTAAAAGAAGATCTTAGCTAAATTCTTTTATAAGGCCTCTTCAGCCTTGAACTGAACCTCATACAGTTTTCTGTAATAACCATCTGTCTTTTTAAGCAGTTCCTTATGGTTGCCAATTTCAACGATCTGGCCCTGGTCCATTACAATGATCTTATCGGCCTTTTTGATGGTAGCTAGTCTATGGGCAATTACAATGGAAGTTCGCCCTTCAGTAATCTTATCTGTAGCATCCTGGATCAGCTGTTCGCTATAAGAATCTACCGAAGAGGTAGCCTCATCGAGAACAAGGATACTTGGGTTACTTACAAAAGCTCTCAGAAATGAGATCAACTGTCGCTGACCAGATGATAACATCGCTCCCCTTTCTTTTACATTATAATAATAACCGTTTGGCAGGGTGCTTATGAATTCATGTATACCGATCTGTTTTGCCGCCGCAATCACGTCTTCATCGGTAATATCTGGATTATCCAGGTTAATATTATTCATTATGGTATCAGCAAAAAGAAAAACATTCTGTAATACCACGGCTATCTGAGCCCTTAAAGATCTAAGTTTAATATCTTTAATATCGGTTCCATCAACCAGAATAGATCCGCTATCTATCTCATAGAACCTACTCAAAAGATTAATGATCGTAGACTTTCCGGCTCCGGTAGCTCCAACGATCGCAACGGTTTCCCCTTCCTCAACTTTAAAGGAAATTCCTTTTAGAACTTCTTCATCATCTACGTAACTAAAGCGAACATCTTTAAATTCGATCTCTCCTCTAAGATTATCGATCTCAATAGTTCCTTTATCTTCTATACTTGCTTCGGTATCAAGGATTCCGAATACCCTGTTTGCAGCAACCATACCCATTTGCAGGGTATTGAATTTATCTGCGATCTGCCTCAATGGCCTGAAAAGCATTTGAGAAAGTTCAATAAAAGCTACAATAATACCAAGGGACATCTCGTCACCGGCAACCACTCTTAGTCCACCAAACCAAACGATAAGACCAATAGTAATGGAAGTCGACATTTCAGCGATCGGGAAAAATATTGAGTTATACCAAACCGTTTTCACCCATGCTTTACGGTGCTTATCGTTAATATCCTTAAAATTGGCATATTCGGTCTTCTCCCTGGTAAAAAGCTGAACGATCTTCATACCGGTAATTCTCTCCTGCACGAAAGTGTTCAGATTTGCCACCTGTGTCCTAACCTCTTCAAAGGCAAGTTTCATTTTCTTCTGAAATACACGGGTAGCATAAAGAATGAACGGAAGCACGGTCAAGACCAGAAGGGTCAATTCCCAGCTTTTATAGAACATAACCCCAAGAACTACCAGCATTTTAAGGAGATCACTAATGATCATGAACAATCCCTGACTGAAGATACTTGATATGGTTTCAATATCACTAACAGCACGGGTTACCAATCTTCCCACAGCCGACTTGTCATAATACTTCATTTTGAAGCCAAGCATATGCTCGAACAGCTTTACCCGTATATCCCGCACAACTCCTAAACCAAGCCAGTTGGCGTAATAAATAAAACAGAACTGAAAGACCACCTCCAAAACAAGCACCCCAAGCATGAGGCTTACGTAATAAATTAGGCTTTCAAAATCTGAAGGCATAAGAGCCTTGTCTATGGTTTCCTGTAACAGGATTGGCCTAAGCACAGCAAACAATGAGACAAGCACAGCTGCAATACCAACGAAATAGAAGATTCGCTTATAAGGATTGGTATATTTAAGCAGTCGCTTAAACAGATCCATATCGAACGCATTTCCCGTCTTTGTTGCCATTTATATTATTCTGATGTTTTCAGGATATTCTATCCTGGTTAAATATAATCCGTGAGCCGGCACCGAAGTCCCCGCCATTCCCCTGTCCTCACTTTCAATAACTTCATGAATATGAGCCACCGGATATTTATTCTGACCAATTTCTATAAGGGTTCCCACTATTGCCCGAACCATATTTCTTAGAAATCTGTCGGCAGTAATATGAAAAACCAACTTATTATCTTCTGCTTTCCAAACGGCATGATCTATTCTACAATTGTATGTTTTCACATCTGTCCTGCTCTTAGAGAAACTTTTAAAATTGGTATATTCTTTTAAAATAGCTGCCGCCTCGTTCATTTTTTCAACATCCAGTTCGTGCTTCAAAAACCAGGCAAAATCCTTACTAAAAGCATCCTTTTCCTGAACAATATGATATTCATAGCTCCTGGAGGTCGCATCAAACCTCGCATGAGCATCCTCCCTAACTTCAAAAATCTCTGAGATCGCCACATCTTTTGGAAGCATGGAATTAAGTTTATACTTCAACAAATTTGTATCTATAGTCTCTGAATTATCAAAATGTGCGAACATCTGTTTGGCATGTACGCCAGCATCTGTTCGCCCCGCTCCAACGATATCGATCTTAGAACGAAGAACCTTACTGAGGTTTTCTTCCAGAACCTCTTGTACACTTATAGAATCAGGTTGATTTTGCCAACCATGATAAGCTTTTCCAAAATAAGAGAGTTCTATAAAATACCTCAAGCTCCGCTTTATTTTTATATTAGCGAAATGCAAAGATAAGGCAATTATAACAAGGAGAAAGGCTTTGCTAAGCCATCCTTTGTTAAACGAATTTTAAATCTGAATCCAATTTTGAAAAAGATACTTCTCCTTAGTGATACTCACGGACATATTGACGACCGCATCCTGCATTATGCAAAAGAAGCAGATGAATTATGGCACGCCGGTGACATAGGAAGCCTTGAGGTCACCGATAAACTTGAAGCTGTAAAACCTTTAAAAGCGGTTTACGGTAATATTGATAATGCCGAAATAAGAAAAGAATTTCCACTTAACAACAGATTCATGTGTGAAGACATCGATGTCTGGATCACCCATATTGGTGGGTACCCGGGAAGATATTCGCCGGCTGTAAAAGAAGAAATAAGGAAAAATCCACCAAAAATCTTCATCTCTGGACATTCTCATATTCTGAAGGTGATGAATGATAAAAATCTAAACCTCCTACACATGAATCCCGGTGCTGCAGGAAAACAGGGTTTTCATAAGAAAAGGACCATGCTAAGATTCAAAATAGATGGAAAAAACATTAGTGATCTCGAAGTTATCGAGTTGGAATAATGTAACCACCTTAAGCTTAACCGATAGTATTTAAAATTAGAAATAAATCTTATCACATTCCTCGATTTTAAAATTAAAAAACCCGAAGCTTTCACTTCGGGTTTTTCACGCACTAATACTACTAAGATGATAGGCTTATCGTAATCGGTCAACAGATTTTACGAGATCTTCGTCCTTTTTGATGGCTTTATTCGCCAAAACAATAAAAACGATAGAAATAATAGGAAGAAACATCCCAATACCCTTCTCTGAAATATCCATTTCTCCAGGTAAAGTTAGAGACCAATAAACAAACACTCCTAGTAAAAAAAGGTTCAATATTATATTTAGACGCCCCAGCACAAACTGGAGTTTTCTATTTTTAAACATAAAGATGCTTACCAAAGAAATTGCAGCAGATGCGATAAACATCCCAAATGCAATCAATTCATCTATGGCGTACACCGACTCCCCCGCATTATTTTCCCAAAGAGGAAATACAAATATAAGGCCTGCAGCCGTAATAGCTGCTATAAGTAGGTAAACAGTTTGTATTCTTTGAAGCATATTTCTTACTGTTGCGGCACAAAAATAAAAGATTCTTTTTAGAATTACTGTCTAAAAGTTTAAAATAAAGTTGTATTATTGCAAGAACATTTCGTAACCCATTCAACGTTGGTTACTTAAGTCTCCAAACTTTTTGTTCTTCCTCGAGAAGTTTTTTAAATCAATCCAAACGAAAATTATTTTAACGCATACATGTTTGAAATTTCAGAATTAAAAGCTAAAAAGCTTCCTGAACTTAAGGAAATCGCTGAAACGCTGAATGTTCCTAAGTACAAGACTTTAAAAAAACTAGATTTGGTGTATCAGATTCTGGACTACCAGGCATCAAATCCTAACAAAGTGAAAGAAGTTCTTACTGACGACAACAACCAGGAACAGGCAAAACCAAAGCCTGCCAAAAAGGTAGGAAGCGAAAAAAGACCTCCAAGATCTTCAGCTTCTTCAAAACCTTCTCAAGCGAAGCCATCAGGAAAAGATTCCAGTCATTCTTCTAAAAAGGATGATTCAAGGAATTCACCTACACCTAAAGGAAATAGCAGGGATAGAAACCAAAGCAACAAAAAAGACACCCGAAGTCGCAACGATAACAGAAATGATAATCGCAACGACAACAGGAACGACAATCGTAACGACAATCGCAACGATAACAGAAACGATAATCGCAACGACAACCGTAATGATAATCGTAATGACAGTCGTAACGATAACAAAAAAAATAATGGAAACCGCGATAACAGAAATCGTTACCGCGAGCCAGATTACGAATTCGATGCTATCATAGAAAGTGAAGGAGTACTGGATATCATGCAGGATAACTATGGTTTCCTGAGATCTTCAGATTACAACTACCTTACTTCTCCAGATGATATTTATGTATCCCAGTCACAGATCAGGCTTTTTGGACTGAAAACCGGAGATACCGTACAGGGACAGATTAGACCTCCTAAAGAAGGAGAGAAATATTTCCCACTTATTAAGATCAATAAGATCAATGGTCTTGACCCACAAGTGGTGAGGGATCGTGTTTCTTTTGAACACCTTACTCCTCTATTCCCTAAAGATAAATTTATTCTTGCTGAAAAGCAGAGTTCTATATCTACCAGGGTAATGGATCTTTTTGCGCCTATCGGGAAAGGACAACGTGGCATGATCGTTTCTCAACCGAAGACAGGTAAAACCATGCTTTTAAAGGATATCGCCAATGCAATTGCAGCGAATCATCCTGAGGTTTATCAGATCGTTCTACTTATTGATGAAAGACCTGAAGAGGTTACCGATATGCAGCGTAATGTAAAAGGTGAAGTCGTTGCTTCAACCTTCGACAAAGAAGCTCATGAACATGTAAGAGTTGCCAATATCGTATTAGAAAAAGCAAAGCGTTTGGTAGAATGTGGTCACGATGTAGTGATACTTCTTGATTCTATCACCAGACTTGCGAGAGCTTACAACACTGTTCAACCTGCCAGCGGTAAGGTATTGAGTGGTGGTGTAGATGCTAACGCCTTACATAAACCTAAAAGATTCTTTGGAGCGGCTCGTAATATTGAGAACGGAGGTTCGTTGTCTATTATAGCAACAGCGCTTACTGAAACCGGTTCTAAGATGGATGAAGTGATCTTTGAGGAATTTAAAGGAACAGGTAACATGGAGCTTCAGTTAGATAGAAGAATTTCTAATAGAAGAATATTCCCTGCGATAGATCTTGTTTCTTCAAGTACACGTAGAGATGATCTACTTCTTGATGACTCGACCATTCAACGTATGTGGGTGCTTAGAAAGTATCTTGCAGACATGAATCCGGTAGAAGCAATGGAATTCATTAATGAAAAGATCAAAAATACCAGAAATAATGAAGAGTTTTTAATCTCTATGAACGGTTAAAAAATCAGATCCCTACTTATAAAAAGCCGGATGCATTTTGCTTCCGGCTTTTTTAATGGAATTAAACCTACTTGTATCGCTATCAATTCAATACAGTAAGTCACCTTCCAACTACAATAAATTAATGCATAAAAAAAGCTCCATCTTTCAATGGAGCTCTTAGAGCGGGAGACCGGGTTCGAACCGGCGACATTCAGCTTGGAAGGCTGACGCTCTACCAACTGAGCTACTCCCGCCTGTGGCTGCAAATATAATCTGAAACGATTTCAAAATCCAAAAAAAATCACAGCTTTTTTAAAAAATGATATCCACGAATTACATATCCTAGATTCATATAAAATTTATGGGAGGCAAAATTTTCAACATAAGAATTCAATTCCATTGTCTCACAGCCCTTTGACCTCGCATAGGAATGAATAAACTCCATGAGAGATCTTCCTATACCTTTTCCCTGATATTCATCTTCAATAAAAATATGATCGGCTTCACAGGCCCTCCCCGCGTAATGACGAGTCATGAACCAAAGTCCAAAAACTCCAATAAGTTTATTTTGATTGTAAATACCGAAGCATTCGTAATTTTGATCGAACATTTCCAGCAAGCGTTCCTTTAATAAATCCTCTGCTGGCGGCTCCTGATGTAGTTTCTTGAGGTAGGGTAAAACTTTAGCGGAATCTTCTTTTAAAATCTTGTTAAATGCCACTTCCATCATTCTGTTTTCTGCTAAAATAGTCATATTTTTAGCTTCGACTTACAAACAGAAATTACTCTTAAACATATTTCATGAAAAATAAAACCGGAAAGATCCAGGACTTAATAGATATAAAATTATTAGAAGAAAGAAAGATCTACATGTGGGGAGAAGTGAGTGACAAAACTGCCAAATATGTGATCGACAGGCTGGAATATCTTGACCTTGAAGGAGAAGGTGAAATTCAGTTATTCATTAATAGTCCCGGAGGTTATGTGACCGATGGATTTGCGATTTATGATACCATTATGAGCCTATCATCGCCAGTATCTACAATTTGTACAGGACTTGCAGCTTCTATGGGATCCATATTACTTTCAGCAGGTAATAAAGGAAGAAGATTTATACAACCACATGCTAAGGTGATGATTCATCAGCCAAGCGGTGGTGCCAGAGGCCAGGCTTCAAATATTGAGATAGCTGCTAACGAGATCCTTAAAACCAAACATCTAAGCGCCGAGATCCTTGCAGAAAACTGTGGCCAGACTGTTGAAAAGGTTTTAAAGGATTTTAACCGCGACTACTGGATGGATGCAAAAGAATCTATGGATTACGGTATCGTAGACGGTATCTACAAAAAATAAGCATGGAAATTAAACATAAGGAGAATAATAGCCGCGGCATGTTCTATATCGAAAACGAAAAGGGACTTATCGGCGAATTGACCTACCATAAAAGTGGAGATAATATTCTCACAATAGATCATACGGAAGTTAAACGTGAAATGGAAAACCAGGGAATAGGCTCCAAACTTATTGAAAAGAGCGTGGAATATGCCAGGGAAAATAATCTAAAGATAGATCCCCTTTGCCCTTTCGCAGAAGTGAAGTTTGACCAGAACGAATCTTACTCAGACGTAAGAATTTCCTAGGATTTACCTACCCTGAATTAATTTTTTTTAAAATGCGAAGCCCCTCCTTATTATTTACGCTGTTATGCCTGCTACTTATTGTTGGCTGTAAGAATGATAAGGAGGAGCCAGGCATTGAAGAGCGCAATGAAGTTGAAGAAATTGCGCAACTTACCGATGCTGATGAAATTGAAGATTTCTTTGACGATATCCAGGAAGAACCAACAGTCATTTATCATCCCAAAGAGATCTTAGAGTTCTACCAGGAAAATGATTTCGAACCGATTTGGACGAACCGGAATTTAAGGGAAGACCTTTTCAGAAATATCGAAAATATCGAAGATGAAGGATTATTCTTTGAAGACTATCATGGAGAAAATATTCAAAAACTTCTATCCTCTTTAGACACCAATTCTGAAGAAGAGAATAATTTTCTGGAAATTCTTTTAACCGATGCCTTTTTTCAACTAGCTCATGATCTTGGAACAGGAAAACTAAATCCCAAAGAGATCTATGATATCTGGGGCAGCCCTGTTAATGAAATAGATACTCAGGCTCTTTTAAAATCTGCGATAGCTAAAGAAAACATCACAGAATCCCTGGAATCAATTAAACCTGACCACATAGTATACAAAGGTTTAAAGAAAGCCCTGAAAGAGTTTAAAAAGACCGATTGGAGAAATGCTCCTGCAACCAGGATAAGTACCGGAAAGTTGATCAAACCAGGAGAATCTGATGACAGAATGTTCTCTATCACCAAGAGGTTGTATGAATTAGGTTTTTATAAGGGAAAAATAGATTCTACAAATACCAGGTACAACGATAGTATTCAGAATGCTTTAAAAGAATTCCAGAAGGAACATGATCTACAGATCGACGGATTGCTCGGAAATACCACCATCAAAAATTTAAATTACACTAAAGAAGATCGGCTACATCAAATGCTCATCAACCTCGAGAGATGGAGATGGTACCCCAGGGACCTTGGTGAACATTATATTATTGTGAATATTCCGAATTACGAACTTACAGTAGTGAAAGATGGCGATACTATTAGATCTCATAAGACGATGGTAGGAACAGAAGTTAGGAGAACGCCTGTATTTTCAGATGAAATAGGTTATATCATCTATAATCCTACCTGGACCATCCCTCCTACTATCAAAAAGAACGATGTGATTCCTGGGGCATCCAGAGACATTAATTACCTTAAAAGGAAAAATATCAAAATTTATGATGGTTCCGGAAAAATTATAGATCCGGCAGATGTAAATTGGAATTCATCTAAAGCTCGATCCTACACATATAGACAACCCGCAGGGCCCTCAAATCCTTTAGGTGTCGTAAAGATCATTTATCCGAATGAATATATGATCTATCTTCACGATACGCCTTCAAAAAAATTATTCGCCAATAACGCCAGGGCACAAAGTTCCGGCTGTGTTAGAGTGGAGGATGCATTAGGCCTTGCCGGCTATTTACTGAGTGACCAGGAAAAATATGATGAGGAAAAGATCGAAGAAATATTAAAATCTGGTAAGACTACTGAAATTAAAGTTACCCAAAATGTAAAAGTGCATCATTTTTACTGGACAGCATTTCAAAAAGAAAATACCATCAAATATATTGATGATATCTATGATCTTGATCAAGAGCTTTGGGAGCTACTTAAACCTGAAGCTTAGATTATACGCTTAAATAGTCTGAATTCTCCAGGTAGTTCTTATCATTTTTATGAATATACACTACCGACTTTCCTTTGATCTTATTGATAAGTTCCTTTGCGATCTTATTTGGTACGGCAGGACAGCCATAACTTCTACCAAGTCTACCAATTCTTTTAATGAAAGTTGGTTCAGCATAATCTGCACCATGAATTACCACGTATCTTTCCCGTGCATTAGAATTGAAGCCTTTCTCCATTCCATCTATAAATAGAGATAGTCCGTTTTTGCCGTAATAGGTCTCGCCTGTTACATAGAATCCTAAAGAGCTCTTATGAGAATTCTGTTTATTGGAAAAGCTCTCTGCAAATTCGCCTCCGGTATTCTGCCCATGAGCCACGTAAGTATTAAATATCACTTCCCGTGTATCCATATTCAGGATCCACATTCTCTTTTTAGTAGAAGAAAGATTGAAATCAATTACTGTAAGTAAAGGATTGGAAATTTTTCCGGCCTCATCCAGCTTCATATATCCGGTAATGGCTTTTTCGAATACCGACAATTGCGGCATGGTAGAATTTTTCAAGGAAAATGATTCATATAATTCAACCACCTTCTCTTCAAAAGATTTTTCGATTTCAATTACGGGAAATTCTTCAGGGATTTCGGAATCTTTAGAATTGTTGATCTCAGATGCGCTTGTAAAGGCAAATGAAAAAATTAATACTCCAACAACTGTAAGGATTCTATACTTCATATAATTATGTTTTTTAGATTCTGTTAATAAAAACCAAAAGTCCTGCCAACGTACGAAATTTGAAAATTAATCTGCAAAAATTTCAAAATTTAACATTTGAAACAGTTATAATACTTAAAATGAGCATAATAATGCAGTTTCCAGGCGTTCTAGGTAAACGTAGAAAAGCTTATAATATTTTACTCCAAAGACATATAAATGTTAAAAAATTAAGCATCCTGATTCTCAGGCACTCAGAAAGATTTGTTAAAGAATCATATAACAGGAGATATAGAGATAATTACAATAAATGAATTTTACGTTTATAGATTAATTATAAGCCTGATCGTGTGCGTTAGTGAGTAAAATCGAAGAAAAATTCAATTAAACCTGAATCGATTTTTTTATTCAGAAACGACAGTCATATTCGTTGAAGGAAAAATTTTATAGGATGAAAATAGAATGTGGATAGTTTTAATAAAACATTATACTCGGTTGGTCTGGCATTACATTCAATTGTTTTTATCTTTAACCCCAAACTATTTTAACAGATGAACAAGAAAGTCCTTTTAATGATATTGGATGGTTGGGGAATCACTCAAGATGAAGATGTATCGGCCATTGCGCAAGCCAAAACACCTTTTATGGATTCCCTTCCAGAGAAATTTCCTCATGCTACGCTTAGAACAGACGGTATGAATGTTGGCCTTCCAGAAGGTCAGATGGGAAATAGTGAAGTGGGACATATGAATCTTGGCGCTGGCCGAATAGTTTACCAGGATCTGGTTAAGATCAATATGGCGGTTGAAAAAGACACCTTAAAGGATGAACCCGTTCTTGAAGAAGCTTTAAATTATGCCGTAAAGAACAACAAACCCGTTCATTTTATGGGACTTGTTAGTGATGGTGGTGTTCATTCCCATATAAACCACTTAAAAGGTCTATTATCTGCCGCAGAAAAACTTGGCGTAAAACAAAAATACGTACACGCCTTTACAGATGGTCGTGATGTGGATCCACATTCTGGAAAAGGTTTTATTGAAGATCTACTTCCACATCTAGAAGAAACAAATTCCAAACTGGCTTCGGTGATCGGTAGATATTATGCTATGGATCGTGACAAGCGCTGGGAAAGAGTAAAACTTGCTTATGATCTGATTGTGAAAGGTAAGGGTCAACAAACTACAGATGCTCTGACAGCCATACAGGAAAGTTATGATAATGATGTAAGCGATGAGTTCATCAAACCAATAGTTCTTAACGATAATAACGGTAAACCTGTTGCTACCCTTAACGAAAAGGATGTGGTGATCTATTTCAATTTCAGAACAGATAGAGGCAGGCAGCTTACGCAGGCATTATCTCAGGATGACTTTCCAGAATATGAAATGAAAAAATTACCGTTGTACTATGTTACCATGACCAAGTATGACGACAGGTTCAAGAATATAAATGTGATATTCAAAAAATCTAATATTAAAGCTACGCTTGGAGAAGTATTGGAATATGAAGGCAAGAAGCAAATAAGAATTGCTGAAACTGAAAAGTATCCTCACGTTACCTTTTTCTTCTCAGGTGGTCGGGAAGAACCTTTCGATGGTGAAAAAAGAATCATGTGCAATTCACCAAAAGTGGCAACTTATGATATGCAACCAGAAATGAGCGCATTTGAAATAAAGGACAAGATCCTTCATGAAATTGACAAGGAATCGGCTGATTTCATTTGCCTGAATTTCGCAAATCCGGATATGGTAGGTCATACCGGAGATTTTGATGCTGCTATTAAGGCATGCGAAACCGTTGACACCTGCGCTAAAGCTGTAGCTGAAGAAGCTTATGATCATGGATACTCAGTAATTATTATTGCTGATCACGGAAATAGTGAAGTCATGAAAAATCCTGACGGTAGTCCTAATACGGCCCACACTACTAATCCGGTGCCTCTTATCCTGATGGACAAAGACGTAAAAAGTATAATAGATGGTAAGTTAGGGAACATTGCACCGACTGTTTTAAAACTTATGGGCATTACCCAGCCAGACTTAATGACCGAAGACCCTTTAATCTAACTAATTGTTATGAATAAATTATTTATCCTATTGGCAGTATTGACCTTAAGCTGTGGAAATACTGTAAGAAAAACAAATGTTGACAAAAGAGTGAGTGAGGAAATTAATGAAGAGGATCTGCAAAAGGATATGCTCTTAGGAGAATTTCACAAGAAGGATCTACAGCAAAAACCATTTTCAAGCTGGTTTGAGCCGAGATATGATAAATTTTCTCCTGAAGCCGCTTCAATGGAAACTATCAAGGAGAACATTGGAGACTACGACATTAAGGTTCTAATGGGAACATGGTGTGGCGATAGTAAAAGAGAATTACCAAAATTATTAAAGATCCTTGACCAGGCAGATTATAATTATGATAATCTAGAAATGGTAGCAGTTGATTATAACAAGACTACCCCTTCTAAGATCGAAGAAGAATTGAACGTTCACAGAGTACCAACGATCATTTTTTACAAAGACGGTGCAGAAGTGAATAGGTTTGTAGAGTATTCTCAGGGAGAAAGTATCGAAGAGGATATTGCTAAAATAGTAAGTGGGGAAAAGTACAAAGATTCCTACACAGACTAACTTAAAGCCTGGCTTAATACTAAAATTAGAAAATATTAACTAATTTCGCATATGCCCAATTCTCTTACGTTAGCAGTTGATTTTGACGGGACTATAGTAGAGAACAGATTTCCTGAAATAGGAAAACCTATACTTTTTGCATTTGAGTCCCTTAAAAAATTGCAGGATGAAGGTCACAGAATTATATTATGGACCTACCGTCACGGTGAAAGTCTTGAAGAGGCTGTTAAGTTCTGTGAAAAGAACGGACTAAAATTTTACGCGGTCAATAAAAGTTACCCCGAAGAAGAATTCGACGATACTATTAGTAGAAAGATTCTTGCAGATATTTTTATTGATGACCGTAATCTAGGAGGTATGAAAGGCTGGGGTGAAATTTTCCAAAGTCTTAGTAACGAAAGACCATCCAATAATAAAAAGAAGAAAAAGAAAAGATCCGGTTTATTCGGAAGATTGTAATAAAGAATATGATAATACCTAAATCCAGAGAAGAGATAGAATTAATGCGTGAAAGCGCACTAATAGTTTCAAAAACTTTAGGCATGCTAGCTCCAGAAATAAAACCTGGGGTGACCACTTTGCAACTGGATAAAATGGCCGAAGAGTTTATAAGAGATCATGACGCTGTACCAGGTTTCTTGGGATTGTATGATTTCCCGAATTCTCTTTGCATGAGCCCTAATGCACAGGTAGTACATGGAATTCCAAATGACACGCCATTAAAAGATGGTGATATTATCTCTATAGATTGCGGAGCTATCAAAAATGGCTTTTATGGTGATCACGCCTACACCTTTGAGGTTGGAGAAGTAGCGCCAGAGGTAAAGAAGCTCCTTGACGTGACCAAAGAATCTCTATACGTTGGTATCAGAGAATTTAAGGCCGGAAACCGTGTGGGTGATGTTGGATATGCCATTCAGAAATATACCGAGGATCATGGCTACGGCGTAGTAAGAGAACTGGTTGGACATGGTTTAGGTAGAACCATGCACGAAGATCCTGAAATGCCGAATTACGGTAAAAGAGGACGAGGAAAGAAATTTGTTGAAGGAATGGTAGTTGCCATAGAACCCATGATAAATATGGGAACTAAAAGGATAAAACAATTACCTGACGGATGGACAATATTAACCGCCGATAATAAGCCAAGTGCACATTTTGAGCACAATGTGGCGCTTGTTGACGGCAAACCCGAATTACTATCTACATTTAAGTACATTTATGAATCTTTAAAAATTAAAACCAAAGAAGAAGACGAATTTAGAGCAAAAGTTTATGATTAAAAGTTACAGACAGGAAATCTGGAAAACCCTACACAAAGATTCCTGGGAAGACCGCTTTGTCTACAAAGTCTCAAATTTCGGAAGAATGATCAGTTATCTGAAAAATCCCGAAGGAGACTTAATGAAAGGCGGAAAAGTAGGTGGATATTTAAACTTCGCGGTAAAATTGAAGAATGGAAAGCATAAGACGTATTACATTCATCGCATTATTGCAGAATTGTTTTTAGAGAAGAAAGAAGGTGATCAGTACGTGATTCACAAAAATTTCGTGAAGAACGACAATCGCGTTTCTAATTTGGCATGGGCCACCAAAGACGAATGGGTCCAACATCAATACGACAGTCCTAAGGTAAAGGAAAACAAAAAGAAGAGGAAGCTGAGAAAAGTTACTTCCTATTCCAAGCTAACCTATGCCCAGGCTGTTATTCTAAAGAAAAAACTTTTAGATCCCGAAAGGAAAACCCGTATCAGGGTACTTGCAAAGCAATTTGGAGTTTCCGAAATGCAATTGTACCGTATCAAATCGGGTGAGAACTGGGGAGATATCGAAGTATAGAGAATGAGTAATCTTTTTAAACTGGCCTTAAATTCAATTCCCAGGCCTGTTCTTATTAGAATTAGTTACCTGGTAAGGCCGTTTTTAAAGATTTATCTTAAAGGCTCGCGATATACCGATCCTATTGATGGGAGCGGTTTTAAGAAGTTTTTACCTTATGGTTACGAAAATCAGCGGGAAAATGTTCTTTCCCCCTCTACCCTTTCTTTAGAAAGGCACAGGCTTCTATGGCTTTATTTAAAAAATGAAACCGAATTTTTTAATAAGCAATTAAAGGTTTTACACTTTGCCCCGGAACAGGCTTTCTATAAGCGGTTCAGGCAACTTTCGAATCTTGATTATACTACTACAGATCTCAACTCTCCTTTAGCAGATGTTAAGGCCGATATTTGTGATCTGCCATTTAAAAATGAAAGTTTCGATTTTATTTTATGCAACCACGTTCTGGAACATATCCCCGATGACAAAAAAGCCATGCAGGAACTCTACAGGATCCTCAAGCCGGGGGGAACGGCTATCCTGCAAATACCTCAGGATCTAAATAGAGCTGAGACTTTTCAGGACGATTCTATTACAGATCTCAGGGAACGTTCTAAGATCTTTGGTCAATATGATCACGTAAGAGTTTATGGAAGAGATTATTTCGATAAATTACGCAGCGTAGGATTTAAAGTTGATGAAGTAGATTACACTTCTAAACTTTCAACAGCAGAGATCGAAAAATATAGATTGGCTCAAGGGGAGATCATCCCGGTTTGCCATAAATAACGGTTATTCCAGAATATTCTTTTTAAAATCTGGCGACTGGAATACCTTCATTTCACCATTCTCAGAAGAATACATTATATATACTTCCACCCCATCAAGGTCTTCGAGAACTTCTTTGGTCCTATCCAGGCCAAGAGCCATGAATGCAGTCGCATAACCATCTGCAAGCATACAATTCTCTGCAAGGACAGAAGCGCTTAAAATATTACTTTTTTCAGCCTTTCCTGTTTTAGGATTAATAGTGTGTACGTACTTCTGACCAGTTAAAGAATCTAGTCTGTATTTTCTGTAATTACCAGAAGTAGCCATCGCTGCATCCAATAATTTTACTTTAGCCTGAAGTCTTCTGTTACCTTCTTCCTGATTTGGATCATCGATACCTACTACCCACTCATTTTCATTTTCAAGATTTTTACCTTTTGCTCTTAATTCACCTCCAAGCTCTATAAGATAGTTCTCCACATTTTGAGATTCCAGATATTCAGCGATAACATCGATGGTATAACCTTTAGCGATCGCATTAAAATCCAGATATATTGAAGGATTTTGCTTTTGAATAGTTCCGTCATCTTTGATCTTGATCTTATCTAATCCCACAAGTTTGAGCAAAGAGTCCAGGGATACACTATCGATCTCTTTTAATTGTTTTCCAGGGCCAAATCCATAAGCATTAACAAGAACACCTACAGTTGGATCAAAGAACCCATCGCTCTCCTTATAGATCTTATTAGAGGCATTAAAAACTGCCTTGAAATTCTCATCAACTTTCACGGTAGTATCTCCACGATTAATTCGTGAAATATCAGATTTGGTGATATAAGTACTCATGGAAGAATTGATCGCATCAAGTATACTATCTAATGATTTTTCGAAATTGAAGTCATCTTCTGAGAAGTAATGCACCATATAGGTTGTGCCTAGAGCTTCCCCTGTGAATTTATGACTACTTACATCTGAAGATCTATTGCATGAAATAATAGTAAAGGCTAATAAAACTAAAAGGGAAATCTTTCTCATTTTCTAAAATTCTTTCCAACCGGAATAATTAACAATATAATCCTCATCGCTGGTGATGGGTTTTTCATAATCGCTGGAATTCGCAAGACCAACACCTGCATAAAAGGTTCTTGCATTAAATTTCTGAGCGTGCTCCTTGATATCTTTCATAAAGGCCGGATCAAAGGCATTTGGATCATCGGGATATTCAATAGCTCTTACGATCACAAAATGCAATTTGGATTCCTTCAGAGCAACGAACTGAGGATTTTTCTTTAACTTACTATTCACTCCAAGAAATTCATATCCATTATCCTCAAGGTCCTTGCCTACGATATTCATCGCGAGATTATGCAATTCCTGTTTATTTAATTTCGGCATGAGATAAAGATAAAAATTAGATGATTAAAAATTGATTATGGTCCAGCAGAACTTGTTACGGCTTTTCAAATTAAAGGTTATTGAGATCCTGAAATGACGAATTACATAATTCTTATAACTTCAAATAAATGCAAAAAAAATCCCGCCGAAGCGGGATTATAATTATTATCCTCCAAAGTCATCAAATCTGATATTCTCTGGTGGTATTCCGAAGTCCTCACCCATTTTCTGAACTGCTTTGTTCATCAATGGAGGTCCACAGAAATATAATTCTATTTCTTCCGGTTCTTCATGATGTGATAAATAATTATCTATTACCACCTGGTGAATGAATCCTACGAATCCATCCCCTTCATCATCAAGACTGGATTTCACTTTCCAGTTATCTTCTTCCATCGGCTCAGAAAGTGCCAGATAGAATTTGAAGTTAGGGAAATCTCTTTCTAATGCTCTAAAATGTTCTGTATAGAACAACTCTCTTTTAGAACGTCCACCATACCAGTAAGTCACTTTTCTACCGGTCTTCAATGTTCTGAATAAGTGGTAAAGGTGAGATCTCATTGGTGCCATTCCGGCTCCACCACCAACGTAAAGCATTTCTGCATCGCTCTCGTTGATAAAGAATTCACCGTAAGGTCCTGAAATTACAACTTTATCACCCTTCTTAAGGCTAAAGATATAAGAAGAAGCAACCCCAGGGTTTACATCCATCCAACCATCCTTAGCTCTATCCCATGGCGGAGTAGCGATACGAACATTAAGCATGATCTCGCGTCCTTCTGCAGGGTAAGAAGCCATAGAGTAAGCTCTTTCCACTGTTTCAGGGTTTTTCATTACTAATGGCCAAAGTTTGAATTTATCCCACTCTGCCTGGAACTTATCTGGAGTTTCATGTTCTTCAGGGTGAGCAGTGATATCCATATCTTCGAATTTCACCTCACACTTAGGAACTTCAATCTGAATATAACCTCCAGCCTTATAGTCCATATCTTCAGGAATCTCTACTACGAATTCCTTAATAAATGAAGCAACGTTGTAATTTCTAACAACGGTAGCGTCCCATTTTTTAATTCCGAAAACTTCTTCAGGAATGGTAATCTTCATATCCTGCTTTACCTTCACCTGGCAACCAAGTCTCCAGCCATCAGCAATCTCTTTTCTGGTGAAGTGAGGCTCTTCTGTAGGAAGAATTGCTCCACCACCTTCTTTTACGATACACTTACACTGGATACAGGTTCCACCTCCACCACAGGCAGAAGGAAGGAAAAGTTTATTGTCTCCAAGAGTTGAAAGTAAAGTTCCACCGGAACCAACTTCTATATCTTTTTCATTATTAACATTAATAGTTACTGGTCCAGATGGGGACAATTTCGCTTTGGCTCCTAAAAGGATAGAAACCAATAACAAAATAAGAACTAAGAATACTACTACACTCGCTATTATAACTGTCATAATCTTTCTTTACGATTATAATTTAATTCCCATGAAACTCATAAATCCTAGAGCCATTAAGCCGGTAATGATAAAAGTAATACCAAGACCTTTTAATGGAGCAGGGACGTTTGAGTATGCAATTTTTTCTCTAATGGCTGCGATCGCAAGGATTGCAAGGAACCATCCAATTCCACTACCAAACCCGTAGGTAATAGCTTCAGATATTCCACCAAAATCTTTTTGCTGCATAAATAAAGAACCACCAAGGATGGCACAGTTTACAGCGATAAGCGGAAGGAAGATACCAAGAGCACCATAAAGTGCAGGTGCAAATTTCTCCACGATCATCTCAACAAGTTGAACCATAGAAGCAATAACTGCAATAAACATGATAAAACTTAGGAAACTAAGGTCTATCTCTGCATACTCTGCTCCTAACCATGTAAGAGCTCCTGGTTTCAACAGGTAATTATCAAGTAAAAAGTTAATTGGTACAGTAATCGCCAATACGAATATAACGGCAGCACCTAAACCAACAGCTGTTTTTACAGTTTTTGATACCGCCAGGTAGGAACACATTCCCAAAAAGTAGGCGAATATCATATTTTCAATGAAAATACTTCTTACAAATAGATTAACTAATTCCATTTTTTATACTTTTTTGCTGTTCAGCTATTAGTTTTCTTCAATTAGTTTACGGTTTCTAGCACGTTGCACCCAGATGATCACTCCTACCACGATAAGAGCCATTGGCGATAACAACATTAAACCGTTATTCTCATAACCAAACGCATATAGTCCGGTTGATTCAGCAAGGGTAGCACCTTTATGACCAAGAACCTCGAATCCGAATAATTTACCCGAACCTAAAAGCTCTCTAAAGAATGCAACAATGATAAGGATCAATCCATATCCCGCAGCGTTCCCAATCCCATCAAGGAAAGATTTGTATACTCCGTTACCTAAAGCAAAAGCTTCCAGACGTCCCATCACGATACAGTTGGTAATAATAAGACCAACGAATACCGATAATTGTTTACTAACGTCGAATGCATAAGCTTTAAGAACCTCACTTACAAGAATTACAAGCGAAGCTACAACCACCAACTGCACGATTATACGAATACGGCTTGGGATAAGATTTCGCAACATAGAAATGATCATGTTACTAAAAGCCATTACCACCATTACCGCGATTGCCATTACAATTGCCGGCTCTAACTGAACCGTAATTGCCAGTGCAGAACAGATACCTAATACCTGTACTGTAATTGGGTTGTTATCATCTAAAGGATCTGATAATAATTTTCTATTCCCTTTGGAAAGAAAATGCTCTTTTTCTTCAGAATCTGAAAGAAAAAGGATCATTTCCTGTTTCTTCTCTTCCTCTTTAGCAGAGTTGAATTTTTTCTCTTTAGCCATAATTATTTTATTGCTACTTTAATATCCGTTTGCTTCTCGAAATAAGGCAAATAACGCTTCAGTCTTTCTGAGATCATATCTGAAACACCATCACCGGTAATAGTCGCTCCGGAAATAGCATCTACTTTATTATCATCTTTATCTGAAACATCAATGTTTCCCTTTACAACAGATACACCAACAAGGTTTCCATTAGAATCGAAGATCTTTTCATCTTCGAATTTCTTCTTGAACCATTCTTTAGTGATCTCTGCACCAAGACCAGGAGTTTCACCAAGGTGATCGAAAGTCGCACCCTTAATTGTGTTCACGTCATCTTTTAAAGAAATGTATCCGAAGATAGCATTCCAAAGTCCGTTACCTCTCAAAGGAACGATATAATATCTGGAACCTTCAACTTCGGCAACATAAAGTGGAAATATTTGTTCCTCCACTGGTTTCTTAAGTTCCTTAGCAAGGTCTACTTTAAAAGCGTCTACAGATTCATCTACTGAACCGTCCTTTCTAATGGCAATCTCTTCAACTATATATTGATCGTAAAGTTCTTTTGCCCCATCTCTATCTGTAGCAATACCTACAGTAGAAAGGATATTCTGCATTTTCTCTTTACGAATGTTCTCCTGTTGAGTTGGTTGAAGTGAAGTCGCAGCAAACGCAAGTACCGAAGCTACCACCACTACAAGGATCACGGCAAACATAAATGTATAACCGTTGCTATTTGTTTTATTTACTGATTTCTCTTCCATATCTATGCTGTTTCTACCTGAGGATTAGCACTCTTAAGTCTTTTCTTTCTTCTATTGATGTTAGATTGAACCACATAATGATCAATAGTTGGAGCAAAAACGTTCATCAATAGAATTCCTAGCATCACACCTTCTGGGTACGCCGGGTTGAATACACGAATCATTACTGACAGGAATCCAATAAGGAATCCATAGATCCACTTACCTTTCATGGTTTGAGCCGCAGATACCGGATCTGTTGCCATAAACACAATACCAAAGGCAAGTCCACCAACAATAAGGTGAAGGTACCATGGGAAATTAGTCAATTCGTTACCTTGAATTCCAAGGGAAGGCAGCGAGTTGAAAATTAGCCCCATAATAGCAGCTCCAATGAAAGCACTAAGAATAATTCTCCAGCTACCTACTTTGGTAAGTATAAGGATTAGGGCACCTGCAAGAATACAGATCGCAGAAGTTTCTGCGATAGATCCAGGGATCATCCCGCTGAACATGTTCATTGCTGAATAGCTTACTTCATTTCCTGAAGCCAGGGTTCCAAGAATTGTTTCTCCTGAAACGGCATCCACTTCAGCTGCGTTGCTTACCCATACTGTATTACCAGACATGTAAGTAGGATACGCGAAGAAAGCAAATGCACGAGCAGTTAGTGCAGGATTCAGAATGTTCATTCCTGTACCACCAAAAGCTTCTTTCCCGATAAGAACCGCAAATACAACAGATAATGCCACCATCCATAAAGGAATATCGATTGGCATGATCATAGGAATAAGCAATCCTGTTACCAGGTAACCTTCGTTCACCTCGTGACCTCTATAAATCGCGAAAGCAAATTCGATTCCAAGACCCACCGCATAAGAAACAGCGATCATAGGAACAATTTTTAAAGCCCCTTCCAGAAATGCATCCATAAATGGTACACCATTAGCGTATTCCGGTAACTGGTGAAGATATTGATATCCACCATTCCACATTCCGAAAATCAGCGCCGGGATAAGAGCGATCACCACTGTGATCATAGTTCTCTTAAGATCTACTGCATCACGAATGTGAGCTCCTTTTTGAGTTGTATGATTAGGAGTAAAAAGAAAAGTATCCAGGGCATTGATTGCCGGCGCATACTTCTCTAATTTTTGACCTTTATTAAAAGGCTCCCTTATTTTATCTAATCTTTGTCTAATCCATTCCATAGTTCTTCAGCTTTTTAACCTACTTCAGTGATCATTAAATCCAGACCTAATCTAATTACTTCCTGAATCTCAATTTTAGATGTGTTCACATATTCTACCAATGCAAAATCTTCAGGCGCTACTTCATAGATGCCCAGATTTTCCATTTTTTCGATATCTCCTGCCATACATGCCTTAATAAGCTGCATTGGATATACGTCCATAGGCAAAACCTCTTCCATTTCTCCGGTTACCACCAAAGCACGCTCTTCACCATTTAAATTGGTGGTTGGCTTATACTTTCTATTTGGGAACAACCAGGATAAAGAAGTATGTGAATTTGAGTGAATGTTATTGTAGGTAAAAGGTAACCATCCAAACATTCTGTATTTATTCCCTTCAGGAATAAGTGTAACTTCATTTTCGAAGAAACCTATATACTGATTGTTGGATAGCTTGGTACCAGTAAGTACATCACCAGAGATTATTCTAACGTCATCTGAAACCTGACCTATAAGGTCTGCCACATTAGCGCCGATTGTCCCCTGATAATACTTTCTATCTTTAGCTTCACTACCTGTAACCGCAAAGGTGCGATCTGCATGAAGCTCTCCGGTTAAGAACACGTTACCAATAATAGCAACATCCTCTACTCCTACGGTCCAAACGCTCTCTCCTCTGTTAATAGGATCAATCTTATGAATTTGAACTCCAACATTTCCTGCCGGGTGAACTCCATTTACATGATGCAATTCCACACCTTCAATATTCTTCAAATATTGTGCTGAACTATCATCTACAGAAAGGTGAACTTTTCCAGGAGTTAATTTTTTAAGGGCGTTGATCCCTTCCTGAAACGCTTCAACCTTATCCTTAATAATGAAGCCTTTATCGGCTGCTAGAGGAGCAGTTGTTACTGCTGAGATAAAAATAGCTTTTGGAGTGTCTTTTGGATCTGCAACAATATCATAAGGTCGCTGATATATAAAAGCACCACAACCGCTTTCCAGAATCCTTTCCTTCACATCTTTAGCGTCGGCTTTAGATGCATCCATTTTACCGAATTCACGGTAAGCATCTTCAGAGTCTGCCTCAATGATCACTTCAAGGATTCTTCTTTTATCCCCTCTTTTGATTTCTTTAAGAACACCGCTTACAGGTGTAGTAAAGCGAATTTCGTCTGTATATTTTGAATAGAAAATCTCATCACCGGCAAGAAGCTTTGCTCCTTCTTTTACAACCATTTTAGGTACAACAGTGTGAAAATCTGGCGGTTTGATCGCGTAAGTCTTGGATCTCGGAGCTTTTACAAGTTCCTTTTCCGCCTCCCCTTCTAATCGCAGAGATAATCCTCTTTTAATTCGAATGTCTTTTGACATAGGATGGAGTGTATGTTAAAATTTTTAGTTTAAAGTCGTGCAAATTTATGAATTTTCAGTCCATTTATCCCAAGAATTATTAGAATTTTACTTTGGTCAACTGTTAAAATAAATTCTCGCAAAAAGCTTATTTCTATTAACTTTGTCTATTATAATTTATATGAAAGCCTTTCTATTTTTTCTAATTTTTGGAGGAATTACTTTCTCAGCCTACACTCAGCAGATAGAAGAGACTCCTCCTCCATCGTTTATAAGGACTATAATTTTCCAGGGTGGAACCCAGGAAAATGAAGGCAATCCTACGATTAGATTAGGCAATAGATTAACCCTTACGTTTGACGATATTATTGGAGACGAAGCAGATTACTATTATACAATAGAGCATTATAATTTTGACTGGACCCCCAGCCAACTTAGCAAAAATGAATACCTGGAAGGTTTTGACAATGTAAGGATCATGGAATTCACTAATGCTTTGAATACCCTACAGCCTTATACACATTATGAGTTGACAATCCCAAATAATAATGTGAAACAATTAAAGGTTTCCGGAAATTACCTGTTGAGCGTTTATAATAGTAACCGTGAACTTGTCTTCTCCAGGAAATTCATGGTCTATGAACCTCTTGCCCAGGTAAGCGCTGAGATCAAAAGATCCAGAGACCTTACATATATTGACGAAAAACAGGTGGTAAATTTCAGTATAAATTCACCGGACCTACTTCTAAAAAATCCTGAACAGAACGTCAAGGTCATGGTTGTACAGAATAACAATTTGAAACTGGCCATAAAAGATCTGAAACCTCAGTATACGATCGCCAATGAACTTATTTACAGATATGATACAGAATCCTCTTTTTGGGGAGGCAATGAATTCCTTCAGTTCGATAATAAAGAAATAAGGGTCACAACTGCCGATATCTCGAGTGTAGAACTTGAAGACCTTTACCATCATTACCTATTTCTGGATTTCACCAGGAAAAATGAACCCTACACTTACAATCCAGATATTAATGGAGGTTTTATCGTGAGGAATATTCAGGCCCAGGATTCTGATATTGAAGCTGAATACGTTTGGGTACATTTTCGATTAAAGAATTATGATTTCGTTGAAAATTCTGAGATCCATCTTTATGGTGGATTCAACAATTATGAGTTAGACAAAAGCACCTTATTAACTTATAATGAGGTTACGGGCTATTATGAGGGAGCCAGGTTATTCAAGCAGGGATATTATAATTATAAATATGTCCTACTTACTGATGATGGCGCTATTGATGACGGATTTATAAGCGGTAATTTTGATGAGACCGAAAATCTGTACAGCATTTTTGTTTACTACCGCACACCCGGAGCAAGATATGACCGAATGATTGGTGTTGGATATGCAAATTCTCAAAATATTCGAAACTAATACCTTTTCCCAATGCTGGAAAAATATAATAAAAAGGATGCCATTTATAAGTATCGTGGTGACCATTGCCTGAACTGTGATCTACCTTTAGACAAGACTGATCGCTATTGCCCAAATTGCGGACAGCAAAACACAACCCGAAAATTAAATTTTGGCGACCTCATCACCGAATTCTTCTCTGGTATGTTCTCTTACGATTCCAGATTTCAGAGAACTTTGCGGGTCTTGCTTTTTAAACCCGGGAAAATTTCAAAGGATTATATAAATGGAAAAAGGGTAAGGTATGCGAATCCGTTTAGATTCTACCTTAGCGCATCGATCGTTTTTTTCCTGATTGCCGGTATTTCAGACAGATTTGAAGGAGTGAACCTTGCCGAGCAGGATGAGGGTTTCAGAAATGACATGGCTGAAATACAGAAAGACAGTCTCCTGAAATCTGAATTACAGGAGATTCCAATTCTTAAAAAAAACAACATACCCGTAGATTCTATTTTTAATAAAGTATCTGCTAAACCAGAAGAAGTTGAAACTTACAAGGATTCATATGTACTTCAGAAAGATCTGGACAGCATGGACTTCTTTACCAAAAACGGACATAAGCTAAATACTTTCTATAAATACTATAAGGAGAAAAGAGTAACCGATTCAGAAGCAGCATTAAAAGAATTAAATTATGAGAATTCGGGCTGGAATACCTGGCTTTATCACAAGGCTATAAAATTTGACCTGTTTTATAATAATCCCAAATTATTTGCCGATTATTTCATCAATAAACTGCCCTTTATCATATTCTTCTATCTGCCTGTTTTTGCGCTTTTTATTTGGCTGCTTTACCTGAGACGACCGTTCAACTATATGGAACATCTTATTTTTGCTTTCCATGTCCAGTCTACCCTATTCGTCCTTTACATAATTGGCTACTCCATAGATTATATGATAAATTCAGACTGGGGTTTCACCTTAGCCAATACAATATTTGTCTTCTACCTGTATAAATCCATGAGAAATTTTTATGGTCAGGGGCGTGTTAAAACGATTTTAAAGTTTATCATACTAAACATAATATTCTTTATTTTAGCTGCAATAGCCACAGTTATCGCTGTAATTGTTTCGTTCTCAATATTTTAAAATGACCCAACAGATCACCAAAGGCATCAAGATTTCAGTCGAAACACATTTCGAAGGGATGTTCTATAAGAACTATAAGATACACTATGCTTTTGGTTACCAGATCACTATAGAGAACCAGAGCAATGATTCTGTTCAGTTAAAATCGCGTTTCTGGGAGATCAAAGATGCCCTTAACGATACTGAAATAGTAAAAGGAGAAGGGGTCATTGG
Organism: Gramella sp. MT6; assembly: GCF_019357415.1. Taxonomy (NCBI): domain Bacteria; kingdom Pseudomonadati; phylum Bacteroidota; class Flavobacteriia; order Flavobacteriales; family Flavobacteriaceae; genus Christiangramia; species Gramella sp. MT6. Next base: position 205,945 of record NZ_CP048410.1, read on the forward strand.
CAAACAACCCATTTTAAAACCGAACGAAAGCCATACTTACCAAAGTGGCTGTCTTTTAACCGGTCCGTTTGGAGCGATGACAGGGTATTATAATATGCTCAATTTTTCTAACTCAAGGAGCTTCAAGGTCAGGATACCAACCTTTAAATTAAGCGCACCTTACGCATTAAACTGAATATATTCTTCGGTATATTCCTTTGTTCTTAAATTCTCATAACTGAATTTCAACTCCATGGTAGAGTTATGAACTTGGCTAATACTCTGAGTCCTCAAAAAACCACGGTCAATAATAAGATCTGATTCTTTATTTCCCTCACCGGCATTATGGTGAAAATCCAAAAGAGCCTCAGAAGAAAAGCCCTTGGATTCTTTCAGCTCTTTGAACCATTTTCTCCTAAGGTCTTTCATGGAATCATTATATAAAGGGGAAGAAGACCAGATATGTTCTTGCATGGGCAACTTACTGATCCTTCTATTTTCGCCATCCCATAAAAACTCATAAAAAATAAGTCCGTTATGCCAGTCTACGATGATCATGGTAAATGGTTCAATGCCTTCGAGTTTATAGTCCTGTAAAAGTTTTTTCAGTTTTTTCCTGCTTAAAAAATCTTTCACCACTACCCCCCTGCTTTTTCTATATTCAGGTTTTCGAACATGAGGTTTATCAGCACCATTCATAAGACAAATACACCTTAGATTTTCGCTTACCCCTAACCAGGTCCCTCCTGCCTCTTTATCTTTTGGATAATATAGTTTTGTTCCTTTATATATCTCCGTTTGTGGAGCAAGGGTTTCCCTACTTACAGCTTCATCCCTGTTTGATGTAAGAATAAATCCATTCATAGAATCTGGATGGGGAACTAAAGTGACCGTACACATAGGTGAATCTCAAAATTTTAAGGAAAATTACAAAAAAAGTTAAGCTTTCGTGAAGGGTACCTACTTGTTCTTCTAAACCGCTTTATTTTTTTACCTTTAACGGAATTAAATTACAATCGAAAAAAGCAAAAATAATATTATGGGAAAAGGATTTTTTCACGTTCCTGTGGCTGTAAATGAGCCAGTTAAGAGCTATGCTCCAGGTACTCCCGAAAGAGAGGAAGTTTTACTTACTTACAAAGATCTATGGAACGCAAATACTGAAGTTCCGCTTTACATTGGATCTGAAGAAATAAAAACAGGTGATACTAAAACTATAAATCCTCCGCACGATCACAAACACGTAGTTGGAACCTATCATCTGGCTAAGAAAAAACATGTAGAAAAAGCAATTGCCGAATCTCTAGAAGCCAGAAAAAAATGGTCTAAACTGGAGTGGGAACAACGTGCTGCTATTTTTCTTAAAGCTGCAGACCTTATTTCTGGACCTTATAGACAGAGATTGAATGCGGCTACTATGATTGGCCAGTCCAAAAATATTTACCAGGCTGAAATTGATTCTGCAGCAGAGATCTGTGATTTCCTTAGATTTAACGTAGAGTTCATGGCTGAACTATATAATGAGCAACCAATCTCTTCCGATGGTAATTGGAACCGTGTGGAATACAGACCTCTTGAAGGATTTGTATACGCGATCACTCCATTTAACTTTACCGCAATTGCAGGTAATCTACCATCGAGTGCGGCCCTTATGGGTAATGTTGCTGTATGGAAGCCAAGTGACAGCCAGATGCTATCGGCCCAGGTACTTATGGAAGTATTCAAAGAAGCAGGAGTTCCTGATGGTGTAATCAACATGATCAATGGTGATCCTGGAATGATTACCGATACGGTACTTGCAAGTCCAGATTTCGCCGGAATCCATTTCACAGGAAGTACTGACGTATTTAAAGGAATTTGGGAAAAAATTGGAAGTAACATCCGTAAATACAAATCTTACCCAAGAATTGTGGGAGAAACAGGAGGAAAAGATTTTATTCTTGCACATCCAACTGCAAAAGCTAAACAAGTTGCAACAGCAATTTCAAGAGGTGCTTTTGAATACCAGGGACAGAAATGTAGTGCTGCTTCCAGAGTTTACCTTCCAAAAAGTCTTTGGCCAGAGATCAAAGAATTCGTAAAAGAAGACGTTGAATCCTTTAAAATGGGATCGCCAGAAGATATGACCAATTTTATCAATGCGGTTATACACGAAGCTTCTTTCGATAAACTGGCAAGCTATATTGATAAAGCCAAGAAAGATAAGAATGCTGAGATCGTAGTTGGTGGAAATTATGATAAATCTAAAGGTTACTTTATTGAACCAACCGTTATCCTAACCACAGATCCTCATTATACTACTATGGAAACCGAATTATTTGGCCCTGTAGTTACTATATACGTATATGACGATAAAAACTTCAACGAGCAGAAATGGGCAGATATCTGTGAAGTCGTAGACAATACCAGTATATATGCATTAACAGGAGCAATTTTATCCGGAGACCGTTATGCCGCTGCCCAGGCGACAGATCTGCTTCAAAATGCTGCTGGTAATTTCTATATCAATGACAAGCCTACGGGAGCTGTTGTAGGTCAGCAACCATTTGGTGGTGCAAGATCTAGTGGTACCAATGATAAAGCAGGATCCAAAATGAACCTTATGAGATGGATCTCTGTGAGATTGATCAAGGAGACTTTTGTTCCAGCAACAGATTACAGATATCCATTTATGGGAGAATAACTCTCAAAAAACATCTAAATTATTCGAAAGGCCGCTTGAAAAAGCGGCCTTTTTATTTGTAGTTGACAATCAAGTAATTAGATTTTATTTCAGAAAGAATTGCGATTTTCATCGACAATCAACGTTTTTTAGCGAAAAATTAGTAATTATTAATAAATTTCATTTAAATTTATTCGCTATCTCACTTGCCCTCAACAAATTATGTGATATGGCAAATTAATGTCGCCCCACATTATTTTACCCCATTTTATTATACCCTACGTAACTAATTATTGTAATAAAACCTTGCACCTATGGGTAAAAAATTACACGGGAATCTTTTATTGTTCTTATTTTTTGTTCCAGTTCTAGTCTGGGGACAATGTCCTACATCGGTATCTATTTCATCTAATACTGGTAATACTATTTGTGAAGGGACCAACGTAACTTACACTGCTACTCCCAATGGAGGTACCGGTCCATATATTTATCAATGGAAAATTGATAATGTAAATCAAGGCGGGACTACAAATTCAAATACTTTTTCAAGTACCACTCTTACTAATGGACAAGTAGTTTCGGTTGAGGTTACAGAGGCTAATAGCACTTCCTGTTCTATAAGTAATAATGGAAGCCCTATTACAGTAAATACAACTAAAACACCTACAGTCAATTTTAATGTCCCGGCAGGCAACATATGTATGGGAAATTTAAAACTTACTGCTTCTAATACTAATGCCGGCACCAACCCAACTTACGAATGGTATGTAGATGGAAATCTTGAGCAGTCTTCGGGATCAAAGGATTTCACTTATAACTATTCTACAGATAAATCATATTCAGTAAAAGTTGTTCTAAACAGTAATTATATCTGCCCATCGCCTGCATCGGTGGAAGTGATTAAAACAGTTACAATTTCTCCAGATGCAACGATTTCATCATCAAACACCGACGTAAATAGCGCCTGTTTGAATCAACCTATTACGCCAATAGTATTTAATATTGGAGGAAGTGCTACCGGAGCATCAGTGTCTGGATTACCGCCCGGCTTAAGCGGTTCGTTTAGCAACGGAACTTTTACCATTAGTGGTAGCCCTACTTCGTCTGGTAATTTTAATTATACAGTAACTACACAAGGCCCGTGTAGTAATGCATCACAAGGAGGCACTATTGAGGTTGTAAAGGATGCTACCATCTCTTTGAGTTCAGGAAGTATAAATCAGGAAGTTTGCCAATCACAAAATATCGAAAATATTGTCTATTTAATAGGTGAAACCGGTAATGGAGCAACAGTAAATGGATTACCTCCTGGAGTTTCAGGTAGTTATTCTGCAGGTAATTTTACCATAAGCGGTTCCTCCACTCAGGTCGGGGTTTTTAATTATTCAATATTTGCAACGGGTTCATGCGGTAGTTCATCTATGCTAAACGGAACAATTACCATTAATGAGAATCTAACTCCATCTGTTTCCATTACGTCTTCAGATGCAGATAATATTATCTGCGAGGGAACTGAGGTAATTTTTACAGCCAGCTCTACAAATGCAGGTAATAATCCGCAATATCAATGGAAAGTTAATGGAATTGACCGAGGTTCTCCAACAAATTTAAACACGTTCAATATTACAGATCTTTCGAATGCCGATGCTGTAACCGTAGAATTGACAAGTTCTGAAGGCTGTACAACCTCCAATCCTGTTTTAAGTAATTCTATTGCTACAGAAGTGAACCTAAATCTCACTCCAGAAGTTACCATTTCTGCCAGTGACAGTGATATATGTCCTGGTGATGAAGTTATTTTCAGCATTGCAACTATAAGTAATGAAGGATTAAGCCCAACATATCAATGGAAGTTAGACGGCGTTAATATAGGGACCAACAGTCCAATCTTTAGCACAACCAACCTTACCGATGGTCAATCAGTTTCGCTTATTATTACCTCAAGTGAAACCTGTTTAGCTACCACGACGGCTACAAGTAATGTTGTAGGTATAGATGTTTTCCCTCCGGCACCAGCAATCCCTGGCAATATTTCCGGGGAAATCGAAGTTTGTTCCTCAGCCACTGGATTAACCTATACAGTTCCTCCGGTTGAAAATGCAGAAACCTATAACTGGATATTTCCATCTGGTTGGAATATTACTTCTGGTGCAGGTACAAATTCAGTAACTGTAAATGCGGGTACTGGCAGTGGAAATATTTCTGTAAAGGCAAGTAATACTTGCGGTGATAGCTCCACCGAAAGCACTCTTGCTGTAACTTCAGTAAATGGAGTTCCGGCAAATCCAGGTAACATCACTTCAGATCTAGGCGGAAACAATAATATCTGCCCTCCATATGATATTAATTTTAGCGTTGCTGCAAGTGGGACATTTAAGTGGACAATTCCGGCTGGCTGGACCTTACTTAACGGTGCAGGCACTAATTCTGTAAACGTTAGAATTAATGATGCCTCCACTAGTGGTATTAAAGAAGTATCTGTAGTAGCTACCAATATTTGTGGTAATAGCGCTCCCTCGACTTATGGCGGTATAGTAGTAGACAATCATATTGTAGCGAACTTTGGTCCCGATCAAACTATATGCAAAAGTCAAAATTCAATTGTATTATCAGGAGAACGCAGTTTTGGAGACGCAAGTCTTGACGTAAACTTCTCAACTTCTGGAAGTGGAACCTTCAGCAATGGTCCCGGAGGAAATAACAAAACCGGTACTTTTCAAGTTACTTACACCCCTACTGCAGCAGATAAAACTGCCGGACAGGTAACTTTAACGATGACTGTTCCCGAGCCTAAAGGTAACAGCAATAATGGAAATAAGTGCGGTGAATCTAGCGATTCCATAATACTGTACTTTACACCTGATGCTACTATTAGTGATCCAAGTAATAAGGCTCAAGATATATGTATTAATACTCCTCTGGAGAATATTTCATTTAATATTGGAGGAGGAGCCACAGGGGCTACAATCTCAGGGCTACCCCCGGGAGTTAGCGGAAATTTTAGTGCCGGGGTATTTACAGTTTCTGGTAATCCAACCCAAATTGGAAATTATTCTTATACCGTAAGCTCCACTGGAAATTGCACAAGCCAGCAAACTACCAGAACAGGAACAATTAATGTTTTGCCTAATAATACTATAGCAGCCGCAGCTAATAAAGATCAAACCGTATGTATTAACCAGCCAATCGCTGCGATGGAATTTCCAGTAAATTCCACGGTAACTTCAGTAAACACAAGCAACTTACCCAACGGAATCACCGGAAGTATTATTGGAGGAAATTTCATTTTAAGCGGGACCCCTGATGTTTCAGGAACTTTCGAATATTCGCTTGAAACTGTGGGAACTTGTGAAACTACCACCACTACAGGTACAATTACAGTAAATCCTGATGTCACAATTACCGATCCTGCTAATATTGATCAAACAGTATGTATTAACAGTCCTATTTCTGAAATTCAATTTGAAATTTCATCACCGGGATCTGGAGCAAGTGTAACAGGTTTACCTCAGGGATTAAGCGGAAATTTTTCCGATGGAATTTTCACCATTTCAGGAAGTCCAACTGAGGCTGGAGCAATCCCCGGTGAAAATGGCATTTTCAACTACACCGTCCAAACGGAAGGTGAATGTGAGCAGGCTACTTCACAGGGAACCATCACCGTAATTCCAGATCCTACAGCAACAATTTCCTATCCGGAGAATATTTGTACTTCAATCGCTGGAAGCGTAAATGTGAATTTAGACGGTACAGGCAATTATAGCGGAGGAACATATAGCGCTACCCCAGCTGGGCTAACTATTAGTTCCAGTTCTGGTGCAATAACACCCGGCGCTAGTGATCCTGGAACTTATTTAGTTACCTATAATGGACAAGAAAATTGCAATCCGGCCGTCGCTACTGTTGAGGTTACAATAATAGCTGAGCCATTTGTGGAAATAAGTTATGAGGATCCATTTTGTAATTCAGATACGGTTTTAAAAGAACCGATTTTCTCCAATGGTGTTGGCAATTATCAAAATGGAACTTTTTCATCTTCCCAACCCGGCGGACTAATTATTGATCCTAACACAGGAGAAATAAATGCCCAGACAAGTGGCCCGGGAACTTACGATATATTCTATACAATAAGCGCGGATTCAGGTTGTAATGAAGTAGTAGTTACCACTGAAGTTACAATCACACAAAACCCACAAATTAATATTTCCTATCCTGAAACAATTTGTTCTTCAGAAACTGCTATACCCGTGGTTACTAGTGGAGAAGATGGTGATTATGAAGGCGGAGTGTACTCAGGTTCCAACGGCCTTTCAATTTCAACAGATGGCACTATAAACCCATCAGAAAGTATTCCGGGACCTCACACTGTGACCTATTCCATACCTTCTAATGCCGGTTGTGATGAGGTAGTTGCTACCGCAGAATTCACTATTAAGGAGGTGCCTGTTATAACCACAGATCCTGTAAATACAGGTGTTTGTTCTAATAGTCCGGCTGAATTCGAAGTAATTGCCAGTGGTGCTGACCTTACCTACCAATGGTATAGAATTTTAGAAGATGGTACCGAAGAAATGATCGCAGGTGAAAATGAGGCTATCCTTAATTTTTCAAATGTAACTGCGGTTGATGCATTGCAATATTATGTAATCGTAAGTGGAGATGATTCATGTATCCAGGACACTTCAGAAATTGTAACTCTGAATGTCGATGAAGATATTACCATCACTGAACCTTCACAAGATATTACCATATGTGAGGATTCTCAGGATGAAATAAGCTTCTTATTTAGAGGTCATGCAAATGGAGCCATTTTAGATTTTGACTGGTATAAAGATGGAAACATAGTTAATCCTGTAAGCAATAAGATAGAGATTGGTGTTACCGGACCTGATGGACCGAACGGAGAGTATACCGGTACGCTAACTATCATAGATCCGGAAGCTGGAGAAAATGGTGATTCTGGAGTATATTATGTGGTTGTAGATGGACCAGACTATTTCACATGCCCGGAAGCAACCTCAAAAACATTTACATTCAGAGTTGATCCTAGACCAGAAGCTCCCACGGTTTCAAATCAGGAATTCTGTCTTAATGAAGATGCAGGGAATCTTACCGCATCTGGAGAAGATGGTAATGAAATCAAATGGTATACTTTCGATTCTTCTACTTCAGAATATACATTTATAGGTAATACTATTCCTATTGAAACTTCCAATCCGACTACATTCGAATATTACGCTACCCAAACCAGACCCAATGGTTGCGAAAGTGATTATTCAGAAATGTTAACAATCGATATTCTTGAAACACCACCTCCTGTTTCCGAAGAAGTAATAAAATTTGAATATTGTCATAATGAACAGGATGTCCAACCACTTGAAGTAATTCCAGCCGATGGAGCCGAAATAAATTGGTATGCTTCAATTGATGCTGAAACTGCTTTATCTGAAGCTCCTACTCCTTCCACAAATGTAGTAAATACGACAACCTATTACGTTAGCCAGACTTTTGTATCGACTACCGGTTGTGAGAGTGATAGAACTCCTGTGGAAGTTAGAATTAAAGAAATTCCTAATGTGATTGTAGATATCATTGGAGATGAAAATACAATTTGTCTAGGAAGCAGCATTGATTTTACCGCTACCGGAGCAGAAACCTACACCTGGTATTTAGGAGAATTAGAATTACAAAGTGGTGCCACAGCAACCTATCAGGCAACACCCACTACCCTGGGCGAAAATAAGTACACGGTAGTTGGAACTACCGAGGGATGTAGCAATTCTTATGAAATTTCAGTTTTTGTTGATGATAATACCGTTATCGGAAATTTAAATGCACCTGAAAGAATTTGTATTTCAAACGGCACTGCAGAAGTTTCTTTAGAAAGTAGAACTGGCGATATCATAAAATGGGAATATAAAAATGCTTCTACTGCCGATGTTTGGACTGAAACAGCAGATATAGACCTAAGTGACACCAGAATATTCAGTGGTTTAACCGAAACTACTTCTTACAGGGTTACGGTTAAAAATGGAGTTTGTGACGAAGCTACAAGCGAAACAACCATAATTGTTGACCAGCTACCAGAAGGCGGAAAAGCTCTTTGGGCTAAAAATACCGATAGATTATTCCTTACCTGTCAAAATCCCGTACCAGGATATGCTAGCAGGTTAAACCTTAGTGAATATTCAGGAGAAGTGTTAGGTTGGGAATATCGTGGAGTATCAGATAATTCATGGACAACTATCAACAGTACCCTGGATTATCTAACCCCTGATGAAATTGAAAACGTCATTACAAATGAAAGCACAGCTTTTCGTGCTATTATAGGTAATAATTCCTGTAACAATACTTATTCTGAAACAGCGATTGTAAGTGTTATTGAAGCTGATATTAAACCTACTCCTGTAGAAGTAGATAAAGACGTCATTTGTATTGGTGACGAAATTTCTCTTAGCTCTGAAACCGGTTATAGCTCTGAAGGCGGAAAACTAGATGGAGGTGCTTTCGATAATGCAGGTATTAAAAATAATGGCTGGGACTTTACAAATCCTAATGGCGGTTCAAATGATTTTGATTCTGGAGCGAACAACGGAAGAGCAGATCATTGGTTAAGAATGAACCCGCATGGTAGTGATCCCCAGGAAAATGAAAAGGTTTATACCGCGAATTTATATCCTATTGAAAGTCAAAGCCCAACTAATGGATCTATGGTCAATTTCCGTACTTTCTCAACAAACGAGGGAAATAAAGGTTTTGCTTTGGTCACAGGAAATAACGATTCTTTCATGGAAACCCCTGTTTTTTCTCTTGGTGGTCTGGACGAAGCGATTCTTACCTGGGATCAGGCATACAACCTTACCGAAGGAGCAAGAATCAGGGTTGAAATCTCTACAAATGGCGGAGGATCCTACGAAACTGTACTTTTTGATATTACCGGAACTGCTACCAGCGGAAATTACAACAACTTTGGTGATCTTACTCCCGAGCTTAGACCATTGAATAAAATGGTAGTAGACCTTGGAGCATATTTAGGACAGTCTAATTTAAGAATTCGCTTTAATTACGAAGGTACAATTGATGGGGATGTTTGGGCAGTGGATAATATAGAGGTGCCAGAAGGTCCCCAGGATGTTATTCTACAATGGTATTATGATGATGATCTTAATGATCCGGATAATTACCTTGAGCCAATCGGTGCAGAAAATCAGAGTACCGTAACCTTTATTCCTCGTAAAATAGGCTGGAATGACTTCGAAGTTCAAACCAGAATAATATTAGATAGTAATGGTGATCAATGCCAGAGTATAGAAAATTTTGAAACTATAAGAGTTTGGGCGTTTGACAGATACACCACTAACGTTGCAACAGAAGTTGGATCATGCGGTAGCCTTTCGGTACAACTTAATGCAAACGTATATGCAGATTACCAGGCAAAAAATATTACCGAATATCCAACCCTGGACGGTTATATAGGTAGCTGGCAGGTAGAAGATCTTAATGGAAATACTGTAACTACCGGATTTGAAATTTCTAATCAAGACCCTGAAAGTACTTTGGATCCTATAAACAATCCACAAGCAATCTTTACGGCAGAAAATTTGGGAGATTATAATTTTAAATGGATCCTTACCCCTACTGAAGTAGATGAAAATGGAAATTTAATAGATAATTCAGGATGCCCTCCAGTTGAAAATCCATCGAATGTAACTTTAGTAGATTGTACTACCCTGGATTTTGACGGGGACGATGATTATATAGACCTTGGAAATAACTACAACGGAAGCTATTTTATAGAAGCATGGATAAGACCTTTTGACAGGCCTATTGATGATGGTGGTTCTACCGATGCATCAACAGGAGTAATCTTTAGTAGTTCAGGTTTTGAAATTAAAATGGAGAATTTACCTTCAACTATTCAAAAGAACAGTAGATGGTATCATATAGCAGTTTCCAATGGTGGTGATCTTTGGGTCGATGGAGTAGCCTCCGGTAAGATCACTGTAAACGGTTCTGGTATTAATAATACGAGTATTGGTGCTAGATATAATGCAGGGACCAAGACCACATCTAACCACTTTTCAGGATGGATCGATGAATTGAGAATTTGGAATGGTAATTCTGCTCCAGATATAAACGAAATAAGATTTATGATGAACCAGCGCATTAAACTTAATGATGCTGCGACCGCAAATTCTCTTATTGAAGGTGAAATAGTGCCAAACCTGGAAATTGCAGATGGCTTCAGCAGTTATTATACAAGGAACGGTCACAATCTTGACCAGGATGGTGTTGAGTTCTATAATCAAACCTGGGGTGATCTTGCAGGTTATTATCGTTTGATTTCAGATAATCCAGATCCACAAAATTTAACGGCGTGCGCTACCTTCGACGATAGCCTTAAACCGATTGGCGGATATACTCCAGATCACTCTATAAATGAAGTACCAGGCAGGTTGGTAAATATTACCACTAATCAGGAAAATACATCTCCTACACCTTACTGTTCTGGATCTGACGGGCAATGGGCTAACGTTAGTACATGGGCCAGGCCAACGGTATGGGATTATCCAAATAGCTCATACAATGGAACTGCTATAGACTGGAATATCGCCAGGATCAATCACAATATCACTTCAGACAGCAAAGAAATTATTATGCTTGGATTGCTTTCTGAAACTTCCGAGAAATTACTTAGCATAAACGGTGATCACGCAATCAGAATCACCCACTATCTATTACTGGATGGAAATATGGATCTTGTTGATGATTCTCAATTATTACAGGATCATGGTAGTATTCTTGACAATTCCAGTGGAGGCTGGGCTGAAATAGATCAAAAGGGAAGAAAAAGTAGTTTCAATTATAATTATTGGACCAGTCCGTTTTCTAATCAGGGATCAAATAACAATTCTGGATTTATAATTGAGAATATATTATTTGATGGTACAAATACAAACATTGATGAACCTGCCATTAATTTTACTCCTGGATACTTCTCTGCAGACGGAGGAATAACGAGTCCTATAACTATCAGCAATGAATGGATCTGGGATTTTAGAGGAGGAGATGCAGATATTTATGGAGATTGGTTACATCTAGGATCTGATTACCTAGAAATAGTTGGAGCTGGATTCTCTATGAAGGGAACAACGGGATCTGCAGGTCTGACTGAGAAACAAAATTATACTTTTAGGGGTAAACCAAATAATGGCAATATTCCTACGGGCGAATTATACTTAGATAGCGGCCAGAACTTCCTCGTTGGAAACCCTTATCCCTCCGCTATACATGCTTGGGAATTTTTATTAGATAATCTACCCAAATCAAAAAGCTTCACTCTAGGAGGTAAAACATACACTGGAAGAAGAGAAAATGGAGACCAACCATTCAACGGTACCATATATTATTGGGACCATTTCTCAGGAAAAACTCATATCCTTGAAGAGTATGTTGGTGGTTATGCAACATATACTCTAGCAGGAAGTGCTCCAGCTATTTCAAATGACTGGCGGATTAACAGTGAAGGTGGCGCGAATAATATTTTACCAGAGGACATTATACCAGTTGCTCAAGGATTCTTTTTAAACAGCGCCCAAATTGTTGGAGAAACTTTTGCAGGTGATATAATTTTTAAAAACACCCAAAGGATATTTCAGCCACTAAAATCTGGCGTTTCGATTTTCCTACAACAAGAAGAAGATATTATCAAAGGACACACAAGGACAAAATCTTATGAAGACAATCGAATGAAGATCAGGTTAAAATATGAGTCCCCTAAAGGTTATCATCGACAAATCCTTGTGACAAGTGATGAAAATACTTCTAATGGTTTCGACATTGGATATGATGCGCCTTTAATCGAAAATAATTTAGAGGACATGTACTGGTGGTTTGAGGATCATGGCTTTGTAATACAGGGAGTTCCAGATTTTGCTAATGAACAGATCTTACCTCTAGCTGTTAAAACCAAGGAAGGTGGTGATTTTAAAATAAAAATCGATGCTACTGAAAACTGGCCATCAGGTAAGGAACTTTATTTAAAAGATAAAGCTCTGGATACCATACATGATATTCTAAAAGAAGATTATATTGGAAAAATCGAAGGCGCAGGTGAAATAACAGATCGTTTTGAGCTTGTATTTTTCAAAGAAAAAGCTCTTGACCCGGATGATATTTTAAATCCCGATCTTCCAATTTTAGACGGTATCGTGGGTATAAGTTACAGCCGTTTCGACAAACAGGTTAAGATCAGTAATTTCGACCTTCTTGATGTAGATAAGGTCATGATATTCGACCTGGGCGGAAAGTTAATTCAGGAGTTTGATGAATTACCTACTGAGAAAGAGATCCGTCTCAGAATGAGACCTGTGAGATCTGGGGTTTACATAGTGAAAGTTTTCTGTGAGAATGGTATTTGCAACAAAAAGATCATTATTGAATAAATAAGTATTTAATAAATAGTTAGCAGAAAAGGTTCTATTTAATTGATTCAAAGCGGCTTATTAGAATAATTTTTTAACAAAAATCTGTCGTTTATCGAATTTATATGTATTTTTACCGATGAAAATCTAGATCGGTAGCCTATGTATAAAACTACTTTTGGACCCCGAATCCAATATTTACTGACCTTTACGCTTATTTTTCTTACACTTTCCAGCTGGACAAGTGGGAATTTATTTGGGCAAGAGATCTCCATTACCGTAGTCTCCAAAACAAATGCTTCATGTCCTGATGTTGCAGATGGAGCTATAAGTGTATCCATTGCAGGTGGAACTCCCAGCTATACTATAGAATGGACGGGACCCGATGCCTATTCAAAAACGGGCGTAGAAGATATATCTGGACTTAAGGCAGGTACCTATACCATACAAGTTACAGATCAATCTGATCCTGTAAAAACAAAATCGTTGAATATCTCGATTGACGATCCTGATAATACAAATCCTACAATCACAGCGCCTGCAGATGTTACCGCTGAAGTTAATTCTGGAAACTGCACTGCAAACAATGTCGATCTGGGAACACCTACCACTAATGATAATTGTGGTGTGGATACTTATTCAAGTGATGCTCCAGCTAGTTTCCCATTAGGAGAAACTATCGTAACCTGGACAGTGATTGATAATGTCGGGAATACTTCTACAGCGACTCAAAAAGTAACTATTTTAGATAATACAAATCCTACAATCACCGCTCCTGCAGATGTAGTTGCTGATGTTAATTCCGGAAATTGCACTGCCACCGATGTTGCTCTGGGAACACCTACCACTAGTGATAATTGCGGGGTGAATACTTTTTCAAGTGATGCTCCAGCTAGTTTCCCATTAGGTGAAACTACTGTAACCTGGACAGTGGTTGATAATGCCGGGAATACTGCCAAAGCGACTCAAAAAGTAACTATTTTAGATAATACAAATCCCACAATCACCGCTCCTGCAGATGTAGTTGCTGATGTTAATTCTGGAAATTGTACTGCAACCGGTGTTGCTCTGGGAACACCTACCACTAGTGATAATTGCGGGGTGGCTACTGTTTCAAGTGATGCTCCAGCTAGTTTCCCATTAGGAGAAACTACCGTAACCTGGGCAATCATTGACAATGCCGGGAACACGGCTACTGCAACTCAAAAAGTAACTATTTCGGATAATACGAATCCCACAATCACCGCTCCTGCAGATGTAGTTGCTGATGTTAATTCCGGAAATTGTACTGCAACCGGTGTTGCTCTGGGAACACCTACCACGAGTGATAATTGCGGTGTGGATACTTTTTCAAGTGACGCTCCAGCTAGTTTCCCATTAGGTGAAACCACCGTAACCTGGACAGTGATTGACAATGCAGGAAACACGGCGACTGCTACTCAGAAAGTAATCATTTCAGATAATACAAAACCTGTAATAACTGCGGGTGAAAATATAAACGCAACCAATGACACTGGAATTTGTGAAGCTGGTTTATCTATAGCTCCTGCTACTGGTACCGATAATTGTAGCGTAAGCTCTCCCATTGGAACAAGAGATGATGGTCTTGGTCTGGATGAACCTTACCCGGTTGGAATTACCACTATTACATGGACAGTTACAGATGCTAATGGAAACGTAGCCGATGACGTTTTTCAAACTGTAACTGTCGAGGATAACGAAGCTCCAACACCTCCGGTTTTAGAAAATATTACCTGGGGCTGCGTATATACTGCGGAAGCTCCTGTTGCGGTTGATAATTGCTCAGGAGAAATCATTGGAACTACTACTGACCCAACCACATACTCGAATGCCGGAACTTACTCTATAACGTGGACATTTACTGATGATTCTGGCAACTCTTCATCTACTTCTCAAGAAATTACCATTGACCCAGTAGTTGTGGAAACCAACAAAGTTGATGTTTTATGTAATGGTTTTGCTACAGGAGAAGTTGAAGCAACTGCCACCGGAGGCATCGCTCCACTTACTTATGATTGGGGTTCTCTGGGTACTGGTGCTAAAAAGACCGATTTACCCGCAGGAACTTATACCGTAACGGTTACTGATGCTAATGGGTGTGAATCTGATCCGATTTCTGTTACCGTGGAAGAACCAGATACTTTTGTTGAAATTACTAACATTCAAACTACCTCAGGTTGCTTTGGAGAAAACAATGGAACTGCGACCGTAACTGCCCAAGGAGGAATAGGAAATTATACCTATCTCTGGGATAACGGTCAAACCACCCAAACGGCTACTGGTCTTGCTCCAGGGAATCACTCTGTAACTGTTACCGATGAAAATGGATGTGCGAAAGACAGAACTTTTACGGTTTCTCAGCCGACAGAATTAAAAGTAACAGGATTTTTAACCACAGAAACCACCTCGTTTGGTTCTTCTACCGGTAGTGCAACAGCACAGGTAACAGGTGGAAGTCCTAACTATTCCTTCGAATGGACCGGAGGACCAACAGGTAAGAAATATACCGGACAAACTGCTCAGGAATTAGCTGCTGGAACTTACACAGTTACTGTAACAGATAAAAATGGATGTACAGCTACCGGTGTAGTTGAAGTAGTTGACTCCTTAAGCGCCAATATTATTCCTATTTCACTTTGTGAAGGAGAGGATGTTATAAGAACTTCAACATTTAGTGTAGATGGAGGTTCTGCTATTGGAGGTACTGCACCATATACATATTCCTGGGATTTCGGAGATTACGCAAGCCCAGCAACCGGTACAGGCGTAGGACCAATTGATGTAAAATACAGCCAGATAGGAGACAAATTAATAACTCTTACGGTTACCGATGCGAAAGGTCGGACTTTTACACAGCAAGTAATTCAATTTGTTGGAGGTTGTTTTGCTGATGATTGTGGTTCTAATGATCTTGGTCTTGATTATTATTTTATCGGTGACGAAAATCAAAATCCAATTACGAATAATGAGCAATGTGAACAGGTAGATCAAAAATATATATACATTAATTTTCCTACTCAGGCTACCAGATATTCACTTCAAATTGAATTGATTTATTCTATTGAAAATCTAGAAACCGGCACGATTAACAATTACAAGGTTAAGGACTGTTTTTATGAATACGAGGCTATCCCCTTAACCGCACAAACTTTCCCAATTGAATACAATTGTGGTGATCAAGTTAAAGTAGAAGGTGTTTACCTAACTTTCCAAAATAATATTCAAAGGCCATGTGGTACCACAGCAACAAACGGACAGGGCAATGGCAATGACGGCGGTGGTGGCGGAAATAATCCAAAATGTTTTTCAACCAATAATGAATCTACAGTAAGGTCTCCTCTCTATGCAATTGCATTCGCAAATGAATTACTATGTAATGGCGCCATGAATGGAACGGTTACCTCAAGAGCTTCTGGTGGTTCTGGAAACTATTCCTTTGAATTGCTTGATTCCTCAGGTACTTCTGTGGCAGGACCACAAACCAGCGGTATTTTTGAGCAGCTATATGGAGGAACCTATTTCGTAAAAGTTACAGATACAGATTCTAATGATAGCTTTACTTCCAAAGGAGTAACCATTGAAGAACCTTCAGATCCACTCAGCCTAACTATAGATTCTCAAACTAACGTGAGTTGTTTTGGTGGGTCAGATGGTCAGGCAACCTTAAGTGCCGAAGGAGGGACACCAGATTACATCTATGTATGGCCCGATGGACAAACTACTGCCACCGCCACTAATTTAACCGCAGGAGAATATAATGTAAGAGTTATAGATGCCAACGGTTGTGAGGTGAATTCAACTGTAATAATTGAAGAACCTGAAGAAATTATTCCAAATGCAGGCCCTGATCAGGTTTTAGGATGTGGATTCAGTTCAACTCAGCTAAACGCAGAAGAAGATCTTGATGAAAACGGTGACCCCATTCCTGGAAAATGGACTATAGTAAACGGGCCTTCAGGCGGTAGCTTTGCAGATGACACTAATCCAAAGACCACATTTATAGGTTCTCAAGGTACTTATACGCTTAGATGGAGTGTAAACTGCGGAAAATCTGACGATGTTAAAGTTAGCTTTACCAGCTGTAGCACTCTTGATTTTGACGGAGTAGATGACCACGTTAATTTTGGCGATAATTATGGCTTTAACAGTGGCTCCTTTACTTTCGAAGCCTGGATAAAACCGAAATCTGTTGATGGTGTAAGAACAATCTTATCGAAAAGAGATTATTCAAACCCATCTACCGGATATGAATTGATCCTGGAAAACGGAGTTCCTAAAATTAATGGCATTGGGACAACTTCCTTTACAGACAAAAACGTAAGCACCAACAGATGGTACCATATAGCGCTCTCATTCAACGGTTCAACAACAAATCTTTATGTTGATGGCATTCTAATGGGATCGCAATCTGGGAGCAGTAATCCGCAGATAACTACAGCGCCATTTTTATTGGGCGCAGTTTTCGATTCCAGCTCTCCTAATAATCCTAAAGATTTATTTCATGGATGGATGGAAGAAGTTCGCATATGGGGCAAATCTCTTGAGAAGGAAGATATAAGACTTCTGATGAATCAGAAAATTGTCAATAATGCCGGAAAAGTGCGTGGAGAAATCATTCCTATAGATGCAACAGGTATCACCTGGACAGACCTTAAGGGATATTACAGGTTACAGCCGGGAGAAATAACCGGAGGTTTTACCGCAGACAGGGCGACCGACAAAGTGAATGGTAGATTGATCAATATTACCACTACCCAGGAAACTACTGCTCCGTTACCTTACATATCAGCTAAGAACGGCATATGGTTTGATAAAACAAGCTGGAAAAGGCCTCAGGTTTGGGACCCTCCAAATTCATTAGGAATCAATAATGAGAAAATAAACTGGAATATCGCAGTAACCTCTCACACCTTGCAATCAAATTATAAGGACATCACTCTTTTAGGTTTGATTTCAGAGTCTAATTCTGCTAGTAAATTAGATATGCAGGGCTCAGTAAACAATGAGACCGGTAATTCATTATTTATTAGTCACTACTTGAAATTGAACGGTGTAATCGACCTAAATGGGGAATCTCAGTTGATACAACCTGAAAACAGTATTCTAGAAGAGTCTAGTTCGGGTTATCTTGATCGAGACCAGCAGGGAACCGCCAATAGTTTTAATTACAATTACTGGACGTCTCCTGTTTCTCTTCAGGGAGCTGCAAATAATTCTGGCTTCAAGGTCAATGAGGTGCTTAAGGATGGTACAGATCCAACCAGTCCTAAGAGTTTAAATTTCAACTATCAATATCATTGGGCAGATGGAAACTATACTGGTTCTAAAAGAATTAGTACTTATTGGCTTTATACCTTTGGAGCACCCGAAGATGGCTTTAACGGTACCGCCGATGATTACTCTGAATGGCATCAGTTTGGGGAAACAGATCTGCTTCCTCCTGGCATTGGGTATTCAATGAAAGGAACCCAGGGATATGTACCATTAAATAATCAGCAAAATTATACTTTCCGGGGTAAACCTAACAATGGAGATATTAAGGTTAACGTTGGAGCTGGACAGAATCTATTAACCGGGAATCCATATCCATCTGCCATTGATGCATTTCAGTTTATCGATGAAAATGCAATTGAAAATCAGGATTTCAACGGCTCCATTTATTTCTGGGATCATTTCGGAAAAGAGGACACTCATTATCTTGAAGAGTATGTTGGTGGATATGCTGTTATGAATAAGTCAGGTGCAGTTATAGCGGCATCTTCTATAGATTCTCGAATTAATGATAATAATGCCCAGGGAACAAAAGAACCTGGACAGTATATTCCTGTAGGACAGGCTTTCTTCATAAGTACTATTGGAGTCTCCTCTCCTAATTCTATTACATTCAGAAATCAATACAGAGCATTTGTTCCAGAGTCAACACCAGATTCTCATTTCCATGCACAAGAGGATTTAAAATCTAAAAAAGAACAGGAGCAAAATACCTATAAAAAAGACAGCAGATATAAGATAAGACTCAAGTTCGAATCTCCTAAAGGCTACCACAGACAAATATTGGTTACTGCAGATGCTAATTCAACAGACGGATTTGATCTGGGTTACGATGCTCCACTAATTGAAAATAACGTGGAAGACATGTATTGGTTGGTTGAGGACACAGAATTTGTGATTCAGGCAGTTCCCGATTTTAACCTTGACCAGGTTTTAAAAATTGGGATCAAGATCGCAGAGCCAGGAGAATACACTATAAAAATTGATGAATTAGAGAATATTTATAAAGGTTTCGATGTTTATTTAAAAGATCTTACGACAGAAGAATATTTCAATATTTCCAAAGAACCGTTCTCAACAACTGCGGAAGAAATTGGAAATTTCGATGACCTTTATGAAATAGTTTTCAGAAAACCTCTTACAGAAGAAGCAGAGAAAGAGACACCTGTTATCAATTTAGATGATTCAATTCTGGATTTACAATACCTTAAAAAGACTGATGAAATTTCTCTTTTGAACCCAGACCTGATGCAGGTAGATTTTGTGGAACTCTATAGCCTTTCAGGGCAGAAGATCAAAACCTTTGAAGAAATACCTACTAAAAAATTAGTCCTTCTAAGTATGGATCAAAACCTAAGTTCAGCAGTATATATTCTGAAAGTCTATTCTGGTGAAAAGATTTATTCTAAGAAAGTAATTATTACAAAATAGGTTAACCTCTGTATTTCATAGGAAGATAAACCACCTTTTTTGTATCGAAGAAATCTTCTTCGTAAAAATTAGAAAGCTCAAAGATTTCCGCGGTACGGTAATCTTTGAGTTCTTCTGATAGGTCACCTCCTTTTAAATAAAGGATTCCATTCTTTCTATCATGCTGGTTATCCTTGGCGATCTTTCCTTTAACCCATCGAACAAAAGTTGGCATAACGGCAACTGCCCTGCTCACGATAAAATCATAATTTCCGGAAAGCTCTTCCACACGCTGATTGAAGGTAGTTACATTTTCCAATCCCAAGCCTTCACTTACCTCCTCAACTACCTTAATCTTCTTACCAATAGAATCCACCAGATGAAAAGTAGATTCTGGAAATAATATAGCTAACGGAATTCCGGGAAAACCACCGCCGGTTCCAACATCCAGTATCTTTGAACCCGGTTTAAACTGCTGAACCTTTGCAATCCCTAAAGAATGTAAAACATGTCTCAAATAGATCTCATCGATATCTTTTCTGGAAACCACATTGATCTTAAGATTCCAGTCTTTATAAAGTTCCTCCAGTTTCTCAAATTTTGAAATTTGATCTGCAGATAATTCCGGAAAGTATTTTCTAATTAATTCCAAAGCCAAATATTTTGTGCAAAAGTAGTTATTTTTTATTGCTATTTTTCTTTCAAATCTGAACAGCAGAAATTATAAAATTTTAACTTTGAAGCTGCCTCCAATAAAATTTGGAGACACGCGTAAAAAAAATCAGTTGCGTCATACATTAAAAAACTAACACCATGCAGGAAAAATTATCAAATCGCATTAACTCAATGGCAACTTCTCAAACGCTAGCTATGGCAGCAAAAGCGCGTGAATTAAAAGCGGAAGGGAAGGATATTATTGGCCTAAGCCTGGGCGAACCCGATTTTAATACTCCAGATTTTATTAAAGAAGCGGCGATTACTGCTATTAACGAAAATTATAACTCATACACTCCTGTTGATGGATATGTGGAATTAAAGGATGCCATCATCAATAAGTTTAAAAGAGATAACAATCTAACATACGACAGATCTCAAATTGTAGTATCTACAGGTGCCAAGCAATCCCTGGCAAATGTGGCAATGGTAATCCTTAATCCTGGGGATGAAGTTCTATTACCCTGTCCTTATTGGGTTAGTTATGCTGAAATTGTAAAACTGGCAGAGGGTGTTCCGGTAGAAGTTCCAACTTCTGTAGAAACAGATTTCAAAATAACCCCGGAACAACTGGAAGCTGCAATTACTCCGAAAACTAAGATGATCTGGTATAGCTCTCCATGTAATCCTAGCGGAATGGTTTATAGCAAAGAAGAACTCAGAGCCCTTGCCGATGTTTTAAAGAAATATCCTGACATTATAATTGTTAGCGATGAAATATACGAACATATCAATTTTGTTGGAGAACATGCTTCCATGGCAGAATTTGAAGATATGTATGATCGCACAGTAACTGTGAACGGAGTTTCTAAAGCATTTGCCATGACCGGCTGGAGGATTGGTTATATCGGCGCTCCAACCTATATCGCCAGAGCTTGTAATAAGATGCAGGGACAAATCACTAGCGGTGCCAATTGTATTGCACAAAGAGCTGTGATTACTGCTCTTGAAGCACCAGTTAGCAAAATAAGTCACATGATAGATACTTTCAAGAGTCGAAGGAAATTGATCAATGACCTTTTAAATGAAATTGAAGGTTTTGTAACTACTGAGCCCGAAGGTGCATTCTATGTATTTCCTAATGTTTCTTCTTTTTTCGGAAAAACGATCAAAGGCCATGAAATACTGAATGCAACAGATTTTAGTTTATTCCTATTGGAAGAAGCCAATGTTGCGACCGTTACAGGTGATGCTTTTGGAAATCCCGAATGTATTAGAATTTCCTATGCTGCAAGTGAAGACCAGATTACTGAAGCAATGAGCAGAATTAAGAAAGCACTTTCTTAGGTGAAATTTTTAAATAAATTGAAATAAAAAAACCGGCTAATCGCCGGTTTTTTTTATCGATTTCTCCAGAAGAATGGAGTAAGGATTATTAATACCGTGAATAGTTCAAGCCTACCTATCAACATTAAAAAGGTAGTCCACCATTTCCCAAAATCCGGTAGCATATCAAAATTATTAACCGGGCTAAGACCGCCAAAAGCCGGACCTATATTCCCCAGAGATGATGCTGCACCACCAATGGCAGTTTCAAAATCAAGACCTAATGAAGCCAGAACTACCGCTCCAATAATAAAGGATAGCATGTATAAGATGAAAAAACCTAGAATATTAAATACAATTTCCTTGCTGATAGACTTTCCATTGAACCTCACAGGTAAAATGGCATTTGGATGAAGGGTTCTTTTAAATTCGATAATTCCATTTTTGATCATAATAATATGACGCATCACCTTAACACCACCCGCAGTTGAACCTGCAGACCCCCCCAGGAAGAATAATCCAAAATAAAGTATCGTTAAAAATGGTGTCCACATAGTATAATCGGCAGATACGAATCCTGTGGTAGTAATTATAGTTAAAACCTGGAATAAAGAATGACGAAAGGCACTTTCTCCCTCTCCCCAAACCATAGGGTGGTCTATTGAAGAAATGCTAACATCAGCTTGAAAATAAACTATAAGGGCAGAAATCGCAGTAAAACCAGCAATAAAAATAATATACCATTTAAATTCATCATCGTGTAAAACCTTACTGATCTTACCTTTAAAAGCAAAATAGCTTAAGACAAAGTTACTTCCGGCCAGTAGCATGAAGATTATAACGATATACTGAATTATCGGGTTATTATTCCAGTACGCTAAACTGGCATTTTTCGTAGAAAATCCGCCTGTTGACAAGGTACTAAAGGCATGATTTATCGCATCAAAAAAGGTCATTCCCGCGGCCCAGAGTAAAATTGTTTCAGCCAAAGTATAGGAAACATATATAAGCCAAAGTCTTTTAGCTGTATCTCGAATTCTCGGCTTAAGTTTATCGGCACTTGGCCCCGGTGATTCCGCCGAAAAAAGTTGCATCCCCCCAATTCCTAACAAAGGAAGTATAGCTATCGCCAATACAATGATCCCCATCCCTCCAATCCAGTGCGTAAGACTTCTCCAGAATAAAATACCCTTAGGTATAGATTCAATGTCATTTAAAATTGATGCCCCGGTAGTAGTATAACCAGACATGGTCTCAAAAAATGCATTGGTAAAACGGGGAATGGATTCACTTATTACATAAGGCAATGAGCCGCTCAAAGCCATAAAGATCCAACCAAATGTTACAATTATATATCCTTCACGTATCTTAACCTCCTTACTATGACCACGTGTAGTAAACATGAAAAGAGTACCTATAAACAGCGTAATTAGCGCAGCAGTGGATATCTCCAGGGTTACACCATCCTGATAATACCAACTTACGAGCGTTGCTAGTAGCATAAAGCCACCATTGCAAAGCAGCAATAAGCCCATTACATGAAGAATTATTTGATAATTCAGTTTGGGCATTACAAGAAAAGTTTTTCTACTTTATTAATAGAACGAGGCAAACAACAAACTACTATTCTATCCCCAGGTTTTATAAGGAAATCCCCTAAAGCAATAAGCCCTTTACCATTTCTTATAATCCCACCTATAATGGCCGATCTTGGAAAATCTAGATCTTTTATTTTTTTATCACTAACCTGAGATTTGGGCTTTACTATGAATTCGAGTAATTCAGCATTCATGTTATTCAGCTTGGTCATTGCTACAACCTCACCTTTTCTCACATACCGGAATATATTATTAGCGGCTAGTAATTTTTTATTAATAAGTGTATCGATACCTATGGAGTGGCTTAACTGAAAATAATCCATATTTTCTACAAGCGAAATAGTTTTTTTAACGCTTTTAGATTTAGCAACCAGGCATGACATAATATTAGTCTCTGAATTTCCAGTAACTGCAATAAAAGCATCCATATCATGGATATTTTCTTCTTCCAGCAGTTCCACATTACGCCCGTCACCATTGATGATAAGGGTTTCAGGTAACTCATCGGCTAACTCATAGGCCTTTTCACGGTCTTTTTCAACCAGCTTAACATTAAAATTATTCCGGCAAAGATCCTGGGCAGTTTTTCTTCCAATCTTACTTCCTCCAAGAATCATTACATTTTTAATATCCTGTTTGATCTTACCGGTAAGCTTATAGAGCTCCTCTACCCCATTCTTCAAGGTGACAAAATACACCTGATCTCCATCTTTAAACTGAGTATCACCTCTTGGTATTAAAGTATATTGGGTTCCAAAGCGCTGGATAGCAATCGGAACAAAATTGAGCTCGGGAAATATTTTCGCGGCCTCTTTTACTGTTTTTCCAACAAAAGTCGCGGTTCTGGAAAGACTAACACCAATCATAGTAAGTGCTCCTTCTTCAAATTCGTAACTATCATTAAAGGCAGACTGATTCAGCAACAATTCAATTTCCCGGGAAGCTAGAGCTTCTGGAGAAATCAATTCATCAATACCAAATCGTGTGAAGCCAAGTTCTCCTTGATTTTCAAGAAATTCCGTATTAGAAATCCTTGCTATAGTCCTTTTAGCTCCAAGTTGTTTAGCCAATACACATACTGTAATATTCGTGGCCTCACTGGAGGTTACACTAATTACCATATCTGTATATTTTACCTGAGCTTCTTTTAGAATTTTAATAGAACTCGCATCACCCTTGATCGTCCTAATATCCAAATGAGTATCTGCATATGCAAGATTATCTCTATTGGGGTCAATTAGCGTGATATCCTGAGATTCAAAGGAAAGTAATTTAGCTAAATGAAATCCTACTTCACCTGCACCGGCGATAATTATTTTCATATATAAGCTTCAAATTGAGAAAGCAAAGTTAAGTTATTTTGGAGAAACGAAAAATCAGGGCGACAAAGATAAATATTTATTGAATGTCAATGATTTTTAAGCATATCGGTTATCTTTGACCCAAATTTTCACTATGAGTAAAAAGGTCAACCCTTATAAGGATTCCGAACTCACTAAAAAGAAACAGGTTGAACAAATGTTTGATAACATTTCCGGCAATTATGACGGTCTCAATCGTGTAATCTCATTAGGAACCGATGTAAAATGGAGGAAGAAAGTAGTTGCAGCGGTTAAAGCGACCAATCCAGAAAGTATACTGGATATCGCCACAGGTACCGGGGATTTAGCTATTCAAATGGTTAATACAGGTGCTACTCGTATCGTTGGTTTGGACCTTTCAGAGGGAATGCTGAATGTTGGCAGAAAAAAGATCGCGAAAAAAAACCTCGATTCTCGTATTGAGATGATTCAGGGCGATTCTGAAAATCTTCCTTTTGACGAAAATTCTTTTGATGCAATTACCGTTGCATTTGGAGTAAGAAATTTTGAAGATCTCGAAAAAGGCCTAGAGGAAATATATCGTGTTTTGAAACCCGGAGGTATTTTCGTAGTATTGGAGACCTCGGTACCTACCAAATTTCCCTACAAGCAAGGTTACCGTTTTTACTCAAATTTAATATTACCCACTATTGGTAAGTTATTTTCGAAGGACAAAGATGCATATTCGTATTTAAGTGAAAGTGCAGCAAATTTTCCATATGGAAAAACCTTCAACAATATTTTAGACAAAATTGGGTTTATAGATGTAGTAGATTTACCACAAACATTTGGCGTATCAACGATATATACTGCCTCAAAGTAGTAATATGAAGAAACTTTTTGTATTTGCCCTTATCTCCCTATGTATAAATACAGCCCAGGCTCAGATTTTTTCAGGAGAACGAGTGTTAAATCAGCAAAATTTTGATCAGCAACGTTGGTCCTGGGGATATTTTCTCGGGTTTAACACTTATGATTTCAATTTTGACTATAAAAATTACAATCCCAGTCCAGTTACAGGTCAGGATTTCGCAGTAGAAACTCGTACAGGTTTCAATGTTGGATTGGTTGGAAATTTAAGGTTGAATAATAATTTTGATCTTCGACTAGAACCTGGAGTAAACTTTAATACAAGAGGGTTTCAGGCACTAAGAGCTGATGCTAATACTTACAGGGAAATAAGCTCTACTTATGTACACATCCCCCTTCTGGTGAAATTTAATGCAAACAGGCTTAACAACTTCAGACCATTTGTTGTTGGTGGTGTTTCTACATCCATCAATTTAAGCAGTAATGAGGATAACCCGGACGATAATAGTGCTGGCCAATTTAGAATGACTACCAATAGCTACTACTATGAAATAGGCTTCGGAATTGACCTTTATCTTTATTACTTTAAGCTTTCACCATCAATTCGCGGAGTTTTTGCTATAAATGATGAATTGGTTAGAGATGCTGACCCGAATAGTCTGTATACCGGGAATGTTGACAAAATGTCCTCCAGAGCTATCTTCATCAATTTTACTTTTCAATAGAAGACCCTCTTCGGAATTCACTTAAAAGGATGGCAGTAGCCGTGGCTACATTCAGACTTTCAGTTTCCTGAATTCTTCCAAATTGTGGAATGCTGATCTTTTTTGAGAGTAGATCAATAATCTTATCTGAAATCCCATTTGCTTCATTTCCCATCACAAGAATAGCTGCATCTGGTAAATTGGCCTTATAAACATTTTCTCCTTCGAGCATAGTACCCAAAACTGGAAGCTCAGGTTGTGCTGAAATGAATTCATCCAAATCCAGATATTGAATATTAACCCTGGTTAGAGAACCCATACTTGCCTGCACTACCTTAGGATTATAACAATCCACTGTGTCTCTGGAACATACCAAATTTTCTACGCCAAACCAATCACACAATCTTATAATAGTCCCTAAATTTCCCGGATCACGTACCCCATCTAAAGTCACTATTAATCCTTTTTGTCCTACCTGTTTAGGATTGGGAATTTTAAAGACTGCAAGTGCTTTTTGAGGAGTTTTAAGTGAACTTATCTTTTTAAGATCTCGATCATCGATCAGTTCTAAATAATCATCCTTTAATCCAAAATTTTCTCCGGAAGAATAAATTGAAACTAGTTCAAATTCAGAATTCAGGAATTCTCTAATCCCTTTGATCCCTTCTACTATAAAGAGTCCGTGAGAATTTCTATACTTTTTTTGAGAAAGGCTTTTTATTAACTTAATCTGGCTTTTGCTAAGCATTAAAAAAATGTATTTTTGAGCCACTAAACAGTACTGTTTGAAACGGCTTTTCGCAAAAATATTATTATTTTTTCTAACTCTTGTCTTAATAATTAGCTGTAACGCCGTAAAAAGACTCGAACCTGATCAAAATCTATTGGTGGAAAATGAAATTTTCAGCAATGGGGAAAAGGTCCAGGACTCCAGAATATATAATCGCTTATACCAGGAACCCAACACCAGGATCCTTGGTTTCCCCCTGCGATTGCATGTTTATAATCTCGCTAGACCGAATATTGACAGTATCCTAAGTGTAAAATATCTCGAAAACGAAAGAAAAAAGAACAAACTCATTAGTATTCTGTCTAAAAAGCAATTTGAGAAATATTTAAACTCAAGAGTAGAATTCAACCAGTGGATAAAACGAACCGGGGAAGCACCAGTTCTCGTAAGTGAAGAAGAAACAAAAAAATCTGAAAATAGATTACAATCCTGGTATTGGAATAATGGCTGGTTCAATGTAGAAACAGATTATAAAATAATTCCCCTGGAGGATAAAGTTAAAAGAGCAAAGGTAGAATACTACGTTACACCTCATGAACCATATATTATAGACTCGATTAAAACAGAGATCGCTTCAAAAGCTCTGGATTCACTTTATGAATTAAATAAAACTGAGAGTGAGATAAAATCTGGAATTCAATACAATACTCTTGATTTTAATGAAGAGCGTGACCGGTTATCCCAACTTTTCAGAAATAATGGAGTTTACAATTTTGACCAGGAATATATAAGCTTCGATGCTGATACCGTAAATACCAATAATAAGGTAAACACAACCTTGATCATTAAAAATCAAAGAAACAATGTTGGCGACAGTATTTCCAGAGTTCCCTTCAAAATTCATAAGATCAGCAAGGTGAATATTTTTACCGATTACGCTTATGCACAAAGAAATAAAGCTATAACAGACAGTTCTAAACACGAAGGTTACACCCTTTATAGTTTCGAGGAAAGTCGTTACAAACCAGAAGCAATTAGCGACGCAATATTCATAAAACCAGGCACTATCTATAAAGACACGGATAGAACGCGGACTTATAACCGTCTTAATTCTTTAAGAGTTTTTAAATACCCGGACATTCAATACACGCTGGATCCTGATGATACTACGAGAACAGATCTGGTTACCAATATTTTTTTAACCCCCCTTCCAAAGTATTCTTTAGGTTTTGATTTTGATGTTTCCCAAAGTAATATTCAGAAGTTTGGGATTGGTTTTGGAGGATCTTTTCTAATAAGAAATATTTTCGGGGGATTGGAAAACCTCGAATTTTCTGGTAGAGGAAGTATCGCCTCCTCTACAGATGCCGCTGCAAGCCGGGATGAGAATCGTTTTTTTGACATTACTGAAGTTGGGGCAGACATGAAGTTAAGCCTACCTAGAATTTTTTTACCGGTAAATACAGAAAAGATCATCCCTAAGTACATGTCGCCCTTTACAAACATGAGTCTTGGTTTTAGCACACAGAGAAATATTGGGCTTGACAAACAAACATTTTCAGGAATTCTAAATTATGCCTGGAAACCTTCAAAAAGGTTATCAAACAGTCTTGATCTGCTGAATATTCAATATGTTAGAAATTTAAATCCTGAAAATTACTTTAATGTATACCGAAACTCTTTCGAGGAATTAAATGACATAGCTCAGGATAGCAATTTTGAATTTTCAGATCCTTCAAATGATCCGGTTCTTGAAATACCAGATGAAGCAGATGCATTTATAGATTATGTGATCTCTGATGACTTTCCAAATACAGGTCTAAATTCAGATGATTTTTTGAATGTTCTCGATATATATGAAAGGAAATTAAGACTTACCGAGAACAACCTGATCTTTGCCACAAATTACACTTATCTCTGGAATACCCGGGAAAGCTTATATGATAAAGAATTCTCCAGGTTTAGATTTAAAATTGAAACTGCAGGAAATGTTCTTTCATTATTATCAGGAGTCTTCAATTATGAGCAAAATGATCAGGGAAATAGCAAAGTATTAGGGGTTGCTTATTCGCAATATGCTAAAACAGAAGTGGATTTTATTAAGCATTGGGACCTGGGCCAGGACAGGATCTTTGCTACAAGGGCCTTTGGTGGTATAGCAATCCCTTACGGCAACTCCAATAATATTCCTATTACCAAAACTTTCTTTGCTGGTGGTCCCAACGATAACCGAGCATGGCAGGCATATGACCTTGGCCCGGGAAGTAGCGGTAGTATTTTGGAATTCAATGAGGCCAATTTAAAATTGGCTTTTAATGCCGAATATCGCTTTGGCCTGATCGATGAATTTAAAGGAGCCCTTTTCGTAGATGTAGGTAATATCTGGAACGTTCTGGATTCTAATACGAATGAGGATTTTGTTTTTGAAGGAATCGAGGATCTAAAAGAATTGGCTGTTGGTAGCGGTTTCGGACTTAGATATGATTTTAACTTTTTTGTTCTAAGATTCGATATTGGCTTTAAAACCCACGATCCTGCACAGCCCGTAGGAAATCGTTGGTTTAGAGACTATAATTTCTCTCACGCCGTATATAATGTAGGAATCAATTATCCTTTCTAAGCCAGTTTATTTTCTTATTTTTGTAAGCCTAATCAACAAAAGTTATGAGTCACAATATTAAACCAGGCGTTGCCACCGGAAAAGAAGTTCAGGAAATATTTAACTATGCGAAGGAAAAGGGTTTTGCTCTCCCAGCAGTGAACGTTATTGGTTCGAGTAGCGTAAATGCAGTTTTAGAAACTGCTGCAGAATTAAATTCTCCGGTTATTATACAATTTTCAAATGGTGGAGCACAGTTTAATGCGGGAAAAGGACTTTCCAATGAAAATGAACAAGCCGCTATCGCAGGTGGAGTTGCTGGTGCGAAGCATGTACATGAAATGGCAAAATTGTACGGTGTTCCGGTAATCATGCATACAGACCATTGTGCTAAAAAATTGCTTCCTTGGATCGACGGTTTATTGGATGCCAGCGAAAAGCATTTTGAGCAATTCGGCAAGCCTTTATACAGCTCTCACATGATAGATCTTTCAGAAGAACCTCTGGAAGAAAACATGGAGATTTGCAAAAAGTATCTTGAGAGAATGTCTAAAATGGGCATGACCCTGGAAATTGAATTAGGTATCACTGGCGGTGAAGAAGATGGAGTTGACAACACAGATGTTGATTCTTCAAAATTATATACACAGCCAGAAGAGGTAGCTTATGCTTACGAGGAATTAAGTAAAGTTAGTGACCAATTTACCATTGCAGCTGCATTCGGGAACGTTCACGGTGTATATAAACCCGGGAACGTAAAGCTTACTCCAACGATTTTAAAGGATTCTCAAGAATATATCACAAAGAAATATAATGTTGAGAAAAACCATATCGACTTTGTTTTCCATGGTGGTAGTGGTTCTACAGTGGAGGAAATTCGCGAAGCAATTGGTTATGGAGTTATTAAAATGAACATAGATACCGATCTGCAGTATGCCTATATGGAAGGTATTCGTGATTATATGGCCAAAAACAAAGATTTTCTGGCTACACAAATTGGAAATCCTGAAGGAGATGACGTTCCAAACAAAAAATATTATGACCCTAGAAAATGGGTACGCGAAGGAGAATTAACCTTCAAAGCAAGATTAAAAAAGGCATTTGAAGATTTAAATAACGTAAATACATTATAATATAAAACGACAGTCTTTCTTCTGGAAAGGCTGTTTTTTATTGCCATAAGGTTGATCATCGAAAGATAAAAATTGGAAGTAAATGGCTTGGTTTAAAAGAACACAAAAAGGAATACAGACACCTACAGAGGAAAAGAAAGATGTCCCAAAAGGACTATGGTATAAATCCCCTACAGGCAAAATTGTTGATGCCGAACAACTGGAAAGCAATTTCTATGTAAGTCCGGAAGATGGCTACCATGTTAGAATAGGTAGTAATGAATATTTCAAGATCCTTTTTGATGATAATAAGTTCAAAGAACTTGATAAGGGAATGACCTCAAAGGACCCATTAAACTTTGAGGATACAAAAAAATACACCGATAGATTAAAAGCCGCTGAAGATAAAACCGGTTTAAAAGATGCGGTTCGATGTGCTGTTGGAAAATCTAAAGGTAAGGAACTGGTAATAGCATGTATGGATTTTAAATTCATTGGTGGAAGTATGGGATCTGTGGTTGGCGAAAAAATCGCCCGTGCCGCAGATTATGCACTAAAGAATAGAATACCATTCATGATCATTTCTAAATCTGGGGGAGCCAGAATGCAGGAAGCGGCATTATCTTTAATGCAACTTGCAAAAACTTCGGTTAAACTGGCCCAGCTTGCAGATGCAAAAATACCATACATTTCTCTAGCAACAGACCCTACAACCGGTGGTACTACTGCTTCTTTCGCAATGTTAGGTGATATCAATATCTCTGAACCTGGAGCTTTGATAGGTTTTGCAGGTCCTCGTGTGGTAAAAGATACAACAGGAAAAGATCTTCCAAAAGACTTTCAAACATCAGAATTTCTAAAAGAAAAAGGCTTTCTAGATTTTATTACCAAAAGATCTGAATTGAAGGATAAAGTAAACCTTTATCTGGATCTTATTCAGAATCAACCAGTAAGAGCATAAAACCCATTTAATAAAAAATGCGGTTTAGGTAGGTATTTTTCAAATTAGTAGTATCTTTGCCGCCTGACAGAAAAACTGTCAATACATAAAAATCATTTAAATAATATTGGAATGTATTTAGCAAAAGAGAAAAAAGAAGAGATCTTCGAAAAGCACGGTAAAGGAAAGAATGATACCGGTTCAGCTGAAGGACAGATCGCATTGTTCACTTACAGAATTGCTCACCTTTCTGAGCACCTGAAGAAAAACCGTAAGGATTTTAACTCAGAGCGCTCGCTGGTAAGACTGGTTGGTAAAAGAAGAAGTCTTCTAGACTACTTGATGAAGAAGGATATCATGAGGTATCGTGCCATCGTTAAGGAACTAGGATTAAGAAAATAATTTTCAGGGGGCTTTCTGCCCCCTTTTTTTATATATTAGATTGTCCTGGAATTAATGCCAGGTTTTCAAAAATTGTCGCCCAGAGGGGTAGTTTTTCATTGGTCAGCTTACAACTACACACAACACACAACCCGGCCGTCCGGATGGCGGAGACCTTTGTTTAACTAAATGATCTGGTTGAAGTTATTCAGATCAAGAATTCGAAATTATTATGATTCCAAAAACATTTAAGGAGGTTATCGACCTAGGAGATGGCAGGACCATTTCTCTCGAAACCGGAAAATTGGCAAAGCAGGCTCACGGGTCGGTTGTTGTTCAAATGGGTAATGCCATGTTACTTTGTACGGTAGTGTCATCTTACACTCCAACTACAATGGATTTCTTTCCATTAACATTGGATTATCGCGAAAAATTTGCTGCGGCAGGTCTATTCCCTGGAGGTTACTTTAAAAGAGAAGCAAGACCAAGCAGCGAAGAAATTTTAGTAATGCGTTTAGTAGACCGTGTATTGCGTCCACTATTCCCTAAAGATTACAAATTCGAAACTCAGGTAATGATCCAGTTAATGTCTCATGACGATGAAGTTATGCCAGACGCATTAGCAGGATTAGCAGCATCTGCAGCTATTCAATTATCTGATATTCCTTTTGAAACTCCTATTTCTGAAGCTCGTGTAGCCAGAGTTAATGGAGAGTTCGTGCTAAACCCAAGCAGAGAAAAACTTGCTGAAGCAGACATGGATATCATGGTTGGTGCATCTGCAGATTCTGTGATGATGGTTGAAGGACAATTTGACGAATGTTCTGAAGAAGAAATGGCTGAGGCTATTAAATTCGCTCATGAAGCTATCAAAGTTCAGTGTGAGGCACAGGTAAGACTTGCTGAAGCATTCGGAAAAAAAGAACCTCGTGAGTATGAAGTAGCCGCTACAGATGAAGAGATCGAAAAGAAGATCCTTGACGCTACTTACCAGAAAGCATATGATATCGCTAAAAGTGGTACAAGTAAAAAAGAGAGAAGCGAAGCTTTTTCTGAATTAAAAGAAGAAGTAAAAGCTATGTTCTCTGAGGAGGAACTTGAAGAAAAAGGGAAAATGATCTCTGGATACTTCAACGATGCTCAGAAAAAAGCCGTTCGTGACCTTACCCTGAAAGAAGGAATAAGACTTGACGGAAGAAAGACTGACGAAATTCGTCCAATATGGTGTGAAGTAGATTATCTTCCATCAACGCATGGTTCAGCGATCTTTACTCGTGGGGAAACTCAGGCATTAGCTACGGTAACCCTTGGAACGTCTAGAGAAGCGAATCAGGTAGACCTTCCAACACAACAAGGAGAAGAAACATTTTACTTACATTATAACTTCCCTCCTTTCTCAACCGGAGAAGCTTACCCAATTAGAGGTACTTCAAGAAGAGAGATAGGACACGGAAACCTGGCACAACGAGCATTAAAAGGAATGATCCCAGCTGATTGTCCTTACACTGTTCGTGTAGTATCTGAAGTATTGGAATCTAACGGTTCTTCTTCTATGGCTACCGTTTGTGCAGGAACAATGGCATTAATGGATTCTGGTGTTCAATTGAAAAAACCAGTTTCAGGTATCGCTATGGGATTAATTTCTGATGGTGAAAACTACGCTGTACTATCTGACATCCTTGGGGACGAAGATCATCTAGGTGATATGGACTTTAAAGTTACAGGAACTGAAGACGGAATTACTGCTTGCCAGATGGACATCAAGATCAAAGGTCTTTCTTATGAGATCCTTGTGAATGCATTAAAACAAGCAAGAGCCGGAAGACTTCACATTCTTGAAAAATTAACTGAAACTATTCCATCTCCAAACCAGAATGTAAAAGCTCATTCTCCTAAGATCATTACCAGAAGAATTCCAAATGAATTCATTGGTGCATTGATCGGACCTGGAGGTAAAGTTATTCAGGAACTTCAGAAAGAAACCAAAACAGAGATCGTGATCAATGAAGATCCGGTAACTGAAGAAGGTATCGTTGAAATTCTTGGAACTCAGCAGGAAGGAATTGATAAGGTATTGGCTAAGATAGATTCTATCACGTTCAAACCAGAAAAAGGTAGCGTATATGAAGTTAAGGTGGTTAAGATCCTTGATTTTGGTGCAGTTGTAGAATATGTTGATGCTCCGGGTAACGAAGTACTTCTTCATATTTCAGAACTTGCCTGGGAACGTACCAATGATGTAAATGATGTTCTGAAATTAGGTGATGTGATCGATGTTAAATACTTCGGCCTAGATCCTAAAACCAGAAAAGATAAAGTTTCCAGAAAGGCTTTACTTGAAAAACCTGAAGGTTATAAAGAAAGAGCGCCTAGAGACAGAGACGACAAAAGAGACAACAGAGGCTCTAGAGATAATCGCGGTTCTCGTGACAACCGAGGTCGTGATGATAGGAAACCAAGAGAAAAAAGAGATTAATTTTTTTCTGATATTATTAAAAAGCCCGGGCCGCAGCCCGGGCTTTTTTTATTTTATATTTTTTTTGAAATCCGCTGAAATTTTCGCTAATCACTTCCGACTACTTGCCTGCTAATAAAAAAATTGAATTATTTCACGGTATTAATTTTGCGTTAGGGATTGTAGCTAAAAGCCCACAGCGAATGGAAAGAGCGAGGACTTAAAGCAAAAAGCCCGGCACGAAGTGCAAGGCCTGGAAAAATAAAATTTAAATTTTGTAACATAAAGAGTACTTCTTACGTATAACTATGTACAAGAGCTATGCACAATTAAAATCCAAGTAGAAGATAGATGAGACAACTTAAAATTACGAAGCAGGTAACCAATCGTGAAACCGCTTCGTTAGACAAGTATTTGCAAGAAATTGGAAAAGTAGACCTAATCACTGCTGATGAAGAGGTAGAACTGGCACAAAGAATTAAAGCAGGTGATAACCGTGCCTTAGAGAAACTTACAAAAGCGAACCTTCGTTTTGTGGTTTCTGTAGCAAAACAATATCAAAACCAGGGATTAACCCTTCCCGACCTTATTAACGAGGGAAACTTAGGGCTTATTAAGGCTGCAAAACGTTTCGATGAAACTCGTGGTTTTAAATTTATATCTTACGCTGTATGGTGGATTAGACAATCTATCCTCCAAGCGTTAGCTGAACAATCTAGAATTGTTCGTTTACCATTGAACAAAATTGGTTCAATAAACAAAATAAACAAGACTTTTGCTTTCTTAGAGCAGTCACATGAGCGTCCGCCAAGTGCTGAAGAGATTGCGAAAGAGCTTGATATGACCATTAATGACGTTAAAGAATCTATGAAGAATTCTGGACGTCACGTATCTATGGATGCTCCATTAGTTGAAGGAGAAGATTCTAACCTTTACGATGTATTGCGTTCTGGTGAGTCTCCAAATCCAGACAAGGAGCTTTTGCATGAATCTCTTAGAACAGAGATAGAGCGTGCATTAGAGACTCTTACGCCGCGTGAAGCTGATGTTATCAGACTTTATTTTGGCCTGGGAGACCAACATCCTATGACATTAGAAGAAATTGGCGAGACTTTTGATCTAACCAGAGAAAGAGTACGTCAAATTAAAGAAAAAGCTATTAGAAGACTTAAGCATACGTCTAGAAGTAAAATTTTAAAAACGTATCTTGGTTAAGATATTTAAAGTAACAACAGTTTAGTGACGGGAGTGATGACCCGTTATGAAAATAACTGTTCGTTTTTTGATTGATGAATGACCCCGGAGTGATGACCGGGGTTTTTTCTTGCCTTAATTCTAGCATCTCTATCAATACTAATAATAAAGTCATACTCCCCATTTATAGAGAAAGAAACAGGTAAACCTTTTTTTCTTCATATTTTTGCGATATAACAACAATACAACAATGAACAAAACACTTATTGCCCCTTCTGTACTGGCTGCCGATTTTGGCAATCTCCAACGTGATATCGAAATGGTTAACAATAGCGAGGCAGACTGGTTTCATATAGATATTATGGACGGCATCTTTGTTCCGAATATTTCTTACGGAATGCCGGTACTTAAAGCTATTACAAAACATGCTGAAAAAACGATCGATGTACATTTGATGATCGTAGATCCAGACAGGTATATAAAAGAATTTGCAAAATTAGGTGCAGATATCCTAACCGTACATTATGAAGCCTGTACCCATTTACATAGAACAATTCAGGCAATACAGGCAGAAGGTATGAAAGCTGGTGTAGCTATCAACCCTCATACAAGTGTCGATCTCTTAAAAGACATTATAAACGATATTGACCTGGTACTTATAATGAGTGTAAATCCTGGGTTTGGCGGCCAGAGTTTTATTGATAATACCTACCATAAGATTCAAAGACTAACGGAAATCATTTCTATGCATAATGCTGATACCCTTATCGAAATCGATGGTGGAGTTACAGATGAAAATGCAGCTGAACTTTCTCGTGCCGGAGCCAATGTTCTTGTTGCCGGCAGTTTTGTTTTCAAATCTGAAAACCAGCCAGAAACCATAAAAAACTTAAAAAAAATTGCAAACTCCTAATAATAAATACGAAGTAGTCATTATTGGAGGCGGACCTATTGGTATTGCCTGCGCCCTGGAAGCAGAAAAAAAAGGTATTTCTTATGTCATTTTGGAAAAAGGCTGCCTGGTAAATTCTCTTTACCACTACCCTACTAATATGACATTCTTTTCGACTTCAGAGAAGCTGGAACTTGACAATATTCCTTTTATCAGCAATAATCCTAAGCCCAGGAAAAGGGAAGCGCTGGAATATTACCGCAGGATAGCGACAAATCAAAATGTCAATATTCATTTATTTGAAAAAGTAAACTCGGTTGAAACCAAGCCAGATCAAACCCATAGTGTTAAAACTACTTCTGGAGAATATCTTACAGAAAATGTGATAGTTGCTACCGGTTTCTATGATATCCCAAATTACCTGGGAATTCCTGGTGAAGACCTGCCTAAAGTATCTCACTATTATAACGATCCACATTATTATGCCACACAGAAAACTGTTGTTGTAGGTGCAAGTAACTCAGCAGTAGATGCCGCTCTGGAAATATACCGGAAGGGTGGTGAAGTTACAATGGTGGTTAGAAAACCTGAGATTGGAGAACGAGTGAAATACTGGGTTAGACCAGATATTATTAATAGAATTGAAGAAGGAAGTATAAAGGTATATTTTGAATCTTCACTGAAAGAGATAAAAAATAAAGAAGTAATTATTGCAACTCCGGAAGGAGAAGTTACTCTTGAGAACGATTTCGCGCTCTTATTAACAGGATATAGACCTAATTTTGGGTTTCTGCAGAATTTGGGAATAAAACTGTCTGACGACGGCAAAAAAATCCCTCAATATAATGAAGAGACTATGGAGACTAATATCCCCGGAATTTTTCTGGCAGGGGTTATTTGCGGAGGAGTGGAAACCCACAAATGGTTTATTGAAAACTCACGCGTACACGCAAAAATGATCATGGAACATCTTAGCAGTAAAACCAGGGTTTAATATATTTTGAACTAAATAAAAAAGCAGCTTCCCATCTTCCGAAGCTGCTTTTTTGTTTATAAGTCTTTCTGAAAATACTAAATTAAATTTCGATTGAACTTCTATATTTAGATTTGTAGTATATTGATAATTATTTAATCGTCAGCACACTACCCTTTAAAACACCTAGATATGAAGAATATTTCCAGACATTTTTTATTAGTCCTTTTTTCAGTAAGTATTCAAAATTGTTCCAGTGTAAAAGTTCTGAACTCATGGAAAGCAGATCAGGAAGCTTTAGATGAATTTAAAGACAACAAGATCCTAGTAATTTCCAGAACAGCTGATAAATCGTCGAGAATTGCATTCGAGCAGGCCATTGCAGATAAATTGCGAGAAAAAGGACTAGATGCAACTGAGAGTTTCTCAAGAGTACCGGTAATGCATATGGAAAAGGAAATGACAGAAGAAAGATTAAATATGATTCGCAATCTAATGAAGAGCGAAGGGTATAATGGAGTGGTTATTACGGCTATAAAACAAAATGAAAAACATACACAAACGACTCATAGTGGAGTTTACGCATCGGGAGGATATTCAAATTATTACCCAGGATATTATGGGAATTTCTTTGATTATTACAACTACCCATATGCTGTAGGCCCATATTATTCAGCTTTTGGTGGATATATCCCGATGTCTACTTCTACAAGAAGCTATTCAAACTACATTTTGGAGACTGTGGCTTTCGATTTGGATTCTGAAGATGAAGACCAACTAATTTCGGTTGTTAAGACCAAAATTAATGATCCAAAAGATGCTTATAAAACTGCTGAAAAATTCATGGATGCCATTTCCAAAAGTCTGGACCTTTAATATTTTGTTGAATCCTTCCAATATTTCAGCTTAAATAAACATGATTTACTGAAATTAGGGAGATAAATTTTAATTGAAACAAAAAATATTATGTGTCCTCCGATTAGAGGAATTCACTAATCCATTAAAATAACAGAGTTAGATCCTATTCCTTTCCTTCTTCCTACAAGTTTCCCATAAAATTCAAGATCCTCATGATTGTTCTTGAAAGAGTGGTCCACCTTCTTCCCTATGTCTTCCAAAGGAAATTTATAAACCTCAATTTCAGGATAACCTTCAAATTTATCTGAATTGCTAACTCCTAATTCTATGCAGTCTTCAGCCTTATTATAGACTACAAAATCTGCAAGAAAATTATGCTTTAAAAGATCCATACAATCCTGAGATAATACTTCACATTCCTTACATTCAGATATATAAACTTTTACTAGGTCCTGCAAGGAAGATCTTAACTGGTTAGAGTTGAAATAAGCTGCCATAGGTGTTTTATTTATTTTTTAAAAAAACTAATTTACCCGATACCCATGCTATACAAAACTATTTATACAACATTTAACGCTGAGGCTTAAAAAAATCAAAATACTATTGCTAATCTCCAGTGATAGAAACCTGCTACTAAAAATAAAAATCCGCTATCTGTAGGGGTAATAGCTTAGGTAAGATATTTAAAAACTATATAAACTGCTAGGACAACACTGAGTGCTAAAATAACATTTCGATAAATATTATTATGATCCTGAATCATTATAATGGATTGGTTAATGAGGTTAAATTAGAGAGCTTAACAGCATTTAGATATAAGGGATTTCCCTTAATCTCTCCATTTTTCTTTTGCGGCAAAACTAAGATAATTTCAATGGAAGCCTTGCAAATACTGAAGAATTTAAATTTTTAATTCGAGGATAAAATTTTATGAAAAACATAGAGTATTCTAGTTTCAA
Source organism: Gramella sp. MT6 (assembly GCF_019357415.1). Classification (NCBI taxonomy): domain Bacteria; kingdom Pseudomonadati; phylum Bacteroidota; class Flavobacteriia; order Flavobacteriales; family Flavobacteriaceae; genus Christiangramia; species Gramella sp. MT6. The sequence goes on from NZ_CP048410.1 coordinate 245,258, forward strand.
GAAATTTTATAAATATTTATTTAGAGATATCTCTTTGGTTTACGGTATTCCGTAATTTCATTCGAACAGGATGACTAATTTTGACAAAAGATTAGGCAAAAGAAATTATTATTATCAATAATAAATGTCAGGCCAATGAGGGAAAGTAAATTGAGTAGGGTCGGTTTACTTTAACTGGTCTGGCATTTTTTTATTAGCCATTTTGCATCCCGTAAACCTCCACTTTGAATATAGTTCCAACAAAAAAACGCTCAAGCGAGCTTGGCGTTTTCGTTTTTTGTTTAGGATTTGCGATGCGCATCCTGAAAAGCTCCGCTTTGAAAATCAAACAGTCACAAAATCAAAAAAGCAAGCTTTTTTATTTCGCTTGCCTTTTGATTTATTCGTGACCCCGGCAGGATTCAAACCTGCAACCCTCAGAGCCGAAATCTGATGCGCTATTCAGTTGCGCCACGGGGCCTTAATTCACACTTTGCCTTGGCATCATGTGATAATGGCTATTTTAAGCCAATTTCTTTCTTACGATCATAGAAATAGTCTTTCCGTCTGCCTTTCCAGCCAGTTCTCCGGTGGCCATTCCCATTACTTTTCCCATATCCTGCATTCCGGAAGCTCCGGTTTTAGCAATGATCTCCTCAACCTTTGCTTCGATCTCTGCTTCGCCCATTTGCTCCGGAAGGAATTGCTCAATAACTTCAGCCTGCGCCAATTCCGGTTCAGCAAGATCTTCTCTCCCCTGCTCCTTATAGATCTGGGCACTATCCTTACGCTGTTTTACAAGTTTTTGCAAAAGCTTCATCTCTTCCTCTTCGGTTAGTCCGTCCTTTGAAGAAGATTCAGTGTTCGCCAGTAAAATAGCTCCTTTTACAGCCCTCAAAGCCTCAAGCTTTACACTGTCTTTAGCTCTCATTGCAGCCTTCATTTCGGCCATTACCTTTTCCTGTAAACTCATAATGCAAAATTATTGGTGCGAAGATAAAATTTTCTACCTGAAATTACCACTTATTTATCCCTTCAAAATTAAGTATATTCAAAGTTCTAAATTTTATTGAATTCATGAAACACCTCATCTATTTCCTACTCATATTTTTTTCGGCACAAGCTATTGAAGCTCAAGAAATTTACCTAGACAGTCTTTATAAGGTCGACGCGGTAAAGACTGAAGTCTATGCCGAAAAAGATGGCGAAAATCTGATCATTGATCTCTACAGACCTGCAGGAGTTGATGAAAAAACTCCTCTCATTGTATTTATGCACGGCGGCGGATTCTCCGGGGGAAGTCCTAAAAATCCTCATGAAGTTAAATTTGCCAGGATTGCTGCTTCCCAGGGCTATACTGTTGGCCTTATCTCTTATCGTTTAAAAAGAAAAGAAACCGGTTTTGGTTGCGATTTTGAAGCTTCGGGGAAGATCGAAACTTTCCAGATGGCCGCTGAAGATTTTATGGATGCCGTAACTTATATGCACAATAATGCTGAAAAATTCCAGATCGATAAAGACAAGATCATTGTGGGTGGAAGCAGTGCGGGAGCAGAAGCTGTCCTAAACGCAGTATATAATCCAGATCTTATGTTCGATAATTCTGAATATTCGGATATCAAATTTTCGGCGTTATTCTCCCTTGCCGGGGCTATCGTGGATGCCAGGTATCTTGGAGAGGAACAGGCAGTTCCCGGGATTTTCTTTCATGGAACAGACGACAACCTGGTGCCCTATGCCACTGCAGCTCATCATTATTGTGAAAATTCAAAACCTGGTTACCTGATCCTTGACGGATCGAAAAGCATAGTTGAAAAGCTTAAACAACTTGATACTTCCTTTCTATTTTACAGTTTCAAAGATGCCAGGCACGAGATCTCGGGTATGCCTTTTGAATATTTGCCTGAAGTTTTCAGTTTTCTGAAATCGATAATTTTTAAAGACGATAAAATCCAGTCAGTTATATACAAATGAGAAATACAATAGTCTTTTCAATATTAATGATTTCCCTTTTCTACGGAAGTGTACTGAAGGCTCAGGAAAACAAATGGTATAAAGGAAACCTGCATACACATTCCTACTGGAGCGATGGGGACGAGTTTCCAGAAATGATTATGCAGTGGTACAAGGACCGTGACTACCAGTTCGTGGCCCTTTCAGACCATAACATTATTGCTGAAGGTGTAAAAGCGATCACAATCCGCAACGAAAGGTTGTATCTAAAAGCCTTTGAAGAATACCTTGATGAATATGGGGAAGACTGGATGAATTACCGCAGGCTGGAAGATGGTGTGCAAGTCCAGCTAAAAACGCTGGAAGAATTCCGTCCGCTTTTTGAGGAGCCGGAAAAGTTCATGATCTTCAAGGCTGAAGAAGTGACTTCTTATTTAGATGACAAGGCTGTACATATGGGGGCGATAAACATCGATACGGTGATCCAACCCAGGAAGGGAAATACTATTGTAGAACTGATCCAGAATAACCTGGATGCCATTATGGAACAGGGAGAGCAGATTGGGAAGACCGTGCTGCAGCATTTGAATCATCCAAATTTCACCTATGCCGTCACGGCCAATGATATAAAACAAATAGATGGTGAAAGGTTTTTTGAAGTTTTTAATGGTCACCCTTATGTAAACAATTATGGCGATAGTATCCACGACAGCACCGAGCAGATGTGGGACCAGGTAAACATCGCCTATCTCGCCATGGACAAACCACTGCTTTTTGGAATTGCTACCGACGACAGTCACCATTATCATAAATTTGGTTCTAAATGGAGCAATGCCGGCCGCGGCTGGGTGGAAGTAAGAGCAGAAAGTCTATCTCCCGAAAGCATCCTTAAAGCAATGTACGCTGGAGATTTCTATGCAAGTACCGGGGTGGAACTCTCCAAAATGAATTTCGACGGAACCAAACTTAGCATCGCCGTAAAAGAAGCAAAAAATGTGAATTATGAGATACAATTCATCGGGGTGCAAGAAGGTTCAATTGAAAGTGAGATCCTAAAGACTGTAAAAGAACCCCAGGCCACCTTCGAAATCCCGGCGGATGTCCTGTTCGTAAGGGCCAAGATCATTTCAGATAAATTAAAGAAAAATCCATACCAGGAAGGTGATGTTGAAGTCGCCTGGACGCAACCTGTTTCCAGAAAATAACAAATCAAGATGAGATCTATTCCCTATTTCCTGATCCTGTTTATGGCGATCGGTCCTTTTATTCATGCCCAAAGGCTGGTAAAAACCGTCAATTCTGCCTGGGAATTTGAACTGGAAAATTCTAAATCAAAGGAAACTGTAAATATCCCGCATACCTGGAATGCTGAGGATCCTTTTACTGATGGCCTTTATTTCAGAGGTAAGGGAATCTATCAAAAGGATATTTTCATTCCTAAAGACTGGAGCGATCGGGCGGTATTTCTGAAATTTGAAGCAGCCAATCAGGTCACGCAGCTATTTGTGAACGATCAACTGGTTGGTGAACATATTGGAGGGTATACCGCTTTCGTTTTTGACCTGACCGAGGCTCTGAACTTCGGAACGGAAAATAATATCAGGGTCGAAGTTGACAATTCCCATAATACAGATATCCCTCCACTTGAAGCCGATTTCAACTTTTACGGCGGGATATATCGCGATATCGAAATGATCGTCACCGCGAAAAGTCATTTTCGACTGGAAGGTGAAGCCGGGGGAAACATTCTTATCAAAACTCCGGAAGTAAGTGAAAAAAATGCGAGGGTCACTTTTGATGGAAATATTGTAAATCCTGGTAAAGACCTAGACCTACAAATAAAGATCAGCGATCCTTCAGGAAATATAGTTTCTGAAAAAAGTCTCGCGGCGAATACCGGAAATTTCTCTGCAGATTTTTCTATCGATAATCCAAAAATATGGTCCCCGGAGAATCCTCAACTGTATTCATTGCAAGCTTACCTCATTGAACAAAATACTGGGGAAATTAAAGATTCATTCTTCTCGAAATTTGGCTGTCGCTGGTTCACCGCAGATCCTGAAAAAGGATTTATTCTCAACGGAAAACCTATCAAACTTATAGGTGCAAACCGCCACCAGGATTTCGAAAATATGGGTAACGCAGTGCCCAATTCCATTCACCGTAAAGATTATCAGATGATCAAGGATATGGGCGCTAATTTTATAAGAACCGCACATTATCCACAGGATCCAGAGGTTTATAGAATTTGTGATGAACTGGGCTTACTGGTCTGGACCGAAGTCCCAGTGATAAACGATGTGACCGATACTGAAGCTTATCACCAGAACGCCATAAATATGCAGCGGGAACAGGTTCTTCAACTTTATAATCATCCTTCTATAGTTTTCTGGGGGTACATGAACGAGATATTCATCAGGCTTGTCTTCACGGGTGACATGAGTGAAGAAGCGAAAAATGCCAAGATCGCTACCAGTGTGAAACTCGCTAAAAAGCTGGAAGCTGAAACAAAAAAACTGGACACCAGTAGGCTGAGTGTGATGGCACTACATGAAAATGAATTATATAACACTTCGGGTATCGCAGACATACCAGATGTGATCGGCTGGAACCTTTATTTTGGTTGGTACACTCCCGGTCTTGAAAACCTTGGGAGATTCCTGGATGAGCAGCATAAGAGATATCCAAATCGTCCCCTTCTAATTTCAGAATATGGTCCTGGTAGTGATTCCAGGATCCAGACCAACGATCCGAAACCATGGGATTACAGCGAAGCTTACCAGCTAAAAAGCCATGTCAGTTATCTAAACCAGGTGATCGAAAGAGATTATATGCTGGGAATGGCCGCCTGGAATTTTGTCGATTTTGGTTCTTCGGGCCGGCAGGACAGCAGGCCGTTCATCAATCAAAAAGGGCTGGTGAATTTTGACCGGGAGCCCAAGGACATCTATTATTATTACAAAGCAAGATTGACCAAAGAGCCTTTTGTGTATATCGCCGGGAAAAATCATGAAACCAGGTATATCGCTAAAGACAGCCTGGTAAATGTGAAAGTATTTTCAAATTCAGAGCTCGTTCACCTAGAGATAGATGATACTGAAAAATTCGAGGCTACTGTAAAAGACAATATTGCAGAATTCAGTTTAAAACTTTCAGAAGGAAAACATAGGCTTACCGCCATATCAGGAAAGGCTAAAGACCAAAGAAGCATAAAAGTGCATTTTAGAGATGATCTCATCAAAAATCTGGATAACAATTCTCTGCTTGTTAATGTGGGAAGCCATAGCGATTTTATTGACGAAGAATCAGGTGAGATCTGGATAAGCGACCAGGAGTTTTCGGGTGATTTTGGATATGTAGGTGGCGAAAGCTTTCAACAGTCTAAAAACAAATTCCAGGGCACCGCCGCAAATATTAAAGGAACAGACAAAGAGCCGCTTTTTCAAACCATGAGAGAAGGAATCGATTCTTATAAATTCGAAGTTCCGAAAGGGAAATATCGTGTTTCATTATTATTCACAGAACCCAATCGCGGAGCTTCAACCCAAAACATCTATAACCTGACTTCGGAAGAGATAGATACTGAAAAAGGAGTGAGAGAATTTGATATTTTCCTAAACGGTAGAAAGGTTGAGGGAAATTTGAATCTCGCCAGGGAATACGGAATTCTCCAGGCGGTGGAGATCAGTTATGAGATCATGAGTGAAGGTGAATTGAATATAGAATTCAAACCGAATAAAGGAAAGACCATTATTTCAGGGATCAGGTTGGAAAAACTATAAAAAATAACCCCGATGAAAATATCTCACCGGGGCTACACCAACTAAAACAAAAGGGGTTTACTTCTTCAAGGTGAACGAACCTTTAAATTCAACTGCTGAAGATCCTCCAATAGCAAAATCAAATTCTCCCGGCTCGGCTACATATTCTATAGCTGAGTTGTAGAATTTAAGATCTTCTTCGCTCACGGTAAAGGTCACCGTTTTAGATTCACCTTTTTTAAGCATGATCTTTTTAAATCCTTTAAGTTCACGTCCCGGTGGCGTTACGCTTCTCACTTTATCGTGCAGATAAAGCTGCACGATCTCTTCTCCATCAAAATCACCTGTATTGGTGACTGTCGCGCTCAGTTCAATGGAACCATCGGCATTCAGGCTCTCAGAACTTGCTTTTACGTCGCTATATTCAAAAGTGGTATAACTTAGTCCGAAACCAAATGGCAATAATGGCGAATTTGGAGAATCCAGGTAATTAGTTTTGAATTTCTGAAAATCACCATTTTCAGGTCCAGGTCTACCGGTTGTCTTCATACGGTAATGAATCGGTATCTGGCCTACGCTTCTCGGCCAACTATTGGTAAGTTTTCCGGAAGGGTTATAGTCTCCAAAAAGCACATCACCCACGGCATTACCCGCCTCAACGCCCGGATGCCAGATCTGAAGTATACTTACCGGCAAAGACATTTCTTCGGAAATATCAAGAGGACGCCCACTCATAAGAACCAGTACCACTGGCTTCCCGGTTTTCACAAGTTCTCTGATCAGTTTTTTCTGAGCATCAGGGATGGTAATATCAGTACGGCTGGCTGCTTCACCGCTCATCTCGGTAGCCTCACCAACAACGGCCACAATAACATCTGAAGAATTCGCCAAATCCAGAGCCTCCCTCAGTAGGGTTTCAGGAGACTCATCAGAGATTTGGATACGTTCACCAAATACGTTCACTTTTTTAGCAAAACTGCTGTCATTAGAAATATTCGAACCTTTGGCATATTCGATCTTTGCTTCAGGAGCTACATTCTTCAATCCTTCAAGAATAGGCACAGAAAGCTGAGGATTCCCGGTTGGAGCCCAGGTTCCCAGCATATTGTTCTTATTATTCGCCAACGGACCTATAAGCGCAATATTGGCGTTCTTAGCCAACGGAAGGGTGTTGTTATGCTTTTTAAGAAGCACAAAAGACCTGGTGGCTGCTTTCCTAGCCAGACTTCTATTCTCTTCAGTCAAAATATCCTTTTCCGGACGACTTTCATCTGAATATAAATAAGGATCCTGCAGTAAGCCCAATTTATGCTTAGCCTCAAGTATCCTTCTTGCCGCTTTGGTGATCTGTTCTTCGGAAACTTTTCCTTCATCCACAGATTTCTTCAGAGTAGTAAGGAAGCCTTCCCCAACCATATCCATATCTAATCCGGCATTGATCGCCATTGCAGAAACAGCCTGAAGATCACCCATCCCGTGAGCGATCATTTCATTCACAGAAGTATAATCTGAAACCACGAAACCATCAAATCCCCATCGCTCTCTTAGAAGATCGGTAAGCAACCATTTATTTCCCGAAGCAGGAATTCCGTCTATATCATTAAAAGAGGTCATCACACTTCCTACTCCAGCGTCCACTGCCGCCTGATAAGGAGGAAGGTATTCGTTGAACATTTTAAGACGGCTCATGTCTACACTATTGTAATCTCTACCGGCTTCCGGCGCACCGTATAAGGCCATATGTTTTACGGTTGCCATCATGGTATTAGGCTGGGTAAGATCTTCACCCTGGTAGCCTTCCACCATAGCTTTGGCGATCTGAGATCCTAAATAAGGGTCTTCCCCGGCACCTTCAGCAATACGACCCCATCTTGGATCACGGGCAATATCTACCATAGGAGAAAAATTCCAGTTGATCCCATCTGCCGTTGCTTCCTTTGCAGCTAACTGGGCTCCTTGTTTCATAAGTTCCATATCCCAGCTGGAAGATAGCCCCAGCGGAATTGGATAGGTGGTTTTATAACCATGAATAATATCAGATCCTATTAAAAGTGGAATTCCAAGCCTGGAATTCTTTACCGCGATCTCCTGTGCCTGTCTTACCTTTTCAGGACTGGAAACACCAAATACACCACCAACATTCCCTGCCTTGATCTTTGCTTCCACATCTTCGCTCACTACAGAACCTGTAGCCACTCCTCCACCTGGAGTTAGAAGGTTTAACTGCCCTATCTTTTCTTCCAGGGTCATTTTAGATAATAACTCTTCCACCTCAGGTATTTTCTCCTGGGCCGACAGGAATGAGATTCCCATCAGGGCCATACAAAATATCGATAAATAAGTTTTCTTCATTTTCTTCGCTTTTTATAATTTATTTGGTTCTTCTTTTACTTTACAAGGATGGTATCTGTTTGCTCTGAAATACCATTTTCATTAAATGCTTCAATACTGAAGTAATACTCGGTATCACGGTCGAGGTTACGCATAAAATGTTCATTTACATCATAGACTAGCCAGGCCTGGTATAGTTTATCTGGAGCAATGCCCCAGCGGATATTATAACCCTGAGCTCCTTTTACCGGCTCCCACTCCAGGGAGGCATCTCTTCGATCCTCCTTTCGGTCAACTTTAAAGCCTTCAACCGTGGCCGGTTTTTTCCCGAGGCCTTTTCCAAAAACCCTTATTTCAGATAAGGCCAGGTTATTTCCGGGCACCTCAATATTGTTATATCGAACGTATTTTGCTTTTACAGGCTTATTCAGAGGCATATAAGCATTTGGAGCATCTTCGTAGCTATTACTTCTGTCTACAACTGTTTTCCAATTCTTACCATCTTCTGAAACTTCCAAGGTAAAACGGTGACGTAATCCTTCAGTTCGCGTATAAATTCCTGATTCCTCATCATGAAAATTCAGTTGAAAGGCATAGATATTTCCAGGAGAAAGCATTTCGATCTCCACCCATTGGTTATTATCATTAGCTTCGGCAACCCAGAATGATTTAGGGCTCTCGTCGGTTAAAACCTTTGAAGTAATTTCACCATTGTCGTTCTTTTCCAGTGGCATTTCGGTAATGTCATAGTCACCGTCTGTCGCCGTACTTTTTCTTATCTGAATTGCTGAAGATGATACTGTAGCCTTCCCCTCATAAGAAAGTAACATCCAGCCGCTATGCTGACCGGCCTTAGTTGGATGATCTGGGCCAAACAACGGGTAATCACCATAACTTGTATCTGTATACATCAGGCCTTCCTCATCAAAATAAGTTGGAAACATGCATAAACGACGTTCCCAATGAGAATTAGAAGCCAGGGCCATCGTGGCAAAATGCCAGTATTGACCATTGGTTTGCTTTACCGTAATCCCGTGACCGGCACCATTGGTGAAACCTCCGGGCTTAAAACTCATGGGATTATTCTTCATATATTTAAATGGTCCCAGTGGAGTTTCTCCAATATAAGCGGCATCTGCATACACATTGAATTGGGTACCCGGCGCGGCATACTGCAGGTAATATTTACCATCATGTTTGGTCATGGAAGCGCCTTCCATATATCCTTCTTTAAGGGTTGGATGATAATTATTTTCCCCAAAGCGCTCCCAACCGTGTTCTTCTTCAACCAGGTTGATCAATTCTTTTTGAACTCCGGTTTCCAGAAATCTATCATCCTTATCCAGCATTTTCACCTTTAAAGGATGAACATTAGAGGATCCCCAATACAGGTAGGTTTTCCCGTCGTCATCTATAAACAATTCTGAATCCTGAATATTATTAGAAATCGAAGCAGTTGGTGTCCATTCACCACTTTTTGGGTCATCGGTATACAGGATACTTCCGTAACCTGCAGGATCCCCGGCGAAATATACCAGCGAATCCTTGTAGTTAAAAGCTGTAGGTGCATTGGAACCTTCAAAAAACCATTGTTTAGGTTTAATGAATTCCCAGTTGACAAGATCTGTAGAATGCCAGTACCCGAAAGAGCGGGTCACGAACATATAGTATTCCCCCTGGAACTCAATGACCGCAGGATCTGCACCAGAACGATAGGAAATATTCTTACTGGAATTATACACCATATAGGTATAATCTATATCCAGCGGATTTATATAAGTTTCCGGAATCACTTCTTGTGAATTAACCAAAATAGCGACCAACAAAGCTACAGACGTAAGTATATTTTTTAAACTCTTCATTAATTTCTTGCTTCAACAACTTTTAGATTGTGGGACTTTTAATAAGTATTTTCATTTCGCTCTTTTGAGAACAACCATGGTAATAGATAGGGTTCCGAAAATGCTGAATCCCAACTATTATGATTATCATCGGGATACAATGTAAGTTTGGCATTTCCGCCATTATGATTAATCTCTCTGGCCATTCTTTTCGAAAATCTTGGGGGTACTATATCGTCTTTCTCTCCATGAAAGATCCAGATATTAAAACCTTTTGGATAAGTTTCAGCAATTTCAGGATTCGCTCCTCCACAAATGGCAAATGCCGCGGCGAACATGTCAGGCTTCTTATAAAGTATCTCGTAAGTTCCCATTCCACCCATAGATAATCCTCCTACATACACCCTGTCTTTATTTACATATTCCTGGGCTACTACAGAATCCATCATTTTCATAACAAGATTCAATGATTTGGTGGGTTCTTCTTTATTCCTAAAATCGAACTGAAAGGGCATGGTGTCTCTTTTCACTTCCACTTTCGCCCAATAATCCTCCTTTGGTGCCTGTGGAAATATGACAATAGCCGGGAACTTTTCACGGTTTTCCTCATTAAGAAAGACATCACTTCCATGTACCAATTGTGCTTCGTTATTATCGCCACGTTCTCCTGCCCCGTGTAATACCAGAACTACCGGATATTTTTTGGTTTTCTTGAAATTGTCCGGAAAAAGAACCCTGTAATTAAGGGTGTCATTTTCAGAAATGAATTGTTCTTTTTTAAAATCTTCTTTAGACTGAGCATTAATATTGAAAGGCGTCAATAATAAAATCAAACCTAAAGCGATCAGTAAATATTTCAATCTATTTTTCATACTTAAATCCTAATTTTTCTAATCCGTTTTTTACTTCAGGAGCTCCCATAAAAAGGTCCCAGATAAGTCCAGACCTGTAATTTTCTATCATGACTACCATAGGCCCCTGATCTATTGCAAGGTATTTTTCAGCTACCCAAGGCTCTCCCTCAAGGCTAAAGGCATCGTAAAAACCTGCTGGTCCCCAGAGAAGTTCATTTAGATCTGTAAAGAAATATCTCATCGCAGCCATAGATTTCTCAGGAGTGTAAGGAATAGAGCTTATTGCCGCAGTTGGAGAAACTACTCCACGATCACTATCTGGAGAATGAGCAGCATAACCTATTCCACCGTCCTCATTTCTGGAATAGCTGGCAGTTAAACCCCAGGAATTTGGTGCATAGGTTTCATAATTGTTTGGATTTTCCTGGGCATATTTATAATTAATAAGACTATGATTGACATTGAGATCCCAGTAATTGGCATATTTGTCTGAAAGTCCTTTTGGATTTAGTCCCAGGTAGGAATAATGCGCCCAGAACAGAGGTCCACCTTTATCACCATTTGTATTATGTTTTAGAATTAACGGAATACCATAAGCTTCCTTATCTGTAGTGATATTCCCACTTCTTGCCCAACCATCGTGATAAACTTCTGGATCTATAGCGTGATCTGGGGAAGAGGCGGCCATTACATAGGTGATCAAACACTCATTATAACCTTCTATCATAAAATCCATTTCCCATTCATATACCGGGGACCAGTGCCAGTATATTCCATCTTTGTTATTAGTATACCAATCCCATTCTATCCTCTTCCAAAGTTCATCATATTTTGAGGCTACAACCTTCTCTTTTTTTGAACCATTTTTAAGGTACTCCCTAACTACAATGAATCCCTGGGCTAAAAAAGAGGTTTCCACAATATCACCTCCATTGTCCTTTTCTCCAAAAGCCTGCACTTCACCGGTTTCACCGTTTAGCCAGTGTGACCAGGCTCCATGAAATCGTGGGGCTTTTGCAAGAAAATCTGCGATCTTATCAAGTCTCGCCACGGCAGAATCCCGCGGAATAAATCCTCGTTCCATTCCTGAAACTATTCCCATGAGTCCAAAACCAGAACCACCTGTAGTTACTACATGAGAATCATTTTTAGGGTAGTCTCCATCTGGATGATAGCGCTCACGGGCCATTCCGGAATTTGGTTCAGCAAAATCCCAGAAATATTTAAGGGTCTGCTTCTGGACTGTATCCAGAAGTGCTTCTTCTGAAAGTTCCTGTTGCTGATTAGCATCTTCAGCTTTCCCCTGTTTTCCATCTTGGTCATTCCTGTTCTTACATGAAGTAATGAGGAGTCCGCCAAAAATTGTTATCAGTAAATATCTTTTGAACATGTTAGTTGTAGGGTTTTTTAATAATCTTTATTCTTATCTAAAGCCTTAATCGATTTTAAAGCTTCTTGTACTTCTTGATTTTTCATGAACAGATCCCATAATAAACCGGTTCTATAATTTTCTATCATAACGGTCATTGGTGCCTGATTCAATCCCATATAAATATTGCCTACCCAATCTTCAGAAAGATTATAAGCATCTCTGAAACCATATTCTCCCCATAGAAACTTTCCATTGTTCCTATAGAAATTTTTAAGGGCGTCCATAGATTTCTCTGGGGTGTAAGGAAAAGAAGCAATAGCACCAGTTGGAGCGATGGTTCCATCGTCCTGAGAAGGTTTTGCCTCTCTGGCCTTATAGCCCTCAGGGCCATCACTGGCAGTAAGTCCCCAGCTATTTCTTCCGTAGCCTTCGTAACCACCCGGGTTTTCACAACTGTATCTATAATTGATCCGAACGATATTCTTATTATTTTCAAAATAATTTACATATCGATCCTCCATTCTATGTGGATCTAAACCTAAAAATGAATAATGGGTAAAAAACAACGGACCTCCAACTCCAACTCCAACTTTTAAGGGAATTCCAAAATATACTTCTTCATTCTTGTATAATGAACCCGAATTAGTCTCTCCCCAGTTTGAACGATAATCTTGTGCTTTTTGTTCCTGACTTGCCCAACCGCTATAATACATTGCGGGATCAATGCCGTGATCTGGTGAAGCAATAGCCAAAAAATAGGTTATCAAAGTCTCATTCCAGCCAATAAGTTGATGATCTATCACCCATTCCTGGTCTGGAGACCAGTGCCAGGTTAAGTATTTATCGTTTTCGCCTTTTTTGAACCACTCCCAATCTACTTCTTCCCATATTTTAGTGATCCTTGTTCGCAAATCATTCTCAGCGCTATTGTTTTCTGAAAGATATTGCTTAACGGTAAGCAGCCCTTGCATTAGGAATGAGGTTTCAACAAGATCGGCTCCATTATCTTTATTTCCGAAGAATGGAACAACCTTACCAGAAGAGCCATCGATAAAATGAGAGTATGCACCATGGAACCTATCAGCTTTTTCAAGAAAATCAAGGATCTTCTCCATCCTAGGGACGAACTGATCCCTGGTAATAAATCCTCTTTCTGCTCCCACCACCAAGGCCATAAGACCAAAACCGGAAGCACCAGAAGCTACCATATTTTTACGCCCGGGAATATTTTCAAGCGCCAGCCCACTATATTCTTCTGCCCCTTCCCAATAATACCTGAAAGAAGCTTCCTGAACCATAGTTAGTAATTCTTCATCACTCATTTTCTTCATGGAGACCTGTACGGGTTTAGACAATTCAGATTCAGAATAACCATGGCCAATTGCACTAATTTTATAGCTGTATTCCTGATTGGTCTTCCCGGTAAAATCTGTATATCTTGAATAATACTGAGTATTTTGAATACCTACAGGTTGGTAATCGCTTCCGTCTTGAGACCTGTAAATTTTTACATATTTAACCCGCGCAGGATCCACCTTTTCCCAAGTGAGATCCACATGCATTTCATATGCTTCAGCTGAATTTATTTCTACTGCCGATACCGGGATATTCCTTATTTCGGAATTTATAAATTCTACCTGATCAATGAGAATTTCATGATCGCCGGAAGCACCCTTTAACTGTGAAAACTGAATTGCAGATATATCGGAAACATCTGAAGAATCCAGTCCGAATTCCTGCAATGGAATCCTTAACTGTAACCAGGTTCCATTTTGAAAGTCCTGAATGTAATCTGCAATTTTTTTAGTTTTTGAAATGGAATTATTTCTTTTGATAGCCAATTCAGGAAGATCTTTCAGTTCTGTATTTGATTTTACATAGAACCAAATACTCAATTGATCTGCTGGTTTGAAAAAATCCTTTCCTCTCCATTCAGGAAATACAAGGTCTACATTCCAGTTGGCCTGCGGCGAAGATGTGTAATTCAATAAAAGACTGTTCCCAGGCGTTAAGGCATTTTCATCGTGTACTGGTAATTTATCTTCAATATTTAACACAAAGGCAGGTGCCTCATATTTTACATCACTATAATACCAGCTTTCGGGCATTAAACTATTTTCAAAAAAGATCTTATCATAGGTGGTTTCCTGGGAATTCAGGAATAACGGGAAGATTAATGAAAATATGTAAATCGAAAGTGGCTTCATCTATTAATAAGTAAATCCAAGTTTATCCAATCCAGCTTGTATCTCCTCATTTGCCATAAAGAGATTCCAAGGCAACTGGGTTCTGTAATTTTCGATCATCGCAACTATTGGCCCCTGATCTATTGCCAGGTAACCATCGGCATACCAGTTATATTCTTCAGAAAACGCGTCATAAAATCCCATTTCTCCCCAAAGTTCATCCCCCTGCTCATCATAAAAATATCTGAGTGCAGCCATAGATTCTTCTGGTGTATAAGGAAAAGAGGATAATGCGGCAGTAGGAGTTATTACTCCTAAATCATTAGTAGGGCTATGTGCCGCATATCCTTCTCTGCTATCTGAAGCGGTTAAGCCCCATGAATTTTCACCGTAACCCTCAAAATTCTTAGGATTATCTACGCAGTAATTATAGTTTATCAAACTATGAGCTTCATTTTGCTGCCAGTAATTTGCATACTGATCCTGCAGATTTCTTGGATCCAGTCCTATAAAAGAGTAATGACTAAAGAACAATGGGCCGCCAAAACTTGGCCCCATTGGTAAATTGATATTATAATGGCTTCTACTGGTTACAATTGAACCATTGGAAGCCCATCCCTGGTTATAAACCTCTTCTGAAACTGGATAAGTAGGTGAAGAAGCCGCCAGAACATATACAATTAGTGATTCGTTCCAACCTTGGATCTTAAGATTTATGGCAAACTGATTAGAAGGTGACCAATGCCAGTAAAGTACATTTTTACCCTGGGTATACCAGGTCCACTCAACATCTTCCCAAATATTGGTGACCCTTGAATTGATCTCATTTTCTTTTTCTGAACCATCATTGAAATATTCACGGCATATCAGAAGGCCTTCTAAAAGAAAAGCAGTTTCCACCAGGTCACCGCCATTATCCAATTCACTAAACGGTCTGGTTTGAGCCGTACTTCCTAAATACCAATGTGAAAACGCACCATGATATGTAGGCACGGTTTCCAGAAAATCCAGAATTTTATTCAACCTGTCTGTAGCTTCTTCGCGGGTAACCCAACCACGTTCAACAGCTGTGGGAAAAGATGCAAGGCCAAAACCAGTACCTCCAGTAGTGACTATATCATCTCCCTGACCGCCGTAAGCCTCGTCTTGAGATCTCTCACGGGCCATACCGCTATTAGGTTCTGCAAAATCCCAGAAATATTTAAAAGTTTGTTCCTGCACGAGATCCAGCAATTCATTATCGGTAAGAGTTTCTTCTACCGGACCATCATCTGTAGGGCCGTCATCTGAGGTTTCAGGAATATATGGTTCCTGATAACCGGGACCGGAATCATCTGAACAGGAGATTAGCAATAAAAATCCTGCCAGGAAAATTACTTTAGAAAGGTAGATTTTGAACATAATTAGCTGTTTCTCCGCACCATTATTTTTTAAAATAAGGGGGCAGAAATTATTATTCTAATGAAAAATATTAGGTTAAATAAATACCCCGGGCAAAAAGCCCGGAGCTTTATTTATAAGGATTTATTGAGCCATACTGGCTTCAATTTCTTCTTTAGTCAGAACTTTATTATAAAAAGTCAGTTCATCCATGTAACTGGAATCTGAAAGGTGTCCCCATTGCGTAAAGCGTGGAGCTCCAGACATGATCGAAACCAGGTCTGTTCCTGTCCAGTCTATTCCTGAAAAAGCAGATTCTTTTACAACCTCGCCATTGATGTATACCGTGGCCGCTGAGGATGATATGGTAAATGCGATATGCACCCATCCTGCATCGTTAGCTACATCTGCAGCAGTACCACCATCAACCCAGGTATCGGCATTACCATCACCTACATTCAATTTAAATCGCTGAAATCCTTCAGCACCATTTTCTCTGAAAAATCTAAATCCGGAAGTTCTATTATTCTGTTCATCAGGATTTTCTGTGTCTTCCGGTCCAATCACAATAATACCAGCACGGTCTGGACTGGCATTTACCTTGTACCAGAAAGTCGCACTAAAAGTTGGACTTAACAATCCTTCAGAAGGCATAGTTAAATAAGAACCTTCAGCTCCCGCATAGGCGTTTGAACCTTCAACAGACTCTCCAGCAAATCCTGGGTCACCTACTACTGTAACTTCCCGGTTCGAGGCTGAATCCTGGTATGAACCATCAAATGAAAGTTTTAAAGTTTCAGATGAAGCATTGATCAATCCCTGGATCTCCTCCTGAGAAAGAGCAGCATCAAATATTCTCAATTCATCAATACCACTGCTATCATATTTGTGATCCCAGTAGCTAAAAGTTTCACCACCTGAACCAATAGTTAAATTCTCAACTCCGGTCCAGTCTATAGAAGAACCAGCCATATTTCCTGTATTTACAGGATTACCATCGATATAAAGCACCGTTTCTTCAGCAGTAACTGTAAAGGCTATGTGTACCCATTCATCTTTTTCTGGATCCAGGGTTCCTCCGTCATTCCATACTTCTCCGGTACCAGTTCCAACATTCAGCTTAATCGTTTGCTCAGCAGCACTTCCTTCGCGGAACAATCTGAATCCCTGTGTACGATTCTCATCTGCACCTGCTACCAATATCCCGGCACGGTTAGGATCTCCACTAACCTTATACCAGAATGATGTTGTAAATTCTGAACCTACAGATCCATCAAACGGAATGTTGATATACGAATCTGGAGAACCAGTGTATGCATTAGAACCTAAGAAAGATTCTCCGGCAAAACTTAGATCACCCGTAACTTCTGCACTTCTAAGGGTCATGAGGTCTACATAGTCCCCATCGAAAGGCATATATAAATATTCATTATCAAATTTTGGGGTATATGGTGGCTCCTTACTGAAATTCACAGTTTTGGTGGTCACATTTCCTTCAAGATCTGTTGCCGTAACGGTTACGGTATGGTCACCATTCGCTATATTATCAAATACAAGTTGTTCATTAACGATTCGGTAATCTTTGAATTCGCTCATAGAAGCGATCATATTACCGTCTACCATGACTTCAACATTATCGACCTCGATATCGTCTTCTACCTTGAATTTTATATCTATGCTGGTAACCTCTTCAAGGACTTTGATCGTGTTACCTTCCAACGGAGCAGTAATGGTAACTTCTGGAGCACCCTGATCCGGTCCCGGATCTACTTGTGTAATTGAATCTATCCCATCATATTCACAAGCAGTAAATAGCAGTATTAATGAGAATAAACCTAAAAGTTTAATATTAATATGTTTCATATCTAATTAATTTAATTGTCTCAATACGTTATTCATCGCAGTATTTCTATCTACAGGAGTAGCATTTAATGGAAGCGCATCTACCTGAGCCTGTGGATAAGGAAGGTATTGATCTCCTGCAGAGAATGATCTACCGTCATAACTTAATTCATCAGTATTACCTAAACGAATCATATCATAATAACGAATTCCCCATTCCATAGCCAATTCAGCGAATTTCTCATCAAGAACATCTTGCTGAGTCACACCTGAAATTGGAGATAGTCCTGCTCTCTCTCGTACCAGGTTAACAGCCGCATCAGCAGAAATTGCCGTTGCGCTTGCACCTTGAGTGATAGCTTCAGCGTACATTAATAGTATTTCTGCATATCTTATAACGATCATATTTTTACCAGCACCATAGTCATTTCTACCGTCGGTTAATTGAACTGATGGTAAATAATGCTTTCCACTGGCAAATGAAGCTCTGGCATAATCATTAATAATATCACCGGAAGGAGTAGTATTGCTTACAAAAGATGGCACGGTGTAACCATCATCTTCTATTTCAGCAATTCCACTGTCTGTGAATAAAACTGAAGTTTCAAGACGCACAGTTTCGTCACGATCTATCATGAATTTAATGAACTTCAAACTAGGCTCATAGAATCCCCAACCACTACTGGCATTTTCTCTTTCCGGGGTCCAGTTTTGAGGTCCGAATGGTGCATATAAGTGATAAACGTCATCACCTGTGGCAGATCCAAAATCTGAATATTGCATTTCAAGTAAACTCTCATCACTTAATTCTCCCGGTTTTTTAAATAACTGGTAATAATCTGGATACAATGAAAACTTCCCTGAATTAATAATAGCACCGGCAGCATCTGCTACTCCCTGATAATTCTCCAGTTCCTGGTAAGCCAAAGCTTTTAGGGCATATGCCGTATATCTGGTAACACCTCCAGGAATATCTGTACGTTCGTTAGGCCTCGCATCTGGCAGGTTAGGAATCGCCATATCCATTTGATCAATAATGAACTGCATTACTTCTTCTTTGGTGGCGACACCATTTTCAACCTCTGTACTTGGCTGGTTAGATGTAATGATAAAAACGTCTTCCCAAACACGTGCTAAGTTGAAATGAAACCATGCTCTAAGAACACTAATTTCAGCTATATACTGGTCTGCTCTTGCAATATCATCTCCTTCAGCAAATTCTTTAAAATTTTCTACCTGAAGAATGGCTGTATTCATGTTCACAATATCATTATAATGTACATTCCATAACGAGTTGTACATCCAGTAATCCTTGTTATACACATATCTATCAGTATCAGAAAAAGGTTGTTGATCACCTTCTCCTCCAGCATTCACATCGTCTCCTCTTACACCCAGTAAAAGCGGTTCTTCCCAACCTCTGGTAACAAATTCATAATAAGCACCAATAACAGGATCTATCATATCATCTGTATTGGTGTAATCAAGGTCACCTGTATTCAACTGACCCTCTTGCGTATCCAGCTTGTCGCTACAAGAAATGGTGGTAGCTAGAGCAAGTATGGTGAATACGCTAAGAATAATTGATTTTTCAATTCTTTTCATATCGCGTTTTTTTAAATTTTAATATTAAGTCCTACGGTGTACACAGATGGAATTGGATAAGTTTGTCTATCTACTCCATTCGGTACTTCAGGATCAAAACCATTATAATCAAAGAAGGTAAATGGTCTCTCTGCAGTAAAATAAACTCTGGTTTGCGGAAGAGCTTCAGATTGAATAGTATATCCTACCTGGATATTCTGAATTCTAAAGAAATCTCCATCCTCTACCCAGAAGTTACTTAAACGTTGGTTCCAGGCTTTACGTAAGCCTGCAGACGAAGGATAAGTGTTACTTGTACCTTCCCCGTGCCATCTGTTTATAGCAAGATCTGCATCTATATTGGTATCCTGAGTAAAGATGATCTCTCCTCTTTTTCTATTCAGGATCTTATTTCCGGTCTGACCATAAAAACTCATGGTCATATCAAAAGCTTTGTAGTTAATACCTATATTCCCACCAAAAGTGAAATCAGGTAGGAAAGATCCAAGAATTACACGGTCTGAGTCATCTATAACTCCATCTCCGTTTTGATCCCTATAAATAAGGTCTCCTGGTACAAGGTTATTTTCTACGGCTACAGGATCTGCATCGATCTGTGCCTGATTTTGATAAACTCCTATCCTTTCATACCCATAAAACGCAAAAAGTGGGCCACCTTCCTGGGTTCTTTGACGAAATTCAGCACTACCAGAGTCGATATAACCTCTCTCATCTTCAATTTCTAAAGCTTCATTTTCTAAAGTGGTAAAGTTTGCTCCAATAGAATAGCTGAAGTCATCTGAAACCTGTTGGTTCCAGTTAAGATTCAACTCTAATCCCTGGTTACGAATAACTCCCGAATTCTGGTCTACACTTCTATTAATAATAGGAATAAATACAGGTAGAATGGCATCTTCAGTATCTCTAATATAATAATCGGCATCAAGAGAAAGTCTGTTATCAAACATTTCCATGTTTATACCGAAGTTCAATTCTTCGATAATCTCCCAGGTATTATCTGAAAATATACTGGTAGAGGTGATACCACTCCTTGGCTCATCTCCTAAAGCAGCAGTAATTACCTCAATGGTGTTAGAACCATCACTGGCTGCTACGTTATCATTACCTAATTTACCCCATCCGGCTCTCAACTTAAGGAAATCGAAAACTCCATTATTTTCCATGAAATTTTCTTCACTTATAACCCAACCTGCACCTATTGAAGGGAAGTAACCCCATGGGTCCTTGGTAAACTTTGAAGAACCATCTGCTCTAAAAGTACCATACAACAGGTATTTATCCTTGAAGTTATATGCAATCCTTCCAAAATAAGAAAGACCATAATACCTTCTTCCAATTTCTGATACATTATTATTGAATGATTCAGGATCTGCAAAATCCAGGTACCAGCTTGATTCAAGTCTGATCCCGGCGATATCCTGTCCAGTTGCCTCGAACTCATTGGCAGCTTCATCCCTATAAGATGATCCCGCCATCACGGTAAGATCATGGTCTCCAAACTGGTCGTTATAAGTCAGGATATTATCCCAGTACTGGTTCGAGAAGGTATTATTTTCTCTCCTAATACTTGACCTTCTTTCGACGTTATTCCCTAGTAAGTAGGGAAGATCAACATATCTTTCTTCTAAAGCAGAAAGGTTATGACTATAAGTAGTCTTAAAGTCAAGCTTTTCCGGAATTATTTCATATTGAAAATAAATGGTTGCCAGCATTTTTCTGATTTTCAGACGGTCCTCATTATAGGTCATATCTGTAAAAGGATTCTGAGTACCACGATATCCTAAAATCTGGGCATTAGAATATTGAATTGGAGAAGCCTCTGTATTTAAAGGATCTATTACCGGCATGATCGGAACCGCGAAGTAAGATTTAAACCACGCAGCATTCTCAGGTGCATACTTAGTTGCATTACTGAAAATAACATTCACACCAGATTTAAAACGATCTGAAATATCTACGTCTACTTTAGAACGCATATTAAATCTCTCATACTCATTCTTCATATCCAGAATACCTTCCTGGGCAAAATAGTTAGTACCTATTGAGTAAGTAACCTTTTCTGCACCACCGGAAACTCCTATACTATGGTTCTGGATAATACCATCTCTTAGAACTTCTTCATACCAGTCTGTATTAACATCTGGAATATTAGGATTTATCCGGCTACGTCCATAACGCTGAATAGCATTGTTCACAAATTGCTCATCTGCAGCTGAACCAGATTCAAGAGCCATAGTAACAAATTGTTCTGAATTGGCCATTTTTACAACATTCTGAGCTCTCTGAATCCCAGTATAACCATCATATTCTATTTGAGGTTTCTGATTCTTTCGTCCAGATTTAGTTTCGATGATCACTACCCCATTTGCTGCACGTACACCATAAATAGCAGAAGATGAGGCATCTTTTAGAACATTTACAGATTTAATATCCTTGGTGTTCAGGAAATCAATATTGTCATATAAAGTACCATCTACTACATATAATACATTCGTCGCATCATCCTGGAAAGTTCCAAGACCTCTAATTCTAACTGTTGGTGAATCTCCAGGAGATCCTGCACTCACGATCTGGACACCTGAAACTTTACCCTGAAGGCTTTGCATGACGTTAGCCGCAGGGGTTTTTTCCAGTTCTTCAGAATCAAGGGAAGCAATGGCACCGGTTAGATCTCTTTTTTTCTGTGTACCATAACCAACAACGACCACTTCATCTAATTGTCCCGCATCTTCCTCAAGGACTACAGAATAATCTGAACTAGTGGTCACTTCTATCTCCTTATCAGAGAATCCCAGAAAAGTTACCGTAAATACATCTCCGACTTCAACATTTTCCAAAGTAAAATTTCCATCAAAATCGGTCACGTCAAAGATATCCTTACCATTAACTTTCACTTCTGCTCCTGGTAGGGGTACCTCATTGGCACTAATTACAGTACCACTAATAGTTTTGGTTTGCTGTGCATAGGATAGTCCTGAGAAGACTAATAAGAATACACTAGCCAAGAATAGTTTTACATTCATACTAATTAGGTGTTTTGCTTAATTTGTAAGTGAAAGATACGCCCAACTCCCACTATTTACGCAAACGTTGTAGTACACAACTGCTACTTCAACTCAAAATAAGCATTAATTGACTTATTTACAAGTTGTTACAGTTTTATTGAAGTAGCTTTTTAAGGAAATTTTTTAGGTATGATGTAGTAATGTAGTAGTGTTTTTTTGATAATTTTTGACAGTATTATTAAGAATTCAAAAATTCTTAATTAAAAATTTTGTCAAATTCACATCACTGTCCAGGTCCATCTTCTTTCTTAATCTATAACGATGTACCTCTACCCCTCTTACCGAAATCCCCATAAGTGGAGCGATCTCTTTGGAGGTTAAATTCATCTTTAAATAAGAACAGAGTTTAAGATCCTTACTGGTTAATTTTGGATATTTCTCCAGCACATCTTTAAAGAAATCTTCGTGCACCTCATTAAAATTCGTTTCGAAAACCTTCCATTCGTCCTTGTTCTTTACCGCATTATTGATCTTGGTCATGATATGCTTCAAACGGAACTGATTGGAAAATTTATTCTTATCCTTATTCAATTCACCTTGAATTTCCATTAGGACCTCATTTTTCTTTGCCGCCATCATAGTGGTATTGGCAAGTTCCTTTCTTTTAAGATCAATTTCATTCATTAACCTTTCCTTTTCTATACGATTCAATCTTTCGGCATGTTCTTTTTCAAATTTGGCTTCCAATTGCAGTTGGTGCTTTTTAAGTTTTTGTTTATTCAACCAATAGACCAGGAAAAAGATAGAGAGCCCAATTAAAATATATACAAACTTCATAGGTAGGGAAAGATACCATGGTGGAGAAATAGAAAAATTATAAGTAGCAATCGTTTCTTTATTATTCCCACTTCCCTTCGCATTAAGCCTCAAATTATAATCTCCATGTTCCAGGTTTCTGAAGGTAAGGAGCCCGGAATTCACCTGGCCCGTAATAGTTTCCTCGCCTTCCAGTGAATAAATTAATTCTGTGGCGCTTGAAACCGGCAAGCCAACTCTAACTTTTATATTCTTAGATGAATTAAAAGGAATAAGCGGTGAACCAGATAAAGAGTAATTCTTATTATCACCTGCGAATTCTTTAAGAAAAGGTTTACTTATCCATTTATCGCCACTAATATCACGCAGTTTATTCAAATTCACCCTGGCAAAACCATCATTTAAAGTAACATAAAAGACGGAATCGTTTTCCCGGATAAAGTTTTCATTAGATTTAACCAGTCTTTGATCCAGTTCCTTAGGCCCTACAACAATTCTCTCATCATTAAGATCTGTAAGAATGATGTGACCGCTATCCCCGTCCACAAACACATAATATTCTGGTCCTTTATAGATAAGCTCTGAACCATTAAATTCCTTAAGGTCATCAAAGTTTTCAAAATCATCCTGAAACGGATTATATTTATACCAATGATCATTTACATATGCTACAACCTGATTATTTAATTTGTAGATCTTGGGATTATAATTAGACTTTTCACCTAGTGATCGAATCTTTTCGATCTTTAGATCAGAAAAATTATCATGAGTAACCTTATAAATACCCTCGTAAGGATGAGCTGCCCAGAAGGTTTTATTATTCTCGAAAACTATATCCTTAACAGGAAAATTAATTCCTTCCAGTTCCCGGATATTGCCATCATCCCTGTTATATAGACTAATTCCAGTATAATTAGAAATCAAATACTTGTTCTGGAGGCCTTCTATCTTGTCTATAGAGAAACTACCGGTACGGGTATCAATTGGTAAAAACCTGTTATTTGATATCTCATAAATTCCCGTATTATGATTAGCGTATAGAACTCCATCTATAGCTTCGAGATTCCAGGTATGATCCTCGGCGTTCTCAATTAATTCCAGCTCTGACTCTGAAAAACTATACACTCCGGTATTACTTGCTAAAAAATAATCGCCATTATAATTCAATAGGTCATAAACAGCGCCCAGCTCCCCTGAGCTATCTGTATAAAAACTTACAGGAGCCTTAAGTTCAACAATATCGACACCCTTATCCAGGGCAAGCCAGAGCTTTTCATTAAAATAGGCCATACCCAAGACCGTATTATTCTGTAGGCCTGAAGTACGATTATAGATGTGGAAACTATGATTCTCCAGATCATATTGAACGATTCCATCTTTAATGGTTCCTAAAATAATTTCAGTAGAACTTATGGGAAGTATATGATTTAGTTCAGACCTATTAAGAAGTTCATTCAATTTTTGACCGGTGATCTTTTTTACTTTTTTGTCATAATAAACATACAGCGATTCCTTACCGGCAATAAACAAAGTATCTTTATATGCTTCAATATCTATTATACTAACACCCTCTAATATTTTAAGATCCCCTTCTAATGGTCTGCTTATTCCATCATTGTCCAAGTAAGCTAACCCCTGCATCCTTGGAGCATAGATCAATCTATCTTTGAATGTTCCTAATGCGGTTGTTACAAGATCCTCAACTTTCGTGATCCTATCATTCTCATACTTATATACAGCACCAAATGACCTGAAATATATAGCATCTTGATGAGCAATAATCTCCCAGAATTCATCACTTTGCATATTATATTCCTGCATCAAGGGAGTAAGGGAATTATACTTCATTTCCCCATTGTGTGCGGTATCCCAATACCCAAATTCCTGGTAAGACCCTGTGTAAATTCTGTCATTATGAGGGTAAACAGATCTGATGATGGATTGACTCTCCAATGGAAATAACTCCCAGTTGATTCCGTCAAAAACAAGTAAGCCCTGGTTATTCGCACTATATATAACTCCCCTTTCATCTACCGCAATATCCCAGTTTTGACTAGCTGCAGAGTAATCTGAAGGTGAATAATTCTGTATAGGTGGTACAAGCTCCTGAGAATAAGTCTTACCTACAAGTAAACCCATTAAAATCAAGCACCTAAGAGCCTTGTAAATCATAATGTATATAGATTTGTGCAGTTATTGAGCAGGTGAAAATTAATAATTTTGAACGAAAACTTTCGTAGTTTTCCATTTTAAAATTTAGCTCATGGATAAAATTTCAATTCCTTCCATCTTATTAGGTCTTATATTACTGATTTTTCCAACCATCATAAGTTGTGGAAATAAAAAAGAAGAAGATTCAGAGAAAATAGATAAACCTCAAAAGCCTAATATCGTTTTTATAATGAGCGATGATCATGCGGCACAGGCCATAAGCGCCTACGGTCATCCCGTAAGCCAACTGGCACCAACTCCAAATATTGACCGTATAGCAAATAATGGTGCTAAATTCCTGAATAATTTTTGTACCAATTCAATTTGCGGACCTAGCAGGGCTGTAATTCTAACTGGGAAATTCAGCCATATAAACGGTTTTAGAATGAACGGGGAGATTTTTGATGGCTCCCAGCCCACCTTACCTAAATTTCTTAAGAAAGCCGGATACCAAACTGCCATCGTTGGGAAATGGCATCTTCATGGCAGGCCACAGGGATTTGATTACTGGAATATTTTAAATGATCAGGGAAATTATTACAACCCGGAATTCATTCATCAAAATGATACCACCATCGTAAATGGATATGCCACAGATATCATTACTGATATGGGAATAGACTGGATGGAAACTAAAAGAAAGAAAGATGAACCATTTTTTCTAATGGTACATCATAAAGCACCTCATAGAAACTGGATGCCTCCAATTAAGCATATTAATACCTATGATTCGACTACCTTTCCGCTACCCGAGACCTACTTTTCTAAACATGAGGGTCAAATAGCAGCACAGCAGCAACTGCAAACTGTATATGAAGACATGTATGAGGGTCATGATCTTAAAATGACCGTAGCTAAAGGAAGTGATTCCTTAAGACATAATCCCTGGACCTCAGATTTCGACAGGATGACCAAAGAGCAAAGAAAAGCCTGGGATGATGCTTACAGGCCTAAGAATGATGCCTTTCACGATGCAAAACTTACAGGCCGGGAACTTGCTGAATGGAAAGGACAGAGGTACCTGAGAGATTATATGGGTACCGTTGCTGCAGTGGATGAAGGAGTTGGTAAAATCCTTGATTATCTTGAAGAAAACAATCTAACTGAAAATACCATTATAGTATATACTACAGACCAGGGCTTCTATCTAGGTGAAAAAGGATTTTTTGACAAACGTTTCATGTATGAAGAATCACTCGCCATGCCTTTATTAATGCAGTATCCACCATCTATTGAAAAAGGAACTACCATTGAGGCACTCACCCAAAACCTGGATTTTGCACCAACATTCCTGGATTTTGCAGGAGCTGAAATCCCAGGATCCATGCAAGGAAAATCACTAAAACCATTGTTAACAAATAATAGTAATACAGGGGAATTCAGAGATGCAGTTTATTATCACTATTACGATTTCCCAGCATTTCATATGGTAAAAAGGCATTATGGCGTAAGAACTGAAAGATACAAGCTCATACATTTCTATGACGATATCGATACCTGGGAACTTTATGATCTAAAGAAAGATCCTCAGGAAGAAAATAATCTCTATGGTGATCCTGAATATGCTGAAATTCAAAAAAATCTTCATGATGAGCTAGAAGAACTACAAAGGAAATATGAAGTTACCGAAAAGGAATTTCAAACGACTCCAAAGGAAAAAGTTGATCAGGCCTACAGAAATTTTGCACGCTTAGCCGGAGAAAATCCGGAAACTTATCCCAAGGAAAAATCTATAGAGGTCGATTAAGTTCATTTTCAGACCAAAAGAGTTCAATCTAAAATAAAATTACCTATTTATTAATTGGAATTTTTCCTAATTTTGGAAAAATTCCAATTATATGGATTTCGACCGAATCAAAGAAAAGCTCAACATACTTGCAGATGCTGCTAAGTATGATGTTTCTTGCTCAAGTAGCGGAAGCAAAAGAAAGAACACCAATAAGGGTCTTGGAGATTCTTCGGGGATGGGAATATGCCATTCTTATACCCAGGATGGCCGCTGCGTATCCCTGCTTAAGATCCTTCTTACCAATCACTGCATATTCGATTGTGCCTATTGCGTAACCAGGAAAAGTAATGATATTAAGAGAGCGGCATTTAAAGTACAGGAAGTCGTAGATCTCACCATAAGCTTCTATCGCCGTAATTATATAGAAGGACTTTTTCTTAGTTCCGGAATTTTTAAAAGCCCCGATCATACGATGGAGCGCTTGATACAGGTTGCCAAAAAACTTCGGTTAGAGGAAAATTTCAACGGTTATATTCATCTTAAAAGTATTCCCGGTGCCAGCGACGAATTAATGCGCGAAGCCGGACTCTACGCAGACCGTTTGAGCGTAAATATCGAAATACCTACAAAATCAGGATTGAAGCTTCTTGCTCCAGATAAGAAACATGAAGATTTCATGAAACCTATGAAAAAGGTTAAGAATGAGATCCTTCAGTATAAAGAAGAATCCCGATTAATAAAAAGCACACCGAAATATGCGCCTGCAGGACAAAGCACACAAATGATAGTGGGAGCCACTGGAGAAAGCGATAGGGATATCATGTATTCTTCAGCATTCTTTTATAAGAATTACAATATGAAGAGGGTGTATTATTCAGGTTATGTACCTATTAGTAACGACCCAAGGCTTCCTGCCATTGGTTCACAGGTTCCAATGCTAAGAGAAAACAGGCTTTACCAAACCGACTGGTTAATGCGCTTCTACGGGTTTGATGTAAGAGAACTTTTAAATGATGATTTTCTTCACCTGGATATGGATATAGATCCCAAACTTAGCTGGGCATTGCGAAACCGCCATCTCTTTCCAGTAGACATCAATCGTATTGATAAACAACTTTTGCTTAGAGTCCCTGGAATAGGCCTAAAGTCTGCTAATAAGATTATTCAGGCCAGGAAATACAGAAAACTTAACTGGGAACATCTTCAAAAAATAGGTATAGCAGCCAACCGGGCAAAATATTTCATAACCTGTGATTCAAGAGAGAAAGAATTAAAAGATCATTCCAGTGAAAGATTAAAACAGATCATTCTAAAAAATTCAAATAGTAAATACTCCAAAGATTTAAGTCCGCAATTAAGTTTATTCTAATGGCCGATATAGTTTTAAAATATGATGGTAGTTTTATGGGGTTTCTTACCTGCATCTTCACTGCTTATGAGCAGAAGCTGAAAATAGTAGAAATAGTGCCTGCTGGAGAAGATCAAATTCAATTATTTAGCGAACCTCTCGATATTATTACGGATGAGCAAAAAGCCTTGCGAGTTTTAAAAGCCTTAAAATCTAAGGTCAGCAAGACTGGCATGATCAGGATAAAATGGTCATTTCTCAGCGAAGCACCTGGAATAGAAATGAAATTATATGACATGATCTGTAATATCTTTTCGAACAAGAAAAAGGTTGATACAGATTATTCACATCCTTCAGTTTTATACATCACCGATATTGCAAAGCAGGTAGGCAGAGAAAAACATAGAATGGAAGCCTTTGTAAGGTTCAGGCTAACAAAAGACGATATCTATTTTGCTATCATTGAGCCAGATTTCAATGTTCTGCCTATCATTATTAAACATTTCAAAAGCAGATACGCAGATCAGAAATGGCTTATCTATGATATAAAGCGAAAATTTGGAGCATATTACGACCTACATAATACCGAATATGTGTCTATGGAGCTACCTGAAGATATAGGTATTTCTGGCGGAAATCTGGAATATTTTGATACGGGTGAAATTTATTTTCAGAAATTATGGAAGGAATATTTTGATTCCACAAACATCAAAAGCCGAGTAAACATGCGGCTTCATGTACAACATGTACCCAAACGATATTGGAAATATTTAAGTGAAAAGAGTGCTTTTACATAATTAAAATTTGTTTAACTTTGTCGCTTCAACTAATTAAACAATTTAACAATGAAAAAATTATTCTTACTATTTGCTGTTGCAACAATGTCTCTTTCTATCTACTCTTGTAGAGAAACAACTGAGGAAAAAACCGAAGAAGCTGTAGAATCTATGGGTGAAGATGTAGAAAACGCTGCTGAAGAAGCAGGTAATGAAATGGAAGAAGCTGGTGAGGACGTAGAAGCTGCTGCTGAGAACGCAGAAAACGAAATGGAACAAGAAGTAGAAGAAGAAGTTAACGAAACTGACGATAACGCTTAATCATCTTCTTTCTGATAAGATTAAAGGTCATTCCTAAAGGGATGGCCTTTTTTTAATTAATTTAAATTCTATACTTATGAAAAAATCAGTGATCTTAATTATGGCTGCTATTTTCAGCCTTTCAATTTACTCATGCAGAGAAACTACTCAGGAAAAAACTGAAGAAGCTGCAAAAGCTATTGGTGAGGACATCGAGGCCGGAGCAAAAAAAGCCGGAGAAAAAATTGAAGAGGGTGCCGAAAAAGTAGAACAGGAAATCGACGAAGAGATCCACGAAACAGATGATGTAAATGGTGAAGAAGCAACCGATGATGCTGCTTAATTTCTAAATATCATTCAATATATAAAGCGAAGTTCTACTTCGCTTTTTTTATTTTTTACGCTCAATAACATAATTTACCATGAGCTCCAGACTATCCCGATATTCAGACCTGGGATAATCTTCGAGGATCAGCAAGGCTTCCTTCTGGAATTCCTTCATACGTTTTACCGCGTAATCAAGCCCCCCATTATTGCGCACAAATTCAATAACTTCTTTTACCTTGCCCCTGTCTTTGTTATGATTCTTTACTGAATTTATCACCCAGTCCCTATCCTTCTTAGAAACCTTATTCAAGGTATAGATCAACGGCAGTGTCATTTTCTGCTCTTTAATATCTATTCCGGTAGGCTTACCAATCTTTTCAGTTCCGTAATCAAATAGGTCATCTTTGATCTGAAAAGCCATCCCGATAAGCTCACCAAACCTTCTCATTTTAGCGATCTCATCACTATCGGGCTTTACAGAAGCCGCTCCCAGACTGCAACAAGCTGCGATAAGGGTAGCAGTTTTTTGACGAATTATATCATAGTAAACTGCTTCGGTTATATCCAGCCTTCGAGCTTTTTCGATCTGAAGCAATTCGCCTTCACTCATTTCTTTAACCGCAACCGATATGATCTTTAAAAGATCAAAATCATTATTATCTATAGACAATAAAAGTCCCTTAGAAAGGAGATAATCTCCCACCAGTACTGCGATCTTATTTTTCCATAAAGCGTTAATACTGAAGAAACCTCTTCTACGGTTAGAATCATCCACAACATCGTCATGCACTAGAGTTGCAGTGTGAATAAGCTCAATTACCGACGCACCGCGATATGTCCTTTCATTTACACTTCCATCTGAAACCATTTTGGCCACAAGAAATACGAACATAGGGCGCATTTGCTTACCCTTGCGGTTAACTATATAATGAGTAATTCTATTAAGAAGCGCAACTTTGGAAGACATGGATTCGAAGAACTTTTTCTCAAAAAGTTCCATCTCCTTCTGCACGGGAAGTTTTATTTGGGAAATAACCTTCATAAAGGCCGTAAATATACATATTTATACCGAAGGTTTCCCCGATAAATTAGTAATGAAATCAGGCTGATTTATTGGCCAGCTGACCACATGCAGCATCGATATCTTTTCCTCTGGAACGTCGCACGGTAACCGTAATTCCATTACGCTCCAGCATATCCTGGTACATATTGGTAGCCTCTGAAGCTGCCTGCTGGAAATTCCCGTCATCTATGGGATTATATTCAATAAGATTCACTTTGCAAGGCACATATTTACAGAATCTCACCAATGCCTGGGCATCCTCACGGGTATCATTTATATCTTTCCAAACGATATACTCATAAGTAATCCTGCTTTTGGTTTTAGAATACCAGTATTCCAGGGCTTCCTTTAGATCTTCCAGTGGAAAAGTTTCATTAAAAGGCATAATCTTAGTTCTCACTTCATTTCTGGCCGAGTGTAAAGAAACCGCTAATTTGATCTTTGCCTCATCATCTGCCAGCTTCTTGATCATTTTAGGAACACCCGAAGTTGAAATAGTAATTCGTTTTGGAGACATTCCCAGTCCTTCAGGAGAAGTGATCTTTTCTACTGCCTTCATCACGTTATTGTAATTCATCAAAGGTTCACCCATTCCCATAAAAACGATATTAGAAAGTGGCCTGTCAAAATACAACCTGCTTTCGTTATCTATGGCCACAACCTGATCATAGATCTCATCAGGATTAAGATTCCGCATACGCTTAAGCTTTGCAGTAGCACAAAATTGACAATCAAGACTACATCCTACCTGAGATGACACACAGGCCGTAGTTCTTGTTTTAGTAGGGATCAATACAGACTCAACCGTTAGGGCATCGTGAAGTTTTACCGCGTTTTTTATGGTACCATCACTACTTCGCTGCATGCGGTCCACGCGAATGTGGTTAATCACGAAATTATCCTTCAGCATTTGCCGGGTTTCTTTTGAGATATTTGTCATATCATCAAAAGAATGCACAGCTTTATTCCATAACCATTCATAAACCTGAGTTCCTCTAAAGGATTTATCGCCTTCAGAAACAAAAAATTCCTGAAGCTGTTTCTTGGTTAATGCCCGTATATCTTTCTTCCTGTCCTTCACGCTGCTAAATTACAAAGTTAAAACTGAATGCTTCAGTCTTTTAAATATCAATAGCTTACAAAAAAGGCCATAAACCGAAGATCAGCTTATGGCCTTAAATTATTTTAAATATTGATTATAAAATCAACATTGCATCTCCATAAGTATAGAATCTGTATTTCTCTTTTACAGCTTCCTCATAAGCCTTCTTCATGAAGTCATGACCTGCAAATGCAGATACCATCATCAATAAAGTAGATTTTGGTGTGTGGAAGTTTGTGATCATACAGTTAGCGATATTGAAATCATAAGGAGGGAAAATGAACTTGTTGGTCCATCCACCAAACTCGTTAAGCGTTTGATCTGACGATACAGCACTTTCCAGAACTCTCATTACCGTAGTACCAACAGCACAAACTCTTCTTCTCTCAAGTTTAGCTTTATTAATAACTTCAGTGGCATCTTTAGTGATAAAAGCCTCTTCACTGTCCATCTTATGCTTGGAAAGATCTTCTACCTCTACCGGGCTAAAAGTCCCCAGACCAACGTGAAGTGTAACCTCAGCAAAATCAACACCTTTAATCTCTAATCTCTTAAGTAGATGCTTAGAAAAGTGTAATCCAGCAGTTGGTGCAGCTACCGCGCCTTCGTTCTTAGCATAGATAGTTTGATATCTCTCTTCGTCTTCTGGCTCTACTTCTCTTTTGATATACTTTGGAAGTGGAGTTTGTCCAAGTTCCTTTAATTTCTTTCTGAAATCTGTATATGAACCATCATATAAAAATCTCAGGGTTCTACCTCTGGAGGTAGTATTATCGATTACCTCAGCAACCAGACTTTCGTCTTCACCGAAGTAAAGTTTATTTCCTATTCGAATCTTTCTGGCTGGATCTACAAGAACATCCCATAATTTAGTTTCAGGATTCAATTCTCTTAACAAGAAAACCTCAATTCTGGCACCAGTCTTTTCCTTATTTCCATATAATCTGGCTGGAAAAACTTTAGTGTTATTAAGAACCATCACATCTTCCGGCTCAAAATAATCGATTAAATCCTTGAATTTTTTATGTTCAATCGTCTGCTCCTTACGGTTAAGTACCATTAGCCTTGCCTCATCTCTATTTTCAGATGGATACTCGGCCAAAAGCTCCTTAGGCAGTTCAAAATTGAAATTTGAAAGTTTCATTCCCATAGTTCCTGTTTTAAAGGCTGCAAATATACAATCTCAACATAGGGGTTGTCAAGTAAATGAGTGTTTATTTAGAAATTAAATAATTTATTGTGCTTCGAAGTTTAATTTTTTAAGATCTTTCCAAAAATCGGGATAAGATTTTGTCACCACATTGGCATCTTCAATAGAAAGCGGAATTTTTAAGGCCAGCGGAGCGAAAGACATGGCCATTCTATGATCATTATAGGTTTCAACCAAAACATCATTATTCAAAGAATTACAGGGAGCCAGGTGTAAACAATCTTCAGTGATCTTTACACGGGCACCAAACTTTTGCATTTCGTTCTTTAACGCCTGTAGTCTGTCGGTTTCCTTGATCTTTAGAGTATGTAAACCTTCCAGTTTACACTCCATTCCCAGTGCAAGACAGGTAACAGCAATGGTCTGTGCAATATCTGGTGAATTTCGTAAGTCTTCATTAATTCGCAGGGACCGCTTAGTCTTCTCCTTTTTGAGCACGATAGAATTTTCCTCAAAGGTTGTTTGAACGCCAAAATATTTATAGATCTCTGCCAGGCAGCTATCCCCTTGTTTACTATTTTTCCTATAATTTGAAAGCCTTATTTCAGCCGAAGCTGAGATCGCGGCAATACTGTAAAAATAGGAAGCTGAACTCCAGTCTGATTCCACAGCGATGGTGACCGGTTCCAATTTCTGGATAGGTTCAATGAAAATTCTGTCCTTTTTAAAATTTCCTTTGATCCCTACCTGTTGTAGAAGCTCAAGCGTCATTAATATATAAGGAGTCGAAGTGATCTGACCTTCCAGTATTATTTCCAGGCCGTTAGGTAGAGAAGCACCAATAAGCATTAAAGCAGAAATATATTGGCTGCTTACATTTGCTTTCAGCCTTACTGAATCTACATGAAGTTTCTTACCTTTAATGATCAATGGCGGGAATCCTACCTGGTCCTTATATTCAATATCGGCTCCCATTCTCTGTAAAGCATCTACCAATAACCTTACAGGTCTTTCCTTCATTCTTTTACTCCCGGTTAATTCCACCTCGCAGCCTTCTTTGGCAGCAAAATAGGCAGTTAAAAAACGCATGGCCGTACCGGCATGATGGATATCAACAAGACCATTCCCCTGCTCCAGTGCTTTTTTCAGGACATTAGAATCATCGCTGTTGGATAGGTTCTCTATTTGTATATTAGGATATAAGGCCTGCAGGATCAGTAATCGGTTTGATTCGCTTTTGGATCCGGTGATCTTAAGATCTGCCTTAATTTCGCTTTGCTTATTTGATAGGGATAAGTTCATTTGACGTAGTAAAAGAATAAATCACTAAATTAATCTTTCTTTTCCTTACCCCGAAACTGACCGAAGGCTAAAATAAATCCATATAAGAATGAGGCCAGCAGTTGTCCGATTATAAATCTCCACAATTTACCATCTGCAGTCCTTTCCTTGAAGAAAGTAAGGACGGCAAATTCGCCATATTCAAAAAAAATGGTGATAACATTATATAGAACCAGGAATGAAAGCCCCAGCCATAAAACCGATTTCCAAAAAGATCTTTTGGACATTATAGCCTTGAACTTCATTACTTCAGTTTTTCGTTGTTCTTATGTCTGTCCTTATCTCTTTCAGTCTTTATGTCCAGTTTGCGGTCAAACGCCTCCTGAAGATCTACTCCTGTTTGATTTGCAAGACATAGCACTACGAACATAACATCTGCAAGTTCCTCCCCCAGATCTTTATCCTTATCGCTTTCCTTTTCGCTCTGCTCACCATAACGACGGGCGATGATCCTGGCCACTTCCCCCACTTCCTCTGTAAGTTGAGCCATATTTGTAAGTTCATTGAAGTAACGAACTCCATGTTCCTTGATCCAGTTATCTACCGCTTTCTGCGCGTTCGCTATTTGCATCTTCTAAAGTTTTCTCCAAAACTATAGCTTCGCTGTGTTTTTTAATAATATTAGCATAAAACTTTTTTAGGAAATCATATTCCGAAGGAAGAAACGCAGTCTTTTTAATGGTAATAATTGATGAAAGTCGAATTACATTCCCAGCTCCATTCACAATGAATTTGAACTGTCCGTCATCTTCGCCAAGATTTACCACCGTACTTTCAGGAAGGGAAACGATATTATAATCATTGGGAATCATGATATTAATAGAGTAGGTTTTTACCTCGGGGTAATCGAAATAAACGGGATAGTACCTTTCTTCTTCTTTATAGGGATTTTCCAAGATCGCATCAAATAACATCGGTTTTAAATAAACTTTATCACCAATATTTTCGGAAGCAGAGGCTAATTGGAAATTAAATTTTTCAAGAATTTCTGCTCCAAGCTTATCCTTATTTTCAATTTCATAATCACTTATCTCTATATTTGAAATCGAGCTCAACCTGTTTTCGATGTCATTATTTTGCTCTGCACCTGAGTGATCCTGTCTGAATTTCTTAGCTAAAAGTTTGGAATAAGATTTCCAATTCCAACCCTCTACACCAGAACCATCGAACTTATAGTTCATTTTTATAGCATTCTCAGAAAAATAGTTTGGCATTAAATCGATCCAGGAAGATTTCTCCTTTTCTTTAAGTAATCTTCCCTGCCAGTTTCTTGCTCTTTTTGGAAGTTCACCAATAGCAGCCTTAGGATCTGTGGCATCCATTAGAACCAGATCACCATCTAATTCCAATCCTGCGATAACATAATTGAATCCATCCCGGGTTGGATATAATGGTACTCCATTCGATGGAGTACTAAGGAGAACAGGATGTGCCTTTAATTTGGCATACCTCAACATGGAGATTAATAATAGATTAATATCCCCGGTATTACCGGAACCTTCTTCAAATGCCTTTTTTGTACCATTATCTGGATAGAAACCCAGATAATCATTCCACTTCACCTTCTGTTTAACGAACTCGAAGATCGCTTCAGCTTTCATTCTAGGATCTGAAAGACCTGCGATTACCTGATCTAATTCTTCATCATAATAATTGTCCTTATTCAGTTCATCTGCGATTCCAAGATCATTATATATTGATCTGGCAACACCCTCCCAGGTTTCAGAGTAATTTTCTACCATGGAATTTGGAAACTTGGTGAACATCAATTCCCAGTCTATGAAAGCAGCATAGGTATGCAGGTTTTCTACATGTGGCTCCTTTTTTAAAGGTGGAATATTTTCACGGTTAACCCCATAAACACTTAACATGTATTTTATAGAATTATGAGAAGCCTGGGTGGTAACTACTCTATTACCACTACGGGAAGTACTTGTAAAATTGTAGCTAAAATTTTCCTTTTTCTCTTGAAGATCAAAATTTAGAAGCGATTTTAAATTAAAATATCTTCTGAAAGTAAAGAACTCAGGGATCATAACTTCCAGCTCCAGGTTATCCATAGGTATAAGGTACTGTAAGGGAGTCCTCCCTATAGATCCCAGGAAAGGTGATTTGATCTTATATGTGATTTCAATAACACTACCTTCAGTAACCGCAGGCATCGTGAATTTTGTGTTTTCATTATATCTGGAAGTAACTTCTTCAAAAATCTCATCGTTTCTTAATTTCTCCTCTTCTAGTTCACCGTCAATAATATTATAGGTATAACCCTTTAACTGAACCAGGTCCTCTTCATCAGAAACACCTGTATATCTTCTTATTTCCTTGGTCGCCCAGTCAAAACCTTCTTTATTATAAATCTTGATCCTTTCATGGATTTCGGTAATTAGGTTCAAGCCTTCATGTTGATTAAGATCATAATATACCTTTTGTTTTCTGTACAAAACAGCGGCATTTGCATCTTTATGTATTGGGTGCTCTTTTTGCAGAACCTCTTCTTTGGATACTTTACCAAATTTGTAGTTTTGACTATGAATTTGAAATCCGCAAAGAAATAGAGCGGAGAGAATTAAGGTGATCTGGCGCATAATAATTAAACTTTGTTGGTTGGAACAATCACGGCTTTCTGACTGTTGAGTTTATGAATCTGATTAATAAATTTTCTGAAATTTTCAAATTTTTCTGGCGACCACTCCCCTTCCTCAATCCTTAAATATCTTTCTACCGCAATGTATTTCCTATCTTCAGTTTCCTCTACAGATATACTTAAAGACATTTTTCCAAAATCTGATTCTATTTCCTGACTTTCAGGAATGGCTTCTACTGCAAATCCCGATGGTAATTCAAACTTGAAATTATCCTTAAAGGTTTTTCCCCTTTCTATAGTTATTTTATTCTTCCTGTTTTTGTCCTTATCGATCTTCATATTGAATCCACTAACAAAATTTAGAGGAACCAGAAGTCTCTCACCGGCTAAATTGCAGAACCTGTCAGCCTTTATATACAAGTCTTCTTTGAACTCGATCTTCTTTTTATCATTAATGAAGTTTATTGAATCAAAACTCAGATTTTGAAACTGCGACCAGTTCTCGTTATAATAATTCTTCTGTACTTCTTCTTTCTGCAATTCAATGAGATAAATATCACCGTAGGGGACTCCATAACTCGACCTTTCTAAATGAGCCTTAAAACCACCATTTTCTTTAATGAGGATATTGGCCCAGGTACTTTGTAAATTATCTTCAGCAGAGTATTTTTTTGTTCTTACAATTTCACCTCCTTCGGGTTTTAATTTTAAAGCCCATCTGTCATCGGTAAAATCTCCTAAATAATTAAAAGGAGCATCCTGGCTAGTGCATTCTAGCCAAATATCCTCTTTGTCTTCCTGGGGAATACTTAAAATGACATGATTCCCCTGCATTTTGGTGAAATCTGGATCAATATCTCTTTTAGAACCTCCGTAAACAATAGTATAATCTGCTTCTATACCTTGTGACTTCAACAAAGCACGGGTATAATTGGTTAGGCCCTTGCAATCTCCATAACCCAACCTGTCTACTTCCAGTGCGCTATACGGCTTCCATCCACCTATACCGAGCATAACTGCGATATAGCGAGTATTTTCCTGTACATATTTATAAATGATGCGTGCCTTTTCTTCATCAGTTACCGCATCTTTGGTAAGTGAGGTAACCTTCCTAACGATTTCCTCTGATAAAAGTCCCTGGCCTTCTACCAGGTGCTTATATTGCCATGCCCCAAAATCTTTCCAATCACTGGACTCCCCTTCTATTCCCTCAAGAAAATATTTCTGCAAAGCCACCCTGACATGCGGTGCTAACACTTCAAAAGATGGACTAAGTTTTTCATGGCTCCTGGCCATGAGGTCTGTTACTGAATACTTCAGATCGAAATTTGAATTATTAACCTCCACATTGAGACTATCAAAGTTCCTTTCAGAGTACCTGATGGGAATTTGAGTATTATTGACGATCTTATAGACGGACCTTTCCACACTTACCTTATACCCCTCAAGAGGTCTCCAGTCTGGCAGAAATATAGAATTCTCTTTTCGAACTCTGGAAGAGTATTTTACGGTATATGGATAGTTTCTAGGGGTGTATTGCAGGTAACTAACCTGGTTGTCTGAAAAAAGTACGAAACCCTGGAAATTGCTGCGTGTTTTAAAATCACGCTTTTTAAATATTCTGATCTCATTTCCATCTTTATCAAGAATCAAAGCTTCCTGATCCTGAACTGAAAGACCCTTATCAAAATTCTCATAGGCTTCTATATAAGCCTCTCCCGCTTCGTTGAGAACAGTTACCACTCTATTGGTAGAAATTTCGACATCATCTATATCTTTAATTTCTATATTGGTGGTATGCTCACGAATTACAGCGTTAGCATTGGTAAGCATCTTGAGGTTAATATTACTAACCTTGTAGTTTTCCTGGCAATGTAGGGTAGAAAATAGGCCAAGAAAACCAACAATTAAAAAATTGCGCATTCCGGTGGGCTGACTTATATATTTAGCGCAATATATAAAAAATTAACGTTTTTTAACGTTTGTCTTTAGAATCTAGCAAAATTGTTACCGGTCCATCATTTAAAAGAGATACTTTCATGTCTGCACCAAAACGACCTACACCAA
Source organism: Gramella sp. MT6 (assembly GCF_019357415.1). Lineage (NCBI taxonomy): Bacteria > Pseudomonadati > Bacteroidota > Flavobacteriia > Flavobacteriales > Flavobacteriaceae > Christiangramia > Gramella sp. MT6. Next base: position 284,184 of record NZ_CP048410.1, read on the forward strand.
CATTTTTACCAAATTCTTTTTCGAATACTTTGATGAATTTTTCATACATAGGCTCAGCGATCTCTGGTTTTGAAGCCTTCATATAACTTGGTCTGTTCCCTTTTTTCGTGCTAGCATGCAAGGTGAACTGGCTTACAATAATCGCATCTCCATCTACACTTTTAAGAGATTCGTTCATCACTTCATCTTCGTCATTGAAGATCCGCATATTGATAATTTTTCGGCAAAGCCAATCAATATCTTCATCATTATCTTCATCTTCAATTCCCAACAGGATCAACAATCCATGTTGCATTACGGCACAAACTTTATGGTTAACGGTTACTGATGCTTCTGAAACTCTCTGTATTACTGCTCTCATTTATTTTTGATATTGATCTATTCGATAATTATCATCTTCACCTTCCATGATCTGCAAATAGCTTTTATACCGGGACCAGGCAATCTCGCCTGCTTCCAAAGCCTCTTTTACGGCACATTTGGGCTCTTCCAAATGCAGGCAATTGTGGAATTTACAATCCTGTTTTCTTTCGAAGAATTCAGGAAAATAATCCCCGATCTCTTCCCGGTCCATATCTACTACCCCAAAACCCTTGATACCAGGAGTATCTATGATCCTCGCATCAAAGCTAAGATCGAACATTTCTGCGAAGGTTGTGGTATGCTGACCCTGGCTATGCTGTTTAGAAATTTCAGAAGTTTTAAGAGCCAGGCTGGGCTCGATCGCATTGATCAAAGTAGATTTTCCGGTACCACTATGACCTGAGATCATACTGGTCTTCCCGATCATCTTTTCTTTTACTTTATCAACATTCTTACCTTCTTTTGCTGATATCCCAATACATTCATATCCTGCAGATCTGTATAATTCTGCCAGATATTTGACTTCAGCAAGTTCTTCGATAGAATAGGTATCAACTTTATTGAAAAGCAATACCGCAGTAATTTCATAAGCTTCCGCAGTCACAAGAAAACGATCTATAAAGGTGGTAAGAGTTGGAGGATTATTCAGGGTGATAAGAAGAAAGACCTGATCGATATTGGAAGCTATAATATGTGTTTGCTTCGATAGATTCACCGATTTCCTGATAATATAATTATCGCGCTCAGTGATCTTTTTGATCACTCCGGTCTTCTCTTCTACCCCTTCTTCCAGGTCAAAAGACACCTTATCTCCCACTGCGACGGGATTAGTGCTTTTAATTCCCTGGATCCTGAATTTTCCTTTTATCCTGCATTCATAAAATTCACCGTTATCAGCTTTTACCTGATACCAGCTCCCTGTAGACTTATAAACCGTTCCCTGCATTTATGATAAATTATTCATATCCCGAATACTGTATTTATTTAGATGCAAATTTATAGGAATAATTTCACAAGACCACCTTAGATGCATTTAGCTTTCAAATTACCTGATACCGTCCAGGATCTTTTGTTGATGGTTGATCGATTCCTGGTGAATGGCTTTGAACATTCTTAGCACAAATTCTTCACTAAGTCCTTTTTCTTCTCCTTCAAGTACCATTTTACCAAGGATCTCATTCCACCTTTTGGTTTGAAGGATCGCTACGTTCTGCTCCTTCTTCACCTGACCAATCTCCTCGGCAATTTTCATTCTTTTTGAAAGTATCTCAAGGATCTGGCTGTCGGTAATGTCGATCTTAGATCTTAACGTGGTTAGTTTGTTCTGAAATTCTTCACTGGCTGAAATTTCCTTTCTTACTTTTAAATCCTGCATGATCTTAATAAGTGTTTCAGGGGTTATTTGCTGGGCTGCATCGCTCCATGCTTTATCTGGTGTATGATGAGTTTCCACCATTATTCCGTCATAGTTAAGGTCCAGGGCTGTCTGGCAAAGATCAAAAATGATATCCCTTCTTCCGGCAATATGCGAAGGATCAAGAATTAGCGGGAGATCGGGGAATTTATTCTGAAGCTCGATCGGGATCTGCCATTCCGGGTTATTTCTGTATTTAGTTTTTTCATAAGCTGAAAAACCTCTGTGAATTACACCCAGTTTATTTATATCTGCTGTATGAAGTCTTTCTACCGCTCCAAGCCATAAAGAAAGATCCGGGTTCACCGGGTTTTTTACCAATACGATCTTATCTGTACCTTTTAAGGCATCTGCGATCTCCTGTACGATAAATGGAGAAACCGTGGTTCTTGCCCCGATCCATAGAATATCTACATCATGTTTTAAAGCAAGGTCTACGTGGTTTGGGTTCGCCACTTCGGTAGTGGTAAGCATTCCGGTTTCCTCTTTAGCTTTCTGAAGCCATTTTAAACCAAGAGCACCAACTCCTTCAAAGTTTCCTGGTCTTGTTCTCGGTTTCCAGATTCCCGCTCTAAGTACGGTAGCATCGCTATCCTTTAACTGGTGTGCGATCGTTAAAACCTGTTCTTCTGTTTCGGCACTGCAAGGTCCTGCAATCACCAATGGATGTGACAATCCAAAATCATCCAACCATGTTCTGAGTTCTTTTTTATTTTCCATTTTCCTGTAGTTTAATTTCTTCGTTTTGATTTATTCCGTTTAGTACTTCTCTTATATGGTTTGTTCGCTCCATTTCACTGAAAACCTCCTCAAAATTATCTTCTTCCATCAATTTCCTGAAATGCTTCAGATTGGAGATATATTCATCCAGGGTCTCCATAACATTCTTTTTATTCTGATTGAAAATTGGAGTCCACATGGCCGGTGAACTTTTCGCCAGTCTCACCGTAGAGGCAAATCCACTTCCCGCCAGGTCGAAAATATCCCTTTCGTTCTTCTCTTTTTCAAGAACCGTTTTCCCCAGCATAAATGAGCTGATATGCGAAAGATGTGAAACATAAGCGATATGACGATCATGTGATTTAGGATCCATATATCTGATCCTCATCCCTATGGCCTGGAATACTTCCAGTGCTCTTTCCTGAAGTTTAAAAGCTGTCTTTTCAACCTCGCAAATGATATTGGTCTTGTTCTTAAAAAGACCGTGGATAGCCGCAGTAGGCCCTGAGAATTCAGTTCCTGAAATTGGGTGACCGGCTAAATAATTTCTTCTTTTAGGATGATCTGCAACCTTTTTGCAAAGATGTTCTTTTGTTGAACCGGCATCGGTCACCACGCAATTATCATTCACTACATCAAGTATCTTTGGTAAAACTTCCAGCGAAGCATCTACCGGGATAGCCATATATACCAGGTCGGCATCTTTAAGATCTTCAAAATTAGATTTATGATCTATCAATCCAAGATCTAAAGCTTTTTCAAGGTGATCATCATTTTCATCTATTCCGTAGATCTCGACCTTCTTCATTACAGATTTAAGATCTAAAGCAAAAGATCCACCAATCAGGCCTATTCCTATTACAAAAACTTTCATCCTTTTATTCTTTTTAATGCTTCATCTATTACCTCTTCATTGGCGCATAGAGAAAAACGTATATATCCTTCACCCTGGGAACCAAAAATGAATCCAGGTGTGATAAAAATATCCTTATCATAAAGCAGGTCATCAACAATATCTTCTGAAGTCTTCCCTTCAGGGGTCTTAGCCCACACAAAAAGTCCGACCTGGTCGTCCCTGACTTCACAATTCAATTCAGAAATCAACTCTAATACTTTCTTCTTTCTTTTTGTATAGATCTTATTCTGATCCTCGAACCAGGAACCCGATAATTTCAAAGCTTCAACCGCTCCGGCCTGAACCGGATAGAACATGCCGCTGTCCATATTGGATTTTACTTTTAATACAGAATTGATATTCTTCTGGCTTCCCGCAAGCATTCCTACTCTCCAGCCGGCCATATTGAAGCTTTTACTCAAAGAATTCAGCTCCATGACATAATCGCTCAAACCATCCTTTTGCAGGATGCTTCTAGGATTATCATTCTGAATAAAGCTATACGGATTATCATTCACCACAAGGATCTTATGAGTTTCAGCAAATTCTGTGAGCTCTCTGAAAAAATCTTCAGTCGCAACTGAACCCGTAGGCATATGGGGATAGTTCACCCACATTAATTTTACTTTGCTAAGGTCTTCCTTAGCCAGTTCATTAAGATCTGGCAGCCAGTTATTCTCAGCTCTCAGCTCATAATTTCTTTCTTTAGCCTGCAGCAATTTCGAAACCGAACTATATGTTGGGTAACCAGGATTTGGCAGTAAAACCTCATCTCCCGGATCCAAAAATGTCATGGAAATATGCATGACCCCTTCCTTGCTGCCCATAAGTGGTAAGATTTCCGATTCCGGGTCGAGGATACGATCATAGAACTTTTTGTAGAAACCGGCAATAGCATTTCTTAATTCGGTAATTCCTTTGTAGGGTTGATACTGGTGAGCTCCATTAGAAGAAAGAGCCTTATTTAAAGCTTCCACTACTTGTGCCGGCGGGGCAAGATCGGGGCTCCCAATTCCCAGGTTGATGATGGGCTTTCCCTCCGCTCTGAGTTCTGCCACTTCACGAAGTTTTTTCGAAAAGTAGTATTCCTGAACTGTATCAAGTCTTTTTGCGGTTATCATACTAGATTATTTTTATAGATACCTAAAATCTTTAATTCTTCGGTCATTAATTTTAATACATCGATCGCCTTTTCCAGGTCTTCAAATCTTTCAAAGATCACATCTACGAAAAAAGAATATTTCCAGGGCTCGTCGATTATTGGCAGCGACTGGATCTTGGTCATATCCAGGTAGCAATCCCTTATAATATTAAGTACAGATACCAAGCTTCCTCTTTCACTTTTAAGATCAAATTTTAGAGAAGCCTTATCCAGTTTTTCTCCGTTGGGCTTTTGTCTTTCTGTACCCAAAACCAGAAACCGGGTAGCATTACTTTTAATAGTGTGAATTTCTTTAGCCAGAATTTCCAGTCCGTACATTTCAGCAGCGGCAGGGCTGGCCACGGCCGCAACTTTCAATTTTCCTTCTTCTGATATTCTTTTAGCCGCTTCAGCTGTATCTGCATCTTCGATCAATTTGATATGTGGATGTTTTTTAAAGAATTCTTTACACTGCAGCAATGCCATTGGATGAGAAAACACCTTTTTTATATCCTCGATTCTCTGCCCTTCTACCGCCATCAAATTCATATTCACCGGGGTGTAATGTTCCCCGATCACACTAAGATTGTATTCATCCATCAGGGCATAGTTTGGCAGGATCGACCCGGCGATACTATTTTCTATAGCCATCACCGCTTCATTTGTCTCCTTTGCAGCCAACTTCTGGGCAAGTTCATGAAAGGACATATGCTCCATCACTTCAACATCTTTGTGATAATAATCCATCGCCACCAAATGATGGAAAGAACCTTTAATTCCCTGAATTCCGACTTTTTTATTCATATAGCTACCAATAAAAAAAGTCCCGATCTTAGATCGAGACTTTTATATAATTTTGTGTTTTAATTAATCATATAGCATTCCCGATCCTATCTCTGGTATAGAAATAAAAATAAAAGAATGCGTTCCAGTTAATTAAAGTTGTCATTTCGAATATTTACGAATGACTAAAGTAGCGCAATAATTTTATATTCAAAATCTTTTCTGATTAAAATTTTCAGTTTTTAAGTATTCGGAATATTGTCAATGTTTTAATAGCAATAACAATTTATCCTTCCTCATTTTCGTTGGAACTTTGAAAAATTTTCAGCGGCATCCCTGATTTTTTATTCCTAATTTTGAATTTGAAAGCTATGTCTATAATCGTAAATAACATATCGAAACACTTTGGCCGCCAGAAAGCGCTGAATAAGGTGAATTTTGAGATTAAAAAAGGTGAGATCGTTGGATTCTTGGGACCAAATGGTGCCGGAAAATCCACTTTAATGAAGATTCTCACCGGTTATCTAACTCCAGATGAAGGCAATGCCTTTATCGATGGGTTAGAACTAAAGGACAATACTGCCGAAATTCAGAAACGCATAGGATATCTACCTGAACACAATCCTTTATATACTGAGATGTTTGTACGGGAATATTTAAGGTTTAATGCTTCCGTCTATAAAATAGACAAAGCCCGGGTTGAAGAAGTAATTAAACTCACCGGTCTTTCTCCTGAAGCGAATAAAAAGATAGAGCAACTATCTAAAGGATATAGACAACGTGTGGGACTAGCCGCAGCTTTGCTCCATGATCCCGAAGTACTCATCCTTGATGAGCCAACCACGGGACTGGACCCAAATCAGCTTGTAGAAATAAGATCCCTGATCAAGAACATAGGTAAAAAAGCTTCCGAAGAAAATTCAGGAAAGACCGTTTTTCTATCCACTCATATTTTGCAGGAAGTAGAAGCGATCTGCGACCGGGTTATCATTATAAATAAAGGTAAGATTGTTGCAGATAAGAAATTGAAAGATCTGCGCGATGAAAAAGAACAAATTATTGCCGTAGAATTCGATTACCGTATAGAAGAAGTGGCGCTAAAAGAACTTCCTAATCTTATTTCAGCAAAGAATGTTGGTGGCTTCCATTATGAATTGATATTCGACACCAATAAAGACATGCGGCCGGCGGTATTTGATTTTGCCCATGATAACGGACTCAAAACCCTTCAGCTAAATCAAAAAACGAAGAACCTGGAAAGCCTGTTTGCTGAATTAACAGCTTCAGAATAAATAAAATCCTTACAGAACAATTGTTATCGTGCCCCGAAGTCTGGGGAGATTCAGGATTTCAATATTTAGAAGCTGAAAAATGTATTCGGTAAAGCCTGAAACTTAAGTGGAATTTGAAAATTCAATAATTATTCAAATATAAGCCTACCTCTAAAATGCTCCTCAACATCTACCACCGGAGGACGATTTACAGAAATTATATCTCCATAACTATAGATATCACCTTTTAAGCTCTGCTGCGGATTCACAATTAATTTATTGGTCCCACGATGAAAAAGATCATAATGTTGCACTTCAAGATCTCTTGCTTCAAGTCTGCTATCACCTGCAGCAAAGAAACCATCAAACCTTTCAACTACTCCGGTAAGGAAAAAATGAGAATAATTATCGCTGGTGATTCGCAGATCTTTCACCTTCAGGTCCAGTATAAAGTTTCCATTAGTAAGTATCTCCGGATCTAATTCCTGGTTTGCAGAATACAGCCAAAGGTTTTCAAATTCTAAAGTACCGATACTTTCTAAAGGTATATTTCCGGCATGGCGTAAATAGGTTAAATCTGGCACTGTCACAAAGACCTTGGTTATTCCATAATCCCTAACCAGGTTACACCTGTTCTCATTCCTTAAAATAAGACGGCCTTCGGTAACTTCTGCAAATACTTCGTTCAGCAGGTTTTCCCCGGTTTCGATGACTACTTTTTGTTGAGGCCCCTGTTCAATAAAGAGCTTGATCTTGTCGTAGACCATTATTTCGTCGAAATCGGATACTTCAATTTCTTTCTGTACAATGGAGCCGGCCTTTTGGAAGCAATCGTCGGTATCTTCAGAATCACAACCGGAAAAGGCAATTATTATTATAAGGAGGAATAACTTTTTCATAATCTGTATCCAATTGAAAATTCAACTGCTTCAGCATTTGCACCATGGGAACGAACGGTCACCGATGCCCACCAGTCGTCGGTAATTTCACGTTGAAGTCCTACCCTGTTATAGACCTGTTCCACATAATCTGTATAAGGATAGTAGGCGTAAATACCTAAATGAGTGATCAGGGACATTTTATTAAAGGTGAGCTTATGTCCAAGAAATACTCCAACTCTTTTCGCATCTTCATCACCGGTGGTTCCTTTCTGCGGAAAAGCCACCGACTGGTATTCTATAAATTCTTCGAGTGATCGGGAAAAGAATAATTCGGCTCCTCCCTGCAAAGTACTTTTATGATTCAATACTTTATCGGCATAAGCAGAGAACGTTAAAAAAGGAAGCGTAGGCGAGCCCACCACCCCGGACGTATTAACCCCGCTGCGCAAGGTAAAGTTGTAATGAAATGGTTCTGTATATTTTTCTTCAACTCCTCGCGGAATATAATCGGGATGATTCTCATGATCCAGCAGATAGTTAAATCCCACGTTAAAAGTAAAAGTATTGGTGCTATGATTTGGTGATCCCGTATCGGCATTTGAATAATGTATAATGGTAACTCCGGCATTTAAACCTAGACCGCCAATGATGTTCTCCTTTTGTATGTTCCCTACGAGGTAAGTAGAGCTTAAAAACCTGGTACCGTATGCATTGTTTAAAAAATTGGTATCAGGGTCATAAGGATTCGTAGTATAGGCAACCCCCTGCCCTATCCGGAACATTAGCAACCTCTTTAAAGCATAGAAGCTAAAATGACCATATAAGGAATAATTCTCACCAAGATTAGGATTCTTCATATCCTGGTAGATAAAAGAATACCCAAAATCTGGATAATTATATCTGCGTTCCCACTTTTCCAGGCCATAGGTTTTCCTGTTGAAACTCAGAAAAAATCCATTTGGATGATCGGTGATCAAATGAGCTATATCGGGATTATGCTCAATAACAGAACCGTAAAAATAACTGGCATCTAAAGAAAAATACTTTTCAGGTTTTTCTTCCTGGGCCATGGATATAAAACTGCATAGAATGAGCAGGAACGGGGCAATTCTTTTCATACGAAAGCAAATCTAACATATTTACGAAAAAAACTACCTTTTAGTTGAAGCCATAAAACTCTAAAAAACTGCAGTGGCAATTTTCTGGATATTCGTGCTTTTACCCATTGAATAATAATGTAATACCGGGGCACCACCAGCAATAAGTTCCTTACTTTGCTGAATACACCACTCGATTCCTACCTGTCTAACTGCAGCATTATCCTTACACTTTTCAACTTCCCTGATCAAACAATCTGGCATATCTACATGAAACCTATGCGGAATTACACTTAATTGTTTCTTCGTGGCAATAGGCTTTAAACCAGGAATAATAGGAATATCGATCCCGCTCTCCCTGCATTTCTCCACAAAATCGAAATACCTGTCATTCTCAAAGAACATCTGGGTAACCACATACTCTGCACCCGCTTCGATCTTTTCTTTTAACCGCTGAATGTCCTTATCTATACTCGGTGCTTCCATATGTTTCTCTGGGTATCCGGCAACACCCACACAGAAATCAGTATTATGACCCTTTTCGATCACCTCATCAAGGTATTTCCCTGCATTAAGATCGTAGATCTGGTCTACCAGATCCTTGGCGAAGCAATTTCCGTTCTTTTCAGGTTTAAAGTAGGTTTCACTTTTTACCGCATCACCGCGCAATGCCATCACATTCTTAATCCCCAGGAAATCCAGGTCGATCAGGAAGTTTTCAGTATCCTCCTTAGAGAAACCGCCACACAGGATATGCGGCACTGCATCAACACCATATTTGCTCTGGATAGCAGCACAGATGCCTACGGTTCCAGGACGTTTTCTTACGATCTTCTTTTCCAGAAGTCCGTTCTCCTTTTCCGAATACACGTATTCTTCCCGGTGATAGGTCACATCAATAAACGGCGGATTAAATTCCATCAACGGGTCTATGCTCTCGTAGATGGAATTAATATTTTGTCCCTTCAATGGCGGGAGTATCTCAAAAGAGAATAAGGTTTTATCCTTCGCTGCTTCTAAATGTTCGGTAATTTTCATTGAAACTTTTTTCTATTACTATTCTGGCGTTTCCTTTCAGGCCGGGCTTTTCGCTTTATCTTTTCCTTTATACTTCGACAGGCTCAGTATTTAAGAAAAAGGATACCGCGTCAATCCCTAACGCATTAACTTTTTTAATTTCTCGTCATTCTGAACTTGTTTCAGAGTCTCAAGAGAAGCTGAAACAAGTTCAGCTTGACGTATTTATTCATCGGCAATATTCGGATTCAGCCATTTTTCTGCCTTCTTAAATTCTATTCCTTTTCTTTTGGCAAAATCCCTTACTTGGTCTTCTTTAATTTTCCCCAGGCCAAAATACCTGGCTTCAGGATGGGCGAAGTAGTACCCACTTACACTGGCTGCCGGCCACATTGCCAGGCTTTCGGTAAGTTCTACACCTATCTTCTCCTTTACCTGCAATATTTCCCAGATGGTTAGTTTCTCCAAATGATCAGGACAGGCGGGATAACCCGGTGCGGGACGAATTCCTTTGTAGGCTTCCTTAATCAACTCTTCATTGCTCAAACTTTCATTTGAAGCATATCCCCAATGATGAGTTCTTACCTTTTTATGAAGATATTCCGCGAAAGCTTCCGCCAGTCGATCGGCCAGCGCTTTGATCATGATCGAGTTATAATCGTCATGTTCTTTTTCAAATTGTGCTGCAAGCTCATGAGTTCCAAAACCGGTACTCACACAAAAACAGCCAATATGATCCTGAACTCCTGTTTCTCTTGGCGCAATAAAATCTGAAAGTGCAAAATTCGGCTGATCCCCGTGCTTCTTTAGTTGCTGCCTAAGTGTTCTGAAAATTGCTGTTTTCTCAACAGAATCCTGCTGATACTTCACTTCGATATCATCGTGATTCACTGTATTCGCTTCAAACAATCCGAAGATCGCTTTTGCATTCAGCAACTTTTCATCTAGAATTCGCTGAAGTAAAACCTGTGCATCGTCAAATAAGATCTGTGCCTGCTCGCCTACTTTCTCGTCCTTCAGAATATCCGGATATCTGCCATGCAGATCCCAACTTCTGAAAAACGGACTCCAGTCTATATAATCAACCAGTTTATTCAGATCAAAATCCTCAATAACCTGAATGCCGGGTTCATTAGGTTTTATTATAGGAGTCTGTTTCCAATCGATCTTAAATTTATTTTCCCTCGCTTCGTTGATACTTAAAAAGGATTTAACCTTACTTCTCTTCTTAAAGTTTTTCCTAAAATCCTCATACTGTACCTTCAGATCTGTTTTATATTTTTCCCTTGTGCTATCCTTAAGCAGATCGCCAACTACGGTTACCGCCCGGGACGCATCATTAACATGGGCCACGGCATGTTTATATTGTGGATCTATCTTCACCGCGGTATGAGCTTTGGAAGTTGTTGCACCTCCAATTAAAAGAGGAACAGAAAAATCCTGTCGTTGCATTTCCTTAGCCAGGTAAACCATCTCGTCAAGTGACGGAGTAATAAGTCCGCTAAGGCCTATCACATCTACATTTTCTTTTTTGGCAATTTCAATGATCTCTTCCGGTGGCACCATCACTCCGAGATCGATGATCTCATAATTATTACAGCCCAATACCACGCTCACGATATTTTTTCCAATATCATGTACATCGCCTTTTACCGTAGCCATCAATACTTTCCCCGCCGATTGTCTTTTATTCGATTTATCGGCTTCGATATATGGTAAAAGATGGGCTACCGCCTTTTTCATAACCCTTGCCGACTTCACCACCTGTGGAAGGAACATTTTCCCGCTTCCGAAAAGATCTCCAACCACATTCATTCCTATCATAAGAGGACCTTCAATAACATCCAGAGGCTTTTCAGCTTCAATACGTGCCTGCTCGATATCTTCTAAAATATATGCGTCAACTCCTTTTACCAGGGCATGAGTGATCCTGTCCTGAAGTGGTTTTTCCCGCCATGAAAGATCAATTTTATTCTCTTTTTTCCGTCCTACTACGTTTTCCGCAAAATCCAGAAGTCTCTCGGTTGCGTCATCTCTTCGGTCGAGAATTACATCTTCAACATGTTCCAGTAGATCTTTCGGGATTTCGTCATAAACTTCCAGCATCGATGGATTTACGATCCCTATGTTCATCCCGGCTTTGATGGCATGATATAGGAAAACTGAATGCATCGCTTCCCGTACGGGATTATTTCCCCGGAAAGAGAATGAAACATTACTTACACCACCACTAATACTACAATGTGGAAGGTTCTGTTTTACCCAACGTGTACCTTCAATAAAATCTATCGCATTTCTCTTATGCTCGTCCATTCCGGTCCCAACCGGGAAAATATTGAGGTCAAAAATGATATCCTCAGGAGGGAATTTCACTTGATTGACCAGAATATCATAGGACCTTTTTGCGATCTCAATTCGCCTCTCATAATTATCTGCCTGGCCAACTTCATCAAATGCCATCACAATTACAGCGGCTCCATAACGCCTGATCTTTTTCGCATGACTTATGAATTCTTCTTCCCCTTCCTTTAAACTGATAGAATTCACCACACATTTTCCCTGTACCACTTGCAGGCCGGCTTCGATAATTTCCCATTTGGAACTATCTATCATAATAGGAACCCTGGAAATATCGGGTTCTGCAACTACAAGATTCAGGAATTTAACCATGGCTTCCTTGCCTTCAATAAGGCCATCATCCATATTCACATCAATGATCTGTGCTCCATTATCTACTTGTTCGCGGGCAACTTCAAGGGCTTCATCAAATTTTTCATCTTTAATTAGACGAAGAAATTTTCGGGAACCGGCAACGTTAGTACGTTCGCCTACGTTCACGAAATTGGTTTCGGGTGTGATCACCAGAGGTTCCAGTCCGGATAATTTTAACGGTCTGATTTCTGACATTCTTAAATACTTTGAGTTTGAAGAGTTCTTTTAAGTTTTCTTGGCTGGTAATCTTTGGCAATTTCCGCGATCGCTTTAATATGTTTCGGAGTGGTTCCGCAGCAACCACCCAGAATATTCACCAGGCCTTTTTCCAGATATTCCCTGATTTGATTGGACATTTCCTGCGCATCCTGGTCGTATTCTCCAAAGGCATTTGGTAGTCCGGCATTGGGATAGGCTGAGACACCAAATTCGGTGTTCCTTGCAACCGCTTCTAGATGAGGAGTAAGTTGTTTAGCTCCCAAAGCACAGTTAAAACCTATGCTTAAAAGCGGAATATGAGAAATCGAGATCAAAAAAGCTTCAGCGGTCTGCCCAGAAAGTGTTCTTCCGGAAGCATCGGTAATCGTTCCACTTACCATTACCGGAATATCAACATTCAATTCTTCCTTCAATTCGTCAATTGCAAAAAGTGCTGCCTTGGCATTCAGGGTATCAAATACCGTTTCTACTAAAAGTACATCTACTCCACCATCTATCAGTGCTTTTGCCTGCTGTTTGTAAGCTACTTTCAATTCTTCAAATGAAATGGCACGAAAACCAGGATTGTTCACATCTGGGCTCATACTGGCCGTTTTGTTCGTGGGACCTATAGCTCCTGCTACGAATCTAGGTTTTTGAGGATTGTCAGCAGTGACTTCCTGCGCTACCTTCTTAGCGATCCTGGCCGATTCGTAATTAAGCTCATAAACGAGCTCCTCCATTTGATAATCGGCCATAGCAATGGTAGTTCCCGAGAAAGTATTGGTTTCCACAATATCGGCTCCGGCTTCGAAATATTTACGATGAATAGTGGCAATGGCTTCGGGCTGCGTAATAGACAGCAGGTCGTTATTTCCCTTTAGAGAAACCGGCCAGTCGGCAAAACGTTTTCCACGGAAATCCTCTTCAGAAAATTTATATTCCTGAAGCATGGTCCCCATGGCACCATCTAATATTAAAATTTTTTGTGAGAGTAACTCTTCAATTTTTGACATGTTCTATTAAATAAACGCTATCAAAAAAAGAAGACAGAAAAGAATTCTTACTTGTTATCTATCTGATATTAAGATCAGTAGAATGTAGCACCTTCTCCAAAGGAGGGTTGCTAAGGTTTCACAGGGTCTAATCCCTCAACCTTTCTTGATAACGAATGTTAGTAAACAATGAACTTACAGGGCAAATATAAACTTATAATACACCCAATAGCAAGGAATTAAGAAAATTTTCTATAAAACCTTTTCTCCATTTAACTGAATGGAATAACTGATCTCTGCAGCCTTTTCAAGCATTTTAGAAACCGAGCAATATTTATCCATCGATAATTTTACGGCTCTTTCCACTTTTGACGGAGGCACATCGCCTTCCAAAATAAAATCAAGGTGTATCTTTTTGAATACATTCGGAATAGCCCCATCCTCGCGGTAGCCATCTACTTCAACCCGAAGATCTTGCAGCTCATGCTGCTGCTTTCTCAGGATCATCACCACATCTATACTACTGCAACCGGCGATACCACGAAGGATAAGATCCATCGGACTTGATCCCTTAGGCTCATCATCGGTTTTATTATCTAAAAGAACAATATTGCCACGTTCGTTTACAGTTTCAAAAAGGTAATTATCGTTGATTCTTTTTAAGCTGATCTTCATATTCTCGAATTTTCATCAAAGATAGGAATTCTGCTTTTTCTTGCAGGTAACATTGGTTACCATAATTCAGTTTTAAAAATCAGTGATGTCAGCTTTCGACTTCGCTTAAGCTGACAATACCATATTTGATTAAACACTGATGCTCTGAACGACTTCTCTTTTGGCCTCCTTCTTGGATCCGTCAAATCCTTCCACACCGCCAACAGTGGTATACTTTAAAACATATTTTTTATCCGGATAAATTCGTTGATAAGCACTCTGACACATGATCGCCGCCTCATGAAAACCGGAAAGGATCAGCTTCAGTTTTCCTTTATATGTATTTACATCACCAATCGCGTAAACGCCGGGAATATTAGTTTGATAATCATAAGAATTATCAACTTTAATGGCATTCTTTTCAATCTCAAGTCCCCAGTTACCAATAGGCCCTAGTTTTGGTGATAATCCAAAGAGCGGAATAAAATCATCTACCTCCCTGAACTCTTCTCCACGAGCCTTGTCTTTATGGCGAATTACCACCTGCTCAAGCTCATCTTCTCCTCTCAATCCTACGACCTCAGCATTAGTGATCATTTCAATTTTTCCAAGTTTCGCCAGTTCTGAAACCCTTTCTACGGAATCCAGTGCTCCCCGGAATTCTTCCCTTCTATGCACCAGGGCAACTTCTGAAGCAACATCCGATAAATAAATTGCCCAATCTAAAGCGGAATCCCCACCGCCGGCAATAACTACTTTTCGATCGCGATAGACTTCAGGATCTTTAATAAAATATGAAACTCCTTTATCCTCAAAGTCTGAAATATTGGCAATAGGTGGTTTTCTAGGTTCAAAAGAACCAAGTCCGCCGGCAATTGCTACTACTGGTGCATGATGCTGAGTTCCTTTATTCGTGGTCACGATAAAAGTTCCATCATCAAGTTTTTCCAGAGTTTCGGCACGCTCACCAAGAGTGAATCCGGGTTCGAAGGGCTTGATCTGTTCCATGAGGTTTTTCACCAGATCTCCCGCCAGGATCTCCGGAAAAGCCGGAATATCATAAATGGGCTTTTTTGGGTAAATTTCTGAACATTGCCCACCAGGTTGTGGAAGCGCATCTATCAAATGCGTTTTCAGCTTTAATAATCCCGCTTCAAAAACGGTAAACAATCCGGTTGGTCCGGCCCCGATTATCAGGATATCTGTTTTAATCATCACTCTCTTTTTTTACGATTAAGGATTCTGTTATTGTATTCATCTGTTCCACTTTGGCTTCAAAATCACCTTTAATGGACTTTCTATATTCATTTAAATTTTCGACCATCTGGTTCACATTCTCAGGGATCACCTCCTCAAAGAACTGCCGTAACCGCTTTGCCGTGGTTGGCGACTTCCCGTTGGTTGAAATCGCGATTTTCACATGGCCTTTATTCACAATTCCGCCCATATAAAAATCACAGAGTTCGGGGGTGTCGGCGATATTTGCCAGTAAAAATCTCTTTTTCGCGTGGCGGTGAACCCGTTTATTAAGTCTCGCATCGTTGGTCGCGGCAATCACGAAATGTTTTTTTCTCAGATATTTTCTTTTATACCTGCCTTTGATCAATTTCGCGCCGTGTTTCTTTGCCAGTTCTTCCGTTTCCGGTAAAAACCATTTTGCTACGATCTCAACCTGTGCATTCGGGCTCGATTTGAACAGAAAATGAAGTTTTTCATGACCCACATTTCCGCCCCCAACCACCAGAATGTTCAGTTTATTGACTTTTAGGAAAACCGGGTATAGTTCGTTTCTTTCTTCCATTATTTCACACCTATTATTGATTCGTCATCCTGAACTTGTTTCAGGATCTCAAATAGAGAAGCTGAAAAAAGTTCAGCTTGACGTGTTTTTATTTAAGCCGCTCCTGCATTTATAAAATTCGATTGCTTTGAAATGCTTTTCACATCCTGAAAAACTTTCTGTAAAGCATTCGCTTCATTCACCACCTCACCAATTACTATAATTGCTGGAGCTCCCAGTTGTTTTTCTGAAACGACCTTTTCAATGGATTCGATAGTTCCAAAACCTGATCTTTCATTCACTGTGGTTCCATTCTGAATAATTCCCACCGGAACATCCTGTTTTCCGAAACCTTTAAAAACCTCAACAATTTCCTTGAGTTTTCCCATTCCCATTAATATCACAACCGTTGCAGTAGATTGAGCCGCCAGACGAACGTCATTCGATAAATTTTTCTGAGAAGTAGTTCCCGTGATCACCCAGAAACTCTCCGAAGTTCCTCTTTGCGTGAGTGGAATTCCAGCATTTGCCGGTACCGCAATTGAAGAAGTAATTCCTGAAACGACTGCTGTTTCCAATCCGTTCTTCCTCGCATAGTTGATCTCTTCAGATCCTCTTCCGAAAATAAATGGATCACCACCCTTGAGTCTTACTACGTGGCCTCTTTCCAAAGCATATTTTACAATAAGTTCATTGATCTCATCCTGCGAAAAACGATGTTTGTCTTTTCGTTTTCCGACGAAAATATGTTCCGCTTGTGGCGCATATTCCAGTAGATCCCGATTAATCAAGGCATCGTAAAGAATTACGCTGGCCGACTTCAAAGTATTCAAAGCTTTTAAGGTGATCAATTCCGGATCCCCAGGTCCTGCTCCAACTACGGTTAATTTTGGTGAATTATACATTTTGTACCTCCTTTGTTCTAAATGCATCCACCCTCTTCAGGAACAAATGCGCGTCCTCTAAATATTTATTTGCAAAAGCCTCTGTCGGCTCATTTTCGTTCAATTGATAGGTGAATTCCTTGAAAGTGGTAGACAACTCGATCTTTCCGGTTTCTACAAAAAGCTCGTCAAATTGTGCAATAATGCCAGCCTGAGTATTGGTTTTCACATCTTCAGCCAGCAATAAGGCCTTAGCGGAATTCACAATTGAAGTATAGGAATGATAAATGCTATCTGACCAATCCTTTCTCTCCAGTGCAGATTTTGCATTATCGATCTTTTCTTCACTTTCGAATAAGAGCGTCGCAATCAAATCGATCACCACTCCTGCACATTCGCCTACACCAACCGCCTTGATATATGGCGATTCATGGCCCCAGTCCACAAAATCATTTTCGCTGAGATTGGAAGTATCTGCCAGATCTTTCAGCAGATCATAGAAATAGGTTTTCTCCTTGCGGTCGTAATATTCCGCGAATTTTTCGTCAGCTTCTGAATTCGTTTCAAAATCGTTAAGTAAAACCCTTAGCGTTTCCGGTCCTCTCTTACTCGGGACTTTCACCACTTTATCTGCGAATCTCCCCTGTCCGTTTCCAATTGTTCCGCCACCAAGCAATACCTGAAGCGCCGGAGCTACAGTTTTTCCAACCTTGATAGACATTCCCTGGAAGCCAATCTCTGCCATATTATGCTGGCCGCAGGCGTTCATACATCCGCTTATTTTAATGGTAATATCCTTACCGTTGATGAATTGAGGATATTCTTCTTTTAAGACATCTTCCAGCACATCTGCAATTCCGGTACTGCTCGCAATTCCAAGATTACAGGTATCGGTACCCGGGCAGGCGGTGATATCGACCGTTTTGTTATAACCGGTTTCAGCATAGCCCAGTTTTTTCAATTCCGAATAAAAGAATGGCAGAAATTCTTCACGCACATGACGAATCAAAATATCCTGTCTTAGGGTTAACCTCAGCTCATTACCGGCATATTTTTTCACCAGATCTGCCAGCTTCCTGGCGCCACCGGTATAAAAATCACCTAAGGGAACACGGATTCCAATAGCATATAATCCTTCCTGCTTCTGTTTAAAGACATTGGTTTGCTTCCAGGTTTCGAAATCCTTCTGATCTTCGATTTCTACAGAAGGAACTTCAACGTCCTGTAATGGCGGAGCAGCTTCAAATTTTTCAATTTCGAATTTTGGTTGTTTTTGAGACAAGGCTGTTTTCTGCTCTTCCACCAATTCCATAAAGGCTTCCTTTCCAATATCCTTGATCAGGAATTTCATTCTTGCTTTTAATCGTTTTGCACGTTCGCCATGACGATCAAAGACGCGAAGCACACCTTCAATTAGCGGAATGATCTCTTCGGCTGGAAGAAAATCATAAAGCTCGTCTGCATGTCTTGGCTGAGAACCGAGTCCGCCACCTAGCATTACTTTAAAACCGCGTTTTCCATCCTTCAGTTTCGCAATAAACCCGAGATCATGGATATAACTTAAGGCCGTATCCTCATCTGAAGAGGAAAAGGACATTTTGAATTTCCTTCCCATTTCCTGGCAGATCGGGTTACGAAGAAAGAATTGAAATGCAGCATGAGCATAAGGCGAAACATCAAACGGTTCATTTGGATCTATCCCCGCGGTTGGAGAAGCAGTAATATTTCTTACTGTATTTCCACAGGCCTCCCTAAGGGTAACATCATCTTTTTCGAGCTGTGCCCAGAGTTCAGGAGTCCGGTCCAGACTGACGTAATGGATCTGTATATCCTGTCTCGTAGTGATATGCAATCGCCCTTTGGAATATTCATCAGAAACATCGGCAATTCGATGTAACTGTTCTGAAGTAACCTTTCCAAACGGCAGTTTTATACGAACCATTTGAACACCAGCCTGTCTTTGTCCGTATACTCCACGTGCAAGACGCAGGCTTCGGAATTTCTCTTCATCAGCCTTTCCTTCCCGGAACAACCTTATCTTCTTTTCTAAATCCAGAATGTCCTGTTCGACAATGGGATTTTCAATTTCGGTTCTAAAACTTTGCATGATTTAATTGATTAAAATGAAAAAAGTCCTTTTTAGTTTTTCACTTAAAAGGACTTTTTATAATTCAGTTTATAAAATAGGCTTCTAAGTGTGAGGCGAATAGCACATACACATCATACAGATTGCATTCATAGAAATTTTAAACATCAGTTTATTCTAATTAGGCGTGTAAACCACATTCTCTGTTAGACAACACCTTAGTTGGATCAAAGTATTTGAACTCATTCGGAAGTCCATGCTTTTTAAGGTATCCATCCAGTTTCTCATCTGTCCAGTGATAAAAAGGACTCACTTTCAAAAGTCCATCTTTACTATAACTAAGTATATCAATACTATCCCTAAAGGCAGTCTGACCCTTTCTCAAGTTAGTGAACCAAACATCGGGTTGCTGCTGAGCCATTGCTCTTTGAAAGGGCTCTAATTTTACCTGACGGGTAAACTCATCATGTTGCGGACTGTTTACATCTGGAATTCCACCATTCAAGGCATCCCTGTGAGCAGCAGTCTGTTTGGGTGTGTATAATTTTACATTTAAACTAAGCTGCCTTATTACTTCATCTGCATGCTTATAGGTTTGAGGAGTATTATAACCTGTATCGCACCATACCACTGTAGTATCTGGTTTTTCACTTACCACGGCATGTAAAATCGCCGCTTCATACGGACGAAAGTTTGTGGTAATTACCGGTTTTTTGCTATTTACCAGAACCCATCTAATAACTTCTGAAGGGTCTATCCCCTTAAGCTGGCTATTCAAAGCCTTTAACTCTTTTGCTGAATACTTTCTCATAATGCCTCTGTTTTCCAAAGTCGCTTCCATAAAACTATAATCCTATCGGTTTACTAGGTTTTAAGCAAAACTAGACTTCACTTGTTTAAACACCAATTATTTCCTATATAAAATTTTTATTTTAACACTTTTGACTATTGCGTGAAGGCAATATCTTCTAAAGTATTTTCGCCAAGTACATTTAATGACGCATCTCTTACCTGGATCATGAGCCTATGAACTGAACAGGTATTCTCATCTGGACAATCATCACATTTCTCATAATAATTAAGGCTTACACAGGGAACCATCGCAATAGGTCCTTCCAGAACCCGGATAACAGCGGTCATTCTTATCTCATTTGGTTCTTTGATGAGATAATAACCTCCGCCCTTACCTTTTTTTGATCCCAGAAACCCCGATTTTCTTAACTCCAGTAAAATACTTTCGAGAAACTTCTGCGAAATATTTTCACTTTCAGAGATCTCTGAGGCCTGGACCGGTTTCCTGTCCTTTTTCCTGGCGATATACGCCAGCGCCTTAATTCCGTACTTGGTCTTTTTGGAAAGCATAGGACGAATATAAAAATATTCCCTTTGCTTTCTCTAATTGTTCAATGCGTTTTTTAAATCCTTAATTATATCATCAACATGTTCCAGTCCAACTGAAATCCTTACAAGTCCGTCACTAATTCCTGCTTCCAGACGTTCATTCTCGCTCAACTTACTATGAGTTGTTGAAGCAGGATGAGTAACTATTGTCCTGGTATCTCCCAGGTTTGCGGAGCGTGAACATAGTTTCAGATTATCGATGAATCTTCGACCAGCATCAATTCCGCCTTTGATCTCAAAGGCGACTACATTCCCTCCTAATCTCATTTGCTTTTTTGCAACTTCATATTGCGGATGAGATCTCAAAAATGGATATTTCACATTCTCGGTCTGCTCTATTTCTTCCAGAAACTCGGCCACTTTTAATGCATTTTCGCAATGTTTTTCCAATCGGACCGACAATGTTTCCAGGCTTTTCGAAAGTATCCAGGCATTAAATGGTGAAAGAGCAGGTCCGGTATTTCTACTGAACAAATAGATCTCTCTGATAAGATCTTCCCGTCCAACGGTAACTCCGCCAAGCACTCTTCCCTGCCCATCGATCAATTTTGTAGCTGAATGTATCACAAGATCAGCTCCAAATTTAATCGGGTTCTGAAGGTAGGGTGTGGCAAAACAATTGTCAATGATCAAGATGAGATTATGCTTTTTTGCAATTTTGCCCAGGTTTTCAAGATCCAGAATATCCACACCCGGATTTGTTGGGGATTCTGCAAAAAGAACTTTAGTTTCAGGCTTAATCAAACTCTCAATTGTTTCCGGCTCATTTACGTCGAAATAAGAATGCGAAATATTCCATTTTGGAAAATACTTGGTGAACAGACCGTGAGTAGATCCAAAAACAGACCTTGCTGCAACAATATGGTCGCCACTATTCAGCAAAGCTGCCAGGGTAGAAAATACCGCCGCCATTCCTGTAGCAAAAGCATAACCGGCTTCTGCAGATTCCATTTTCACGATTTTCTCAACAAACTCGGAGGTATTCGGGTTGGTAAACCTACTGTATATATTACGCTCCTTTTCTTCTGCAAAACTCGCCCTCATATCTTCTGAATCTTCAAATAAATAACTTGAAGTTAGATACAGAGGCACAGAATGCTCCTGAAATTGCGTTCTTTCACTTTGTGTACGAACAGCGATGGTCTCAAAATGTTCTTGATGATGACCATTAAGTCCGTTCTTCTCAGTTTCTATAGCTTGTAGGTTTTCCATTTTGTTCTAATTTAATCGTTCAGATATTTTCAAAATATCTCCAAATACTCCTCTTGCGGTGACCTGAGCCCCCGCTCCCGCTCCACGAATCACTAAAGGCTGATCTTTATAAGATTCGGTATAGATCTCAAAAATATTATCTGCTCCTTCTATCTGTCCTAAAACTGAAGTCTTAGGTTCACTTATCAACTTCGCCTCCAGAGTTCCGGAGGCAACATTCAATTCTCCAATATATCTCAAAACCTCATCCTTTAGCTGCTTTGATTTATATACCTGAAAATGTTCATCCAGTTCAGTAACTCTGGAATTGAAATCGTCCAGAGTGGTGTTTCCATTCAGCTGGGATGGAATTAATGATTGAATGCTGACTTCTTCAAATTCCTTTTTTAATTGAAGTTCCCTGGCCAGGATCAATAATTTTCTTCCCACATCTTTTCCACTTAGATCGATTCGTGCATCTGGCTCAGTATAACCCAGGATTCCGGCTTCCTCAAGTACTTTCGAAAATTCCTTTTCTTCTTTAGAATAGGTGTTGAAAATGTAACTTAATGAACCTGAAAATACTCCTCTTATCCTGGTGATCTTCTCTCCTGATAAATGAAGATTTCTCAAAGTTTCAACTATCGGTAGTCCTGCACCAACATTAGTTTCGTAAATAAAATTCTTCTTATTCTTTTTCAATTCTCTCCTCAACTCTTCATAAAATTCTGAAGACAAAGTATTAGCGACTTTGTTAGCCGCGATAATATGACTCCCGGCTTTCACAAGGTTAAAATATTGCTGCGGAAACTCATCACTCGCGGTAGTATCAATAGAAACAAGATTTTCAAATTCATTTTTTCTGAAATATTCTTCAACATCATTAAATGAATACTTCTGTGAACCTTCATTAAATCCAGAATCCCATCCAGACTTAATTCCATTCGGGTTCAGAAGCGCGTGAGATGAATTAGCCACCAGGATCAATTTCACAGTGATGCCTGAAGATTTTTTCAAATGTTCTTCAGAGTTAGAGAGCTGCTCCAGCAACTTACTCCCTACCTTACCCGGCCCAAACAGAGCGAGATGAATCGTTTTCATATTTTTTTTTCGTTTGTTGAAAAATTGGTTTTAAAAATCTGTTTAGTTGATCTGTTTCTATTAAAAAAGCATCATGCCCATGGATAGATCTTATCTCATGGATACTGATATTTCCTTTCAGCAGGGAAAGCTCCACATAAGAATTCCAGTTCTCTTCAGCCAGAAAAAACAGGTCTGAATTTACCGTTACTATATGTATATCGCCTTTGATCCTGCTTGCTGCCTCCAGGTAATTTCCAGATCCATCACTTATATCAATGGTGGTAAGCAAATGATTCATCAATTTGTAGGAAGGAAGAGTAAATCTGTTCTTCAGCTTTTCACCATGATGTAAAAGCCAGTTCTCTACTTCATAAGCCTGGTTTTCCTTATTCCTTTTGCCTTCGAATTTTTGAGCTAGCGATTGTGGTGTACGATAAAAAGTCATCGCATGCATCCTGGCGTCGTGCACAGGATCTGAAGAGTTATTAAGAATATGATCCTGGATTCTGCAATTCGCAACAAGCCAGTCTGTAGACTTATAATCACTTGCGATCGGGATCACATTCTCTGCTAGTTCAGGTTTAAGAACTGCCAGTTCCCAGGCTAAAGCTCCTCCAATACTTCCGCCGATGATGGCAAAAAGTTTAGTGATATCTAGTTTTTCTATGGCCTGTGCCTGTATCTCTGCAATATCCCTTAATCTGAATTCCTTATAATTTTCAAAGAACTGATCTTCGTGTCCTTTAAATCCGTTACCGGGAATATTGAAAGCCAGAACACAGAATCTGTCAATATCAATGCATTTATTTTCACCTATAAGATCCTTCCACCAGCCCTCGTTTCCAGTCACTAAAGAGTTTCCGGTAAGCGCGTGATTCACCAGAATGATAGGTGCCTCAGAAGGTTTTTTTCCGAAGAATTGATAACTCAGGTGAATATCCTGGACAGTTCCTGCGGAATTTTTAAAGTTTTCTATTTTAATCTCTTCGAGCATTTCTTTTAATTTAATCCGGGAAAAGTATTTTCAGCTTCCCCCGGATCTG
This sequence comes from Gramella sp. MT6, assembly GCF_019357415.1. Taxonomy (NCBI): domain Bacteria; kingdom Pseudomonadati; phylum Bacteroidota; class Flavobacteriia; order Flavobacteriales; family Flavobacteriaceae; genus Christiangramia; species Gramella sp. MT6. Next base: position 307,793 of record NZ_CP048410.1, read on the forward strand.
TTAACCAAACCAACATTTTAAACCAATGATTTCTTTTTAATTTGTGAGAAGGCTTCTTTCAGATCTTCTTTGAGGTCTTCCACATCTTCAAGACCAACCGATAACCTGATAAGATCTGGAGTCACTCCCGTAGATGCCTGCTCTTCCTCTGTTAACTGCTGATGGGTAGTACTCGCCGGATGAATAATCAGCGATTTAGTATCTCCAATATTTGCAAGTAATGAGAATACTTTAGCTTCGTCTACCACAGTTTTAGCAGCCTCAAATCCACCTTTAACACCAAAGGTTACAAGTCCGCTTTGTCCTTCAGGAAGGTATTCTTTAGCCAGTTTATGATATTTGCTGTTTTCAAGTCCTGGGTAATTCACCCATTCTACTTCTTCCTGCTCCTGAAGCCATTTGGCCAGTTCAAGCGCATTTTTACTATGCTCTTTAATTCTGATCTTTAAAGTTTCCAATCCCTGAATGATCTGGAATGCATTGAACGGACTTAGTGCCGCACCGTGATCTCTCAATCCTTCGATTCTCACCTTGGCGATAAATGCAGCTTCTTCAAGAGCTTCATGGTAAACGAGTCCGTGATAACCAGGAGAAGGCTCAGTGAATTCAGGGAATTTACCATTAGCCCAGTCAAATTTACCGGCATCGATGATGGCTCCACCTAAGGCCGTTCCGTTACCGTTTATATATTTTGTAAGTGAATGAAGCACGATATCTGCACCGTGCTCGATAGGGTTCAACAGATATGGCGTTGCAACCGTATTATCTACGATGAAAGGAACTTTAAAAGCTTTTGCTTCTTTAGAAATGCCTTTAAGATCTAATACATCAAGTTTTGGATTTCCCACAGATTCAGCAAAAAATACTCTTGTATTTTCCTTTGCTGCTTTTGTAAAATTTTCAGGATCTGTTGGGTCTACGAAGGTGGTGGTAATTCCGAGGCGGGGTAAGGTATTCTTGAAGAGATTGTAAGTTCCGCCATAAAGGCTATTTGATGAAACTATATGATCTCCAGCTTTTAAAAGGGTTAACAGCGCTGTACTGGTTGCTGCTGTACCAGATGCAGTTACTACCGCGGCAATCCCCCCTTCCAGGGCAGCCAGTCTTTGCTCCAGAATATCCAGTGTCGGGTTGTTAATTCTTGTATAAATATATCCCGGTTCAGCTAAGGAAAAAAGAGCGGCTGCGTGATCTGAATTATTAAATACGTATGAAGTTGTTTGATAAAGCGGCACTGCCCTGGTTCCACCATTCTGTTTTACATCATGACCAGCATGTAATGCTTTCGTTGAAAAATTTTTAGTACTCATAATATTGATTTTTTAATGTTGATTTCACCCTAATAAAAAAGTCCCCCTGATTTGCTATTACCAGGGGGACTTTTTGAATTGAACTTTATAACTAATTTAAATTCTCAAGTTTTGGCAATAGCGTTTCATGCGACACATACACATCATCTCCATACACATGATCATATTTACTTTGCCAAAAATTTTCATTTGTTTCTTTTTAAAAATTTAAACTCGATCTGAGAGCTTTTACTTCAACTTAAAAATCAGGATATAAAAAAAGCCGCTGCGGTTGGCAGCGGCTTTTTGCAATTATATCTTTTCAGTTTATGCAATAGAGTGCGCTGCGGAAGTCTCCGGCATCATACACATCATATTACAAATTATACTGATCATTTTTTCTCGTTTCTGAATTACAAAGATATGCACGGAAATTTTTAATATCCAAGTATTTAGCTGAAAAAAAATTAAAAAATTATTTCAGCTACTGATTTTACTGGCCTTCCGAGACGTAATTTTTTTGATTCAATATTTTTCCAAAAATAAAGTTGCGTTAGGGATCGAACGGTTGTTTGAGCTCTCCCGATTTTTCCTCGGGAAGCGAGCCGTGAAAGCCCGGCGCGAGCCAGTTTTGGTGAAGCGCAATGCCCAAACAAAAATTACCAGATTCGAAATTGGATAAAATGACGTTAAAAGCATTTGGGATGAAATGAATTTTTATACATTTGTAGCCAAGTTATTGAAAGGGATAGATTTGACTGATTGCAACCCTTATACTTTTAAAGTATAGCAAATGCTAAAGCAGAATGTAGATACACCTCTCTTAGCTCTTCACGTCAAATTTTTCCATTCGTATTAATTAAAAAAGAAATTGAATGGCTTATTTATTTACTTCAGAAAGTGTTTCTGAAGGGCACCCGGATAAAATTGCAGACCAGATTAGTGATACTTTATTAGATAATTTTCTCGCCTTCGACGAGGAGTCTAAAGTTGCCTGCGAAACCCTGGTAACAACAGGACAGGTGGTGCTTGCAGGTGAAGTAAGAAGTAATACTTATCTAGATGTGCAAAACATCGCCAGGGATGTGATCAACGATATAGGTTATACCAAGGGCGCATATAAATTCAGTGGTGATTCCTGCGGGGTCATCTCTTTAATCCATGAGCAATCCCAGGATATTTACCAGGGAGTAGACCGTGGAAATAAAGACGATCAAGGAGCAGGCGACCAGGGAATGATGTTTGGTTATGCCACCAATGAGACTGAAAATTATATGCCTCTGGCACTTGATATTTCTCATAAGATCCTGATCGAACTTGCAAAGTTAAGAAGAGAAGGAAAAGAGATCGAATACCTAAGACCCGATTCCAAAAGTCAGGTGACAATAGAATACAGCGATGAAAACGTTCCGCAAAGAATTGTGGCGATCGTAGTTTCCACTCAGCATGATGATTTTGATGCCGATGACGAAAAAATGCTCACCAAGATCAAAAAAGATATCATCGAGATCCTGATCCCTAGAGTGAAAGAACAATTACCGGAGTATGTTCAGAAATTGTTCAATGACGATATCGTATACCATATTAACCCAACCGGGAAATTCGTAATTGGTGGACCTCATGGTGATGCTGGTCTAACCGGAAGAAAGATCATCGTGGACACTTACGGTGGAAAAGGCGCTCACGGAGGTGGAGCATTTTCAGGAAAAGATCCTTCGAAAGTTGACCGATCTGCTGCATATGCCTCAAGGCACATTGCAAAAAATTTAGTAGCTGCCGGTGTAGCTCCCGAAATCCTAGTTCAGGTTTCCTATGCGATTGGAGTGGTTGAACCAACTTCGATATCTGTATATACTTACGGAAAGAAAAACATCGATCTAAGCGACGGCCAGATTGCTGAAAAGGTAAAAGGAATCTTCGATATGCGACCTTCAGCAATAGAAAACCGACTAAAACTTAGAAATCCTATTTACAGGGAAACAGCAGCTTACGGGCATATGGGAAAAGAACCTAGAACGGTTACTAAAATTTTCAACAGCCCATACAAAGGAAAGATCACCAAAGAAGTTGAATTGTTTACCTGGGAGAAACTGGATTATGTAGACAAAGTGAAAGAAGAGTTTGGGATCAATTAAAACATTCAAATTAATTGAATTAGAAAATTAATTTGATCAAATATCACCTTACAATTAAAAAAGCCGCTTTGCAGCGGCTTTTTTAATATCTGATTCTCAGATATTTTTAGAATTACCCATCTTTCCTATAAATCATTTCCATTTGTGAAAAAAATTGTTTTATTTAGAATTCTTTAACACTTTTTATGTCACTAGCCAGAATAATGCAGATCATAATGATCTGCCTGATCTCTTCCTATGCTTTTTCGCAAAAGGGAGAAATTAAATTAGCCAACCAACCAGATTGGGTAAAGACTATAAAATCCAACGAAAGTTCAGAAAATGATGAGAAAAACGCAGGAAGTTTTCTCTATTTACTTCTGGATAACCAGGATCATATAGACCGGAAAGAATTCTACCGCCACCGCAGTTTAAAGGTTTACAATACCGAAGGAATCCAGGAAGTTAGTGATGTGAACATAAGCTTCGACCCCACCTATCAAAAGGTACTTATTCATAATGTTGATATCATAAGAGATGGTAAAACATTAAATAAACTGGAAATGGACAAAGTCCAGCTGGTCCAGAGAGAAACTAATATGGAAAGGCATCTATACGATGGGAGTCTTTCTGCAATAATCAATATTTCAGACGTAAGAGTTAATGATATCATTAATTATTCCTATACGATCGTAGGCTCCAACCCTGTGCATCACGGTAAATATCAGAGTTCCTATTATCTCAACTACACAATTCCTCTCAAGAAGATTTATTACCGGGTTGCAATTTCCAAGGATGAACCTCTTTTTTACCGCACCTTCAATACAGATCTCAAACCAGAAATTTCGGTAAAGAATAACCTGAAAAATTACAGTTTCGAAATTCAGGATCCAGAAATCGTAAAGTATGAATCCAATACTCCAGGCTGGTATGATAGTAATGCCTATGTTCAATTTTCGCAATTCAAAAACTGGAAAGAAGTAGTAGACAACTACTACAATTATTACACAGTTTCAAAATCGACAAGTAACTGGTTAAAAAATAAATCTAACAAGACACTGACTCCCAGGTATGATGACAGTATAAGTCCTATTATAGACTTTGTTCAGGATGAAATAAGATATTTAGGATTTGAAGGAGGTCTCAATTCCCATGCTCCAAGTGATCCAAAAGAGGTTTTTGAAAGGAGATATGGAGATTGCAAAGACAAGTCCCTTTTGTTAAGCGAATTGCTTCGTTTAAAAGGGATCGAGGCCAATCCCGTGTTGGTTAATTCATATAATGGAAAGGAAATAAGTGAGAAGTTACCATCTCCAGGTCTATTTGATCATTGCATTGTTCAGGTTAAAATTGGAGACGAGATTAAATATATTGATCCAACTATTAGTTCCCAGGGAGCAAATATTAATTTCAGATATTTTCCCGATTATCGTTATGGCCTGGTTTTAAGTAAAAACAGCACCGAAATTATTGAATTACCGAAACCTGATATAAAGCCGGTAGAAATTTTCGAAACCCTAAAGATAAATAGTATAGGTGGTGATGCCACCTTAAGCGTTTCCACTACATACTATGGGGCTGAAGCCGATGCCAGGCGCCGTGAATTTAATGAAAGCACTTTAGATGAGATACAAGACAGGTATCTCGAATTTTATTCTTCATTATATCCAGATATTAAGGCACAAGATGAGATCATGTATGATGATTTCAGGGATATGGAAAGTAAATTTATAGTTACTGAAAAGTACCTCATAGATAGCCTTTGGACTGCCGAACCTCAAAATGATAAAAATATTATTGCTGAGATTTATCCTCTTTCCCTGGATACACATCTTTTTCCTGCAGAGGACAGAAATAGAAAAATGCCTTATCATCTAGACCAAAACCTGAATATAAACCATCAAATCACGGTAATCTTACCAGAAGAATGGAACATTGAGCCCGATAATATCGAGATAAAAAATGAATATTTTGAATATTCAAATTCTATTGTCCCTTCAGATCGAAAGTTTGTAGTTACACATAATTATAAAAACCTAAAAGATCACGTTAGGCCTGAGGATTATGACGATTTTATAAGCGATATAAAAAAGGCCCAAGAACATTTAAATTATTACCTAACCTATAACACCTTATTCGCGCAGGCAGAAAATAGTTCTAAAATTAGCTGGGCATCCGTATTTATTATCCTTTTCACGATCACTCTCGGAACCATTGTGTGCTATAAAATATACCACAACTACGATATACCGGCAAAGGTTCCCGAAATAAGTTATCGTGATGGCATTGGTGGATGGCTTTCGCTATTATCTATAGGATTAGTACTCTCCCCCATTTTTATATTCATTGAATTTTTTGGAACAGAAGATTTTTTAAGTCCGAAGGTATGGTATCTGTGGAGCTCTGGTTTTCCAGAAATGACCTTACTTATAATATTTGAATTAATTTCAAATTCACTGGTCCTGGTGTTGTCCATTTTTGTATTGATAATCTTTTTTAAAAGAAGAACCATTGCTCCAAAAATTACCGCGATATATCTGAGTTCGACCTTATTTCTTCTCATTTTCGATACAGTTATCACTTTTCAAATTGCACCGGATATGCACTCTCAGGCAGAAATTTCTGAGAGCTATTCTGAAATTGGAAAAAGCTTAATCAGGGTCTTAATATGGGTGCCATATCTCCTAGTTTCAAAAAGGGTCAAAGAGACCTTTGTGGTGAATCTTCATAACAAAAAAGCTGAATACTCTGAAGAATTAGAAGATCCAATTTTATCACTTAAGGAATAAGTTGAAAATACTAAAGCTGCGTATAGCAGCTTTTTTTATCATTTCTTCGGAAAACCTTAACAGCGGCGAGCTTTAATAATTCCTACTTTTAAAACTCACCAAGAGATTTTCCTATGTCTTTATTTAAAAAAGTAAGAAACACGATCAACCTTCTAAAGTCGGTTGACATGGATCAATTGGCCAAGATCAACGAAAAGATAGATCTGGCAGACGCAATGAAAACTTTAGGGAAATTAGACGACCGTCAATTGGCCGGATTGATGAAAATGTTAAAAACAAAACGTAAAAAGGGTCAACATGACCTCCCTCCCATCGATGGTGATTTTTATAATCTGGACCTGAAATTGACCGAGGAACAGCGTGAAATTCAATTGAAAGTGCGCAATTTCATGGAAGATGAAATTAAACCTCTGGTAAACGAATACTGGAAAAAAGACCAGTTTCCTTTTGAGGTAATTGGAAAGTTCCGGGATCTAAATATTGTTGGAGTTCCTTATGAAGGATACGGTTGTCCAAATCTGCCATTTTTAATGGAAGGGATCATCGCACAGGAAATTGCACGTGTAGATGTTTCCATTTCAACATTTTTTGGTGTCCACAGTGGTTTAGCTATGGGCTCTATTTATCTGTGTGGAAGTGAGGAACAGAAACAGGAATGGCTTCCGAAGATGCAGAAAATGGAAAAGATCGGCGCCTTTGGTCTTACCGAACCAAATGTGGGATCGGGAGTCGCCGGCGGACTTGAGACTACCTGCAAGTTTGATGGAGAGAACTGGGTATTGAACGGTCAGAAAAAATGGATCGGGAATGCCACTTTCGCCGATGTTACCATTATCTGGGCAAGAGATCTGGATTCTAACCAGGTGAAAGGGTTTTTGGTAAGAAAGGAAAATCCAGGTTTTAAAACTGAAAAGATCAAAGATAAAATGGCGCTAAGAATTGTTCAGAATGCCATTATTACTTTAACAGATTGTAAAATTCCCGAAGGCGACAGGCTTCAGAATGCGAATTCTTTTAAAGACACTGCTAATGTTCTAAGAATGACCAGAGCGGGAGTCGCCTGGCAGGCAGTTGGATGTGCCAGAGGAGCCTATGAAAGCGCATTGAAATACACTAAAAAAAGGGAACAATTTGGAAGACCTATTGCTTCTTTCCAATTGATCCAAAATCATTTAGTTGAAATGCTTTCAAACCTTACCGCAATGCAAACCCTGTGTTTCCGACTTTCAGAAATGCAGGATCAGGAACTACTTACAGATGAACACGCCAGTCTGGCTAAAGTTTATTGTAGTATGAGAATGCGCGATGTGGTAAGCAGGGCCAGGGAAGTTCTTGGTGGTAACGGAATTTTATTAGAATATGACGTAGCTCGTTTTGTGGCAGATGCTGAAGCGATCTATAGTTATGAAGGAACAAAAGAAATTAATTCACTCATTGTTGGGCGGGCCATAACTGGCTATAGCGCCTTTGTAAGTTAAAAAGAAAAAGAAAAATTTTATGTCAGTATTGATTGTATGTCCGGGGAAGGATCCGGAAAATTGGGTAAATGCATTAAAGAATCAGCATCCGGGGATGAACATATATGTTTATCCCGAAGATCATGATAATGAAGAAGTAGAGTTCGCTCTCACTTGGAATCACCCACGAGGATTATTCAAAAATTATCCTAACCTTAGAGTAATTGCAAGTATGGGAGCAGGAGTAGATCATATTCTTAGCGACGATGCCTTACCGGAAGGAGTTGAGATCACTAAAGTGGTAGATGAAACCCTTACCGAGGATATGGGAGACTTTGTTTTGAGCCAGGTGATGAACCATATTAGAGGGCTGCACCATTATGTAAAAGCCCAGAAGGAAAAGAAATGGGAGAAATTTCAATATAAAAGACCTCAGGATACCAAAGTAGGGATCATGGGCCTCGGAGTTTTGGGTAATGAAGTAGCAGATAAACTTCATAAAAATTATTTCAACGTATATGGTTGGTCCAGAACAGAGAAGTCTTGTGACCATGTGACCAGTTTTCACGGAAAAGATCAACTTGAAGATTTCCTTCATAATTCAGAAATTCTGGTTTGTTTATTACCTTTAACTGAAGAAACTGAAAATATCCTGAATGCAGATCTATTTGATATGCTGCCAGAAGGAGCTTACGTGATCAATGTTGCCAGAGGCGAACACCTGGTAGAACACGATCTCATGGAGATGATAGATAATGGTCATCTTTCAGGCGCTTCTTTAGATGTTTTCAGAGAAGAACCATTACCGGAGGACCACCCGTTTTGGGATCATCCGAAGATCAACATTACCCCCCACATTGCCAGTTTAACGAAACCTGAGTCTGTTGCCGGCCAGATTGCCGAAAATTATGACAGAATGAAAGATGAGGAACCTCTTAAAAACAAGGTAGAGCTGGATAAAGGTTATTGATAATTAAATCTTTTACAGATGGATAATTTAAAAAATATCATGGTGGCTGTCGATTTTAATGATAGCATTGGGGAGTTAATGGTCTATGCCGATACCCTCGCTGAAAAATTTGGTTCTAAAGTATGGGTCTTACATGTGGCAGATCCCGAACCCGATTTTGTAGGTTATGAACCCGGGCCACAATATATTCGTGATATTAAAGCAGAAGAATACCGTGAAGAACATCATAATCTTCAAGAGGTCTGCAAAAATTTCCTGAGTGAAGACACCAATAAAGAAGCCTTATTAATACAGGGTTCTACCGTAGAAACCGTTGTGGAAGAAGCAAAGAAGCTAAATATAGATATGCTTATTGTGGGGACCCATAAACATAGTTTTCTCCATAATCTTTTGCAGGAAAGTGTATCCATGGAATTGATCAAAAAAGCTGAAATTCCAATACTTACCATTCCCATAGACGAATAAAAGAAAAATAAGTTCCCCGTTTTCACGGGGAATTTTTATTTTCAATCAAAATTGACTGATTTTGAAATTAGAAAAGTCCCAACTTGAAAAGGTATCTGAATTAATTGAACCTCATATTCATCGCACCCCGGTGCTTACATCTCATTTAATAAACGAGATCACTGGTGCAGATCTTTATTTTAAATGCGAGAATTTTCAACGAATGGGAGCATTTAAAATGCGTGGGGCTACGAACGCAATTCTCAATCTTTCTGAAGAACAAAAAGCTAAAGGTGTTGTTACCCACTCATCAGGAAATTTCGCCCAGGCACTTTCACTTGCCGCCAAAAGCTTGAAGGTACCTGCATATATAGTAATGCCCGATACCGCTCCAGAGGTAAAGAAAGCAGCAGTTAGAACATACGGTGGAGAAATCACGGAGTGTCCATCCACCCTAAAGGACCGGGAAAGAACGGCAGACGAAATTCAACAAAGAACCGGTGCGACTTTTATACATCCTTCAAATGATATGGAGGTAATCCTGGGACAGGGGACTGCAGCTCTCGAATTACTTGAAGACCAACCAGATCTTGAAATCGTCTTCTGCCCTGTTGGCGGAGGTGGCCTTATAGCAGGCACGGCATTAGCAGTAAAGTACTTTGGCAATGATTGTAAATGTATTGGTGGGGAACCTTTAGAAGCCGACGATGCCTGGCGTTCTCTAATAAGTGGAAAGATAGAAGTAAATGAAACTGCCAATACGGTTGCAGATGGTTTGAAAACTCAACTGGGACATATTAATTTTCCTATAATTCTGGAAAATGTTGATGAAATAATAAGAGTTTCAGAAGCAGAGATAAAATCTGCATTAAGACTCATCTGGGAACGTATGAAGATCGTTGTGGAGCCGTCCAGTGCAGTTCCCCTAGCAGCTGTTATTAAAGAGAAAAAGCGCTTTAAAAATAAAAAGATCGGCATTATTATTTCAGGAGGAAATGTTGATCTAACCAACCTCCCATTTTAATTTTATCCCGCTTTAACTACAGATATGGTTACCAGCATCTGGCCAATATGCCTTTGGGAATGTTCCGCGGCATGAAATAAAACACCTATTAAAGTAGATTCAATCTTTTTTCTACCAATTTCAACCTTTCTTGTTAGGTCCTCATTCTGCAAAACCTTAAGATATTCTATTGCTTCATCTATAGAATTGTTCAGATTTTCAAGAAGGACAGAAAGGCTTAGATCATGATCAGGAATACCCTCCCTTTTTAAATAATTCAACTGCTCATCATCTAATTGATGTCCCTTAGCATAGGTGATAAGTCGGTTGGTAACACCGGTAATATGCTGAAGATGGAAACCCACCGAAGCTCTCCCTGCCGGTTTTTCCCAAAGAAGGTGAGATGGAAAATCCTCAAGATAGATCGATGCTTCTTCCTTTGTTTGAAGCAGAGCGTGTGCTGCCGGCTGAAGCAGGTCTGGAACTCCATCTATTTTTCCCCTCAACCAGTTTTCCAATCTTTTGTCCTTATTCATTTCAACCGTTTATTTTACTGAATTTTAGTTTTTTATATCAATAAATAAAAGAAATACTATCTTTAATTAAGCCAAAATATAAACTAACCAACAGGTTGCCAAATGGAATTGTATCTCACGGTTGCGATCATCATCATAGGAATCATTCTGTTCGTGCGCGATTATTTTTCCATAGATACCACTTCTATTGTTATAATGGCGTTGTTTATTGTATCTGGAGTATTAAGTCCCGAAGAAGGTTTTTCCGGATTTAACCATCCCGCTACGATCACTCTTGGTTGTATGTTCGTAGTAAGTGCGGCAGTCTTTAAATCTGGTATAATTGATGGGCTGAGTGCTAAATTGATAAAAATTGCCAAGATCAATTATTTTCTCGCGCTGGTATCTTTAAGCACCACGGCCGCAGTTCTATCAGCATTTATAAACGATTCTGCGGTAGTCGCCATTCTTATCCCCGTCGCACTTCTGGTATGCCGGGAAGCAAATATAAGTCCGGCTAGATTACTTATTCCGATTTCATTTTCGGCTCTTTTTGGAGGAACCTGTACTTTGATTGGTACTTCCACGAACATCCTTGTAAGTAGTTATGCTGAAAAACTTGGATCTGAAGCTTTCGGAATGTTCGAATTTTCATTTGCTGCCTTATGCCTGTTAAGTATCGGGATGGCCTATATTTTCATCATGGGGCCAATTCTATTACCAAAACGGGGATTGCCTGAAGATGCTGGTTTTAAGAAAGAGGCCGAAAAATATATGGCAGAAATCGAATTGCATAAAGAGTATGATGATGTAGACAGGTCCATTTCAGAATCTAAACTTGTGAATGACTATAAGGTTCAGATACTCCGGATTAAAAGAAAACATTACCGGGTCTATGAAATTAACGGGGAAACTGTATTAAGGGAAAACGATCTCGTAAGGATCCTTGTTGATCCCGTGAACCTTGCTAAATTAAAAGTAAAAAAAGGATTATCGATAAGGGGAGAAAAGGAGAATGTTGGTGATTCAAAACCGAATGATAAAATTGATCCCAAAACTACCCCACTAAACGAAGAAAAAAAGATCTATGAGGTCATGATCCCTTATGGATCTGAAATTGCAGGAAGATCTATTAAGCAACTGAATTTCAGAAGTACATATTACGCCTCGGTTCTGGCAATTAGACATCGAAAAGAAACCATTACCGAAGATGTGTCTCACGTGGTCCTGAAGGAAGGAGATATGATGTTGCTTTTTGCTTCAGAAAAAGCCATTTCCCTTCTAACTTCTGAAAAACTGATCGTTACTCTTTCTGAATATCAGGGACGCCAGGTAGATTATAAAAAAGCGATTCCCGCTCTGCTAATTGTTATTGGGGTTGTGAGTGCCGCCGCATTTAACCTTACCTCCATCCTTATAAGTGCTATGATTGGTAGTCTTTTACTGGTGACCTTAACCATTTTGAAACCCCAGGAAGCGTACGAAGCAATAGAATGGAAGGTCATATTTATGATCGCAGGGGTACTCTCCATGGGTAAGGCCCTGGAAAAGACTGGGGGTTCAGACATCATTTCGCAATATATTTATGATTCACTCGGAGGGCTTGATCCTCGCTGGACGTTAAGTTTAATATTCCTTTTCACCTTTTTATCGACGAATGTCCTCTCCAGCAAGGCTGCCGCGGCCTTAATGACCCCTATTGTCATAAGTCTTGCTGCCGCCATGCAGGTTAGCGAAAAGCCATTTTTAATTGGGGTAATGTTCGCCTGCTCTCTAACTTTTATGACTCCGGTAAGTTATCCTGTGAATACAATGGTGTACGCACCGGGAAATTATAGGTTCAGAGATTTCTTAAAGTTCGGCACACCCCTTAACTTTATCATCTGGATCGCAGCATCTTTTGTGATCCCAATATTTTTTCCTTTTTGAATATGAGAAGAGTAAAACTCCACAACCCGTTTAAAACAAGAATAATAGATGAAAAGCTCGTTCGGGAGCATCTGGCTTTGGAAAGAACAAAACTGGCAAATGAAAGAACTTTACTTTCTTACATACGTGCATCTATCTATCTTTTAATTAGCGGACTGGCATTATTACAGATCAAAGAATATCAGGGAATAAGCCTTATGTGGGTTGGTTATCTATCTTTACTCATCTGTGTACTATTTCTCATCGTAGGTTTTTCGAGGTATATTGCACTGGAAAGAAAACTGAATAAACTCTTACAGCCAGATGATGATTCAGATGAAAACAGGGAAAATCAAAGACAATAAAAACCTCGATCCTACTTGCAGCAAATAGTTCATTATTCTCTTCATTTTATGGCCATTGGCCTTATTGCTTATTTATATGATAAGAAAAACTGGCTGAAATACTGGGCTATTCTCGCATTAACTATGCTGGTAGACCTGGACCATTTAGTAGCTGTACCCATGTTTGATCCCGATCGCTGCAGTATTGGTTTTCATCCGCTACATTCAGAAATTGCCATTACCGGTTATGTACTGGGAATGATCTTCATCAAACATAAAATACTACGGTTGATCTGCATTGGCCTATTCTTCCATATGTTCACAGATTTAGTAGATTGTATCTGGACCTATGCTAAATGTGCCACCTGTCTCCAGGATATATTTTAATTGCCAGTAGCAGCATTGGCCAGTTTAGACAATGCCCCAGCGATCTTTTCCAGAATTTCTTCCTTGTTTTCTAAGGAGTGCCTTTTTGCTATGTAAAAAGGATCGTTGTAAGAGACGAAAACCTTTCCTTCAGAATTTTCCCAAACCAATATTTTCTGCGGAAGGTCAAGAGCGATACCTGGCTGTTCCTGCATAAGCGGTGTGCCTAATTCTGGATTACCGAAAATGATGATCCTGGTAGGATGCAGTTCCATCCCCACTCTATTCGCATTCTGCTGGTGATCCAGTTCAGCCATTATATGTATTCCAGGATTTACCATAATCGCATTTTTCAAATTGGCATAAGTTTCTTCAAAACTTCGGGTACTTTCTAAGGTTACAACACCCTCTTTATAATTCACCTTCATTTTTTCGGGCTGCTGAACTACATTTTGCGCAGCCTCACTAACCAGGCTTTCCAGGGCATTTGAAATTTTATCTAAAGTTGGAACTCCTTCCAGAGAGTAGCGCGATCTCAAATAATCGATATTATTAAAGAGCAGCATATTCTGCTTTTTAGAATTCTGGAAGAACAATATTTTCTGAGGTAGATCTAAACCTGCAAGCTGATTTTTCTGCATCAACGGAGTTCCAAGTTTTGGGTTACCGAAGAATATTATTTTGCTATAATCTAGCTTTTCGCCTATAGATTTGGCATTCTCTGCGTGATCAATTTCTGCAATAATACCTATACCCCCGTTATTTTTCAATTTCTGCTTCAGGTGATCATAGGCTTGAGGAAGATCAACTTTAGAAAAGGCATAGTTGACGCCAGGAGATGAATCAGCTTGCATTTGAACCTCCTTGTCACCCTGAATTTGGTCGAAATTAGTATCAGTTCTTTCAGATCCAGTTTGAGAATAGGATACACATACAAAGATGATCGCTACTAAAAGGAGAATTTTTTTCATAATGGCTGATTGTATCAATAATTTAAACTTATAATAAATTCATTATCAATTAATTAATAATTTTTAACTCTTATTTGTTAAGCAGCTTAAAAAATTATTGACACAGAAGAGGCTATCACTCCCATTTTAATTCAATTATTTTATCTTTACACTCCTTAATTCAGCCTAAGAAATCAAATTATGCATGTAGCCATCGCCGGGAATATTGGTGCAGGAAAAACCACGCTTACCAAATTGCTCGCTAAACATTATAAATGGGAACCACAGTTTGAAGATGTACTTGAGAATCCCTATCTCGAGGACTTCTACAACAAAATGGAGCGCTGGTCGTTTAACCTACAGATCTATTTTTTAAATAGCAGGTTCAGACAAATATTGCAAATTAGAGAAAGCGGCAAAAAGATCATTCAGGATAGAACGATCTATGAAGATGCCTACATTTTTGCACCAAACCTTCATGCGATGGGTTTGATGACAAACAGGGATTTTGAGAATTATAAATCACTTTTCGATCTCATGGAAAGTGTGGTGCAGGGACCAGACCTTCTTATTTATCTTAGAAGTAGTATCCCAAACCTGGTGGCTCAAATTCACAGCCGCGGTAGAGATTATGAAAACACGATCTCCATCGATTATTTAAGCCGACTAAATGAGCGTTATGAAGCCTGGGTGCATAATTATGACAAGGGCAATTTACTGATAATTGATGTAGATAATATTAACTTTGTAGACAATCCTGAAGACCTTGGAGATATCATCAACCGGATCGATGGAGAGTTACACGGACTTTTTTAACAGAATTATATTATGGAATCAACAAAGCTAAAAAGACCTAAGCATAAGGGTTCTCCAAAGTTGTTCGACAACCCAATCTTAGAAAAATTAACTCATACCCATATATCTATTCCGCTAATTATCTTCGGAATCATTGCTACTGCTTTGGTCTATTACGGAATAATTGAAAAAGGATTTGAGGCTCCGGCCATGATAGGTTTATTTCTGGCAGGTCTTTTCTTCTTTACTTTAATTGAGTATGTGATGCACAGGTATCTATACCATATCCCTGCAACCACTCCGAGAAAACAGAAATTATCATACACCATGCACGGGGTACATCATGATTATCCAAAAGATAAATCGAGACTGGCAATGCCACCGGTTCTTAGCCTGGTAATTTCTACGGTGTTATTTATCATTTACCGCGCGGTACTTGGAGATTATGTTTTTGGATTCCTTGCAGGATTTTTAATTGGATATGCAGGGTATCTTGCGGTACACTATTCTGTACATGCTTTTAAAGTGCCGAACAATTTTCTGAAAATATTATGGCACCATCACAGTATTCACCATTACAGAGAGCCGGACAGAGCTTTTGGAGTGTCTTCACCTCTATGGGACCATATCTTCGGAACTATGCCGAGAAAAGCACCTAAGAGTCAGCGTGCTGCGGTAGGAACAAGCATTGATCCCAGCTAAGATCTAAGATCATACATAAAATAAAAGATCCCGGAAATACCGGGATCTTTTATTTTAAACTGTTTTTATTATTTAATGAAATTATTCTCCCTGGCGTGTTTTAAGGCTTCACTAGAATTCTCTGCTAGTAATACTGGAACGGTATCAAAATTATCGATCAGGCTTCGCACCCGGTCCATACGTTTCTTATGCTTTACACTTCTTAGATAGATCGCAAGTATCCTGTCTGAATATTGGGCCGCAATATCTGTATATATACTTGCGTCATGTTCACCACTATCACCAATAAGAATGAATTTCATATCTGGATAGGTATTAAGAATATTGGTGATCTCTTTTTGTTTATGTGGCTTTTCAGGTTTTAGCGAGCGGTCAAAAGGAGTTACAAAATCGCGTAGCAAAATTGGCCCTTTTGGGAAGCCATTATGATCAAGGAATAATTTCAAATATTCATATAAATTCCAAGGACTGTTACTCAGGTAAAATATAGGATTTTTTGATTCTCCTGTTATCCCCTCATGCATTTTTTGATACAGACCTGGAGCACCTTTGAACGGAATTCTTTCATAAGCATTGGTAAGCAACGAATTCTTCAGCAATCGTAATTTCAAAAATGAGGTAACGCCAGTTTGCAGGATAGTATCATCTATATCGCTTATCACCCCATATTCAGCATCTACCGGCGGCACTAGGAATTCACCCTCGGCTGGATGATTTATTAATTCGGTTTTAGCAGAAAGTTCTTCTTTATAATAAACCTGGTAATTTAACCAGCCTTCCTTGTCTGCATGTTCAGAAAGGTTTTCTTCTATGGTCTTATCAAAAAGAAAGTAACCCTCGTCGTTAGTGATACCGTTAAGATCTACTTTATCTTTTACGATCAATTGCATTTTCGCATCAGGAATCTCAAAACTGTCAAATTGTTTCCAGGTGTTCTTTATCGTTTTCCAGATAGACTGATCTTTTACAATATGCAGAGGTTCATTGTCCAGAACCCGACCTTTTACATATAAATGAGAATAAGTACCATAACTTCTATATGGCAGCACGTAAACCTGATCCAGATTCTTGTATCTGCCTAAAAATTTCTTGAAACGTTTTTGCATTAAGGTTGGTGGTTTCTTCCAATTTAGGTTTTATTCTGAAAACCCTTAATTTCAGGGCGAAGATTTATAAAACATTTAATATCTAGAGCTCATTCAGCCTATTCAGGGCAGCTTCCATATCAATTCCATCACCAAGTATCCTCTCAAAAATATCTCCCTTCTGCTCTAACCTTTCCGGCATGTTTCTAAGATTAAAATCTGTGATCTTCAAGCCTGATTTTAACTCCTCCCATTCGATGGGTGCAGAAACAGGAGCACCTTTCCTGGGTCTCACACAATAAGGAGCAGCTAAAGTCTGCCCACGTCTGTTCTGTAGATAATCAAGATAAATTTTACCCTTCCGGTTGTTCACCGCGCGTTCCATGCTGGTAAGCTTTTTTGTTCTTTCCTGAATAAAGTAGCAGATAAGTTTAGTGAAATCCCGAGCTTCTTCATAAGTATACTTGGCGTCAAGAGGTATATAGATATGAAGTCCTGTAGAACCTGAAGTTTTACAACAAGAATCAATTGCAGCGGAATCAAGTATTTCCCGGGCAATTAAAGCTACGTCTATCACTTCATCAAATGAATTCTTATCTGAAGGGTCCAGGTCTATGACCGCATAATCAGGATTTTCCAGATTGCCAATTCTAGAATTCCAGGGATTAATCTCTATACAACCTAAATTTGCCATATACAAAAGGCTGGCCTCATTCTGGCATAGAAGATATTCGATATTCTTATCTGAGGATTTTGAGTAGATCCTGGTTGTTTTAATCCACTTTTCCAGAAGTCCTTCATTATCCTTCTGGTAGAATCCCTGGCGTTTAATGCCATTAGGATGTCGATGCAGATTCTCGGGTCTGTCTTTAAGATAAGGTAGAATATATTCTGAAATCTTTAGATAGTAATCTATCAGATCATACTTGCGTAAACCTGAATCTGGCCAGTATATTTTATCGAGGTTAGTAAAATTTACCAGATTACCATTGATTTCCAAGGCATTGGAAGATCTTTTATCGGGCAGATTTTTCTCCGTTTTGTTCTGCTCTACTGTAATTTCCGTCGCTATCTTATCTTCCCTAAGACCTTTATAAACAGGATGACGCATTCTGCCTGCCTTAGTCCATTCAGAAAAAATGATCTCACAGATCAACTCAGGTAATATCCAGTTCGCTTTTCTTCCTTTTAAATTCGGATCTTTAGAGAATGGACTTTTCACCGTTTTAAGCTCCTTCATTTTTTTATGAAGTTCTTTCTGCTGACTATTAGAAAAGCCAGTACCACAATTTCCAACATAGGTAAGCTTGCCATCCTTTTCTGCACCGAGAATTAAGGATCCAAAAATGGAGCCTTCAGAATCTGTATATCCACAGATTAGAGCTTCCATACTTTCATGCGCCTTTACTTTCAACCATTTTTCAGACCGGGAACCTGGGTTATACGTAGAATCTGCTTTTTTCGCAATTACACCTTCCATTCCAGCTTCAACAGCCTTGTTATAGAAAGCTGTTCCCATTCCTTCTATGTGATCGCAATATTCTGTGATCACAGTATCTTCAAGAACTTCAGGAATCAGACTTTTTCTTTCCAAAAGCGGAAGTTCCAGCATACTATGACCATTAAGGTAGAGCATATCGAACACATAGAATTTAAGACTACCTTTAGTTGAAGAATCATAATTTTGAAGTTCCTGGAACAATGGCAACCCCTTTTTATCCAATACTACAACCTCCCCATCCAGGATCACATCGTGAGGAATTAATTCCAGATCTTTCACCAGATTGGGGAATTTGGAATTATAAGAGATACCGTTTCTGGAACGAATTGAAACCTCAGAGTTTTCAATATTGGCGATCATCCTGTACCCGTCCCATTTCAACTCAAAGATCCAACCGGGATCATTAAAGATCTTTTTTTTTATGGTTGCAAGCATAGGTTTTACGGTAGCTCGGGGATTTAATTCCCTAACCCTGGCTTCTGTATTAGATTTCGTAGAACCTTTGTAAAATTCTGCATCATAGTTAAGATCTGTAGAATAGGAATCTTTTTTCTTTATGAGTAACCACTGATTTTCTTCCTTTCCCCTTTTTGTATGAACTAAGGCAAATTCTCCTTTTAATTTTGTTCCGGAGAAAATAACTTTGATATTTCCCTCTTCATGCTGTTTCATCAATTCCTTATCCACAGCAGTTTTGTAGGTACCCTCATCCCAGATCTTCATTTCACCGGCGCCGTAATTTCCCTTAGGAATAGTCCCTTGAAAACTTAAATATTTAATAGGGTGATCCTCGGTTTGTATTGCCAACCGTTTATCTGTAGGATTCATGGACGGCCCTTTGGGTACCGCCCAGCTTTTTAAAACACCGTCCATCTCCAGGCGAAGATCATAATGCAGTCTGCTCGCTTTGTGCCTTTGAATAACGAATCGACCCTTATTTTCGTTATTGATTTCGCCAGAAGGTTCAGGAGTATCCTCAAAATTTCTTTTCTTGATGTAATCTTCGAGTCCCATTATCAGGAAGCTTTACCTTTTTTCTTTTTCTCCAGGCTGGCCTTCAGTTGAGACATAAGATCTTTTGCTGGGGTAGGTTTACTTTCAAACTCCTCCACCTTAGCTTTTTTACCGGTTGCTTTGGAATTAATGATCTTCATTAATTGATCATTATAAATGTCCTTGTACTTCTTAAAATCGAAGTCGGTCGTGTATTGATCAATAAGGGAAACAGCCATATCCACTTCTTTCTTTGTAACCTTTGTTTTAGATAATTTGAGATCGCCTGGATCTCTGATCTCATCCGCAAATCTTATCACATGTAAGACCAGGGCATTTTTATAAACTCCAACAAGACTTAAGTGCTCCTTTTGCCGCATAACAAATGTGGCTACACCAAGTTTTTCAGTTTTTTTTAGAGCATCACGTAAGAGATTATAAGATTTCTTTCCATCCTTTTGAGGTTCCAGGAAATAAGGCTTTTTAAAAAGAACATCGGCAACTGCCTCCTCATCAATAAATTCTTCTATATCGATGGTTTTACTCTTCTTCATATTGGCCTTTTCAAAATCCTCTTTCTCCAGGACTACATAACCATCTTCCTGTTTAAAGCCTTTTACAATATCTTTCCATTCTACTTCCTTACCGGTATCTTCATTAACTCTTTTATACCTTATTCGGCCGGTATCGCGCCTGTCTAACATATCCAGGTCGAGTTTTCTGTCTTCAGAACCTGAGTAAAGTTTTACTGGTATAGAAACCAGTCCGAAACTTATTGAGCCATTCCAGATCGATCTCATCCTAATGGTTTCTAAGGGCCTTGATAAGTTGCTCTTTGGTCATTTCGCTTCTCCCTTCGATCCCGATTTCCTTAGCCTTTTCATATAATTCTTCCTTGGTTCTATTTTCATATTTCTTAGAACTCCCTCCTTTTTCTCCGGAATTTGAATCATTGGCAATTCTGGCTGCCTTTTCCTTACTCATACCTTTATCCCGTAATTCTTCGTATTGCTCGTCATTCTTGATCTGTGGTCCGTGATCTTTTGCCATGATGCTAATATTTATTGGTTACCTACTAAAATTACGATTTCGGTTATGATCCTAAAAAGTGAGAAATGTGATTAACTAGAGTTTAACGCAGAATTTTAACACCCTTAAACATTTTTTAAGAAAATGTGAAAATTAGAGCTCTTCAAAATCCACATATTTCTTGAGGTCGGAAAAATTAAAGTCTACCAGCAATTTTCAAAAATGTAAAATTTAGTTAATAAGGTTAAATCACTAGCGAAAAAACACCTCGAAAACTACATTTACTAAGTAACTAAATTCTGGAAAAATATAAGAAAAAATCAATTCGTTGGAGGAAGAGCTATGCACAGATTGGAGAAGAAAAAGACAATTGAGTTACTGGAAAAGCAACGGGTATTCAATAAAAAAAGCACTTATTTATATAAGATCGCAGCAGATAAAGAAAAGCGCCTGGTGCTTAGGAACTTTTATTACCAATTGTATAAACAAAAATTGAATTTTCTAGATGAGATCGAGGATAAGATCGAACAAATCAAAAGAGAAATTTCACCTACCAAAGATCCTCAAATGCTTTCTTTTTATAAAAGAAAGAAGTGTGAATTATCTAAGCATTTTTTAAAATATAAAATGTTTCAGAGATACGCCGATATACATGAGCGAGAATCCAAGAGTCTACAAAAGTATACCAAATACCTGTCTAAGACCAGCCATGCTTGTGTAAGAGAAATATTTTTAAAGCATCGGTACCAGGTCAAGGAAAACCTGAAAAAAATGAATAACATGACTCTTACCAAATTTCCTATCGCATAAAAAAACCTCTGCTTTCAAGGCAGAGGTTTTAATTATTTCAACAATAGAGAATTATTTAATTTCTTTCACTTTACTTCTTACTTCAGCTTCTGTGCCTTCAAATTCAAAGGTTTCTGTAAGTTCTTCACCCTTCACAGTTCTTGTCACCACAACATAAGCTGTCACGTAGTCGTCTTCAGACTTCTTCTCCATTTTCACTTCTTTGGAAATCAAATTTGAATCTGTCCCTTCAGAAACCATCACTGTTTCATCCAGGTTAGGAATATCTCCTTCAGTATGACCTCCCAGAATTGGAGCGATCACAAGACCAATAAGACAGGTAAGTTTTATTAGAATATTCATTGATGGCCCTGAAGTATCTTTAAAAGGATCTCCAACGGTATCACCGGTAACCGCGGCTTTATGCGCATCAGATCCTTTATAGGTCATCTCACCGTTGATCATTACACCTGCCTCAAAAGATTTTTTGGCATTGTCCCAGGCACCACCAGCATTATTCTGAAAAATCGCCCATAGGACACCGCTAACGGTCACTCCAGCCATATATCCACCAAGCATTTCAGCAATTAGCATATTCTCGTAACCGAACAACATTGGTAGAAAAGCGATCAAAATTGGGAACCCAATAGTGATAACTCCAGGTAATAACATTTCCTTCAGCGCGGCTTCCGTAGAAATAGCCACACATTTATCGTATTCCGGTTTACCGGTTCCTTCCATAATTCCTGGAATTTCCTTGAATTGTCGTCTTACCTCACGCACCATTTGCATGGCTGCTTTCCCTACCGAGCTCATGGCAAGAGCAGAAAAAACTACCGGCACCATTCCTCCCACAAATAGCATGGCAAGTACAGGCGCTTTGAAAATATTGATCCCATCTATCCCGGTAAAGGTCACATAAGCTGCGAATAAAGCCAGCGAGGTAAGCGCAGCCGAAGCGATAGCGAAACCTTTTCCGGTTGCCGCGGTTGTATTACCTACAGAATCCAGAATATCTGTACGCTCTCTTACAATTGGGTCTTGCTCGCTCATTTCTGCGATTCCTCCAGCGTTATCTGCAATAGGACCAAAAGCATCGATCGCCAATTGCATTGCAGTAGTTGCCATCATAGCCGAAGCCGCCAAAGCAACTCCATAAAATCCTGCAAAGGCATAAGATGCCCAGATCGCAATGGCAAATAATAAAATTGAATAAAATGTTGAGATCATCCCGGTAGAAAGCCCGGCGATTATATTGGTTGCAGCCCCTGTGCTGGAGTTCTGTACAATGCTCATGACGGGTTTTTTACCAAGCCCAGTATAATATTCAGTCACTGCAGAAATTACTCCTCCTACGATAATACCAACAAGAGAAGCGTAAAATACGTTTAATGAACTTATAGTTTTCATTTCGAAACCTTCCTGTCCACCAACAAAGAATCCCATAGTCATGGAATTAGCGGGTAACATCCAGGTCACTAAAAAGTAACTTGCGATAGCCACTAGGATAATGGAAACCCAGTTCCCAATATTCAAAGCTTTCTGAACCTCAGCTTCCTTAGCGTCATTAGATTTAATCCTTACCAATAAGGTTCCTATAATAGAAATTATGATCCCGGCACCGGCAATAGCCATTGGTAAAAGGATAGGCCCAATACCTCCAAAACCTTCTGAAGTTATATCTCCACCCATGTCTTTGATGATATAATTTCCAAGAACCATGGCGGCAAGAACGGTCGCTACGTAACTACCGAAAAGGTCGGCTCCCATCCCAGCTACATCACCAACGTTATCTCCCACGTTATCTGCGATTGTTGCAGGGTTTCTTGGATCGTCTTCCGGGATACCAGCTTCAACTTTTCCAACTAGATCGGCTCCTACATCTGCCGCTTTTGTATAGATCCCTCCGCCTACCCGGGCAAATAATGCTATAGATTCAGCACCTAAGGAGAATCCCGCAAGAGTTTCAAGAACAATGGTCATTTGTTCTGTATTGGTCCATTCTCCTCCCATGAAATAATTAAAGAATAGAATAAAAAATCCGGTTAGACCTAAAACAGCCAGACCAGCAACTCCAAGTCCCATAACGGTTCCTCCTCCAAAAGACACATTTAAGGCTTTTGGCAAACTGGTTTTAGCAGCCTGTGTGGTTCTAACATTGGTCTGGGTAGCAATCTTCATCCCCATATTTCCTGCAAGGGCCGAGAAAAAGGCTCCAAAAATAAATGCTACGATTATTAAATAGTGGGTAGTGGGGACAAAATAAGCGATGGCAGCCAATGCGATACTAGCGCCTATCACGAAAAGAGTCAATAATTTATATTCTGCTTTTAAAAAGGCGAGAGCACCTTCATAGATATGAGACGAAATCTCTTTCATTTTACCGTCACCGGCGTCCTGTTTCATTACCCAGGATCTTTTGACCCACATATAAATGAGTCCGATTATTGCCAGCACTGCAGGCATATAAATCATTATTGCTTCCATATTTTAGCTAGGTTAATTTGTTAATTATTTATTAATGCCAGCTAATGTAGTAAATTCAGCAATAATTAAAAAAGCAATAACTTTTTAAGGTTATTGCTTTTAATATATCAATATTTATAAGAAATATTTAGGATTATATACCGAAGCGAGATTTATCACCTTCATAATTCTCAAATCGCTCTACACATTGTCTAATGATCTCTCTTGCTTCATTAGCATCTCCAAAATCACCAGTATCAACTTTTTTCTTCTCAAGATCCTTATAAACTTTAAAGAAATGCTCGATCTCCTTGATCATGTGGCCATTCAGTTCTTTAAGGTCATTCAATCTGTTCCAGATAGGATCTGAAACCGGTACACAGATGATCTTCTCATCCGGTCCTTTTTCATCTGCCATATGGAAAACACCTATTGGTTTAACCTCCATAACAATCCCCGGGAAAGTAGGCTCAGTCACCAGTACAAGTACATCAAGCGGATCTTCATCCAGGGCTAAAGTATTGGGAATAAACCCATAATCTGCAGGATACATCATCGAAGAGAAGATCATCCTGTCGTAACGAACTTTTTTCAGTTCAAAATCGTATTCATATTTGTTTCTACTCCCTTTCGGGATCTCGATCAATACATCAAAAGTATCAGACATTTTTCTTTATTTTCTTCATTAAAATTAAGGGCTGCAAATATAGTTATTTCTGATATCTAAATCATTAACTAAAAGTGAAATCCGAAATCAATTGTAAAAGCCATGGATCTGGCATCGGGATTATCGAAATAATTACCTCTAAAATGAACATCAAATCTCAGAACCTTAAAGATGTTACCAATCCCGAAACTATATTCATAGAAGGGGTCTGAATCTGGAGCTATCAGCGGTAAACCAGAGGCATCTATCCTTTTGCTTTCTTCTGAAATATCACCATAGACTGCCCTGAAACCAATTAACTCTCTCAGGTTCAATTCACGCAAAAGCGGAATTCTTGAAAATAATCTTCCGTTAAAATTATGATCCAGATGGACAGCCGCGTAGCCATCGGTCACAAATTCATAGAAATCAAGGGTTGGAAAGGTATTATATAAAGCGAAATAGGTCTGGTTACCCGGAACCACACTCAGCAGTCCAAGAGGAACAGCACCAAATGTCTTTCCAGCTTCCAAACTAACGTTTGATCTACCAAACCCACCAATTAGCAACGGTTGATTATAGAAAAACTGAAGTTTCTTATAATCAAAATCGCTATTAAAAATATCCTTGACCCCAAGACTGTAGTTAAGGAACAAGGTTGGAAAATCCTCTTCGTTCACCACGTTCCTTTCCACCCCAAAACCTGAAACCTTTCTTCCCGGCATCCAGGTTAGGATAGTTGAAAATTCTGTTTGGTTGATCTCAGAATCGATTATCGTTCTTTCTTCATCAACATAATAATCGAGGCTGAATTCTGGCGACGCCGGTTTTAATTCCCTGTAATTCGCACCAAACCTTACAGTGAAATTCTTAAGTGGTTCCAGTTCTACGGCAAAAACACTTAGATTGATCGAGCTTAGTTTATCGTTATCTCCAACATTTAGAAGTGAGGAGGATGCAAGGCTTCTACCAAGCACGTCTGTTGAATTGGTTAGACTGGTACCAAGCTGTTCTACATCACGCCTGTTCCCTCCTCCAATGATCAATCTCGACTTTGGATCCAGCAGAACCTTTCCTGCAATCCCATATTTAAATTTATTATCTTCAAAGCCATAGGCTCCATAAGCCTCTATTCTCCATGGATCATTCTGCCCAAAATAAGTTCTTCCTCCAAACCTGGTTCGCACGCCTTCCACATCATTAAATCCGAAAGTAGAATAAACAGGCCCGTAATCCCAGCCATCAAATTCAACATAACCCGACTGGATCACCGTAGCGATATCGTATAGCCTGTTAAAAGCCCTCGTCTTGGTAAGACTATCCAGCATCACATAAACTCCTTCTTCGTCCTTGTTCAACTCTTCAAGTCGATTCTCTGCCCAGAATTCTTCGCTCCTGTTATAAGCTACAGATTGTGGATTATAAACCGGTTGCTGATAAAAGGATGCCGGTTTCTCCTGATTGAATTCATATTCGTCATATAACAGAGTTCTTTTGGCATAGATCCCACGGGAACTTTTCTTTTTGTTCAAACCAAAATCGGCCATAAAAAAGTCTTTGGTGATCAGAAAAATGGAATCACTTAAAACCTTAAAATCCTGCTCAATATAAACCTGTTTGATCCAGTTGATATTTACATCCTTTGTGGTCTCAAGATTAATATTCTTCACAGCCCAGGTAGTATCGTTCACCCAGAAATCCCCCTTAAAGGTGAGCTCATTTTCGCGACGCGGGTAGTAGACTATATTATAACACCATTTATTATCGATATAAGCACTATCAGACAATACATAATTATAGGTGTCGATTCCCGTAGTGGAAATTGGACTTACAAAACTCTTATCGAAAAATTTGATATAGTTCTTGTAGATATCATAATCGTCATAGATATCCTTTACGTAATCTATGAGATTCCTGTTCTGGCTAAATCCGGAATTCTTATTCCCTAATAAAACCTCTTTTTTTTCATTAATGACGTTGTCACCATAAACTTCACTTACCGATTCATTGATAAACATCGGCAGATAGGTCTTTCCGGTTACCTTATTGGTATCGGCATAATCAAAGATGAACTCCATACCATTGAAAATCCTGCTTTCAATAAGCGTACTATCTATGGTATTAATATCGAATTCAAGTTTTTCATACTCCTTATATGAATATTGATCGAAGGCTCTTACCCCATTACTCCTTCTGTTAGCCCAGACCTTCTTAAGAATATCTATTGCCGGATTATTCTTTTTTGAAGTTTTACCCCGATAGATCACCACTTCATCCAGGCTGGCAGCTTCCTCCTCCAGGGTGATCTTCATATTTAAATTAACTGAACTTTTCAATGGAACCTCTAAGGTCTTGTAACCTATAAAAGACACTACAATAGTATCAAAGTTCTGATCGGTTTGAAGATAGAATTCTCCATCCTCGTTGGTAGTGGTACCGCTACTTGAATTTGCAAATACCACATTGGCAAATGGGACGGTTTTCCCGGAGCTATCATTCACGATACCACCAACCTTGGTTTGAGCATTTACAAGGTTAAATCCGAAAAATATAAAAAGTATTAAATATGAAAGTTTGTTCATTATTGGATAAAAAAAAACTTCATCCTAAAGATGAAGTTTCAAATATAGGTTGATTAAGGTTACTTATACATTACCTTTTTCACAGCTTTAACAACATCGTCGCTATTAGGCAACCACTCCTGTAAAAGACCTGGTGAATATGGAGCCGGAGTATCGGCAGTATTAAGCTTCACGATCGGAGCATCTAAATAATCAAATGCCTTCGATTGAACCTGATATGTAATTTCTGTAGCAACGTTACCAAATGGCCATGCTTCTTCAAGAATCACTAAGCGATTGGTTTTCTTAACAGACTCAAGAATGGTATCATGATCCATAGGACGAACTGTTCTAAGATCAATAATTTCACAAGAGATATCCTCTTTTTCCAGTTCTTCAGCAGCCTTATAGGCTTCTTTTATGATCTTCCCAAAAGATACGATAGTTACATCTGTACCTTCTCTCTTGATATCAGCCTTACCAATTTCAATTAGATATTCATCTTCCGGCACTTCTCCTTTATCCCCATACATCTGCTCACTTTCCATGAAGATCACCGGATCGTCGTCACGAATTGCCGATTTTAAAAGGCCTTTAGCATCATAAGGATTAGAAGGAACAATTACCTTTAGTCCGGGAGTGTTAGCAAACCAGCTTTCAAAAGCCTGAGAGTGCGTTGCCCCTAACTGACCCGCTGAACCTGTTGGCCCACGAAAAACAATTGGAATATTGAATTGCCCACCGCTCATCTGTCTCATCTTAGCGGCGTTATTTATGATCTGGTCAATTCCAACAAGAGAAAAGTTGAAGGTCATGAACTCGATGATAGGCCTGTTACCATTCATCGCAGATCCAACTCCAATACCTGCAAAACCAAGCTCGGAAATAGGAGTATCTATTACTCTTTCAGGACCAAATTCGTCTAGCATTCCTTTTGAAGCTTTATAAGCTCCATTATATTCAGCAACTTCTTCTCCCATTAAATAGATGCTGTCGTCCAGACGCATTTCCTCGCTCATCGCTTCTGCAACGGCTTCTCTAAATTGAATTGTCCTCATTATATAAAATCTTATTTTTTATTCCTGCACAGCAAAAATAGTAATTCATTAAGGTATATACCATATTTGAAGATTAAAATTTTCGCTTCTTCTGCAATATCTTAAACTCTGAAAACGCTATTAACAATATTCTCAATTTTTGACAGATAATTATGAACGATAAAAGATTATATGGATGAAACATTAAATATTACTTAAAATTCAACCCAATTTTTTAATCAAATTTATTATGCATGCATAGCATTTTTCAGATAAAAATACTTACCTTCGTCTCCGAAAACGTTTTATTAAAAAAATAAACTTATATATGAAAATCTTAGTATGTATTAGTCACGTGCCTGACACTACATCAAAAATCAATTTCACTGATGGAGATACTAAATTCGACACTAACGGTGTTCAGTTTGTAATTAATCCAAACGATGAATTTGGTTTAACGAGGGCAATGTGGTTCAAGGAAAAACAAGGCGCGAGTGTAGATGTTGTAAATGTTGGAGGAGCTGAAACCGAGCCTACTCTAAGAAAAGCTCTGGCTATTGGTGCAGATAGCGCAATTCGCGTGAATACTCCAGCTACAGACGGTTACCAGGTGGCTAAAGAATTAGCTAAAGTGGTAAAAGATGGTGAGTATGATTTAGTGATCGCTGGAAGAGAATCTATCGATTATAACGGAGGAATGGTACCAGGAATGTTAGCTCAATTGATCAAAGCTAATTTCGTGAACAACTGTATCAGTTTAGAGATCGAAGGAGAAAAAGCTAAAGCAATTCGTGAGATTGACGGTGGTAAAGAAACTTTAACCGCTTCCCTTCCACTGGTTATTGGTGGTCAAAAAGGTCTTGTAGAAGAAAGCGATCTTCGTATCCCTAATATGAGAGGTATCATGCAGGCTCGTAAAAAACCATTGAACGTGGTTGAACCGGCAGAAACCGCTACCAAGACAGAGGCTGTAAAATTTGAAAAACCTGCTCCAAAAGGAGATGTAAAACTTATTGACCCAGATAATCTTGACGAATTGATCGATCTGCTTCACAACGAAGCCAAAGCGATCTAATTTCAAGACAGATAAGGTCAAAAAGGAATTTCAAAAATTAAAAAACAGAAGAAAATGTCAGTTTTAGTATATATAGAATCAGAAGAAGGAAAATTTAAAAAAGCTTCTTACGAAGTTGCTTCTTATGCGAAGGAAGTTGCAGGAATGATGGGAACATCGGTTACTGCGATCACTTTTAATGCAGAAGACGTTTCAGAACTTGGTACTTATGGAGTAGACAAGGTTCTAAAAGTAAGCAACGAGAAACTTAAGAATTTCAACGCAGAAGCATATTCTGATGCCATCAAACAGGCAGCAGAGAAAGAAGGAAGCAAAGTTGTTGTTCTTAGCCAGAGCGCGAATAGTAAATATCTTGCGCCATTATTGGCGGTACAACTTGAAGCAGGTTATGCTTCTAATGTGGTAGCAGTACCAGAAAGTACAGATCCTTTTACAGTTCAAAGAACTGCTTTCACCAATAAAGCTTTCAATTTCACAAAGATCGATACAGATGTGAAGGTAATTGGACTTTCTAAGAATGCCTTCGGCATCAAGGAAGTTCAGGGAGATGCTGCAGCTGAAGATTTTAGCCCAAGCCTATCTGAAGAGGATTTCTCTGTAAACGTTGAATCTGTTGATAAAGCTACTAATAAGGTAACTATCGCAGATGCAGAAGTTGTTGTTTCCGGAGGTCGTGGACTTAAAGGTCCAGAAAACTGGGGAATGATCGAAGAAATGGCAGATATCCTTGGTGCGGCAACTGCATGCTCTAAGCCAGTGAGTGATATGGGATGGAGACCTCACAGTGAACACGTGGGCCAGACCGGTAAACCGGTAGCTTCAAACTTATATATCGCTGTTGGAATTTCAGGAGCTATCCAGCATTTAGCAGGAATTAACGCTGCTAAAACCAAAGTTGTGATCAACAATGATCCGGAAGCGCCATTCTTTAAGGCCGCAGATTACGGAATTGTTGGTGATGCCTTTGAGGTGGTACCGAAGCTAAATGAAAAATTGAAGGAATTTAAAGAGAAAAACGCATAATTTTCATAAATTGCGACCCATAAAGGGGCTGTCTAAATATGGTGAATGTCCTTATTTTAGACAGCCTTTTTAATTTACTTAAGTATGAGTTTAGTGCGACTGAATATTAAGGGAATATCTTATAGTCAAACACAAAACGGAGCTTACGCATTGATCCTCAACGAAGTTGGGGGCGAGCGTAAATTGCCTATTGTGATAGGGGCATTTGAGGCACAATCAATTGCCATCGCTCTGGAAAAAGAAATAAAACCCCCAAGACCGCTTACCCACGACCTTTTCAAGAACTTTTCAGATAGGTTTGAGATCGTGGTGAAACAGGTCATCATTCATAAACTGGTTGATGGTGTTTTTTACTCCAGCCTTATTTGCGAAAGGGACGGGATTGAAGAAATTATTGACGCGCGTACCAGTGATGCTATTGCGTTGGCCTTAAGATTTAACGCACCAATATTCACCTATAAAAACATTCTTGATAAAGCTGGAATTTATTTGAAGGCTGATGAAAAGCAGCGTGAAAAGGAAGGGAAGGAAGAAGAGATCATCGAAGAAGAACTTCTGAATGAAGAAATAGATCTACCTTCAGAAGGCACTTCAGATTACAAGAAAATGTCTCTGGAAGAATTAAATGAACTACTCTCTCAAGCTGTTAATCAGGAAGATTACGAAAAAGCGGCCCGTATCAGGGACGAAATTTCCAAAAGAAAATAACCCGAAATGAACAAAATCTGGTGTTGCCTACTCCTGATTGTATTTTCTATTACATCAGCCTCCGCTCAAACTATTTCAAAGAACTGGCAACTCGACTCCACTCAGGATGTTTCCTTGCAGGAACAGACTTTTGGAAACGCCAAAGAGTTAAATTTCAAGGAAGGAAGATTTGAATTTTTAGACGCCTCCGGCAACGATACTATTGCCTCTGGAGACTACTTATATCAGAATAAACTTCTGGTATTATTCTATAACACTCCTAAAGATACCATTCAAAACCTTAGGGTTTCTGCTCTTACAGATTCCACTATGGCGATTTCCTCTAATGGTTCGGTTTTCAATTTAAAAGCTACAGATCAATCTGCAAAAGAGGTAATTCCGGCGAAAACTGCCAAAAAAATGATCCCAAGTGCAGGGATAAGCACTTCAAGCCTGATTCGTGGAATAATTGGAATGATGGTTCTAATCATCATCGCTTTTCTTTTTAGCAGTAACCGAAAGGCAGTTAACTGGAAGACCGTTGGCCTGGGCCTAGCCGCACAATTGATCCTAGCTATTGGAGTTTTAAAGATCACTGTGGTTCAGAAGGTTTTCGAATTTGTTGGAAATATTTTCGTTCTAATCCTGGACTTTACCGCTGCAGGTAGTGAATTCCTGCTTGGCGGGATGATGGATGTGGACAGTTTTGGATTTATTTTCCTTTTTCAGGTATTACCAACCATCATTTTCTTTTCTGCATTAACCTCTGTCCTTTTCTATCTTGGCGTGATCCAGATCGTAGTAAAAGGAATGGCGTGGATACTCACAAAATTACTCGGGATCTCGGGCCCTGAAAGTTTAAGCGTTGCAGGTAATATTTTCCTTGGACAAACCGAAGCTCCATTAATGATCAAAGCTTACCTGGAAAGGATGACAAGGTCTGAAATCCTTCTGGTTATGGTTGGAGGTATGGCCACTGTAGCCGGTGGTGTGCTCGCTGCTTACATTGGATTTCTTGGAGGCGATGACCCTGCATTAAGACTGCAATTTGCGAAGCACCTTCTTGCCGCATCTGTAATGGCTGCTCCCGGGGCGATCGTAATTTCAAAAATTTTATATCCGCAACAGGAAGCTGTGAACACAGATGTGGAAGTTTCCTCGGAAAAGATAGGTTCTAATATCCTTGATGCAATCGCGAATGGAACCACTGAAGGTTTGAAACTTGCGGCTAACGTGGCGGCTATGCTCCTGGTATTTATCGCTTTCATTGCCATGATCAATTATATCCTTGGATATATTGGCGGACTAACCACATTGAATAGCGTAATGGCCGAGTATACACCCTATTCCAAATTCTCCCTTGAATCTATTCTGGGAATCATTTTCGCGCCATTGATGTGGGTTATTGGAGTCGCCAAAGAAGACATGATGCTCATGGGACAACTACTGGGAATTAAACTGGCAGCGAGTGAGTTCGTAGGCTACGTGCAGCTGGCAGACCTTAAAAACCCAGCTAATGCGCTAAGTCTTAATTACGAGAAATCGGTGATCATGGCAACCTACATGCTTTGTGGATTTGCAAATTTCGCTTCCATAGGTATTCAGATTGGTGGAATTGGATCACTGGCACCAGGGCAGAGAAAAACCCTTTCTGAATTTGGGATGAAAGCTTTAATTGGTGGTACTTTAGCATCGTTACTTTCAGCTACCATCGCCGGTATGATCATTGGATAAAAACTGAAGTCAGCCTAAGTTTTTAGAAAACTTTCTAATTTGATTTTCTTTAAGGTAATAGATAAGCTCTAAATTGCTCCTTAGCTTTTTCCAGACTGAAAAAGTAGAGCATAGCAGATGTTTATTATATTTTAAAGAATGAACAACAACAATAAAAAGACAGTTTACCGTGGTGAAGAGGCTCAATGGCCTCACCAGATCCCATTAAAGGGATGGATAGATATCGGTAAACGGGTGTGGCACGAAATGAAGGTGGATCATGTCCAGATCGTTTCTGCAGGAGTCGCTTTTTATTTTTTTCTCTCTATTTTTCCAACCATAGTTGCTGCTATTTCTATCTACAGCCTGGTTCTGGATCCTTCTCAAATAGAAGCACAGATATCAAGATTGGATCTCATCATGCCTCCAAAAGCTTTTGGAATGATCTCAGATA
The DNA here is from genome assembly GCF_019357415.1 of Gramella sp. MT6. Lineage (NCBI taxonomy): Bacteria > Pseudomonadati > Bacteroidota > Flavobacteriia > Flavobacteriales > Flavobacteriaceae > Christiangramia > Gramella sp. MT6. Next base: position 340,498 of record NZ_CP048410.1, read on the forward strand.
TACTGGATCCAGTGATTCAACAAACAAGAAAAGAGATCGGTTGGGGCTTGATAATAAGTATCCTAATTAGTATCTGGAGTGCGAACAAAGGAACTAATGCTTTATTTCAAGGAGTGAATATCGCCTATGATCAACCGGAAAACAGGAATATTGTTAAAAAGAACCTTATTACTTTATTGTTCACATTAGGAGGATTGGTCTTGGGACTTATTAGTCTGTTAATCGTGATCTTCTTCCCGTTACTGATAGATAAAATTGGCTTTCCCACGCAAATTGAAAAGACACTTACCTGGTTTCGCTGGGTAATTTTAGGGCTTATACTAATTTCAACTTTAAGTATGGTGTATAAGATAGCTCCAAACCGAAGAAGCCCAAGGTTCAGGTGGGTTAGCTGGGGAGCGATCCTGGGAACCATTTTATGGTTGGCGGGATCTATGCTATTCTCGTGGTATGTGGGCAACTTTGGAAGTTATGATGACCTATACGGCAGTTTTGCTGCTGTGGCCATTCTTATGCTTTGGCTCTTTTTAACCGCCTTTATCGTGTTAATGGGTGCCGAAATAAATTCAGAAATGGAACATCAAACCAGGTACGACACCACGATAGGACAGGAAAAACCTATGGGTGAACGCAATGCTTATCATGCTGACCGCTGTGCCGTAGATTGCGATGACTGATCCTTTTCGTTGATACAAAGTTGATAACTATTCCCGATTCAGTTTAAAATAAGACCTCAAATTTTACCTGTTTTGTTATTTTTATTGGAATTAAAATTGAAGCAATTCCAGTTTAAAAGTGCCCGAAAATGAAACAGTATCACGACCTTCTTAAACATGTATTAGAAAACGGAGCCCAAAAAGGCGACCGTACGGGAACCGGCACTAAGAGTGTCTTCGGCTACCAGATGCGGTTTGACCTCAGCAAAGGTTTCCCCATGGTGACCACAAAAAAACTACATCTAAAGTCTATAATTTACGAATTGCTTTGGTTTCTTAAAGGTGATACCAATATTGAGTATCTTAAAGAAAACGGTGTGCGCATCTGGAACGAGTGGGCAGATGAAAATGGCGACCTGGGACCGGTATACGGCCACCAATGGAGAAACTGGAATAGTGAAGAAATAGACCAGATCAAAGAGATCATGGAAACCTTAAAAACCAACCCGAACAGCAGAAGAATGCTAGTTTCTGCATGGAATCCTTCAGTGTTACCAGACACCTCGGTTTCATTTTCAGAAAATGTTGCCAATGGTAAAGCGGCTCTTCCTCCCTGCCATGCCTTTTTTCAGTTCTATGTAGCAGATGGTAAATTATCCTGCCAGCTATACCAGCGAAGTGCCGATATTTTCCTTGGAGTGCCTTTTAATATCGCCTCCTACGCCTTACTTACCATGATGATGGCCCAGGTATGTGGCTATGAAGCCGGAGATTTTATTCACACCCTTGGTGATGCGCATATTTACAGCAATCACATGGAGCAGGTAGAACTTCAGTTAAGCAGGGAACCGAGACGACTTCCAACCATGAAGTTGAATCCAGAGATCAAAGATATTTTTGATTTTAAGTTTGAAGATTTTATTTTAGAGGATTATGATCCGTATCCGGGGATTAAAGCCCGTGTTGCGGTATAGTTTAACCTTTAAAATATTTAAATAATTATGAAGAAGTTAGTAGTTATAGCCATTTTTATGATTGGAGGAATTAGCCTGGCCAGTGCTCAGCAAACTTCCCCGGTTTGGCCTGGCTGCGAAAATGCCGAAGATGTAAAAAAATGTTTCAACCAGAAACTATCTCAACACGTTCGTGAGAACTACGAGTATCCTCAAAACGATGCTGGTGAATATATACGGGGGAAAGTGACCATCTCTTTCGATATAAATAAAAATGGCGAGGTTGTTGTAAATTCTATTGAAGGATCTGAACCACAGGTAAATCAGGCTGCCAGGGAAATGATCATAAAAATACCAAAAATGGAACCTGGAACACTGAATGGAGAACCCGATTCGAGAACATTTACCGTTCCTTTTAATCTCTAATTGAATACTTAACGAATAAATATTATGAAAAAATTACTGATAATAGCTTTAATGCTAACCGGAATGACCAGCTTCGCCCAGGATGATGTTGAAGTTAAAGGTAACAAGGTCACGATGAAAGAGACAGCACCGGTTTGGCAAGGCTGTGAGGATAGTGCAGACAAAAAAGCCTGTTTCAATAAAATGCTATCAAAGCATATTAAAGAAAATATCAAATATTCCAAAAATGAAAAGGGTGAGTATATAAGAGGTAAAGCAACCGTTTCTATGGAGGTTAATGAAGAAGGCAAAGTAGTGGTTAACTCGGTAGAAAGTAAATCTCCTGTACTGAAAAAGGAAGCTCAAAGATTGATGGAATCCATACCTCCTATGACCCCAGGAAAACTTGGTGGCAAAGCTAAAGCTATCAAATATACTATTCCTCTTACGTTCTAAGAGCGGAGTTTTAACTCCACCTTAACGACTGATTATCTACGTCGTTTTTAAAAAATTGTAAATTTGAGTGATACCCAAAAGTGTCACTCTTTTTTTATGCTTTCACAAAATCAATTACTACAATTATTTAAAGAGACCAGGGCAGATTCAGAAATGATCTGTTCCTTTCTGGAAACTGAAGATTATGTGGTTCAGCCAATCGTAGATGTTTCCCCTCCCAAATGGCATTTAGGCCATACCACCTGGTTCTTTGAGGAATTCGTATTAAAAAAATACTCTTCAGAACATACCTTATTCGATAAGAATACGGCTTATGTTTTTAATAGTTATTATGAAAGTGTAGGCGAAAAAGTTATACGGACCAATCGTGGTAACCTATCACGCCCAACGGTTGCCTGGATCTATGATTTCAGAGAATATGTCACCGGTAAGATCATAGACCTCATGACCAATAAAGAATTGGATAATGAAGCTTTGGAGGTGATAGAAATTGGTTGCCATCATGAGAAACAGCACCAAGAATTACTTTATACAGACATTAAATATATCCTCGGTAACAACCCGTTATTGCCAAAGTACAATGATGATTTTGAAGAAAATCCTGTTCAGGATTTTGAACGGGAGTGGATAGATATATCAGAAGGGGTTTATGAAATTGGATATAAATCTGATGGTTTTTGTTACGACAATGAAAAGGGTGTGCATAAGACTTATCTGTGTGATTTCAGTATTTCAAGTAAACTGGTCACCAATAAAGAGTTTATTGAATTTATTGAAGCTGGAGGCTATGAAGATGTACTTCTATGGCATGCAGAAGCCTGGGATTGGGTCAACGAGAATAAAATTGATCGTCCCAGTTACTGGCACAAAATTGAAGGAAATTGGCACCAATATACTCTAAACGGACTGGTGAAATTAGTTCCAGAAGCCCCGGTCACCCATATTTCCTATTATGAAGCTTTCGCCTATGCCCAATGGAAAGGAATGAGACTTCCTACAGAAGAAGAATGGGAAACCGCTCAGAAAAATTTTCAATGGGGAAGTCGATGGGAATGGACAGAAAGCGCCTACTCCCCCTACCCTAATTATCAAAAACCGGATGGTGCCCTTGGCGAATACAACGGTAAATTCATGGTGAATCAAAAGGTACTTAGAGGGGGATCTGTAGCCACATCGCGAGACCATACCAGACCAACATATAGAAATTTCTTTCATCCACAGCTCAGATGGCAATTCACAGGCTTCAGACTGGTAAAATAATTAGTAGATTTAAATGAAAAATCAACCAGAAATCATGTTTGAATCGGCCTTTGCTGAGGATACTTTTAAAGGACTTACTAGTGATCCTAAATATTTATTGTCTAAGTATATCTATGATAAAAAGGGCGATAAGCTTTTTCAACAGATCATGGATATGCCCGAATATTATTTAACTACCAGCGAGTTCAATATCTTAGAGTTAAATGCTGAAGATATAGTATCATCTTTCAGCAATGAATCAGGTATAGACCTTATTGAACTTGGTGCGGGAGACGGAAAAAAGACCAAGATACTCCTGAAGAAATTAGTTGAGAAAGGACATAAATTTGATTATCTACCAATAGATATAAGCCAGAATGTACTAGACGAGCTCAAAGAATCTCTGGAAAAGGAAATCCCCGAGGCCAAGGTTAGAGTACAACAGGGAACTTACTTTAAAACCCTGGAAAAGCTCTCAGAATACAATACCAGGAAAAAGGTTATCCTGGTGCTGGGAAGTAATATTGGTAATCTTTCTCATAAAGAAGCAGTCGATTTTCTGGAACATATTGCCCGGGCGATGAGCAAGGAAGACATGTTGTTCATGGGATTCGACCAAAAGAAACATCCACAGAAGATTCTGGACGCCTATAATGATCCTGCAGGAATCACCGAAGAATTCAACAAAAATCTTCTGGTTAGAATAAATTCTGAACTACAAGGCAATTTTGATCCTGACAAATTTCTGCACTGGGAAACCTATGATCCTGAAACCGGTACTGCTAAAAGCTTTTTGGTAAGCAAGGAACAACAACAGGTGAGCATTCAGAAACTCGATCTAAAGATCAATTTTGCTCCATGGGAAACCATTCACACCGAGATCTCTCAGAAATATGACGATTCTGTCGTAAAATGGCTTGCCGATGAGGCTGGCCTCAGCGTAGAGAAGTCTTTCGCCGACAAGGAAAACTCCTATAAAAATTATATATTTAGAAGAAAGTAAATTCTAAATAAGAAATTAGATGAAAGCTATCTGGAAAGATAAAGTTATCGCTGAAAGTTCTAATACAAAGATCGTGGAGAACAACCATTATTTTCCACGAGAGGATATTAAAGAGGAATTCTTTAAACCCAGTGACTCACACACCAGATGCCCATGGAAAGGCAAGGCTTCATACCTTCATATAGAAATTGATGGGGAGCTCAATAAGGATGCTGCCTGGTATTATCCAGAGTCGAGCCATGCTGCGAAACCCATCGAGAACTATGTTGCCTTTTGGAACGGTGTAAAAGTCACTGAGTAAATACAATTTATAATAACCTCAGCAACCATGAAGTTCAATTAAACTTCCAGCACGCTGTTCTCGGCAGCTGCGAAATCATTCCATTGATATCCGTCTGCTTCAATTTCATTTTCCCACTTCCCGTCTATTATATATTTGAACTGATATTTCTGATCTACAGGTAAATTGAACTGAGCCTTGAAATTACCATTCTTAAATTTTTTCAATTCTGATGAATTCCAATCATTAAAATCACCGGCAACTTCAACTTTGCTGGCGTCTTTTGCAGGTACACAAAATGTGATCTTGCATTCCGGTTTAGATTTTAGGTACTGTTTTGTAATTGGCATGACTACTTTTTTTAATAATTCATGCTTCAAATTAAAATAATAAAACCCTATAAAACAATAACAATCAGAATGTTATGTGCATTTTTTCGAATTTCGAAAGTATAAGATGAATTAATAGAAAATTCAGAAATACGAAAACGATTTTCTAATAATAATTAGCATTTTTTAAAGAAGAAAAACCTTTCAAAAAGTCTGAAATTTAGATTTTTAACGCCTTAAAAAGTCGGTTTAGATCTTTTTCTGAATTAAAATAATGCATACTAACCCGAATTCCCTCACCTCGCAGCGAAGTAATGATCCCTTCGCCTTTCAACCTATTAAAAAGCTGTTCATCTCCTTTAATATTGAATAAAGAAGAGTAATCCTCTCGTTGCAGTGTCCATTCCTCTAACAGGCCTGCCTCTGCGAACCTTTCCCGGGCAATAGTTTTAAGCTTATTTATCTTTTCTGAAATAAGCTCCATTCCAGTTTGTTGCAATAGATCTATGGCAACTTTCAGGCTTCCGAAGTTAAGTGTGTCATAATGTCCCGGTTCGAATTTTCCAATGAAATTCCCTTCATGAGCCTTATACTTACCCTGTAAGGATCCAAAACCTAGATTCTTGGGGGAAATTTTTCCCTGTACACTTTCATTAAAAAGAATAAAGCCGTTACCATAACCAGCATTCATCCATTTATAACAACTGCTAACAGCAATATCCAAACCAGAGGCGTCAAAATCGAAAGCTTCAGTTCCAAAATACTGAGTGCCATCAGCTATTAGAATAACATCAGGGAATTTTGCCTTAAGCTTCTTTAAAAATTCGACATTTAATTTCACGCCGTTGATCCATTGTACTAGGCTGAAAGCAAAAAAATGAGGTTGCTCTTTTTCGATCTGAGCTATAATGTTTTCTTCCAGTTTCTCATTTATATCTGCATATACCACTCTAAAATCTCGGGATTCCACGGCCCAATTGATAGAAGGATAATCGTTTTTGAGCAACAACACTTTACTAGGCTTATCAATGCTCTCCAGTATGCTGTTAAAACCATACGAAAAATTAGGCACCAAAGCCACACGGTTTGGAGCGCACATAAAGAACCTACCTACACTCTCCCTTACCCCGGTTAAAATATCTCCCATCTTTTCCTTTAAAAGACTGGCCTTCAGAAAAAAATCAAGATCATGTTCCTGTCGGTATTCCCAGACTTTTTCTGGTAACAGGCCAGATGCCGCGGTATTTAAATATGTATACTGTTCAAGTACAGGAAAGCCTTTTCTTAAATTATCCATAAGCGTTAGGGAGTTCTTTTGATAAAAATGTAAATTTGATACTACACTAATGTAATTGTTATTATGTTTTCTAAAAAGAAAAACACTTCTAAAATAGATTACGAACAAAGGGAGTTATACGAAAACGCCAGGAAAAGAGCCAGACAGAAAAAAAGGTTATTCCAGCATTTCGTTTTTTTCCTGATTGGCGCAGTGCTGCTAATTATTCTTAATGTGGTCATTGGCTATAAAGTCGAATTCAAGCCTTTCGGACAGAACTGGTTCGTATGGGCCGTGCTTTTATGGGGATTGATCTTTCTCATCCATTTCTTTAATGTTATGGTAGTAGATAGCTTTATGGGCAAGGATTGGGAAGCTAAACAAGTGGACCGACTTGTTAAGAAACAAAAAGAAAAGATCACACAACTACAGGAAAAAGTTGAAAAAGATCACCCGGCTCCAAAAGACAGCGATTACATAAAACAAGACCATCCGCCAAAAAGAATCAGCCCTGAAAATCCGGATGAACCAATAAATAGTTAATATTTCATGATTACAATGATTGCTGCCGCGGCAGAAAATAACGCACTTGGGAAAGACAATGATCTCGTATGGCACCTGCCAGATGATTTTAAAAGATTTAAAAGGCTTACCTCGGGGCATCACATAATTATGGGCAGGAAGACGTTTGAATCTTTTCCTAAATTATTACCAGACCGCACTCATATTATCATCACCCGAAAGAATGATTACGATCCTGAGGGTGCTATAGTTGTAAATTCCCTGGAAGAAGCTATACGTGTTTCTAAACTTGATGAGCAACCTTTCATTATAGGTGGAGGTGAGATCTACAAAATGGGAATGGATAGAGCTGAAAGAATTGAACTTACCCGAGTACATGGCGAGTTTGATGCCGACACCTTCTTTCCCGAGATCGATGAAGAAAAATGGAAACTCATAGATGAAAAGTTCCATGAAAAAGATGAAAAGCATGACTATTCTTTTACTTATCTAACTTATGAGCGTAGGTAGGTTTCAGAACATCGTCGAAAATATCGCTGAAGATTTCGGAATTAAACTTTCTGAGGCCTCTCCTCTTAGTGGCGGAGATATCAATGAGGTTTTTCTTCTGAAAACCGAAACTGAAAAATTCGTTTTAAAGCTAAATAATACGAGTAGATTTCCGGGGATGTTCGACGCTGAAAAACTTGGGCTTGAAAATTTAATACAACCCAGGGTGATAGATGTTCCAAAACCTATCCATACCGGGACCGAAGATCAATATTCCTATTTACTTCTGGAGCACAAAGAGTCGGCTTCAAAAAAGCAAGATTTTTGGGAACTATTCGGGGAGAGGTTAGCGAAACTTCACCGGGAAACCCGGGATACATTCGGCCTGGAAAAAGATAATTATATTGGAAGCCTCCCGCAATACAACGAAAACCGAGATTCAGCCGCAGATTTTTATATTGAAATGCGTCTTAAACCGCAAATTGAAATGGCCGCAGATAAAGGCTTTAAATTAAATATTCCGGATCGATTTTTTGAAAATTGCCGGGACCTCATCCCTAATGAACCACCTTCGCTTATACATGGTGACCTGTGGAACGGCAATTATATTGTGAACGCACAAGGTGAGCCCTGTTTAATAGATCCTGCCGTTGCTTATGCTCCCCGGGAAATGGACCTGGGAATGATGAAATTATTTGGAGGCTTCAATGAAAGTCTTTTTAGAGTCTACGATGAAACATTTCCGCTGCAAGAAGGCTGGCAGGAAAGAATTGAGTTATGGCAGCTATATTATCTGCTTGTTCATCTGAATATCTTTGGTGCCGGTTACAAATCCCAGGTAACAAATATCATTCGCAAGTACGGCTGATTTTACACTTCTTAACATCGGCTTTCCTTTTTTTAGCAGTTCCTTAGCGCAATAGCCATTTCTTCTAAAGTATATTCATATCAAATAAAAAATAACTATGAGTACTAAAAATTTATATGACGATAAGGCTAGAGAAAAGATCAAAGAACTTGCAGAAGATATTGATTTTTGCATGCTGGTAACTAATATGGATCAGAAACCTCTAAGCGCAGTTCCTATGTCTACTAAACAGGTAGATGATCATGGTGCAGTTTGGTTCCTAAGTAAGAATTCCAGCGAACACAATAAGAATATTGAAAAAGACAGCGATGTACAGTTGCTATACAGCGGTACTTCTGAAATGGAATTCCTTAGTATCTATGGAGAAGCATTTATCGAAACCAATCGCGATGTGATCCATGAACTTTATTCTAAGGCTGATAACGCCTGGTTCGACGGAAAAGATGATCCTAGTATCACTGCCATTAAGATAAACCCGAAAGAAGCTTATTACTGGGATAATAAAGACAATAAAATGGTCACCTTGTTTAAATTAGGAATGGCCGCAGTAAGTGGTAATAACCAGGATATTGGAGAAAAAGGAAAATTAGAGTTATAAAGACTTGTATTTGTCGGAAGAGACCTCATAGCAGATCATTTGTTATGAGGTCTTTTATTTTATGCCTAATTTTGCTGAGCAAAAAATTAGAATTTATGAAAGCATATATATTTCCGGGTCAGGGAGCACAGTTCACAGGTATGGGACTTGACCTTTACGAAAAATCGGCTGAGGCCAGAGAACTTTTTCAAAAGGCAAATGATATTCTTGGATTTTCTATCACCGATATCATGTTCGAAGGTTCTGCAGAAGACCTGAAACAAACCAAAGTTACCCAACCCGCAATTTTTCTTCATTCTGTAATTTTGAGCAAAGTGCTTGGGGACGATTTTAAACCAGATATGGTTGCTGGACATTCTTTAGGAGAATTCTCGGCCCTGGTCGCGAACAAGACCTTAAGTTTTGAAGATGGTTTAAAACTGGTTTCACAAAGAGCACAGGCAATGCAAAAAGCTTGTGAATTAGAACCTTCTACTATGGCAGCCGTTTTAGGCCTGGAAGATGAAATGGTGGAAGCCGTTTGTGCCGATACTGAAGGTATCGTAGTTGCAGCAAATTATAACTGCCCAGGACAACTGGTTATCTCAGGAGCTTACGACGCGGTAGAAAGAGCCTGTGAAAACCTTAAAGAAAAAGGAGCGAGAAGGGCGATGATCCTCCCAGTAGGTGGAGCTTTCCATTCGCCACTAATGGAGCCGGCAAGAAAAGACCTTGCGGCAGCCATAGAGAATACAAATTTTAATGATCCTACCTGCCCGGTATATCAAAACGTTAGCACATTTGCAGTGACCGATAAGGAAGAGATCAAGAAAAACCTGGTATTCCAATTGACCGCTCCAGTAAAATGGACGCAGTCTGTACAAAATATGATCAAGGACGGCGCTTCAGAATTTATTGAAGTTGGTCCTGGAAAAGTATTACAGGGACTGGTTAAGAAAATAGACCGTAGCGCGCAGACCGCTTCAGCAGGTATCGAATAATTTCGATCTCTTATAATTATAAAGCCCGATCATATGATCGGGCTTTTTTTGTTATACCATAGATTAAATCCTCCACACAGGCATAAAAATATCTCCTTTATTAATCATTTTTTATATCTTTCTACTTCAAGCAATTTTTTATTGCCAATTCAATTTAAAGTGATCATTCTGCCCTACCTATAGATCATTAAAATCTTAACCACTCTATTTACATGCTCAAAGTTACCCCTTTAATTTTGCTGATATTATTTAGCTATTCCGTAAAAATATCTGCTCAGGAGAGAATGGAAGTCAAGCTTCAGGACGATTACGCTAATTACTTTTCGAATCAGGATAAGTCGGTTTTTCTTCATCTTAATAAAACCACTTTTCTGCCAAAAGAAGAACTTTGGTTCTCAGCCTATATTTATCAACCTTTTTTAAATATTCCCGATCTGGAAACTACTAATCTGCAAGTAGCCCTGTTCGATGAAAAAAATAAAAAGATCATTTCTAAAGTAATCCTTACCAATGGAGGCAAAGGAACTGGTTTCTTTAATCTAAGAAAATTTAGACCAGGGACTTATTACCTGGTAGCAAGCCAGGATGGAAAATCAAGTAACTTTTTTCAGCAACCAATCAAAATAGTTTCAGGAACTTCAAAAAGTTCTGCCCCACGAAATTTTGATCTACAGGTGTTACCGGAAGGTGGGCATATGCTTGAAAATACTGAAAATTCGGTTGGATTTAAAATTCTGGATTCAAATGGAGAGGCTAGGGAAATGAAGGGTTATTTACTTGATGAATCGGGAGACACCTTAAAAGTGATCAATTCCAATCAATTTGGAATGGGAAAATTCCAAATCGTTCCAAAGCCAGAAAAAAGCTACCGGTTGATTACCATGATTGACACGATCCAAATTTCAACCATGTTACCAGAAGCAAAAACTACAGGAATCAATCTTTCCATAGAAAGACTTGGAAATGATTATATGGCTCGTATTAATACCAATAAACAAAGCCTGGAGAAGATCTATGATCAAACTTTTAAAATGTTCATTCATAATGGATCTGAAATAAAAACACTGGAATTCAAATTTGATAAAGATGAGCCTAAAAAAGTTATTCCATTAAAGAATCAAATGCTATTTAATGGGATCAATATAGTAACTGTTTTTGATGAGGATTTTAATCCTTTAGTTGAAAGAATGATCTATAAAGACATAGCAAAACGTAGAGTTTCAGTTTCTGCTAATTTCGTAAAAAAGGAAAATGACAGCCTGGTTTTAAATCTTACTACAACTGTAGATTCCCTCAACCCAAATAGCTTGAGCATATCTGTATTACCTTCCGGAAATAAATCTTACCACCCTAGACATAACATCATTTCTCAGTTTGAATTAAAACCTTATATAAAAGGTAATATCGAGCATCCCGAATACTATTTCGCCAGCGATGTCAACTTAAGGCGAAGGTTATATGACCTGGACCTTTTATTACTAAATCAAGGCTGGAGCAAATACACGTGGCCGGAAATTTTTAATGCGGATAAAACAAGTTCATCTTTAAAAAATGGATTTACGGTACAGGGAACCGTTAATAACGATAGTACCGAGCCTGGGGATAAAGTCTTTCTTAAATCTGACGAATTGGGTTTATTCGAAATTGTGAACCTGGATGAAAATAAAAGTTTCAGATTATCAGAACTATTTATTATTGATAGCACGAATATTAATATTGGTGTAACCAGGGGTAAAAAGCAAAAGATCGTAAAACCTAATATCTACGTTAGAGTTCTTCCACCTAATGACAACCTGAGTAATTTGGATATTTCGAAAGAGTCTAATCAAGAAACCTTTCAGCAAGATGGAGGAACAAGCCAGCTTGGTGATTATAGAAACTTTATTCGCACAGGAGAGTCTCTGGATACTATTACAGTTACCGCTACCAAAAAAGAAGAAGTCGATATTGAGAATAATAATTTCGGGACAAAACTAGAGATAGATGATGAAATCAAGAAACAATATCCGTTTGTTACCAGTTATATTTCGATGAATGGCTTTAAGGTAAGGAGGGATAATATGAATGGTCAAATTTATATCTTCAACACGCGGTTTGGCCGTTTAATCGAACCGGTAATTCAGCTTGACGGGGTGAACCTTACCGACAATTCAATCCTCTATGGACTGCAAACATCAGAAATAGAATCGATCTATATCAATAGAAATGGTGGTGCGGTGATGGGAAAAACCAGCTTTGGAGGTATTATAAGAATCAATACTTTATCAGGTCAAAAGAGAGCGGACACCGATGGAAATTACTCTCCCAACACCTATAAATTTCTGTCTAATGCTGGTTTTGCCAGGGATAAAGAATTCTACACGCCACAATATCGTTCCTATACCGATGCTCTATTTACTGATTACGGTGTTATCGACTGGAAAAAGAATATAAGCCTGAATGACAATGGAAAAGCAAGTTTTAAAATCCTGAACACGCTTCAGAATAAGATAGATCTTTTCATTGAAGGCATGACGATCGACGGTAAATTAATTTCCGAAAACATCAGCCTGGAGATAAATTAGAATTGAAAAAGCCCGATCATTTAGGTCGGGCTTTTTATATAATCCTTTTTGATCTTTAGAAAATACTATATCCTACGATAAAAGAAATGGTCTGAAAATCTGAATGCCATCTGGTTTCTCGATTCACAATTATATCCCTTTTTGATCCAACCCGGAACTCTGCCGAATATTTATTTTTGTATTTGAAGCCAATTCCACCGGAAAAATAAGGTTTGTCCGCTAGACCAATGTCATCATAGTGCTGAAGATAGACATCAGATTTAATATTGAAAATTGGCACGAAGGCAGCATTTATAAATATCTTGGAGTCTTCGTTTAGAAATAGATAATGACGAAGTCCAATGGGTACCTCAACCGACGAAAAATCGACCCTTACTTCCTGGTCATATCTTACCTCTTCATAGGAAAAATACTGATAAGCAGGTTCTACAGTAAAAGCCCATTTATTACGATTAAAAGGCAAGACAAATTCTCCTTCAACACCTAATCTAAAACCTATTTCGCTTACTTTACTGAACTCTCTTTTTGAACCTCTACGATCCCCGAAAACTAACTGGAAGGTACTTTGATTTATTCCAGGACGTAAATTCAGGTTTACTTCAAACTTATTATCCCTTTTGGAGTAATCTTTGTAATCTTCATCTTTACATTCATTATAACGCCTGAAAAAATCAATAAGATCATCACGCTTGTAATCTATTTCCTGAAAAACCGGTGATTTTTCAAAATTACATTTAAGATGGTCAAATAACTGTCTTCTGTAAAGGTTGTTTTCCTCAATTTTAGAGTCATCAACTAAATACTTTTTATTAACCAGAGGTTTAATATCCCGGTCTTCCTGGGTGCTATAATAGTATTGATTATTTTTAAATTTGTAGAAATACAGGTTGGCAGTACCTTCAATTAAAACCTGAATGAATTCTCGACTTTCTTTGTAATCAGGATCTTTGTTTTCATCTAGAGATCGTTGAATAGAGCTGGATTGGTCAATTTGAATGATCCGGCTTAAAAATTTAGTATCATCCCCAATGCCCAATTCCTGAACTTCTGAGGCAGAAATACTATTCACTATTCCTTTTTCCGTAAGCTTAAAATTGAATTTCCCTTCCTTTTGGATCGAATTTGAATTCCGAATAAATGCCTCTACTTTGTCCCCAGATTCTTTTATAAAATATCCCTTTTCGTAATTGATCTGGCCAATAGCCATAATTCCGCTAAACAGGAACAAGCCCAGCGTAAGTAATTTTTTCATTCGTGTTTGATTATTTGTTTTAAGGGGCCCAAGATAACCTAACACTAAAGCATAAAATAAGTTTTAATTAAGAAATTTTTAAGATAAAAATCTAAAACACTAAGGAACAGCTAATTATTCATTTTTAAAAATTACTCCCTCTTTCATCACAAACTTAACGTCCTCCAAAGTCTTGATATTTTCGGTTGGATCTTCATCTACCGCGATAATATCTGCATAGAATCCTTCAGACAGCTGGCCACTTTCGCTTTCCATCTTCAGAATTTTAGCAGGTACTATGGTAGCAACCTGGATGGCTTCCATCGCTGGCATTCCTGCTTCTACCATATAACCAAATTCCCTGGCATTTTCGCCATGTTTAAAAACTCCGGCATCGGTTCCAAATACTATTGGAACACCTCGCTTATAGGCTTTTGAAAAAGTATTCTGTATCTGCGGACCAATTTCTCGGGCTTTAGGAACAACCAGCTCAGGATAGTAATTTTCTACTTCCGCTTTTTCAGTTACTTCTTTTCCTGCAGTGATGGTAGGCACAAGATAGGCATCATAATCTTTCATAAGGTCCATGGTTTCCTCGCTCATAAGTGTTCCATGTTCAATGGTCTTCACTCCAGCTTTCACCGCTCTTTGCATCCCTTCATCACCATGAGCATGGGCAGCAACATGAAAACCATAATCGTTCGCCGTACGAACTATCTCTTCGATCTCTTCTTCAAAGAACTGCGGATTCGAACTACTTTTTGCCACGCTCAGAACACCGCCGGTAGCAGTTATCTTAATAAGATCTGCTCCATTCTTATAGCGTTGTCTAACGGCTTTCCTGGCATCTTCTACACTGTTTACCACTCCATCTTTTGGACCTGGGTCGCCTACCATTTCTCTATTCAGACCATTGGTAGGATCGGCATGTCCTCCTGTAGTTGCAAGGGATTTCCCAGCGGTAAAAATTCTAGGCCCCACGATACTTCCCTTATTAATGGCATCTCTCAAGGCAATATTCACACCAGCACCTCCAAGATCTCTAACGGTGGTAAAACCAGCCATAAGCGTTTTTTCTGCAAAACCTACAGAATTAAAAGCATCATCTGCAGGATCATTAGTAAATCTTTGAAGGTATTTACTCGGGTTGGTCTCGCTTTCTATATGAACATGCATATCAGTTAGACCAGGTAAAACTGTTTTATCCTTGAGATCTATGAGCTGATCCTCTGAAGAATCGGGGTCAATAAAACCTTTTTCAATACTTTTTATTTTATTCCCTGATACAATAATAGTCTGGTCTTTAAGGACTTTTCCATTTTTGGTATCTACTAATTTTCCCGCATGAATATAAATTTCCTGCGCCATTAAATTTGTAGTAATAAAAATGGCGGCTAAAATTGCGATCAGTTTTTTCATAAAATATTGGTTTAGTTCTATTGGTTACTGTTTACTTATTCAGAAAGTCCAGAATGCTTGCAGTGATATAATCTATCTGCTCATCATCTAATTCGGTATGCATTGGCAGGGAAATAACCTCTTCTACCAGTTTATTTGTCACGGTAAAGTCTTTTTCATTATATCTATCATCAACATAAGCTTTCTGGCGATGAAGCGGAATTGGGTAGTAAACACCAAAGGGAATTCCCTTTTCCTGTAGATGTTTCGCTAAAGCATCTCTTTTGCCATTTTTTATCTTCAGCGTATACTGATGATAAACATGGGTATCACAATCGCCAGATCTCACTGGAGTAATAATATCCTCGTGATCCTGCAAGGCTTTTGTATATTTTATAGCAGCCTCTTTCCTGGCTTCATTATAGAGGTCAAGATTTTTTAGTTTAGCTCTAAGAACAGCAGCCTGAAAACTATCAAGCCTGGAGTTCACACCAACCACATCGTGATGGTAACGTTCATACATTCCATGATTTACAATTCCGCGAATAGTATGTGCCAGCTCATCGTTATTGGTGAAAATAGCTCCACCGTCACCGTAACATCCTAGATTTTTTGACGGAAAGAAAGAAGTTGCAGCAATATCGCCGATGGTTCCGGCCTTACTGGTTCCATTCTTTGAGTGATAATTAGAACCTATAGCCTGGGCGTTATCCTCGATCACATAAAGATCATGTTCTCTGGCGATCTCCATGATCGCATCCATATCTGCCGTTTGTCCAAATAAATGTACCGGAACTATTGCCTTTGTTTTTGGTGTAATTGCTTTTTTGATCTCTTCGGGATCTATATTGAAGGTTTCCGGGTCTACATCTACCAGCACCGGGGTTAGCTGGAGTAAGGCGATCACTTCTACCGTGGCGGCAAAAGTAAAATCGGCCGTTATCACTTCATCTCCGGGTTTAAGGCCCAGACCCATCATCGCTATCTGCAATGCATCTGTACCATTGGCACAGGGAATCACATGTTTTACCCCTAGGTATTCTTCAAGTTCTTTTTGAAATCCATGAACATGAGGCCCGTTAATAAAGGACGTTTCCTCTAAAACTTCCTGAATTCCCTGATTTACTTCATTTTTTATTCCTTCATATTGACCCTTCAGGTCAACCATTTGAATCTTTTTCATTTGCAATATTTTTCAGCGATACGAAAATACGAAATATAGGCCCTTCTGGCAATCCATTTATCGGGAAAGGCCTATTTTAGCAACCTTAAGTTTTTAGTGTGCAGAGAATTTACAACGTATTGGTAAAACTGAGCGGAGTCGTTCTTAAATCGGCCGGAAATTTTAGTCCCAAACTCAAAGATTTTACCGAAGGTAGAAAAGACCTTTTTTCGAAACTGGAGCAAAAAATAGATCCTAATTCAGAGCATATATGGGTACATGCCGCATCTCTGGGAGAATTTGAAATGGCTGTGCCGGTTTTAAGGATGCTTAAGGAAAAGTATCCGGATACAAAAACGGTGGTTAGCTTCTTCTCCCCTTCAGGATATAACAATAAAAAGAAACACCCGCTGGTAGATCACTTTACTTACCTGCCTCTCGATACAAAGAAAAATGCTCAAAAATTCCTGAAGATCATTCAGCCAAAAATGGCCTTTTTTATAAAATATGATTTCTGGCCTAATTGCCTTACCGAGTTAAAAGCACAAAACGTAAGAACCTTCCTGGTCTCCGGTGTTTTTAGAAAGGATCAGGCTTTCTTTAGAACCTACGGCAAATGGATGAGGAAATCCCTACAGGCCTTCGAGCACTTTTTTGTTCAGAATAAAGAGTCTGAAGATCTTCTAAAATCAATAGGTTTTAATAATGTTACAGTAAGTGGGGATACCAGGTTCGACAGGGTTGCAGCGCAATTAGAGGCCGATAACAAAATCGATTTTATAGAAGAGTTCAAACAGGATAAAATATTGGTGGTTTGCGGCAGTACCTGGCCCGAAGATGAAGAACTCATGGTTAAATTCATCAATAGCTCGGTAAATATTAAATTCATCATTGCTCCCCATGAGATCAAGGCTGAAAAGATTGAAAAACTATTAAACCGACTGAAAGTCCCCACCGTAAAATACACTGAAAAAGAGGGAAAACAACTTGAGAATTTTTCGGTGCTTATTCTGGACACCATTGGCTTACTTGGGCGTGCCTATAGTTATGCCAATATCGCCTATGTGGGAGGTGCGGCCGGCACCACCGGATTACATAACATCCTGGAACCAGCAACTTTCGGTATACCAATCGTTATTGGAGAAAACTTCAGCAAGTTCCCGGAAGCCGAAAAATTAAGGCAGCTCGCCGGGCTCTATTCTGTTAAAAATTCAGATGAATTTTCGGGAATAATGACCAAATTTTATACAAATTCCGAATTCAGAGAAAAAACCGGAATGATCGCCGGTCACTTTATTAACAGTAATACCGGAGCCACTCGAATCCTGGAAGAATATCTATAAAATTGGTTTTTCACGATGTTAACATTCTTTGCTAAAAAAAATTAAAATTGAAGCGATGAACAGGTTTTAGTTGTAATTTCGATGAATATAACCAATAAACTATTTTAAAATGAAACGTTTATCAATTCTGGCAAGTGGCCTTTTAATGATCTCTGGCGTGTTAACTTCATGTAGAGATACTTCTGAAAAGGAGGTTATTGTAAGAGAGGTTGAAGTGGAGAAAAAAGCGGAAGCTCCCGTAGAAGAGGAAAAAGAAGGTATCCTTGAAAGAACCGCAAAAGAAGTAGATAAAGAAGTAAATAAAGAGATCGACGAAGAGATCGAAAAAATTGGTGACGATAATTAAACCGTTGCCTAATCAATAAATTTCAACAAGAATTTAATTACTAACTCCAAAAACTGTAAATGATGAAAAAACCAATAGTAATGCTGGCTCTTATGCTCTCCATGGGTGTTTTTTTTACCTCATGTAGAGATACAGCAAAGGAAAATGAAACAGAAGACATGGAAATGTCTGATGATATGGAAATGTCTGATGACATGGACGATATGAACGACGACAACAACGGTGTTGGAAATGATATCGAAGAAGCAGCCAACGATGTTGGTGATGCTGTAGAGAACGCCGCTAATGAAACCGGCGACGCAGTAGAAAATGCCGCTAATGAAGTTGAAGATGAAGTCGAAAATAATGACGACTATTAATCTTTAGAAATAAAATCTTATTAAAGCCCTTTTCATATAGAGAAGGGCTTTTTTATTTTTTTCATAATGAAAAGCGTTAGACTAGAATTCAAAAGAGAAATTAAAAAAAAATTCAATTAACTTTTAAAAGATTTCAACTCCCGTTTTAATTCTTCCATAGATTGTTGAAGTTCCTGAAAAAGCCCGCTATTTGAAGGATTGTCCAGGTTAAAGGTAAGTTTGGAATTCACCTGCCATATTTCTTGGATATCATGCACGTTAATTTCTAAAGGCAAATACTCCTCGTTAAGAGAAATAAGTAAAACCTTGGAAGGATCTGGCATCTTCTGAAGTTTCTTCACCAAAACCGAATCATACATTACAATTACATAGACCCTGTTATTGCTTGCTTCCTCTATACTTGAGACGGCCTTACCCATGACCCACTCCCCTGGGCGATAATCTGGCAACATACTGTCCCCTTCTATCTGGAAACCACGATAGGTAGCATTCCTGAATTCAGGTAACGGAATGTCAAAGGCCGGTAACTGACTATACCATTCCACATCCTGAACGTTATGAGGATATCCCGCAGCAGCTTTTTGATTTACCAAGACAATATTCTCATTATCGGCATTATCAACTGTAACTACTTTAGGGCTTACATCACCTTTGGATATCTTCAGATATTTCTGCCCGCTGGCACCAAACAACCATAAAGGGTTAATAGCAAATTGCCTTAGCAATTCAGCTACGATCTTTCCAGAAAGTTTAGTACGGCCCCTTTCTATATCGGCGGTAGAATTCTTGATACCGAGAAGTGCTGCAAATTCAGTTTGAGTGTAATTATTTTCTTCACGCACTTCCTTAAAGTGCTTGATTTCAATAGATCCAGGTGTACCCATAATATAATAGATTAGGAATATTTCCAAAATTTACTCAAAAATATTGGATTTAATCCTATTTAACTAAAAAAGCTGAGAAAATTTATACAGAACTATATTTATCCTTGAATCCCAATAATCTTAAAGCATTTAATACTACCACAATGGTAGAGCCTTCATGGAAAACCACCGCGATGCCGATATTGGCCCATCCGAAAATGGTCGCCGGCAGCAATAAGGCCACTACGCCTAGACTTATCCAAAGATTTTGTTTCACGATCTGCTGTGCTTTTCGGCTCAAGGCAATAGCGAAAGGTAGTATTTCCAACTTATCTGCCATAAGGGCAATATCTGCTGTTTCCAATGCCACGTCGCTTCCGGCTGCGCCCATTGCAATTCCCACCGTACTATTGGCCATAGCCGGTGCGTCATTAACCCCATCACCCACCATTGCGATCTTGTGCTCTTCTTTTTCCAGCTGCTTAATACGTTCTACCTTCTCCTCTGGCAATAGGCTTCCGTAGGCATCGGTGAGTCCTATCTCTGAAGCAACTGCATCTGCAACCTCCTGGTTATCGCCGGTTAACATGATCATTTTTCTGATACCGATCTTTTTCAATTTAGCGAGGGTAGATTTAGCCGCTTTCCGGGGGGTGTCCATAAGTCCGAGAATTCCGCTGAATTCCTCATTGTTTCGAACAAGCATAACGGTCTTACCTTCCCTCTCCAGTTTTTTTACTTTTTCCTGAACCTCTACAGGAACTCCTCCAGATTCTTCATAAAGTTCAAGATTCCCTATTCTTACCAGGTCACCATCAACCTTACCTTTTATCCCTTTTCCCTGGATGGCTTCAGAATTCATGGCTTCAGGAATTCCATTCAATTCTTTCATTCGCTTCTTTCCATCACGCACAACGGCTTTAGCTAAAGGATGGTTACTGGAACTTTCCAGAGCGATGACCTTTCTTAAAAAATCATCATTCGAAAGTCCATTAAGCAATACGATATCGGTTAGTTCAGGCTTTCCTTCGGTAAGGGTCCCGGTCTTATCAAAGGCCAGGGCACGTAGAGTACCGAGGTCTTCCAGAGGTTTTCCTCCTTTAATGAGAACTCCTCCTTTCGCCGCCCGGGCAATTCCGCTTAAAACAGCAGAGGGCGTTGAAATTGCCAGAGCACATGGGCTTGCAGCCACCAGCGCCGCCATGGAACGGTAAAAACTATCCTGCCAGCTTTCATCGATCACCAGGAAAGCAAAATTCAAGATAATGATAAGTATGAGTACCGCCGGGACATAATATTTTTCAAATTTATCTGCCAGTAACTGGGTTGGAGATTTCTTTTCCTGAGCTTCCTGAACCATTGTGATCAAACGGTTAAGAGTAGAATCCTGCGATTCTTTAATCACCTTAACTTCAATGCTGCTATCGCCATTGATCGTTCCGGCATAAACCCTGTTCTTAGCAGGGATATCGGCTACCGAATTATATTTTTTATCAGAATCCTCTACCGGAATTTTATCTACCGGAATACTCTCACCCGTTATGGGTGCCTGGTTTACACTTGTTTTCCCGCTAATTAGTATTCCATCTGCACTCACCGCCGAATTCGGCTTGATCCTTATAACATCACCAATCTTAAGATCTTCTATTTTTACCTCAACATAATCACCATTCACCTTTCGAAGTGCGATTTTAGGGGATAACTTGGTTAAGGACTCTATGGATTTTGTAGCCTTATCCATCGCCAGGTGTTCCAAAGCGTGGCCAAGGCTAAATAGGAATAATAATAAGGCGCCTTCAGCCCATTTATCTAGCAAGGCTGCTCCAATTGCAGCCACAAGCATGAGAAAATCTATTTGAAAACGGCCATGAGAGATCTCTTCTATAGCTTCCTTTAAGGTATAGTATCCGCCAAAACCATAGGATATAAGATAAGGTATGATTATATAGATAAAAGGGAGCTCGCTAAAGGTGTCCAATATGAATCCGGCTAAAAGAAAAATACCGCTCAAAACAGCGAAAATCAGTTCTGTTCTTTCGCCAAAAATTCCAGAATTATGAGGTTTGCAGCACCCGTGATTATGCTTAGACATGAGTTTCTTTTTATATTTATGATGAAGGCATTATAAAGTCAACATCAACTTATTTATTTGAAACTAAGATAAGCTGAAAAACATGCAACTTAAGTGCATTATTACTTTACACTACATTTATCACAAATACCCTTTATCACAAGATTCATATCCTTACTTACATAGCCTTTCGGCAAACTGATATGCGGAATCTTATGATCTGTTAAACAAACCGTTTCGTTACAGTTCTCGCAATGAAAGTGTAAATGCAGATCCTGGGAATGACTTCCACCCAGACCTTTTTCATCTAATGCATATTTAGCGATCCCTGTCCCATCGTCTATTTGATGTACGAGGCCTTTTTTCTCGAATGTTTTGATGGTGCGATAAAGGGTGGTACGTTCAGATTTATCAAAACCTAACTCAATGTCATTTAAGGTAACAGCAATATCCCGTTCACTTAAGAACTTATACATTAAAAGTCTTATTGCAGTTGGCCTAATATGATGTTCTTTAAGAACTAACTCTATCTCTCCCATACATCAAAGAAGTTAAGCAAAGTTAGTATGAAATGCTGACAAAAAAGAAAACCGTCACAATTAAAGTAACGGTCTCAAGACAAGTTCTAACAATAATAAACTTAGAAATCATTCCATGCAGCATGTACAAATCCTCACCTTGGTTAACTGCAGTTTCTCTTTTGCAGAGTTCATGGCGAGACTTGAATTAGGAAAGATTCCCAGATAAACCCTCTCGAGAATTTCTGGCAGATCTTTACATCTATCAGCATGAACCTGAATTACACCTCGTGCATCAGGGTTCTTACGGGTATAATAATATTGCATGCGGCAATTTATCTCGATAGATAAAATAGCAATATTCTAAAACGGTATATTTTTAATGTTTTTAATAAAGAAATGTTAATGCATTCCATACCCTTTACCCCAGGAAATAAAATTGGATATATCAAAATATCCGGATAGGCAGTACTCTAAATCAACCTGCTAAATATAGCACGATCATAGATCCTGTTCTAAATGAAAATTTAATGAGACAGCCCTATACCTACCGTTCTGATGGTAAATTTGATAGGGTTAATGATCCTAAAATTGAAATTGGAAATAGAAAATTTTTAAAATCCTTTCAATTGTAACATCCAGAAACCAATAATAAAAAGTAGTGAAAGGAACATTCCCCCGAAGATCATAAACAACCCGCGGTTTTCTACTCTTACACTTTGTAATTCTTCCTCAAGATATTGTTTCTCAGCTTTCTCCAGCCTTAAATAATTCTTAACTCCAAGCTTAGAAGCTATTTTACCTTTTTCGGTGAGACGTATCTGGCCTGCTTTCGTAATCCTGATTAATTCGTTCTCTCGTAGGGTATTAATAAATCCTATGGAAGTCATTTCTCTTAAGTCTGAAACCATCATACCTTCTGAAAATTGAGCAGTCGCTCTTGCTAGTGTTTCCATATTAACATTTAATTAACGTTGAACTAACTCTAATTAACAAAAAATTTTGAATTATCCAACGTTAAATTTTAAATGTAATATCAACAGCTTATCAACCGTTGTTAATAAAGTGTAAGAAAAATCAGAAATATATCGCCTCTATTCAACCATTCTTTTAAAAATGTAGCGGGTTATAAAAATACCGTTATCGTCTTCAGGTCCACTGTAACTTTCTACACCGCTATTCACAAAAGCAAGCTCCCAACCTTCAGCGGCAAGCGAATTGATCTTTGAAGTTACCACTGCGTCATTGGCAGCAATGTTCTGGAAACGAATACCTCCAACGTTAAAAAAGTTCAATAGTTTGGTCTCATCGAAATTCTTGACCCTGATCTCTCCCCTGTCAGATTTATTTCTATCATTATCCTCTTCAGTACGGGTAGAAGTGAATTCCTTAAAATCCCGGTTCTCTTCAGTACTTATCATTCTTGACCGGCCAATTCCACTGGGGATAATAGATTCAATGACCGTTACTGTTTTGTACTCCCAGGTTTGCGCAAACACAGCACTTCCGCAGATCATTAGGAACAGCGCTGTAAACGTGATCTTTTTCATAATTAGTTTTTATTAGAAAAGCGCGTCTAAATAAGCTTAAAATCAGATTTCTAATATTTATCTTAAGAAAAAATTAACAATGTAGATCCTGTATGTAGTAAAGCCACCTAAATAATCCATTTAGAGTGGGCTATAGAGGGAAATTTTAAAACAAAAAAAGAGCTTCTTTCGGAAGCTCTTTTTTGTATTATTCTCAGTTTTGAATTATGCCTGGTTCAAAATTGCCGCATCAATTCTGGCAATTAGATCATTCCAATGATATTTTGTAAGATCGTGACCAGACCTGTTTTTGCGTGCATTAATGTCCGATTTCAGTTTCTGTAGTTCACCTCTCATCAATGCCATAATATCAGATTTAAGGATCTCATCGTCTTCTCTTTCATCAAGTTCATCTACGTAGGAAGCAGCGATATCTACATAAGACCTTTGCAGGTTTCTTTTATAACTATCTGTTTTAGAAGAATTATATAATTCGCTAAATATCCCCTTTCTAAGATCGTTCATCAACTCAATTACCGAGTAGACTTTATTTTCACCATTCTCTTCAGCAGCGATCATTCTTGCCAACCGGTCTTTCTCCAATAGATTTTCCAGGGCCCGGGTTTGTAAGGATTGAATTCTATCTACAGCTTCTGTAGATTCAATTCTGCTTAAAAGATCCTGGTCCAGCATCCAGTTTGGAGTAGTAAAAGCTTCCTTGTTCAGAAAATCAACAGCACCTTCCTGAATCTTCGCTGGCACTGGCTCATAAATAGCTCCAGATTGATCTGATGTCTTACGAGTTTCATAGACTCCCCCAACATTAGTGATAACATGCGAAATATAACCTCTCCACATATAACTAAGTTCTCGATAGACCTCTTCCAGGTCTTCATAGCCCTCACCATTTTTAGACGTCCAAGCCACTAAATTAGGAACGACCTTTTTGAGATTGGCAACTCCATATTCACTGGCCTTCACCTGATCATCCCCAAGGCTTTCCCTCTGAGACTGAGGATCTGCTCCGCCATAGCCATTACCAAATTCATAGACCGGGTCACCAGCCTTCGCCAGGATCCACTCATCCAAAGTCTCTTTTTCATCCTGTGCAGATTGCGCCTCAGGAAGATATCTATAACCCCAGTTGATAGCATAAAGATCATAAGGACCCATCATGCGGATATACCTTACATCCTCATCCCCTGGTTGGGCCACGTAATTCACCCTGGCATAATCCATAATAGATGGCGTAAGCCCGTATTTCTGAGTGAATTCAGCAGATCTTAAAGAATCTGTTGGATAGGCCGAGCTGGCTTTCATATTATGGGGAAGCCCTAAAGCATGTCCAACTTCATGAGCGATCACCATGCGCATCATTTCACCAATTTCCTCTTCAGGCGTATTTAAAGTTCTGGCATTCGCATTTTGCGCTCCAGCTTCGATCATAAATCTATTTCGATAAGATCTTAAATGGTTATGGTACCAGATAATATCGCTTTCTATGATCTCCCCGGTTCGAGGATCGGTCACAGAAGGACCTACCGCATTTCGGGTAGTGCTGGCAACATAACGAACAACTGAATAGCGAACATCTTCCGGACTAAATTCAGGGTCTTCTTCTTTTGTAGGTGGATCTTTGGCGATGATCGCGTTCTTGAAGCCTGCTTTTTCAAAAGCCACATTCCAGTCTTCAATTCCCTGCTTGAAATAAGGCCTCCATTTTTCAGGCGTTGCAGGATCCAGGTAGTAAACGATAGGCTCTACCGGCTCAACCAGTTCTCCTTTTTTATAGGCTTCTATATCCTTTGGAACCAGGTTCCAGCGACGAATGATCTCATAATCATCGGCTTTTAATTCTTCGGAATTATAATCGTATTTATCTATGGTAAACCAGCCCACACGATAATCGGCAAGGCGGGCCTGCATTTTATTTTCCGGTAAAAGGATCATGGATTGATTTAAAAGCATGGAGATCGTCCCTGCCTGATCTCTTTCAGGTGGTTCTTCAGCCTCATAGGTCATTACATGTTTTACCTCGATATTTTTAGGATAGGAATGGGCAGATTCTATATAAGACCTGCTTTTATCAAGCTTCTTAACCTTATACCTTTTCCTTAGCCTGGAAGAAATACCGTTAATAGCATCAACTTCGTCTTCGAAAAGCTTACTTGCTTCTATGACCACACTAGTGGAATCTGCATTCATCGCTTCGATCTTTGCGCTAAAAAGGATCGGAAAAAAGTTATTCGCCTGTACAGACTTGTATATAGGTGATCCCTCTTCACTCTGGTTCTCGAAACTGATCACCTTCATATCTACATTCCCGTTTCGGTTTACCCATCTAACCACCTGCTCGTTCACCTTTGACCCGGCATTCACATAGCCACCTCCAAATCCTGAAGGCACACCGGCGATACGGCTAACTAACAGCATATCTTTTTCAAAAAGAGACAGGGGGATCTCAAAATAGAGTTTATCGTCAACAAAATGAGTGGTAAAAAGACCTTCATCACTTTTGGCTTCTGATGTTATAACCTCTGAATACTCCTTGAGATCTGAATCTTTCTTTTTGGTCTTTGGAGCAGTTTCTGCAACCGGCTGGGAAGTTTTACAACCTACACTTAGAACCGCGAGGGTCCCAAATAATAGTACTTTTTTTATCATGGAAAATAATTTTGCTTCCGAAGATAATGAAAGCAAAGCAAAAGCTAAAAACCTGCCCCGGGCTAATTCCCTGGGCATCAAAAAAGCTCAGATCCTAATATGCTGACTAACATGATAAACATCATTTTTTTGAAAATATGTTCCCTCTAATTTTGTACTTGAATTATTAGATCATTGAAGGGGTTTTAATTCTTTTTAAGCTTTTTAATCATGAAAAATATCCTAATCGCAACCGATTTTTCCAAAGAAGCCTATTGCGCTCTATATTATGCGACCCGCCTGTTTCAGGAGGAAAATACCACTTTTTATATCGCGAATTTCTTTGGAGATAAGATACATGCTTCTGTGTACAGCATTATTAATGAAGAAGAATTTGGCAAGATCCCCAAACTTAAACAGGATTCAGAAATAGCCAGCAAGGAGATTTTCCATCACATTGTGAGAGATACGGGCCTGAGTGGTGAAAGATTTCAGCTTATAAGTTCAGAAAAGAAATTAGTAAAAGGTATCGAAGACCTTATTCAAAGCCATAATATCGACCTGGTGGTAATGGGTACCAAAAGCCATAAGGGAACTTTAAATAGTATCGCCGGCACTAATACGACCAGAGTTATAGAAAAGGCTTTTAATGTACCTGTGCTTATAGTTCCCCGGGAACTTGAGTTCAACCCTCCAATGCATATCGCCTTTGCCAGCGAACTTATATTTGATTTCAATTTTGAGGCTTTGGGTATTGTCAGGGAGATCGCTAAAAAGTTCAAGGCTGAGATCACGGTGATCCACGATGGAGAAGAAATTGAGGTTTCCAGAAGACAGTGGGAACATTATAATTCACTGAAGTCCTACTTTAAAGGAATACCCGTTACCATTGAATTCTCCTCTACTCATATTGAGATTTCTAGATCTATTGCTGAATTCATTAAGAATAATAAAGTGGATATGTTATGTATGGAATACTATAAACATTCGGGACCAGGAAAACTTTTCAGGGAACCGGTGGTTGAAAAAATAGACCGGCATTTATCATTCCCCTTCCTTATACTTCCGGCAAAATCCTGATAGGCCAAAAAGCCGGAAATATTCAAATCTTCCTGATACTAATTCGGGAAGATTTTTTTTGATAGAAATTAAATTTACTTGTCTCGACCAATTTATTCTAATTAGTCCTTCTTCTGAATATTTCAGATCTCTCAAAAGACAGGTCTTATATAAGTACCTTTAAAGTTTTTCCGGTATCGATGTCGCTTTGCAGGATCACACACTTAGCTGAACCTTCAAGTAAAATAATTGCAGATTGCAGCAAGGGAGCCGCCGTAATCGTTTGAATAGAACGAAGCCTGTACTTATCTATCTTTTGTAGCAGGATCAGCTTAGATTCTTCAACTTTAACCCTGATCCCTTTATCATCCATATCCTCGGCAGAAGCAGAAATGATGATCTGGTCTTCTGCAATATGCAGGAAAAAATAAATTGGGTTAATGCTTAGCAAAAAACATTAACCCAATCTTTTTCAATACTCAAATTTCAATTCTTATCCGAATAGCTTATTCCATATTATTTGAAAAGAACTCCAGAGCTCGCGCTAATCGTTCAAACATATGCGTATGATGACCACCTTCGTAAGTTTCAAAAGTATAATCAACATTATAATAATTCATTTTAGCCAATACCGGTTGATGAGCGAGATGAGTACCCAGTTCATCATATATTCCCACATCCAGGTAAATCCCGTCTAGCGATTTAAAATCAGCATTATAATAGTCTAATAGATTAAAAATATCATTCTGGTACCATAGAGCGATAACTTCAGGAACCGGATATAAATTTCCATCTTCACCAAACTCTAAAGGCAGATCTACATAAAAAGGAGGTTTGTTAAGATTTGGTGACCAGGCTGCGCTAAAAGCATACATAGCACTGGTGAAAAATTTAGTAGGATCGGGTCCGGTAAAACCGTCTGGGTTTTCCTGCTTAATAACATCAGCTAAAGAAAATAATGCATCTACAAATAATAGTCCGCTATGGCTGGCTACGGTACCAAAGACATCTGGATGTAACATACCAAATTTAAAGGCAGCATACCCTCCCTGAGAATGACCTATTACGGCACGACCTGATGGGTCTGCGATTGTATTGTAATGTGAATCCATATACTCTACCAGGTCATTAACAATGTAGTCTTCAAAATTTCCGTTAAGAGCAGAATTTGAATACATACTAAAACCATAAGGCCCTGTGCCCGCATTAGGCATCACGATGATCATGGGTTCAATAAGGCCATCGTTTATGAGACCATCCATCCAAAGCCTGAATCCTTCTTCGGGAAAATCAGGTATTTGGGTCCAGATGGGGTATGGCGCTATATAATCAATGAACAGCTGTTTATCTATAAATGCTTTTTCTGAAAAAGGCTCCCCATGTAACAGGTATACTACGGGATAAGGATGCTCCCCATTCATTTTATATCCCGGCGGAGTATAAATTTGTAGTTTCCTGGTAAAGCGGTTTCCGATAAAATTCCCCTGAAGAGCTTCACAGTTCAAAACCCTGTTTTGTAGTTTACTCTTCACGTATCCTTCACTATCCCCAACTCTATTATAGTTGAGTTCTACAGCTTCCTGGTTAATCCATTCTTCTTCTATGGGATCCTCTTCACATGCTGTGAAAATCAATAGAAACCAGAAGCTTACCAATACTAATCTTGAAATTTTCATTACCTAAAATTTTAATTTATAATTTCAGTTAAAAAATTCCGTAGCACTGGATTAAGTCCTTGGTAATAATGATTTAGCAACCTTTAAAAATAATACGCATATGCATTATTCTCAATGATATAAATCATACCCTAAGAGTAAAGAACAGTGTAAGAATGAAAATACCAAAGTCAGGTTAGAACTTCTCCAGAGAAAAATAACCTTTACAACTCTCTCCGAACTTTATTTTCTTAAAAGCAGCAGGTATTTGAAGACCCTGACCTTCACTATAATTCTGAATCCACATCCCCATAAATAGGCTTTATAAAATGACCTTTTAAGAATTTTCCGGTTTCTATCTCAGATTGCAGGATCACACCTTTGGCTGAGCCTTCAAGTAAGATAAGAGCAGATTGCAGCAAGGGAGCTGCAGTTGTGGTTTGAATCGCACGAAGCCTGTGTTTACCTATCTTAAGTGGCAGGATCCGCTTAGAAACTTCCAATTTACGCCTGATCCCTTTATCATCCATACCCTCGGCAGAAGCATACAAGATGATCTGGTCCTCCTCAATATGCGGAATCATCGCTTCCATTCTTTCCTGCAAAGCATCAATATTATCGGGAACATCACCAATCACTTTTAACTGGCTATCCACCCAGGCATAGTGCCCCGGAAACCTCAGCGTTTTATAATCCAGCGACCTTACTTTCCCCTTTAAACTTTGAGGCAGGTCTGCGGCCCCACCAGAAGTAAGATCCTCTTCGTAGGTCTTTCCGTTAATGATAATGCTGGCTCTTTCTGAAAGGGAGGCCAAGGAAGTCTCTTTAAAATCACGGATCGCCACGGCATCTTTCAGATATTCTGTCGCTACTCCAACCGGACTCCAGGTAAACCCGTAATAATGCGGAGCCACGGCGTGTTTGGTAAGTGCGCCTACTTTAAGCGCAATAGCATCTACCTTATCAACATTGAATTTTTGACAGAATTTCTGAAACAGATGATTTCCAAGAACATTGATATAGCCGGGAGCCAAACCTGTTTGTAATAAAAATCCTGTTTCGGCATCGGCCGCAAGTTTCTTTATGGTTTCGGTTTCTGAAACATATTCGGTGAGATTAGCATAATGCATTTGAAAGTCCCTGGCCAATTGAGCCATTTCCGGCGCCAGGCTTCCTGGAAGGCAGTCCAACAAAATATCTCCCTTTTTCAGGGCTTTCTTTAAGTCGGTTTCGATTTTGTTTTCCGGTAACTCAAAACACTCGATGTGAATACTTCGGGAAGATCCTTTTTTGATCCATTCTGTCATCTCCCGGGCATTTTCCAGGTTTCGGTTTAGAATAAAGATCCTGGGAATAACCTCGCTGAACTCTGCCAGCATGAGACCAGCGGCCCGGGCAATACCCCCGGCGCCGGAAATGAAAATATTATACTGCCTGTCCATACTTAAAGTTAAGTATTTTTCGGGCTGGATTGACTGAGGAAAAAACAAATTAATAAAGGCGACATTATTTGGTTCCCCCTCTTTGTTTATTTGTTATGAACTTCTAAATTCACAGGATGAACATATTATATCTACACGGACTCAAAAGCAAACTTAGTCCTGAAAAAAGAAAAATTTTAGAACAATACGGTGAGGTCTTCGCTCCCGGGATCAATTATGAAAATCAACATATTCAACCTGTTGAAATTCTAAAGCAATATCCGGACACTCACTTCAATGTTGTAATTGGCAGCAGTATGGGAGCATTGAACGCTTTTATTATTTCTGAAAATATAGGCAGGCCTGCCCTGCTATTTAATCCACCCTTGAAAAAATATCGCCCGATAAAATTTGAATCTTATCATACTAAAGGCTTACACCCAAAGCATATTTTCCTGGGAGGAAGTGATGACATTGTAGATCCTGCCGATACTTTAAAATTCCTGGGAAACTATAAAGCTGCAGATCTTAGCATAAAGTTAGACCAGAAAAATGGACATCGAATTCCTATCCATATTTTCGAGGAACAGGTTGCCAGTTTCTTTTCCAGTATTTGTAATTAAAACTAAATGATATCTGTACGCCAAAGTTTAAAACGAACTATAAAAATTAATTCCCTTCCGCTGAAATATTTGATAAGATCCTGATCCCGCTTTTTTTCACAAGCTCTCTGGCATTAAAGTTTAAGCAAATATCCCGATGAAGTTTTTATCCTAAATTTGGCGCTACTAAATACCATATGAAAAGAACTTTAGTAAGATATAGAAATACTGCTTTTGGAAGGTTTGTTTTTCGCCATCAAAAGTACGCTCCCATTCTTTTTTTTATGGGTGGTTTTATTTTTGATACCCTGACCTTAGGGCGGATAGATCGTGTTTATGACACAGTGGTACTTTGCTCGCATATGACCTTATTATCCATAACGCTTTATTTATTTAATACGGTGGATGATGACAAGTGGGAAGGCACTTTTATCGAACGTTATTCCGAATATCTACCGCTAGCCATACAGTTCTTCTTTGGCGCACTTTCAAGTGCTTTTGTCATCTATTTTTTCAGAAGTGTGTCCATGTCAAAAACCATGTTTTTTTTCATACTGCTGGTTCTGCTCTTATTTGCAAACGAGTTTCTTAAAAAGAAGATCTCCAACAAATACCTTCAGTTCAGTGTTTATTTTTTTATAAGTTTTACCTTTTTCGCCTTTATTATTCCCACGCTGATCAAGGAAATGAATACCTTTATTTTTATCATTTCGGGGCTTATAAGTTTGGGGTGCACAATGGCGCTCATCACGTTTATTTACATTTCAAGCCCAGGCACAAGAGCTGAGATAAGTCTGAAAAAACTGATCAGTCTTATCCTTTCTATCTACATAACGATCAATGTTTTTTACTATTTCAATCTTATTCCACCAGTGCCACTTGCTATGGATACCGGCTTGGTGGCTCATGATGTGCGAAAAATAAATAACGAATACATCGTTACTTACGAGAATAATCCATGGTATATATTCTGGCGTAAACATGACACCAATTTTCATCATCAGGCAGGTGAAAGAGTTTATGTGTTCACTTCTGTTTTTGCACCTACAGATCTAAAAAAGTCCATTTTTCATAGGTGGAAATGGTATAATCCTGAAACCAGGAAATGGGAAGTTACTGATGACATTGATTTTGAAGTTGCCGGTGGGCGTGATCGTGGTTTCCGTGGATATACCTATAAAAATAACCTTAAGGAAGGCCAATGGAAAGTTGAAGTAGTTACAGAAGAGGAACTAATACTTGGTATTGTGGATTTTGAGATCAAAAACACTGCTGAAGCTCATAGAGGAGGAATGGTAAAGAAATCGTTTTAAAACTAAACTGTTTTCTCAATACTATTTTTATTCCCAACTGCAGCGGTATACTTCCCGCTGTATTTCACCAGTTCTTTGCCAATATTAATGTCCCCGCATCCCGTGTCACAGAGGAGCCTATAGCGGAGTGAAATGCAGATTCCTTAGCACAAGTGTATCTGTAGGCAGACCGGGACAATAGGAATGAAGTAGCTTTTCATTCTTATATTAAAATTGCGGATTTTATTTTTTTTGAAGCTAAAAGTTGATTTAAACAAAATCAAGAGCGAATCAAATACTGAAAATCTTTAATATTTCTGATTTTCCTCGGAAAGGATTTGTTCTTTAATGTAACTAGAATTTATCCAATAAGCTTTTTTCTTTTCGTAAGTACCTTGAGGTGTAGGCATTAAATCTGAAGAATTTGCTGCTTTTGGTCGCACATGGAATATTTGATTATCGGAGATCTTCCAAAAATCATTATAATTACCGATTTTAACCTTATGTTTAATATCCTTCCAAAATCTTTTTCCTATTTGGATATCACCATAAGGCATATTCCAAAATTGAGTTTTATATAAACGTGACTTACCATTCTCATCCTTCTTAAAAATCACAAAAAAGAATTTTTTTGATAAAGTCTCTTGCAAATAAGAGTTCTCCCATTCCTCTTCTATGATTTCATTATATTTTATTTGCGCAAATGACATACTCTCCTTTAGCACAAAATTATTTTCAAATTTTACGGTTTTAATTTGAATATCTGATTTCTCAAATTCTTCAATCTTATCTTTTTTAACGCCCAATATCGACCTGGCAAAAACGTAGCTCTTATTTTTAGCTTTTATATTAATATTCAATTTGAAATAATTGATTATCTCCGTTTCGGAGAAGCCATAAAACTTTGAAAATTTTTCTACAATAAATTCCTCAAAGGTTTGTCCTTCCTTATATTGGCTAAGATCTTTTACTGCCGATTCCTGATCTTCAAAAAGTCCTCCATACTTAAGAGTTGGTTCTGCAGCTTCATTTCTAAAATCTTCCTCTAAGAAGCTTAAATAATCATCTGTGATTTTTGGTAGTTCCCTATCCCCCTTCAAACTTCGTTGGATTATAAAGTTAAGGTACTTCGATTTTAAAGAAAATGCTCTTTGTGGTGCTCGTTTTTCTGAGAATGGTTGGTCTCTTTTAGAAGTTTTTGCAGTGGACCCTTTTGTACATGCACCTAAATATAAGGTATCTCCTTCAGATATCTCGTGAGCTTTACCTTCTTTTATCTTCCTAACTATCTTATTCCAATCATCCTTAATTATTTTCAGATCTGTTAACGGGAACCGCCATAATCGGACAATTTTAAATAAATAATCTATAGAAATCTTATCATTATCATGGAGATAGAACATGAGAAGAAGCAATTGATTTTTCTTCCAGAAACTACTCTCTCTAAAAGTGAATTTATATTCTTGGTTATAATCTATAATATTAAAGACCAGTCTCTCCTTTGAAACTAGACCTTTAGAATTCTTTTTAATTGGAGCAGTTTTCAATTCAACTCCGGCCTCTTTAAAATCAGGTTCTGCTTTACTATTAGGTTTATAACCAAACAAGGAGTCCTCAACTAATTGACCAAGCTTTCCTTTGCCGGAATACGAATTAGCAAGTTCGTCTCCTAATAATTCTTTTAAGCTTTTTCCCTCTATTCTTCTAGCAAACTTCTCAATTGAAAAGGGATCGGTGATATCATAAAGGCGATTCCTTCTCAAGAGCTTTTTGGTCTTTTAATTCATTAATATTATTGATCAGTTCTTTTCCTAGTTTTTCTACAATGCCTACAACTAGAGCATTTCCCATAAAGAAAGCTCTTTTAGTATCACTGATTCCATCTAATTTTGTATGATTATCAGGGAACATATTCAGTCTTTCTAACTCTATTGGAGTTAACCTTCGTAATTGTCCATTTTGATCTATTACGTGTTTGAATCTTGAAGGAGATTTGCCTCCCTCGCCAGTAATAATCGTTCGAGATGGTCTATCTAGAGCATCAGGAAAAACCATACTCCCTTCAGTATATTTGTAATGAAAATCTTTGGCTTTATTATATCTATCCTCATTCTTCGACCCTTTCAAATATTTCCAACCTTTCGCTTTATTAATATCTTCCTCTTCAATTAGAAATTCATTTGGAACTTCTGAAATATTCACGAGTTGTTCTCCTAAAGTTTGATATTCGCCACTATAATTTGGAAATGTTTTTGAGGTAACAAACTTACCATTTATCATTACACCTGAATTCTGGAATGGACTCACCTTCTTTCCCTTATTAAAATTATCAGATAACTTTACTAGGTCAGAACCTAGTTTCTCTGTAATAATTGGTTCAGAGATTTCCTTGACAGGAAATGCTTTTGCGATAACCCCTTCTTCATCTATCCAGGTTTCTTTATTTTCTAACCTGTCTAACTTTTGGTAAATGTCAGAGTCCTTATGATAAGCTAAGAAGAACACACGTCTCCTTCTTTGTGGCATTCCATATTCAGCCGCATTTATTACCCTCCATTCCACAGCATAACCTAGTTTATCTAAAGATGAAAGCATAATTGCAAAATCACGCCCTCTTTGTGTTGAAGGAGATTTTAGCAATCTATCTACATTCTCTAACATTAGATATTTAGGCTTATTTTTTTTCTTCCTTAATATCGCTTCGATACTCCACCATAGAACTCCTTTTCTTCCTCGTAATCCT
The DNA here is from genome assembly GCF_019357415.1 of Gramella sp. MT6. Classification (NCBI taxonomy): domain Bacteria; kingdom Pseudomonadati; phylum Bacteroidota; class Flavobacteriia; order Flavobacteriales; family Flavobacteriaceae; genus Christiangramia; species Gramella sp. MT6. Next base: position 375,351 of record NZ_CP048410.1, read on the forward strand.
TTAGAATTTTTTAGGGTCGTCGCCACAGAATAATCTTGGCAAGGAAATCCCCCAACCAGCATATCGTGATCTGGGATGATATCAAATTTATTCTCAACAACTTCTTCAATATTCTCACCACAATGATCTGCTTCTGGCCACCTATTTTGATACACCAAATTTGCATGTTGAGCTTTTGTACTTGGTTCCCATTGATTACTCCATACAACCTCAAAATCAGAAGAATCCCTTTTTGGATATCCTTCTAGACCAACTCTAAATCCCCCAACACCAGCAAATAATTCAATTACTTTTATTGCCATATTTCTCCCATTCCTTTTTAACGATATATACGACGTCTAAAATATCCTTTTTTATCTTGCATTCCCAAATCACGATAACATTCCATCCATTTTTTTTCAACAATTCTACCTTTTCCTTGTCACGTTGCACATTCCTTTCAAATTTCATTTTCCAAAATTCCGTATTGCTTTTTGGCAATTTAAGGTCACAATATGGACAACGATGCCAATAACAACCATTTACGAATATTGCTAACTTTCTTTTTGGGAATGATATGTCTGGACGACCAGGTGCTTTTTTCCAATGCAGACGATATCCTCTTAAACCTTCTGACCACATTGCCTTTCGTAATAGAAGTTCAGGCTTCGTGTTCTTACCCTTATTGGCACTCATAACCCTCGATGTTGATTCCTTACTAGGGATTGGCGATCTACCGTCTCTTAAATATCTTTTATTTTGCATTTTTTTTGAATTTTCAGGCATTACTTACAATAATAAAATTCAGAGATTAAAACAATTAAACAATATCTTCTTTAGGTCAAACAGTTATGTTTGTTTTTTCAATGAAATTAATAGGTTAGGAATATACAAATATTGAATCCTCGCCTTCTAATCTTAAGTTTTGAAGAATATTATTACCTTCACTTTCTTAAAAAAGTAATAGTTTATGTATCTAGGTTAACTAAGTACCTAGAGATTAAAAAATTTTACTAATTAATTTTCGAAAATTTAAAAATCCATAAATTAATGGCAAAAAAAGTAAATAGTGAAACTGTATCTCTTTGGGAAATTTTAGGCGCTCCCAGACCTTATTCAATACCCTATAACCAAAGACCATATATATGGGATCAAAAAAATTGGGAAACACTTTGGAATTCTTTTTTTTCCGAAAATGACAAGAGTACCTTTTTAGGCTCTTTTATTCTCTTAGAAGATGATGACCCCACAAAAGATGTTCAAATATTTGATGGCCAACAAAGAATAACTACCTTAACTATATTATGCAAAGCATTTATTGATGTACTTCATGAAAATGGTAGTATTGCAAATGCCCAAGATATCAAAGCATACCTATTAACTGACCATAGGTCTAATCCCAGGTTAATGGTCAGCAAAACTTTAAGTAAATATTTTTGTGAAAATATTCAAACTGAAATCCATATCAAACCTCAGCAAGGATCCACCGATACAGAAAAAAAAATTTTTAAGGCATACCAATATTTTTACGAACAGGTAGAAGAACTGTTAAATATAAATAGCAAACAAGGTATTGACATATACGAGCTTTTTAAGAAGAGATTATCTTCTCTAGAAGTAGTAAAGCTCACCATTTCTGATATAATACTCGGGATTGAAATATTCGAATCCGTTAATGCAACTGGGAAAAAACTTGAAGCCGATGAATTAGCTAAAAATATCCTTATAAAACATGCTAATTTAATGGATTATGACGTCGAAAAATTTGATCTAGAATGGACGGAAATAAAAGATAGGTTAAAAGTTGCAGGTTTTTCCTTTGTTGATTTTATGCATTATTTCTGGATATCTAAATACCCATACGTAGGAAAAAATCAGCTATTTAGATCAATGAAAGATAAATTTCAAGGCGATTCTGATAAGTGGCTTACTTTCTTCTCTTCTCTAAAATCCTCTTCTATCACAGTAGAAAATATTTTCTCTTTATATTCTTTCGAGAATTTTAAATTACATTATCCTAAAGCTAATTCAAATCCAAAATATTCTTCAAAATATTTAAGATATCTTCAATGCTTACGATTTATAAAAAATAAATCTTGGATAATTCCAATCTTCACAATTTTAGATTATGAGGCTAAACTGAACCAAAAAAATGAAACTTTTATTGGAAAAAATAAGTTTCATGAGATAATTAAAAAACATTTTGTCTTTTCGTTTTTACATTTTAATATATTTTCTCTGCCAACTAGAGATTTTACACCAGCTATGTATAAACTAGCTAAAAATATTAATAAAGCCTATTTCGATCACCCACAAGATGTAATAAAATCAAATAAAGAAGTTAATAAATATTTGCAGCTTCACTTTTGTGGGAAGGATGGATATGTTAATAAAGCTGTAAAACAGTTTGAATTAATGGAAGATGAATTTATAGAAGGAATTCACAAATTAAAACATAAGGATGATAATAAATTTCTTATTCATACGCTTTACGGGGAAATAGAAGAAGCTATTTTTGGCGGATCTTTTCACAATATTTCCTCACACTCAATAGAACATTATATGCCACAAGAATCCATGGAGTCATGGGGAATTCCAAAAAGTTTAAGTAAACATCACGAAAATCGGTTGGGCAATATACTTATTATAAATGCTGATCTCAATGGAAAACTTCAAAACAAATCACATAAGGATAAAATGGAAATATTAAGCGGCCATCCATCTAATAGTAATTTTGTTAATGAATTTATTGAATATAATGAATCGGAAACCGGACCCTATAACTTCGGTAAAATCACAGAGGATAATTTAAAATCTTCTCACCCAATAGAAAATCCATCCGAGATTGATAAGCGAACAGAAAGAATTGGTAGTTACATTAAAAAAATGTACATCGAGGAAATGAAATATTGAAAATTTATATTATTACTATTAAAAGCATGATTAATAAAGTTTCTTATGTAGTTGCTAATTGGGAATTAACCATTTCAAATAAAGGAGAAAAACCACATAAAAATCCTAATAAACTTGATTGGAATCAAAATTCGAGAAGGTGCTTCATTAATGGATGTTCCAATAAAGTTTATAAAACAAAAATGTCAGGACTTTGTAAAGACCATGAATACCATCAATTTGATTTACTTCTCTCCTTATTAGATCCAAGTGGGGTAAATCATTCAATTCCTGCCCATCATGATATGATTAATTGTTTAATGGATTGGTCTTCAACTAGAAATTTCCCTCTATCTCCTTTTTTTGAAAAATTGTCATTTGCTATCCTAGGAAACGTCCCTGATATCAGTAGCCTAAGTGGAGAAGTAACCTATGAAAAATATAAAGTAAAAGAGCTTAATGAAATTTTTGAGAGCTCTAAAAAAGTTGTTGAGCAATTTTTTCCCGAAAGTAATAATTCTTCTTTTCAGCCTCTTTCTACTAAAAAAGGTGATATTCCAGTCATTGTGTTAGCTCACGTTCTGATGAGCCTAATTGTATGTGAAGAAGCTAATCGTGGTGATCGGTGGCATTGTAGGACAATTAGGAAAGATGAATCTAAAACAACGCAACTTGGAGGTGCTATGCCTATAGTATATTTTGCAGCTCGCTCTTTCAATTGGGGTGTAGAAATGAAAAATGTTGCTAGAAATTTTACTCCTAATTAATTGTCCTTTTTAAAAAATGCCGGACAAACAACAATATGAAACAATTGATTTTGGACCCGGCTTTGAAATAATAGATATAGGAAGGTAGTTGCGCTAGAAATAATGATTCAATCTGATCTCCTATAAATGAACCTCAATAAGCCTTATCTCAATTTTTCTCATTTTGATTTAGTTTCAATACAAGATTACGAGATTTCAGCGATAGTATTTGTCGCTATTATATGCGTAAAAAAGTAAAATTCTAAATGCCGAAAAGTAGTTGGGACACAAAAGTATTCAAAACAAAAAAGCCCCTGCGATTGCAGAGGCTTTCAGTACTCGGGACGGGACTTGAACCCGTACGACCATAATGGTCATTGGATTTTAAGTCCAACGTGTCTACCAATTCCACCACCCGAGCGTGGTATTTTATATGAGCGAAAAACGGTCCCGAAGCATCGGGAGAACCCGCGACTTCATTGTTTTTCCTTTTGGTATTCTGAGCGAAAAACGGGATTCGAACCCGCGACCTCCACCTTGGCAAGGTGGCGCTCTACCAACTGAGCTATTTTCGCGATTTTTAAGAACATTGCAATACCGGCGATGCCTTTATTGCGGAGGCAAATTTAAGACAAATCTTATAATGGCAAAGAATTTTTTAAGAAAAAAACACGGCTAAAACTATATACTCTCAGCCTTAAGGTTTTAGTATTATACCTTTCGAGTGGTAATATCTTGTTATGGGTTCAGGCTTAAAGAAATATGAAGGAGAAAGTTGGAATTAACGAGAGATTCTTCACTACGTTCAGAATGAAAACAAACCACAATTAACAATAAACAATAATCATTGTTTATTGTTAATTGCCAACATGCGTTTGATCTCGTTTAGCTTCATCAAAGCTTCTACCGGAGTCAGTGTGTCTATATCTATGCCCAGTAATTCCTGTTTCAGATCTTCCAGCAATGGATCATCCAAATTAAAGAAACTAAGCTGCATCTCGTCTTCAGCAGATCGTTTTAATACCGCCCCGGAATCTTCCATAGAGTGCGACGCCTCCAGTTTGGCTAGTATCTTGTTGGCCCTATGCAGCACCATTTGAGGCATTCCGGCCATCTTGGCTACGTGGATACCAAAACTATGCTCACTCCCGCCAGGTACAAGCTTACGCAGGAACAAGACATTATCCTTCAATTCCTTTACCGAAACATTGAAATTCTTGATCCGGTCAAAGGTTTCGCACATCTCATTTAGTTCGTGGTAATGCGTGGCGAACAGGGTCTTAGGTTTTGAAGGATGTTCGTGCAAATATTCACTAATTGCCCAGGCGATGGAGATCCCATCATAGGTACTGGTTCCTCGACCAATTTCATCCAGCAGAACCAGGCTACGGTCTGAAATATTATTCAGGATGCTGGCGGTTTCATTCATCTCTACCATAAAAGTAGATTCGCCCATAGAAATATTATCGCTGGCCCCTACCCTGGTAAAGATCTTATCTACCAGGCCGATCTCGGCAGATCTCGCCGGTACAAAACTTCCCATTTGCGCCATAAGCACGATGAGCGCAGTCTGTCTTAAAATAGCCGACTTACCACTCATATTAGGCCCCGTGATCATAATGATCTGCTGCTCTTCCCTGTCCACGTGCAGGTTATTGGTCACATAAACTTCTCCCGGGGGCAATTGCTTCTCGATTACCGGGTGACGGCCTTCTTCAATATCCAATCCGTAAGAATCTCTGATCTCCGGCTTGGAATAATTCTCTGCCTGCGCCTGTTGGGCAAATGAACATAAACAGTCCAGCCTGGCGATCAATCTCGCATTCTGCTGCACTGGATCTATATATTCAGCCATCCAGGAAACCAGCTTCCCGAATAATTGCTGCTCTAACTGCAGGATCTTTTCTTCGGCACCTAAAATTTTCGATTCGTATTCCTTGAGCTCCTCGGTAATATACCTTTCAGCATTCACCAAAGTTTGCTTGCGTATCCAGGTTTCGGGAACCTTATCTTTATGAGTATTTCTAACTTCTATATAATATCCGTAAACATTATTGCTCCCGATCTTTAGAGAAGAAATACCCGTGGCTTCGGTTTCCCTCTGGATCATATTATCCAGATAATCCTTTCCGGAAAATGCAATATCTCTAAGCTCATCCAGCTCTTTGGTAAAACCTCTGGCGATCACATTTCCTTTCTGAACATTTACCGGTGCCTCCTCGCTTATGCTTTCCGTGATCTTTTCCCGAAGCAGGTCGCAGGAATGTAAATTATCCCCAATGATCTTCAGGGCTTCGTTATTGCATTTCAAGGCCAGTTCCTTTACCGGAATGATCGCATTAAGGGAATTCTTAAGCTGATTCACTTCCCGCGGACTAATTCTTTGCGTTGCCACTTTGGAGATCAAACGTTCCAGGTCGCTTATCTCTCGGATTTGATCCTGGACATCTCCCAGGGTTTCCGGATTTTTGATAAGAAAATCAACCACCTGCAGCCTCTTTTCGATCATTTCAGCATCCTTAAGAGGCAGGGCCAACCAGCGCTTTAATAGTCGGCCACCCATAGGCGAGATCGTCTTATCTATAACATCCAAAAGGGTAACCGCATTAGCCGCGGTAGAATGATATAATTCCAGGTTACGGATAGTGAACCTGTCCATCCAGACATACTGCTCTTCGGCGATGCGGTTTATAGAACTTATATGCTGAAGCCGGTGATGCCTGGTTTCTGCCAGGTAATACAACACGGCTCCGGAAGCTATGATGCCTTCCTCCAGATGATCTATCCCAAATCCTTTTAAGGACTTGGTCTGAAAATGTCCATTCAGGGTTTCTTCAGCATAATCAGTTTTAAAGATCCAGTCGTCCAGGTAAAAACAATGCATGTCTTTCCCGAAACTCTCGTTGAATTCTTTTTTGAATTTCTTCTGAACCAGGACCTCACTAGGCCCGAAGTTCTGAAGTAATTTATCTATATACTCCCTGTTTCCCTGGGCGCATAAAAATTCCCCGGTAGAAACATCTAAAAATGAAACTCCCAGGTTCTTTTTTCCGAAGTGAACGGCACAAAGAAAGTTATTGGATTTACTGCTAAGAATATCATCATTCATCGCTACACCGGGCGTCACCAATTCAGTCACCCCACGTTTTACGATGGTCTTGGTCATTTTAGGATCTTCCAGCTGGTCACAAATAGCAACCCTCTGCCCTGCTTTAACAAGTTTAGGTAGATAGGTGTTCAATGAATGATGCGGAAAGCCGGCAAGCTCGGTTCGCTCTCCTCCATTATTTCGGTTTGTAAGAACGATATTCAGGATACGGGCAGCCTTTACGGCGTCTTCTCCAAAGGTTTCATAAAAATCCCCGACTCTAAACAGTAACATGGCATCAGGATACTTTAGCTTGATGCTATTATACTGCTGCATTAACGGGGTTACCTTCTGAGATTTCTTTGCTGCCAATTTTCCGGGATTTTAGGATTGCTAAAGTAAAGATTAGGCGGTTTGCTTAAAAATTATAATCCGAAATTTTAAGGATAAGACTCCCTAAAAATAAAATCGACCAGAAGAAGGTGCGCCACCAGTTCTTTTTAACCAGGCTGGTGGTGATCTCCTCGCAGGATTCGTCAGGCTTGATGGAATTGTGCAAGGGAACGAAGATCAAAAAAGTAAGTATCCAGGTTATAAGAACAATGATAATGCTCCCCCAGGTGTATAAATTCTGTACCTGCATTAATTGCATTATCGTCACTACAAGCTGCGCGATCATCAACGGGCCGACGATCACGCCAATACGCTGGGTATAGATCTTATGCCATTTCCCCAGGTCTTCAATCTTATAATAGCATAGCCCGGGATAGATGACTAGTTGAACGATCCAGATCAAAACCATCAATCCAAAATCAACCAAAAGCCTTATTAATTGAAGATCCACACTTTAAAATTTGGTGTAAAAATAAAGATCCATTTATTGATAACCAGCTGCCTGCAGGTTAAAAAGTTCGGCGTAGAGCTTATCGTTTGCCATTAACTCCAGATGGGTTCCTATTTCCAGCACAGCTCCATCCTTTAGAACCATGATCCTATCTGCAATTCTCACCGTGCTGAACCTGTGCGAGATGATCACCGCGGTCTTTCCTTCGGTTAGCTTTATAAACCTCTGAAAGGCTTCCGTTTCAGCACGGGCGTCCAAAGCAGAAGTTGGTTCATCCAGGATCAATACTTCAGAATCTTTCATATAAGCTCTGGCGATGGCGATCTTTTGCCACTGCCCTCCGGAAAGGTCTTTACCATGCTTAAACCTTTTACCAAGAGGTTGATCATAACCTAAAGGAAGATCTTTCACCACTTCCCGGGCGAGACTTTTTTCAGCTGCGCCATCTATACGCGACTGATTAGAAATTTCACCGATCTCTCCCATAGCGATATTTTCCCTCAGGGTTAATTCAAATTTCACAAAATCCTGGAAGATCACTCCAAAATACTGCTGGTAGGCCGCCTGATCATATTTTTTAATAGGAATACCATCCAGAAGAATCTGGCCTTCGGTTGGTTCATAGAACTGAAGCAAAAGTTTAATCAACGTGGTTTTCCCGGCTCCATTTTCGCCAACAAAGGCAAGTTTTTCTCCAGCCTTCAGTTCAAAATTAATATTTCGAACCACCCATTTTTCAGATTTGGGATATTTAAAGCCAACATTGATAAATTCAAATCCTTTCTCGATCTTTTCGGGCAGGTCGAGTTTCCCATCGGTAGAGCTTTCGGCATAGGTAAGATCCAGAAATTCGAAGTAATCCTGCAGATATAACGCGCTTTCGGTAATTGCCGTAAACCTGGTAAAAAACCCCTGCAGTTTAGACCTTAACCTGTTGAAGGATCCAGAAAGAAAAGTAAGGTCACCCAGGCTGAAAATTCCGGCAACGGTCCTGAAGATTATAAAAATATAAGCGCCGTAATAAGCGGCAGTTCCAATCACATTAAAAACAGAACCCCAGCCCGCACGCTGTTTTGCCAGTCTCTTACTTTGTAAATAATATTTATCTGAAAGTCCCTTGAAACGATCTGCCAGGTAATTCGATAGTCCGAATAATTTCACCTCTTTTGCGGTAACATCACTGGCCCCGGCATATCTTAGATAATCCAGTTCACGCCGTTCTTGGGTCCAGCTACGAGCCAGTGAATAGCTGGTTCCGCTGAATTTGATCTCATTGATGATAGTCGGGATAATAGAAACCACCAGAAGAATGATAAGCCAGGGTTCAAAAGCCACCACCCCGGCAAGCAGGGATATGATAACGATCACATCTTCTCCCTGGGTTAAAATATTAGACATTAAACCTACTCGGCCTGTAGTTTGCTGGCGTGCCCTTTCCAGTTTATCATAGAATTCTGAATCTTCCAACTGGTCCAGGTTCAATTCTGAAGTCTTTTTAATGATCTTCACGGAAGTGTCTATGGAATATTGATCGCCTAAAAGAGCATCGCTAAGGCTTATTCCCCGGCTAAGCAGATCTGAAATGATGGCAAGCCCAAATTCTGCCGCAACCAGGATCCAGAGCCTGTCGAGATCTTTAGTTTCAGCGGCGATCTGCACCACCACCTCATCGATGATCAGTTTTCCTACCCACAGCATGACCACGGGAAGGATCGCATTCAATATTCTTCCACTGATATTAGTGTAAAAAAGAAGCGGATTCACCCGTTTGATCTCCTTAAAAAAGCGGGGTACAAATTTTAGGGAAGCAAAGCTTTCCCGGAAATTGATATTATTGGTTTCGAATGATTTTTTAGGCCTGGGCAAATTTTTCCATTTAAATATTAGTGCAATTTAAGGCTAAACCTAAAATTCTCCTTCGCCTGAGTCGGGAATTAAGCCATTAAATTTCAAAACTTACGGTTATTCCAAAACTTCAAAAATAGTTACCGGTTCGACCTTATTCTTCAAATTAAATTTCCCTAATTCCCGGCACTTGAAATATTCCTTTATTTTCTCATAGCAGGACTCCCCAATAATGATCTGGTTCTCTTTTGCGATATCCTGAAACCGGGCAGCTGTATTCACCGTATCACCGATCACCGTGTAATCCAGTCGCTTTAAACTTTCAGAACCTATATTTCCGGAAGTCATCTCCCCGCTTTTGATCCCTATGGAAACCTTGGGTTTAAAATCTGAATTCTCATCTGGAGGATCCAGTTCACTTATCTTATTTCTTACGGCCAGTGCCGCATCTACAGCCCGATCTAAATGATAATCTCCACGAAAAACAGCCATTATAGCATCGCCTATGAATTTATCTATGAACCCCTTTTGGGCTATGATCTCCTTCGCCATAACATCAAAATAGGTATTTATCATTTTCACCACGGTATTGGGAGGCGCAGTTTCGCTTATCCTGGTAAAACCAACCATGTCGATAAAAACCACGCTGCCTTCTATGGTTTCATTTTCCATTAAGGAAGACTCATATTCCCTACTGTTCATGAATTTAAGAACATTTTCATCCACGTACATTTTGAGAATATCATTCTCCTTTATGGCGATCAGAGTATCTTTTAATTGCCTCGCATGCTGGATCGTTTTTTCAACGGTGATAGAAAGGTCTTCAAAGTTTATTGGTTTGGTTATAAAGTCGAATGCACCGCGATTCATGGCCGTACGAATATTTTCCATGTCTCCATAGGCTGAAACGATCACCGCCTTGATGAGGGGATTCTTCTCATTCAACTTAGTCAGTAAAGTGAGGCCGTCCATTTCTGGCATATTGATATCGCTCAAAACAATATCTGTATCGGGTTCTTCCGAAATTTTCTCGAGGGCATCACGGCCGTTCAGGGCAAACCGGAAATCATATTCGTTATCCCGGATCTTCTTCCTGAACTTCTGCTTGATTAAAATCTCAAGATCTGCTTCGTCATCGACTACCAGTATTTTGACCATGTTTAGAGATTTAATTATTTATTTAGTTTAAACCACCAGGTATTCTTAACTCATTCCTCAGAGATTCAAAATTGATTGGTTTGGTAAAAAATTCCTTGGCTCCAGAATTTATAGCCTTATTGTAATTCTCAGAATCACCATAAGCAGAGATCATGCTTACCGGGATTTTAGGAAATCGTTTTTTTATTTTTTCAAGCAGCTCCAGGCCTGTCATTCCCGGCATATTAATATCAGAAAAAACATAAACCACATCGGGCGGATCCTTCCTTTCAAGGATCTTCAAGGCCTCTTTACCTGAAAATGCAAAATCTATTTCGAGGTCATTATTCCTTATTTCTTTTCTGAACTTCTGCCGGAAAAGGTCTTCTATATCTTTTTCATCATCTACTACCATTATTTTCATATTCCTTCAGATTTATTTTGATCAATGCTTCTTTTTAAGATTTGCTGGCAACTGTATGGTAAAGGTGGTGCCCTCCTCGATGATTTCCTCACCATACCCGTTAGAGGTAACAGGAACGCCACTCTGTGTTTTTAGTTTTAAAATACCGCCATGAGTTTTTATGATATCATATGAAAGGGAAAGCCCCAAACCAGTCCCCTGTCCGCTAGGTTTCGTGGTGAAAAAAGGTTGAAAGATCTTTTCCTGAACTTCTGAAGGAATCCCTCTTCCATTATCAATAATATTGATATTAATGAACTTCCCGGCTTTCTCTGTACTTACAATTACCATGGGCTGATAATTTTCATCACTGGTTGTTCTCTTCCTTTCTGAAACCGCATAGAACGCATTATTGATCAGGTTTAAAAATACACGGCCAATATCCTGCGGAGCGACATAGATCTTCGGAAGCGACTCATCGAAGTCTGTCTTCATCCCGGCGTTAAAAGTTTTATCCTTGGCCCTCAAACCATGATAGGATAACCTTAAATATTCATCGGCCAGTTTATTAATGTCGGTAAGTTCTTTTTCTGTACTGCTGTTACGGCTGTGCTGGAGCATACCCTTCACAATTGCATCTGCCCTTTGCCCGTGATGCCTTATCTTTTTTTCATTTTCAGCAATATCAAACAACAATTCATCTTCAAGTTCCAGGTCACGCTCCTGTTTATCCTTAAGTCTTTCCTGGCGCAACTCATCAATCAATTCAGAATTTACTTCGGAAAAATTATTCACGAAATTCAGCGGATTCTGGATCTCATGCGCAATTCCTGCAGTTAGTTCACCCAGACTGGCCATTTTTTCAGACTGAATTAACTGAGCCTGGGTATTTTCCAGATCATGAATACTCTTTTGTAATTGTGCGGTCCTTTCAGAAACCCGTTCTTCCAGGATGCGATTTTCCTTTTTAAGCCATTGCGAGCGATATTGTATAATGCTGTATAAGATCAAAATTGCTAGTAATCCATACAAAAGGTAAGCCCACCAGGTTTTCCACCATGGAGGAACTATACTGAAACTGAATTGAGCAGGTTCGCTCCAGATATTATTATAGCCTTTAGAACGAACCATGAAAGTATAGTATCCCGGGGGCAAATCCCGGTAGTTTTCACTAGTTGTTTCCTTTGATATCGGGCTCCAGGTTTTATCGATGCCTTCAAGGAAATACCTGTAAACAACACTGCCAGGATTATCATAATTCAAACTTGTATAGCTAAAACTAAGATAGTTCTCATCATGCGGTAAGTTCAGTTCTTCAGGAAGATAATAAGGGCCTGCAAGATCTTTCCATTCAATATCGCTTTGCTCCTCAGGGTTATCCTGATTCCCAATAATGATAAAATTATCCCGGTTAGAATTCCATATCGTATCAAACCCCTGCCGCTTATCTTTTAAGTAACTACCGGCATGAAACTCCTTATTTTCATCGGTAAGATTTAAACCCGTAATATAGGTGTGGGAAGCTGTGGTGTCCTGTTCAATTTCGTCTATGACGGTAAGGATCTGGTTTTCCACCCCTGCCCACAACCTGTCATTATTATCAAAAGAAATACTACCCTGGGACACATCAAGATAATTTAGCCCCTGGTTAACATCTATGGTCTTAACGTCCCATAGAAGCTCATCTGTTGCCTGCGATTTTCTTTCATCTATAACATTAAATCCTTTGGAAGAACCCGTATAAACCTTGCCCTTGTGGAGAGCAACATCATAAACATCATTAGCTGCCAAACCCTGGTCTGTTGAGAAGTTATATATGCTATCCCTGTCTGCCTTTAAAAACTGCAGGCCTTTTTCGCCAGCCAACCAGGCTGAGTTATTTTCGTCAAATTCCATGGCAAATATGTTGCCTGCTAGAATTCCATTTTCTGCAGTAAGCAGGTAACTTAGATTTTTTTCCAGATCTACCTTCTGTACTCCCAAATCCCTCCAGCCTACCCAAATATCCCCTTCCAAATCTATTTCCAAAAAATCATTGAAAGAGATCGAATCATTCCTGAAATCGAAAAACTCAGATCTTGAATTATCAAGATCTACAGCCATCAATTCTCCCCCGGTTCCTGCCAACCACATTTTGCCATTTTCACCCTGGGTAATACGCCTGATACTATCGGTTTTAATACCTTCAGTTCTGGTTAAAAATTGTATAGTTTCTTGCTCGGGATCTATAATAGTGGCTCCTGCAACATTTCCACAGGTCCAGATCCTGCCCTGTGCATCCTCAGTTAAACCGGTATGCCTCGCAGCTCTTAAACCAGCTTCCCTACCAAAATGTGTTATCTGCTTTTTTACTGGATCATAAACATCAATCCCATTGTAAGTACCAATCCAGGTCTTCCCATCTTTTGCCTGTAGGGTAGCCCAAACCTGATTTGCCCCCAGGCCATCTTCAACGCTAAAATTTCCTGGACGCCCGTTCTTATTATTTATCTTGAAAAGACCTCCGTTCATCGCCTTGGTCAACCAGATCTGGCCTTCTTCATCTTCAAGCATTGGAAAATAAACTTCCTTTGCCTCGGAATCATTTAAAATAAATTCTTCAGAACTGCTAAGATCTGGCAAGAATCTTTTTACGATTCCTTTTTCTAAAACCGTCCAGATGTTACCCTGCGTATCTTCTAGAACAAAATCTGCAATGTTTAGTGTATCTTTTGAAATAGTTAGGTGAACCATTTGATGATCCTTTTTATCGATTCCGGTCACCTGGGTTCCATTAGTAATCCAAATCCTGTTTGAGGGGCCCTGGCTTACATGGTAGATTGGTTCTTTCAGGAATTCTCCCTGAATTAAATAGGTTCTCTTTTTTTCAAGATCGATCACCCTTAGTCTTTTTCGAGAAGTCAACCACATTAACCCATCTTCATCTTGCATAGGTGTCACAAATGGATCCAGGCCTTGCTCACTATCATTAAAATATCTGGCAGATCTTCCGTCAAAATCGATAATACTATATCCTGTAGCCGCGTCTGAAGCCCATATTCTTCCTTCATTATCTTCCTCGAGGCCAAAAACAGGAGTTTTGCCAGGTAGGTTCTCCAATTCCAGTATTAGTTTACGGTCTAAATCCAATATCATTAACCTCTCATTGCTGGCCAACCATATCCTTCCTTTCGAATCTACCAGAAGGGCAGTTGTTACAGGAACATTGATACCCTGATTAGCACCGTACATTTCAATATTTTCTGAGTCGTAACGAGCTATACCATAGTTAGTGGCAATCCAAAGCATCCCTTCATTATCCTTTACTATATTGAAAGGATTTCCGGAAAGCCCAAAATTGAAGTTAGAACTCAAAACTCCCCTACTAGTGCCTGGCTGCTTCACCAATGAACCGGCTTTTCGTATTTCGGGATCACCAAGCTCCACAACCTTAACTTTTATTTTATTTTCAGGTAATTTTTCAAGATCAAAAGGACTGGAAGGCAGACTGTCCAGGTAAAATGCTTCAGAAACGATCTCCTTTTCAACTGGTTCTAACTCTCCTATTTCAAAAGATTTCGAGGGCAATTTATCCCAGTCGAACTTTAATTGTGGAAGTGCTTTTAATTGTACTTCCTCCCGGGTAATGGTATCGGGTGCTGGCATTCGGAAAGGTTTAGCCACCGGTTGCTCATATCCCAGATCCTTTTTAGGAAATTCGGGGGTTTCGGGAGCATCCTGACAGGAAAGGAATGCACATGCACCTATCAGGAAAAAATATTTGAAAATAGCTTCTTTCATCTGTTTTACTTTTTGATGAGATCATATATTTCTTTTCTAAGAGATTCAAAATCGATTGGTTTGGTAAAAAATTCCTTGGCTCCAGAATTTATAGCCTTGTTATAATTCTCTGAATCGCCATAAGCAGAGATCATGCTTACCGGGATCTTAGGGAATTGCTTTTTTATTTTTTCAAGAAGCTCCAGGCCAGTCATTCCAGGCATATTTATATCAGAAAAAACATATACCACTTCGGGAGGATCTTTTCTTTCAAGGATCTTCAATGCTTCCTTACCTGAAAATGCAAATTCGATCTCTAAATCATTATTCCTTATTTCTTTTCTGAACTTTTGACGAAAAAGAGCCTCCACATCTTTTTCATCATCTACGATCAATATTTTCATATTCCTTATTTCTTTAATTTTACAATAAACCTGGTATATGTATTCTTATCTGTATTAGACTCCATTTGTAATTCTCCACCATGTGCTTTGATGATATCATTAGTAATAGAAAGTCCTAGCCCTGTTCCCTCCGTTCCCTTTTTAGTTGTAAAAAAAGGTTGAAGGATCTTAGATTTATATTCATCAGATATACCCGGGCCATTATCTTCGATTTCAAGAATAATATTGTCGTCCTCACGATAAGTACGAATGCTAAGTTTTGGTGCGTATTCAAATTCAGGCTTAGACATCTTGAGCTTGTCATGCATAGCATCAAAGGAATTATTGCATAGATTTAAAATAACCCGGCTAAAGTCTTCATGAATAATAGAAACCTTGCCTATCTCTTCATCCAATTCATAATCTATACTCACATTCATTGGCTTTTTACCGGCTCTCATTCCATGAAAGGCCAGATTAACATACTCCTTTATGAGTCCATTAAAATCTACTTTTTCAGCCTTGCCATTGCCCCCACGACTATGTTGCAGCATAGACTTCACAATACTATCTGCCCTGGTTCCATGCTGTTTTATCTTCTCCAGATTTGACTTTACATCTTCAAGGATTTCCCTGGCCTCGCTCAGGGCAGCTGAGCTTTCTATTTTATTTAGTTCTTCAAAGGTCTCATCGATCAGTTCCACATTCAGGTCTGAAAAATTATTAACGAAATTGAGCGGATTTTTGATCTCATGAGCGATGCCGGCAGTTAATTCCCCGAGGCTGGCCATTTTTTCTGAATGGATAAGCTGTTCCTGGGTAGCCCTTAAACGGTTTAAAGATTCTTCGAGCTGGGAAGTTCTTTTCTTTACTTCTTCCTTTAATTCTTCATTCTTCTTTTTAAGATGCTCAATTCCAAAAGTATCTATTTCACTATCCACAAATTCAGGTTTAGATCCATGAAAATGAACAAGCAACCATTTCCCTCCCGAGTACTCGTAGACACCCGTATACCTCATATACATTTCGATCTTCTCCCCATTGGCCGTGGGAGAGAAAAATTTTACATCATCGCAAAGAACCGCCACAGTATCGTTAGCCAGCATCCTGTATGAAAAGGGCTCTGAATTCCATTCCAAACGGTAATTTTCAAGTTGACTTAGAGTATTTCCAAGGATCCAGAGGTAATCTTCCTTCGAAAGGATCTTTTCATCCCAGGTTGTTCCAAAACCACTTATTTTGTCATCGATAAATTTTACGGCTTCCTTCTCAGATAATTTACCGGTAAAGATTATCTCGAAAATTCGTTTATGAGTTTGATGAAGTATATTTTCTTTTGTATCCATCATAAAATCAGAGTGTTAAACAGGTAATAAGATAGTAAATATTGTTCCTTCTCCCTCTTTGGTATCTATTTTTAATTCCCCACCGTGTACCTGAATGATCTCATAACTAAGATAAAGTCCAAGTCCGGTGCCCTGCCCACTTGGCTTAGTTGTAAAAAATGGCTGAAATACCTTATCCAGGATATTCTGGGAAATTCCAATGCCATTATCCTTTACCTGTATACAAACCTGATCAAGTTTTTTCCTGGTTAGAATTTCGACTTTTGGCATATACCCAGGATCCTTGGTATGGCATTTTTTCTGCTGTACAGCATAAAAGGCATTTGTGAGTAAGTTGAGGATCACCCTCCCTATCTCCTGCGCCATGACATTGATCTTCCCCAACCCCGGATCAAAATCCTTTTCCAGATCAGCATTGAATGATTTATCCTTTGCGCGCAATCCATGATAAGCTAAGCGCAGATATTCATCACATAGAACATTTAGATCTGTAGGTTCTTTTTCAGAATTTTCTTTTCTGCTATGCTGCAGCATCCCTTTTACAATCGCATCTGCGCGCTTACCATGATGATTTATTTTATAAAGGTTATTCCTGATATCATTTAAAATGACTCTCACCTCATCATAGTTTCCTTTTTCAATTTCTTCAGCTAATTCATCGAGCAACTCATTATTTACTTCTGAAAAATTATTTACAAAATTTAATGGATTCTGGATCTCATGGGCAATTCCGGCGGTAAGCTCTCCCAGACTTGCCATCTTTTCAGATTGGATTAGTTGGGATTGGGTAGCCTTGAGCTGATCTAAAGTCTGCTCTATTTTCTTCTTTTGTCTTTTTAATTGAGCATTGGCTTTTTGCTTGTTCTTATTGTTGCGGTATAAAATTATGGCCAGGACAACCACTGAAATCAAGACAATTAAAACACTTATAATAAGCCAGCGCTGAAAAATACTTTCCTTTTCTTTTTTTAATTTTTCTCTTTCTAACAGATTTATGGTCTTTTCGCTTTCATCTAAAATAGAGCGTATCTCGGCATCGGCTATCCTGTTTATTTCTTCAGATTTTTCTTTCTCTGACCTTAACAATTGATAGTCTTTTAAATACTGATAGGCCATTGCGGGATTATCAAGCTCCTCGTAAATCTGGGATAAAAGAAGAGTAGCCTTTTCAGTAGCCTGGGCGTTACTATCCAGATTTAAGGATTCGGTGGCATATTGTAAAGCCTGGTCATAATTTTCGATTTGAAAATGGCATTCCGCCAGGTATAAATTCATAAATGCGATAGCCCATTCAACTCCCTCTATTTTACTGAAACCCTGTTCAGCTTTCTGAAAATAGGGTATAGCTTCCTGGTATTTTCCCTGGCTTTTTAATA
This sequence comes from Gramella sp. MT6, assembly GCF_019357415.1. Lineage (NCBI taxonomy): Bacteria > Pseudomonadati > Bacteroidota > Flavobacteriia > Flavobacteriales > Flavobacteriaceae > Christiangramia > Gramella sp. MT6. The sequence continues at coordinate 393,149 of NZ_CP048410.1, forward strand.
TCTGGCCCTGAGCGTCGTTATATCTTGCAATGGCCCAGTCTTTACTTCTTACGGTATCCTTGAGAGAAAGCTGCATATATTTTTTAGCCTCCTCATATTTTTCTATCGCAATGAGCGGAAATACAATGGTTCCATAGGCTATACGTAATCGTAAGGAATCCTTTTCCTTTTCTAATTCTTCAATTGCTATGCGATAGTTATCTGCCGCCCTGCTGTCCATACCATAATTCTCATAAGCTATGGCCAGGTTATACTGATCTATTATCCGCAATTCCCGATCTTCAACGGGATCTAATAGCTCCAGGGTTTTCAGGTAATATTCAATAGCCAGTGACCACCTGCCCTGCATTCTGTAACCATTTGCCATAGCACTATGGATAAGTGCCAGATTATTTTTATCCTGTTCTGCAGACATTAATTTGATCAATTCCAGCTCTATTTTTTTGGCCTCTTCTTCCTTTTCTAAATAGACCAGGGTTCCCATTTTAATGGTCGATAAATGAAATGCAGGATAGATCTCACCTATTTCTGAGAATAAGTTTATAGCTTCTGTTAGCTTCGTTAATGCTGTTTCCGGGCTCTCGAGGCGATAATAGGTTCCGGCGATAGCATATAAAAGATTCGCCTGTATCTCTTTGTTATCTGATAATTCATCCCTTGCGAGTGTCTTATTAAATTGATCCTGAAACAGTTCTACATCTAAATTTGAATCAGACCTCAGTATATCTGTAAAATTGCTATTTTCATCACGCTCTTCCTCTAAGTAATTTGAGATCTGCTGAGCCTTTTTTCTATAATAAATACTTATGGGATTGTCTCGATCATAATAGAAAGAGGATAAGGTTAAATAGTACATGGCTTTCCCTTCAGCATAATCCAATTTATCAGAAAGTGTTTTTGCTTCCTGTAGAGCCAGGAAACCATCTTCAAATTCAGGAATTAAAAAACACAAACGCGCGAATTCATTCTTTAATTTTATAGTTCTTGTTCCGTCTCCTGAAGATTTATCTATAAGTTGTTTTATGCTATCCTTTTTAAATTTATAATCCTCTATATCGCGGCTGGTCTGGCCTAAACTATTTAGACATACCGCTAAGAAAAGGATACATAATATGTGATTGATTTTCATCGGTTTGTTTTTATTGTGATTGTGAAGGTTGTTCCCGTGCCTTTTTGAGTTTCTACTTCTAGGACACCACCATGGGCCTTTACAATATCGTAGCTTAGACTAAGCCCCAAACCAGTTCCCTGCCCGGTTGGCTTCGTGGTGAAAAATGGCTGAAAGATCTTATCCAGGTTCTTTTTAGGAATCCCACAGCCGTTATCTTTAACACGAATAAACACCTGGCTCTCTTCTTTATGAGTTGAAATACTAACTTTTGGTTCATATAAAAGATCATTGGAGCTGTTTCTTTTCTGCAATACGGCATAAAAAGCATTGGTAAGCAAGTTGAGGATCACCCTTCCAATCTCCTGCGCCATCACAGCGACATTCCCAAGATCTGGATCAAAATCTGTTTCCAGATCAGCGTTAAAAGATTTATCCTTGGCTCTCAAACCATGATAGGCCAAACGCAGATATTCTTCACATAAAACATTAAGATCTGTTGGTTCTATTTCTGAATTACCTTTCCTGCTATGCTGCAGCATCCCTTTTACAATAGCATCTGCACGCTTGCCATGATGGTTAATTTTATTAAGGTTATTCCTGATATCCTTTAGAATTTCTTTTACCTCCTCCAGATCGCCCTTTTCTATTTCTTCGGCTATTTCATCTAGAAGTTCATTACTTACTTCAGAAAAATTATTCACGAAATTCAGCGGATTCTGGATCTCGTGGGCTATTCCTGCAGTTAGTTCTCCCAGGCTGGCCATCTTCTCAGATTGAATAAGTTGTTTCTGAGTTTGCTGAAGTTCTGTGAGTGCTTTTTCGGCATTTTCCCTGGCCGCCTTTATTTCTTTAAGATCCTGCTTAGCTTTTATGGCATTCGCTTCAGCAACTTTCAGATCTTTAAAACGGATGTAGGTAAGGTTAAATACTGCCGCAAAACGTTCCAGCAATTCAAGGGCATCTTCGTCCTGTTCCTCTCCGGAAGCCAAACCAATAAGTCCACCAGAAAAATAGGCCATGTACTGGATCCTCCTTTTTTGTTCCACACCACTCTGAAATGGGATCTTCAATTCCTCATTTAGATACTTGAAATAATTCTGCAATTCCCTGCCTTGCATATTTATTATCTGGGAAGTCTTTCCCTGCTTCCAGCCTTCTAACATCCGGGCAATCGAACTGTTTTTTGAAGCTTCTAACTTAAAGTGATTTGCTAGCCTGGTACCGTCTTCATTGGTTGCCCAGGCATCTATTGTGTCCAGGTCACTATCGATAAGGCCTATAAATAATCTATTTGGAGAAATCCCCAGTTCCAGTAGCTGCTCAAAAACGACCATAGAGGTTTCGGTAAATTCTTTGCTATATTCCATAGCCAGCGTACGGCTTCTCACTTTTTCCAGGGCTGTTTCCACCCTCGCTTCCCTTGCCCGCTCTTCAGCCTTTTGCAAATCGAGGAACCTGGTATAGGACTGTTCAAAGACCCTGGCAAACCTTTTAAAGATCTCGTAAGATTCCGGAACAGGTTCGTAGGTGATAAAAATGAGATATCCATATTTAAAAAAAGCAACATGATCTATCTGGGAGGTTGGGAAAGAAATTCCCTGTGCTTTCATTTGCAGTAATTGATCACCGACTCCCGGCAGGGAGCATAAATATTCGTAATGTGCAGGACACTCGTCTTCATCTATTTCGTTGATCAGCAAGGATTGCCCTTGCTGGCCAGCATTATAATATTTAAGAAAAATTCCTTCTCTTGGTGTTCTGTATTTAGGGAATACACCCTGGCCATTGCTACCCCATTCTACAGACCCTCTCTCATCCTCATCATAAATATTGAAGGCGCAAAACCAGGTGGACACACCAAGTTCCTGAACTTGTTTTACAAGTTCCAATGATAGATCTGCCAGATCTTCACTCTTCTGCATACCTATAGATCTGCTACGAATCCTCTCTAAGGCAGCTTCGACCTGCGCTTCTCTGGCCTGGACTTCGGCCTTTTCCAGGTCACGAAAACGGGTATAAGTTTGCTGAAATACCTTACCGAACCTTAAAAGGGTTTTATTTTCTTCTTCAGAAAAGGCCTCACCTTCAAAGTTCTCTATATAAAGCCCCACATCGTCCATTAAAACTGTGGATATGGCCAGCCCTTTACAGTTTTGATAATAGCTTATTACTTCTTCCGTTACACCAGGAATAATTTCAAACAACTCCTGATAAAACTTATTTTTCTCTTCAAATGTGTACAGGTTGCTAAAAAAATTATCCCCTTTCTTTTTAGCCTTTAAAAAACTATGCCAGTGAGGAGTATCTATATAGGGAACAGTTACTTCAGCAGGAATACTATTTTTATCGGTAAGCCAGATATGCATGTCATCGTTCTCCTTGTAGTCTATAATAAACCCGGCGTGTTCTATATTAAAATTCAGATGGACCAGCTGATCAAATACGACCTTAATAACCTCCTCCAGTTCTGAACTTTTTTGCATTCCCATCGTTCTGCTACGCACTCTTTCCAGAGCAGCTTCGATCTGAGCTTCTCTGGCCTGGACTTCAGCTTTCTGAAGGTCCAGAAACCGGGTGTAAGCCTGCTCGAAAACCCTACCAAAACGCTCCAGTATTTCCAGGTCATTTTCAGAAATAGGTTCTTCACTTACTGTCTGGAGTCCGCTATATTCAAAAAAGGTAAAGCCAGCTACATATCTTTCAAGAGCCTTATTAGCTTCCTGAACATGCACAGGGAATCGCCTGAATTCAGTTTCTGAATAGAGATATTCATCATATATTTTTTTCTCTTCACCTTCAAGGGTATATATAAATCGCTTTTTCTGAGCCTTCCAGGCATCCCACATAGCGTGATGAAATGGATAATCTTCAAATTTCATATAGTAAGATTCGGCATCCCGTCCTGTTTCGGGATTTGCAGCCCAAACGGTATTGCTCTTATCCTGTTCATCGATAAGATTGATAATACAGAAGGTAAGTGTGAATTCCAGATCTGTAAACTCCTGGAGAAGTTTATCTACCACAGATGACAACTCTGAGGAATGGTGCATGGCCAGACTCCTGGACCTCACTCTTTCCAGAGCCGCCTCGATCTGAGCTTCCCTGGCCTGCGCTTCGGCTTTTTGGAGGTCCAGAAATCGGGTATAGGTTTGCTCAAATACTTTTCCGAAACGTTTAAAAATATCATGAGCTTCGGGAACTTCCTCATAGGTAATAAATAGTAAAAATCCCTTATTGAACCTCACCAGATGATTGAACTGTTTGGTAGGCAGATCTAATCCTGCCTCCTGGAATTGCTCAAAGGTGCTTTTAAGTTCCGGCAGAGATGTCATATAATCATAATGGGCTACCAGGTCCTTACCGTCCTGCCCGTAAACAAAAAAATCAAGATTTTTAACTATCGCTTCATGCCAGGGAATCAAACTTTCATGTTCTGTTAAAGGCAATACGAATGGCTCTTGCAATTCCCCTTCGCTACTCATGATACAGGTACTGGATCTCTTATCTTCCGACAGAATATTATATCCTGCACTCCATGCGGGAATTCCTAATTTTCGAACTTCATTAAAAAGAACATTCGCTGCTTCTGGTAATTCATTAGAATGCTGCATGGCCATAGTACGGCTTCTAACCCGCTCCAGAGCTGCTTCGAACTGTGCCTCCCGGGCCTGGGCCTCTGCTTTTTTAAGATCCAGAAAACGGGTATATGCCTGTTCAAATACGCTTCCGAATCTCCTTAAAACACTGTTCTCAAATTCTGTAAACACCCGGCCATGGTGATTGATTATAAATATCGAGGTGTTCCGGAATATGGCACATGACCGGGTATAACCTCCTTCACGTGAGAAAACTTCATTTTTATGCGAATCATCTGCATTTAAATATGGAGGATGTTTGAAAAGGTGTTCAAAAAACTCAACTTTCTCTTTATTGCTAAATGCTTCGGTAAAAAAACCCGGGCCTTTTTTTATGCCTTTGATCAAGCCTTTATAAATAGGTTTATCTATAAAAGGAACATGAACTTTTTCTACATAATCTGCCGTACCTCCTGCCCCCCAGCACCAAAGTTCATCCTGTATATCTGAATTGATAATAATAAAGGCTCCTCCCGTAATTGGAAGCTCCAGTTTAAGCAGTTCCCGGCGAACCCTTTTAATTACATCCTGAAGCTCTGAGGTGTGCTGCATTTCCAGAGACTTCGCCCTGACTTTTTCCAATGCCATTTCTACCTGAAGTTCCCGGGACTTTTCTTCCAACTCTTTAGTCCTTCTATTAATAGCTTCCCGCAATTGTAAATTTTCAGCAGTGATCTGGTCGAAACCTATAGTCTCGCCTACATTTGCCTTGGCGTCTGGAATTGAAAAATGCTGATAAATGAATCGCCAACCTTCTTTTGTTTCGTGCAGAGCATTAGAAAACCTAAACCTTCCGTAAAAATTCCAATCTTCTTTATTCAAGAACCATGCGTCGAACAGGTGGGTAATAAATGCGATATTCCCGAACAACTCTACGGTTTTGATATTATTTCGCAGATCGGTTTTGCCCGAAAATTGATCGCTGGTTTTTCTAAAGAATTCGGTGGTGTCTTTTCGGTTTAGAAACTCTTCATTGTTTGTAGAACCAATGAAATGGTAATCATCATCAAAATAGGAATCGTAGGTATCTATATCACCATTCAAATAACTATCAAGCCACTTTTGATAAATATTCAGAATCTCATTTTTATGTTTTTGAGTTATTCTCATATTAAATAAGTTTCTGGAATTGAAGGGATGAACATTAGTTTCAGATAATAAATCTTTACCGCGATAAATAGGAAATAGAATTATAATTAAAACCACCTGATATTCAGCGGAAATCACTTAGTTAATATACTCTATTTCAGTAAATTAAATCGAAAAATAGGATGAAAAGCCTGAAAAACTACATCAGTTGCAACAAATCTTAAATGTTTTCGATTCAATAAAAGAAAGCAGGGAGTTCAGGAATGCAAGCCTTAACTAAAAATTATTGATCCACCCCAGGAAATGGCAATCTTCTTCGGTAGATTTCAGGCAAAAAAAATGACACCTGAAAGGTGCCATCTTCTTTTCAAATAATTAAACTAAACTATTGCTATTGATTACTAAGGTCTTCATTCAACTTGTACATATACGCCCAGGAAGCGTCTAAAGCCTCTCTGAATTTGTCTCTCATTTCGGTCATTTTCTCTTTTCCATGTTTTTGCTCATAAACATCCCATGGTCCATCCCACTCGGCATCAAGGCCGGCAAAATTCTTATAAGGCAGGCTTACCATATAATCTGGATCATCCTGGCCTCCACCGGCAAAGTCATACCAGTAACCCAATGGTTCTCCTTTAGCTTCTTTGTAAGTGGAAGAAACATCTTTGATCACCTCATTGAAAACTGTTGAATTATTGGTTCTGAAAAAGGTTACCCAAACCACTTTATTCCCAGAAGTTGGAGATTTACTGTAATCGGGCATGGTAGAAGCCATATTATGAGTCATGCTTTCTACGTAAGGAAATACACTGGAACGGAAAATTTCCTGGCAGGCGTTATCGGCTTCTTCAGGACCTTCGTCCATTTCAGCCCATTTATCCATAAAATAGGTCACGGCAACAACACCGCTTTCTCCCTGTACTCGATTCCAGACATTCCACGTATCTGTACCGCCATTTTCAAGATAACAATCTTTCCATTTTTTCATGCCCTCTTCGAATTTTTGCCTTTCATTCATTTTAAGCTTCAATTCGAACATGTGTAGAATCCTGCTTTCCTCCTGAGCGATCCCTAAAAGGGGAAATAGCAAGAGGAATAAAATCACTTTTTTCATAATTGGTTGAATTTAGTAGTTAATAGTTATGTAATTTACTGAATTACAATAAATTAAATCCATTTTATAGTAAAAAAGTAACGAAATACCTCAATATTTAAACATCTACATATCAGAACATTAAAATTAATAAGCTGAACTACTTTTAAGGCTTCATGAACCTTTACCGAGAACTATTGTGATCATCCAACAGGACTTTCAGGAATTACCGAAGGTTCTGCCCGCTGTCTTCTTAATAAATGATTCTTTTTATAGCTAAGATTTCTCCATACCCATTCCAGCGGACCAAAATAGAAATACCTCAGCCATATTGGGCTAACTATAAGCTGAAATACCCAGATGCCAAATACGATAAACAGTAGTTCGTATCTCTGAAATGAACCAAAAAGTCCGAAACCTACCCCAGTAAAAATGAACATACAGATCACCGAGTGCATCACGTAATTGGTAAGTGCCATTTTTCCCACCGCCGATAATGAATCCTGCAGCCACTTTAATACGGGCAGTTTACAAAAGATCATAATTAAACCTACATGACCCATAGCCATGAAAAGTCTCCCCAAATCATAGGTAATACCTGCTTTCGCCATAGACAGAAAAGAAAAATTCCCCGCCATGATCATTTTTACCTCGTAATAATTCACGCTTAATCCTATTGCATAACACACCAGTACCACAAGCCCGTAAAACTTGTAACTTTTTTTAGCGTTTAAAATGTTCCATTTAAAAAGGGCGATGCCCAGGAGCATCATTGAAAGTATATCCCACACGTCATATCTATAGAACCAGCTGGTATCTGTTTTCATATTCTTTGGCGCCAGGAATGCTACCACAGAAAAATAATCCTTCCGCATATTCTGGGTGGTTTCAGCAACTTTTTCCGGGGAACGACTTTTTTCAATTTCGGCCCAACTGGCGGTCGCTTCTTCCATATCAGAAGTAAGTGCCATCCCTGAGGCTTTGTATTCCTTAGCCAATTCTACCTGATCAAGCATTTTAATATCCTGCCGGTATTCAAAATAATTCCAGACCGTACCTACCGAAAAAAGGAGGAGTGCGCTTATAAATAGTGTTTTAGCTTTTAAATTGCGGAAAGAATATACCAGGAATCCCATTAACGCGTAATCATAAAGGATCTCCCCGGTCCATAAAAGTAAGTAACCGTGTATAAGACCAAAAACCAGTAACCATAAAAGTCTTCTGAAATAAATATCAGCGGCTTTAATCCCGGCACCCTTTTGCTCTAAACGGCTTAACAAAATGAACATGCCCACTCCGAAAAGGAGCGAAAACAAGGCTCGCATGGTCCCCTCAAAAAACATGGTAGTACCAATCCAGGTATAGAGGTTCCATCCGGTAGCCCCGCCGGTAACTGTGGGATTAGCATAGGCTCCGGCCAGGCCAAAACCATTAATATTCATCAGTAAAATTCCGAATAAAACAATTCCCCGCATGATATCGAGAGAACTTATTCGTTGACTGGCATTGATGGGAGTGAGTGAAGTTGGCTTAGCTTCCATATTTAATAGCTTTTTAGTTAAAAAAAAGAATATTATAAAGAGTCAGCTATGCCAGACCACAATAGAATATTACCTGTTATATAATATTATTAGCCATTAAGGCCATAAGACCACAGATAATTAAAATCGAAGATCATTGTAAATAGGGACGAAAAATAAAAAGCCTAATTTACTCATTATTAATAACTTAAAATCTATTATTCTGACAATAAATGAATTTCAGTTTATCCTATAAATAACTTAACCACCATTTATCCTTATTTCGAAGTTTAAATTCCATGTACTTTTTACTAGGGAAATAAAGAAGGAAAACAATAATCACCCAGATAAGGTACACGACGATCAAAGGATAGCCGTAACCCTGAAGTTCTGTGTTGGTGAAAATATTTTCAGTGAAGATCATTTTGGTCCAGTCGTCTCCAGAAACCAGCAGCACAAGAAGCGCGGCTAAATGGATCACGAAAACGTGGAGTACATAATAAAAGAAGGGCACCCTGCCAAAAACCAGGAAAAAAGAGGTGATGTTGTTCCTTATATTTTCGGTTAAGAAAAGGAATAACATGGCCGGGCCCAGGGTGATCAACAAATAGGACAGCGAGGGCGGATATTTAGTCACATTCAAAACAGATAGAATCGTAAATATGGATGAATTCTGTTCCTGCCAGGGTGAAGGATCTCCATATAAATTTGGCATTCGGAGTAGCAGGAACAATGCTATACTTACAAGGCCCAGGAGCAACAACCATTTTTTTCTTTTTACGCTGTCATAATCCCAGGCATATAGACTTCCGAAGATATAACCCAAAGCCATAACCCCAACCCACGGAATGATAGGGTACATAAAAAGAATAAGATGATCTGAGGTTCTTATCGCACCTCCCTGATGCAGAATATACCAGATCACAGCTGCAGGATCCTGTCCCTGCAGGGTAAACCCGTCCAGCATATTATGCCCGAAAATCATTAGTAGAGCGATGCTCAGTATTAATTTCCAGGGAAGGTAGATAAGCAGAGATAGTATTACCATGCTTATACCTATGGCCCAGATCACCTGTAAATTGATGAAACCATAGGTAGGATCGAACCACCATACAAGGTTCATAATAACAATTTCAACAAAAATAAGCCACAGTCCACGGCTGAAAAGAAAATTGAAAAGCTGTTTCCTGGACTTTTTCTGACCATATAAAAACGCGGAAGTACCTGCCAAAAACACAAAAGTAGGTGCGCAAAAATGAGTGATGAAGCGGGTAAAGAACAATTCTGGAGTAGTGGTATCGAGATTGGTAGGATCGTTAGTTGTTATAGCATTAATATGAAAATAATCTCTTACATGGTCTAATGCCATGATCACCATAACCAAACCTCTGAGGAGATCTATAGATTCTACGCGCTTAAAAGTCTTCTGTTCCATAAACCTCGATTAAAATTTGAATTATTAAGACTAAACGGTTGAAAACGGGGCTGGAAACTTCACATTTGATGTTAAACCCTGATCATCATAAAAACGTGGCTATGATATAATAGATCACGATCATCAACAGTAAAACGAATTGGATCGCCAGAAACTTCAGGGCGCGCTGCACGTTCCTGAATTTGAGGTTGGCGATCTTGGCATTAATGAATATTTGTTGCCCTAACTGATCGAATAACTTTTCCTCATCCAGGCTGATACTAAAAAAGGTACGGGAGAATTGCTTGATATCCCCAAACTTGGAGATCACATCCCCGAAGAAAAATATATTCTTGTCATATTTTGATTCGATACGCGGCATGAAACACCTAATGCTGTAATAAATAGAAACTACGGCACAGGAGAACCAAACTGCCAGTAGTATAAAAATGATAGTATCATCTTCAAAATGGTCGAGAACAATACTAATATTCTGATAAACAAAATTCAGCAGGATACCGTAGAAAGAAAGAATCAAACCAGCCTTTATCTCTGAAGCCTTAATTAAACTGGAAACATAACTTATACTACCCCAATAATGGTCAATAAGATCATCTGTATGTTTATTCTTTAAGTGCGGAAAGGTTTTGTTTTCAGATTCTTCCATAAATACTTCCGGAATTTGAGCGGTTTAATTAATAGATCACAGAAAATTAAAACTTTAAAAAAGGAGTCTTGCCGGCATAACCGTATTCCCGGTACCGACTAAAACAATATTGAACTATAGCTTTCTCTTAATAAAGTATATTATCCAGGATCTTATCCAGGGTATTTTCCATCATGCTGAACTTTTTATCAGAAAAGAAGATCTCAAACATCTCCTTTCTCAATTTTGCAAGTTCCTTATGGGAATATTCATGCATCACCAGATTATCCTGAATCTTTTCAAGACTCTCCTCCTCTGTATCCCCGGAAAATTCCTGATATATTTTATCAAAGGTCTCTTTATCTGTTTTGGATTTAATTAAACTAAGCTCTTCCTCCGTCACCTTTGAGTCGGCATTTGCACATAGCATTAAGATATAGATCTGAAGTTCGGTCTTGGTCCAGTGTTGCTGTTGGTTATTCATGACTATATGCTTTTGATTGATTTTAAATGAATTTTCAGTTAAAAAATTAACTATCCTCTGCTTAGGAAACCATTTTTCACTTTTAACTGAATTATCACTTCTAATCTAGTAAATAATTAGATAACAAACACTTACAAGCTTAAAGATATTTTGAGTTGATCGAAAAATTGACCTCTTCCTTGTTTTTATTGAACAGGAAGCATAAGCTATATTTTTTGTGAAGGATCTAATTATTACCTCGAATAGGATAATCTGGCCTTTCCACTTTTTTAGGTGGATTTTCTTTCAACTGCTTCATCACAACTTCAATCGCCTTTTGCAATTGAGGATCATTTCCCTCTATCACTTCTTTAGGCAACTGCTCTACCTCGATATCTGGTGGAACTCCCTCATTTTCTACCCTGAAACCGTCTTCAGTATAAAAAGCGACATTGGGTGCGGTAACTATTCCACCATCTATGAATTCAGGATAACCAAGTACGCCCACAAGTCCACCCCAGGTTCTTTTTCCTATGATCGTTCCTAAATTGAATTTCCTGAACATCCAGGGCAGATAATCTCCACCAGAACCAGCAGTTTCATCGATAAGCATCACCTTTGGCCCTTGTATGGAGGCACTCGGAGATTTTAGATCTTCTCCATATCTAAAATTCCAGTAGGCCTGTTGAGGCTTTTTCAGCATGTCTATATAATAATCTGCTAACTGACCGCCTCCGTTAAAACGTTCATCAATGATGACCGCTTTTTTATCGGCCTGTGGATAGAAATACCTTTTGAAATATTCATGGCCGGCATCTGCCGTATTTGGCACATATACATAAGCCACCTGACCATTGGTCGCCTCATTCACTTTTTTGATATTGCCCTCGATCCAGTCGCGATTTCTTAGATCCCATTCATTTTCTACCGGGATCACCTTTTCTTTTCGGGAATTCTTCATATCAGGACTTGAGCCCACGGTGAGCGTCACGATCTTATTGGCTGTATTTTCAAAATATTTGAAAAGGTTATCACTGGCAGTAACTTCCTCACCGTCAACAGCCAGTATATAATCCCCTTCATTAACATTTACCCCAGGCTCGGTTAAAGGGGAACGCATGTTAGGGTTCCAGTTTAACCCACCATATATTTTGCTGATCCTGTAGCGGCCATTTGCTACTTCATAATCGGCACCCAGCAGTCCGCCTTTTATATTTTCTGAAGTTTCAAATTCATCACCCCTGCTGGAGAAACGATGGTGCCCTACGCCCAATTCACTGAACATCCACTCCATAACCTCGTAGAGGTCACTTCGGGTGGTTATATGCGGTAAAAACTGACTGTATTTTTCTTTCATTTGATCCCAGTCGGCTCCATGCATATTAGGATCATAAAAATAATCACGGTTTACTCTCCAGGCCTCATTGAAAATATTCTTCCATTCTTCCCGGGGATCTATTTTAATCTGAACGCTACCCAGATCCAGCATTGGTTTATCTGGTTTTTTTCCTAATTCGGCAATGCCTGTTTTTCCTTCTTTTCTATATAGAATCTTTTCCGCATTGGCCGAAATCTCATATTCTGAAGCAGACATGATAAGCGTATCCTTCTTTTCTTTCAGATCATATTTCCTTAATTCACCAGGTCCATCTTCATGCTGGGAGAACTTTAAATAATATAACTCACCCTCCTTAGGAGCTTCAAGATGTTCATAAACTCCGGCAGGAACAGGAACATCTACGATCCTGTTTTCCAGGTTCTCAAAATCTATTTTCAAAGGAGGAGTATCAGGCTTCTTATTTTCCTCTTCAGCCTTTTTCTTCTTCTCTTCCTCCTCTTCCTTTTTCTGGATCACTTCCACATCATTATCTTTAAAAAATGGTGAAACCACATCCTTCTGAAGGGTAACAAGGTAGATGGAACTGCTCATCTCCATATCCTGGTTGGACTGATCGAACCAGTTTACTACAGGTCCAGCATCTGTTGAAGCCAGCATATAAAGGTATTTTCCGCTAGGATCGAATTCAGGAGACATCACATTGGAATAACCATCTGAAACCGGATAGGATTTATTTTCATCCAGGGAATAAACAAAGGCCTGTTCAAAATTGGTCCCCGTAATAATGGTATAAGTGATCCATTTTGAATCATGAGACCAGTCGCCGAACAATTCCCGGAAAACACCTGGAGTATAAAGTACATCTGATGCGACCTTTTTTACAGAATTCTTATCCAAATCATACACGTACAGACTTCTACTGTTGTCTACGAAAGCTATCTTCTTGCTATCTGGAGACCAGTGCGGATACGCATAAAAACCTGCCCCATCCAGCTCTACCTTTTTTACCGGTGAATTTTCATTCTGATCATATAGGTGCAAGGCATACTCCCCAGACTCATCTGAAAAATAAGCTATGGTTTTGCCGTCTGGTGACCAGGAAGGATCCTGTTCATGAACCCCGGGAGTGGAAGTAATATTTTTGGGATCACCTTTTTCGGCAGGAAAGGTAACAATGTCACCTCTGTAGTCCATAACTACCCTTACCGCAGTTGGCGATACTCCTACGCCCCTAACATATTCATCTCCCTTTACAAAACGAGGTCTTAATTCCAGCAGGTCTGTAGCAATACCCACTTTTATTTTGCTGGTATTGCCGGTATTTGGATCTAAGGTATGCAGGTAACCCGCCTGCTCAAAAATGATCTGACCTTTATTGGCATAAAGATCCAGTACCGGGAAATCTTCGAAACTCGTATGTTTTGTTACCTCTTTCACTCCGGGATCATAACTATAGATATTAAATTCCCCGTCCCGGTCACTTCTGAAAAACACTTTATTATTTAACCATTGTGGATTGGAATCATTACTTCCACCTTCAGGTTTTGGCACCTCAGAAACTTCAAAGGTTTTAGTATCATAGATCCATATCCTGGTTGCCGTCCCCCCGCGGTAATTTTTCCATTGGTCAAAACGGTCACTTATTGGAGTATATGCTATAAAACTACCATCAGAATTATAAGTGGCCCAATTAGCATTCGGGATCTTTAAAGGTTCCACATTTCCCTGCTCTATATCTACTTTGAAAAGGCTTGCGTAGCGGTTTGTGAAAACACTACGTTGAGAAAGAAATAATACATTCTTACCATCTGGCGTAAAATCCCGAACGATATCTGCATAAGGATGCCAGGTGAGTCTTTTTGGTATACCACCTTCTGTAGGCACTATAAACACATCGGTATTCCCATCGTATTCAGCGCTAAAGGCGATAGATTTTCCATCTGGTGAGAATATGGGGTTTCGCTCTACTCCTTCATCTACGGTAAGTCTTTTAGGATTTGATCCGTCTTTATTGGCTACCCAAAGATCTTCAGCGTAAATAAATGCTATTTTCGAATCGCTTATGGCCGGTTGAGATAAAAGACGTGTGTCTTCCTTATTGATTCCCCCATCCTGAGCACTACAAATAATTCCAAAAAAAATGCTTAATAATCCGGAGAGTGTTATTTGTTTCATTGCACTAATAATTTTTTTTAATGATTCTAGGTGTAAATCGGTATACTTTCAGCTTACTTGGTTAATCCTCTTCGCGGTATTTTTCGAACCAGGCCAGCACCGCCGATATTTTTGCGATTAGGTTACTGGGCTTATTGGCAATACCATGAGAAGCACCTGGAATTCTTACCATGGCGGTTTCAACTCCCTCTAGTTTTAAAGCTGTATAAAATTGTTCAGATTCAGCGATAGGTGTTCGGTAATCTTCCTCTCCTGTTAGCAACATTGTTGGTGTAGTAACATTCCCAACGTAAGAAATAGGAGATCTTTTCAAATAAGGTTCGGGATCTTCCCAGGGTTTATTAGGAAACCAGTATTTACTGAAAAATCCCGGCCCATCAGCATACAGGACAAAACTATACCAGTTGATCACAGGTTTGGCTACTACTGCTGCACGAAAACGATCTGTTTTTCCAACAATCCAGGCTGTAAGGACTCCGCCGCCACTACCTCCAGTCACGAACAAATTATCTTCATCTACAAAACCTTTGGCTACAGCTGCATCTACTCCAGACATCAGATCTTCATAATCATGGTTGGGATAATCGTGATGAATTAAATTTCCAAATTCCTTTCCGTAACCACTGCTTCCTCTAGGGTTTGAATATAATACCACATAACCGGCGGCGGCATAAGCCTGAATCTCTGCTGAATATACACTACCATAACTGGCGAATGGTCCTCCATGGATCTCCAGAATAAAGGGATATTTTTTTGAAGGGTCAAAATCTGGCGGAGTCACCAGCCATCCCTGTATCTCTCGCTCATCATAAGATGATTTCCAGGTCATCTCTTCCACATTGCCAAGCTTGCGGAAAGCGAAAAGGTCTTCATTGAGATTAGTTAGCCTTTTCATTTTCTTTCCGTCCAGAATAGCCAGGTCTGCAGGATTTTCAGTTGTACCATAGGTAAAAGCCAGATCTCCGTTGTCTGAAACCGAGAAAGCAGCGGAATTATAAGGCCGGCCAAGAGAAAGTCCACCAAGATCACTTGTTATTTCCCTGGTATTGCCTTTTAGATCTGCATATCCTATTTTAGTTTTTCCGTGATCTGTATACTGGAAATAAAGACCTTTGCCCTTACCATCCCATTTTAAATCTTCAATATTCCGGTCAAAATCACCAGATATGAGTTCAGACTCAGTTCCATTGGCATCTTTTATATAAATATCACTGATCTGGTATCCCAGGTATTCATCCACGAATCCTAAATAGGCAATGGTATTATCATTTGGAGATACTACAGGATTTGAAGCAGGCCCCTGCTGGCTGGTTACTGCCTGTACATTCCCGCTTCCAATTTCAAGTTCATAGATCTCAGAATTCATAGGATCAAGATCCGCATTTTCGTGCATGTTTGCAGAGAAATATAATTTCCTGTCATCTGCAGACCAAACCGGGGTTCCATGGTCAAAATCAGAACTTGTTAATTGTCTTGGGGTACCACCATTCGTAGAAATAATAAAGATCTGATCATTACCTTCCTTTAAGTAGCCCTGACCGTCGCCGCGATAATTAAGTTTATCGATAAATTTTGGCGCATCATTCCATTTTGCTCCTTCGGGTTTTGAAGGTAATTCTATAAAAGTTTCAGATTTAGCGGGAACGAACATAGTAAAAGCCAGGTATTTCCCATCATTGGACCAGGTAGCCTCACCGGGACTTTGTGTGGAATTTGTTAATGGAAAGTATTCCTTTGAATCTACCCACATTAAGAATAGCTTCATCTTATCGTCCTGCATATTAGACTGAAAAACCAGTCTTTTTCCATCACTGGACCAACGTGGATTCAGATCATTCTGGTTTCCGGTAGTAAGAGGCCGGTTTTGTGAACCATCTGAATTGATGATCCATAAATTTGACAGGTTCTTATCTGTCATAACATCTTTAAAATTCCTTACATAAACTATCTTTTCTCCATTGGGTGAGATTTGCGGATCTGAGACAAATTCATAGTTGAAAATATCCAGGAGTTCTAATTCTGTTTTTTGCTGGGACAAAGCCGGGAAACAAGCTATCAAATACAGACAGAGTAGTAAAAATTTTTTCATAGAGTATGTTGTAAATAAAAAGATGGGATTTAAAAATCCCATCTAAGTTATCAATTTTAAAATTATAGATCATTCTTTCCTGGCGAGAGTATTGTCCCAGCTATCTACATAAGAAAAGAATTCGTCCATTTTTGCCATTGCCTTTTCCTCACTACCGGCAATTTTCGCCATTGATTTCATCCACTTTGCATCATCTGGAGTCATCTTATAATTTAAGG
Organism: Gramella sp. MT6; assembly: GCF_019357415.1. Lineage (NCBI taxonomy): Bacteria > Pseudomonadati > Bacteroidota > Flavobacteriia > Flavobacteriales > Flavobacteriaceae > Christiangramia > Gramella sp. MT6. The sequence continues at coordinate 409,941 of NZ_CP048410.1, forward strand.
TTTCTACGCCTTCAGACATTTCCCAAATAACAAGCATATCATAATCTCCAGTAACAAAATGAAAAACCGTTGGTGCCTCTATCCCTGCATCCTGATCTGCCTTAACAAAATAATTTTCTATAATGCTCATGGCCGGATCCTTCTTCATAGGCTTGAATTTGATGTAGGACATGCTAACCCATTCAGGATTATCATATTTCTCTGCTTTCATTTCCTGGCTAAAGCCGAAGCTACTAACAAATAATAAGACCAGGATCGCGATTGTTGTTTTGTAAATTTTCATGATTATTTAGTTTTAGTTAGAATTAAAACCATCACAAAAACAGGAAGTTCGGAAGAATTTGCAGGGATTAGATTTTATTAAATTTAATAAAATTAAATAACTCTGATTAACAGTAAATTGAAAAATTAAATATCAAACTTCAAATTTCTATTTTTGCCGCATGGAAAAGAGAAAACTTCGCAACAGCGAACTTGATCGAAAAAGTATCGATCAATTTAAGGAAGCTAAAAAGACGCCTATTATTGTAATTCTTGATAATGTAAGGAGCCTGAACAATATAGGATCCGTTTTTCGTACTGCCGATGCTTTCCTGATTCAAAAGATCTATCTCTGCGGAATTACCGCTCAACCGCCACATAAAGATATTCAGAAAACTGCCCTGGGAGCGACTGAAACCGTTTCCTGGGAATATGTTGAGGATAGCATTGAGCTAGTTGAAAAATTGAAAAAAGAGGGCATAAAAGTTTATTCTATAGAACAGGCAGAAGGTTCGGTGATGCTTAATGATTTCAAACCAGCATCAGAAACTACTTGTGCTGTTGTATTTGGAAATGAAGTTAAAGGAGTTCAACAAAAAGTGGTCTCGGCCAGCGACGGAGTGATAGAAATACCTCAGCTTGGAAGCAAACATTCCCTGAATATTTCAGTAAGTACGGGGGTTGTCCTCTGGGATCTGTTTTCTAAACTACAACTGGCTCAGGATTAACGAACTGCTTTATCAATTTCAGAAAGCAACCATAGATAATCCTTACGGTTCGAAACAAAATCAAGTCCTGAAATATCTATCACCTGCACTTTCATATTGCTCTGGGATTTGATGAAGTTCAGGTAACTTTTATTGATATCTACAAGGTAATCTGGCTGAATGTTCTGCTCATAATCGCGGCCGCGTTTTTTGATATTCTCAAGCAAACGCTCTGTATTCTGATATAAATAAATATAAAGTTCAGGCTTTACCAGCTCTTTATACATCAAATGAAAAAGCTTGTGATAAAGGGAATATTCGTCTTCATGCAAAGTGATCTTCGCAAAGATTAGGGATTTAAAAACGTCATAATCTGAAATTACAAAATCCTTAAAAAGATCATACTGGGCCAGGTCATCAGATAGTTGCTGATAACGATCTGCCAGAAATGACATTTCCAGCGGAAAAGCATAACGCTCCTTATTCTCGTAAAACTTCGGCAAAAAGGGATTATCCTTAAAACGCTCCAGGATGAGTTTCGCATTAAAGTCTTCAGAAACCATAGTGGAAAAACTCGTTTTTCCAGCACCAATATTACCTTCTACCGCGATATAATTACAACCGGGAAAATTATAATTTAAGGCAGGCTTCTTTAATTCTTCCTTAGAGATCGAAACCTCAGATCCATCTGTGGTATCTTTTAATAATTCACTTATCTTCTTCCCTGATACGGGATGTTTTTCAGCAGCAGCGATATCGGCTAAAGGCTTCAGAACAAATTTCCTTTCCGGGATTCCCGGATGCGGAATTCTCAAGGTTTCATTTTCAATGATCTCTTCTTCAACGAGTAGAATATCCAGGTCTATCGTCCTGTTTTGATAATTACCGGCATCATTGCGTTCCCTACCTAATTCATTCTCTATACCCAAAAGTTCTTCAAGTACCTGTTGGGCTTCGAGTCTTGTAGAAACAGAAATGCAGGCGTTTAAAAAAGAATTCCCGGTAAATCCCCAGGCTGGAGTTTCATAAATTCTAGAAACATCGATGACCCAACCAATGTTTTCATGGATCATTTGCAGGGCCTTTTGCATAAAACCGGAACGGTCACCAAGGTTACTTCCCAGTGCTAATATTACTGTTTTAGGGGATTTCAAAGCGAATTAATAAAATTTTAATAGGTAGCGCCAAATAATTTCACAGCAAATTAAGCAAAACAAAAGCACATACTCTTAACTTTGGGGAAAGACTTAATAAAAAAATTTGGCCAAACTCCACCTGAAAAATATGCTCACGGCTCAACAAATTTATATGATCCTGAGTGCCTTGTTTATCGCCTCCCTGGTTGTATCGAATCTCATTTTTCAAAAGTTCTTTTACTGGGATTTTTTCGGGCTGTATACTTTTGAAATTTCGGTAGGGATATTACCTTATCCGGTCACCTTTTTAATTACCGATATCATAAGTGAGGTTTACGGAAAAAAGAAAGCGAACCTGGTAGTGACCACTGGAATTTTTGCTTCTTTCTTTTCGCTGTTGATAGTTTATGCATCAGACGCCGTACCGGCCACCACCTGGTCGCCAATAAATAACGCATTGTTCGGTAAAGTTTTTGGTGCAACTGCAATTGCTGTTTTTGCTTCTATGATCGCTTATTTGCTAGCGCAGTATATAGATATACATATCTTTCATTTCTGGAAAAGGGTCACCAAAGGAAAGCATTTATGGTTACGAAATAACTTTTCCACCTTCCTATCCCAGTTTGTTGACACATTTTCGGTCTTATTTTTGCTTTGTAGCTTTGGCAAGATAGACTGGGAACTATTTGGAGGATTGTTGCTTAGCGGATTCTTATTCAAGGTTTTAATCGCAGCCCTGGATACGCCCTTCCTGTATGCCGCAGTATATGGGCTTAGAGGCCTGTTCAATTTAAAACCGGCAGAAGAACTTAGGCTCGAGGAAGTCAGGAGTGAAGTTTAAATAGCTTATATTAACCTAAATGCCAATTCTTAATAAACACCAATAAATAACAAATTTCATTATCACATGAAAAAAGCTTTAAAAATTCTGGGTTTTATACTACTAACGATCATCATTTTATTGATTGTCGCGCCATTTGTGTTTGAGTCTCAGCTTAAAGACGTGGTAAGGAAAACCATGAATAAGAATCTCAATGCACAGGTTGATTTCGAGGATATAGATCTAAGCATGTTCAGAAGTTTTCCCGAGGCAACTCTTGTAATTGAAGATCTAAGCATCATTAATAACGAGCCGTTCAAAGGAGATACCCTGGCTTTGACCGAAGAGGTCACTTTGGAGATGTCTATTAAGGAACTTTTTAAGAGCAGCGATGAACCTAAGGTCATAGATCAATTAACATTGAATAACGCCTATATAAACATTAAAGTTGACTCACTGGGAAAAGCGAATTATGATATTGCTATTGAGGATACTACAACTTCAGCATCAGAAGGGCAACCTTTTAAACTAGATCTTAAGCATTATGAAATAAATAATTCCAGGGTTAAATATGTTGATAAAACCACTAAGGTTTCTCTGGATGTTGAAAATCTGAATCATGAAGGAACCGGAGATTTCTCGTTGGACCAATCTGAACTTGACACCTATTCTGAAGCCCTGGTTTCTTTAGATTACGACGGGGTAAATTACCTGAACCAGAATTTGATCAACCTGGACGCGGTTTTCCAGATGGACCTGGATAAAATGAGGTATACCTTCCTGGAAAATGAGGCACATGTAAATCAGTTACCGCTAACCTTCGACGGATATGTGCAGGTGAATGAGGATAATACCGAAATGGACCTTAGCTTTAAGACACCATCTTCCGACTTCAAAAATTTCCTGGCGGTGATCCCAGAGATCTACGCGAAGAATATTGAAAATGTCGACACCAACGGAGATTTTATCGTTGACGGAAGAATTTTCGGGAAAGCAGATGATCTCTACATTCCTAAAATGGATATTAAAATCACATCCAATAATGCCTCATTCAAATATCCAGACCTTCCAAAAAGTGTCCAGGATATTAATCTGGATATGGTGGTTCTAAACGATACCGGTCTTGCTGAAGAAACTTATATCAACATTAATAATGCAACCTTTAGAATAGACCAGGATAGTTTTACTGCAAATGGGAATATTAGCAATATCACCGAAAATATGCTGGTAGATCTTGCGCTTAAAGGCACTATAAATCTTGCTAATTTAAGCCAGGCTTATCCACTAGAAATGGAACAGGATCTTAATGGAATTCTTACAGCCGATGTTAAGACCAGTTTTGATATGAATTCCATCGAAAATGAACAATATCAAAATGTAAAAAGTAGCGGAACGGCTTCGATAAAGAATTTCAGCTATCTGTCGCCTGAAATTCCAAGCGAGGTTAAGATCGCCAACGCCAATATGAGCTTCAACCAGGGGAACGTTAGTATCCCTAATTTGAATCTTACCACTGGCCAGACCGATCTTACCGCAGCGGGAACGCTTCAAAATCTTATAGGATTTCTTTTTACAGATCAGGCCCTGAAAGGTAATTTTCAGGTTCAGTCAAATAAATTTTCAGTTAACGATTTTATGGTTGCAGAAACTGAAGATATAACTACTACCGATGAAAATGGCAGGGAAAAGACCGTTGCGAAAACCACCGGTGAGGAAGCGGTAAAGATTCCATCATTTTTGGATATGGAATTGAAGTTCAATGCCAACACGGTCATCTACGACAATCTTGAATTAAAGAATGCCACTGGAGTCCTTGTAATAAGAGATGAAACTGCGAGGTTGCAAGACATATCGACAAATATATTTAATGGAAGTATAGGTGTGAATGGGATGGTTTCCACAAAAAATCCTACGCCGGTTTTTGAGATGGATCTTAACCTGAATTCACTCGATATTGCCTCGTCTTTTAACGGCCTCGAACTATTGCAGAACCTGGCCCCGCTTGCCAGCGCGCTGGAAGGAAAATTACAGTCGAATCTGAATCTTAAAGGTAATTTGAATGAGGATTTAACACCTCAACTCGCTACCATCGCGGGGAATGCTTTGGCAGAAATACTTACTGCAGAAATTAATCCTGAAAAAGCAGCCCTGTTAGCAAAACTGGATTCTGAACTTAATTTTATAAATTTTGAGGATCTGGATCTTAGTAATTTAAAAACAAAGCTCACCTTCAATGACGGGATGGTTCAAATAGCTCCATTCGATTTTAATATTAAGGATATTAACTTCCAGGTTTCGGGAAGCCACGGATTCGATATGACCATGGATTATGATCTAAAACTGGATGTACCGGCAAAATATCTGGGATCTGAAGTTGGTGGAGCACTTGGTAAGTTAAGCGGTGAAAGCATCGCCAATATGAGCGTGGAGTTACCCATAGGAATTACCGGGAACTTTAATAGTCCTCAGGTCAAACTGAATATGCAACAGGCGGTGAATAATCTTACTCAGAAGATCGTAGCTAAGCAAAGTAAAAACCTTGAAGACAAGGCAGTCGACGCAATTAACGATATTCTACAGGGAAAGAGAGATCCTAATAAGCCTTTCAACAAGAATGATACTACTGCTGTAAATTCTCAAAAGACAGATTCTACAACTGCCCCGGTTTCGACCAGAAAAGATTCTATTAATCAGTCTCAAAAAAAACAGGTTGAAGATGCAGCTAAGAATATTCTGGGAGGTATCTTAAATAGTGCAAAGAAGAAAACTGATACAACGAAAAAGAATTAAAGCTGCTGAACAGACCTTATTTCGGAACATATCGATATGTAAAACTTCAAGTTTTTCACAATTAAATACACTCTGACAGGCTCAGTGCGTCAACGAACCTTGAATTAAGGCTAGTTCTATGATCTCAAAAAATGTCAACATGCGGCACCCTGTCCCTTTGCTTCAGGAGTTTCAGGGTTTAGACAGATGCTGAAATATTTATAGATATCAAACCAGAATCTCGTCTAGAGCTTCCGTGAATAATTGCATTTCTTCCATTGTGCCCATGCTTACCCTGCACCAGTCCTTACCCCAGAACTGGAAAGCACGAACCGCCATATTCCTGTCGTAAACCTGTTGAAGGAATTCGTCCCCGGCCATTTCCAGAGAAAAAATGATAAAATTGGTTTGGGATGGCATATGACTAATTCCTCTTTTAGCCAGGTAATTCTTAAAAAAGGTTCTTGTATCAAAAAACTTCTCCCTGCAATCTGAAAGGAATTCCTCATTATCCAGGTTCGCCGTAGCAGCTGCTATACTTGGCCCGGTGATTCCCATTCCAGTACCTATAACATCATTTATCTGGTTCAGGATTTCTTTCTGACCTAAAAGGTATCCTATTCTGAGACCTGCCATTCCGTGGATCTTTGAAAATGTTCTGGAGACCAGGATATTTTTTCCTTCAGCAACCAGTGGCGCCATAGAATCTGCCATTCCATTTTCACTTAATTCCATATAAGCTTCATCAATAAAAACCGGCAGATTTTTAGAAACATGCTTACAGAAACTCCGCAATTTATCGGCATTAGTAATTGTCGCAGTGGGATTGTTAGGATTGGTTATATATACAAGTTTGGTTGACTCATCAATGGCTGCTTCCATCGCATCCAGGTCATGTTCATAAGTAGAGGTTAGTTTTATACTTTTCCAGTTCCCGCCGGCTGCCTTTGCCACAGAAATAAGCGCCATATAACTAGGATCTGCGCTAACCACATTACCGCCATTCTGAAAAAGAACCACGGCAGTTTTTTCCAACAGGTCTGAAGATCCCGGCCCTAGCAAAACCTGGTCTTTTGAAACTCCCTCTTTCCTGGCGATCTTTTCTGTTAACTGGTCCAGGCTGTTCGATGGATAGTGATTTCCTTTCCAAACACTTTCGGTAAATGCCTGCGCAGCTTCTTTTGAAGGTCCGTATGGATTCTCATTCCACATTAGCCTCGCTTTCAGGTTGTCCAGGTCTGGAAACTTTGGAGGGGTGAATTCATTAAACCCGGACGTATTGAATAGAAATCTGTTTTTCGAACTAATGGCCTCATTTACGCGGTTAGCCCAGAGAATTTGAGGGGTAACAGCTAGAGCGCCTACAGAAAGCAGACCTTTTTTGATCCATTCGCGGCGGGGAAGAGCATTTGATTTCATCTGTCTATTTTTAAAGCGAGCTATAAAAATAAGCAGAACAAAGACTGAAACCTAAATTAAAAAACTGAAAATGAGACAATTAATATAAAACACTTATTTAACTACGTTACCTTGTTTAGAAACTCAGGCAGCTTTATTATGATCAAAAAATGGAAAATCATTGTATTCCTCGAGGTCGTCACCCTGAACTTGTTTCAGAGTCTAAACAAATGCTGAAACTCCCGAACCTTCAGGACAGCATGACGAAAAAAGGTATATCATCTCGACCTTAGGGAGAAATCTCATTCAGGTTCGATTTGCTATAGATTTCTCCCTTGAGTTTTTCACAAGTTTAGAAAGCACTTCGACAGGCTAAGTGCCACAACTATTTTAGAAGTATAATCTCAAAAAATTTAAACCAGTACTTTCAGTTCTACCACCAATCCTTCATTACTTCTCACATTGAAGACCGTTCCGTCTTCAAAGATCAGGTACTGCCCCTTGATCCCTTTTAAAACTCCTTCGAAGTAAGGGTTTTTAATCAGGTTTAGAGATTTCACCTTTTCCGGAAACTGCTTTACCGGAAATTTGATCTCTGTTTCCTTATTACTCGCCAGGTAATACTCCATGGCTTCTTCCGGAATAAATTCTTTTAGTTTTTCTCGCTCTTCAGCCAGATTAAGATCTATTATATCATTGGTAAGCATCTTTCTCCAGTTGGTCTTATCTGAAACATGATCCTTTAATGCCACCTCGGTGATACCCGCAAGGTACCGGTTTGGGACCTCTACGATCTCGATCGCTTCATGTGCTCCCTGGTCTATCCATCTTGTAGGGATCTGGCTTTTCCTGGTCACACCAACTTTAACGTCACTAGAGTTGGCCAGGTAAACAACGTGAGGTTGAAGCTGAGCACGTTTTTCAAAATCCAGGTCACGATCTTCTTCATCTAAGTGGGCTTTACTAAGTTCAGGTTTAATAACCCAGTCGCCGGCTTGAGGAATGGAAGTGAAACAGTCAAAACAAAAACCCTGTCTATAGATCTTCTTTTCCAGACCACAATTAAGACATTGATATCTAAGGAAATTCAGGCTGATCTTTTTATCAAGTAGTTGGTTCATATTGATAAAATCATTTTCCCAAACCAGGTAATATTGAACCACATCGGTAATTTCGGTTCTCATTTTAGTTAGAACTCCCTCGTATCTCATTTAAATTTTTAATTTAAGACTGATTGAATTTTTTGCAGGCTTCAAAGTTTCGTTTATTTTTAACCAAATAACCGAACGCCCTTTAATAATAAGCGTTAAAGATAAGAAGAATAATGCCAATTCCATTAGTCAACTCCATAGCTTCATGGTTTCTCAAAAAGAGAATCCACCAGATGGAATTGTTCATAAAATACCCTAACGAGGTTCAGAATGAATTGCTTAAAAACCTGATCTCGAAGGCCAGAAATACGGAATTTGGCAACAAATATCATTTCCATGAGATCGATTCTTATGAAAAGTTCAGAGAACGTGTTCCTATCCAGAATTATGAAGGTTATGAATCGGTCATAGAACGAAGCCGACTTGGCGAATCTAATATTTTATGGCCTACTCCTATAAAATGGTTCGCAAAATCAAGTGGAACTACAAATGCAAAAAGTAAATTTATTCCGGTAAGCCAGGACTCTCTCGAAGACTGTCATTATGCTGCGGGGAAAGACCTGCTTTGCATTTACCTGAACAACAACCCGCAATCACAACTGTTTACCGGTAAGAGCCTGAGACTTGGTGGAAGTAAGGAATTATACCAGGAAAATGGAACTTCTTACGGAGACCTTTCAGCGATACTTATAGACAATATGCCTTTCTGGGCAGAATTTAGCAGTACACCTAGCAACGAAGTTTCCCTGATGCACGACTGGGAGTATAAAATGCAGGCTATTGTAGATGAAACCATCAAGGAAAAAGTTTCCAGCCTGGCCGGAGTGCCCAGTTGGATGCTGGTTTTACTGAACAATGTCCTAGAAACAACCGGAAAGCAAAATCTATTTGAAGTGTGGCCACACCTGGAGGTCTATTTCCATGGGGGAGTAAGCTTTGAGCCTTATGCTTCGCAATACCAGAAGATCCTTCCAAAGGAAGATTTCAGGTTCTATGAGATCTATAATGCTTCTGAAGGTTTCTTTGCCTGCCAGGACCATAACGACACTAAAGACCTGCTTTTAATGCTCGACTACGGGATATTCTACGAATTCATCCCGATGGAAGACTACGGAACCTCAGAGGAAAAAGCGATTCCTCTTTCTGAAGTTGAGATCGGTAAAAATTACGCGGTTGTGATCACCACCAATGCCGGACTTTGGAGGTATAAAATTGGGGACACGGTAAGGTTTACAGATATAGATCCATACCGGATCAAAGTTTCTGGAAGGACCAAACATCATATAAATGTTTTTGGTGAAGAACTCATCATTGAAAATGCCGAAACAGCCCTTAAGAAAGTTTGCCTGGTGACAAACTGCGAGATCATCGATTATACCGTTGCTCCTATCTTCATGGAAGGTAAGGAAAAAGGCGCGCACGAATGGATAATTGAATTCAAAACACCTCCAAGGGATTTTGATAATTTCCAGCGGCAACTGGACCTCGCCCTTCAGGAAGTGAATAGCGATTATGAGGCTAAGCGTTATAACAATATGACCCTTAATATGCCGAAGATCCACCAGGCCAGGAAAAACCTTTTTTATGACTGGCTGAAGAAGAACAATAAAGTTGGAGGGCAGCATAAAGTCCCAAGGCTTTCGAATTCCCGTACTTATATCGAGGAATTACTGGAATTGTCATAACTCTCAATATTTTTAAATATGGCTAGTGAAAAAGAAAAAATGCTTTCCCAAAAGCCATATATCGCATCAGATCCTGAACTTTCAAAAGAACGGATTCGCGCCCAGAAAGCCTGTTTCCAGATCAATTCTTTAACTCCAGATTTAGTTGAGGAAAGAAATACCATTCTTAAAGATCTTCTAGGATCTTTCAAAGAAAACTTCTACTTCGAACCACCTTTTCATTGTGATTATGGCTACAATATTTCTATTGGCGAAAATTTTTATTCCAATTATAATTGCGTCATCCTGGATTGTGCTGAAGTTAAGATCGGCGACAATGTGATGCTGGCTCCTAATGTGAGTATTTTTACTGCGGGACATCCTATAGATGCTGAAAAAAGAAATCAGGGTTGGGAATATGCCATTCCCGTAGCTATTGGAAATAATGTCTGGATAGGTGGAAATGTGGTAATTAATCCAGGTATCAAGATTGGCGATAATTGCGTTATTGGATCCGGAAGCGTGCTCACCAAAGATATCCCATCAAATGTTTTGGCCGCCGGTAATCCCTGCAAGGTGATCAGGGAGATCACCGAAGAAGACAAAAAGTATTATTTCAAAAATAGAAAGTTCTAAAAAAGAAAAATCCGGAAAACTGAAGTCTTCCGGATCTATTATATTTCAGCAATATTACTTAGAAGTTTTTGGTAACCTTATCTACCGCTTCGATTGTTTTATCAAGATCTTCATAAGAGAGCGCGTCACTTATAAACCAGGTTTCAAAGGCACTCGGTGCAATGTAAATTCCATTCTCCAGCATTCCGTGGAAGAATTTATTGAAAAGGCCAAGATTAGCTGACTTCGCCGCCGAATCGAAATCGGTTACCGGTTCTTTTCCAAAATGAACCGAGATCATAGATCCTTCCCTGTTGATGGTATAATCAACATTATTTTGACTCAGGACCTTGTCCATACCTTTATGAAGGTATTCGGTCTTTTTATCGATACTTTCAAAGATCTCTCTTTTGCTGTCTAATTCGGTAAGCATTGCTAATCCCGCAGCCATAGCCAATGGATTCCCGCTAAGCGTTCCTGCCTGGTAAACCGGTCCAACCGGAGCCAGATAATCCATGATCTCATTACGAGCGGCAAAGGCACCTACCGGTAAGCCGCCACCAATCACTTTTCCAAAGCAAAGAATATCTGCCTTCACTCCCGCTCTTTCCTGAACTCCTCCCGGAGCCAGTCTAAATCCGGTCATGACCTCATCAAAAACCAGAAGTATTCCAGTTTCATCACAGATCTCGCGAAGTCCTTCTAAAAATCCTTCTGCAGGAGGGATACATCCCATATTACCAGCAACAGGTTCAATAATGATACAGGCGATCTCGTCTTTATTCGCCTCTACCAGTTCCTTTACATTTTCAAGATCGTTATACTTTGCCAGCAAGGTATCCTTGGCTGTTCCCTGGGTTACTCCTGGGCTATTTGGCGTTCCAAAAGTTACCGCTCCACTACCGGCCTGGATAAGGAAAGAATCACTATGACCATGATAACAACCGGCAAATTTGATAATCTTTTCCTTTCCGGTAAATCCGCGGGCTAGACGAACCGCACTCATACAGGCTTCAGTCCCGGAATTCACCATTCTTATCTTATCGATATTCGGAACCATTTTTACCGCCAGCTCGGCGATCTTGGTTTCGATCTCTGTGGGTGTTCCAAAAGAAGTTCCTTTTTTAGCCTTTTCTATAACCGCATCAAGAACTGGCTTATGAGCGTGACCTAGAATAAGTGGCCCCCACGAATTGATGTAGTCTATCAATTTATTTCCATCTTCATCATACAGATAGGCACCTTCAGCTCTTTCAATAAAGACTGGCTCACCACCAACCGCTTTAAAAGCCCTCACGGGAGAATTCACCCCGCCTGGGATTACTTTTTGTGCCTCTGCAAATAATTCGCTACTTCTCTTATAAATCATAAATTACTTTTTCACTTTTTCTTACCCTTTCCAGAAGCTTCCGGAGTTTCAGGGTAATTAATATTCTTAGATTCTGAAATATTTTCAGAATGACAAAACATTTTTATTTCACACTTAAGATCTGGCCAATAGAAATTGTATTTCCGTTAAGGCCATTCATTCTTCTAATTTCCTCTACCGAGGTATTGTATCTTTTTGAAATAGAATACAGCGTATCACCTTTTTTCACCACATGAGTTTCTGAACTTTCCTGTGGCTTAACAGTAAATGCCGGCGAAGGACGTTTGGTGATATCTGAATCAAATTTGTACAATTCATATCTTTCAATAAGATCTATCAGTTTATCGGGATATCTGCGATCTGTGGCATACCCAGCCTTTCTAAGTCCTTTCGCCCAGCCTTTATAATCATCGACATCCAGCTCAAACAGCTCTGCATATCTTCCACGGCCAGAAAGAAACAAGGAATGGTCTCTATAGGAATATTTTGCGTGTTTATATTTTCTGAAACATTCGCCACGGCGGTCATCATCATGATATACTTTTTCACCATCCCAATCATGGCATTTTATCCCGAAATGATTGTTCGCTCTCCTGGTAAGTTCTCCATTTCCCGCTCCAGATTCCAGAATTCCCTGCGCCAGCGTTATACTTGCAGGAATTTTATAAAGTCTCATTTCTTCCTGAGCAATAGGAGCATAATCCCTGATATAATCCTCTACCCGGTAATGGTAGGAATTACGTGGCATCTCTTCTTTTACATCATCTACTACTTCCGCGGGAGTTTCACGATTCTCTTCTCCCCGATTATTTATTTCTACGTCATCTTTTCTGGTTACTACCTTCTTTTTACTTCCACAGGAAGCAGCAAAAACGATGAGCATTAAAAATGATACAAAACGAACGATCTTCATATTATCTCGCAATTTGGGGCAGTCCTTTTTTCTTTAACAACCGGTTCATTCCTTCTATTCCCTGCAAGCCTCCGGTATGGATTGCCAGGATCTTCGAATTATCAGGAAAATATCCCTGTTTTACGAGGTCAAAAATACCAAAAACTAATTTTCCTGTATAGACAGGGTCCAGAATGATTTTATATTTTTCACTGAAATCATTCATAAAATCTATGAGCTCCCTGTTTACCTTAGCATAACCACCAAAATGATAGTTTAGTATCATTTCCCAGTTTTGCTTATTTACCAGTTCCGAAACTTCCGTTATTAAATAATCTGACTTTAAAGCTGAAAAGCCCAAAACCTTTTGATCTGGCCTGGAAGAATTGATGAGCCCGGCCAGGGTGCCTCCGGTTCCCACCGAAGAACATATAAAATTGAAATCGCTCTCCTTGTCTGTGAGTATCTCTTCACAGCCTTTGATGGCAAATTCATTGGTTCCGCCCTCGGGAACCAGGTAAAAATCACCAAACTGCCCTTTTAATTTTTGAATAAATTCAGGATCTTCATTTTCCCGGTAGGCCTCCCTGCTTACAAAATGAAACTTCATTCCGCAGTCGTCAGCATATCTTAAAGTTGGACTAAGTTTATCTTTTGAAAGATCTGCAAGTTCATCTCCCCGGATTACGCCTATTGTTTCAAAACCGAAAATTTTACCGGCAGCAGCAGTAGCTGCAATATGATTAGAAAAGGCACCTCCAAAGGTTAATAGCCTTGAATGCTTAAATTCCCTCGCCTTTGCAATATTGTATTTTAATTTCCTGAATTTGTTTCCACAGACCTCTTCATGCAAAAGATCTTCTCTTTTGATCCAAAACTGAATCCCACCCGGGAATTCGGTAATAAATTCATTTGGAATTGTTCGAGCAAGCTCGCTTTCAAAAAAGTCCTGCATACTGCAAAAATACCTCTTGGGATTCAGAATACAATCACTAACTAAAATAATATGGGAGTCAGGCTGAACTTGCTGCAGCTTTTAAAAAGATCATCTTAGAGAAAATTCCGGAACGCCCAGAATGAGCGGTTCTTCAAATAATTGAGATCGTTCTCCCGGCGGTAAGCTTCCCGTTCAAAACTTATATTTCTGTAGGCAAGCATTCCGTCTTTACAATCCAGGTATCTCACAAAGAATTCAATCGCGTACCAAACATAAAAAAAGAGAATGAGCATTTCCAGTTGCTGCCGTAAATGTATCTTTTCATGATTTATAAAGAACACATCCTGTTTCAAATGCCTGTTCTGCAGGATCACAAAAGGCCAGAGACTTATACCCTTAAACCTCCCGCTAAGCAGCCATTTGTTGACGATCAAAATCATGCTTTCAAGATAAGAAATTGTATTTTAGCCCCATGAATTTTCAGAAAAAAAGAATCCCGTTAGAGGATGGAGACTATTACCTGACTCCTGAAGGCTACCGTTGTTTTACTGAACAATATCATCTTAAAAGAGGTTATTGCTGTGAAAGCGGCTGCAGACATTGCCCCTACGGATACAACAAGAAAACCAACTCTCAAGAATAAAGACTAATGAATTTTAAGGATCAGATACTTGAAGGAATCCCAGATGAGCTACCGGCTAAAAAACCTTATGATGAATCTTTAAATCACGCTCCAAAGCGCAAAGATATTCTGGACAGGGAAGAAAAGAAACTCGCCCTGGAGAATGCTTTGAGATATTTCGACAAAAAACATCACAAAACCCTGCTTCCGGAATTTAAGGAAGAACTGGAAAAATATGGCAGGATCTATATGTACCGCTTAAAGCCGGATTATGATTTTTATGCCAGGCCTATTGACGAATATCCAGGGAAAAGCGTTCAGGCGAATGGAATCATGTTAATGATCCAGAATAACCTGGATCCTGAAGTGGCCCAGCACCCTGAAGAATTGATCACTTATGGCGGTAACGGAGCCGTTTTTCAAAACTGGGCACAGTATAGATTGTGCATGCAATACCTGGCAGAGATGGATGATAACCAGACCCTTGTGATGTATTCTGGACATCCCATGGGACTTTTCCCGTCGCATCCAAATGCGCCAAGAGTTGTGGTAACCAATGGTATGATGATCCCTAATTATTCAAAGCCAGATGACTGGGAGAAATTCAACGCGCTTGGAGTAACCCAGTATGGCCAGATGACCGCCGGCAGCTATATGTATATAGGTCCGCAAGGAATTGTTCATGGAACCACGATCACGGTTTTGAATGCCGGTAGAAAGATCGCCAAGGACGGTGAAGACCTGGCAGGGAAGCTATTCGTGACCTCAGGGCTTGGTGGCATGAGTGGTGCTCAGCCTAAAGCAGGAAATATTGCCGGGTGTATCACGATCTGCGCAGAAGTGAATCCCAAGGCTACCCAAACCAGGCATAAACAAGGCTGGGTAGATGAGGTTATCGATAATGTGGAAGCTCTTGCCAAGAGAGTCAAGAAAGCAAAAGCAGGTAAGGAAGTTGTCTCTATTGCCTTCCAGGGTAATGTGGTCGAAGTATGGGAATACTTCGCTGAAAATGATATCTACATAGACCTGGGAAGCGACCAGACTTCGCTTCATAACCCATGGGCCGGAGGTTATTACCCGGTTGAACTGAGTTTTGAAGAAGCAAATGAAATGATGGCTTCCAATCCTGAAAAGTTCAGGGAGAAAGTACAGGAAAGTTTAAGAAGACAGGCGAGCGCAATAAATAAGCATACGGCTAAAGGAACTTATTTCTTTGATTACGGAAATGCCTTTTTACTGGAGGCTTCCCGGGCAGGTGCAGATATTATGAGCGAAGATGGCAAGGGCTTCAGATATCCTAGCTATGTTCAGGATATCATGGGACCAATGTGTTTTGATTATGGATTCGGCCCCTTTAGATGGGTTTGTGCATCAGGCAAAGACGAAGATCTCCAGAAAACCGATGAGATCGCGACAAAGGTTCTCTATGAACTAAAGAAAAATTCACCGGCTGAGATTCAGCAGCAAATGCAGGATAATATTCAGTGGATCAAAGGTGCCCGGGAGAATAAACTGGTTGTTGGCTCCAAAGCGAGGATTTTATATGCCGATGCTGAAGGAAGGATCGCTATTGCCAAAGCATTTAACGACGCCATTGGTCGCAGGGAGATCGGTCCGGTGGTGCTGGGGCGTGATCATCACGATGTTTCGGGAACCGATTCACCTTACCGTGAAACCTCTAATATTTATGACGGATCCAGGTTCACGGCAGATATGGCTATCCAGAACGTTATAGGCGATAGTTTTCGCGGAGCGACCTGGGTAAGTATCCATAATGGCGGTGGCGTTGGCTGGGGAGAGGTTATTAACGGCGGATTCGGCATGATTCTTGAAGGTGATAAAGCATCAGAAGACCGTTTAAAATCTATGTTGTTCTGGGATGTAAATAACGGAATAGCTCGTAGATCCTGGGCAAGGAATAAGGAAGCCATATTCGCTGCGAAGCGCGCGATGGATATGAATCCACAATTAAAAGTGACGATTCCTAATCTGGTAGACCCGGGTCTTTTGGATTAAAATTTATATAAATTTAAAATCTAACCTATGAAATTTCTAAGATTTACTCCTGTTCTACTGTTATTCGCGGTAGTATTAACTTCATGTAGCAGTGTAAAGGTTGCTTCAGATTATGATCGTGAAGCTAATTTCTCGAATTATGGAACATACGCTTTCTTTAAGCCGGGTATTGATAAAGCTGAAATCTCTGATCTTGATAAGAAAAGAATTTTAAGAGCTATTGAAACTGAAATGGAGAAAAAAGGATTTACTAAATCTGAAGATCCTGATCTTCTCGTAAGTATTTTCACAAAGACCAATGAGAACATAAACATATATAATAATACTTACCCTTACTGGGGTTATGGCTGGGGATGGAACCCATGGTACTGGGGAAGCGGATTTAATACAGTGAGCAGTACCAGTGAAGGAACCCTTTATATAGACCTTATAGATTCTGAAGGTAAAGAACTTGTTTGGCAGGGAATGGGAACTGCTGCTCTTGCCCGCGAGGTCAATAAAAAACAGGAGCGTATCAATGAGATCGTAAGCAAGATCATGGAAAAATATCCTCCGGGAATGGAAAAATAAAAATTAAAAGAAAGCCCCTGAATCAGGGGCTTTTTTATACCAGGTCGTTAACTAATATCCTTCTGTTTCTCTGCCAAATTTTGTACTTTTAACGCAAACGTTTTAGTTAAAACAAACCATGTTAGATAAAATTCAATCCAACGAGATTCTGGACAGGTTACCTGCCCATTTACAGCAATATATAAAGCCTCAAAATTATGAAGATTATACTCCTATTAATCAGGCAGTTTGGCGATATGTAATGCGTAAAAATGTGGATTACCTGAGCAAGGTAGCGCACGAATCTTACCTGGACGGATTGAAGAAAACCGGGATTTCGATAGACAGCATTCCCAACATGTATGGAATGAATCGTATCCTGGAAGAAATTGGCTGGGCTGCGGTTGCCGTAGATGGCTTTATTCCTCCAGCTGCATTTATGGAATTCCAGGCTTACAATGTTTTGGTAATCGCGAGCGATATAAGACAGTTAGAACATATAGAATATACTCCGGCTCCTGATATCATTCACGAAGGCGCCGGCCACGCCCCTATTATCGCAAATCCTGAATATGCCGAATATCTAAGGCGCTTTGGAGAAATAGGCTGTAAGGCGATATCGAGTTCTCATGACTATGAGGTTTATGAGGCGATTCGTGAACTTTCAATTTTAAAAGAGGCTGAAGACACCCCAAAGGAAAAGATCGAAGAGGTCGAAAAAAGAGTAGATGAGCTTCAGAATGCAGATGTTAAACCAAGTGAAATGTCTCAGATAAGAAACCTGCACTGGTGGACTGTAGAATATGGACTAATTGGCACTGTAGAAGATCCAAAAATATATGGCGCCGGGCTTCTTTCTTCAATTGGAGAAAGCAAATCCTGTATGACCGATGTTGTAAAGAAATTTCCGTACACAATAGAAGCAGCCAAGAAAGAATTTGATATCACCAAACCTCAACCTCAGCTTTATGTAACCCCAGACTTTGCTCATTTAAGTCTCGTTCTGGAAGAGTTTGCTAATAAAATGGCATTAAGAAAAGGAGGACTGGAAGGAATTCAAAAACTTATAGACTCCAAGAATCTGGGTACTATTGAATTTAGTACCGGAATTCAGGTTTCGGGTAATTTTTCCAATGTGATTGAACATGAAGGAAAACCTGTATATATCCAAACCAAAGGCGAGACTGCCCTTTCCTATCGCGAAAAGGAACTCGTGGGACATGGCGTTTCAACGCATCCTGAAGGCTTTGGCTCACCTATTGGTTTATTAAAGGGTATCAACCTGGCTATAGAAGATATGAGTCCCAGGGATCTTAGAGCTTATGCGATATATGAGGGTGAAAAGGTAAGCCTGGAATTTGAAGGAGGTGTAAAAGTTGAAGGTGAGATCATCACCGGAACAAGGAATTTACAGGGTAAAATTATTATTATCAGCTTTAAGGATTGTACGGTTACCTATAATGATGAAGTTCTATTTAAGCCTGAATGGGGTCGTTATGATATGGCAGTGGGTAAAGAGATAATTTCAGCTTTCGCAGGACCTGCAGATCATGAATCTTTTGATCTTATTACTCATACTCCTTCTACAACTACCATTAAGAGCAAAAAAACACCTGATAGGGAAGAATTAGAATCGCTTTATAAGGCTATAAGAAATATCCGGAATGGAGAGAATACTAAATTCTCATTGAATGCAGCTTTTGACATCGTAAAAAAGCACCACCCAAAAGACTGGTTACTTTCCGTAGAGATCTACGAACTGGCCTCCGAAAATGATCTAAAACTGGCCGAAGAGGTTAAAACAAGATTACAGGAGATCAAAAAGCAAAGACCGGAGGTAGCTCATTTAATTGATGATGGTATAGAAATGACCGAATCGAGTATGGTTACTCCTTAGATCTTGATACGCTCCAGGCTTTCTTCATTTTCAATGGCTTGATCTTGATATTCTAAAGTCCAGCCCATAGAACTTGTAAGGATGTATATTTTTTGAAGTTCGCTTACCAGCCTGTTCTTAGCATTAGACTTCAGGCTTGAATTTTCGATTTTAGTTTTTAAGCCCTTTTCTATTTTTGCTTTGATCTTATTGTAGTCTTCCGCTTCAAATTGATTCAGGTAATCCTGAGTCACATCGTAATATTTGATATTCGGATTAATACTTATTTCCTCTTCTGGAATATCTTTTATGATCACCCTTTTGCCTTCCTCATCGATCTCAATATCCAGTTTACTAAGGTCGTAAGCAATACTAACCTCTGCATTTACCACGATTAGTGCCTTCTTGCGGGCAGAAAATATATCTAAATAGAAGCTCTTAGAGTTTTTATAGGTAAAAACCTGGGAGAAAGTTCCTTCGGTCACCACGAGTTTCCCAACGTTCCTGATCTGTTCCTGAATAAGGGCGGTATTTTCCTCCAGGCTTTCTTTCTCATCGTTCTTCTGGTCCCAGTACATAAATCCAAGAATTATGACTGCCACCATCAGGATGGATAATAGAATATTCTTCATGAGTTGAAATTAGAAAAAAAAGAGGAGAGAGATAATAACTAAAAGCCAAAGAGAGTTAAATAATTCTTATAAAAAAACTAAGGGGCGGCCCCACCCGTCCCTTAGTATATTCTAAAATCTACCCCAACAAATTTTAGAAAACAAATTATCCATAATTAATTGATTATTTGAGATGTACATCATCATAACCAACAAGTATTTATTTCAAATCTGCTTTGTAAAAATACAAATAATTTGACATAAAGTATAAAATTAACGTTTCGAGATTATTAAAAATTTAACAAACTCAATAATGACAAGGGTTAAGAAAAGTTAATTTCAGGGTATTTTTTTTGAATTTCCTCGATTTTTCGTTGCAAATTTGTAAGAAATTTCCTATGAGCATCTGAATTTTCTGCGCGCGGAGAGTGTGAAAGTGCTTTCTGAATTTTGTCAATTTCCACATTTAAAGAAATCGATTTTCCTGAGATCCAGTTCTCTGAAAATAACTCCCAGATATAATTTACAGCCACCTTATTTGGATGAAGCATATCTTCTGAATAAAATCTATAATCCCTAAGCTCATCCATCATGATCTCATAAGAGGGAAAATAGACCGATCGATCACTTTCAACAAGGAATTGATGTAAAGCTGTAATCAAATGCGACTTACTTTGCTGATTCTCGGTAAACCCATCCCTTAAATGCCTCACCGGGGAGACAGTATATATAACCTTAGCTTTTTTGTTCATTTGAGAAACAGAATGATCTATCACTTCCAGATCGTTCATAATCTCGGTAACCGAAGACAATTCTTTGGTAAACCTCTTTTGAGGAATCTTATGGCAGTTTGCCGCGATAGATTCCTTCCCTTCATAAATATAGCCCCAGGCCGTTCCCAGGCTAATAACTACGTGAGAAGCCTTTTGAATGAAATCACGACTTTGCTGAAGGGCAGCATTAAGATCCTGCAGACATTCTTCTTTGGTATCCCGTCGCATATCTGAATGCGCTTCCAGGGATTGCCAACCTCCATTGAATTCCATCACATCTTTTTCCTGATACTCTTCATTATTAGAGAGACGTTGAAAGAACTTACGAATTGGAGAAGGATGAAAAATAATCCCGGTAGGATTCTGAAGATTTTTAAATCTGAACCATTCCAGTTTATCACCTATATTCTCCACAAAGCAAGAGCCAATAAGAAATACCCCTGATGAATGATCAATCTTGGGAGCACCTTCTTTAACGGGAACTTTGGTTCTGAAATCCATATACTTAAATTAAAAAATCCCGGTTAAAAAACCGGGATTTTCGTATTATTTTATAAAACTTTCTGCTTTTTGAAGCGCTTCATTGAGACCTTCAGGTTTCTTACCACCTGCGGTAGCGAAGAATGGCTGGCCTCCGCCTCCACCCTGTATATACTTACCGAGTTCTCTAACAATCTGCCCAGCGTTAAGATCTTTATCTTTAACCAGGTTTTTAGAAATATAACATGAAAGCAAAGCTTTTCCATTTTGCTCTGTCCCGAAAAGCAGGAAAAGATCATCCATCTCTTCACCTAACTGGAAAGCCAGGTCCTTGATACCGGCAGCATCAAGATCAACTCTTTTAGCAAGGAAATTAACTCCATCTACCGGTTTAACTTCCTGTTTAAGCTCAGATTTCAGGTTTTTAGCCTTATCCCTTAATAAGCTTTCCACCTGCTTCTTTAAAGCCGTATTTTCTTCCTGAAGCGTATTTATAGCCTTAACCGGATCGTTCGCATTCTTCAATCCGCTTTTGATCTCTTCCAGGATATGAGTTTGTTTTTCAAAATATTTCCTTGCAGCTTCACCGGTAATCGCCTCTATTCTTCTAATTCCTGAAGCAACCGCAGATTCTCCGGTAATTTTAAAATACCATATATCTGAAGTATTCTGAACGTGTGTTCCCCCGCATAATTCCATAGATTCACCAAAACGTATCGCTCTAACCGAATCTCCGTATTTCTCACCAAATAATGCGATCGCTCCCTGGTCTAAAGCTTCCTGGTAAGAAATGTTTCTCTGTTCATCCAGGTTTATTTGTTCGTGAATTCTAGCATTTACAAAATCCTCTACTTTCTCCAATTCTTCAGCATTTACTTTACCGAAATGAGAAAAATCGAATCTTAAATAGTCACTCTGCACCATAGACCCTTTTTGCTCTACGTGCGTCCCTAGAATACTTCTTAGCGCCTGGTGCAATAAATGCGTGGCGGTATGATTGGAAGCAGTCTTAGATCTATCAGTTTTATTCACGATAGCTTCAAAACTTGCCTCTGTATTACCTGGTAATTTCTTGGTGAAATGTACAATAAGGTTATTCTCCTTTTTAGTGTCCATAACTTCGATCACTTCACCATCTGAAGACATAATGATACCCTTATCACCAACCTGGCCTCCACCTTCAGGATAGAACGGCGTTTTATTTAAAACCACCTGGTACATCTCCCCTTTTTTCTTGGATTCTACCTTTCGGTATTTGGCGATTTTCACTTCAGCTTCCAGCTGATCGTAACCTATAAAAGACTCGTCTTCTACTTCATTCAATTCCATCCAATCACCAGCGCTTACGGCAGTGGCTTCACGAGAACGATCTTTCTGCTTTTTCAATTCAGCTTCGAACCCCTTTTCATCAAGATCATAAGAATTTTCTCTTAATATTAAAGCAGTAAGATCTATCGGAAAACCAAAAGTATCATACAGCTCGAATGCCTTTTCCCCTGAAATCGTCTTATCCTTTGATTCTTTCATCAAATTCTCCAGCAGTACCAATCCCTGGTCCAGTGTTCTCAGGAATGAGGCTTCCTCTTCTCTGATCACATTTTCCATAAGGCTTTGCTGAGACTTAAGTTCTGGGAAAGTACCTCCCATTTGCTCAGTAAGTATAGGAACCAGTTTATAGATAAAAGGTTCTTTGGTATTTAAGAAGGTGAAACCATATCTAATGGCTCTCCTTAATATTCGTCTTATTACATATCCCGCTCCTGTATTACTCGGCAACTGGCCATCTGCTATAGAAAAGGCCACCGCGCGAACGTGGTCTGCGATCACTCTCATCGCAATATTAGCCTCTTCAGAATTACCATACTTTGTCCCGGTGATCTTTTCGATCTCCCCGATTAGCGGGGTAAATACATCTGTATCGTAGTTGGATTTTTTGTTCTGAAGCACCATGCACAGGCGTTCAAATCCCATTCCCGTATCTATATGCTTTGCTGGCAATTCTTCAAGATCTCCATTAGCCTTGCGGTTATATTGCATAAAAACCAGGTTCCAGATCTCTACCACCTGTGGGTGATCCATATTTACCAGGTCTCTACCCGGAGTCTTAGCTTTCTCTTCTTCTGAACGAATATCTATGTGAATCTCTGAACAAGGTCCGCATGGCCCCTGATCTCCCATTTCCCAGAAATTATCCTTCTTATTCCCGTAAATGATCCTTTCTTCCGGAACAATCTTTTTCCAAAGCTCTAAAGCTTCGGTATCCAGACCCAGATCATCTTTATCATCACTACCTTCAAATACTGAAACATATAGATTATCAGGATTGATCTTATAAACTTCGGTTAAAAGCTCCCACGCCCAATTAATGGCTTCTTCTTTGAAATAATCTCCAAAACTCCAGTTACCCAACATTTCGAACATGGTATGATGATAGGTATCATGCCCTACCTCTTCCAGGTCATTATGCTTTCCGCTTACGCGAAGACATTTTTGAGTATCGGTTACCCTGTTATTCTTCGGAACTGAATTTCCAAGGAAAAACTCCTTGAACTGGTTCATTCCCGCATTGGTAAACATAAGCGTGGGATCATCTTTTATGACCATAGGCGCAGATGGCACAATGCTATGTGATTTCGATTTGAAAAATTCGAGAAACTGTTTGCGGATATCCTGTGACTTCATTCAGTTATTTTCTTGCAAAATTCATTAAATTATGAAGACGGCAAAACAATTCATATATTTGTTCGTTTACCGTATTTAATTACACGGTATTTGAGCCGTTTCTGGACGCAAAAATAGCATAAATTTAACTCATGTCGAAGGTTAAATATTATTACGATAGCGAGACCCTTTCTTACAAAAAGATCGAGCAAAAGAAAGGCAGGCGCATAGGTATTGTCCTGCTTAGTATTACCGGTTCATTTTTGGCCGGTTTTATACTTCTTATAATCTATTTGAACATTCCTCAAATAGAAACACCTAAAGAAAAAGCGCTGAAGCGTGAATTACAGAACATGAAACTTCAATACGGTCTTCTTAACAGGAAGATGGACCAGATACAGGATGTGATGGCTAATATTGAAGACAGGGATAATAATATTTACAGGCTTTATTTTGAGGCCAACCCTATTCCCGAGGAGCAAAGAAAGGCAGGTTTTGGAGGTGTGAACCGTTATCAACAACTGGAAGGATTTGACAATAGTAAACTTATTACCGAAACCACCAAACGGATGGATGTCCTTACCAAGCGTCTGGTAGTCCAATCTAAATCTCTTGATGAGATTGCCGAACTTGCCAGGGAAAAAGGCGAATTGCTATCTGCCATCCCGGCGATACAACCGGTAAACAATGAAGATCTTAGCAGGATCGCTTCTGGTTACGGCTGGAGAACAGACCCGTTTACTAAAGTAAGGAAGTTTCATTATGGCATGGATTTCACCGCCCCAAGAGGAACCCCTGTTTACGCTACCGGAGATGGTCGTGTGGTGAGAGCAGACAGCAGATCTACGGGTTACGGAAATCATATCAGAATAGATCATGGCTATGGCTACACTAGTTTATATGCACATTTATATAAATACAATGTTCGTCGTGGTCAGAGAGTAAAAAGAGGTGATGTGATTGGATTTGTAGGCAGTACCGGAAGATCTGAAGCTCCTCATTTACATTATGAAATATTCAAGGACGACAATAGGATAAATCCTATTAATTTCTACTACGGAAACCTTTCTCCGGAGGAGTTTGGAGAGGTCCTGGAAAAAGCACAACGTGAAAATCAATCGCTTGATTAATGCACATAGATCTTCCTGAAAAACGCTATTACAGCATTGGCGAAGTTGCCGAAGCATTTAAAGTGAATACTTCCCTGATTAGATTCTGGGAAAAGGAATTTGATGCGATCAAACCAAAGAAAAATGCAAAAGGCAACAGGAAATTCACGCCTGAAGATATTAAGAACCTTGAATTGATCTATCACCTGGTCAAAGAAAGAGGCTTCACCCTGGAGGGAGCTAAAATTCATTTAAAAGAAGAAAAACATAAAACGCTTAGCAACTTTGATATTATTCGAAAACTGGAAAGCGTAAAAGCAGAACTAATCAACCTTAAAAATCAATTGTAATATGAAAAAGTGGCTAATCCCGGCGGGAATCATTATAGTCCTGATAATTTTAATCGCATCTCCATATAACTCCCTCGTGGATAAAGAAGAGAATGCTGAAAAGGCATGGAATGATGTAGAAAGTTCTTACCAAAGAAGAAATGACCTTATAGGCAACCTGGTTAAAACTGTTGAAGGTGCTGCAGATTTTGAAAGAGGAACACTTACAGATGTAATTGAAGCGCGATCAAAAGCAACTTCAGTAAATGTTGACGCAAGTAATTTGAGTGCAGCTCAAATTCAGCAATATCAGGAAGCTCAACAAGGGGTTACTTCTGCCCTCTCCCGATTATTAGTGACTGTTGAAAGATATCCTGAATTAAAGGCGAACCAAAACTTCCTGCAATTGCAATCTCAGCTGGAAGGAACAGAGAACAGGATCAATGTTGCCAGAGACAGGTTCAATGAAGCTGTGGCAAGTTATGAAAAAACACGCCGGAAATTCCCGAGCAATATCACCGCGGCACTTTTTGGCTTTGATGACATGGAAGGTTTCCAGTCTGATGCCGGAGCTGAAGATGCACCAGATGTAGAATTCGATTTTTAAAAAATGAGTATAAAAAGCGAGGCCTTTTTAAGCAAAAAGGAAGAAGAGGAAGTTGTTGAAGCCATAAGACAGGCAGAAAGAAAGACAAGCGGTGAAATAAGAGTTCACCTTGAGCCAAGTACGGGCGACGAAGATATCTTTGAACGAGCCATGGAAGTTTTTCATGCTCTTAAAATGGATAATACGAAAGATGCAAATGGCGTACTCATATATGTAGCTGTAGAAGACAGGAATTTTGTGATCTATGGAGACAAGGGAATTAATGAAGTGGTGGCAGATGATTTCTGGGAAAGCACTAAAGAACTTATCGTTTCACACTTTAAAAAAGGTCATTTCAAGGATGGTCTTGTAGAAGGCGTTTTGAAAGCTGGAGAACAGCTGCAAAAACATTTCCCCTGGGATGAGAACAATACCAACGAGTTATCAGATCAAATTTCAAAAGCATAAGCATATCAAACGATTTATACTATTACTGATATTTTTAACGGGATTCACCGCAGTAGCGCAACGTGATATCCCTCAAAAACCGTCAGAACAGACCAGCGTATACGATGAAGCAGATATGCTCTCGGCTCCAGATGAGCAAAGGCTCGAGCAAAAGCTAATTAATTATGCCGACACCACTTCCACTCAGATCGTAGTGGTCACTATAGAATCGCTTGAAGGCGAATACGAGGGCACCTACGCAGCACACTGGGCGCATGAGTGGGGAATTGGCCAAAGTGATAAGGACAATGGTCTTTTAGTTTTAGTAGCTCAAAAAGAACGCAAAATCTGGATCACTACCGGTTATGGCCTTGAGGAATATCTTACCGACGCTAAGACAAAAGAAATTATTGAGCTTATAATTCTACCCGAATTCAGGAACGGCGATATATATGCCGGACTTAACAAGGGAACCACGGCTATTTTCCAGGTCCTTAATGGCACTTTTCAGGGAGCTCCAGGTTCAAGAGGTTCCGGCGGAGGAATCCCCCTTAAAGCGATCATTATCTTCTTTATATTTATCGTTATCCTTATTTCTATGTTCAATAAACGCGGAGGTGGGAAAAATGGTGGAAGAAGAACCGGACGCAGTGTATTATGGGATGCCATTATCTTAAGCTCTCTGGGCCGTGGAAGTTTTGGAGGAGGAAGTTCCGGAGGTGGATTTGGTGGTGGTGGAGGCTTCGGAGGAGGCTTCGGTGGCGGTGGATTTGGTGGCGGAGGCGCCGGTGGAAGCTGGTAATTAGCAAACCTACAATTTATTTTAGAATGAATGAGCGGTTCTTTACAGACGAGCACTTCAGCAATACAAATTTCACTCAGAAAGAACTTAGCAGAGCCGACTATGAAGGCTGTACTTTTAGCAACTGTAATTTTTCAGGTTATGATCTTAGCAATTTCAGGTTCACAGAATGTGATTTTGAAGAGTGCGATCTTAGCAATTGCAAATTATCTAAAACAGCATTTCAGGATTGTCATTTTTCCGGATGTAAACTTATAGGCTTAAATTTTGACCATTGTGAAAGCTTTGGGTTTTCATTTTCAGCTGAAAATTCAGTTTTTGATCATTCCATACTATACAATGTAAATCTTTCCAAAACGAGAATCCTGAATTCCAAATTCAGGAATACAGACCTCAGTGCTTGCGATTTTAGCCAGTCTGACCTAACTGGTTGTGATTTCCTGGAAGCTACTTTCAACCAAACCATTCTTGAGAAGACAAATCTTAAGTCAGCAATCAACTATCATATAGACCCAGAAAATAATAAGATCAATGAAGCTCAGTTTTCACTACCAGAAGTCACAGGTCTATTGCATAAATACAAACTAAAGATCGATTAGGATAAAATAAAAACGCCATCAAATTGATGGCGTTTTTTATATGTGCATTATAACTGAAAGTTGATTAAGAAACAGCTTTCAATTTACTCATTGTAGATTTATTCAATTTATCATCTGCATACTCGCGGGTAACCGTGAAATGTGCTTCTTCGCTTTCAGGCATCTCGAACATCGCGTCGGTTAGAATAGCCTCACAAAGAGAACGCAATCCACGTGCTCCAAGTTTGTATTCAACTGCCTTATCCACAATATAATCTAAAGCATCATCGGTAATATCAAATTCGATATCATCCATTTCGAATAGCTTTTTATACTGTTTGATGATCGCGTTCTTAGGCTGGGTCAAGATAGCCCTAAGGGTCTTTTTATCCAACGGGTTCATATAGGTAAGGGCTGGTAAACGACCAATGATCTCAGGGATCAATCCAAATTCCTTGAGGTCTTTTGGAATGATATACTTTAAAAGATTGGTTCGCTCGATAGTATCCTCGCTTTTTGAAGCGCTGAATCCAACCGCCTGCATATTCAACCTTTTACTGATGATTCTTTCAATACCATCAAAAGCACCACCGGCAATGAACAGAATATTTTCGGTATTCACTTCAATGAATTTCTGATCGGGATGTTTACGCCCACCTTTTGGCGGAACGTTAACCGTTGTTCCTTCAAGTAATTTCAATAAAGCCTGCTGAACACCTTCTCCTGACACGTCACGGGTGATAGAAGGATTATCGCTCTTACGGGCTATTTTATCTATCTCATCGATAAAAACGATTCCGCGTTCTGCTTTTTCAGTATTATAATCTGCTGCCTGAAGCAACCTGGTCAAAATACCTTCAACATCCTCGCCAACATATCCTGCTTCGGTTAAAACCGTAGCATCGACAATAGCTAAAGGAACATTAAGCATTCTCGCGATAGTTCTGGCCATAAGGGTTTTCCCTGTTCCGGTCTCTCCAACCATCACGATATTACTTTTCTGGATCTCAACATCATCATCACTTTCTGGCTGTAACAATCTTTTGTAGTGATTGTAGACAGCAACAGACATCACTTTTTTGGTTTCTTCCTGACCAATAATGTATTCATCCAAAAACGATTTGATCGTTTTTGGTTTACTCAACATAAGGTCTGAAGAAAGCTCTCTGGCTTCCCCCTGCTTGGATTCCTCAACTACGATTCCATGCGCCTGTTCTATGCAGCGATCACAGATGTGGGCATCCAGACCAGCAATAAGTAGGTTAGTTTCGGGTTTTTTCCTACCACAAAAGGAACATTCTAAATCTTCTTTCGCCATTATTTAAATTTTCGGTAATTACTATTGCGAAATAGTTAATTACAATTTATCCTTCTCTTTTTAATATCTCATCGATCATACCATACTCCTTGGCTTTTTCAGCCTTCATCCAGAAGTCACGATCACTGTCTTCGTGAACTTTCTCATACGTCTGGCCGGAATGCTTCGCTATGATATTATATAATTCTTCTTTTAAAGTTACAATCTCTCTGGCCGTAATTTCTATATCACTAGCCTGACCCTGGGCTCCTCCCATTGGCTGATGGATCATTACTCTGCAATGAGGAAGTCCGCTACGTTTACCTGCCTCTCCGGCACATAAAAGAACAGCTCCCATAGATGCAGCCATTCCTGTACAGATAGTTGCAACATCTGGTTTAATAAACTGCATGGTATCATATATCCCCAGACCTGCATAAACGCTTCCTCCAGGAGAATTGATATATATCTGAATATCCTTGGAAGCATCTGTACTTTCTAAGAACAGTAATTGAGCCTGGACGATATTCGCCACCTGCTCGTTGATACCTGTTCCAAGAAAAATGATCCTGTCCATCATTAGACGGGAAAAAACATCCATGGCTACAGCATTCATTTGTCTTTCCTCGATAATATTCGGAGTCATGCCTACCGGCATCATGCTGCTAACAATTTTATCGTAATAATTGCTGTTTATGTTATGATCTGAGACAGCATATTTTTGAAATTCTTTTCCGTAATCCATCAATTTTTTATTGTTTTTCTAATCTTAATTAAAAATCCGGTTAAAACCAAAAAAGGCGTTACTCAATAATGAGTTAACGCCTTAAAGATAGGTAATATATCGTAAAAAGGCTTACTTATAAATCGCTTTCACAAATTCTTCGTAAGTAACTTCTTTTTCGTCGAATTTCATGTTCTCCTTGTAAAATTCAAGAAGTTTTTCATTCATCAACTGCTCAGAAAGTCTCTTCACTTCATCCTGGTTAGATAAGATCCTGGCCGCGATATCGTCAAGTTCTTTTTCTGAAGGATCCATCTGGCCAAATTGTGCCATTTGCTGTTTGATCTTTTCTGTAGTGAAAGATTTTAGATCGTTGAAATCTACATTAAGGTTATTATCATTTACAACCTTTCCTTCGATCAACTGGTAACGAAGTCCTTTTTCGCTTTTTTCGTATTCTTCTGCAGCTTCCTCTTCGGTCAATGGTTTTTCACCAACCGTCTGGATCCACTTCTGAAGAAATTCTTTAGGCAGTTCGAAGTTTGTAGCTTCTATAAGCGCTTCAGTAATATCATTCATCAACTGCTGGTCGCTCTGCTGCTCAAATTGCTTAGCGGCATCTTCCTTGATCTTTTCTTTCAATTCGGTTACCGACTTCACTTTATCCTTCCCGAAAAGTTTGTCGAACAATTCCTGGTCAAGATCTGCAAGTTCCCTTTCATTGATCTCAGAGATCGTGAATTCAACCTCGATATCAAGATCATGAGCTTTATCATGTTCGATCTTAAGGTGGTTGATCAATGCGTGATCATCCTCGAAAAGACCTTTAGTCTTTAAAGTGACGGTGTCACCAACCTTAGCTCCAACAAACTTATTAATGTTGCGTTTACCTTTTATATTTGAAAGTTCGATAGTTGTATCGTTCTCTATCCCTTCTTCTTCATTCTTAAAAGTACCAGCTACAGTATCACCTTCTTCAACCACATCTTTGGTTTTAAGTTTACCGTATTGTTTCTGGATACTTTCTATCTGATCGTTCACCATTTTCTCATCGGCAACGATGTTATATTTAGTAACAGGCTTTTTAAGATCAAGATCTACTTCAAATTCTGGTGCAAGACCTAGTTCAAATTCGAAGCTGTAGTTATCTTTATCCCAATCAAAATTTTCCTGTTCTTTTGGTAACGGGTTTCCAAGAACGTCTAATTTCTCTTCAGTAAGGTACTTGTTAAGGCTATCCTGAAGTAATTTATTTACCTCATCAACCAATACAGCCTGGCCGTATTGCTTTTTTACCATCCCCATAGGTACGTGACCTTTTCTGAAACCGGGAATATTGGCATTCTTACGGTAATCTTTTAAAATCTTATCTACTTTGCCCGCGTAATCTTCTTTAGCGATATCAACTTTAACTACCGCATTTAATTCATCAATATTCTCTCTGGTAATATTCATTTTGATCTATTATAAAAATTGGAGTGCAAAATTACGTTTTTTCTTAAAGTCTGCAAAGTTTCAATTTGTTGAAATTCAGTTAAATCTAATCTGATTTCAGAATTGAAAAGAGCAAAGATTGCACCAGGGACAGTAACAAACTAAAAATTATGGCAATAAACCATCCATCCACATCGAATCCTCCAACAAATCCGTCGGCCATAAATATGATAATCGCATTAATGACCAGTAGGAATAATCCTAAGGTAAGAATGGTCACAGGCAGGGTGAAAAGGATCAAAAGAGGTTTCACGATAAAGTTAAGCAATGCCAGTACCAGCGCTACGATTATCGCGGTCCAGTAGCTATCTACACTTACTCCCGGCAAGACTTTCGCCAGTATCACCACGGCGAGTGCGGTAAGTAATAATCTTAGTATAAAATTCATAATATTACAATGGTTGATTATTTAGTAAAGTTGCAAAAAAAAGGCCGGGAAAATCCCGGCCTTTTTAAATTTTATGGCAATTTTAATATTACTGAACGTCCTGACTTAAAGTCACAGTTCCGTATGTACCAACATCTGCCTTTGGAACATTAGATCCATAAGTAGCATTGATCTCAGCAATAATTTCGTTTGCAACAACCGCGTATCCACGAGGAGTTAAGTGAACACCATCTAAAGAGAACGCACCACCTGTAACGAAATCTGAAGTAATTACACCGCCGTCAAAAGGAATTCCCTGCCCTTTTAACTGACTTAGCACTTCATTTACATCTACTAATCCAAGACCTAAAGTTTCAGCATTTGCTTCAATAGCATCATTATAAAGGTTTGTAGCCTGGCTGATGTATTGAAGTTCTTCTGAATCTAAAGCATCTTTATCATCTATACCGCTAACTGCTCCGAAAAGGATTTGAGCCTGCTCTGGAGTTGGGCTTCCTCCTGCCTGTAATATTGCAAGAACCTCCCCAACTTCCTGGGTTAATTGAACAGAACCATATCCACCAGCCAATGCTGCCTGATCTATCGTTAAAAGAAGCAGTTCATTTTCGGTCATTTGACGGAATCCAAGAGGATTTGCCTGAGTAACCGGAACATCAATAAGGAATCTGTTTGAACCTTCGTTAAACTGAATAGCATATTGAGAAGCTAAAGCCTGAGCCTGCTCTGCAGGTACTCCCTGAGCCATTAATCCACCAGCGAAAACTCCGGCAACAGCCTGGAAATACCCGGTTAATTGAGCTGCAGTAGCGGCATCTAACGCTAATGCGTTATTTGGAACCGTAGTGAAATATGGCGCAGAAGTCACATCTGGAATAGTTAAAAGCACTCCGTCTGCAGTCTGAGCTAAAGCTCCGGCGATCTGACCGTATACCATTGAAAAAGCAGTAGGATCTGTAATATCATTTTCTCCATAAGAAGTAAAATCTGTATTTCCTAATTGAAATTCACCAGTACCTCCTGAAGATGCATACCCAAGAACATCATTGTTCCCAATCCATAAAGTAAAGAAAGTTGGGTCCTGAGCTAAAGCATCTGCTAATACAGTTGCATTATCTGCACTTGCGAATCTCGCAAAATAAGGATTAGCTAATCCTGCAGGAACTCCAGCAACATTCCCATATCCTGGAGCAACCAGGTGATAGGATTTTGCACCAGGCACGCCCATATTATTGAATGAACCTGAAAGTTTATTTGCTACATCTGTTGTAGGAGCAGCTCCGGTGTATCTGGCAGGACGTGGTTGCCCTGTAGAACCTACAGCAAGAACCAGCCTGTTTTCAGTGATTTGGGTTCCGCTTAATAAAAGACCACCAGTATTATCATTCATCAATGGCTGTGTAAAACCATTCGTTGGCTGAGTTACCGCAAACTTCTGAGCTAAGATATTAGGATATGAATTTTCCTGGCCAGTGATATAAAGTGCACCATCTGCATAACCAGCGGTAAGTGAATTTCCAAGGGCTACGTAATTTGAGAAATCTGCTTCCCCATTGGAATAAACTTCGCCATCTTCAATAGCATTTTCTAATTCAGGTTCGCAGGATACAACCCCTAAGGCTAATATTGCGATATATTTAAAATAGTTCTTCATCGTTCTCATTAAATTTTAATTGTTACACCTAGACCAGGTACAAACGCGCTTGATTTGTATGTTCCTCCGAAAGGTACATTCTGACCATTCTCCTGATAGTAATTATAGGATTCTTCAACATCTTCAAATCTGCTGTAAAGAAAGGAAGCATCGATAGCTACTTTATCGGTTACGTTTACCGAAAGTCCCCCGGTGAAGTTATTCGAATCGTTTCTAGGAGTTTCAGGAGCAAAATATCCTGATTGTACTGGAGATTCATCGAAATAATAACCAGCTCTTAAAGTAAAGGTCTCATTAGCCATGTATTGAAGTCCAAATCTATAAATAGATGCGTCCTTATAATTCCTTGGATTCCTTGAATCTGGAATATTTGGATTTGCGAAATCTACATCAAGAGATTCGTAAACATCCCAGAAAGTACGGTTATAGTCAAAAGCGAATAACCATTGGTCATTTAATTGATAAGATGCTCCAATAGTAAGTTCAGCAGGAAGCGGTAAAGTAGCATCAAACTGAGTATCGCTAAACGGAGTTAATGGTGAATTCGGGATATTTTCAAAATCGGCATCTCCACCTTCAGCTTCAACTAAAATTTCAGATCGGTAATTAACACCAATGGTAAGACTGTCTATAGGTCTCCACATTGCTCCTGCAGACCATCCCCATGCGCTTACGCCAGAAGCATCTATCGTTACATTCGAACGATTTCCGTCAAGATCTGTAAGGGTTCTGTTAAGGTTTCTGTTGAAATTAACTGATCCACTAACGTAGATAGGTCCACCACCTACTGAAAGATTATCTGTAATTTTATAAGAAGCTAACGCCTGCACATAAATTGCAGAAAGTTCGATATCATTAACAAGGTGCGATCCTGCCCAGTCTTTTTCCCATGCAACAGAACTACCATATGGAGTATATGCAGCAAGTCCAACACTGAACTTCTCGCTTAACTGGTAGGAAAAATAAGCATAAAACGGTGTTCCAACAGGGCTATCTGTTCTAGCCATCTGTCCAAATTCTTCATTTTGCCATACAACATCAGAAAATACGGCACTCGCTCCAACTGCAACATTAATCTTGTTTTCAAGGAAAACCAGTCCGGCCGGGTTAAAAAAGGCCAATTCCGCATTATTTACCACTGCCACTCCAGTGTGTCCCATAGCAAGTCCACGTTGTCCCTGTAGACTTACCCTGTAACCACCGGCATAAGTTGTGGCCGTGGCCAATAATACCAGGCCAAGTAAAAATAGTCTTTTCATAATTTAATTAGGATTATATTTAATATGTCTTAAAAAGCTAGCGCCAAAAATAGCATAAAATAGATATTATGCAACAATTCAGCGGTATTTATTATGCATACATAATAAATTTAGAAAGATTTTAAACAAATCTCACTACAGCCTCGTAGAAGTCCTCCATATTTTCAGCATGAACCCAATGACCGGCATTTTTAATTTCCTGAATTTCAGCGAATGGAAATTGCCTTTTGATATCAGTTTCATCCTCCGGTTTTATATAATCTGAATTTTCCCCTTTCACGAAAAGTGCAGGACCCTGGTAGGATTTATCCACTGGCAGAGCCTCCCCAATATTTTCGATATTCTCTTTAAGAACATCAAGATTCAGCTTTAAGGACAGCTGCTTCTTTGTCTTCCAGTAAAGATTTTTCAGTAAAAATAATCTTACACCGGTTTCGGGTATATATTCTTTCAAAAAATCCTCAGCATCTCCCCTAGAGGTCAGTTTAGCTTCATCTAACGCAGTTAGGCCTTTCAAGATCTGTTGGTGATGGGGAGCGTAATATTTTGGAGCAATATCTACTACTATCAATTTCTCTACCAGATCTTCATTTTTACATGCCGCAAGCATAGCGGTTTTCCCGCCCATAGAATGACCTAGCAAAATAATACTCTTTAAATTTTTTGTGTCACAATATTCCTTTATGTCCTTAGCCATTAGCTCATAGGAAAAATCATCACTGTGCGGACTTTTTCCGTGGTTACGCTGGTCTATTAAATGAACCTGAAATCCATCTTTTGCGAATTGTTTCCCTAAGGTTTTCCAGTTATCGCTCATCCCTAAAAAACCATGCAGGATAAGAAAGGGCTTACCTTCTCCAAGAATTGTAGAATGTAACTCCATCTATTTTAAAAGTTTTAAATATTCATAAATAGTTTTTTCAAGGCCCAGATAAAGTGCTTCTGAGATCAACGCATGACCTATAGAAACCTCAGCTAGATGCGGAACATTATCCTTAAAGAACTTTAGATTTTCAAGAGACAGATCGTGACCCGCATTTACCCCAAGCCCGAGTTTATGAGCAAGTTCAGCACATTCGGCATATGGTTTAGCTGCATCCTGATTACCTTTCGCATAATTTACCGCAAAAGCTTCGGTATATAATTCGATCCTGTCAGTGCCGGTTTCAGCAGCACCTTCAATGAATTTCTTTACCGGATCTACAAAAATGGAAGTTCTTATTCCGTGTGATTTGAATTTTGCGATCACCTCCTTCAAATAATCTTTATGCTTTATAGTATCCCAACCAGCGTTAGAAGTAATGGCATCCTCTGCATCTGGCACCAGAGTGACCTGCGCCGGTCGTGTTTCCAATACGAGGTCTAAGAATTGCTGAATAGGCTTGCCTTCAATGTTGAATTCTGTAGTAAGCACCGGTTTAAGATCTTTAACGTCTGCATACCTAATATGTCTTTCATCTGGCCTGGGATGTACTGTGATTCCCTCCGCTCCAAACGATTCAATCTTTCTGGCTGCTTCCACAACATTTGGCATATCCCCTCCACGAGCATTTCTCAAAGTGGCTATTTTATTGATATTGACACTTAATTTCGTCATTTTTCCCTTGTTTTATTAACAAAAATACAAAGTGCAGTCTGCTTCAATGAATTTTATTTTGATTAATTTGCAGAAAAGGAAACGAAAAAAATGAGTTTGGAAAAACACATATTGAATGATGTAGGAATTTTAAGTGTTTCTGATAATATCGGAGACATTCAGAAACTTTTTAATCAACTAACCTATACTCATCTTCCTGTAGAAAGCGAAGGTGCGTATGTTGGCTGTATTTCCGAAAATGATATCAGATGCTTTGAGAATAAAAAAACCATCGATGATTACCGCTATGCGTTAGAAGGATTTTATGTTAGAGAAAGTAATTATTGGCTAGACAGTCTTGAGGCTTTCGCACAGAACAATTCTAATATCCTCCCGGTTCTTGATGATAACAATAATTATCTGGGTTACGTAGAACTGAATGAGATGATCTCCTTGTTCAAGGAAACACCATTTTTACACGAACCCGGCAATATCCTGGTCATAGAAAAGGCATTTAAGGATTTTACCTTTGGAGAAGTTAGCCAGATCGTAGAATCTAATAACGCCCACCTTCTGGGAGCGTTTGTTTCTAAAATGGAAGATGACATGGCCGAGATCACAATAAAGGTCACACCTTCGGGAATGAACGAGATCATCCAGGCCTTTAGAAGATATGGATACATCATCATATCTGAACATCAGGAAGATACTTTCAACAAAAACCTCAAGGACAGGTCACAATACCTTGATAAATATCTGAACATATAATTTATGAAAATAGGCATTTACGGTCAGTTTTACCATGCCAATGCTGCACAGTACATAGGCCAGCTACTGGAACTTTTAGACAAAAAGAATATTGAAGTTTTAATCGAAGAAGATTTTCTGAAATTAATTCACAGCAACAACAGCATAGAAAAAGATTACGACCATTTTAGTGCTTTTGAAGAATTAGATAACTCCTATGACCTTTTTTTCTGTATAGGTGGCGATGGTACTATTTTAAAGTCTATAAATTATATTCGCAACCTTGACATCCCTATTGTGGGGATAAACACGGGAAGGCTAGGTTTTCTGGCTACTATCCAAAAAGAACAGATAGAAAGTACTCTCGATGAAATTCTCGAGAAAAAATTCAGCCTTTCTCCAAGATCTGTTTTGACAATAGAAACAAATCCCAAAAATTTTGATCCTGTTTTTTCTCATATCGCGCTCAATGAGATCGCCGTTAGCAGGAAAAACACTACTTCCATGATCACGGTAGATACCTGGCTGGACGATCAATATCTTACCTCATATTGGGCAGATGGCCTTATCGTCTCTACTCCCACCGGTTCAACGGGATATTCGCTCAGCTGCGGAGGACCAGTAATCACACCAGATGCAGATTCCCTGGTGATCACACCTATTGCACCGCACAACCTGAATGCCAGGCCATTGGTAATTAAAGATCATACCAGGATCAAGTTAAAAGTTTCGGGCCGGGAAAACACCCATTTAGTATCAATGGATTCCCGAATTGCAACTTTAGAGAACGATACTGAGATCATTATCACGAAAGCACCCTACACCATTAATTTTGTTGAATTAAGAGAAGATAGTTTTTTAAATACTCTTCGAAAAAAACTGCTTTGGGGCGAAGACAAGCGTAACTAAGCAATAAAATCTTCCAAAAGCTGTTTATAATTATGCACAAATCTGCTCAAATTATTGCAGAGCAAACAGAATTGTTATATTTGCAAACTTTTGAAAACCTATGAGGTACCTTATCGCATTTGTAGTGATGGCATTTTTTACAACAACCACATACTCGCAGCAAGTCGAGGTTGGAGTTTTTGCCGGAGGTGCAAATTTTATTGGTGATGTGGGTCGAACCAATTATATTCTACCAAATACGCCGGTAGGAGGTTTGATCGCAAAATGGAATCGAAGCAGCAGGCATGCTCTAAGATTATCCTTGCTATATGCAGAGATTTCTGCAGATGACACTAAATCTTCAGATACCAGAAGGCAGCAGCGAGGCTATTCTTTTGAAAATACAATTGCCGAAGCTTCATTAGGATTAGAATTCAATTTCTGGGATTTTGATCTTACGAACCCATTACCGCAAAGCACGCCGTATCTTTACACAGGGATCACCTATTTTAGGGCAGATCACGTCTGGCTAAAGAACGGAAGGGCCAATAACCTGGTGAACGAAGGTTCAAATTATGAATTCGCGATCCCAATGGTTATGGGATATAAAGAAGCGGTCACAGAGCACATCATAGGCGCATTCGAAATTGGAGCAAGGTATACGCTTACCGATAACCTTGACGGTAGCTGGCCGGAGGAATATTTGGGGCGTAGAGAACCTTCCGCAGAATTCGGAAACAGAAACACAAAAGATTGGTATGTATTTACCGGTATAACATTCACATTTACCTTTGGCCGAAAGCCATGTTATTGCTTTTAAATGAATTATAAAGACAATTTAAACCTTGATAAATTACCCGAGCACATCGCCATAATAATGGATGGCAATGGTCGCTGGGCGAAGCAAAAAGGTTTCCTCAGGGCTTCTGGACATAAAGAAGGCACGAAAGCGGTGAGGGATATTGTTGAAGGCTGCGCTGAAATTGGAGTGAAAAATCTTACTCTATATGCTTTTTCCACAGAAAATTGGAATCGCCCGAAATTAGAAGTTGACACGTTGATGAAACTTCTGGTTTCTTCCTTAAAAAAAGAAATGAAAACCCTGAAAGATAATGAGATCAGGCTGAATTCCATTGGGAACATTTCCAGTTTACCTACCAAAGCAAAGAAAGAATTGTTAGATGTGATTGAAAAAACTTCTGGCAACAAGCGCATGACTCTAACCCTTGCGTTAAGCTATGGTAGCAGGGAAGAAATTACAAATTGCATCACTCAGATTGCTGCTAAAGTAAAAAGTGATGAATTAACCCTTGATGCAGTTGATGAATCCGTTATAAATGAGCATCTTTACACCCGAAATTTACCAGATGTAGATCTTTTGATCCGCACTAGTGGTGAACAGCGTATAAGCAACTTCCTTTTGTGGCAAATCGCTTATGCCGAATTGTATTTTACGAAAATCTTATGGCCAGATTACAGAAGAGAAGACCTTTTTGAAGCCATATACAACTATCAAAACAGAGAAAGAAGATTTGGAAAAACAAGTGAGCAACTCAGTTAGTGCATTCATGACGAAAAAGATTTTTACACTTTTTGCATTTTTTTTCATATTCAGTATAGCTGCCAAAGCACAGGACCTACCCCTTGGAGATTCTAAAAAATATACTATTGGAGATATAAAAGTCACCGGAACCACCACTTATAACGAACAAACGGTAATTGCCTATACCGGTCTAAAAGAAGGTGAAGAGATCTACATTCCAGGTGAAAAATTACGGGACGTAATTAACAAATTATGGAAACTGGACCTGTTTAGTGATATCAATTTCTACATTACCAATGTAGAGGGAAATGTTGCAGACCTTGAACTTGAAATCCAGGAAGTTCCTGTGTTGAACAAGGTTAGTTTCGCCGGAATAAAAAAGAAAAGCGAGAAAGAAGAACTTATTGATGAAAATGACCTTAAACCAGGAGTTAAGGTTACAGAGAACCTAATCACTACTTCCAAAAACTATATTGAAAACAAATACAAGAAAGAAGGTTACTTCAACGCTAAGGTAGACATAAGGACTTCTGAAGTTGCAGACACCGCAAACGCCAACAGGGTGAACATGGTGGTTGATGTAAACCAGGGTGATCGTGTAAAGATCTCTGATATTGAATTCACAGGAAACGAGGAATTATCTGATGCTAAACTGAAACGAAATATGAAGAACACTAAGCAAAAGAATCTTTTCAGATTCTGGAAGCGTTCTAAATTCGTTCGAAACGATTATCAGGAAGACAAAGAATCTATTATAGATAAATACAAGGAAGAAGGTTTTAGAGATGCCAGAATAACTTCAGATACTCTTATCAAAAAAGACGAGGAGAACATAGCCTTAAGATTGGAGATCGAAGAAGGAAATCAGTACTACATTGGGAATATCGATTTTCTTGGGAATAACGAATATTCAGATTCTCAGCTTAGCCGTTTCTTAGGGGTTAAAAAGGGAGATATTTACAATGGAGTTCTGTTGGATGAAAGAGTTCAGGGAAGAGAACCTAATAAAACCTCTATCGCTAACGAATACCAGAACAATGGTTATTTATTCTCAAATATTGACCTTGTAGAGACCAACGTATATAATGATACGATAGATTTTGAGATCAGGATCGTGGAAGGAAAAGAAGCTTATTTTGATGAAATCAGGGTTACCGGTAACGACAAGACTAAAGACCATGTGATTTACCGTGAACTTAGAACCAAGCCAGGACAGAAATATAGCCAGGAAGCGGTAGTTGCTACGGTACGTGAACTTGGTGCTTTAGGTTTCTTTGATGCAGAGCAGTTAAATCCTGAATTCGTAGATCCAGATCCAAGAGAAGGTACATTAAGTTTGGAATATCAGGTAGTAGAAGCAGGAGCCAGCCAGATAGAACTTCAGGGTGGTTACGGTGGAGGTGGCTTCATTGGTACACTTGGTCTATCTTTCAACAACTTCTCCATTCAGGGACTTTTTGATAAAGATGCGTATAGACCAATCCCAATGGGAGACGGCCAAACCCTTTCCTTGAGAGCACAGGCGAGTACTTTTTACCAGACCTATAGCCTTTCTTTCAGAGAGCCATGGTTAGGAGGTAAAAGGCCAGTGAGTCTATCAACTTCTTTCAGCTATACAAGACAGTTCCTTTATGACTATGTAGAAAGAGAAGCAGATAAAAGCAGGAGTTTTGATATACTTGGGGTAAGCGTAGGACTTGCGAAAAGGTTAACTGCCCCAGACCAGTATGTAACTATATCGAATGTTGTTGGTTTCCAGAGATATGATCTGAACAACTACAACACAGGTTTATTTACTTTTGGAAATGGACACTCTAACAACTTATACTATCAGTTAGGGATCACTAGAGATAATACAAGGGTGAACCCGATCTTCCCAACAGGAGGATCTAAATTTGCTTTTACAGCCAAGTTAACACCTCCTTACTCTTTATGGAATGGTGTAGATTATGCAAATCTTGAGAATCTAGACGAATACCAGTTAAGAGATGAGGACGGCAATCTTATAGACCAGCAGGGTAACAGGGTAACTCCTGAAAATTCAGTTCCAGATCAGGAAAAGGTAGACCAGAAGAAATATAACTGGCTGGAATTCTATAAAATTAAATTCGCCGGAACATGGTACACCAACCTTTTCAGCTTTGGACCAAGTAGTAACCTTGTTCTAAGAACACACGCTGAATACGGTTTCCTTGGAGCATACAATAACGAAAGAGGAGTTCCTCCATTTGAAAGATTTTATTTAGGTGGTGATGGTCTTGGGGCCTACAGCCTGGATGGTAGAGAAACAATTCAGTTAAGAGGTTATCCTAACCAATCTGTAGTGCCAATTGACAGGCCTGCAGATCAGAGAGATGATGGTGCAGTGATCTACAACAAATATTCACTGGAGCTGCGTTTCCCTATTACATTAAAGCCAGCTGCCTCTATTTATGCACTTTCGTTTTTAGAAGCCGGTGCCACTTATGACAATTTTAGAGACTATAATCCGTTTCAATTGAATAGATCTGCGGGAGTTGGATTGAGAATTTTCATGCCAACCTTCGGATTATTAGGTATTGATTTTGGATATGGATTTGACCCAATTGTTGGTCAACCTGGTCCAAATGGATGGGAAACACATTTTATCATTGGCCAACAATTTTAATTTGGCATGATATTTTCTATATTCGATCTAAATGAAAAATAGAGTATTTACCATTTTCGCAATTGCAGCCTTAAGCCTTTCTACGGTAACGGCTCAAAAAACCATTAGACTTGGTTATATCGATATGGAATATATTCTTGAGAATGTCCCGGAATATCAGGAAGCATCAAAACAATTAGATAACAGGGTTCAGGAATGGAAAGTTGAAGCTGAAGCGAAAATGAGCAA
Source organism: Gramella sp. MT6 (assembly GCF_019357415.1). Taxonomy (NCBI): domain Bacteria; kingdom Pseudomonadati; phylum Bacteroidota; class Flavobacteriia; order Flavobacteriales; family Flavobacteriaceae; genus Christiangramia; species Gramella sp. MT6. The sequence goes on from NZ_CP048410.1 coordinate 451,541, forward strand.
AGTGGAAGACATGAAAACCAGGCTGGACAATGAAAGAGCTTTGCTTACTAAAGAGCTAATAGAAGAAAGAGAGAGCGAAATTGCTTACATGGAACAACAGGCCATGGAATATCAGCAAAACAGGTTTGGCCCGAATGGTGATTATATGATCCAGAAGAAACAGTTGGTGAGACCAATCCAGGATCAGGTATTTACCGCCGTGCAGCAGATCGCCGAAACCAGAAATCTGGATTTCGTTTTTGACAGGACTGCAGATATTGGAATGATATATGCAGATAAGCAATACGATGTTAGTGAAAGTGTTCTTAGAACTATAAAAAGAACCGCTAATCGCGAGCAGCTCGAAAGTAAAGAAGAGATCGAAGAACTGGAAAAGGCTGAAGACCGTACTGTGGAACAGGACGCCGAGATCACCAAAAGAGAAGAACTGGTGGAGCAGCGTAAATCTGAACGGGAAGCCTTTATAGAAGCCAAGAAAAAAGAAAGGGACTCGCTTAAAGCAGTGAGACAAAAAGAATTTGAGGAAAGGAGAGCTAAAATTCTCGCTGACAGAGAAAGAAAGAAAGACTCCATCCTTAAAGCAAGAGAGAAAAAGAACGATACAATAAATTAAATTTTTTAACCTTAAATTAAACTTAACGACGATTACAATGAAACAATTCAGAACACTTTTTATAGCTTTAGCTTTTATGATTGGCGCTACTGCTTTTACAAATGCACAGTCTAAAGTTGCCCATATTGCTACTCAGGAACTGGTACAGGACCTTCCAGAGTATAAAAGCGCGATGGATCAGCTTCAAAAACTTGAGAAGACTTATGATGCAGAGATAAAAGATATGTTATCTGAGGCTCAAAGCACAATGCAACGTTACGAGGCAGAAGCTAATACAAAGTCTGAAGAAGAGAACCAGAAGCGTGCTACCGAATTGCAAGCTGCACAAAGAAGAATTCAGGAACACAGTGCTAAAGCAAGACAGGATCTTCAAAAGAAAGAAACTGATCTTCTTAAGCCAATCCTTGAAAAAGTTCGTACTGCTATCCAGAAAGTAGCAAGAGCGAAAGGATATGACTATGTTCTTGATTCAACAACCGGAACAGGAGTTCTTTTAGCTGATGGGTACAACCTTATGCCAGACGTAAAGAAAGAATTAGGAATGTAATTGATTCCTTTTACTAATAAATTTAGAAAACTGCGTACATATTTGTACGCAGTTTTTATTTTTACACCTATATGAACGATCCCAGACCAATTGGCATTTTTGATTCAGGTGTAGGCGGCACCTCTATCTGGAAGGAGATTCACCAGTTATTGCCTAACGAAAAAACAATTTATCTATCAGATAGTAAAAATGCCCCTTACGGCATAAAAACCCAGGAAGAGATCATCAGGCTCTCTATAAAAAATACTGAGAAGCTCTTAGAGATGAATTCCAAGATCATTGTTGTGGCCTGCAACACTGCCACTACGAATGCCATAAAAGTTCTGCGATCGACCTATAAAGTGCCTTTTATAGGCATTGAACCCGCTATTAAACCCGCAGCTCTAAAAAGCAATAATAAAGCGATTGGCATCCTTGCCACTCGTGGTACTCTCACCAGTGAATTATTCACACAAACTTCAGAGATATATGCGAGAGATATCAATGTGATTGAAGTGGAAGGAAACGGACTTGTAGAATTGATAGAAAGTGGAAAGAGAGGTTCTGAAGAAGCCGAAGATCTACTTAAGAAGCTTTTAAAGCCAATGCTCGAAGCAGAAATAGATTACCTTGTACTTGGCTGCAGCCACTATCCTTATTTGATTCCGCTGCTAAAAAAAATATTGCCTAAGAATGTGGAGATCATAGATTCTGGCGAAGCGGTGGCAAAACAAACCAAAGCTATACTGCAACAAAATGGGTTATTAAATACTGGGGAGGGTAAGACCGAAAAACCGGAATTTTTCAGCAATATAGATCCTGAAGTATTATCGAATATTATCGAGGCAAAGAATCACGGCTACAAGGTAACCCGGTTGGACTTTTAATTATTAATCGCAGGACATTTACAATCATATCGCTCCCTGCTCTCGCCAAAATTATATCCCAGGGTTATTTGATGAAACCCACCATTACTAAGAACCAATGAATTAAGTTGATAACTGTAGGTATACCCAATCACGAATTTCTTATAATTAACACCAATAAATGGAGTGATATAGCGTAGTTGCTGGCGATTAACTTCCTGCCCGTCTGATGTAATTTCTGAACTCTCAAAACTATTCCTGTAGGATAGACCTCCCCAAATACTATTACCATCTTCAAGCTCATAGTACGCCTTCATATTCGCATCTATAGCCATTTCACTGGTAGCTTCCCTGGCCTGGAATAAAACTGAAGGTTCAAAACTCCATGGATCATTTTGGTTGAGTGAAAAAACATAGCCGGCAGAAAACAGGTATTTCCTCATATTACTGGGCACCGCATCTGAATAAAATAACTCACGGTTAACCAGGAGAATGTTCTTAGCCGCAAAATGGAAATAAAGATCACTAACATAGTAAGAGATCCCAAAATCCATATTCCCAAAAATATCAGTATTGCTATCCCCTAATAAAGGATCGAATTCTGAAAATCCACTGGTATCAAGTCTATGCTGTATGGCACCAATGCTTAATCCAAATGATAACTGATTTAAATCTGCAGTGCTTCTGGAAAACATAAGGTGATACGCAAAAGTCGCATATGCCCCCATCTTGGAAAAGTTCCCGTTCTCGTCCCTGAAAAGGATTCCTCCTAACCCAATCTTCTGCCCTACCCTAGAATTGTAAGAAACGGTTTGTAAGTTAGGCGCATCCTCCACGTCGAACCACTGGAGTCTTCCGGTGAGCCTTATCTGGTCATAATTGGAAGCTCCTGCCATTGAAGGGTGAAGCAGGTAAAGGTTATCGGTAAGGTAATCTGAATAAGTAGGAATGACCTCCTGTGCCTTTAATGAAGAATTATTGAAAAATAATATCGACACTAAAAACATTATAAACTTTAACCTGAAAAATTGAGAATTAAAGCAAGGATTTAAATGTATAGAACTAGTCATAAAGGCTGTAAATATATGTATTACCTTGATTTTCTTTAGTATTTTTGCCAAAAATTTTGAGATGAAAGATTTCACTATAAATATAGTTCCAACCACCACGGCTTCAATTGTAAAATTTGAAGCTGATAAATTCCTTACCCGTCACGAAAACTATGAATTCAAAAACATAGATGAAGCGGCGAAATCTCCTCTTGCACAACAATTATTCTATCTACCTTTTGTTAAAACGGTTTATATCGCTCAGAATTTTATCGCGATAGAAAAATATGACATTGTAGATTGGGCAGATGTTCAGGAAGAAGTTGCTGAACAGATCAAAACCTATCTTAATAAAGGCGGAGAAGTTATTAAGGAAACAAAGACACAAACTGGGAAAGTACCGGTTACTGTGTATGCCGAAAGTACCCCGAACCCCGCGGTGATGAAATTCGTAGCCAACAAGAAACTGGTTCTGCACGCTGCTGAATTCAAGAATATTGATGACGCTAAAGATGCTCCGCTGGTTCAGAAACTTTTCCATTTTCCGTTCGTAAAAGAGGTTTTTATCGATGAGAATTACGTTTCTATACAAAAGTACGACGTGGCCAGCTGGGAAGAGATCACTATGGAACTTCGGGAATTCATCAGAAATTACCTGGAAGAAGGAAATGAAGTGCTTACTAAAGAAAGTGTTGAAACTTCCAAGTCTGCCAATGCAGAAATAGCTGAAACCAAGAAGGCAGATTTCGAAAAAATGGATGACACCTCACAACAGATCGTGGCTATCCTTGATGAATATATTAAACCGGCAGTAGCTAGTGACGGAGGAAATATTCTTTTTGAAAGCTACAATGAAGAAAGTAAAACAGTAAAGGTAATTCTACAGGGAGCTTGCAGCGGCTGCCCGTCTTCCACCATGACCTTAAAAAGTGGAATTGAAACCATGCTTAGAGATATGCTAAGAGGAAAAGTAGAATATGTGGAGGCTATTAACGGCTAGCACTGATAAAAAACAGCTCAAAGTAAAAATCCCTTTTTATAAAGGGATTTTTTGTTTTTAATAAGTAGTTGTTCTGGCTTCGTTATAGAATTCCTGAAAAAGTTGCAGTAAACTCATGGTTGATCCAATAAGATCTTTTGTCTCCAGTAAAATCCCGAAATAAAGTTTTGTATTCTTCGGGCTGGATTCTGAAGTACGGATCCTTTGTATCTGTTTCTGAATAAGGTCACTTACATATTCCATAAGATCCTGCTTCTCGCTTAAAAGATTATCGATATTCCCGAATTCATGGTTATCGAAAGTTTCGGTGATCTCATCAAAAAGGATCTGCATCTTATCATCCACCTTTTTAAGATCCCGAATTTGATTGAATTTTAGATTCTTATGGTTATTATGTACGTGATTGTAACTGTTTCTGGTTATAAAGCCAATAGACTGAACCATGTCCTGTAAATGATCCAAAGTGAGTATATAGAATTTACTGGCTTCAACTGAGTCTTCATCTAGCGATTTAATGAAATAGAAGATATTATCTTTTAATTCATCTACCTCGGTCTCCAGTTTTTCTATCCTTTTATAATTCTTTTTCAGTTTACTTAGGTCGTAATAGCCTAACTGGTCTACTGTTTTAGAGTACATCTTGTTTATACCCCCAATCACATTCGAAATATTTTCAGAGGTTTCAGAGGTTATCTCATTGATCGTAATGATATCACTTTTTTTAAACCTTTTTCTGGTCTGCTCTTCTTTTGCTTTTCTGGAATGAATAATTCCGCTTCTAACCACAAGAACCAATGCAACAATAATAAGGACCGCCAGTGCGATGGCTCCCCCAAAATATATAATCGCACCAAAGATAGCGGCAGCGGTGAAGGCAACGATGGCAGTTACAAACCAGCCACCAATCACATTTAGAACTCCGGCAACCCTGTAAACAGCACTTTCCCTGTCCCAGGCCCTATCTGCCAGCGAAGTACCCATTGCTACCATAAAGGTCACGTAGGTAGTTGACAGCGGCAACTTCATATTTGTACCTATTGAAATCAAGACACTTGCTACCACTAGATTTACTGAAGCGCGTACCATATCGAAGGCAGGAGCATCAAATCTCTTACTCCTGGAATGGGCTGAAGGTTTATCAAATTTATTTTCGATCCTAGTCCGCATTCTCTCAGGTAGAACGGTGCTAATAGCATTCCCAAAAAGAACTGAATATCTTACAATTCCACGGGATAACCAGTTAGGCTCAAACCTTTCTACCGCATCCCCTTGCCTGGAAAGATTTATTCCGGTATCAACCACCGATCGTGCTTTACTGGAAAACCAAAGCGTAATTACCATAACCGCTCCAGCTGCGATCAAAAGTATTTCTGGGGTTGGGACGCTTCCGGAAAGGCCGGTCATGGAAAATTCTGAAGGTAAAACTCCGGTAGCTGCATTTGCCGTTTGCCAAAGATCAAAGGACTGCCAGGCAGCAATAGGAACTCCAATAAAATTCACCAGGTCATTTCCCGCGAAAGCCAGGGCTAATGCAAAGGTTCCTATGATAATGATAGTTCTTAGAATATTGATCTTTAAAACACTCATTAGAAACTGCGAGATTCCTGTAAATAGAACTAACCCAATAAGGACAATTAAGACCGTATGTGTATTTACATAGTCCATGGTTTCCTGAGAAATATAAGGAACACTCTTCATCCCTTTAATAAGGATAAAATAAAGGATAGCCGTTAGGGAGAGACCTCCAAAAATAGCTCCTACATATTTCATCTTTCTCTCAAACTGAAAGGAAAACACTAAACGGGAAACATACTGAACGATCGCTCCTATAAGGAAAGCGATCACTACCGCCATCAGAATACCTACGATGATCTCGGTTGCTTTGGCGGTATTTATATATTGCGTTAATGCAGCCAGATCGCCGTCTCCCTGTGTATATATTTTGATAGCTGCCATACAAACTGCGGCACCTAGCAATTCGAATACTATAGAAACGGTGGTAGAAGTAGGAAGCCCAAGGGAATTAAAAAAGTCTAGTAGTAATACATCAGTGATCATGACCGCCATAAAAATGATCATGATCTCTTCAAAATAAAATTGACCCGGCATAAAAATACCTTTACGAGCCACTTCCATCAATCCACTGGAGAATATCGCACCAACAGCTACTCCTATACTTGCGACTATCATGATGGTTCGCATAGAAACTGCTTTTGAACCTATAGCAGAATTTAGAAAATTGATAGCGTCATTGCTTACTCCAACCACCAAATCTGTAATCGCAAGGGCAAAAAGGGCCACTAGCATCACTATGTAAATATCTTCCATAAACAGATCAATTATCAACCAGCAAAATTGTTGTTTTTTCCATTAACCGGCTGAGCTTTAAAGTTATTAAAAGATTAATAATACAAAACCCATTTCAGTTTGCTTTGATATTATACTAATTTTAGGGTTTTCGGCTAGTTTTTGCCCTCTTTCCTCAATATCTTTAATTCTCAAACATTTATATGAGCCAGAAATCAGCAGAATACACCAATGATCTTATTCACGAAAGCAGTCCATATTTGCTTCAGCACGCTCACAATCCGGTGAACTGGAAGGCCTGGAATGATGCCGTTCTGGAGGAAGCGCAGGAAAAGAATAAACTGCTTTTAATAAGTGTGGGCTATTCAGCCTGCCACTGGTGTCATGTGATGGAACACGAGAGTTTTGAAGATGAAGCTGTGGCTGAGATCATGAACTCAAATTATGTTTGCATTAAAGTAGACCGGGAAGAAAGACCAGATATCGATCAGGTCTACATGAATGCAGTACAGGTAATGACGGGAATGGGTGGCTGGCCAATGAACGTTGTTGCCTTACCAGATGGTCGTCCAGTATGGGGAGGAACCTATTTCAGGAAAGAACAATGGAAGGATGCCTTAAAGCAGATTGCGCATTTATATAAAAATCAACCGGAAAAAATGATAGATTATGCTGATCAGCTTGAGAAGGGCTTACAGCAAATTCAAATCATCGAGCCTAATCAGGATTTAAATAGTTTTCATCGTGATTTTTTCATCCCTATTATTGAGAAATGGAAACGTTCCTTTGATTCTAAGAATGGAGGATATCAGAGATCACCAAAATTCATGATGCCTAATAATTTCGAATTCCTTATGAGATATGCTCATCAGAATTCAGACAAAGAATTGATGGAGCACTGTCTCCTAACTCTAGACAAGATCTCCTGGGGCGGCGTCTATGATCCAATAGAAGGTGGATTCTCCAGGTACTCGGTAGATGAAAGATGGCATGTTCCTCATTTTGAAAAGATGTTGTATGACAATGCACAATTGGTGCGGTTGTATTCCAAAGCCTATAAGATCACTAAAGATGACTGGTATAAAGAGGTGGTTGAAGATACCCTTAATTTTATCGCCAGTGAAATGACCGATCCTTCTAATGCATTTTATTCGGCGCTGGATGCAGACAGCGAGAACGATAAAGGCGTTAAAGAAGAAGGTGCGTATTATGTCTGGACCAAACCTCAATTGCAGGATATTCTAAAGGACGATTTTCAATTATTCTCTGAATATTATAATATCAACAACTACGGCAAGTGGGAAGAAAATAATTATGTCCTGATAAGAACAAAGAAAAGGGAGACTATCGCTTCTGAATTTGAAATCACTTTAGATGAATTGAAAAAGAGGATCCACGAATGTCATAAAAAACTCAAAAAAGAAAAATCCAAAAGGGAGAAACCAGGACTCGACGACAAATCGCTTACCTCCTGGAATGCGTTGATGATTAGCGGATATTGTGAAGCATATAAAGCCTTTGGAAAACGGGAATATCTAGAGGTCGCGGTTAATAGTGCCGGTTTCATACTAAAAAACCAAATCCAGAAAAACGGGCGTCTATACCATAGCTACAAGAACGGTAAAAGCAGCATAAATGGATATCTTGAAGACTATGCTTTTACGATCTCTGCATTTCTAGATCTTTATGAAACTACTTTCGATCTCAAATACCTGGAAAAATCTGAAGAACTTTTTGAAATAGTCCGTAAGGATTTCTACGATGAAACTTCAGAATTATACTTTTTCACCTCCGCTCAGGATAGGCCATTGGTAACAAAAACAATCGAGATCAGCGACAATGTTATCCCGGCCTCCAATTCAGAAATGGCAAAAAACCTGTTTCGGTTTGGAAAATTAACTGGTAATAACTCTCATGTTGAAAGAGCTGAAAAAATGCTTCATAATATCACAGATAAGATCCCTGAATATCCCCAATCACATTCCAACTGGCTGGACCTGATGATGAATTTCAGTTTTCCATTCTACGAAATTGCGATTACCGGTGAAAACTTTAAAAAAACAGCCCGTGTATTTCTGGAAAAATATCTGCCAAATACAGTTATAGCTGCCACAAATCTGGATTCAGACCTGGCGCTTTTAAAAGACAGATTGGTAAAAGGAAAAGATCTAATTTATATTTGTAAAGAAGGAAGTTGCCAGTTACCGGTAGAGAATGTATCGGACGCTATGCCACTGATCTCGGAAGTTTAACATAATTTAAACAGGAAATAAGCTCTATTTTTTTACAATTAGGGTTTAAAAATTAACTAACAAAAAATATGGAAAAGCTAAATGACTACAGGGATATCGCTAAAGAGTATGCTGGTAAATTCATAGATTATTTACCTACCTTACTTGGCGCTATTGTACTGTTACTCGTAGGTTTATGGGTTATTAAATTAATTGTAGGGTATCTTAGAAAGTTATTTGATAAAAAAGATTACGATCCTACACTGGAGAAATTCACGTTAAATGCGGCTAGCTGGGGCTTAAAGATCATATTATTTGTTCTGGTGATCACACAGCTGGGAGTTGAAAGTGCTTCGCTTGTAGCCGCGATTGGTGCTGCAGGTTTAGCAATTGGTCTGGCATTACAGGGATCACTTTCCAATCTTGCCGGTGGTGTACTTATTATAGTATTAAAACCCTTTAAAGTTGGTGACTGGATAGAAGCTCAGGGAGTATCTGGTAGCGTTGCAGAGATATCTCTTTTCTACACTAAGATCGATACCTTTGGGAACCAGCGTGCAGTCGTTCCTAACGGGCAACTAAGTAATGACAATATCATTAACTATAGCTTTAACGGTACCCGTAGAGAAAATCTTTCTTTCGGAATATCTTATGATGATGATATTAAGAAAGCTAAGGAAGTGCTTACTAATCTTGTAAAAGAACAAAAGGATATACTTACAGATCCCGCTCCTCAAGTACTGGTAGCAGAGCTAGGGGACAGTTCGGTCAATTTCTCAGTAAGATATTTCGCTCCAAATGCGGTATTCTGGGATATTCACTGGTACATGATCGAAGAAGGTAAAATAAGACTGGAAGAAGCAGGAATGACAATTCCATATCCACAAAGAGATGTTTATCTATATGATCAAACCAAGATGAAAGGTACTGAAAGAGAAAAACAGTCTGAGTAGATCTTAACCGGCAATAAAATCTTTTAAATAATAAGGTTCAAAATAAGCGACATCTTCGGTGTCGCTTTTTTGATGCTTTAATTCAGCGATTTCAACCATTTCCTTTGCTGAAGGATATTGCTGGGTATGGAAAACAGCATTAGGATGTTTGCAGACCTCCTCAAATTTCGCCACCCCATTTCCAATAAAATGCACCTTTGATTTTTCAAGATATTCAGCGAAAGCAAATTCATCAAGAACCTGGGCCTTAGTATCTCTAATTTGTTTAAGACCTGAATCGTAAACTGCAGAATACACTTCCATCCTTCTGGCATCGAGCATGGAAATAATAATTCCCTGGTCTCCCCTCAGCTTAGCCGCAAGTAGATCTAAAGTAGGTACTGAAATAAGTGGAATATCAAGAGAATAACAAAGTCCCTTGGCCGAGGAAACTCCAATTCTTAAACCGGTATAGGAACCGGGGCCTTTACTAATAGCGATGGCGTCAAGATCACGGGTAGAAAAACCAGCTTCTTTAAGTACTACGTTTATAAAAATGTGCAGTTTCTCAGCATGAGAATAGTTCTTACTATTATCTTCTTTCAAAGCCAACAGTTTGCCATCCTTCGCTAAGCCCACAGAACAATTCGTGGTCGCTGTCTCAAGACATAAAATAAGTGCCAAATCGCCTAAGTTTATTCAGTTTCCTTTTCCTCTTTTCCCTCTTCCTTCACCTCGATCTCGTCGCCGGAATCAAGGCTTTTGGTTACGGTACTGTATGGACCGGTGATGACCACATCCCCATCTACAAGACCTTTTGTGATCTCAATATGAGAGTCGTCCTGAATCCCGGTTTCTACGACGCGAAGTTTAGCTTTTTCCCCATCTTTTACAAATACACACTCAAACTTTTCTTCATTTTCATCCTCCTTCTTTATTTCAAAAGATTTTTTGGTTGAAGTGGTATCGCTTTTAATAACTATAGAACTAATAGGAACCCCTATCACATTCATTCTTTTATTGGTAATGATATCTACCGTAGCAGTCATTCCAGGTCTAAATGGTGAAAAATTCTCAGGCTTACCCTCCATCAGGTCTACATAAGATTCCTTTAGAATCCTAACCTTTACCTTGAAGTTGGTAACCTGATCTGTAGTAAGGGTATTATCTGCGGTATTAGAAATTTCGGTCACAACTCCCTTAAATTCTTTTCCTAAATAGGCATCCACCTCAACAATCGTGGAATCTCCAACTGATACCTTTACAATATCATTTTCATTTACATCTACCTCAACTTCCATGTTTTCCAAATTGGCCACACGAAGAATTTCAGTCCCTGCCATTTGCTGTGTTCCTACTACCCTCTCCCCTAATTCGGCATCCAGTTTAGAAATGGTCCCGGTCATAGGAGCGTAAATATTAGTACGGGAAAGGTTATCCTGAGCTTCGGTCACCGTAGCCGCACTACTCTGCATGCTGAAGTAGGCAGATTCCTTGTTAGCTTCTGCCATTTCGTAATTAGACACGATTCCATCCCATTCTGCCTTAGAGATCACACCTTTTTCGAAGAGCTTCTTGTTTCGGTTATAATCTGCTTCGGCCTGCTTAAGGTTGGCCTGAGTTTGGGCGTAATTGGCTTTAGAATTCTGATAACCAGCCCTAACCCTTTGAAGGCTGGACTGATAAATATCAGGATTGATCCTAACTAAAAGATCACCTTTCTCTACTGCCTGCCCTTCCACGACCGGCAACTCGATAATTTCTCCAGACACTTCAGAAGATAACTTTACCTCAACTTCAGGCTGAATTTTTCCGGTGGCTGAAACAGTTTCAGTAATATCGATTGGCTCTACCTGGGTGATCTCGACTTCCTTAACGTTTGCCGAGCCACCAAACCAACCTGCTTTTTTTCCTATTACCAATAAAACAACCAAGGCCAATATTACCCCAATGATGATGAAAAGTGTCTTTTTATTCATTTAATTAGAATTTTAAATCCCTTACTGGAATTCCAAAATATAGTTCAACTACTTTCACTTTGAAAATATAATCATATTTAGCTCTGAGAGCTTCTCTTTGTGTATTCTCATATCTGATCTTAGCCTGGCTAAAATCAAAGGCATTTGTTAAACCAACATCATAACGTTCTGTTGCATATTCAAAAGCCTTTGCTTGTGCTTCTGAAGCTACCAATGCCGCCTCATAAGCTTCAAACGCACCATTGGCATCTGTATACGCCTGGTACACATTTGCCTCAAGATCCAGCTCGGCCTGCTCCAATTGATATTCGGCACGCTTTACATTCACTTCATTTCTACGAACCTGGTTTCTTGTTGTAAAACCGTTCAAAATTGGCACATTCAACTGGAAACCATAAGTAATACCATCATTTATATATATCTGATCAAAGAATGGACGTGGTGGTCCCAGAACAGGAATGGTATTTCCTGTTAATACTTGCTGATTGGTTCCCTCAACAAATCCTATGGTACGTGTTGGATTATCAGGATCAACTTCTGTCCCTATAATTCTTTCCTGGCCGGTTTCCCTGGTATTATAATTAAAGAAGGCACTTAAAGTTGGCAAATATGCACCTTTAGAGATTTCAACATCCATTTCAGCCAATTTCTTATTTGCCTCTGCAATTCTGATCTCGGAGCGCTCTTCTTTTGCCTTTTCGATCACTTCATAAACTGAATTTTCAAGAATTTCATTTCCAAAAATATCATAATCTCTATCTACTATATCAAAATTCTGATAATCCTGGATCGCTAAGGTTTGCGCAAGACTGATCAAAGAGATCTGGATCTGGTTTTCAGCCAGGATCATTCTTTGCTTTTCATCAGCCATCGTTGCTCTAATCTCCAAAAGGTCTCCCTCCGGAAGAACTCCTGCGTCTACAAGATCCTGAGTTCTTCCAAGTTGTTCCTGGGTGATCTGGTTCTGAGCTCGCAAAACTTCCAGGTTCTGTTTATTAAAAAGCACCTGTAGATAAGCATCTGCAACAAAAAGCGCAATATCATCTTTCATTTTATCCAGTGAATACTGGTTGGATAGTTTTGAGATCTTTGCTCTTTGAAGTTGCTTGAAGTTCCTTAGACCGTCAAATAAGGTTAATCCCGCGGTAACCCCGGCAGAAAAGTTTCTAACGGTTTGATTTACAAGGATACCTGTGGTTGCACTTTGCGTTAAACCTGTATTCCAGGCATTGGTAGCCTGTGCATTTAAATTCGGAACAAAATTCCCGATCGCATCGCGTTTCTCTATATCTGAAAGCTCGACATCCAGCTCTGTTTGTTTAACCTGGATGTTATTTTCTAACGCGTAATTCACGCATTCTTCCAGAGTCCATTCCTTCTGCTGAGCAGTAAGAACGCTGGAAAAAAGCAATAGTGTGGCTAGTAAGCTAAAATTCTTCATAATATAATTCTGTAAGATATGTCTGTGAAATGTGCAGGTTGTTACACACTGAATAAAATTTCTAGTTCTGAGCAATATTCATCGCAGGTTTAATCTGGTTCCAAACTTTGATCTTGTCCCCTTTCTTCACCCCGCTTTTAACCTCAACGTTAATCCCGTCGCTCACACCTAGCTCAACATTTTGTTTTTTGAATTCCTGGTCACCCGTCATCACCTCAACAAAAGGTTCTTTGGTTTCAGGATCAAACTGAACCAGTGCCTCTTTAATTGCCAGAACACTATCTGCACGGGCAAGAATGATCGATGCATTGGCACTAAGACCTGCACGAATAAAAGTAGTATCGGCCTTGTCTAAAGTTCCTTTGATCTCAAATTGAATCGCACCATTATCCTCTACTCCCTTCGGAGCGATATAATCTAATACAGCATTAAAAGATTTATTCTCAATAGCACCTACAGTAACTTCTAGTGGTAAGTCTTCTTTGATCTTCCCTACTTCACTTTCGTCCACTTTACCTTCAAAGATCATTTCATTGACATCTGCCAGGGTGGCAATTGTAGTACCATCGTTGAAGTTATTGCTCTCAATTACCTGGTTTCCAGCTTTAACCGGCACATCCAGCACCATTCCTTCTACGGTAGATCTAATTAGAGTATTCGCCGCGCTACCAATCCCACTGGTAGTACCGGTTCTCACGATCTCATAATTCTGTTGTGCAGATCTGTAATTCTGCTCCGCCCTTTTATAACTAACTTCAGCTGCATCAAAATCATTGGCAGAGATCACTCCTTTATCATAAAGTTCTTTTTGTCTTTCAAAAACCTTCTTCTCATTATCCAGGTTGATCTTAGCAGTAGCCACATTATCTTTCGCACTTTGCAAAGAAGATACATTAGGGATCACCCTGATCTTAGCGATAAGGTCTCCGGCTTTGATGCGATCACCTGCTTCAATATAGATTTCATCGATAATTCCAGAAATGTTCGGCTTGATGAGAACCTCTTCTTTAGGAACAATCTTTCCTGTGGCAACAGTCTTCTTAATAATAGTCTGTTCAGTAGGTTCTTCGGTCTCATAAACAACCGGATCCTCCTGGTTCTTCTGATATAAATAGTATAATGCCCCAACAAAGGTCACGGCGATAAATACTAAAATTCCGATGGTTACAAATTTTTTCATTTTTTGATTGTATTAGTGTTAAATATTACTCAGTTCTCAAGGCATCTACAGGTTTCACTTTTATAGCCTGCTGCGCCGGGATAAGTCCGGCCAGTAAACCGGAAATAATTAAAATTGATAAAGCGACCATTACTACTCCAAGGTTTACTGAAGGATTAAGGAACATCATTTCTGAAGTATCCATCTGGCTCAATTGTAAATTCACCAGCCAGATCACTCCGGTAGCCAGGATAATACCTGCCATCCCAGAAATAATGGTTAGGAAAATAGATTCCATAAGGATCTGTCCTCTTATAGACCATGGTGTGGCACCAAGTGCACGGCGTACCCCAATTTCATTGGTTCGCTCCTTAACTACGATCAACATTATATTACTAATCCCGATAATTCCTGATAGAAGCACCAGTACACCCACGAAATAGGCTACCGCTTTAAGCGCTATAAAAAGTCCGTTCACCTTGCTATATTCCTGATAAAGGTCAAAATTCCCTACGGCCCTGTCATCCTCAGGATGTATGGTATGACGGCTTTTTACTATTTCTATGATATCATTTTTCAAATTGGTAATGGAATTACCATCTTTCGCGGTAATAGCCATCCAGCCTACTTCATTTCCGCGATTAAAAGCCTGCGAAAAAGCTGTGAAAGGCACATAAATTTCCTTCTGACCTTCTTCTGCATCACCACCCTGGCTTTTTTTCTTGTAAGTACCTATCACCATGAAATTAACCCCGTTGATCTTAATATAGGTTCCAAGCGGATCTTCTCCAATTTCGTAAAGTGCGGTTTTCACCCCTTCACCAATGATGGCAACCTTGCGTTTTTCATTGATATCAGAATAGTTCAAAAACCTTCCAGAAGTGATATCCATGGGTTCCTGCTGAATAATCTCAGGATAATCTCCGTAGACATTAAATGCCCCGGTATTCAAACCACGAACTACATTGTTCGCTCCACCAAAACCTCCAAGTTGATTTCTTGGGGATACAAATCTAAGCCCAGGCACCTGGCCCTTTATCGCGGTTACATCATCAATTTCGAAATTGTAACGCCTTCCTTTAGGCATGCCTTTATATGGTTTTGAAGCCACCTGGGTCCACATGAACATAGTGTTGGTAGCTATACCACTAAACCCCTGTTTAACGCCATTTTCCAGGCCCTTACCTGCAGCCAGGAGAATTACAAGGATAAAGATACCCCATAGTACTCCAAATGCCGTAAGCACAGTTCTAAACCAATTTGAGGTCAGCGCCTCTATAATTTCACTCCAACGATCTCTACTAAACATATTATTCGTCTCTTAAAGCGGTTATAGGTTTAATTCTTGCTGCACGCCATGCCGGGAAGAAGCCGGCAACTGCTCCTGCTATAACAAGTATTACCACTGTATTTATAGCTACAGTAAAGTTCACGGTAGGATTATAGATATATTGGGTTTCGATTGCAGGCCCAATAAACTCCAATAGAGTCAAACTAAAGATTAGTCCTGCAAAACCTGCTATTGCTGTGACAAAAATGGATTCATGAAGAATCATTCCAATGATGCTTAATGGCTGAGCGCCCAGAGCTTTTCTAATTCCTATCTCCCTGGTTCTTTCTTTTACGATAATGAGCATAATATTACTTACTCCAACGACGCCTGCTATAATTGTACAGATCCCTACGCCCCAGAAGAAATATTTAATCATATCCATAAGTGTAAAGAACCTCTTGGCATTTTCCAGACTATTATTAATATGAATAGCACTATTGTCATCTGGAGCTACTGTATGTCTTGATTTTAAAAACTCACTTAATTCAGTTGAGAACTGAGTGGAAACTGCTACTGCTTCATCAAAACTATCTTCAGGCTTTAAAGTGATATAGAGCCTATCTATATTGTTTCCGCCGCCAAAAGCCTTCTGTGCTGTAGTAATTGGAATTACTGCCCTGGATTCCTCTCTTTCTCCACCCGGGTCTGTATAAACCCCAACTACTTTAAAGTTCACTCCAGAAACCTGAACCATTTTTCCAATTGGATCTTCATCTTTAAACAGATCGAGTTTCATTCTGTGCCCAATCACCATGGTTTTTTCAGAATTATCGATATCGTTCATATCGATAAACCTTCCTGAAGTCAACGAAATATTTTCTAATTCCTGGTAAGCAGGGAAAGTTCCCCTTACATCGTATGAACCATTTTCCTTTCCATAGGAAAGAACAAATCCCCAATTTTGATAGGTCGAAGCTGTTTTATCGATTTTGTCACCATAAAGCAATAAAATCTGGTTAAAGTCTTCGTTCTTCATCTGGATACGCCGGCCCGGGTTAAGACCCTTATATTCTACAGAGGTAACTCCAGGCCAAACAAAAATTAAGTTGGAAGCATCCTGTTCAAACTCACGGGAAATACCATTACGCATTCCTTCACCTATACCCAGTAACACTACCAGGATAAATATCCCTGAAGCTACAGAAAGACCAGTTAGAAACGTGCGTAATTTGTTCTTCCGAATAGTTTCAAAGATCTCTTCCCATCTGTCTAAATCAAACATTTTCCAACGCTCTTACCTGTGAAACTACGGTATCCTCTATTATAACACCATCCTTAAGATTAACGATCCTTTTGGTCATCTGGGCGATGTCGTGTTCATGGGTTACCACAAGAATGGTACGTCCTTCGTCATTGATCTCCTGAATAAGATCCATCACTTCATAAGAAGTCTTGGTATCTAAAGCTCCTGTGGGCTCATCTGCAAGCAAAACTTTTGGATCGCTCGCCAGGGCTCTGGCGATAGCTACTCTCTGTTTTTGACCTCCTGAAAGTTCATTAGGTAAATGTCCAGACCAGTCGGCCAGACCAACCTTTTCCAGGTAACTCATCGCCTTGTCTGTTCTTTCACCGCGAGATAGACCCTGATAATATAATGGCAAAGCCACATTATCGAGTGCAGTCTTGTACCCTATAAGGTTAAACGACTGAAAAATAAAGCCCAGGAATTTATTACGGTATTTCGCTGCAATTTTCTCGTTAAGATTCTTGATAGGCACACCATCGAGGATATAAGAGCCTTCATCAGCCTCATCCAGCATCCCAAGAATATTAAGTAAGGTTGATTTTCCGGATCCTGAAGATCCCATAATGGATAGCAATTCGCCCTCGGCGACACTAAAGTTGATCCCTTTTAACACGTGCAATGAATTGGCACCCATTTTATAGGACTTGTGAAGATTAGAAATTTCAATCATGATTGATGGTTATTAAACAGGAAAATGACTCCCTATTTAATAAGACTGATGAAAAAATGAAATGTTACAGTTTTTTTAGTAAAAACTATAATTTCTTAACCTAAACTTTACAAATGACCGTAGGTTTAGGGTGCTTTTGGCTTATTTTTTCTGGATCTGTAAATAAAGTAGCCAACTCCCCCAATTAACAAATAGGGAAATATCATTAGATAGATAATACCATCGTTAATACCTTTAGCTGTACTCTGGTCTGCTTCACTTTCCAGTACAGCACGACACATTGAGCATTGGGCCTGGGCCAACTCAGGTAAAAACAAAAGAATCGTAAAGATTAATAAAATGTATTTAATATTATTTCTCTTCATTACCCTCTAATTTAACTGGCTCAAAATTAATTAATTATGATGAATTTTAATAATATGGCATCATAAATAAAAACACCATCACTCCGGTTACAGCAACATATAACCAAATTGGAAAGGTCCATCGAGCTATTTTGGAATGTTTTTTATATTGACCGCTTAGCCCCCTGTACATAGTAAAAAGCACCAAAGGCACTATAATTCCTGATAAGACAATATGGGTTATAAGAATAAAGAAATATACATATCTAAGCATACCATCACCACCGTAAGGCACAGGCTCGTTACTTATCTTAGAAAGCACATAACTAACCAGAAAGATTGCCGAAAGACCAAAAGCTGTGATCATAGTATTCCTGTGCTGAACATATTTTTCAGCTTTCATGAAGAAATAACCGACTATTAACAAGATCGCTGTTAGAAAATTAAGGATTCCATGGAATAATGGAAAGGTCATGGAGTCTGTACCAAAAATATTATATCGCTCTGGCAATAACATTAATACCAAGACGATCACAGGCACAGCGATAGACAAGGCAATTATCACCGGCACTGCTATTTTATCTGAACTTTTTAAAGCGGTCTTCACAGTAATTTCTTTATATCTTCTATTAATATTTCAATTTGCGGACCTTCTTCCCCTTTAGCCAAGCTTTTATCTCTTTCAACTGAACCACGATAATATATTAACGGATTCCCAAACTGATCTTTTCTAGATCTTATATAACCATCCTGGTCTACCAGCGCAAACATTCCCTGGTGAGCAAAACCTCCAGCGGCATTAGCATCTTCACCTGCATATAATCCGAAGCCCTGATTCGCTAAAGCATATATTTTTTCCCTGTCCCCGGTCATAAGATTCCAGTTAGTGCCATCAATTCCATAATTATCTGCATATTCAGACAGAACTTCTGGAGTATCATGAGAAGGATCTATAGAGAAAGATGCAATTCCAAAATCTTTCTCTCCTTTTAATTCCTGCTGGATCTCTACAAGATTCTTATTCATGATAGGGCAAATCGTAGGGCAGGTAGTAAAGAAGAACTCTACCAGGTAAACCTTACCATCATAATCTTCGTTAGAGATGGTATCACCATTTTGATTTATAAATTCAAATTGCGGAGCCTTTTTCTTTTCACCATCTAAAACAATATAAGAAAGCGGCTCACCCTTATCCTTTGTAGATTTCTCCCTTTTCTGATTCAACCTGTCTGAAGAAACCACTTCATCATCATTTATCCTATCAATTATCTTGGGTATAAAGATTATTCCGAAAATTAGAATAACAAGTGAAATACCTACGTATGAATAATTTTTCATTTCTATTATTTCTTTCGTTCAGGATTGTTCTTTTTCAAAGCAAGACGATATTCGGCCAATATCACTTTTACATCATCATTCATTTTATTGTTAAGCTCTGCCACATCCCTTGAATCATACCCATAAACCTTTCCATATTCCTCATCATCATCTCTTCCGCGAAGATTGCCAGATTTATCAACAATGAATACATAAGGAGTATGACCGCTTTTATCCAATTTATGGGGAGTCTGGAAGCTTGCAAATACTTTCTGAATATCTTGAAGATCTGAATAAGCTATTTTCCACTTGGAAGATTCACTGATCTTTTTGAACTCTTCAACAAATTCACTGGTTTCATCTTTGGCATCCTTAGGCAGGATAATCACGAATTGAAAATCATCGAAGTCGTAATATTTCTCCAGTATCTTTTTATCTAAATTAAAGGTGTTTCCCTTGATATTTTCAAGATCTGAGCCGAAGAAGGCGACTACACTTATATGATCTTTAAAGCTGATGGGGTCTCCCGTGTTAGATTCAAAGGAGGTGATATCCTGAACATTTTCAGTAAGAACAGGTAATTTGGCAAAATTGTTCTTTCCAGAGGCAAAAAACAAATATGCAGTGATCGGCAGGGCGAACAGAATTCCTAGTACCAGAAACTTTTTCATAAGCAGAAAAACCAGTTTTGCAAGGGGGTACAAAAATAAAAAGACGGTTTAACAAAACCGTCTTTTCCAATGCTTTTAACTTTTGTTAAAAATCCCAGGCAACGTGCCCGCTTCTATAAACATCGTGTATATATCCACCTTCAGTAAGAAGGATAAATATCAAATAGGAAATCAAAAAGATCGATGTCCATACGATTGCTCTTCTTAGGCCTTTAGTTTCGTGCTCCAGGTGCATGAAAGCCCATGCAATATAATATGCTTTATAAATTGTTAGGATTATAAAGATCCAGTTAAGTAATCTCATCCCTAAAAGGAAAGTATCTGTTAAGAATGCTGGTTTAAGTATTCCAAAGACAACCTCTACAATTGTTACTACCGAAAGTATTGCGAAAACTGTCCAGATCCTTTTAGTTGCTGATCCGTGTTGATGCGTAGTATCGTGAGCCATAATAAATTATTTCTGAATTATACCAGGTAAAAGAATGTAAATACAAATACCCAAACAAGGTCTACAAAGTGCCAGTAAAGACCAACTTTTTCAACCATCTCGTAACTTCCACGTCTATCATAAGTTCCTATGATCACGTTAAAGAAAATAATGATATTTATGATCACACCAGAAAATACGTGGAAACCGTGGAAACCTGTAATAAAGAAAAAGAAGTCTGCAAATAACGGAGCTCCATATTCATTTTGAACCAGGTTAGCACCTTCTACGGTTCCAATAGCTTCGTTATTAAGTTTCATTAATGATTCCTCTCTGGAAAGAATGGTTTTAGAACCATCCTCTGCCAATTGTTGAGTTCTAATAAGAAGATCTTCATTCTGGATAAATCCTGCTTTCACTTCATCAAGACTATATGTTGGAAGGTCTTTACCAGTGTCAAACCAGATACCATTATTGCTTTCATGCTCAACTCTGTCTCCAGCGATAGGCACTGCAATTTCCGAAAGAGCTACACGCTCACCTTCTCCATCTATGAACTGAAGAATATTACCACCTTTGGTTGTAACAGCTCCATATTCTCCACTAATAAAGTTTTTCCATTCCCATGCCTGAGACCCTACGAAAACGAGACCACCAATAATGGTAAGGAACATATAAATTGTAACCTTTCCTTTCTTCATATGGTGACCGGCATCTACCGCTAGTACCATAGTTACCGAAGAAAAAATAAGGATAAATGTCATCAATGCCACGTAGTACATTGGAGCGTCTACTCCATGTAAAAACGGGAAGTGGGTGAACACCTCATCTGCGATTGGCCATGAATCGATGAATTTAAATCTTGAAAAACCGTAAGCGGCAAGGAATCCTGAAAATGTCAAAGCATCGGAAAGGATGAAAAACCACATCATCATTTTTCCGTAACTTGCTTTTAGTGGTTCATTACCACCACCCCAGGTTTTTCCTTCTGTGCCTGTTCTAACGACAGTCGCCTCCATAGAAGTATTTTAATGTTAAAGGATGCGCAAAAATACGCATTTTTATTATCTATAGAAATAGAAAAACAAAATCAAAAATATCCAAAGCGCATCTACAAAATGCCAGAAAGTCTCACCGAGCTCAAACCCAAGCATTTGCCCCACTTTGTAACGTTGTTTAAAATGGTTATAAATTAGAACCAGAAGTACAATTATACCTGCCATAAGGTGCGCTAAGTGCACACATACAAGGATATATATAAAGGAAGTGGTCACGGTACTTTCTGCTCCTGTAAACCAATATCCCTGACTTAAAATATCACTAAATCCATAAAATTGAAAGACGATAAAGAGGATCGCCAGGATCAAAGTACCTATTAAAAACGCACTCGCATTTTTTCTGTTTCCGCTCAGGATCATCCTTTTACTCAAATAAAGCGTAAAACTACTGGCTATGATCACGATCGTACTCCAGAGAAAAGCCATGGGTAGCTCGAAGTCATTCAACCAGTCTGGCCTGTTCTTACTAACTACATAAGCACTGGTAAGCCCGGCAAATGTCATGGTCATACTTACAATCCCAAACCAGAGCATCATTTTCTTTGCCCGGCCACGTTTCTTTTCGTCAGATCCCTGAGTTAAATCCATTGTCTAATAAATTTATCTAATACGTATACAATCTGCAACAGTGTGATATAGGAAACACTGGCAAACATTAATTTTTTAGCAGCCTCAGCTGTCTTTTCCTTAAATAATCTAATCGCGTAATAAAGCATACCTAATCCTAATACAAGGATAATAACGCCCGATACCGGTGTGAGATAAAGTTTACCGGTTACTCCAAACACCGGGATCAAAGAAACCAATATGGTCCAGCAGGTATAAAGAATTACCTGGATCGCAGTCCCGCGGTCACGCTTCCCTGTTGGCAGCATAAAGAAGCCACCTTTTTTATAATCATCGAATAACCACCAGCCAATAGCCCAGAAATGCGGAAATTGCCAGAAGAACTGTATCATGAACAAAGTACCCGGCTCAATACTGAATTTACCCGTTGCGGCTACCCATCCTAACATAAAAGGAATAGCTCCTGGAAATGCCCCTACAAAAACCGAAAGTGGAGTTTTGGTTTTTAATGGGGTATATATACTTACGTATAAAAATATACTTATCGCACCGAACATCGCTGTTTTCGGATTGATCACATAAAGCACCACCAAACCTAAAACAGTAAATATACTGGCAATAGTAAAGGCTACAGTATTGGTCATTCTACCAGCAGGTAAAGGCCTGTTCTTGGTCCTATCCATCAAGGCATCAAGATTCTTTTCAATGATCTGGTTATAGGCATTGGAAGCTCCTACCATCAGGTAACCGCCAATAGCCAACAAAGTGACCACTACAAAATCTATATTATCTGCGCCTAAAAAATAACCTGCAACAGAGGAAAAGACTACGCTAATAGCAAGCCTCATCTTTGTAATTTCCTTAAAATCTGACAGAATGGAAGCGCTGGAAGTATGTACGCGTGTGTTGCTCAAAAAAAGCTTTTTTTTAACTGGCGCAAAGATACTCCTTAATTAGGTTTTAACAAGGAAGGCAATGTGTTAATTTTCAGAGGTGAAAATCACTAATAATCAAAGTACCAGTTAAAAATATCGGTTCTTAATCCAAAATTGATCCAGGCTGTTGAATTATCAAAATTAGCCGTAGTATTAGTTTGCGTATCAAAATCACGATAAATAAAGCTGGCGAACAACTTTAAATTTGTAGTTGGATTCACTATATAACCTGCTTCAAATTCGGTATAAATTGAATTAGTAGTGTTACCCTGCCCTATTTCTACACCTGTATCAAAAGGCCTGTCCTCTTCGGTCCTGTAAATATCCTGGCCGTAATAATCTTCTTTTTCAGAAAAATCAAAACCACGTTCACCAAAGATCACCTTTGCAGAACCATACATTCTATCCTGCTTATATCGCGCTACAGCTATGAACTCTCTAAAATTCGCACCCCATAAATGAGCCATCGACTGATTATTATGACCATAATTGAGGGTTATGGAATTATGTGAATATGCATATGGCCGCACCTGGTTATACTCTGCCTGCAGGAACAAGTTTTCAACATTGAAGGCATTGAAATATTTAAGACCTAACTGAAATCCAAGTTTATTTTTCCAACTTCCTTCCCCTCCAAATACATCTCCTGACGAAAATTCATCTATCAGCCATTGCCCGTAAGCATACATGTTGTTGGAAAATTTATATTTCCCTGTAAGACCAATAATAGCATTACCACCATCAGCACCCGTAGCAAATTCGATAGCACGATAAAAAATAACAGGATTCAAATAATTAATATCAAAACCACGATCATTGTCATTTTCCCACATTACAGATTCAAAGAAACCTAAATTCAGCCTTTTGGTAACGTTCAGACTCAGGTAATGATTGGCAATATATTTTGTTCTGTAAGAACCGCTATTTACAACGGCAGGCCTTACATCCCTTAAAGACATCCAGGTATTGGTATATTTCAGTTTCCAGAAATTTGTATTCAGCTTCAAATAAGGATACGGCGAAGCATTATCGCTCAATATTAGGGATCTGTAACCATCCCCGATAAAATTCTTACCATGACCAAACTGAATATTAATAAATTCAGCAGGAGTAAATGACAAATAACCCTCAGCAACCGGGTAATCATAACCTTCATCCATAAAAGTTTTGGCAACGCCTCTACCAGGAACTATCGCTGGATCACCACCAGCAGGCCTTATTGATTCAGCATAGCGATTATAGTATTCGGCAAATCTCCCCTGGCTTTCATAGATAACAGAATAGAAATTGAAATTCTTACCAAGTCCACCCTGAACTATAAATTGCCTACCGTTATTATAGGTGAAATCATGGTCTGTCTGCTCAAAATCCTTTCCTATCTGCAGATCAAATCCGGGATCCAGAGTAAACCAGTATTTATCTGTTTGAAATCTCACCAAATGTTCATTCCATAACTTCCTGCCAGCCCAGGTAGATCTATTTTGCAGTAATTCATTCCGGTGCTCCTCAAAATCATAGTACCTGTTCACTTCAGAAAAGAGTAAAGGTTTGGAGGCAGAATGCGTATTTGTCCCAATTTGATTTAATTGCGCATCAAATCTGGAGTAATATTCATGAGATAACGGGATATTCAGCTCACTGGAATATTCGGGACTGGTAAATTTATCAGACTGAATTCTTTCATATTCGGTAAGTATATTATCTTCCTCTGGCTCCTCTAAGGAGTCTTCACTTTTCAGAGCTATCTCCTCTCCTTTCTCCAGTTGCTGTACAGTAGTGTTTTCCTGAATAGGAATTCTCAAAGGCATCTTAAATTGCATATGTACCGGCCGGCCATTATAATTGGCAGGTTTAATAACAGGCAGACTTTCGAAGACCCTCTTTATTTCCTCCTTAAGCTCTTCATAAGCGGCATCAAGGTATATAAGTTGAAATCTTCCTTCTTCATCTACTTCAAAAATAATAGTAAGCTGACCCTTATAATTTTCGGTCTCAACGATTTCTGGAGTTTGAAAAGTAGAGATGATATAATTCACCAGGGTCTGGTTAAAACATTGCGCCTGATCCTCATAATCTATATTCTCACATTCGGGAAATTCAGGATATATCTCTGAAGATAAATTAACATCCTGGGCGGTGATCTGAAAACTTAAATTTATAAAAAGGAGAAGTAAGATATACTTCATACGTTCGGGGGCCTATTATTTATGGGTGTAATATACAGTTTTTCAGAAAGTGAATTTACATAAAATAAAAAATCCCGGCCAATTAATAGCCGGGATTTAAATATTATAGAAAGGAAACCTAGTCCTGCACTTTAAAGGCAATTGGAAGAGAGTACATAACTCCAACCGGTTTACCACGCTGCTTACCTGGTTTCATTTTAGGTAAACTGTTGATCACTCGTGCAGCTTCCTGCTCAAGTCTTGGGTGTGGAGCACGAGCTCTAACCTGACCAATATTACCTTTTTCATCAATTCTAAATTGAACGATCACACGGTTGATACCGCTTAATCCAAGTTCAGCTCCAAGATCTGTATCGAACTCTTTGTTCACATACTTAGAGATCTTTTCACTCATACACTTTTTACGCTCATCATTATTTCTCAGGTTTTCACAACCTGGGAAGATCGGCACATCTTCAATTACCGCAAATGGAACATCTTCTACTTCTTCCTCTACAGGAGCCTCAACAACTTCTTCCACTTCTACGATCTCATCAAGATTGGTTTCTGTAGACTGAATTTCGTCTTCTTCCACTTCCTCTTCATCTTCCACTACCTCGATAACCTCTGGTGCCGGTGGCGGTGGTGGAGGTGGAGGTGGCGTATTCTGCATTTCTGTAATAGGCACATCCTCCTCATCAAGGGCGTCCATATTCACCTGTCCTATATCTATGTTGTCTGGGTCATAAGTTTTCCACTCAATCGCCCTCCAGGTAATAAATAGAACTAGTACAAGACCAAGTTGAAGAAACAAAACACTGTTTCTATTCAAATTAGCCTTCGGATTTTTCTTAGGTTCCATAATACGTTATATTGTTAAGGGTTGCTAAAATAAAGATTTTTTCCAAAAAACTAAATTTATCTGGAAGAATAAGTAATTAAAACTACGGTAATTTTCTAAACCTCTCACAATCATTCCTGAACTTTAAATCTTATAGGTATAGTATAAGATACAGGAACCGGCCTCCCAGCCTGGCGACCTGCTTTCATTTCAGGTAATTTACCAATAACTCTTCTGGCTTCTTCTTCAAGTTTAGGATGAGGCCCTCTGGCTTGAATATTCTCTACCAGACCGTTCTCATTAACTACAAACATTACTACCACAAGATTCGTACCAGTGAGACCAAGCTCAGAGCCTAATCCAGTATCGAATTCTCTATTTACAAAATTACTGATTTTTGAGCTCATGCATTTTTTACGCTCATCGTTCCCCTCCAAATTCTCACAACCTGGAAACAAAGGCACCTCTTCAATAAAATCGAATGGTACTTTTATAGGCTCATCTGGTTCTTCCGGCTCATTTATCTCTTCCGGCTCGGGCAAATCCTCAAGATCGAAATCGGTGGGTGCGACCACATCTTCAGTTACTTCCTCATCATCTGGAACTTCATCGATCTTATCAATGATCGTTTTTGGTGGAGGTGGAGGAGCAATTTCTGGAATAATGGTCACTGGTGGAGTTTCTTCTTCAAGATTATCCACCAAAACTTTATCATCATTCCAGGTTCTCTCATCATAGGTTTTCCAGTGGAAGGCCTGAAGCGTTAAAAATAATACCAGGATTAGTCCGATTTGAAGAAAGAGGACCCATCTCCGGCGAAGGTCTGCCTTCGGGTTTTTCTTAGGTTTCATAAAATGTTAGTTAATAAAGGTTATAATTTAGCTAGGCAACTTTCTGCTTTAGCTTTTTCACCGTCGGCGCCATGACCATGAAAAACAAAACAGCAAGTACTACACCAGTAGAATTTGCCAGAACATCCCACCAATCGGGTGTCCTGTAACTGGTTAGGGTTCCCTGCAAAACCTCAATTAACATACCAAAAAGAAAAGATGCGAATGCCACCCATAGAAGATTGGCGGTATATCGCTTAAAATCAGAGTGTTTAAATACAAAATACAGCTTCCACAAGAAAGCTAAAAACAAATATGCCCCGGCATGGAGCATTTTGTCTGTTGGATCAAATCCACCTACACTAACTTTAAAGTCCATCACTATAAGAGAAAAATAAGTAATGGCACTCGTATAGACTAGCGCAATAAATAGTAATAATTTAGCTACCAACTACTTCCTTATATTCGTCTGCAGATAAAAGATCTTCAAGTTCTGAAGTATCAGAAAGTTTAATTTTGATCATCCAGCCTTCTCCGTAAGGATCGTTATTTACTTTTTCTGGCTCATCTTCCAGGCTATCATTAAATTCAATGATCTCACCAGAAAGAGGCATATAAAGATCTGATACCGTCTTTACAGCTTCTACCGTTCCAAAAACCTCTTCTTTTTCAAGAGTCTCATCAAGAGTTTCAACCTCAACATATACGATATCCCCAAGCTCACCCTGGGCAAAATCTGTAACTCCAATAATTGCGGTATCGCCTTCTACTTTAACCCACTCGTGGTCTTTCGTGTATTTTAATTCTTGTGGAATATTCATAGTATAGTTTTAATAAGACCGCAAAGTTAGTTTTTTAGACGGATTGTTCAAATAAGGCTTGATTAATTTCCGAAATTATATATCAGGGTAAATCCAGATCTAATAGTGGTTTGAGGGAATGCCGTGGAAACAGCATACTCAGAGAACGTATGATCATAATAGAATCTGGCAGTTAAATTCCTGGTAAAAGCATAATCTGCCTTAAAATTAATAGACCAGATATCCTGCCCAGATATAGTTTGCGCATTGGCAAGGTCAAGATATCTAACGATCGTGCGATTCTTCCTGTAAGAAACATCTGCCCTGAAATTAAGATCACTGCTTAAAACCCTTCTTCTTCCCCCCAGAGCAGTAGCGATTTTCAGATCTTTAATTCTATAACCGGTCCCCAGGGTATATTCATTACCGCTGTATTCCGTAAGGAGATTATTATCAAAGCTGAATGCCAGCGAGCGGTCTTTCTGAATTTCGGCAAGGATCTGAATATTCCCTTTTGTCTCGAAGTCGATTCTTGCTAACGGCGTAAAAAGTTCTGTAAGTACAAGGTTGGAAAACAGCACAGGATTTTTAAAATCTCCTGCCTGGTTTAGATCTTCCGGACTCTCAGGGTCATAATCCAGGTTTGTCTGGAACTGGTTCAATGTGTAATCTGAGCGGTATCCATGGTTTACAGAAAATCTTCTGAATTTATCCCTGAACCATTCAATTCTCATTAGGCCGGTATACTTAATATTCCAGTTTGGAAGAGGAAAATCCCTGAAAGCTCCTAATTTTACCTGGCCTGCCTCCTTACCTGAATATGCCGCAATGAATGCTGGTAACAGTACCGCCTGATTTGTTTTACCAATTCCACGCGGATAACCTTCTTCATCTACATCTGTTGGATCTAATCCTCTATCTGCAGCCAGTCTCCGCGCAATCTCCAACCTATTCTCCCTGAATCTTTCAAAGGTTTCTGAACTGGCTTCAGTAGAATTACTAAATGAAGTTCTTATCAGGATAGTAGAAATATTAAAATTCCCATAGGTGTATGGTGTCAAAGACTGATACTCCAGGGTTATTGGGTCTACCTTATAATTTTCTGAATAGTTCTCTGAAAAATTCTTCCTCCCGGTAAGTTCTATGGTAAGATCTGGAAGAAAATCCAGTCCGGCCTGGTAATCCAGCTGTTCATTTTTAAGAGCAGTATATTGTTGGTTAAAGTTCTGGAAAAGGGTTAACCAACCTCTTTCCGCAGCCATATACCTAATATCATCCTGGAATCCGAAAGTAAAACCTGCGGTGGGCCTGAAAGTCCCCATAAAGCCAATACTTTCTGTATACCCTGGAAGATAAATCCCCCTACTATTTCTATAATTAACCTGAAGTGTTTTAAGTCCGGTCGCGATATCCACAAAAGTATTATATCCTTTATTTGTTTTCACCTTGGGCTCTGCTGCTTCTTCTTCCTGATCATCATTAGGAGGCCCAAGTGTAGGTACACCGCGACTTCTCTCCTGGATGGTCTTGGCTTTACTATCAGATTTCTTTTCAACCAGGCCAACATAATTATACAGATCCTGCATATTTAAACTGGCATTGATTTGATGCGTATTTGAATTCTGAACGCTGTTCCCTATATCTGGAATTCCTTCAAGCTGCTGGAAGATCCTGGAACCTCTTTGCCATTGGAAATCTCCAGTATAAGAATAGGTTGCGTTGACAAAACTTAATACTGGCACTTTAGCAAATGGCAACTGGTAATTTACCTGAAGAGTCTGGAAATGCAGGTTTGGATCTCCTACATTAAAAAAATCGTCCCATAGTCCAATGCTATTATCTGCAAAACCTTCCTCGTCGATATAGTTCCTAATGATCCTGTTGTTACTCGCATTAAAAGAGAAACTCAGTGAGCGGGTGAGGTTATAGTTAACCCCATATTGCCAGTCAAAAAGATAATTTCTCTGGTATAAAGTAGGGATACCAATATCATTTTCACTAAGATCAAGTGATCTGAACTTTTGTTCGTTATACTGCCTGAAAATATTCGAGCTCGCATTGATATTGGAAGGAAGGTAATTAAAATTAAAATCTCTGAATAGCGCAAAGTAATCACTACTATCCAGCACTGCGATATTTTTTAGAGGCTCCAGAGTTTTTTCCGGGAAATTGAACTCATAAGTACCGCCTACCCTAACGCTTTGATCCAGGCTTTCTTCAATTTCAAAATCTCGATGATCTACCTGATTATACGAAGTAGAAAAAGCGAAATTCTCAACATCGTATGGCATTGGCTTTTTCTCTCCTACCCTTTCTTTTCTAAGGCCAATTACATTAATACTTTGTCTTTTGGTATAAGACTGGGATTGCTTTTCTATTCTATCCCTTTCTTGGGGATCCTGAATATTCGCTAACCTGGTATCCAGCTCAACATCTAGAAATTCCTGGTCGTATTTTGGAGTAATTAGCTCTTCTCCCCTGCTATAGTTTACCGGCACTTTTACTCCCCATTGCTTCGGCAGCAACTGTCCCATGTTAATATTGGTCACTACATCATATTGCTGAAGATCTTCCCTGCTACGTTGATTTGGCCCCTGCTCTATGCTACCAAATCCAACAGTACTTCTTCTACCCGTGGCCGAAACATTGGCAAAATCTGCCAGGTTACTATCCATACTTACCACTCCGGCCCATCCGCCTTCATTCTTAAGATCTGATAATCTTAGCTCGTTGAACCACACTTCACCACAAAGATCGCTCACTCCATCTACCCTGGTACCGTTCTTTACTCCAACCATAAGCAACCTGATATTCCCGAAGCTTGGATTCCCTTTTACTCCCAGTCTTAACCTACCAAGGTCATAAGGCGCTTCAGCATCTATCTGCGCGAGCTCTTCAGTAAAGAAATTTAATTCTGTGGCATTCAAAGAAGGATCGCCCAGAACTGCTGTTTTTATTTGTTGTAGCAGATCCAATTCAAGATTGAGTCGGTTCACCTCTGGCCAGATCTCTTCAGGAGTGGTCGCACCGAATAAAGTTGTAGAAAGCGGGATCTCTATCTGGTAAAAGTTATCGCTGAAATCTGTTCCCATTCTTATAAAAGCAACAAGCTGCCCATCCTTAAGCGGTGTTTCATTCACCACAGATTCAGCATGAAGGAACATTTCCAAATTCTTATACTGGCGCATATCGATCTGGAAATTCTTATAAACTGCACGTGCATCCTGAGGTTGAAGATCACATACACTCAATGATAATGACTGTTCATTTTGCCTGATATTAGAATTACTCTGATATAATTCTTCCCGTTCCACTCCAGGAGGAAGCACATAAGGAATTGGCTGGCGATTTTCATTCTCCTCAATGTTCACCGCATTTACTTCAAACAGAGTATTAGGATTCTCAATCTGACCTTCGTCTTCAAATAAACTCTGAGTATATCTTCGGTAATCACCTCGAACGAGATCCATGGTTCCAAACCTCAAAACGGTTGGGTCCTGAAATCCTGTAAGGAACATTCTTATAAATCTTATAGAGCGGAAATCTGCAATTCCACCTACAGCATCTGTAGGCTCAAAAATCGGTATTTTGAACTGCAACCATCTCACCGGTAATTCCTGCCCGTTCCTTAAAGTAGTAGTAAGTTCTTTAACATCTGTGATATACTGGTTATTATCAATATTCATCCCCTGGAAGAATGGGATCTCATATTCAAAATAACTATTGATGGTATTCATCGTGTTATCGCGGTTCATATCTTCTGCAGTTGGCAGAGTGGTATTACCACGATTGGTATTGGTAACTTCGGTCGGGGAGTTACCCTCGGTCCCGTTATAATTTCGATAACGCTCAAGAATACTCCCGTCTGTATTCAGAAAATACTGGTAGTTATCTGCCGATGGATCTGGAAGATTCGCAAAGTCTGAAAATTTAGTTGCTTCATCTCCATCCTGTAATCCATCAAACCCTGCATCCTGCAAAGCCCTGGCAGCACCTTCGGTATCGAAAGCATATACCAGGGAATTATCTGCTGGTACTGCTCCAAAAGCGGTATTAATAGTATTTGCCTCCCCTTCCCCTTCCGGAAGGCCATTTTCATATTGTTTTCTACCATCTTTTAAAACATCTTCAGAAATATTCCCCAGATTGAAATTGATGGTACCCCCGGCCCTACCGGCATTTTCCGGATAAATATATGGATCCATCACCCAGAATTGGATATACTCCACATTAGATTGCTCAAAATTGGTAGTATTGATAGATCGCATGATCCCACCAAAATTAGTGGATGGACTAGGTAAATTATTGCCCCCGGCAGCAGCGGGGTTATAGTTATATGGTCCTCTTTCAGCCGGATTATAAGCTACATCCATAGTGTAAACCACCTGCGATTGCCCCTGCACCACGTCTATATTCGGAAAAATCTCATTCATGGCGACCCTTCTCGCAGCATAGGTAGAAATATCTGAATCACTTATCCCCGCAGGACGATTATTGCTGTAAAATACTGGATCTATAGTATACCAGGACATTTTAGCTCTTTTATAACCTACTCCGAGGTCTCCATTAGATAATTCTCCACCAAATCCAATAGGCACACTGGAAAGCTCCCAGCTTAAAGGATTATTTATGTCTATTGAAGTCTGCGCTGCCTCAAAGTCATCGATATAGGTGGTTGCTTTCCCTCCAAAATCATCTGAAGCCGGTGATCCCGGAACCAGATAAGCAAATTCACCCCTAACAGATACATTGGATTTTACATCTGTATCAATATTTGGCAATTTGTTCACCAGCCTGGTCAAGAAAGGAACTTCTGTACTGTAATTAAAATTAAGGCCGAGAATGGTATTGTTGATAGGCTCATATCCATAATTCGCCTTCTGGGTAAGTGGTCTTTCTTTCAGATTGATAAAAGTACCTCCAATCAGGAAATTTTCATTGAACTGGTGTTCAACATTGATCCCCGTAAATCGTTTTGTTTGCTGACCGAAAAGAGCGTTATTTTCAGTGTTCACCTGGATGGGAATATCTGAAGCCAGCAATGCTTCATCCAGGATTTGAACTCTACCCAATTCATAGTTAACCACATAATCCACTCCTTCCTGAAGAATTCTTCCTCCGGCGGTCACGGTAACCGATCCCGGCGGAAGATTGAAACCTATAGGAATTCCTTCAACCTCAGCAGATTTATATCTTCCTTTTAACTGAAATTTGTTCTTATCTGCTTCTTCCTGTTCAGCCTGGGTCTTTGTGGTTCTATACATCGCCCTGAAGACATATCTCTCCTGGTTTTCATTCCAGGTTTCAGGAATATTATAATCCTCAGTACCTCCGTTAGGAGTTTCATCCAGTTTTTCGAATAAATGGCTACCAAAAGGTTCTACAGTGGTGAAAATAATATTACCGTTCTGAGGATCTATAGTGATCTGCGGAACATAATCAAAGAAACCGTCTCCTCCATTGATCGGGTCTCCGTTTACATTCAGATTATCCAGGTTAAAAACCCTAAGCAAAGGAGTTTCCAATACATCATCTGGCAAAGTAGTACCTTCTACAGGTCTTATATAATTTAAAGGCTGCGGATCTGTATAGAGAATATTCATTCGGAAATCCTGTCGCTCCAGTTGATATGCCCCCAGGCTATAAATATTCTTCATCATCAGGTCCCAGATAGGCTCATTGACATTGATGATCGTACTTTTCAATAATTTCACTACCAGGTTCTGGCTTGCCCGGGTATTTGTTCCGGTATCGGGATTATCGTCCTGATCTTCATTGATCGCGTTTACCCCATCATTTGCAAACTCACCTACCTGATATACCTCTCCGTTGATCGTATATTGAAAAGCAACCCCGAGAACCTCATCATTGCTCAAACGCTGATTAAGAGTTATATATCCCAACTGAGTATTCACAGTATATTCAGAAGGTTTTAACTGCCTGGCGTTCTCCAGTTTGGCATAATCTGTACCTTCAGAAACAGTTACCCCGCCAAATCCCTGATCTACAGTTGAAATATCACGTATGGCCGGGGTTAACACAGATTCACCCGGACCGGTTATTCCAAAAGGGTTAAAATCATTATTAAGGTTATCTGGAAAGGCTCCTGCCGGTTGATTAAAGAATCCTCCCGGGGGAGTATCTAACCCTATATTTCCCGGAACATTGGTTTCCCCCAGATCCTGGATCGCAACGATATTTCGGGTATCCTGAATATTCTGAACATTATTGGTACGGTTGGTCACCCAAACCTGAATACGTTTTACCTGGATATTAGTATTAATGAAAGGGTAGTTTTCCAGGGCCTCATCATAGGTATCACGAAAATAATGAGCCAGGAAGAAGTGCCTGTCCTGATCGTAATCCAGGGCAAATTTCTCAAAATCTTCTACCGTGGCACCGCCTTCAACATTTACTGTTCTACGTTCCGACTTCTGCTCAGAAAAAACTCCGGTAATTCTGGTCTTCCCAAATTGCAGTTCGGTCTTAAAACCAAAAAGGCTCTGTGCTCCCTGGATAAGAGAGTTATTGAGAGCCATATTCACATTACCTACCTCGATCTTTTGTACAATATCATCCTCATTGGGAGTATATTCCAGCTTTAACTGGTTCTGGAAATCGAAAGTAGATTCGGTATCGTAATTTGCAGTGATCTGCAAGCGCTCTCCCACCTGCCCTAATAAGCTCAGGCTTATTCGCTGGTCAAAATCCAGGGAATAGTTTCGCCTGTTTCTGGGGGAAAATGCAGGATTATCCTGTTTGGTATATAAAAGCCCCAGATCCATTTCTACTGAACCTTGTGGCACGATATTGATCTCTGAACCACCAAAAATGGTTTCAAAGAAATTACTGTTCACATAAAAATCTGGTAATAGATCCTTCTGAATGTCTTCTGCTCCTTCTTTTCTTCCTGAAAGCGCATCATTCTTCAGCTTGAAATAATTGCGCATTTCTTCCTGAAGTACGAGGTCTTCAAATTCCTGAGGAGTTAGAACAAGAGGTAATCCAAGATTGATCTCACCCAGGTTTTGCTTATAGAAATAACGGTTAAGTACAGGGTCGTACTCATATTTTGAGATGATGCTTTCTGGATCTGGAAGACTTATTTCCCCAAGCACATATCCTGTTGCTGTGGTGTCCTGAGGCGTTTCCTGAGCCACAGAATCCAGCGAACACACCAGTATCATCAGGCAGGTAAGATATACCGGTACAGACAATTTAGAGTAATTGTTCCTCAATTTACTTACAGCTTTTTAAGAGCCAGTTTGATTATAGCTTCTACGGTGGAATCTGGATCATCTTTAAGGATCTTCTCAACAACTTTGCCGGCCTGGCGCCTGTTATAACCCAAGATCTCTAATGCAGATAACGCTTCTTCCTTATTAGTATTGTTCTGAGAGATGAAAACTTCATCGTCACCTAATACTTTTAGAACCTTGTCTTTAAGATCCAGGATCACCCGTTGGGCTGTTTTAGCACCAATACCCTTAACACTCTGGATCGTAGGTACGTCACCAGATGCGATCGCATCAATAACCTCTCTGGGTTGAAGCGATGACAACATCATCCTTGCTGTACTAGTTCCCACACCCGAAACGGAGATCAATAATTTGAAGATCTCTCTTTCAGATTTCTCTATAAAACCATATAAAGTATGTGAATCTTCTTTTACCTGAAGATAGGTATATAAACTGATTGCTTCAGAATCGGGAATAAGAGAAAAAGTATGCAGTGAGATATTTACGGTATATCCAATTCCGTTGCATTCAATAACAACGTATGTTGGATTTTTTTCAATTAATTGCCCCTTTAAATGATGGATCATGAAAAAAACTTGTGTTCGCTCTCAAATGTAGTAAAATAAACTAAAGGCAGAAATTGAGTTTCTGCCTTCTAATTTGAGTGTATTTATAATTTATTTTTTGAGTTTCTTTTCTTTCTCTTGCGCATCTACCACTGCAACGGCAGCCATATTTACCATTTCCTCCACACTTGCTCCAAGCTGTAAAATATGTACAGGCTTTTTCATCCCCATCATGATAGGACCAATAGAATCCACATCATTAAGCTCCTTAATAAGTTTATAGGTACTGTTCGCCGAGTCCAGATCTGGATAAATTAACGTATTCACCTTCTTCCCTGCAAGTTTAGAAAACGGGAATTTACCTTGAAGCATTTCACGATTGAGTGCGAAATCTACCTGTAGCTCACCGTCCACACTTAACTCCGGATGGAACCTGTGTAAATAAGATACTGCATCCTTAACCTTTCTAGCTCGTGGATCTTTTGAAGAGCCAAAGTTAGCATAAGAGATCATCGCTATCACCGGCTCCATTCCGAATAACTGCACAGTACGTGCTGTCATTTGAGCGATCTTAGCCAGATCTTTCGCCGGCGGATCAATGTTTATTGAGGTATCACTAATAAATAATGGGCCTCTGGAGGTATTCATCACATTTGTAGCAGCTACCCTGGTTACGCCTTTTGCC
Source organism: Gramella sp. MT6 (assembly GCF_019357415.1). Taxonomy (NCBI): domain Bacteria; kingdom Pseudomonadati; phylum Bacteroidota; class Flavobacteriia; order Flavobacteriales; family Flavobacteriaceae; genus Christiangramia; species Gramella sp. MT6. Next base: position 487,337 of record NZ_CP048410.1, read on the forward strand.
ATTCCAATAAGTTCCAGCATTGGTTTTACCACAGTGGGGTATGCCCTAGAGTATCCCGAGAGCAATGCATCGGCATCACCTTCATTCACCATCATTGCAGCAAAATAATTTCGCTCACGCATTAATTTTTCGGCATCATACTTAGTGACGCCATTTCTATGCCTGGTTTCCCAATATTTGTGCGCATAATTTTTACGGTGCTCTTCTTCCTCGTCAGATTTTGGATCGATGATCAATACATCTTCATTTTCAAAATCTATCTCGGCCATTAATTCAACGATAACCTCTTTTCTTCCCAGAAGAATTGGAGTTCCTATTCCTTCATCTCTCACGATTTGAGCTGCCTTAAGCACATCTAAGTGATCTGCCTCTGCAAAAACGATCCTTTTCGGATTCGTTTTAGCCCGGTTTATGAGTAAGCGGGTAATCTTATTCTCGTTACCCATTCTTTCCAGAAGTTCTTCTTCATATTTCTGCCAATCCTGAATATCCTGTCTGGCCACACCACTTTCCATCGCTGCTTTGGCAACTGCCGGCGGCACTTTGGCTATAAGCCTTGGATCGAATGGCTTCGGAATGATATAATCTGGTCCAAAATTAAGACGGGTTTCACCATAGGCGATATTAACCTGCTCCGGCACTGCTTCTTTAGCAAGTTCAGCAAGAGCTTTCACCGCGGCTTTTTTCATTTCCTCGTTGATCTTTGATGCTCTCACATCCAAAGCTCCACGGAAAATAAATGGAAAACCTAGTACATTATTTACCTGGTTAGGATGATCACTACGGCCGGTTGCCATAATGATATCTTTCCTGGTTTTCATGGCCAGATCGTAATCTATTTCCGGGTTTGGGTTAGCCATAGCGAACACGATAGGCCTTTTAGCCATACTCTTCAACATCTCCGGAGAAACAATATTTGCAATGGAAAGCCCTACAAAAACGTCGGCATTTTTCATAGCCTCTTCAAGGGTATCTATTTTTCTGGCCGTAGCAAATTCTTCTTTTTCTTCAGAAAGGTTATCCCTGTCTTTTCTAATAACTCCTTTACTATCGAGCATTACAATATTTTCAGCTTTAGCGCCAAATGCCTTATAAAGCTTCGTACAGGAAACTGCAGCCGCACCGGCTCCGCTTATCACGATCTTAACTTTTTCGATCTTCTTTTTAGCCAGTTCCAATGCATTCAACAATGCTGCTGCCGAAATGATGGCAGTACCATGCTGGTCATCATGCATTACCGGAATATCGAGTTCAGCCTTTAAACGCTGTTCGATCTCAAATGCTTCAGGAGCTTTAATATCTTCAAGGTTGATTCCACCAAAAGTTGGAGCGATATTCTTTACCGTTTCAATGAATTTATCTACATCCTTGGTGTCCACTTCAATATCAAAAACATCGATATCGGCAAAAATTTTAAAGAGTAAACCCTTCCCTTCCATCACTGGTTTTGAAGCCTCTGGACCTATATCGCCCAATCCCAAAACCGCTGTCCCGTTAGAGATCACGGCAACAAGATTACCCTTAGTGGTATATTTATAAGCGTTCTCTTTATCCTTTTCAATTTCCAGACAGGGTTCAGCTACACCGGGTGAGTATGCCAGGGAAAGATCCCTTTGGGTAGCATACTTTTTGGTTGGTACAACTTCAATTTTTCCCGGCTTCGGTTTTGCATGATAAACCAATGCCTCTCTTCTCTTTCTGGAAGTGTTACTCATAATTCAATTTTTTGGCTGAGAAGCAAAGGTAGTAAGCTAACTCTCTATAAAGAAATAAAATGAACAAAAGCTTCTATGGCTTTTAAAAATGATTCTGATAATTTCCACTAGCTTTGGCATTCTCGAAATCACCCGATGAAAAGAATATTATTTTTAATTGCAATCTCGATTGCCAGCACCTGTATGGCTCAGAATCTAAGCATTAATGATGTAGATACGCCGCCAAAACTCGAAAATGAATGCCTGGAAAATAACAATGTACATTGTTTCACAGTATCAATTAGCAAATTCGTAAACCGGAATATGGATATTAATAAACTCCGTAAATCCAAGGTTACAGGAAAGGCATATGTACAATTTACTATTACCAAAGAGGGGGAAGTTGTTAATGCCAGGGCCAGATCTAAATCTGATATACTTGCTGAAGTGGTTACTGAGGCGATACAGAAATTACCAATAGCAGAAGTTGCTAAAAAAAATGGGCAGCCTGTGGAAATAAGTTATACCCTTCCAATTTCCTTTAATACCTTAACTATCGGAAAAAAGGAAGCTGTTTTTGAAGGTAACAGCACTAACAGCGATTTTGCAAACCTAACCAAGGCAACGCATGCACCCAAATTCCAAAATTACGAAAGGGCCTTAGAAGCTATAGAGACGAAATTAAAAGCTGATCTTAGGCTTCAACTTCAAAAGATGAACTTTAAGGACGAAGACATCAATAAGCTGAAGGTGACTTTTGTGATCACTCGCGATGCGAAAATGAAAAATATTCTTGCTATTACCAGTAATACAAGGCTTCGTAATAATGTGAAAAGATTGCTTGACAAGCTAATAATACTGGAACCAGGTCTAGATGATGAAAACAAACCGATGGACTTAAGGGTAATATATAATTTCGAGAAGAGTTAATCCTTTAGAAATTCAATATTCCTCTTTAAACCTTCAAATTTTGTCCGTTTTACGGCAGATTTCCGGAATATCTCATTAAAGGTGTCCCGGGTGATCTCTTCCCAGTCCTTTTTCTCATTGGAGAGAAGGTCGGGATGTGGATTAAATAATGGTTCATTGTGAGGTTTTGAAAAACGATTCCATGGGCATACATCCTGACAAACATCGCAACCAAACATCCAATCATCGAATTTATTCTTATAAGAATTTGGCAATTCGTCCTTGAGTTCGATAGTGAAATAAGAAATGCATTTGCTCCCGTCAACTTTATAAGGTTCTACAATGGCGTTGGTGGGACAGGCATCTATACAGGCAGTGCAACTACCACAATGATCGGTTACCGGGGTATCATATTCCAGGTCAAGATCTACGATCAATTCTGCAATAAAATAAAAGGAACCTGTCTGTTTTGAAAGAAGATTGGAGTGCTTTCCTATCCAGCCAAGTCCGCTTTTTGCAGCCCAGGCTTTATCCAGAACAGGAGCGGAATCTACAAAAGCCCGGCCATGAAAATCTCCAATTTCATCCTGAAGAGCAGATAATAATTCTTTAAGTTTATCCTTGATCACAAAATGATAATCCCTCCCGTAGGCATATTTACTGATCTTGTAGGAATCCTTATTCTGAAGTTCATGTGGATAATAATTCAACAAAAGGGAGATCACACTTTTTGAACCAGGTACCAGTTTAGTAGGATCAAGACGCTTATCGAAATAGTTTTCCATATAGCGCATTTCCCCATGCAAATTATTATTTAGCCAGTTCTCCAGTCTGGGAGCTTCTTCTTCGAGGAATTCAGCTTTAGATATCCCGCATGAAAGAAAGCCGAGGCGTTTGGCTTCAGACTTTATAAATTCGGTATTTGCAGATATATTCTTTTGCATGGATTTAGCAAATATATAGGAATTGATTTCAATTCCCCATGGATATGATTCTAAAAGAAAAAGCCTGCATTTGCAGGCTTTCTATCCCAATTAACTAAATCTAAAAAGTAGCAGAACGAATAGGTTATTACTTTAAATACCAAATGGCTGACTACTTATATTATCAACCGTCCAGATCTCACCCGTAAGTGAAATTATATAGGCCTTGTTTTTTACGATCTCCATTGAAGTTGGCCTATCAAGATTCTCAGCTACAATGCTAAAGGTTCCATCATCCATCACTTTCACAAGTGAACCAGTCTCAGGTAAGGCCGGTGATCCTTCTCCTTCTTCATTCCAAACACCTTGTGAAAGCGCAAACAAACTTCTACCTCTTCCAAATTCAACATCAACTAATAACCTGGCTCCAGAAGCAACCATTGATTCTTCCCCGGTAACCGGATCTAAGCTTACGATTTTACCAAATTCAGGTTCATGAGGCACAGGTCCAGCCTGAGCCATATAAACTGTAGCTCCCCATACATCAAGCCCGGTAGGCACTATATTATCAAATTCCCAAAACACCGAAATATCCCCTTCTTCAGAAACAAAAAGAATCCGGTTATGATGGCCATCAGCAACCAGAAAACCTCCCTGATATGCTTCTATTGAATATTGCACTCCCAATTCTACAAAATAATCTGTCGACGGAGGATTCTCCAGGGAAAATTGCCCAATATCAGCTATCAATGTAAAATCGCTATATCCATCTATACGATAAATACCAACTTTGTCATCTGTTCCAAATTGAGGGCCCACCAATGTTACAATTGCATAGGCAGTATCGCCATAAAATACAAGATCGGTAACTCCATCAATCCCGATAATAGATGGCGGCAAACCACTTGCGAATATGGAGACTTCCCCACTTTTAAGATCAACACGAGAAATTTGACCTATTGCGCCTTCTGCCACGAATAAATCTCCGCCTGGGCCAATAGTACTTCCTGAAGCTCCCTGAAATCCCGAGAGAAAAAGTTCTGGTGATCCCGGCTCTGAAAGGTTACCGGCTTTAGCTTTGAAATCTGCATTAGTATCTGAAGTGAATTCACTTTCAGTGGTTTCGGAACTACATGAAATAAGCAAAAAAGACATCAGCATCACATGAACAAAAATGCTTTTCAAGAGTAATTGGACAAATTTGAATGAGGCTTTTGATAATGGTTGGTTGTAATTTTTCATAATAAAAAATTTAGTTTGAATTCAGTGAATACCGGTCTAACTCAATATTAAAATTGAGGTTAACCATTAATAAATCAAGGCTATTATCAAATAACCAGTATTATCATATTAATCTATTATTCTAAGTTCTTGGAGCTCCAATCAAATGGTTTACAATTCGACTTTTCCTGAAGAATCTTGAAAATTCCCGAATTGATAGTTGAAGTTAGTTCAGGAATTGTTTTTAGGGTATAACAAAAAGTTCAAATATTGGAACAAAAGGACCGAAGAGTAAATTTCTCGTAAATTATGCTGATGCTCCACTAAAAACATGAGGTTTTAAACCAAATTTTTTCTGAAAACATTTCGTAAAATATGAAGGACTATTGAAGCCACATGCAAAAGAGGTTTGCGCAACATTTAGGTCTTTATCGATCAATAATTGCCGGGCCTGATTTAACCTGAAATCCCGGAGTAACCTGTTAGAAGAGGTCCCGGTTACATCTACACATCTGCGATATAATTGAGATTTACTCATAGACATTGCCTTATAGCAGTCTTCGATCTCAAAATCTGAATTCTGCCAGTTTTCAGAAAGAACCTTTATAAGACCTGAAACAAATTCTTCATCGGCTTTTGAAAGGCTTTTCAGAGAAGGATTGGCAAGTAAAGATTTCTCATTTGCGCATTCCAATAAATTTCGAACGGTTCTTGAGATATAGCCTTGATTATCTGAAATATTACAGAGAAATCTGGCAAACTTTAAAACAGAACCGAATAGCTCTTCACCTTTTTCTACAGGATTACCCGCATGAATACCTATTCTCAGGTCCAGTTTTTGAATTTCAGATTCCAGAAAGAAACGAATATCTATTGCGCACATAGTAGCCTGAATCGCGGAAATAAATGTAGCCACGATCTCATCCCCTTCGTCCTCTGAGGCGACCCCCTGATTCTTGGTTATCATGTTTCGAATAATGCTATTTGCTTTCGAAATTAGCGAGGCACATTCTTCCTTGCCCAGTTCATGTGATAACCTGATCTCGTCCTTCATTTGTACGATTAGAATTACTCTGAAGGCGGGATCATTGAAAACCTTAATTTTTTGATCGATGATATAATCCACCACCTCGGGATCATGAATTCTTCCCAGAAAAGCCTTTATCACCCGGCGGTCTACTTCAATAATCTCGTCTGGCAATTGTTCATGGGCGCTTTTATGCAATTCATAAACAGCATTCTTGTTTGGAGCTTCAATTAAACAATAGGCATTCCCCCTAGGCTCATCTATCCAGTAAGTCAAACATTTACAATGAAATCTATCCTGATAACGAAGATCAAGCTGATGGGCTAATGCCACATCTTTGGCAGTGAGTCCCTGGCCTATGTGAAGATCCATGTATACCGGCATAGATATAATATTTTAAAATTAGCTTTAAATAATCCGGTAGGTTAGAATATCCTTAAAAATAATTTTAATTAGATACTCCTTCAATAGGGGTTATCCCTTTAATTTAATTCCATTATTTCAAGAAAATCGGGTACGTTTTTCAAATTTCAAAACAGCATTCTTTGGCTTTAACGTAATAAGCGGTTTTATTTCAATGGGAGCAGAAACTGGTGAGATTTTGTACTCCAAAATCAGCTCGGTTATTGCTATGATCATCTCGAACATGGCAAAATTATTCCCTATGCATTTCCTGGGGCCTGCCCCAAAAGGAAAATATTGCGAGGAATACTTCCTGCTGTTTCCATCAAATCTATCAGGTTTAAAATCCTCAGGATCATCCCAAAGATCGGGATGCCGGTGAATTTCATACAGGGAAAACAACAAATTAGAACCGGGTTCAAAGTATTTGCCTTCAAATTCATCTGCCTGAACATTTACACGGTCTATAAAATAAGCAGGAGGATAAAGCCTCATGGACTCTTCTATTACCTGTTGCGTAATCAACGCTCCTGTTACAATAGTCATAAGATCATCATGCTCACTTATAAGTGACGTGATTTCCTGATATATCTTTTCCTGCCATTCTGGATTTCTAGCTAAAAGTTCACAGGTAAACGTAAGAGCATTAGAGGTTGTTTCGTGTCCAGCGGTGAATAAGATCAGGATCTCATCGATCAATTGTTCCTCATCCATGAAATTCCCATCCTCATATTTAGATTCCAAGAGCATATCCAGAAGATCATCAAATTTTTCATCTGACTCCCTTCTTTCCTGAACGATACCTTTAAGGATTTCTCTCGCTTCCGCAGTCAATTTAAGGTAACTGTCTATTTTCCCACTCGCTTTGAACCACCAGCCAAGATAAGGTTGCCGCAATTCCTTTACCAGCATTTTCTGAGTCTCTTCTGTTATAAACTGCAGCCTGTTGATCTCCTCCTGGTTTGCCGCACTACTAAAAAGTGATTTAACTACCGTCTGAAAAGCCAGGTCATTGAAAATTGGAAATATATCGATCTCTTTAGCCGGAGTGATTTTTTCGTATTCCAGAAGAATGGCCTCTTTAATGGCAGCCAGAAGATTGGTAAGTTTCTTCTTATGAAATGCCGGCTGAATGAGTTTTCGTTGTTTTTTCCAGTGCTCTCCTTCTGAAGTTAGTAAACCTTCACCCACATACTTAACGAGGTCTTTAGTCTGTATCTCAGATTTCACAAAATTCTTCTGGTTCTTTTGCAAGGCATATTCGAGGAGACCGGCATCCCTGGAAAATATTACCGATTTACTAAAACCGATGTTCAATCTAAAAGTATCTCCCTTTTCCTGAAAATTCCTGGAATGAAAAGGCAATGGATTCTTTAAAATATTAGCAGAATGCTTAAGAAATTTAATCAAGGAAACTTCAGGGATCTTTCTATTCATAGTCATTTTGCATTCTCTTTTTTAATTCTATTCCTTCAGGAACATACAGTTCTAAGGATCCTTCAAGGTAGATTTACTGGCAGGCTGAAACTCCAAAATCACAGGGTCTGCAAGACAGAAAAGTAACAGAAATAAATCCTTTACCAAAAAGGTCTAAAATAAACCGCCCTGGGTACTACCCTTTATTCTTCCCAGATGCTTGTATGCATGTTCGGTCACCTCCCGGCCGCGAGGAGTTCTGTAAATAAACCCCTGTTGAATAAGAAATGGCTCATACACCTCTTCTATAGTTTCTGCGCTTTCGCTTACAGCCGTGGCAAGAGTGGTAATTCCAACCGGCCCACCTTTGAATTTATCAATGATTGTAGCTAGGATCTTATTATCCATTTCATCCAGGCCATGTGCATCAACATTCAGAGCTTTCAAACCAAACCTGGCAATTTCAATATCTATCTTTCCATTCCCTTTTATCTGAGCGAAATCACGAACCCTCCTTAGCAGAGCATTAGCAATCCTCGGAGTACCCCGGCTTCTGCCGGCAATCTCAATGGCAGCATCCTGAGTGATAGGAACCTTTAAAATGTCTGAGCTACGTTCTACAATACCAGAAAGTAATTCGGTGGTATAATATTGAAGTCTACTAGAAATACCAAACCTAGCCCTCATAGGAGCTGTAAGAAGACCTGACCTGGTTGTCGCTCCTATCAGGGTAAAAGGATTTAAATTGATCTGAACCGTCCGGGCATTTGGACCCGTTTCGATCATAATATCTATTCGATAATCCTCCATCGCAGAATATAAATATTCTTCAACGATGGGGCTTAATCTATGAATCTCATCTATAAAAAGGATATCTCTTTCATCAAGATTCGTTAGGAGCCCTGCAAGATCTCCAGGTTTATCCAGAACAGGACCCGAGGTGATCTTAATACCTACATTCAACTCATTGGCCAGAATATGTGCCAAAGTTGTTTTACCTAATCCCGGAGGTCCATGAAATAAAGTATGATCCAATGCCTCTCCTCTTAAATTGGCCGCCTGTACAAATACCTGAAGATTTTCAAGGACCTGTTCCTGTCCCGCAAAGTCATCAAACGTCAGGGGTCTTAAAGCTCTTTCTATATCAAATTCTTCCGGAGAAAAATTTTCTCCACTGGCATCGAGATTTTCGTTCATCATAAGATCTGTTATCCGGATTAATATAAGGAATATTACACAGGAATTCCGGCTAAATATGAACCCAAAGATAATTAAAAAAGCCTCTTCCGGTGAGGAAAAGGCTTTTCAAAAATCTTATATGTTAGGGTCTTGCTTAATGGTTCAGCTCTTCCTCTCCTTCTTGCAGAGGTGTGGTCTGAGAAACAAAATCCTGTCCTTTGATCACATACTCACCGTCTTCACCAGTCTTAGAGTAATCGTAAGCCCAACGATATACAGAAGGGATCTTACCAGGCCAGTTTCCGTGGATGTGCTCCACAGGAGTAGTCCATTCTAATGTATTCGATCTCCAAGGGTTCTGAACTGCTTTCTTTCCGAAGAAGATAGAGTTGAAGAAGTTGTAGATAAATACTATCTGTACAAGGGCAGTGATGATCGCAGCAACCGTAATAATCACGTTCACATCTGCATAGTCATCAAAGTATGGGAAATTTGTATTTGTATAATAACGTCTTGGAAGACCAGCTATACCAATAAAGTGCATTGGGAAGAAAACCCCATAAGCACCTACAGCGGTCACCCAGAAGTGAACATAACCAAGGTTCTTGTTCATCATTCTTCCAAACATCTTAGGGAACCAGTGGTAAACCCCGGCGAATAGTCCGTAAAGTGCAGAGATACCCATTACCAGGTGGAAGTGAGCAACCACGAAGTAAGTATCGTGCACGTTAATATCCAGGGTAGAATCCCCAAGGATAATACCTGTAAGACCACCTGTAATGAAAGTTGAAACCAGACCTATCGAGAATAACATACCCGGGTTCATCTGGAGGTTACCCTTCCATAATGTGGTTATATAGTTAAATGATTTTACTGCTGAAGGAATCGCAATCAGTAATGTTGTAAAGGTAAATACAGATCCAAGGAATGGATTCATCCCTGAAATAAACATATGGTGACCCCAAACAATTGTTGAAAGGAATGCGATCGCTAAGATCGAAGCAACCATCGCACGATAACCAAAAATTGGTTTACGTGAGTTAGTGGCAATAACTTCAGAGGTGATACCTAAAGCCGGAAGAAGTACAATATATACCTCTGGGTGACCCAGGAACCAGAATAAATGTTCGAATAATACTGGAGAACCTCCCTGGTGACTTAAAACCTCTCCTTTGATAAAGATATCACTAAGGAAGAATGAAGTACCAAAACTACGGTCCATTATAAGTAACAATGCCGCTGAAAGTAGTACCGGGAACGATACCACACCAATAATAGCAGTTACAAAGAAAGCCCAGATAGTTAGAGGAAGCCTGGTCATAGACATTCCTTCGGTTCTTAGATTTATTACTGTTACAATGTAGTTAAGAGATCCAAGCAAAGAAGATGCGATAAAGATAGCCATAGAAACCAACCAAAGAGTCATCCCTGTTCCCGAACCACTAATAGCTTCAGGAAGAGCACTCAATGGAGGATAGATCGTCCAACCGGCCATTGCAGGACCAGATTCAACGAAAAGAGAAGCCAACATGATCACACTAGAAAGGAAAAACAACCAGTAAGAAACCATGTTAAGGAATCCAGAGGCCATATCTCGTGCACCAATTTGCAAAGGAATCAATAAGTTTGAGAACGTACCACTCAAACCAGCGGTAAGTACGAAGAATACCATGATCGTACCATGAATGGTCACCAATGCAAGGTAGATACTTGGAGACATTACTCCGTCTGGAGCCCATCTCTCACCCAATAATGCTTCAAAGATCCAGAAAGATTGTTCTGGCCAGGCAAGCTGGATACGGAAAAGGATCGACATACCGATACCTATTATCCCCATAATAAGCCCGGTAATAAGATATTGCTTGGCAATCATCTTATGATCCTGACTAAAGATATATTTTGTTATAAAAGTCTCCTTATGATGATGTCCGTGATCATCATGGTGATCGTGTGCCGGTGCTGTTGCAATTGCTGACATATCTCTTATTCTTTAGCTTATTTTTTATTCGTTATCTACTACTGCCACTGCATCATCTTCCTGTGGCGTATTTTCTGTCTCCTGCTCTTCATCTTCAGATGCTGGCTGTTCTTCTGCAGCTTCTTCAGACTCTGCAGGGGCATTACTGTCTTCCATAGTACTGCCAAAAGTAGGCTGCTCTTCTAGCCATGTATTGAAATCTTCTTCAGACTCCACTATGATCTTCATCTGCATATTATAGTGAGCCTGCCCGCAAATCTTGTTACAAAGAAGGAAGTAATCAAATTCATAGCTATCAAGCGTAGGTTCTCCTTCTGCAATTAATGCCTCATTTCTTTCCCTTCTTTCTTCATTTACACTCTTCACTTTGTCTACCATATATTCACTCTCGCGCATTTCTTCAGTAGTAATGGTTGGAGTGAATCCAAACTGAGTGATCATTCCAGGAACAACGTTCATCTGTGCTCTAAAGAATGGGAAATATGCTGAGTGTAATACGTCCTGAGAACGGAATTTGAACAATACTGGCTTACCTACAGGTAAATGTAGTTCTGTCACGATCTTATCATCTTTACCATAAGAATCAGACTCGTCTACTCCTAACTGGTTTACCCCTTCGATAAAACGAACGTTAGCTTTTCCTAAGGTGTTGTCTTCACCAGAATATCTAGCTCTCCAGTCAAACTGGTATGCATACAGTTCGATAACCATAGGATCTTCTTCCTCGTTGATATTCATAATATCACTCCAGGTAAATAGACCATAGATGATAAGCCCTGCAAGTGTGATCACAGGAATGATCGTCCAGATGAACTCAAGCTTATCGTTATCTGCATAAAATAATGCTTTCTGAGTTTTCTTTCCTTTGTATTTGAATGCAAAGTAGTGTAGTAAACCCTGGGTAATGATCTGTACGAACATGATCAAACCAATAGAGATAAACATTAAAGTGTCATATTCACTACCATGTTCAGAAGCTGATTCTGGCAGATAGAATCTTCCATACTCCCAGAAACAGTAAACGGTAATTACGTAAAGGAAAATTACGAAAGCTAACATCAGGATACCCTGCAAGTTGTTATCCTTATCGTTTGCAATCTGAGAAGTATCGGCATCGGGTCTCTTAGATAACTGAAAGATCTTAGAGATCTGCCAACCTGTAACGGCCAGAAGTGCTAGTACTATGATTACTAAAAATACGGTCATTTTATAAGTTCTTCTTTAAACAATCAATCTTAATTAATAATGGTAATGCTTACTCTCCTTGATAAAAGGATTCCCTTTCACCAACAGTGGTGCTTTGGTAAGCGCATTAAATACTATAAAGGTGAACAATCCACCAAATAACAATACTGCACTTATTTCAGGAATTCCAATGAACCATGACTCTCCTACCGTAGCTGGCATCACCATCACATAAACATTCAGGTAATGACCACATAAGATAACAATTCCCGTCATGATCACGAACCAGTTCACTCTCTTATAATCACTATTCATTAGTAATAATACCGGGAAAAGGAAGTTGGTGATCAGCATTCCGAAGAATGGTAATTGATAATCTTCAATTCTCTGGATGAAGTATACTACCTCTTCAGGAATATTAGAATACCAGATCAACATAAATTGAGAGAACCAAAGGTAGGTCCAGAAAATACTGATACCGAACATAAACTTAGCAAGGTCATGAATATGACTATCGTTCACGAATTCAAGATATCCTCTTGATTTAAGGTAAATACTGATAATGGCAATTGTAGTAATACCAGATACGAACAGACTTGCAAATACGAACCATCCAAATAAGGTACTAAACCAGTGCGGATCTAAACTCATGATCCAGTCCCATGACATCATAGATTCAGTCACGATAAAGAACACTAGAAATCCTGCAGCAAGTTTGAAGTTCTTTTTGAAAATTCTGTTATCTGTTGCATCATCCATCTTAATAGAGTTCTTTCTAAGAAGTTGTCTGAACAATATCCAACCACCTAAATAAATCGCCGCTCTAATAAGGAAGAATGGCACATTAAGGTATGCTGTTTTATTCTGAATGATCTCATCGTGAGCTACTACTTCCGGATCCATCCACACAAAAAGGTGGTTTAAATGAAGACCTGAAAGAACAAGCAGAACAAATACAATGATCCCACCAGGAACAAGGTAAGCGGTGATCGCTTCCATTACTCTGAAAAGTACTGGAGACCATCCAGCCTGTGCTGCATATTGAATAGCATAGAATGCCAAGACTCCAAGAGATATCATAAAGAAAAAGAACGCAGCTACATAAAGTGCAGCCCATGGCTTATTCTGCAATTGATGCAAAATATGCTCGTAATGTTCATTATCATGAGAAGCTTCTTCACCATGCCCTGCTTCAGCGCCAGCTTCAGCATGAGCTCCTTCTCCATGAGAAGTTTCACTTTCGTATCCTTCTATATTTTCAACGGTTACATTCTCACCAGGAAGCTGTTCTACATTAATTTCTTCTCCATGCTCTTCCCCATGATGCTCAGATGCCATCATTTCTTTAACATCCTCAACAGTTTCTGGTGCAGCGATGAATCCATAAATGAGACCTATAGCCCCAACAATCATAAAAATGATTGCTGTTAATTTTAATTTACTGGATAGCGTATACATATCGATAGATCTAAATCTTTATTCTTGAGTTTCGGTTTGGTTGTTTTCGGTAGCCTGCTCAGACTCTACATCACCTGCGTCGTCATATAAATTTGCATCGGCTCTGGATGGCAATAAACTTTCCTGCACTTCAGATTCCTCCTCAAATTCTCTCTCAGGCTTCCCTTCCAATTCATCTTTCAGGCTCATCACATAGTGATCTATCTGCCAACGTTCTTTGATAGAAGTTTGAGAGGCATAAGATCCCATGTTGTTGATACCATAATACATTACGTGGTAAACACTACCTTCAGTAATCGCCCGACCTGCATCATCATAAGACGGGATACCAAGTATCTTCTCTCTTTCCACAAGGATACCTTTACCATCTCCTTTATCTCCGTGGCAAACTGCACAATAAATAGTGTAAAGGGATTTTCCTTCTGCAAGGTTATCCTCTGTATAAGGAATAGGATTGGTAAGGTTGGCTTTGGCCGCTTCATATCCCTGAGGATTATTCTCGTAATCGTAAGGTAACCAACCACGAGGAACAGTACCTTCTACAGGTAATTTAGCTTCCTGACCATTCTCGAATACCTCGTACTCACCATAGGCTTCGTAACCAACCGGCTCATACATATCTGGCATGTATTGATAGTTTGGATCCCCCTTGTCATTGCAGGAAACAACTGCAAATCCAAGCAGACAAAATCCTATAGTTTTATGGAACAAACTTCTCATTATCACTATTTATTATTCTATTAATTTAATTTCTGATGCTCCGGTCTTGTACAAGAAATCCGTTAAGTCATCTATATTATGATTGGCAGCATCAACTTCCATAAGAAACAGGTCATCTGTTGTTCTTACATCTGGGTTTTCAGCTTTCTTGAACGGCCATAATCTACTTCTCATATAAAAAGTAATTACCATAAGGTGGGCTGCAAAGAATACAGTTAATTCAAACATAATCGGTACGAATGCCGGCATGTTCTGGATAAAACTGAAACTTGGTTTACCACCAATATCTTGTGGCCAGTCTTCTATCATGATAAAGTTCATCATAGCTACGGCTACAGAAAGACCTACTAATCCATATAAAAATGAAGTGATGGCCAATCTGGTTGGAGCAAGCCCCATTGCCTTATCTAGTCCGTGAACCGGGAACGGGCAATAGATCTCACCAATATGATAGCGTGCCTCACGAATTTGCTTCACAGCCTGTAGAAGCAAATCGTCATCTCGGTAAATAGCGTGTAATACTTTAGATGCCATCCTGATTATTTATTTTTTAGTTTGTTTGCCTGTTCAACCCATCCTTCTCTATTCTCTTCTATAGGGAAGTTTTCGATCACTTCATCAAGCAATTCAAAATCCTGTTCTTTTAATTTACTTACCTGGTCGAACAAGTAGATACCTACCTGATGTAAATGCTGCTGAAGTAGCGGCCCTACATTTTTCAATTTGGTAAGATCTGACGCTTCCTGAGTCTTAGGGTCATAAGTTCCAATTCTAGACAGCATCTCATCGATACGATCTTTCATTACTTCAGAAACCACCATACCATCTGCATTCACAGTATCCTCATGAGGATGATCTGCTTCTACTTTTTTAGTATGCTCGGTATCTTCGATCTTATGGTGTACTCCCTCTTCTTCATTACGAACAGGGTTTCTACCTATTGTTTCAGGATTATAATGCAAAACATCATCTCCATGCTCAGCTCTTAATTTCTTATACTTTTCTCCGGAAGCCTTTAGAATTGTCTTCACCTCTGCCTGAGCGATCACAGGGAACGAACGTGCATAAAGAAGGAACAACACAAAGAAGAATCCGATAGTACCGATGAATATCCCGATATCTACAAATGTAGGTGAGAACATCGTCCATGAAGATGGAAGATAATCACGGTGAAGTGAAGTAACAATAATTACGAAACGCTCGAACCACATTCCGATGTTTACAACGATCGAAATAAAGAAAGAGAACATGATACTTGTACGCAGCTTCTTGAACCACATGAACTGTGGAGAGAACACGTTACAGGTCATCATACTCCAGTATGCCCACCAGTAAGGTCCGGTAGCCCTGTTAAGGAATGCATACTGTTCGTATTCTACACCAGAATACCATGCGATAACCAACTCGGTAATATAAGCAGTACCAACGATAGACCCCGTGATCATGATCACGATGTTCATCAATTCGATATGCTGAATAGTAATATAGTCTTCAAGATTAGAAACCTTTCTCATGATGATAAGCAAGGTGTTTACCATGGCAAATCCTGAGAAGATCGCACCCGCAACGAAGTAAGGAGGGAAAATGGTGGTGTGCCATCCCGGGATCACCGATGTTGCGAAGTCAAAAGATACGATGGTGTGTACAGAAAGTACAAGTGGTGTTGCCAATCCGGCAAGTACCAATGATACTTCTTCAAAACGCTGCCAGTCTTTAGCACGTCCACTCCATCCAAATGATAATATTCCGTAAACTCTTTTTGTGAAAGGTGTAATTGCCCTGTCACGAATCATCGCGAAATCTGGTAATAATCCAGTCCACCAGAAAACAAGTGAAACCGAAAGATAAGTAGAGATCGCAAATACATCCCATAGAAGCGGTGAGTTAAAGTTCACCCAAAGAGATCCAAACTGGTTAGGAATTGGAAGTACCCAATATGCCAACCATGGACGCCCCATGTGAATTAAAGGGAAAAGTCCCGCCTGCATAACCGAGAAGATCGTCATAGCCTCTGCAGACCTGTTGATCGCCATTCTCCATTTTTGACGGAATAAAAGTAATACGGCAGAAATTAGTGTACCGGCGTGACCAATACCTACCCACCATACGAAGTTGGTAATATCCCAGGCCCAACCTACTGTTTTGTTTAATCCCCAGGTACCTATACCTGTAGAAATTGTGTAAACTATACATCCAACACCCCAAAGAAAGGCCACAAGGGAGATAGCAAAAACTATCCACCAGGTTTTATTCGCCCTTCCTTCCACCGGAGCAGCAACATCCACAGTCACATCGTGATAGCTTTTGTTCCCGGTAACTAGAGGCTTTCGTATAGGTGCTTCGTAATGAGACATATCCTTATCTGATTGATTCTTAGTTATTCGTTATTTTAAGCTTCGGTTGTATTTCTAACTTTTGTCTGGTACATCACGTTTGGTTTTGTACCTACATACTCAAGCAGATGATACATCCTGTCATCATTTTTCTTTTCAAGAATTTTTGATTCCTTGTCATTTACATCTCCAAAGACCATCGCCCCTTTATCACAAGCTGCAGAACAGGCAGTATGGAATTCACCATCTTTGATCGTTCTACCTTCACGCTTGGCATCAAGGATCGTTTTCTGAGTCTTCTGGATACACATTGAACATTTCTCCATAACCCCTCTTGAACGTACTGTAACATCTGGGTTAAGTACCATTCTACCAAGGTCATTGTTCAGGTGATAATCAAACTCGTCATTCTGAGCATAGTTGAACCAGTTGAAACGACGAACTTTGTAAGGACAGTTGTTAGCACAATATCTCGTACCAACACATCTATTATAGATCATTTGGTTTTGCCCTTGTCTACCGTGTGAAGTTGCCGCTACAGGACATACAGTTTCACAAGGCGCATGGTTACAATGCTGACACATTACAGGCTGGAATACAACCTGAGGATTGTCTGCAGGCTCTTCTAATTCTCCAAATTCTGATAGAGAACTTCCAAGACCACCAATATTTTCCTTTTTCTCCAGGTCATCTGTAAAGGTATCTTCAGAAGAGAAATAACGGTCTATACGCAACCAGTGCATATCTCTAGACTTTCTTACCTCTTCTCTACCCACTACAGGTACATTATTCTCTGAGTGACATGCGATCACACAAGCTCCACATCCAGTACAGGCATTAAGGTCTATACTTAGGTTGAAGTGAGGCCCAGTAGTCCTGTCAAAACTATCCCAGATATCAACCTCTGGAGAAGTAACAGGAGTTTCCTGGTGATCTAATGAAACTTCAGGAGTAGAATTCCAAACATGAGCGTCTTTGGTGTTAAAGATCTCAAGGTTAGTTTCCTTGATGATATCACCTCTACCCATTAAGGTATTATGAAGCTGAACACATGCAAATTCATGCATACCCGCAGCCTTTTCAATTTTTACTTTTTGTACCGAGCTGAAGTTCTTATACAAAGGATAAGCGTTTACCCCTGTTTGCATTTCTTCCTGAACTCCTGCCTTTCTTCCATAACCAAGCGCAAGACCTACAGATCCTTTTGCCTGTCCAGGCATAATATATACTGGCACATTTTTAACTACAGTATCACCAACCGTTAAATTAACATAGCTTCCGTTAAGTCCACCATTGGCAACATTCACATTCTCCAATCCAAGCTCATCAGCATCAGCTCTAGAAACGGTTACGTAGTTATCCCAGCTCGCTCTGGAAAGCGGATCTGGTAATTCCTGCAACCATGGGTTATTAGCCTGCTGGCCATCCCCAATTGCAGTATTTGTAAAAAGAGTTAACTCATAACCTTCACCTTCCAACTCATCCATATTGAATGAAATTGAAGAAGAGTTTGAATTTTCAGAAACCGGAAGAGCAACAGGAGACGTAGCTTCAAATACTCCATCATGTAGCACTTCACTCCAGTTTCTTTCACCTAATCCTGCAGACCAGGTCTCTTTAATATATTCATAATAAGAAGCATTGTTCCCTGACCATTTCAAAAGAGTATCCTGAAATTGTCTTGTATCAAACAATGGTCTAATAGTTGGCTGCATTAAACTGAAAGATCTTTCACTAAACTGAATATCTCCCCAGCTCTCCAAATAATGAGGAGTAGCAGCAACGTATTTACTTAATTTTGATGTTTCATCGATCCTTGTAGTAAAATCTACTACAGTTTCAACCTGTTTAAGACCTTCTACGAATTCATCTCCGTTTGGAAGAGTGTGAACCGGATTAAGGCCAGCGATCAAAAGAGCACCAACACTTCCGTTATTCATATCTTCAACAAGCTGGGCAACATCACCTGCGTTACCCTGACGAATAACTCTGGCATTCGAAGTATCCATAACACGGCTTCCAAGAGCCTCATTGATCTCCAATACCCATGACTGAACTTCTTGATCTGGAACTCCACTCACAACTACAGCACCGCTACCAGCCTTTCTTAACTGACTCGCAGCTTTCACCACAGCATCATCTATTTTAGACGGAAGATCACTAGTAGAAGAACCTCCAGCAATATAACCTCTTAAGGCCGCCATTACAGCTTTTTGCTGAGAAGGCTTTAAAGGAACACGCTTATCTGCATTTGCTCCGGTTAAAGACATATTAGATTCGAACTGAATATGACGAGACATATTTCCATTCTCAGGAATTCTAGTCTTCGCAAAAGCAGAATCAAATCCACCTCCGTGCCAGTCTACAAGGAAATCTGCACCTACACTAACCACGGTCTTAACTTTAGAAAAGTCGTAGTTTGGCAACGCACGTCTTCCATATTTAGACTGGAATGCATTAAGAGCCGCATCTTCTGAAACTGCATCATACACTACGTGACGTACATTTCCATATTTTGAAGAGAACTCCTGAATAAGTTTTGAAGTCGAAGGACTGGCGAATGTTTGAGTAAGAAGAACAATTTCTCCACTGGAATTATCCAGTGCAGAAGAAACCTCACGGTCAAATTCTTCCCAGGAAACATTTCTTCCCTCGATCATTGGGCGTTTTACCCTTTTTGTATCATACAACGACAATACCGAAGCATGTACACGGGCATTAACACCGCCTTTAAACTTCGAAAGGTCATTATTTTCAATTTTAATTGGTCGACCCTCACGAGTTTTTACCAAAACGCTTGCGAAGTCGAAACCGTCAGCAATCGTAGATGCGTAATAATTCGCGATCCCAGGAACAATCCTATCGGGTTGCACCACATAAGGAATGGATTTTACCACAGGGCCTTCGCAGGCAGCCAGTGATGCCGCTGCTGTACTGAACCCAACATACTTAAGGAAATCTCTTCTTGAAGTTTTAGAATCTCCAAGACTCTCTTTATCCCCAAGGAAGTCCTCTACCGGGATCTCCTCAGCGAATTCCTTCTGTTGGAGCGTCTCAACAACAGAGCTGTTTTCATTTAGCTCTTCAACACTTTTCCAGTATTTCTTGTTTGATGACATATTATATCTAGATATTAGCTTCTTAAATTATACCTGAATCTCAGGATTTTAGTAGTGACACTTACCACATTCCAATCCGCCCATCTGAGCAGCAGTAAGCTCTTCTACACCATATTTTTTCGATAACTCCTCGTGGATCTTTTCGTAATACTCATTACCCTCGATCCTGATATTGGTTTCACGGTGACAGTTAATACACCATCCCATTGTTAAAGGAGCGTCTTGATATACAATCTCCATCTCCTGGATAGGACCGTGACATTTCTGACACTCGATCCCCGCAACACTTACGTGCTGAGAGTGGTTAAAGTAAGCAAAATCTGGAAGGTTATGAATGCGCACCCACTTCACAGGTTTTTCCTCTCCAGAATAAGTTCTGGACGCAGGATCCCATCCGGCAGCATCATATAGCTTCGCGATCTCTTTATCGTAAAATTCTTTTGAATATTCCTCTGTAGCAGTTTCAGGAGCCACTTCAGCAATTGCTTTGTGACAGTTCATACAAACATTTAGAGAAGGGATCCCTGAATGCTTTGAAGTTCTTGCAGAAGAGTGACAATACTTACACTCAATCTGGTTATCTCCCGCATGAATTCTGTGAGAATAATGTATTGGCTGAATTGGCTGATAACCTTTATCAACCCCAACCTGCATTAAAAATCCGTAAGCGAAATAACCAACTGCCAAAAGCACGATTATTGAACTCACCAATACAAGGAATTGATTTTCTACAAAAGCTTTGTAGATAGGTTTTCTTTTTGGTTTTTCCGGTATTACGATCCCTGATGCATCTGCAAATGTTCTAAGGGTTTTATTCACAAGGAATAGAACCAGTAAAAGAATAGCCAATACAAAAACAAGGATTCCAAGGATTACATCTGTAGATACTCCACCAGAACCTCCGGTTGCACCTGCTTCACCAGCAGCACCCCCAGCAGCAGCTTGTGGCTCAGGCTTTGGTTGCTCAACATAAGCAAGGATATTATCAATATCACTATTGCTTAATTGAGGAAATGCAGGCATCGCGGTTTGACCCCACTCATTGTAGATCTCGTTAGCCTGAGAATCTCCGCTAGCGATCAAAGAAGCAGAATTCTTTACCCACTCATGGATCCAGTCCATGTCACGTCTATCTGTCACCCCATGAAGAGCAGGACCAATAGAGTTTGAGTAAGGTTTATGACATGCAGCACATAAAGAATTAAACAATTCTTTACCGGCAGCAGGATCACCTAGATCTGAACCTCCGGCATCTGCAGCTGCAGCTTCCTGTTCAGGCTCAGCCTGGGCTGTCGCATCTTGCGCCGCCTGAGCTTGCGAAAACCCACTTAGGGTAAATGTCAATAAAAATGCTACGCTTAATAGTAGTTGTCGCGAAGTTGAATGGCGGAAAATCACCTTTTTCATATTATAAGTTCGATTAACGTCTAAACTTTGGTACGGTTTTTACACTCAGTATTTTAGGGCTAAAAACCTAAAAAGGTACCTTTAAATTCGTGCACAAAAGTAATACATACAGACGATTTTAGGAATGTTACATAAGTGTTAATGACTAATTTATATTAGTTCTAAATAATAAATTACAACCTGTTTAAGTTATTTAATTTTACATTTGTCAAAAGTCAAATTACTATGAGAAAACCAAAAAGCCTGCACCTTTTCGCTCTCACTGCATCTCTTTGTTTTTTTAGCCTGAAAATGAGGGCTCAACAAGGTAACGTGAACATTCAACAAAATGAGAAGATAGAAAAATTAATGGATGTGAAAGCTGAGTTGAATAAAAATAACCAGATACGAGACCGTTATGTCATCCAATTATTCTACGGTGATAATGGAGAAGCTAACGAAGTAATCAAGAAATATAGAGATCTTTACTCTTACAGCTCCCAAATTACTTATGAGGCTCCAAATTATAAGGTTTGGGTAGGAAACTTCAGAAATCGCCTGGAAGCAGATAGAGCATTATTAAAGATAAAAGAAAATTTTCCGGCAGCATTTATTCCGAAGCCACAACGAAAATAACTTAAAACATTATCCAATAAAAAAGCGACTCAGAATTGAGTCGCTTTTTTATTATTATATGATATCCTAGATTACTTAAGGGTCTTCTTAACCTCAACTTCTCTGAAGGCTTCAATAACATCACCCTCTCTAATATCATTATAGTTCTTAACCTGCATACCACAGTCGTAACCTTTCTTAACTTCTTTTACATCGTCTTTGAAACGCTTCAATGAAGCAAGCTCTCCTGTATACACAACAACTCCGTCTCTAATAAGGCGTACTCCGGCACTTCTATAAATAGTTCCTGAAGTCACCATACATCCTGCGATAGTACCAATCTTAGAGATTTTGAATGTTTCTCTGATTTCTGCAGTACCAGTAATCTCTTCCTTCAATTCAGGAGAAAGCATACCTTCCATAGCATCTTTAAGATCATTGATCGCATCGTAGATGATCGAGTAAGTTCTGATATCGATTTCTTCCTTATCGGCAACCTGTCTTGCATTTCCTGCAGGACGAACGTTAAATCCAATAATTACCGCATCTGATGCAGAAGCAAGCAACACATCACTTTCAGTGATCGCACCCACTCCTTTATGTATGATATTCACCTGGATCTCTTCAGTAGAAAGTTTCTGGAAACTATCTGTAAGAGCTTCAACAGAACCATCAACATCACCTTTAAGAATAATATTCAATTCCTTAAAGTCTCCAAGAGCTATACGTCTACCAATTTCATCAAGCGTAATGTGACGCTGAGTTCTAACATTCTGCTCACGTTGTAACTGAGTACGTCTAGCTGCGATGTCTTTAGCTTCACGCTCATCTTCCATCACCTTGAAGGTATCACCCGCTTGTGGCGCACCATCAAGACCCAGGATAGATACCGGTGTAGAAGGACCAGCTTCTTTAACCTCGTTACCACGCTCATCGTGCATAGCCTTCACCTTACCGCTATGTCTACCAGCAAGAACATAATCCCCAACTTTAAGCGTACCAGCCTGTACAAGTATTGTAGCAATATAACCACGCCCTTTATCAAGGAATGCTTCTACAACTGTACCCTTGGCAAGCTTATTAGGATTAGCCTTCAACTCAAGGATCTCAGCTTCAAGAAGTACTTTTTCAAGTAATTCTTTTACGCCCGCCCCTGTTTTGGCAGAAATATCATGCGACTGTATCTTACCACCCCAGTCTTCTACAAGAAGATCCATGGAAGCAAGTTTTTCTTTAATTTTTTCCGGATTTGCCGTTGGCAAGTCAGATTTGTTGATCGCAAAAATGATTGGAACTCCCGCCGCCTGAGCGTGAGAGATCGCCTCTTTAGTTTGAGGCATCACGTCATCATCTGCCGCGATCACGATAATCGCAATATCGGTAACCTGTGCACCACGAGCACGCATCGCCGTAAAGGCTTCGTGACCCGGAGTATCAAGGAAGGCAATTTTCTGACCACCTTCAAGTTTTACCCCGTAAGCACCAATATGCTGTGTAATTCCACCACTTTCTCCTGCGATCACATTCTCTTTACGAACGTAATCAAGAAGCGATGTTTTACCGTGGTCAACGTGACCCATTACGGTTACAATCGGAGCTCTGGTTTCAAGATCTTCAGGATTCTCTTCTACTTCTTCTACAGTTTCTTCAACATCTGCAGTAGTGAATTCCACCTCGTAACCAAATTCTTCAGCAACGATACTTAATGTTTCAGCATCAAGTCTCTGGTTCATGGTAACCATCATACCAAGAGACATACATGCAGAGATCACTTTAGTTACAGAAACATCCATCATGGTTGCAACTTCACTAACCGTTACGAATTCAGTAACTTTTAAGATCTTTTCATCAGATTCCTGTTGTGCAAGATCCTGCTCAGACCTCTGACGGTGTTGATCTCTTTTCTCTCTACGATATTTAGCACCTTTACCTTTAGAAGATTTCCCCTGAAGTTTTTCAAGTGTTTCACGCACCTGCTTTTGTACTTCTTCCTCAGTAGGCTCCTCTTTAGTAATAGGTTTACTTCTTTTTCTTCCGCCTTTATTAGCTCCACCACGTGGGGCATTTCCACCTCCACCTTTTACATCTTTACTAATACGGCGACGACGTTTCTTACGTCTATCACTGTCTTTTTTATCATCCTCTTTCTTCTCATCCTTCTTCTTGACAGGCTTTTTGAATTGAGAAAGGTCGATCTTTTTACCAGTAAAGTTAGGACCACTAAGCTTAGTATACTTGGTCTCTATAGTAGTAGATTCCTCTTTAGCCTCTTCCTCTTTAGCAGCAACCTCTTCTTTCTTAGGCTCCTCCTTCTTAGGCTCTTCAGCTTTTTTCTCTTCTTTCTTAGGAGCTTCCTCCTGCTTAGGCTTTTCTTCCTTCTCTTCAGCTTTAGCTGCAGGTTTTTCAGTCGGCTTAGTCTCTTCAGCTTCTTTGACAGGCTCTTCAGCTGGAGTTTCTTTCGTTTCTTCTTTAGGGGCGGCTTCTTCCTCTTTCTTCGGCTTATCACCAGATTTATTATCCAGATCTATCTTACCGACAGGTTTTAGACCCTCGAGTTTCGCTCTGGCTGAGACAGACTCTTCCTCTTTCTCCTTCTTAACCTCTTCAGCCTTACGTTTTTCCTCAATTTCCTTGCGCAGCTCTTCCTTCTCCTTCTTTCTCTCTTCTCCAACTTCTTTGGAAGCCACCTTTTTACTCTTATCGGTCTGGAACTCGTCAGAAAGCACCTCGTAGATTTCTCCCGAGATCTTGGTAGTTGGACGTGCGTCTATCTCGTAGCCTTTGGAATTAAGATATTCCACAGCCCTGTCTAACGAGATATTGAACTCACGTAGAACTTTATTTAATCGCGTTGTTTTCGCTTCTGCCATAAATTGCCCTCTAAATTAACCTCTTTTAATGTATTCTGTATTCTAAAAAAATATTATTCTTCAAATTCTGAACGAAGTACAGCCATTACATCCTTAATGGTTTCTTCCTCCAGATCTGTACGACGAACAAGATCATCTACATCCTGCTCTAACACAGCTTTCGCTGTATCCAGACCAATTTTAGAAAATTCGGCGATCACCCAATCTTCAATTTCGTCTGTAAATTCTTTCAATTCAACATCTTCTTCAACACCTTCACGATACACATCAATCTCATAACCGGTCAACTGACCTGCTAATCTAATATTGTGCCCACCTCGACCAATTGCTTTAGAAACTTCTTCTGGCTTCAGCATAACCTCTGCCGTTCTTGCTTCCTCATCCATTTTAATGGAAGTTATTTTCGCCGGACTCAATGCCCTGGTGATAAATAACTGCTCATTATTGGTGAAATTGATCACATCTATATTTTCATTCCCCAATTCACGTACAATACTATGAATTCTGGAACCTTTCATACCTACACAAGCACCAACAGGATCGATCCTATCATCATAAGAATCTACCGCTACTTTGGCTTTTTCTCCAGGAACACGAACTACTTTCTTGATAGTAATTAAACCATCAAAAACCTCTGGGATCTCCTGTTCGAATAACTTCTCAAGGAAAGCCGGAGCGGTTCTGGACATTATGATCGTAGGCTTGTTACCTTTTAATTCGACGCTTTCTATAATTCCCCTTACATTTTCTCCTTTTCTGAAGAAATCTGAAGGAATCTGTCGGTCTTTTGGAAGCACAATCTCATTACCTTCATCATCAAGAAGAATAATGGCTCTGTGCCTTATATGATGAACTTCGGCAGTATAAATCTCTCCTTCAAGATCTTTAAACTGCTTGTAAATATTCGTATTATCATGCTCATGAATCTTAGAGATCAAATTCTGACGTAGCGCCAAAATCGCTCTTCTTCCAAGATCTACCAGCTTAACTTCTTCTGAAACATCTTCACCAACCTCAAAATCGGGCTCGATCTTTCTAGCCTGAGATAAAGAGATTTCCCTGTTAGAATCTTCAACTTCACCATCGGCAACCACAATTCGGTTTCTCCAGATCTCAAGATCTCCTTTATCCGGGTTTACAATAATATCAAAATTATCGTCTTCTCCATACTTTTTCTTTAAAGCATTTCTAAAAACATCCTCCAGGATCGCCATCAGCGTGACACGATCTATAAGTTTATCGTCTTTAAACTCTGAGAATGACTCAATCAACGCGATATTTTCCATATCAATTTGTGATTAAAATGTTATTTTAACTTTTGCTTCCACAATATCAGCATAAGGCAACACGGCCTCTTTCTGAACTGTAACCTTGCCCTTACCCACCGGTTTAGGCTCTCTCGCTTTCCATGAAAGCTTTATTTCCTTATCATCTGCAGATAGAAGCTCTCCTTCGAATTTTTCATCCTGAGTCTTCACCTTTAACCTGCGACCTAAATTCTTTTTGAATTGTCTCGGCATTAAAAGAGGTTCAGAGACCCCGGCCGAAGTAACTTCTAGAGAAAAATCCTCCTCTTCCCTGTCCAGGTTATGCTCTATGGCACGACTAACCATGATACAGTCATTTACTGAAACGCCTTCATCACCGTCCAACACGATCTTGATATGGTTGGCGGAGTTTACCTCAAGGCTTATTAAAAATAAGGAATTATTTTCTTCAAAAACCTTCTCTGCTAACTTTTCTACCTTCTCCTTCAGCATATGTTTATAAAAAGAGGGGACTTTTGTCCCCTCGCTGTACTTTTTTTAGTTTCAACGCTGCAAATATAGCAATATTTTCCAAGTATAAAAACGTGAAAATAAATGAAATGAGCTAAAACGTAAATTCTCTTCAAGTAACCGCTTTAATCCCCAAAATACCTTCAACTATAAAAAAACATTTTACCTGGACCAGATAAAATATTCTTCGTAAATTTAATAGTACATTAATTACTAAGCATTTAACTTCAATCATGAAAAATATCCTAGTCCCTACCGACTTCAGCGACCAGGCTGAAAAGGCATTGAAAGTCGCTGCGCAACTCGCCAGGAGATTTGATGGCGAAATTTATTTACTCCACATGCTGGAGTTACCCCTTCAGCTAATTGATCCAGTGGGCGGTAGCAGCCAGAATCTCCCTGAAGCCATATTCTTTATGAAACTCGCCCATCAGCGATTTAATAAGATCATGAAGGAGCCATATCTGGAAGGAATAAAAGTTCACGAAACAGTAGAGTTTCACCGTGCTTTTGACGGTATTATGGAGATAGGTAAAGAGAAGAAATGCGACCTTATTGTGATGGGGTCACATGGCACCAGTGGATTCCAGGAAATGTTCATTGGCTCTAATACTGAAAAGGTGGTAAGACATTCAGAGATTCCTGTTCTTGTTATCAAAAACGAGATCTCCGATTTTGCAATAGACAATTTTATATTCGCTACCGATGCAAATCCTAATAACAAGAAGACTTTAAGCAAAGCTTTGAAATTCGCTCAAACACTTGGTGCGAATCTTCACCTGTTATTTATTAATACCCCTAATGATTTTGTAACCAGCAAGGAGGCTCACAATAGGATAAAGGAATTTGTTGGTGATCTTGAACCTAAGGTACACCAGATTCATATATTTAATGATATAAGTGTTGAACAGGGAATACTAAACTTTGCCAATAAGTTCAATGCCGGGCTAATTGGTATAGCTACCCATGGCAGGAAGGGTATTGCGCATTTTTTCAATGGCAGCATAAGCGAGGATCTGGTAAACCATTCTACCAGACCAGTAGTTACCTTTAAGATCTAAAGAAAAGACTTTAAAGCACCATTCTTTAACAGGTTCCAAAGATAATTCCAGAAAGATTTAGTGGTATCCCTTTGATAACTGATCTCTTTATAATTTGCTTTATTATTCAATGCTTTATTTCGAACTATCAGGTTAGCCAGACCAGATATTATTTTATTCTTCCTTTTACCGTCCTTGCGTAAAACTTCAACTTTAAAATCCTTATACTCCAATCGCATCTCTCCCTGGGCCTGATTTTCATTTCCGTAGAAATTGAAATACATATTAAGGATCTCTCCACTAGCTTCAATATTCATCCCAGCTTTAAAGAACTCATTCATCTGCGCTGCGGAAAGTCTTCCCATATCTCCAGAAATCTGGAACTGGTCTGAGCGACTACTTACATCGAATTGCCATTCTATGTGTAATGGCGCACCCTTCATAAAACTAGCATTGGAAATTACCTGAATTTTAGGAAAATCTTCCCGCCTTATACCAATATTGGTAAAGTTCGAAATACTCATATTAAGATCTGAAAATTCCACCATCCCAGCCTCCCGGTCATCACGAATATTTTCCTCGTACTTTAAGTAACTATCCGCAATTTGGATAGAATCAAACTGTATTAGAATTGGCATTTTCCTGATCATCTCGCTATACATGGGTTTGAAGCTATTATCGTCAGGTAGTGTTTTATCACGGTATATTTTGAAATTTGCGCTCTTTAATTCAGTGTAAGGATTCTGGAATTTAAGTGAATCATTCTGCATGGTCCAGTTCAAATCCGCCAGTAAAATTGTATCTATTGAAAGCTGATATCTGTCCTTTTCTTTATTTATGGTTTTTTGAAAAGCTTCTTTAGAAAATTTTGGATTGATGCTAAGATCTGCTATAGTCACTCTATTATTGTCAATTTCGAGATCACCTATAGCCAGTTCGTGCTGTTTATCCATATCATAGAACAGGCTATCGGCATTCAACAGAATAAGTTCATAATTAAACGGAATGGTTTCCTTGAGGGTTTGTGCATTGACCCGCACCTGCTCCATCGTTATAGCTTTCAAATTCGCGAAGAGGCGGTGACTAGTGCTATCTTCTTCAAAGATCTCAAAGCTCCCGTCCCTAATATTCACATTTTTGATGAGGATCTTATTTTTGAATTTAGAAGATCCTTTCGCTTTATCAGAATTAGTTGAATCTTCGGACTTCTTTTGAAAATTGTAGAATTTAACCACTGGTTTTGAGATCTGAAGATTTCCAACCACAATATCCTTTTTAGTTATGTAATTCCAAATGTGAATATCATTCAGTTTGATCGTATCCACCTTTAAGGTCTTATTTTCCAATTTTGCAAAAGGATTGATAACCTCAGCCTTACGGTCAAGCAATTTTACATCGACCTTATCAAAGGTCACTTTTGCTTTTTTAAGGTTATCTTCTATGCCCGTCTTTATTCTCTTCTCCAGATAATTATTTAAAAAGAGAAGACCTATCGCCAGAAGACCAATTCCAATAAGAATTCCAACGGCGAGTTTAGTATTTTTCATCAAGTGAATAGCTTTTTGTGAAAACCAATTTACAATTCCGAAGTCTACCTGCGCCCCGTTTAAGAATTTTTAACTTAAAAGTTTGTGAGCCAGATGTTGCCAAAGTTAAATTTCTGTCAAACTTAATTTTTTACTTTCCTGGTCCGGTATTTGGGTGTTATATTTGACCAGATTCAAAAAGAAAAAATGTTTTTAAAAGTAGGTATAAAGATTTTGTTTTTAATAACCGAGATTTTCCTTGGTTTTTACAGCTTGGTGGTTAGCGAAAGCTTGCTGATAAAGTTTATCTTTTTTGCCGTTACCGCAGCAATTATTGCTTTTGGTATGTTAAAAACTATCAATAAAATATTACCCGCAGATAAGAGCCTGGTAGATATTCAGGCAGAAGAGAAAGAAAAATAGATTTAAAAGACCATTGATGAAAATCCGTTGATAACCTCAACGGATTTTTTTATTTAAATTACCCATCATCTAAACTGAAAATATGAGGCTTATATGTTTGGCCGACACTCATAACAGACACAATGAAATTCCTATTCCAAAAGGGGACATACTTATCCATGCGGGAGATTGCACAGACGGTGGAACCAGAAACGAAAGCGAGAGTTTTCTAAAATGGTTCTCTTCCCAGCCCCATAAATACAAAATTTTAGTGCCAGGTAACCATGACTTTTATTTTGAAAAGCCTGAAAATCTTAAAAATATACCTGAAAATATAGAATTACTTCTGGATAGAGGAATTGAAATAGAAGGAATAAAATTCTGGGGCTCTCCGGTTACACCAGGTTTGGATAACTGGGCTTTTAACAGGGAAAGGGGAAAAGCAATTAAAAAACATTGGGATCTCATCCCTGATGGCACTAAAATTTTAATTACTCATACTCCTCCCTTCGGAATTCTGGATGAAATTGGAAGTGGAATTCACTTAGGCTGTGAAGAATTAACAAAAGCCTTACGAGTTGTTGAACCAACCTACCATTTGTTTGGACACATTCATCACGCATCCGGGTCGACCAGCAGGTCCGATATTAAATATTTTAACTTATCAATAATGGACGAACGCTTGAGAATCATGCATTCTCCAATTATTATAGATCTTTAATCCCAATGTCTTCTTAAGGATTATCAGCTCAAGTTAAAAATTTATTAATCAGGTATTAATTAGATTTTTCTTAACAGCATTTATGCTGTCTATTAGTAATTTAGCCTCGTCGATAATGATGAAAAAGAAGTTAAATGAATACAATTACTACCCCCGAGATAATTGACCAGGTTAAGGATCTCATTTCTTACAGCATAATAAATAAGAACGTTGAAAAGTCAAATTTTCAAACGATGCACCGGGCTTTGGTGAAAAAATATTTTGATGCCAAGCATGTAAATATCGATTATCAGGAACAAACTATAGATTTGAAACTTCCGGTAGGTCAGAATAAATACACGCAGATTACTTTTGAATGTCAGAATATCGAACGATTCTTAAAATCGTGTTTGAAAAAAGATGATAAGAGTATTTTCTTTTACCAGAGCTTGCTGAATCATTACAATATTATATCTGCAGCTTAAAAAATTCAATATCCTATACTAACCCAATCTAAACCTGTTCCCTACACGGGTTTTTTTTATGCCTAATTTTCTTTTACTGATTCATTATTAATAATTCTTCATTGTTGTATCTTTTCGAAAGAGTGCAGCGACCGAGAAATCTCTTTCGGTTGCAGAATAGAAAACCCGGCTTTGGACCGGGTCGGAGATATACTTCTATCTAAATTAAAACTAGAACTGCCTGGACAGACTTATCCCGGCTCCAAAAATGGGTTTCTCCACCGAGTTTACATCAAGCCCTAAGCTTAGGTCTGCCTTTACCGGAAGATTTAAAACCCTCCATTTAGAATAGAAATTAAAAACATTCTCATCCAGACCTTCTGGATTCAAAGGTTGTCTAAAGGTGCCTTCGTTATGACGATAGGTTAATAGAATTTTATATGGGAAGCTTTGCGAATAATTAGAGAACTGCCCTCCAATTCCAATATGATGTGCGCTGAATTTGTTGTTAATTACCTTATTAGTTGTAGAATGGTAAGTAAACAATGGTGATCCAAATACTTTCCCATTAAAAGCCCAACCCCTGGTATAGAATCCACTATTAAAATAATTATCTGCTCCCCAGGCGTTCACATCATTACTTTGATCGCGCGTGGTATAATATTCGTAAATCAATGAATTTACAAGTTTATCCTCCTCATAAAATTGCCAGAACAAACCGTATCTACCATCAGGAAAATTAGCCAAGCGGCTTCCTGAGCCATCCTCAAATATTGAATTATAAATAAATTTGAGTTCTGATTGTTTAAATCTTTTAGTTAGGTATAGTTCCCATGAGCCAAGATGATTGCCTAAAGCATTTTCCTGATCTCCCTGAACAGCTGTTTCACCTCCTGCTCTTCCGCCAACAATGCGTAAATAATCTTTTATAGATTCAGGTTGATCTCCAAAACTTTCTGAAGTTCCTCCCCATTGTGCAAAATGTTGGATTCCTCCCTGTAAAGTAAAGCTTTCGGAGAAATTGAGAATCAACTGCAGCTTTTTGTGATGGGTAAAACGATTTGAAAAATGATGATCATTCTGATAATAATCTTCCCAGGCAAAGATCAATCCTATTTTTTTATTTGTAGAGAAATAGACTGGCTCATTGGTTTGGATCTGGAGACCAAAAAGAGGCCTGGAATTTATAGACCATAATATATTTTCGTTAGTAGCACTTAAACCATTATATAATTCGGGCTCCTGCTTTCTTCCCCCAATCACCTGAAGCCACTTATATTTGAAATCGGCATAAAGTTCATCTATAAATACCTCTTCGCCAAAGGTATCCTGGTAGAGGATCCCCCCTCCAATTTCTAGATTCGAATACTCAAAAAAATTGTAATTCAGTCTTCCATTTATCCAGCCATCAAAGTTGGTATCTTCTGAAACTCTGCCTCGTTGATTGGAATAAAACCAGAAGGGCAAATCCTCTCTAGAAGAATAGTATCCCTCTAAATTTACGCTTCCGGAAAATTCGGCCTGAGCTAGAACGAATTTCGAAGAGGTTAGAAAAACGATCGATAAAACAAACTTAAATCTCATGCAAATAAAAATTAGCCCTGAGATGGTTCAGGGCTATATAATTTAAATTTAGTAATTCTTTAGAAGGCAGCTACTTTACCTTTTAATCTCTTCATAAAGGATTTTTTCTCCTCCCCGTAGGCATAACCATATTTATTACCGTAACCGAAGTTAGCCCACTTCACATCATTTAGTACAAAGCTCAGATCACTGAATTTCCCATCATTTTTAGCATCTACGGCGAACTGTAGCAATTTCTTTTCGGTATAACCTGCTCTTACTACATATAAAGTAAGATCTGCCCATTTATTGATAAGGAAAGTATCTGTAACTAAAAGAGATGGGGCCGTATCTACGATCACATAATCATACATAGTTTCCAGCTCTTCAAACATCTCCCCGGTTTTGCTCCTTCTCCATAATTCAGATGGGTTTGGAGGAATGGTTCCTGAAGGTAATAACTGGAGATTTGGATTCCCGGTATTGGATTCTCTGATAAGGTCCTTTAATTTAAGTTCATCCTTGGCCAGATAATCGCTGACACCTATATGCTCACGGGCATCGATCTCAAATCTTTGTAGCTGTGGATTTCGAAGATCGGCTCCAACAAGTAAAACCCTCTTGTTGGTATTGGCCAGGGTAACCGCCAGGTTAAAAGAAACCAGGGTCTTACCCTCTCCTTTTACGGTAGAGGTTACAAAAATGGTATTCCCTCTTTCTTTATCTGCCGTATTTATAAGTAAATACTGCAGGTTGGTGTGTAGAATTCTGAAAGACTCCGCAAGTACACTACGATCATTTTTAAGGATCATCTCACTTTCTCTCTTTTCAACTCTTGGGATCTCGCCTACTACCGGAATTTGCTTAGCCTGTTTTTCCAGGTCTTCACGACTCTTAACTTTATTGCTTAATAAAGTTTTTAGGTAGATCGCCAGAAAAGGGATTAGAAGTCCTAAAATAAAAGCCGCCAGAAGAATGATCTTAGGTTTCGGCGAAACCGCTCCTACAGAACTATAAGCCCTGTCCACGATCTTAGCTTTGGGAGCAGTAACTGCGAGGCTTAAAGAGTTTTCTTCTCTTTTCTGAAGTAAGAATAAGTAAAGGGATTCTTTGATATTCTGTTGTCTTTCAATTCCACGATATTGCCTTTCCTTGGCAGGCACGGCAGAAATCTTCGAATTAATTACCGAACCCTGTCTTTCCAGTTCCTGCTGCGAAACCTGGAGGTTTGATCTTAGTCTTTCAAAACTAGCCAGAACGTTCCCTCTTATTTGTTCGATCTGGCTGTTCAATCTTTTAACTACCGGGTTCTTTTCGGTAGATCCGCTCAGGATTCTGTTGTGCTCCAATACCAGGTTATTATATTCCTCAATACTGGCATTCACAGATTGTTCCTGTATTCCAAGATTTGCCGGCAAAAGGTCTGAACCTGAATCACTCTTTAAATAACTGATCATGGTATTGGCCAGTTCCAGCTGAGTCCCTATCTCTTGTTCCTTTTTATTATAGTCGCTCACATTCTCGATAAACATCTCAGATTCAGCTTCAATATTGGTCAGCTGATTAGCTTCCTTGAATTCTTCCTTGCCTGTTTCTACAGAATCCAGTTCTTCATTTATGATCTGCAACCTCTCATCTATAAAAGTGGCGGTATTCCTGGCAACAAGGTTTTTGTCTTCTATAGCTTCCTGGTTATATTCAAAGATCAGTTGATCTAATATATCCTGAGCTTTTTCTTTTACCGAATCATCCAACCCTAATTCAATAAGGCTAGAATTCTTATCGGTTAGATTGATCTGAAGTTTAGACCTGTAATTTGAAACTACCGACTCTATATTGGAAAACCTAATTATCAGTTCCGGAAATTCCGGATCTTGCCCTGAACCATATTCTGTATTTTCAACCAGAATGATATCTGCAAAAGCGATCTCCATCGGCTGACCTATCTTACCTTTATATACCTCTTCGGTTTCAGTATTGATCAACTGAAATTCGTTCCCGGTTCCTTTTTCGAACCTGAAATTATTTTCAGCCTCCCTGGAAAATTCCGCAAGTGCTTTTTCATCCATCTTTAATACCTGCACAAAATATGGAGTGTTCCGGTAAAGCTCAGGACTTTTGACGGCATCTTCGTTGAAATAGGTGATATTAAGATTAAGTGCCTTGATAACATTAGTCATCATTCTTTTAGAACGCAGGATTCCGATCTCATTTTCTATGGAAGCCGTGCCCATTCCGCCTAAAAGGCCCAGATCGGCAAAGGCGGCCATTTCAGAAGAAGGAGATTTACCTTTTTCATCTTTAATGATGATGCTGGCTAAAGTATGATAGGTTGGAGTGGTGACTTTTAGATAGGTGAAGGCCAAAACCACACATACCAGCACACCTAAAACAAACCAGGGCCAGTGCTTTAAATATCTTTCCAGTTCGTCCCGTAGATCTATTTCCTCTTCTTGTGGACGATTATTGTGATTTGATTGTGACATGACTAATTGGTAATTAAAACTGCTAATGAAATTAAAACTGACGCGATAGAGATATAAACCCCGGCATTACGGTTATAGCTGGCAGATTGCATCTGCGCTCCATTGGGCTCCACATAGACCACATCGTTTTGCTGTAAATAATAAAATGGTGAATTGATTACGTTCGGGTCTGTAAGATCAAGATATTCATGGATCTTCTTGCCATTTTCTTCCCGCATTACCAGCACATTATCACGTCTTCCATAAATGCTAAGATCTCCAGCAAATCCCAGCGCCTTTGGAAGGCTTAAGTATTCATCTCGAATATCAAAGGTTCCCGGCCTGTTCACCTCTCCCAAAACACTCACCTGGAAGTTGACGATGCGCACATTTACAATGGGATCCTGAACATACTCGCTAATTTCAGTTTTCAACTTAGATGCGAGTTGCTGTCGATTAAGTCCAGTGACATTTGCAGTTCCCAGTACAGGAAATTCAATATTCCCATCTGAATCTACCAGGTAGGTCTGTAATTGCTGTCTTCCATTCACCGAAAGGCCGCCAAGTTCGGCACCTCCCTGGGGAACACCTATCACCGGAAGGTTAAAAGGCAGTGCTGCCTCCTGTTCTGGAGCAGAGACACTAATAGTCAAAAGATCGTTGCTCTTAATTTGCAAGCCGGTCTTTTTAGTTTTATCCATAACGGCCTCAGCTTTTTCCAGTCCCTGGAAGTAAACGATCTCTTTCCGGGAAACACAGGAAGTACTTAGTACAGAAGCCAAAAATATGATAATAAGTGGTCTGAAAAATTTGGGGTATTTCATTTCCATAAAATTTGTGCGAATATAAACTTTTTAAATTGTTAAAAAAATGTGAAATATCAATTAAGCAAATGAATTCAGGGCTTTATGATCATTTGCTTTTTTTCGTAAAAAACCGAATAAAGCAACAATAAGAATAGCAATCAAAAGCATGGCCAGAATCAAAAGATTATGTTTTAAATATTGACTCAAAATGATAAAACTTGTTATGACCAGAACATTTAAAATTGCCAGACTAAAACTAGCTTTAAAATGAGACAATCCCAGGTCTAGCAAAATATGATGTATATGGTTTCTATCTGCTTCAAAGGGACTTCTACCATCAAGGATCCTCAATATCATAACCCTTACGGTATCGAATAGCGGTAGGAATAAAACAGATGCCAGATAGACCAGCCTGGCGTTATTAAGGTAGGTCACTTTAGAATCGAAAGGTAAGGCAATGATCTTTAGGGTAAGGCATGCGATCACCAGCCCAATAATTAGTGAGCCTGAATCCCCCATAAAGATTTTATTTTTTCCCCGGGAAAAATTAAACCTTAAATAGGCAAACAGGATTCCGGCCACACAGATACTTATCAAAACAAAATAAGGATTTCCCGATTGGTAAAAGGCCAAAGCAAATGCCAGAGTGATCACGATCCCGGCCATGGAAGCCAGTCCATCTATCCCATCAATAAGGTTAAAAGCATTAATAACGGCTACCACTATAAAAGCGCTTATAAAATATCCTAGCGTATCTGGTATTTCATAGAATCCTAAAAACCCATGCAAACTGGTTAATTGTAATTCAGGTGAAAATACCAGGAAAAAAGCGGCACTTAATTGTCCAAAGAGCTTAACCCTGGCTGTAGAAATAACCAGGTCATCTTTAAGTCCAACCATAAACAACAAAGTGGCCGCAACAATAAGATGATTGCCGGTAAAAGTAGTCTTTACACTTTGGAGCATGGAGATGATCAATACCAGCACGATAAAAAAGGCCACTCCTCCAAAATTAGGAGTTTCTAATGAATGAGAACTACGCTCATTGACCGTTTTCATCAAGTTCTTCTCTTTAGACACCCAGAGAACCTTAGGTATAAAGTACCAGGTCGCGCAAAAAGCTATACCAAAAACACAAAAAACGAAGAACAAATAATTACTGCGAAATAATCCCAGGATTACCTCATGGTCTAGAATATTCATTTGAAAAAGTAGATTAGGTTAATATTGAAAAAACCTACTGGTAGGGCAATAAGTTTGGTAAAGTATTTCCGAGACCTATTATTGAAATTTGCTTCAGTAATTAAGATCTCTGAATAAAATTAGGAATTGAAAAAAATTAAACGCTTTGTGAAATTTTATAGACTGCAGCTTTAACTGAAAATCTATCTTGCAATAAAGACTCGCTAGACTTACCCATTTTAACTCTTATTCTATTGTCTTCTATTAACTTCAATGCATTGTTCATTAATTCGTGGTCATTTCCATTGACAGAAACCAACCCGGCTCTTGCCTCATTAATTACTTCAATTACATCATTTCCAGGATTAACACTTCCCAGAATGGGTAAGCCCTGAGCCATATACCCCAGTAATTTTCCCGGAAAATTATGAGTAGAATGATCTCTATGTAAAGTGAAAAGTCCGACATCAAATTCACTTAACATTAATCTATATTCTTCCTGGTTAACAGGTTCTAGTAATGTTATATTTTTTAATGCTTTCTCCTCGATGGCCTTCTTTACAAGAGCAAACTCATTTCCGGAACCAGCAAATACCAAGTGTGCATTTTTTTCATCTTTAAGATTTTCTGCCAATCTAACCAGGTTCATCATATCCTGGGCCTCACCCATATTCCCCCCATAGAACAAAACTAACTTATCTCTTAGGTTCAATTTATTTCTATATTTCTCATCTTCGGAAACAATCGGGATTTCACTGCTCCAGTTATAAAGGACTTCTGATTTATTGGTCAATCCAAACTTTTCATTAAACCATTGTAGGTTCTTTGGTGATTGCAGTCCAATCCGATCAGCTGCTTTATAATTGATCTTTTCAAATTTTCTAAAATAGGATGCAATGGCCGATTTTTCTTTAATTAAACCGTGATCTATAACCCACTGCGGAAAAAGATCTCTTAGAATTAAATAACTTTTTGCATTCCATTTCTTTTTCAATTTCCTAATTAATGGCCCAAAAAATATAGAAGGAGAATAAGAAACAATTAAGTGAAATTGATTCTCCTTAAAAACAGGTTTTAAATTTTTGTAAGCATTAAATGATAATGCAGTTTCATTAATCGCACGTTTAAATTTAGATTCATCTTTCACATTTGGCGACCGAAATCTATAAACATCTATCTCATCAATTTCATCTAACTCATACTTGGAAGATATTCTATAATCTGGAGTGGCAACTGCAACCTGATGGCCGTCTTTAAAAAAAGCTACCGCCAGCTCATGCATCATCTTAGCTCCTATTTTTGTACTATGTGGTAGATAATCATCTACCAATAACAGTATTTTCATACCAGCTCTAAACTATAATTTTTATAAAGCTCGGGATACGACTTCATAAAGGTTAGCATATCTTTTACCATCATGGTATAAGAGGGTATGGCTGTCTTTAATTCTTTCCGGGTATCAAGGAATGATTTATCTACACTTTTGCCTTCTACCGCATTAATACTAATTTCCTTGCCTGTTTCCGCTTTAAAAATTTTCAGCAAATCATATTTATTAATCGGAATACCATTGGTCACGTGATATAAACCCTTAAGGTTTTGTTCGATTGCAGTTGCAATTACTTTTGCTAATTCCGTAGTGGTAACTCCACTCCAAATCGCTTTGGTAAATCCATTGGTTTCTCCTTGTTGGTTCATAAACCAATGAAACAAACCTTCACCATTCTGTTTTAACTCAGGTCCAATAATGGAGGTTCTTAAGGTTAGATGTTCCGAATTCTCAACTTCTCCGAGAGCTTTGGTTTTTGCATAAACATCCTTTCCATCCTTTTCATCAATTTCTGTATAAGCACCTGTTTCTCCTGAGAAAACACAATCCGTTGAAATATGTATAAGTTTTGCGCCGGTTTCATCACATTTTTTTGCAAGAAAATGAGGTAAATATGAGTTTAGATAAATTGCGTTCGCTGGATTATCATTTGCACCCTTTATAAGCACTCCCACACAATTTATGATAAAATCAGGGTCTACTTTTTTTATAAGGCTATCAAGTTCTTGTTGGTTATGAAGATCTAAAATTACACTTTGAGGTGTCAATTTGTTGCGAAAACTAACATCGGTAATTTCATATTTATCATCTTCTTGTAAACGGTAATATACCTGGTGACCCAACATACCCGTAGAGCCTAAAATCATTATCTTTTTTCTCATAAAATTATTTTTTCCAGACTGTGCGGTTAATATAATCGGTATAAGAAAGAATAATCCTTAACACCTTTTTTGAAACATTATCTATTTCATAATCCTTAACCATCCTGATCGCCATATTGTTTTCCTGAAATTGTTCAGTAACCACTTTAATGCTTTCAATCACTCTGTCCCTTTTTAAACCACTCATAATTAAGGTTCCTTCATCCATTCCTTCAGGGCGTTCGTGGGCCTGTCTAATAGTAATGGCCCGAAGGTTCATTATAGAAGCTTCTTCGGTTATGGTTCCACTATCAGAAATTACACAAAAAGCATTTTTTTGAAGTTGAATATAATCGTGAAAACCAAAAGGTTTTGAGAATACCAATTTGGGGTTTTTAGAAACAAAGCCAATCTCTTCCAACTTTTTACGGGTTCTCGGGTGGGTAGAGATAATTACCTTTTTATCAAATTCCGTACTTATTGCATCCAGGGATTCCATTAGGTCCTGAAAATTCTCTTCTGAATCGACATTCTCTTCCCTGTGAATACTTACTATAAAATATCCCTGCTTTGCAAGATTTTCCTTCTGTAAAATCTTAGAAGATTCTATTGATGGCATCTGTTTATTAAGAACCTCCCGCATAGGTGATCCGGTTTTAATTACGGTTTCTGGAGGTAAACCTTCTGCAACTAAATATTTCCTTGCATGTTCAGAAAGGGGCATATTTATATCGCTTAAATGATCAACGATCTTACGATTAATTTCCTCGGGTACACGTTGATCAAAACATCGGTTTCCCGCTTCCATATGAAAAATTGGAATCTTCTTTCTTTTAGCTGAGATAACCGAAAGACAACTATTAGTATCTCCATAAAGCAATACGGCATCTGGCATTTCCTGCTCGAATAAGGCATCAGACTTTGTAATTACATTTCCAATGGTCTCTGCCGCATTTTGACCTGCAGCTTCCAAAAAGAAGTCAGGTTTTCTAAGTCCTAGATCCTTAAAGAATACTTCATTAAGCTCATAGTCATAATTTTGACCGGAATGCACCAGAATGTGATTGGTGAATTTATCCAGTTCTTTTATAACTTCGCTAAGCTTTATAATTTCGGGCCTTGTCCCTACAACGGTCATTACTTTTATCATACCTCTACAGAAAGTTCATTTTTAATATAAGAAAGCTCCAATAAAGCTTCCTTAATTTGTGGAATATTCAGTCTTGTTGTATTATGAGAATTATAATCTTCGAAACTAGATATCGACCCTTCTCCTTCTTCAAAATATTTCGCATAATTTAGGTCACGATTATCAGCAGGAATACGAAAATAGCCCGGAAGGTCTTCGGCTTTAAGCATTTCTTCCCTGGTGCATAAAGTTTCATATAACTTTTCTCCATGGCGAGTACCAATAATCTTTATTTCGCTTTCAGAATCGAACAATTCCTTCATAGCTTGCGCCAGATCCCCAATTGTGCTGGCCGGTGCTTTATGTACAAATAAATCACCCTGACTTCCATTTTTAAAAGCATAAATCACCAACTCTACCGCTTCTTCCAAAGACATTAAAAAACGAGACATATTTGGGTCGGTTACTGTTAGTGGTTTTCCTTCTTTTAACAGGTTTGCAAACAAAGGAATTACCGAACCCCTGGATGCCATCACATTTCCGTAACGGGTAAGGCAAATGGTAGTATCTTCTTCCGGGATATTTCTGGATGCTGCCACAACCGTTTTTTCCATTAATGCTTTAGACATTCCCATGGCATTAATAGGGTAAGCAGCCTTATCAGTGCTTAAACAAATAACTTTTTTCACTTTATTTGCTATTGCAGCTTCCACGACATTAGAAGATCCAATTACGTTAGTTTTAGTGGCTTCCATAGGAAAAAACTCACAGGAAGGCACTTGCTTTAAGGCGGCAGCGTGAAATACATAATCCACACCTCGCATCGCACGATCTACACTTTCATAATTACGCACATCACCTATATAAAATTTGATCTTATCATTTTTATAAAGGTTTCGCATGTCATCCTGTTTTTTTTCATCTCTTGAAAAAATACGGATTTCGGCAATTTCTGAATCTAAAAACCTATCCAGTACGGCGTTCCCAAAAGAACCGGTTCCACCGGTAATTAGTAAAGTTTTATTTTCGAACATAATTTTATTTAAATGAGAATAAATTTT
The DNA here is from genome assembly GCF_019357415.1 of Gramella sp. MT6. Taxonomy (NCBI): domain Bacteria; kingdom Pseudomonadati; phylum Bacteroidota; class Flavobacteriia; order Flavobacteriales; family Flavobacteriaceae; genus Christiangramia; species Gramella sp. MT6. Next base: position 528,078 of record NZ_CP048410.1, read on the forward strand.
TATTAGCTTCTATTTCCCCTGAATTTTCTAATCTCTTTATTAGCCTTTTTTGAATTTGTACACGTTTAAATCCATTAGCTTCTGGTTCAAATTGATTAATTATTGTAACAAAATCATGCGGTTTTTCCAGATCACAATCCCAACCAAGACCTTCAAATTCTAAATTTTTCCAGGGAGTTTTATTACTGATGAGAACAGGTGTTCCTGCTGATAAAGATTCCGCAATAACATGTCCATAGTTTTCACCCCGCGAAGGAAGAATAAATAAGTCATATTTTAAGAATGTCCTTGGCACCACTTGTGGATTAATACTGCCTTTATAAGAAACAACAATATTAGCAGGGTGTCTAGAAATTATTTTCCGACATTCATCCCAATATTCTGAATCTTCAATTGGTCCATAAATGTCTAATACTAATTTTCTTTTGACATTGGACAAAATTTTTAAAGCATAATCCAGGTTTTTCATCGGTGAAATTCTGGATAAAAAAATCAGTTTTAATGTCTCATCTAAGTAAAAGCCTTTTTTCTTTGAACTTGAAAGTTTGGGAGTAATTTTGGATGGTAAATCGAGTGCTATTTTTATTTCGCTCTTTCCGAATGAGGAGATTCTTCTAATATCACTTTCCTCAAATACACTAGAAGCCTGAAAAGTTATATTTTTATAGACTCCTAAAATATTTGCGATAAAAATCCATGCACGCTTTTTTGCCGTTCGCAGTTTAAGAGCTTCTGGGGAAAACTCTCCGCGTGGAGCCAAAATAAGTTTTTTATTGGGAAATAGTTTGAATTTTCTTCCTAATAGAGGTTTAATTGTAAAGACAGGATCAAAAAAACTATTTAAATACAGAATATCATGAGAAGTCTTTTTAATAATATTATTTATATATTTAAAAGTGAGATTTTGTGGGCTTAGGTAAAAGATCTCGCTTTGACCTCTTTTCACCCATTTATCTGTCTTAACACCATTGTAACTATTAATATCTCCTAAGTCCCGATCCCTGCAAATTATTTTAAAATTATAATCTTCACTTAGATGTTCTACTAAGTGTAATATGGTTCTAAGCGGGCCTCCAGCCTTAAAACCGGGAATATAATACCCGACAAGTATAAGTATTGTTGGCTTATTCCGGTCTTGCATAATTGGGCATAATTTTTCTATTGCAAATCAGGAAAAGAGCTACGAAGAATAAAAAGACACCAGGAGAAAAATACCCATACCCTCTTAAAAATAGTTCTAAAAAAAAAGTAATAATTATGGAGTGAGCAAAAATATCAATAGTTAAATTCGAGGAATAGTCCCTCCTTTTCATAAACCGAAATAAAGTGACACTAGACCTTATCATTAAGTGGAGATAATAGAGTATAAATCCAACACCTATCAATCCAAATTCTCCTACTATTTTCGCCGCTAGAAATCCAGCATCTTCCCTGTTCTTGTACTCGCCTAAAATTTGATAAATCATTTTACCATATTTTCCAGGTTCCAGGGTCCCCATATTTTGGAAACCTAGTCCTAAACCATTTGTTTCTATAAGAGCTAGGTAAGCATCTTCCCATCCTTGCAGATACACCAGAGTTGTAATATTGGATGCCTCCTCGGAAAAATTCAGCCGATCTTCAAAATAAGATAAAGCTCCTAGTTGGGTCAACAACAAATACCCAATGGTGCTAATTATTATCCCAAAAAAAAGAAATTTTCCCGGCTTTCGCACATAGTAAAATATCATCATCATAATTCCCAAAAAGAGCATTATGGCACTAGGGTAGAAAAGAGCTTGTACAACGATGATTAATATGAGTATTATTTTTCCATAGGACTTAAGAAAAAATCCATTAAAAAAAAGGATAGCTGAAGTAGAAATAACAAAATGACTTGGTTCCGAAAAAGGAAAGACGGCTTTAGGAAATTTTTGGTAGCCAAGAAATTGGAACTTATGTAGTAACGATAAACTACCCAGCATTACAATTAATAAACTTAATTTTCTTAGATGATAAAGAATTTTTTCAGGCTCCAGCTGTCTCAAGAAAAATTCTAAGGCTGCTGCTGAGATGGCTAAAAGGAAAAGAAAAACTAGAGAACCAATTTCCTTTAGAGATGGATTGTTATAAATAAGGAAGATTAATTGCAAAAATAATGTTCCCAATAAAAAAAGAAAAAAAGGTCTATTTAAGGCAAACCTGGAAATTCTAAATTTTAGAGTCCATAATGCTATTAAGCTTACTCCGAAAACACCATAGGCCATTGAAGGCGCATTAGCGGTCACATAAATAAAAGAAGGCAAAAAAATAAAAAGGCTCATCAATAAAACGCCTTTTGTTTCTTTTCTTAACCGCATACTAAGACTTCAATGATTGAAAAAGAAAATCTAAAGATGAATTCCTCATTTCATTTAAATTTCTCTGTGGTTGTTTATAGTCAACTGAAACATTTAAATTTTTAAAATCTTCTTCCTGCTCAATAATTCTTTCCTCTAATCCTAAAGCACCTAATAAACTCCTCATACGATTGACATTTTTTCCAGGTGAAACAGCGACAAAAGGTTTTTCAAAATTTACCGAGAAACAAACACCGTGGAAAGAATCTGTTATAACAAATTCTGCACCCTGGAATAAATTAATAAATTCCAAAGGACCAGCATCTCTGTATTGTTTATTTACTTTTGCCCCGGCACTTAAACCTTGTTCAATCGATATCACCTTGTAGCCAAGTTTTTCAGAAAAATATTTTACTGCTTTTTTTATTAGTGGAACCTTAGGTACTGTGTATAGAAGGATATACTTGCTTTTTGGAGCGTCAAAAGTTTTACCATCAATCAGTTTTAAATATTCCGTTTTAGGAAGTAAAAGGGAAGGATCCAAAACGTGATGAACTTCCCGATCAAGTTCTTCTTTTAATTGTTTTTGTCTTTCCTTTTCTCTTACCGATAAAGCAGCAAAATCTTGGAGAAGATGTTTAACTTGATTCATTTCTTCACCCGAAAAAGTATAAGCTCCCATGCTTGAGGCATAAGATATTTTTTTTCTTCCTTTCGGCACAAAATTTAAGAAGTATGCGGAATCAAGAATGTTATTATCACTGATACAGGCAGGATTCCAAATTTGGTCACTTCCTGCAACAAAGATTTCGTAATTATCCCAATTAAAATTTTCGAGATCATTTTTACTCAGTGGTACTGTCAATTGAAGGTTATCTGCTATAAACCTTTTGAATTTTTTCAGAACCCTATAGCGCGGGAATAATCTAAAGACATCCTTACCAGTTCCTAGTACGCCGTGAACTGTTGGTTTGAAGCGAATTATATCAAAGCTTCTGGAGATATGCTTGTTTTCATAATTTATTATTTCTATTTCACTTTTTTCTGAAATTATATTTTGTAGGGCATAGGCTTGAAAAATAGCCCCATAATTATTTGCGTTCTGTACTGTTATTAAAGCAACTTTCATATTAATTAATAGTTGTGAGATTTGTAAATATTTCATTTAAAGGTCTTCTTGCAGAAAGACAGACATTGTTTTCTTCATCGGGAAAACCAATTGCCAACATCATAATCACTGAATGATTAGGCTGTATATTTACGTTCGCACGTAACAATTTATCCATTTTAGGGGACTGACTCCAATTTAAACAGCAACTGGCAATACCCAAGGAATGGAGGGAGTAAATAAAAGACATAGCGAACATACCTCCATCTATCCAATGTTGATACCTCTCTTGTCCAGGCATAAAAGCTTGCTGATCTGCCGTAATTATCACCAAATTCGGTATATTTTCTCCAAAACCACGATTTCCTGTCTGGAATTTCAGGGCTCTATTTTTTACATTTTGATCAGCTGTATGATAAATATGCCACGCCTGCCGATTGCAAGCAGAAGGCGTTTTCATGGCCAATTTCACGGCTCTTTCTATAAGATTTTCGCTTACCAATTCGGGTTTGAATTCCCGTAGTGAAAATCTGGAGAGAAAGAAATTTTCAGGATTTTTTAGCTTTCCTTTTAAAAAATCGTTTGAAGTAAACGTTTTGATACCATGTTCATCCGCTGAAAAAAAGTTCAAATTTTTAATTTCCTGTTTAATTCTTTCTGCATTAGCAGAATGTGGATTTTCTTCTATAAACCGAATTAAAGTTGAAAGACCTGCCCTGTCATGATATCCAACATTATTATTTTCCTCTGCCTTTTTTAACAGGTTTAGTAGTAGAAAGGCATTATCCCAACCGGAATCTTTTTTTCTGTTCTTAAAGCTGAGGCTTTTTTCTAGGGCGTGATATATTTTGACACTGTGGTAATTTCTTGGATTCTTATTTTTCAAATCACCTTTCCAAGAGGATTGCTTATGATACCTTTTAAAATCATAAATATATCCATCTAAAGCTTTTATCAACCTGCCATACCTTCGAAGGTTTGAGAAAATTTGGATCATAATGTTATTTGTGTTTATTAAAAACTTTTTTTTCTGCAGAATAAAAGTATAAAGATAGCAGGAGAAGATTACTCATTACGGTAGTGCAGGCTGCCCCTAACCCCCCATATTTTGGTAATACTATAATATTGAGAACTATATTTAAGAGGGCAACTACACCCATTATTTTGACTTTTAAGCTCATGTGCTCTTGAGTCACCAAAACCGATCCTACACTGCTAGCAACAAAAAGTATAGGGATATTAAGAGATAATATTTTTAAAAGAAAAACTGCTTCCGTATAGGTTTTTCCAAATAAATAATGGATCAAACCATCAGCAGACAAAAAAACTACTGCCATTGCAAAGGAGCCCATAATTAGCATAAGTAAATTTCCTTTTTTATAAACCCTGTGAAATAGATCTAGATTTTGGTGAGACCATCTATGAAGTTTTGGCAGCAAAAACTTTTGATAAATCACAGAGGGAAGTAATAAAGATGCTGTTATAACAGTAAATGCAACAGAATAAATACCTGCCTCCGATGAACCGTAGAGGTAACGTAACAAAATAATATCACTTTGGAAATATATCAAATGAAACAAGCTACCTAAACCAAATGGCCAGGTTAATCTTATAACTTCCCACGTCTGTTTTTCATACTTCTTAGGAAAATTTAGAGTTGTATGCTTTGGAATATGACCTTTCAGTGTGAATTTACCATTCAACATTTTTTTCATTTCCCTGTAACCGTATATGCAAACAACAATACTCACACTGCTGTAGATAAATGATACCCCTAGGAGGCCAGAAAAAGAATCAACAAGTAAAAAACAAAGATTTAATAGTACTAACCGAAGTAAATTTGGCATTAACTGCCATATTGCTAGAGCCGTAAATCGCTCTTCCAGCTGGAATTTAGCATTTACTAATTCGAGAAAAGTTTGTCCTAATAAATATGGTAACAGTATTAACAAAACTAATTTTGTAGAAGAATTATGTCCTCCAAGAAAGGCCCAAAGAATGATTGCTACTACACCAATAAAAGCACTTCGAGTTAGAAAGCGAAAAGAACTTTTTACAAAACCCATTGCCTCCCAACCTTCATTTCCAAAAGCTTTGAGCCAATAGCTATGAACCCCAAATCCTACTAATGGAACCAGAGAAGTTATCAAAACCAGGGAAGACATGAACATTCCATATGATTCCGGTTGTAGATAACGTGCTAAGAGTATTTGGATTAAAAAAGCAAAGCCTGCACTTAGAAGGGAACTTGACCAAAGCTTTGCAATAGATTTCCCTGCAGTGAATATTCTGGTCGAATTAATTATATTTTTTAGAGCTAAAATATTCAAGCGCCTCATAATGAAATTAAAAACAGTTTAATGGTCCATTATTTATACAAAGCCCCACTACGGAAAATTTAGTAGCGAAAAGCTTGGCTAGAGGCAAACCCACATACCCCAATCCAATTATGGCAATTCTTGGTCTTTCGTTGATCATTTTCTTAAAAAATATTGAAGTAAAAATAGGGCTCCGCCGCCGTGAGTCACATTTGGTAACTCTCGTAAAATTTTTGATAAAACCTGAGTGGATAATCCTAATCAAGGGCATGACCAGGATAAATGATAAGTAGGGTTAAGTTCAGGTTGTTTCTTTGAGGCGGCAAATATAACCTCACCTCTTAGGAAGCGCAAAATTATAAGTGTTAAATTTTTAACTTAATTTTATAAGTCTTTAACGAAAAGGAAGAAAACTAAAAAATAGTTGAAAGATACTTAGCGTTTTCAGTTAAAATATGATTTTAACCAGTTAAAAAAACTTATCAAAACCACACAAATCACTGTGAATCAGATTACAAAACAGTTGAATAAACTAAAAAAGCTATCAGAAATAACAGCTTCCTCCGCGCCGCGCTGAAGGCAAATTATTGCCAAAAATCTTATAATTCAGACTTAACATTATCTGGTTCAATCGACCTTCATCAAAATAAGCCCGGTTGCCGTTATTAAAATTAACAATTTGAAAGTCCTCAGAAGGAAAGGTGAAGTCATATCTTAGATCCAGTTCCAGCCTGTTAAAGCTAATTTTAAATCCAAACTGGGCAGCGAGATTGCTATGATCATCTAACAATGGATCTAGGGTGTTTTCCATTTCTTTATTAAGAATAAACTGGTAGGCTGGACCAGCATATACATCAAAAGATCTAAAAACATTATACCCGAATAACAAGGGCAAACTGATCTTTTCTAAACTATAGGAAGAAGGAGACTCCCTAAACTCAAATTCTCCCCGAGCCCTATTTAGGAACACCTCCGGTCGCAGCAACCATTTCCCGAAATTCATTTCCAGAAAAGCACCCGCCTGGTAACCAAAATCAGATTCTGCACTGTATTGCACTGCGTTTCGCAAAACTTCAGAGCCATTATCATTCAAGCTATAATTTACCCCGGCCTTTATACCTATACTGTATTCCTGTGATTGAACCTCGTGTCCTGACAGAACAAAAAGGAGAAAGATGACTGTAGTTATTCGTAGGTTGAACTGAAAATATGTTTTCATTTATTTATAAGTAGGCTTTGATTTATATAAATTGATCTGGAAGAATGTTCTTTTCAATATTACTGGCATAGCAGAGTTTAAATGCGTTTACAAAACATCCTGTACATTAGCGGTCAACGTCCACCCTATATCGGGCAGGATAAGTTTTAGCTTCTTATTCCCTATCTCTTTAATTACAGCTTGCTTTTTCGCCAATTTTCCAGATTTGATCTCGACCTCATCGCCGGGCTTCAGATTATTAACTTCAAAGCCATCAAGGCGATCGTTATTTAACCAGGATCTGATAGCATCGATCTCTTCGGGCTTCGCAGTTGCGGGTTTATTAAGCCAGTTTAGAAAACCAAGAACCCCGGGAGCCTCGAACACACGGTTTCGATTGCTATTTTCCAGATTAGCAAACAGATAGGTTCTGAATAATGGTAAAGTAACTTTCTTTTTTCGATCTGTCCATTGCCTAACTTCTGTAATTACCGGGCAATAAATATCTAAACCAAGATTTTCAAGGAGCTTAGCCGTTTTTATTTCATGTTGCGGTTTTGTACGTATTACATACCAGGGCATACTGTGATTCTTTCATCAGAATGAAAAATTTCCCGCAGTAGGGTTTCTTTAAAAGTGGAGAAATTTTGAAAATGCAAAAATACGTTTTTTCGCTGAGTTGTCAAGTTAGAAGTTAGATCAGTTGTTATAGAATTACGAATCATCCTACTATACAGACCCATACTTTTCATTCCTTATAAAAAAACTCGAAGATTAAAATAGCAATCGCGTGAGGACGTCTAACAAAGAAAATAAAATTTATAGATAGGATGACTACTTCAGGACAGATTGAAACCTCAACAATATTCCGCGACCACCCCCAATTGATGTAGACCTCTAATTCTTCAAATTATGCCAATAAAAAAACCCAAACTTTTCAGTTCGGGTTTTTAACATTTTTGTTGGCCTACTAGGGCTCGAACCTAGACTCTTCTGGACCAAAACCAGACGTGTTGCCAGTTACACCATAGGCCAATGCTTAAATGCGGATGCAAATTTAAAACAAAGTTTAATCTACACAAACTTTTTAATGAAATTTTACTGAAAAAATTACGCTTTATTTTCCAATTGGCCGCTGCTTCTTCATTTTCAGTATTTTCCAAAATAATTGCTTTTATCTTTCGTTTTTAAAGCATTCAGCATTTTATTATTAAATTCGCCACTTTAGTACAACTACTCTAGTATTTATGACAGATCTAAACTTTAGTAAGTGGAACAAAATCCTGGGATGGCTGGTTTTTGTGATCGCTTTGACTACCTACACGCTTACTCTGGAACCAACGGCAAGCTTTTGGGATGCCGGGGAATATATTGCTACCTCTGCAAACCTGGAAGTGGGACATCCACCCGGAGCTCCATTCTACCAGATGATGGGAGCCTTCTTTTCCACCTTTGCCCCAGATAACACAAAGGTTGCCTTAATGGTAAACTTTATGTCTGGTTTTGCCAGCGCCATAGCGATCATGTTCATGTTCTGGTCGATCACCATGTTGGTCTTAAAAGTTGCCGGCCCGGTTTCAAAATTGACTCCGTCGAAAAAAATTGCAGTTCTGGGAAGTTCGTTAGTAGGATCCCTTGCTTTTACATTTACCGATAGTTTCTGGTTCAATGCTGTGGAAGCTGAAGTTTATGCCATGGCCGCCTGCTTTATGAGTATCATGTTCTACCTGGGCCTTAAATGGGAAAGAGATATGTTTACCCCAAGAGGCAACCGATGGATCATACTAATCTCATTAGTCATAGGATTATCATTCGGAGTACATTTTATGGGGCTACTAACTCTGCCTGCCATAGGATTCCTATATTTCTTTAAAAACTATAAAGAAGTCACCGTTAAGAATTTCATCATCGCAAATGTAGTAGTGGTTGCGGTTTTAATGTTCATTTTCAAACTTCTGCTTCCTTATACCCTAACATTCTTTTCGGCTTCAGAACTTTTCTTTACCAATAGCCTCGGAATGCCATTTAACACTGGGACAGTAATAGCCCTACTGGTTATAGTTGCGGCTTTCTACTTCCTGATAAATTATACCCGAAAGAAAAACCTTTATAAATACAACACTCTACTGCTATGCGTCCTGTTCGTGCTAATAGGATTCTCGAGCTGGGTGATGCTGCCTATAAGAAGTAACGCTCCTACCGTTATTAACGAGAACAGTCCCGATAACGCCAGGGAACTACTTGCATACTACAACCGTGAACAATATGGTGAGACGCATTTATTTTATGGCCCGCAGTGGTCTGAAATGTACTCAACCCTGGATGCAGATAATCCATACGAAGACGCTAAACCTAAATATGAAAAGGACGAGGAGCTTGGAAAATATGTCATTGTAAATGAATACAAGAACGCCAAGCAAAACCTGGATGATGACCATAAAGCGATCCTGCCACGTATGTGGAGTACAGAGCATGCCGTGAATTATATGGAGTTTACCGGTCCGCTGGATTTCAAGATCAAACCTGAATACCAGGGAGAGGAAAGACTTATTCAGGCGGTAAACGAGTTTAAATCTCAATTCTCTCGTGGGGAAAGAGATATGGAAGACTATCATAACTTCCTGAGACAATTCAGCGAATATCTGGATGTGGAAAAACCAGGTTTTGCTGAAAATATCGGCTACCTGTTAGAATATCAGATAGGTTACATGTACTGGAGATATTTTATGTGGAATTTTACTGGTCGCCAGGATGATATCCAGGGAAAATATACCGATCTCCATGGAAACTGGATCAGCGGAATCGATTTTATAGATGAAATGCATATTGGAAGTCAGGATAACTTGCCTTCAGATGTAAAGAATAATAAAGCAAGAAATACCTATTTCTTCCTTCCCTTCATTCTTGGATTAATAGGACTAGTATTTCACCTGAAAAGAGACAAAAAGAACTTCTGGGTATTGATGGTATTTTTCCTATTCACGGGAATTGCCTTAAAGATATACCTGAATGAACGCCCATTCGAGCCTCGAGAAAGAGACTATGCCCTCGTAGGTTCGTTTTATGTTTTTGCGATCTGGATAGGCTTTGGAGTCTACGCTATTTTTGATAAGCTTAGAACAGTCCTTAGTCCCAAGATCGTCGCTCCGGTTGTTATCATTGGAAGTTTACTTTGTGTTCCTGTGTTACTAGCATCAGAAAACTGGGACGATCATGACCGTTCTGGAAGGGATACAGCATTAACTATGGCCAGGATGTATCTCGATTCGGTAGATGAAAATGGAATCTTATTTACCATTGGAGACAATGATACCTTTGCCTTATGGTATGTTCAACAGGTGGAGAAATACCGAACAGATGTTAGAATTATTAATACCAGCCTTCTGGCTACCGACTGGTATATAGACCAGATGAAGAGAGCGGCTTTTGAAAGTGACGCTATTCCATCTCAACTGGATAACGATTTTTACAATGGTAGGAACGATGCGATCTTCCTTAGAGAAGTGACTCAGGATACGATTCCTATAGGTACCTGGATGAATTATATTGAAAATGAAGATCCTCGTACACAGGCAGAATTACAAAGCGGAACCTTTATCAATACCTTCCCTTCAAGACACGTAAGGATTCCGGTAGATAAACAAACTGTACTGGAAAACAATATCGTGGATGAATCTGAAGCTGATCTGATCGTGGATCATATCGATATTACCATCGGTGATCAGATCCTGTACAAGAACAGATTATTAATGCTGGATATCCTGGCAAACAATAACTGGAAAAGACCGATCTATTTCACTGGAGGAAGCTTTGGGGATGAAGATTACCTGTGGATGAAAGATTATCTACAGTTGGAAGGGGTAACCTATAAACTAGTACCTATCCGCACACCGCTTAATCCAAGAAATCCATTTGATATGGGTAGAGTGAACACAGAAAAGATGTACAATATCGTCAAGAACTGGGATTGGGGTAATATGGGGTCTTCAGATATTTATCATGATCCTGAGACCCGCAAGAATTCTATCACCTATAGAAGTAACCTGGCGAGGCTTACCGAAAACCTCCTTAGAGAGGGTGATACTATTCATGCCGAAGAGATTCTTGATCTTGGAATGAAACATATGCCGGTAGAATACTATGAGTATTACACACTACTGGAACCTTTTATCACCGGTTATTACGAGGTAAACGAACCGCAAAAAGCCAGAGAGATCTGGGAAAAGGTTGCTAAAAAATATCAGGAAAATCTGGAATATTATAGCAGCTGGGAAGTAGAACGCCAGTACAGGTATGCTGATGAGATCATTACAGACATGGAACGTTATCGTGGACTTGTTGACATGATGATGGTTTATGAAGACCGGGAAACTGCCAAGAAAAAGGCAGAGGAATTCAACAATTACCTGCGCATGTTCAGGCATTTTTACAGAGAAGATGAAGAAATCGATGCCGATGTAAAATCTCCTGAAGAAGAGATCATGGAAGCACTGGATGGAGCAATTCCTGTGGAATCGAATATTGATTCTACAGAACTGGATTCTGTTGAATAGAATAGGACCAGCAGTATTGAATTCATTTGACTACAGGTACTGAAACGAGGACAGCGTGACAATATTAGGTTACGCTGTCTCGAAGTATCAATAGTTTGAGGAGTCTTGAAAATCATGGATTCAATCGTAGTGATCAGCCTTTTTTCTTATGAAATTATTCCGTGCTAAATACCCGTCTTTCCTTAAGCTTCTGTTTCCTGATAGACTCACGCACATCGACAACGACAAGGCGATCTACCTCACTTTTGACGACGGACCGGTGCCGGAAGCGACACCATGGGTTTTAGAGTTGCTAAATAAGTATGAAGCCAAAGCCACTTTCTTTTGCATAGGCGATAACGTGAAAAAACATCCGGATATCTTCCGAAGGATTATTGAAGAAGGACATTGTATTGGCAACCATACTTTCAATCACCTCAACGGCTGGAAAACCTCTGCTTCAGATTATTTGAGGAATACGTGGCAGTCAGAGGAGATCATGACTGAAACCAGCAAACAAATTAAAACCACCAACTCCGAACTACAAACCCCGATATACCCCCTTTTTCGTCCGCCTTACGGAAAGATCAAAAATTCCCAGGCAAAATCATTAAAAGAACAGGGTTTTAAGATTGTTATGTGGGATGTAATAAGCGGTGATTACGACCGTGAATTCTCAGCAAATGAATGTCTTAAAAATGTAACGGAAAATGCGACAGCCGGAAGTACTATCGTGTTTCATGACAGTAAAAAAGCATTTGAAAACCTAAAGGTTATTCTTCCGCAGGTGTTAGATTTTTACAAAGAAAAAGGAATGAAATTCAGAAGTCTTAAAGATGTTCTTTAAGCAAACCTATGAGGGTATTGGCATCCTGTTCACCACTATGCCTCCACTTCATCTCACCAGACTTGTAGATCATTAAAGTAGGAAGGCCTTTTACACGCAGGGCTTCTGCCAACTGGGAGTTCTTATCCACATCTATTTTAATAACTTTCGCCTTATCTCCCATCGCCGCAGCAACGTCTCTAAGCACCGGATGCATCGCGACAGAGGCATCGTTCCATTCGGTATAAAAGTCTAGAAGAACCGGGATATTTAAGTCTACTAATTCACCAAATTTTGACATAATTCAGGATTTATTTTTAGCTCATGGTAACTACCACTTATGCCAGCTTTAATCAAATATAGGAAATTCTTGTAATTATGCGGGTTTCGAACCTTTTTTCAGTTTTATGACACTAATTTCAGGCCAGATCCCTACCCTTCCAGGATATGCCAGGAAGCCGAAACCACGATTTACATTAATATAACGGCCTGCTTCTTCATATATTCCGGCCCAATGTTTATATCTGTATTGCACAGGGCTCCATTTGAACCACCCTGGGATCTCGATCCCGAATTGCATTCCATGCGTGTGCCCGCTCATGGTTAAATGATATTTCTTAGGATGCTTTTTCACTTCCTGTTCCCAGTGCGAAGGATCATGGCTCAGCAGGATCTTGAAATCATTCTCTTCTACACCTTCTCCGGCCTTTTCAAGATCACCTGCTTTTTTGAATCCGCCGGCTCCCCAGTTCTCAACCCCTACTAAAGCTATTTTCTGACCGTCTTTTTCAATGAATCGGTTCTCATTCAGCATAAGGTTCCAGCCCATTTCGGCATGCGTCTTTTTCAGGTTTTCAAGATTTTGAATTTTCGCTTCCTGGCTTTCCCAATTATGATAATCTCCATAATCATGGTTCCCTAAAATGGAATAAACTCCGTCTGGTGCTTTTACCTCTGAAAAAAGTTCTTTCCAGCCGTCCATTTCAGAAGCCTTATTATTAACAAGGTCACCCGTAAAAACCACCAGGTCGCTCCCCTGCTCTTTCAGCAGATCAACACCATATTGTATCTTATTCTTATTATCGAAACTACCGCTATGCACATCACTGATCTGACTAATTCGGTAGCCATCGAAAGCTTCGGGAAGGTCTTCGAAGTAAAGCGTATATTTTAAAACCCTGAAGTTATATCGCCCCTTATACATTCCGTAGAGCAGACCTGCAAAAGGAATTGCGGCAAGGCCAATAGCAATGGTACTAATGAACTTTCTGCGGGAAGGCATATCAAAACTTTCCGAAGGACTAAAGAATTTCTGAATCCCGGCAATTGGTAAACGAACCACATCCTCTCCCAGCATCACCACCGAAAGAACTATTTTCCCAACAAAAAAGGCCAGGAAAATACCAATCGCATAACCTCTGCCACCTCCAAATCCATCATTTGGCGCCGGCTGGTTAAACTGATAGAATAAATTTGCAATTACTATGGCCGAAATAATAAAATAGATCACGCCAATCCATATGTTCTTTGAGAAAACCCGTAAGACCTGGTAAGCATAAAGATCAACGATAAGATAGATCGCTGCTAGAATTAACCAACGCATTAAAACAATTTTTTACGAAGATATTGTGAATCCTTCTTGGAGCGTAGGTTTTTAATTCATTTTAACTAATAACGAAATAGGCAGGATAAATTATTTACCCTGCCTAGATCTCCAAACAAAACTATATGTTTATTGAGCGCTCCAACCACCGTCCAGCACATAAGCGGAACCAGTGATCGCCGAAGAATCTTCCTTGGCCAGAAATAATGCCAGTTCAGCAATTTTTTTCTCCGGAATAAATTCCTTGACCGCCTGTTTTTTTAACATGACCTGCTTTACAACTTCTTCTTCAGAAAGGTTATGGGCTTTCGCCTGATCCTTGATCTGCCCTTCTACCAGTGGAGTTTTAACATAACCGGGACAAATCGCATTGCAGGTAATATTATGCCCAGCTCCTTCCAAACCTAATACTTTGGTAAGGCCAATCACCCCATGTTTAGCCGAGACGTAAGCCGACTTATATTCCGAAGCTCTTAGGCCGTGCACGGAGGAAATATTGATAATTCTGCCAAAGCCATTCTTTTTCATGGATGGCCATACCGCTCTTGATGCTACAAATACCGAAGAGAGATTGATCGCGATGATATCATTCCATTTTTCAATTGGAAATTCTTCCACTTTAGAAACATATTGTATCCCAGCGTTATTGATCAATACATCTATTTTCCCAAATTCTTTCAGGGTTTCATCTATCAATTGATTGATAGCTTCCTGATCTTTTAAATTCGCGTTAGAGAAACCCGTTTTTACCGAATTTTCAATTCCTATCTTTTCGGCGATCTCAGGGCCATTCTTTTCCAGGCCATGGAACATGATATCATACCCGTTCCTGGCAAAAGCCACGGCAATAGATTTTCCTATTCCACGGGTGCTACCCGTGATCAATACAACTCTACTCATGATCTGAAAAATTTTAAAAGTGCTTCATTAAATTGCTTCGGCTGATCCATGGTTACTCCGTGACGGGAGTTTTTGATCACTTTCAGCCTGGCATTTTTCATTTTCGCTGTATAAGATTCCTTTAATTCAACCGGGGTGTAATCCAGATCTGAAGCCACCACCAGGGCAGGAATGTCTATTGTTTTTACTTTCTCGCCAATCCCCCAGTCCATAAGGGTGATAAAGGAATTATAATATGCTTCCAGGTCATTGACACTGGCTCTTTCATAAAACGCATCGCGGAGATGCTTTTGTTCTTCTTCCGGGAACATGCCCTCAGCAACTTTTTCAGCCATGGCATTCATCCCCTGGGTCCGCAATAATTCTGTACGCTCTTTGATCATCTGCTCTCCCATTTGGCCGAGCGCATTAAAATCTGGCGCCGTGTTTACAATGACCAATTTCGAGATTAAAGACCTATATCTAATGGCCATTTCGAAAGCCACTGCCCCTCCCATAGAAAAGCCGACGAGCATACATTTTGAAATTCCTAAATCATCGAGGAGAAGTTTCATATCCTCTGCACATTGGGAAACCCCATAATCCTCCTTTTTTTCAGGCTTGGTAGAATTCCCATGACCTCTCAGGTCTGGAGCTATAATTCTGAACTCTTTAGAAAAAGGCTCCACTTGCAGATCCCAATCAGCTTTGGTAGATCCTAACCCATGGAGAAGAAGAATTGCCTCTCCTTCTCCCCGGTCAAGATATTCCAGGCTAATCCCGTTCTTTAAATCTATTTTCCTGATCATCTGTCTAACAGGATTTGATTCTTAATTCTTTCCTATTGGCAGGTGATATTTTAGCTCAACCAAGAACAATCTTCCAATCTCTGGAGAAGCAACGAACTGTCTTACTTCTGAATCTAGCAAGTTCGTAACAGAAGCTCCCACGGTCCAGTTTTCATTGAATTTATATCCTACATTCAGATCTAGATTGAAGAATCCTCCCAACGGACCATAGTTCCAGGTTCTACCATTTCTGGCATTTTCGACAACATCATCTACGCCATCACCATTAAGATCCTGGGTTTCTGCAGCGATATTGATCCCTGAGAAGAAATCATATTCCTGAACATATCTTCCGTAAAGTGAACCGAAGAATTTTGGTCCTGTGTAGTAATAACCAATTCCGAATTTATTTTCAGGAGTGTTCAAAGGAAGGTCTGTATCCAATACTAAACCATCTCTGTTCCCGTCATTCGCTGGATCATCTTTATCTATATCATATCCAAAATATGAGTAGTTGAAAGAAAGTCTGTTCTGGTCGTTGATGAAATAGTTGATTCCAAGATCTGCTCCGTAAGTATCTACCTTTCCGAAGTTAAGATAGGTTAGGACGAAAGATCCATCTGAACCAGGAATTAATTCTCCTATAGGAGTATCACCTCTTCTGGCCACCGGAGAGGTCGCAGAAATATTGATCAACGGGCTCAGGAAGTCTTCAGACATATTGTAGTATGCATTCGCTTCGAAGAAAGTCTTTTCTCCAAATAATTTTCCTTTGTAACCAACTTCCCAGGACTTGATAGTTTCCACTTTTAACTCAGGAATTTCTGTTCCGTCTTCAAGAGTGAACCCTTCTCCGTTTCCTAATACAAGACCTCCGAAAAGATTTCCGCTTAGGTTAAGAATAGATGGAGCAGCGATACCTTTTCCATAAGTAAGCCTGAAACTTCCAAAATCAAAATTCTTTACAATCGCAGCTTTAGGAATGAAGTTTCCACCATATAATTCATGATCATCATATCTACCAACAAAAAGAAAATCCAGACCGGCGTCTTCGAAAGTATATTCCAACTGCCCATAAACACCAACCTGGTCTATTTTGATCCCTCCCTCATCTAAAAGGTAAGTTCCATTAGAATCTGCATTATCCTGCTGATATTGAGCTCCCACAACGTATGTTAAATTCCCGAAATTGTTGTTATACTGAGCTTCAGCATTCAGTCTTTTAGAGGCATCTTCAAAAACAGAGCCTCTTGGGAGGCTTATTCCACCATTAGGTATACCTTCGATTGGGAACCATTGCTCGGTGAAAGATCTTTCCAATGCTTCAGCTTCAGTAAAACCATTATTAATAAAAGATACATAGTTCTGTGTACGCTGGTTGATCGCGTAAGTATCATCTGTTTTACTCCAGGTATGGTAAAGGTTACCATAGAAATGAGGTGACACATATTTTAACTGAAGATAATCTATAGACCAGTCCTTAATCTGGTTTCTACCAGCATTGGTAACTCCAAGATTCGAGTTATTACTATGCCCGTAAGAAGCAATTAAGTCACTGGTCTCATCTAAACCGTAGTATACCGCAGCCCCATATTTTGTAGTAGAAAAATCTCTGTCAAGCTCTAATTCGTCATATGCTGTAGTTCCTACATATACAGAATCTACATAGTCGAATTCCTCTCCCTGGGTTCTTTCTCCCCAAACTTTGAAAGCCAGGTTATCATTCACTTCCATGGCATAGCGACCACGAGCAGTGAATTGCTTCTGGTTACCAGCACCAAGTACAAGGTCTAAACCTTCTGAAGTACGAGGATCTTTGGTTAATGTGTTCACAAGTCCGTTATGAGCGTTAGGCCCATAAAGAGCTGCGTTTGGTCCTAAAATGATCTCAACCCTTTCGATATCTTCTTTAGTGATTGTAGTAAATGAACCTAAAGGAAGTCCCGTTGCTACTAATGAAGAGATCCTGCCGTCTTCCACCTGAAGGTTCTTGGAGTTAAAGGCAGAGTTAAATCCACGAATGTTGATCCCGGTTCCCTGAACCCCTGTTCTAACAAAGTCAACCCCTTTTTGTCTCGCGGCAAGTTCTCCAGGATTTGGACCTGGAAAGTCTGCGATCTGCTGAGCGCTGATCACGTTTACCGTAGCCGGAGCCCTGGTTATTTTCTGTGGTCTTCTATTTGCTGAAACTACCACCTCATCCATTACAGATGCGGAAGGTTCCAGGCTAAAATCCATTTTCATATCCTCACCTGCCTGTATGGTAACATCTCTGGTAACGGTCTCATACCCCATAAAAAATACTTCGATAGTATAATTATCGGGATCAAGCTCAAGTTTATAATATCCACTTTCGTTGGTTGTAGCCCCGGTATTGGTTCCTCTTACAATTATATTGGTTCCCAGTAAAGGTTCCCCGGTAGCGGCATCCGTAATAGTTCCGCTAATACTTCCCGTCTGAGCGTACGCAAATACCCCAAACAGTAAGCTCATCATGGTGAAAAGTTTGATCTTCATAAAAGATGTTTTAAATTATTTTAAGACGAATTTAACAAGAGCCTACACCAATTCGGACTTAAGGATAAGATTGTGAAGTATGACCAATAAAATTTCTTTTGAAAATTAGCTGACAAATAACCTGTCAAGCTAGTAAATCAAAGACTTATCACTAAAGTGCGACTTTAATCTTGAAAAGAATCCCGGCTGTGTAAAAGCAAGTCTATCTATGAATTCATCTAAGGCGATGAACCCTTCTGAATCTAACTGGGATGCAGATTCTATGCTCTGGATGAGTTGCTCGAAAAGCTTATCTTCCGAATACTGCCCGTTGAGATAATTCGCCAGGTGATAATACCAGTGGATCTTCGGAATAAAGTTTTCACGCCCCATGACCTCAGCTTCTCTCTCAAGTAAATTGTACTTATTGGTAACTTTTATCACCTCAACAGGTTTTTCGGCCGTAGTAAGCAGCATTAAATAATTAGAAAAGAACCTACTCCAGCGATGCTCAAAAACATACTTTCGGTTCTCATGAAGGAAGTTTTTGGCAAAGGTTTCGGCGATGGCAATTCTTTTATTCCGAACTAAAGTACGTACATAATGAGTGGCAAAGCCTAATTTCTGGTGATGGTTATAAGACGACTTAAAAAGTTTATAATTTTCGGTAAGCCGGTTAAGAGCATCTTTATTCTTATTCTTTTTCAGCAGGATCGCAACGAGATTATTCAGGTAAAAAAGCTTATCACTGTTATCCTGCTTCACCGATAAATGGGCATAATATTCAGCCTGATCCAGATCATTAAGGTTGGAATGCAGGATCACCCGGTTCGCATAATAGTTGAATAGCACTCGGCGGGAGTACATTAATCCGTTCTTGAAACATTCATCTATATAATCGAACATACCTTTAGCCTTCTCATACTCTTTGTAGTTGAAGTATAAAAAGACCAGTCTTATAAAAGCATGATACTTATTACGACCATCGAGCTCATCGTCATATAAATATTCCAGAAGCTTCGACTCCCAGTGTTTAGTATTTAATTTTTGAGAAGTATATTGCCTGGTAAGATCCTTGGTAGCATGAAAGATCTCATCTTTTACCTTTAGTGACTTTAAATAATATTTCTCATTTTCTCTTAGAAATTCCCCGGTCACTTCACAATCCTGGTATCTGAACCTAACCAGCAAATAGTCCTGATACTCCCTTACCAGCTCATAGAATTTATGAAAATAGAAAGAGGTATGACCATAAACACTGATAAATTCCAGTAGCTCTTTTTCTTCGGGAGAGGAAATGGTATCGGTAAGGATCTGTTTTTCGATGTGACTCAAGTACTCAAGGTGAGCATCAACATCTGCCTTTTTCAGCTTTTTGGAGATCCATTTTTTGATGTAGGCATACTTCCGTTTATCAATATTTTCATCAAAGTCTTCTGAAGAAAAAAAACGCTCGGCATTTCGACATACCTTATTTAAGATCTCTTCTTTTTCATTGTCCCTTATCCTATTCTCCTTTTGCAGGTAAGCTGCCTCATGGGGCAATACGCCTTCAGAGAAATCGGTGAATATTTTAAGTTTAGATTTCATTATTTCAGAAAATCCCTGATCTCTTTATTTACTTTTTCAGATCGTTCAAAATTAACAAAGTGGCCCGCTTCATCGATGGTCTTCACTTCAATATTATTGAATTTTTCTTCGGAAGTCTTAACGAGACTAGCTATACTTTCAGAAGGATGAAAATACTTATTAGGAATAAGCATATCGTTTTTTCCGAAGACCATTAGAACAGGAACTTCAATTTTGCCGATTTCGTCGATCACCGGTTCCTCCAGCATGGCGTGGATGTTATTCACAACCGTTTCAGCATAGTCCTGAAAATCTTCCGCAGATTTCATAGCGATACGATCATCTACCATCGCCTGTGCATCTTCCGGGAAGGAATAGAAATTCATTTTATAATTGGCCAGAACCTGTTCATCTGAAGCTCCTACTACCATCGCTGGCGTATAAGAGGCTTTCATAATGGTAGCTTCCTGAGCCGTAAAGGTCTCGATGCCCGCGGGCGCTATAAGGACCAGTTTTTTATAGGTGTCTGGATATTTTAGAACCGAATGCATGGCAATCTGCCCACCCATGGAATGACCTGCCAGGACAACATTTTTAAGATCCATCTTCTCTACCATTTCGTTCAATATGTCAGCATATTCTGAAAGGCTGTAATCGGTCTTACTTCGGGATGATTTCCCATACCCGGGAAGATCTATGGCGATACATCGATAATCTGAACTTAGTCCGGCTATATTTTTCTTCCATGAATCCAGATTGCTGGAAAGACCATGAATAAAAAGAAGAGTCTCTTCTCCGCTACCTTCATCGACATAAGCGATCGTTTCAGAATTTAATTTAATGGTTTTCACAGGCAGATGGTAGGTTACTGTTTCACTTATCTTTTCTTGTGCGGCAAGAGAGGTTAAGACCAGGCTGAAAAGACTAAATAATATCCTTTTTTTCATATTGAATAAGCTTAAACATTTCTTTTAATTTTTTCCGGTCTATTTTTCCAATTCCAGATTTAGGCAGGGAATCCAGGAAAACAAAGTGTCTTGGAACTTTATATGAGGTTAAATGGTTCTTCAGTTTTTCGTTGAGCTCTTCTTCGGTAAGATCCTGTATATTACCCTCCAAAAATGCTACACCTACTTCTCCCCAGTCTTCATCATCTACCCCAATGACTGCAGCTTCTTTCGCGAAATTATTTTTCAGAATTGCGTTTTCAATCTCCAGCGGATAAATATTCTCACCACCAGAAATAAACAATTGATTCTTTCGGCCTACCATATACATAAAACCTTCAGCATCCATCCTTACCATATCCCCTGTATAAAACCAGCCATCTCTTATCTTTTCAAGGGTATAGGCCGAATTGTTCCAGTAGCCAGGAGTGACGATAGCACCTCTTAAACAAAGTTCTCCATGTTCATTGGCACCAACTTCTGCCCCATCTTCATCAACGATCTTATGGTCCACATAAAAATTAGGTTTCCCAATCGACCCCTTTTTCCAAATGGCATCATGATGATGAAGGGAAGTGATACAGGGACCTGCTTCGGTAAGACCATAACCCTGCCTGAGCAAGATGCCTTTTTCAGCCCATTTATCTATTAACAGGATAGAAAGATCTTCTCCCCCAACTACTATATATTTTAATGCTGGTGCTTTAAATTCTTTAAAAGCAGGATGTTTAACCATCATCCTGAGCATGGTTGGGATGGCTAAAAAGAGACTGATAGAATTCTTCTGAATATAATTAAGAACCTTTTTCGGTTTAAAAGATTTCAGGAAATCCACCCTCGCACCGCGATGCAACATAGGTAAAAGCAGGACATTCCATCCTGAAGTATGATATGGTGGCAAGGCATTCAGGGTAAAATCTGCCGAGGTGATCTCCAGCTGTACCGACGTATTCAAACTATTCCAGAAAAGCATGCGGTTGGTATAGAGCACACCTTTCGGTTTCCCAGTAGTTCCCGAAGTATAAAAAATAAAAACTGCCTGCTCGGGGTCTATTTCGGTAAGCTTTTCCTCAACTTTCAGTGCTGAAGATTCTTCAAAAAGCGCTTCCAGGGATACTTCGTTAAAGAAAACCTCTTTCTTTAGATCTTGTAACTTTTGCCGAAAATTAACCTCGAAGATCAATAATTCTGGCTCGACATCCTGAACGCAATAGGCCATTTCCGAAACCGTAGAACGGTAATTCAATGGAACCAGGATCGCGCCCATTCTTTGGGCCGCGATAAATAGAATCAGATACTCTGGAGAATGCTGTGCCAGTACGGCAATACGATCTCCTTTTTCAATAGAATATTCTGTTTTGAGATAAGCCTCCAGTTTCAGGGAGAGCAAATTCAACTCTTTATAAGTATAGACCTTCCCGGAATCGACCGATGCCACCGCCTTTTTGTCGGGGGTGTAATCTGACCATTTTCCTATCCAATCGAAATAATTCATGCTTCCTTTCTACTTATTAAATATAGAGAATTACCAATAACAAAAGATGCCACAACCGCAATGGCCGCAGATACGCCTGGATTGTTAACCGGCTCCTGCATATAAGGAGTGATCCTGCCATAGTAAATAATAAAATGGATGGCTACCGCTGAAAAACTCGCGATAAAAACCGCATTCTTACTCACCTTCTTGAAATAAATACCAAACAATACAGGAACAAAAGCGGCCGCGAAATATGCGTATACCCCATTCTGGGCAAAAATAGCCACGCTCACATTAGGATCTACGATCTGGTCATAGCTCAAAAAGAAACTAACGATCGCTAGCAATATGATCACGATCTTATTTAGCCCCACCTGGTTGAAGTTTTCATTCTTACTCAAAGGCGCAATAAGATCTGTAGTAATAGTCGTTGAAAGGGATTGGATCAATGCTTCCAGAGTAGATAATCCCGCAGAGATCAATCCCGCCACGATGATGACACCCACCCCAGCAGAAAATGTTTTTACCACGTAGGCTGAAACCAGTTCATCCATTTTCAGAGCAGTACCATCAAGACTTAGGTCGGGAAAAGTGATCCTGGCATATAAACCAACCACTACTACCAAAAAGAAAAAACTCATACAAATAATGGCAACCGTGAGATATTCATTGATCGCCTTTTCACTTCTCAGGAAAAGAGTTTTAGTAATGATATGTGGCTGACAAACGATCGCGATCCCGATAATGATCTGGCAGACGATAATTTCAAAATAATCCCGGAAAAGAAAACTTTCCGGATTCGTAGTTTTAGTAAGATTAGGGTCTATTTCATTCAGCAAGCTAACAAAGCCATCAAATCCATTTGAGAAATATTCAGAACCAGACATCAATAAAATGATCGCGACCACAAACATGATGATCGCCTGCACCGTATTGGTATAGACCATCGAATTAGCCCCACCAAACATTGTATATCCAAACACGAAAGTGATCAAACCCATGAGAACATAGAACGGCTCCAGGTTTAAGGATTTTGAAATTATCTGGGTCAATCCAACACAAATAAGCACTATAAACGTGATCAACAGCAAGGAAAGTATTGCAAAAAAGATGGTGAGACCTTTTGAATCATACCTTTTTCCAATCCACTGCGCCATGGTTAAAGCTTTTACCGTGGATCCATATTTCTGGAAAGACTTTGTGAAAAATATTAAGGAAGCAAAGATCGCTATAGGCATAACGATACCAAAGGAGATCAATCCTGAGAAACCGTATAACGCGATAAACCCTGGATTTATAATAAAGGTTGCCGCACTGGTCATGGATGCCGCCAGTGATAAACCCACCGCCCAAGCAGGAAATCCGCTACTACCAATGGCGAAATCATCGATATTCTTGGTCTTAAGATTACCTCTTATCACAAAGAAGAGAATTACCATGGCATAGACCACAAGGAGAATAGTAACATATAGTGACCAGGTTTCTGAGGCGAACATAAATGTGATATTAAGGTCGTGAAATTAAGATTATATTAACACGTATTGATATCGATTAGTGAATTTAAAAGTATGACTTAAGACATTCAGATGTTTTTTTAATCGGCTTCTATTAAATATCGGTCAATACAGAAAGTGTGACTTTTAAAATATTCCGGTTTAAAAAGAAGTTTTAGAATATTTAGGACAAGAGAAAATTCCGACTAAAACCAGCCCGAATAAAAGAAGAAAATTCATTAAAAATATTAGGCAACCATCCTGAAAAACTTCTTGAAACAGGACAAATATTACTTAAGCTTTTGTATAATTTCCTTGATGATTTTTACATCGCTAACTGAAGTATAGTTTTCCCATAGTAGTTTTTCCGAATTCATATTAATCTTCTCAGCTTGATCAAAAGTTTTCGTTTGCAAGCTTCCGGAAAAATGAAGAGCTTTAAAACCGGCCTCTTTAAAAAGCTGAACATTCGCTGCACTTATTCCTCCACCTGGCATTATCTGGCATGAACTGGAAAGTTCATTTAGTTCACATAAAAGATTTATTCCAGATTCTGCGCTCGGCTTCTGTCCGGAACTAAGAATGGTATTCACTCCCAATTCCTGAAGGTCTAAAAAGGAAGTATTAGGACTTGGCGTCCAGTCGAACGCTCGATGGAAGGTAAAAGACATTTCTTCAGAAGCATTTATTAGCTGGCCGGTTCTTTCCATATCTGATGAAAAATCCTGATTCAGAACTCCGGAAACAATGCCAGAAACTCCCAGTTTCAAACACTCTTCAATATCCTTTAACATCACCTTAAAATCGAATTCTGAATATGTAAAATCCCCACTTCTTGGCCTTATCAATACATGAACGGGAAGCGAGACATGTTGCAGCACGCTTTTAATTAGCCCCAGTGAGGGTGTAATACCACCAACACCTAATTCTGAACAGAGTTCTATCCTAGTTGCGCCGGCTTTCTCAGCATTAATGGCAGACTCCAGTGAATTCGCACAAACTTCTATGATCATTTTAGTATATTTAAACCTTTCCGTCAGGATCACAAGTTACCGAATTATCTTTCTTAAAGAAGTATCATGAAAAGACGAAAATTCATTGAACGTTCATCACTTTCCCTTGCCGGAATAGGCCTGGGTTCACAATTAATCCCCTCACAACTATTCGCTATGCCTTCACAAAACAGAGTCAATCCTATTGCTGTAGCAACATGGAACTTTCAGAATGCCACAAAAATGGCCGGAACAATGCTAGAAAGTGGAGCTTCAGCCCTGGATGCTGTTGAAAAAGGCGTTATGGTTGAAGAAGCAAATCTTAAAAATACCACGGTTGGAGACGGCGGCGCCCCAGACAGGGATGGAAATGTTACGCTGGATGCCTGTATTATGTCTCCAGATGGAAATGCTGGTTCGGTAGTTTACCTAAAAGAGATCGCTCACCCGGTCTCTGTGGCCAGGAAGGTTATGGAAGAAACTCCGCATGTAATGCTTGCCGGGGAAGGCGCATTGCAATTTGCCATTCAGCAAGGCTTTAAAAGAAAGATCCTTTTAACTGAAGATTCTGAAAAAGCATGGAAGGAATGGCTGGAGCATAAAGAGTACCAACCAATTATAAATATTGAAAATCATGATACCATTGGCATGTTGTGTCTCGATGAAAATGGAGATATCGCGGGAGCCTGTACTACCTCTGGACTTTCCTATAAAATGAATGGTCGCGTGGGAGATTCCCCTATTATTGGAGCAGGACTATTCCTGGATAACGAAGTAGGCGGAGCTGTTGGTACCGGAATGGGAGAAGCTATCATGAAAAGCGTAGGCAGTTTCCTTATCGTAGAATTAATGCGTCAGGGAAAATCACCACAGGAAGCCTGCGAAGAAGCAGTTATGAGGACAGTAAAAAAAGCACCTAACTATAAAGATTTCCAGATCGCTTATGTTGCGATGAACAAAAAAGGGGAAATTGGATCGTATTGCATACATAAAGGGTTCAGTTACGCGAAGTTCTATAATGGAGAAAGCACGAACAATCCGAGCAAATCTTACCTGGAAAAGTAATTAGCATTTTTATCTTTTATTGATTTCTGTTAATTGCTTATTGTTCATTGTTTCCAAGGAAGAGTGCTAATATCTTTGTAGTTTTGAAACATTCTCAATTTTATATTTAAACATTTCAGATGGCCGATCAAAAACGCCTTTTTTTACTAGACGCTTACGCTTTAATTTTCCGCGGATATTACGCATTTATTAAGAACCCAAGGATCAATTCCAAAGGATTTAATACTTCCGCGATCATGGGATTCACTAACTCACTTTTTGATGTGATAAGACGTGAAAAACCAGATCACCTTGCTGTATGCTTTGATAAAGGTGGCAGTGAAGCCAGAACTGAAATGTATACCGAATATAAAGCGCACCGGGATGAGACTCCAGAGCCTATTCGTGAAGCAATTCCGATCATCCAGGATATTTTGAGAGCTATGCATATTCCGGTGGTGGTTCAGGAAGGAATGGAGGCAGATGATATTATCGGCACCCTTGCTAAGCAGGCAGAAAAAGAGAATTATAAAGTATACATGGTTACGCCAGATAAAGATTTTGCCCAGCTGGTTTCTGAAAACATTTTTATGTACCGCCCAGCAAGAATGGGAAATGGCATTGAGATCTGGGGAATTCCTGAAGTTCAGAAGAAATTTGAAGTCGAAAGACCGGAGCAGGTGATAGACTTCCTTGGAATGATGGGGGATACGGCAGATAATATCCCGGGACTGCCAGGAGTTGGTGAAAAAACAGCAAAAAAGTTCATTAAGCAATTTGGAAGCCTGGAAGGTTTACTGGAAAATACCGATAAGCTCAAGGGCAAAATGAAGGAAAAAGTAATTGAGAATGCTGAATTGGGTCGACTTTCCAAAAAACTAGCCACCATTTTTGTGGATTGCGATGTACAATTCCATGCTGAAGATTATGAACTTTCGATGCCTGATGCAGAAAAAGTACAGGAGATCTTTGAAGAACTTGAATTCAGAAGATTAAAAGATCAGTTCATCAAACTTTTTAGCGGAGAAGAAGACACTCCGCAAACCCAGGTTACCAATTCACCTTCAGCTAAGAAAAACGCACAGGCGACTGCCGGTGCTGGACAGTTCTCTTTATTTGGTGGTGATGGTGAAGAAATAGAGCGAACCTCTTCCAGAACAAATCTTAAAGATACACCGCATTTTTACCAGGCCATTACTACAGATATGGCCAGGAAAATTTTCATAGAAAGACTTCTGAAAGAAAAAAGCGTTTGCTTTGACACCGAAACAACCAGCTTGAATCCTCTGGAAGCTCAACTGGTAGGGATAGCATTTTCATGGGAAGCAGGAAAAGGATTTTACCTGCCGTTCCCTGAAGAAAAAGAAGAAGCTCAAAAAATAATTGAAGAACTGAGAGAATTCTTCGAAAACGATAAAATTGAAAAGATAGGTCAGAACCTGAAATATGACATTGAGGTTCTGGACAAATACAATATTGAGGTCGCCGGACCATTATTCGATACCATGATCGCGCACTATTTGATCAATCCGGATATGCGCCACAATATGGATGTTCTTGCAGAAACTTATCTGAATTACACTCCGCAGCCAATTTCAGAATTGATCGGTAAAAAAGGGAAGAACCAGGGCAATATGAGAGATGTGCCTCTGGATAAGCAAACCGAATATGCCTCAGAGGATGCCGATGTCACTTTTCAGCTAAAGAACTTTTTTGAAAAGGAACTGGAAGAAGCTGAAACCAGGAAACTTTTTGATGAGATCGAAATTCCACTCGTACAGGTCCTGGCAGATATGGAACTTGAAGGAATCAACCTGGATGAGAAATATTTAAAATCTTTATCTGAGGCACTGGCTTCAGATATTAAAGATCTTGAAAACAAAATTTACGAAGAAGCTGGTGAAGAATTTCTTATTAGTTCTCCTAAACAATTAGGAATTATTCTTTTTGAAAAACTGCAGCTTTCTAAAAAACCTAAGAAAACCAAAACCGGACAATACTCCACCAGTGAGGATGTGCTATCGGTGCTGGCAGATGAAAATAACATCGTAAGAGATGTACTTGATTATCGCGGACTGGTAAAACTTCAGAACACTTACGTGGATGCTTTGCCAAACCAGGTAGAGAAAACCACCGGAAGAGTGCATACAGATTATGTGCAAACCACTGCTGCCACAGGTAGGTTAAGTTCAAATAATCCAAACCTTCAGAATATCCCGATAAGAACTGAACGTGGAAGACAGGTAAGAAAAGCTTTTGTCCCAAGAGATGAAAATTATGTTTTACTCGCTGCCGATTATTCCCAGATAGAACTTAGAATTATCGCAGCTCTTAGTGAAGAGGATAATATGATCCAGGCTTTTAAGAATGGAGAAGATATTCACGCATCTACCGCCGCGAAGGTTTTTAATGTTCCATTGGAGGAAGTTACCAGAGAACAAAGAAGCAATGCGAAAACAGTAAATTTCGGGATCATATACGGAGTTTCCGCCTTTGGATTAAGCAACCAGACCTCGCTTTCCAGAAGTGAGGCTAAGGAATTAATTGACACCTATTATAAAACTTACCCCAAATTAAGCAACTTTATCGCAGACCAGGTAGAGTTTGCCAGGGAACATGGTTATGTCTCCACAGTTTTGGGCAGAAGAAGATATTTAAAGGATATCAATTCAAGAAACCAGGTAGTTCGTGGAGCGGCCGAACGTAACGCGGTGAATGCACCGATTCAGGGAAGCGCCGCCGATATAATCAAGCTGGCTATGATCAATATCCATAAAAAACTGAAAGAAGGGAACTATAAAACCAAGATGCTGCTACAGGTACATGATGAACTGGTTTTCGATGCTCATAAAAATGAACTTGAAAAAGTTCAGAAAATGATCAAATCTGAAATGGAGAACGCATATAAACTGGAAGTACCTTTAGATGTAGATCTGGGAGTAGGCGAAAACTGGCTGGAAGCCCATTAATTAAATGAGATGAAAAAGGGAATTCTAATATTTCTTATTGCCGCGCTAATTACCTCTTGTGAAAATGAGAAAACGATAAGCTCGTACGATCCGGTAGACTGGGAAGCACGAGGAGTAAAAAAGTCTGTGACCGATTCCCTTAAAAAAGGCCAGTCGTACCTTTCTGTTTATTCAGAAATATATAGCCAGACAGAACACAGAACTCATAATCTAACCTCCACGATTAGCATGAGAAATGTGGATATGAAAGACACTATTTATATCGACAAGGCGGAATATTTTAATACCCAGGGTGAACCAATAAGGATCTATTTTGATCATCCTATTTATATCGCCCCTATGGAAACAGTAGAGATCGTTGTTGATGAAACTGATATTGAGGGAGGAACCGGCGCAAACTTTATTTTTGAATGGTCCATTAAGGAATCCTCTCCCGAACCGCTTTTTGAAGGAGTGATGATCTCAACTTCAGGACAGCAAGGGCTTTCTTTTACCAGTAGAGGAGTCCGAATCAAATAAATGAATGAACTCGAAACCAATAAACTTATAATATAAACCGGTAAGATATTAATTGCCTCTACTGTATTCCAGCTCAAGGATCTGGACATCAGAAACAAGGGTATTTCCTGGGTCGTTCACATAAATATCTGACTCTTCTTCGGTTACTTCAAAAGAAAATCTATTCCCTCTAAGTTTAATTATTTTGGTGTCGGTATAAAGCACACCGTCAATAAGAATAGTTAAGATAAGTTCATTTCGGTTTATTTCCCATGTTCCAATATCATCCCTCCCGTTCAAACATTCGAATTCATTATCACTGGCACCCGCTGCAAAATCCATTTGTGCATTTTCAGTAAAGAATGTTCCATCCTGGAAAAATTCTATCCGCATATCATCGAAACAATCGGTTTCAAGGAGCAGGTTTGTATTACCCGTTCCATCCCCATTTAGATCTACCGGAATATCTGCCAGCATTTCAGAAAGCTGCCAGTTACCAAAGAGTCTTCTAGGTTGAATATTAGCGTTTATAGATTGGAATGATTCAGCTTCTTGAATTGGAAGTTCAGTTTTATTGCAGGAGGTAAGGAGACTCATTAAAAGAAGGAAAACAATTGTCATCAAAGATATATTCGATCTCATCATCAGCACAAATTCGCGCTAAATTAATCAACCAATCCATTGATTTACTGTTTTTTACGTTGTTTTCTATGAAAAACTAATTTACATCCTAAATGACACTGAATTATGTTAAGAGTGTAAGAAAGCTCTCCTATATAAAACATAAACAAAAAAACCTCACAGCTTGATAACTGTGAGGTTCTTCCAACTAACACTAAAACTACAATTAGAAAAGGTATACTAAGATTTAGTATACTCAAGTTCTAAAATTCTTATTGGTGACGCCTGAGTATTTCCAGGATCGCTCACATATTGATTCGATTCGATTTTCGTAACATCAAACGAAAATTTATTGGTCTCGAGATTTATATGCTTCTTATGGGTATAAGTAGAAGAATTAATATCTAAGGTCAAAATCAGACTGTCGTTCCTTACTTCCCAATTTCCATTGTCCATTCTATCAGACAAACATGAAAACTGATTTTTTGAAGTTCCCGCTTCAAAAGTCATTTGAGCATTATTACTAATAAACGTACCATCATCATTAAATGTTATACTCATAGTGTTAAAACAATCGGTCTCATCCAAAAGATTCTTACTATAAGTTTCATCGTCATTAAGGTCTACCGCAGTATCAGATACCATCCCTGATAAATCCCAGTTTCCCAGCATATCGTTCCTGGTCACCACTGTAGCGTCGCTAACTTTCAGCTGTGAATTTATTGAAACCTCTTCTTTACTACAACTAATTATTGAAAAGGAAAACATGCAAAAACCAGCTAACGTTTTGATATTCAAAAGTTTAGTCATTTTCGGGGGCATTAAAATTCAATACAAAACTAAATCACAAGTAGGAATTTTATGACTTTTTTAACATTAAAATTACCTTTAATCGAATTTTAACGCTTTTGAACTTTAATGAAAAAGAGTTAATGGAGTTTCACAATCATATTTCATCTTTATGATGCTAATAATGATATATGATATTGAGGGTAAAAAGTTCTTAAGTAGATTTGACTGAATATCAGACGCTTCAAAGCAAATAAAATAATCTTTTCGCTATTTGCTATTAGAATTTATAATTGTACATTTGCACCCCTGTTTTCCCGATTGAGATTCGGGTAAATGGGATTGGAATGTTTAATAATTAGTAAAATCAATTGGTGTGGACACATTAAGTTACAAAACAGTATCGGCTAACAAAGCCACCAGAACCAAAGAATGGGTTGTGGTAGATGCTGACGGACAAAATTTAGGTCGTCTTGCTTCAAAAGTAGCATACCTACTTAGAGGAAAGCACAAGCCTAACTTCACCCCACATGTTGATTGCGGAGACAATGTTATTGTATTGAATGCGCAGGGAATCAACTTAACAGGAAAGAAATGGGACGCGAAAGAATACATCCGTCACACAGGCTTCCCGGGTGGACAGAAAAGTCTAACAGCTGCCGAATTATTCGAAAAAGGTCCTGAGAGACTTGTCGAAAAGGCAATTAAAGGAATGCTTCCTAAGAACAAACTTGGAGCAGACCTATTCAGAAATTTAAAGGTTTATGTAGGATCTGAACACGATCACGAAGCTCAAAAACCTAAAACTATTAACTTAAACGAGATTAAGTAATGGAGGTAATTCACAAAATTGGCCGTAGAAAAACAGCTGTGGCCCGTGTATATGTTTCAGAAGGAAAAGGAAACATTACCGTAAACAAGAAAGACCTTAAAGATTACTTCACAACTGGTACACTTTTATATAAAGTTAACCAGCCATTGATGCTAACCGAAAACGAAGGAAACTTCGACGTTAAAATTAACGTATACGGTGGTGGTATCACTGGACAGGCTGAAGCGATCCGTCTTGCATTATCCAGAGCTATGATGGCGCTTGACGAAGAAAACCATGGCGTTCTTAAGCCAGAAGGTCTTCTTACTAGAGATCCACGTATGGTAGAACGTAAGAAATTCGGTCAGAAGAAAGCCCGTAAGAAATTCCAGTTCTCTAAACGTTAATATTATTACCGGAATATTTTCCGGGGAGTTCATAAAAAAATTAATTTTTTGTTGTTATTCTGTTCATGCCGGGCAGAAGTTAGTTTAGCATCTAAACAGTCAGGGCCGTACTTAAAAGTAGCCACCTGAATGTTGCTATCTCAACAGAACGTAAACTATTACAAAAATGGCAAACAAAGTAGAAGTAAAAGAATTACTTGATGCTGGTGTTCATTTTGGACACTTAACCAGACGTTGGAATCCAAACATGGCTCCATATATCTATATGGAACGTAACGGGATCCACATCATCAACTTATATAAAAGTGCTGCTAAAATGCAGGAAGCAGGTGATGCTCTTGCCAAGATCGCAGCAAGCGGAAGAAAGATCCTTTTCGTAGCTACAAAGAAACAAGCGAAAGAGATCGTTGCTGAACAAGCTGAAAAGGCGAATATGCCTTATATCACTGAGCGTTGGCCTGGTGGTATGCTTACAAACTTCGTTACTATTCGTAAAGCTGTTAAGAAAATGGCTTCTATCGATAGAATGAAGAAAGACGGAACTTTCAACTCTCTTTCTAAAAAAGAGCGTCTTCAGGTAGATCGTCTTAGAGCTAAGCTAGAGAAGAACTTAGGTTCTATCGCAGACATGTCTAGACTTCCAGCTGCGCTTTTCGTTGTAGACACTACACGTGAGCACATCGCGATCAAAGAAGCACAAAAACTAAACATTCCAATTTTTGCGATGGTAGATACAAACTCCGATCCACGTGAGGTTGATTATCTAATTCCATCTAACGACGATGCTTCTAAATCTATTAGCAAAGTTGTTTCTTACGTTGCAGATTCTATCGTAGAAGGTCTTTCTGAAAGAAAATCTGAAAAGTCTTCTAAGAAGAAAGAAGAAAAAGCTTCAAAAGAAGAGAAGTCAGATAAAGCTCCAAAAGCAAAAAAGGAGAAAGCTGAAGTTCCCTCTAAAGATGCCGAAGACAAAAAGGCAATGAAAGAAGCTAAGAAAGATGTGAAGCTTGAATCTAAAAGTGAAACTTTAGATAAAGCTAAATCGTCTAACGAAGAAGAATAAATAACGTTTTCATAAAATCTAAAAGTCGTTTAGTTTCTTTCTTTACAGTGAGTTTCTAAACGACTTTTTTTAAATAAAAGACAATATTATGGCTAAGATAACCGCCGCTGAAGTAAATAAATTAAGAAAAGCTACTGGTGCAGGAATGATGGACTGTAAGAAAGCATTAGTAGAAGCTGATGGTGACTTTGATGCTGCAATTGAATTGCTACGTAAAAAAGGTCAGAAAGTTGCTGCTAAGAGAGCCGACAGAGATTCTTCTGAAGGTGCTGCTATCGCTCAAGTAAATGGAGACAACACTAAAGGTGTGATCATCTCTCTAAACTGTGAGACAGACTTCGTAGCAAAGAATGATGACTTCATCAAATTAGCTAACGATTTCGCTGATATGGCTCTTAACTACTCAACTAAAGAAGAGTTATTGAAAGCTGACTACAACGGAATTACTGTTGAAGATAAACTTACTGAGCAAACAGGAGTTATTGGTGAGAAGATCGAGATAGGTGCATTCAAAACTTTGGAAGCTCCATTCGTAGGATCTTATATCCATGCTGGCAACAAGATCGCTGTTCTTACAGGTCTTTCTAAGAACGTAGACGGAGCTGAGGAAGCTGCGAAAAACGTTTCTATGCAAGCTGCTGCTATGAACCCTGTAGCACTTGATGAATCTGGAGTTGATCAGGCTACTATCGATAAAGAGATCGAGATCGCTAAGGATACTTTAAGAGAAGAAGGTAAGCCAGAAAACATGTTAGACAAGATCGCTCAGGGTAAACTTCAGCGTTTCTTCAAAGACAACACTTTGGTACACCAGGCGTATATCAAAGACAACAAGCAAAGCGTTGCAGATTACGTTAAATCTGTAAACGGAGACCTTGAAGTAGTAGGATTTGAAAGAGTAGCTTTAGGATAAGCTCATATCATATAAATTCTAAAAAGAGGTTTTATTCATTTAAAACCTCTTTTTTTGTTTCTTTTTGTGGTCATCCTGAATTTGTTTCAGGATCATAGAGAAGCTGAAATAAGTTCATCTTGACGAAATCGAATAATCAAAATGTCTCAAAAACCCTTCAAATTCAAACAATTCAGTATAGATCAGGATCGCTGTGCGATGAAAATCGGCACAGACGGTGTTCTTCTTGGAGCCTGGTCTTCCCTGGAACATCAACCAAACAGTATCCTGGATATTGGCACAGGAACAGGGCTCATTGCATTAATGCTGGCTCAGAGATCTGATGCCGAACTAATCGATGCGCTAGAAATTGAAGAAAATGCCTATGAGCAGGCTGTGGAGAATTTCGAAAAAAGCGACTGGGGTGACCGACTTTTCTGCTACCATGCAGGTTTCGATGAATTTGTTGAGGAGATGCAAGATGAAGAGGAATACAACCTTATCATCTCCAATCCTCCTTTTTACTCTGAAGACTACAAGACCGGAAATGAAAACAGAGATCAGGCGCGTTTCGCTGACGCCCTTCCCCTTAGTGAATTGATAGAAGGAGCTTCTCTCCTACTTTCTAGAAAAGGCCATTTTGATCTTGTTATTCCTTTTACAGAAGAACAGAATGCAATTGAAATTGCAAAAGATCACAAGCTTTTTCCTGTAAAGATAACCCGGGTTAAAGGAACCCAGGAATCTCCAATTAAAAGAAGCCTTATAAGCTTTTGTTTTGAGAAGGCAAAACCAGAAATCGATGAACTAATTTTAGAAATTTCAAGGCATAACTATACCGAGGAATTCAAAGATTTAGTCAAAGATTTTTATCTGAAGTTGTAAATCGAGTTACTATTTTATCTTTTTTAATTAATTGGCCTACCGAAATTCTGTCGAAAAATTTGAAGTGAAGTCCGCGTAAAATTTTGGACTGTTTGAGCAAAAGGGATTTTATTCTAAGTGAGAGTTCTCTCCTGCGAGTTCCCAAAATTTAAGGGACAAACGAAAAATTTAGAGAGAATTTCGTAAGCCTAGATTTTTTTGTTTCTTTTTTCATCAATGGAAAAAAGAAAAGGAGATATAATCGATACTCAAACTCCAAATAAAAGATTGCTTCTCATAAAAGACTTGGTTACATTTGTTGGAAACACTACACAAAATGAAACCAGATCTTTTTCAGGCTCCTGATTATTACAATCTTGACGACCTCCTTAGCGACGAACATAAAATGGTGCGCGACGCCACACGCGAGTTTGTAAAGCGTGAAGTTTCCCCAATTATAGAGGATGCAGCTCAAAAAGCTGAATTCCCAAAACAACTAATTAACGGACTTGCCGAAATTGGTGCCTTTGGACCTTATATCCCAGAGGAGTATGGTGGAGCAGGCCTGGACCAGATCTCTTACGGTTTGATCATGCAGGAAATAGAACGCGGGGATAGCGGAATTCGATCAACCGCATCGGTTCAGTCTTCTCTGGTGATGTATCCCATCTTTAAATACGGTACCGAGGAGCAGAAAAAGAAATTCCTTCCAAAACTGGCTTCCGGAGAAATGATAGGTTGTTTTGGATTGACCGAACCAGATCACGGTTCGAATCCAGGAGGAATGACTACAAATTTTAAAGATAAGGGAGACCATTATCTGCTGAATGGCGCGAAAATGTGGATCTCCAACTCTCCTTTTGCTGATATTGCCATTGTATGGGGAAAGAACGAAGAAGGAAGAATTCACGGTTTGATCGTAGAAAGGGGAATGGAAGGCTTCTCAACTCCAGAAACTCATAATAAATGGTCACTTCGTGCCAGTGCCACCGGTGAACTCATTTTTGACAATGTGAAGGTTCCGAAAGAGAATTTAATGCCCGGAAAATCTGGTTTAGGGGCTCCACTAGGATGCCTGGATTCTGCACGCTATGGGATTGCATGGGGAGCAATTGGAGCCGCTATGGATTGTTATGACACTGCTTTGAGATATGCCAAAGAGAGAGAGCAATTCGGAGTGCCTATAGCTGCAAAACAACTTCAGCAGAAAAAACTGGCCGAGATGATCACCGAGATCACCAAAGCACAGTTGATGGCATGGAGACTTGGAACTTTGAGAAATGAAGGAAAAGCAACTTCTGCCCAGATCTCTATGGCGAAAAGGAATAATGTAGAGATGGCTATCAAGATCGCCAGGGAAGCAAGACAAATTCTTGGCGGAATGGGAATTACCGGTGAATACAGCATCATGAGACATATGATGAACCTTGAAAGCGTGATCACTTATGAAGGAACGCATGATATTCACCTATTGATCACAGGTTTAGACATTACAGGACACGCGGCATTTTAAACCAAATGAAAAAAATTTATTATCAAATAGAGATCGACTGCCCCAAAGGACAGGTATTTCCAATTATGCTGGATAAAGAGCATTATCGAAAGTGGACGGCGGAATTCAACCCTAGCTCGCACTATGAAGGTACATGGGAAGAAGGAAGCCAAATCTTATTTCTTGGGGAAACTGAAACCGGAGAAAAAGCAGGTATGCAAAGCGTGATAGAAAAGCATGTACCCAACGAGTTTATAAGTATCAGGCACCTGGGAATGCTGGATAAGGGAAAGGAAACAGCCTTTGAGGATGATCTTTACGAGAATTACTATTTGGAAGAAAAAAATGGCTCCACTTCACTAAAAGTTGAAATGGATACAGAGGATGACTGGGTCGAATATTTCAAGGAAACCTGGCCTAAGGCGCTTCAGAAGTTAAAGGAAGTCTGCGAAGAAAATTGCAGCAATTAAAGCAGATCAAAACAGGGGCAACGTTTACATCGCTTGCCCTTTTTATATTTTTCACAGCATTCTTTTTTTAATGGTTTGGGCTTTTTAGCAGAAACACCATCCACCCTCAAATAATCCTTAGATTTATTTGAATAGAACACTATCACATTTATTGATTTGTCAATTTCAATAGCCATATTTTTAATTTAACTCAAAAGGCTGATTTTCTGCGTTAAACAAGCTATAAAAACCCAATAAGATTTTCTAAATAATACTTCAGCTTTTACCTTTGCCAAAAATTTAAAGGAAATATGATCAAAGAGATAAACGCAAGTTTAGAACCTCTAACCAACCAGTTAATAAATCATCCACTATACAAAAAGATCAACACCCCGGAACAACTTCAAATCTTCATGGAGCACCATGTCTATGCGGTCTGGGATTTTATGTCTTTGCTAACTTCGCTTCAGGAGATCCTCACCAAAACTACGAATCCTTGGCTTCCGGTAGGCGATCCGGAAATTAGATACCTCATCAATGAGATCGTTCTTGCAGAAGAGACCGATATCAATATGAAGGGGAAAAGACAGAGTCATTTTGAAATGTACCTGGATGCAATGGATGCCGCCGGAGCGAGCAGAAAGAAGGTTGAAGATCTTTTGATGCAGGTAACCCATGGTACCGATATATTTTTAATTATTGCGACCAGTAAACTACCAATAAGCATAAAGCAGTTCTTAAAACATACTTTTGAGGTCGTATACAGCAGGGAACCTCATAAGATCGCATCTGCCTTTACCTTTGGGCGAGAAGGACTCATTCCAGATATGTTCTCCTCCATTATAGAGAAAGTGCAGAAGAACTTCCCTGAGGACGATCTGAGCCTTTTCAAATACTATTTTGACAGGCATATCGAGCTTGACGGTGATGAACATGGACCTATGGCATTTAAGATGGTTGAGGACCTATGCGGAAATGATGAAAAAAAATGGCAGGAAGTAAAAGAAACCGCTGAAAAATCCTTAAAAAGCAGGCTGGAACTCTGGGATGGTATCGAAGCTGAAATTGAAGCTAAGACAAAATTAGAATTTGCCTAGACATTCGTCGTAGAATCGGTTTTCTAACAAAGTTTAAAATAAAAAAACCTGAACTCTTAAGTTCAGGTTTTTTGTTTTAAAATTTATAATTATTCTGAAGCCGGTGCGATTCGAACTTCCAATCCATCCAAACCTTCAGTGATAGGGATCTGGCAGCTTAAACGGCTGTTATCTTCCACGAAAAACGCCTGATCCAGCATATCTTCTTCCTCAAAGCTTTTCTCAGGAAGCATATGCTCAAAATTCAAAATATAGCACTGGCAGGAGGCGCACATGGCCATACCTCCACAAATTCCAATGGTACCTTCCTGGGCAAGTTCATAAGAACGAATCACCTCCATCAGGTTCATATTCATATCTGTTGGAGCATCTACAGTATGAGCTTCTCCTTCCCGGTCTATTATAGTGATCTTAACGTCAGACATTCTTTTAATAACTATTTTTTCGTCATCCTGTCCCGATGCTTCGGCACAGGATGATGCTTTTACTAATTTATACTTTTTACTACTTCTTTCTTCGCTTCTTTTTTACTTCCGTCGAAACCACTTACACCACTTACGGTAGTATACTTCATCACGTATTTTTTATCAGGATTTATTCGCTGATAAACGCTCTGACACATGATGGCCGCTTCGTGAAATCCGCAAAGGATAAGCTTTAATTTTCCTTTATAGGTATTCACATCTCCAATA
Organism: Gramella sp. MT6; assembly: GCF_019357415.1. Lineage (NCBI taxonomy): Bacteria > Pseudomonadati > Bacteroidota > Flavobacteriia > Flavobacteriales > Flavobacteriaceae > Christiangramia > Gramella sp. MT6. Next base: position 566,310 of record NZ_CP048410.1, read on the forward strand.
GCGTAGATCCCAGGAATATTGGTTTGATAATCATAAGAATTATCAACCTTAATGGCATTCTTTTCAATCTCCAGACCCCAGTTCGCAATAGGTCCAAGTTTTGGAGAAAGTCCGAATAATGGAATAAAATAATCTGTTTCCTTTAATTCTTCTCCCCTAGCTTCATCTTTATGACGAATTAGAACAGAATCCAATTCACCCTCCCCTTTAAGGTCCACCACTTCAGCATCTGTAATCAGGTTGATCTTTCCAATCTTGGAAAGTTCCTCTACCTTTTCAACAGAATCCAAGGCGCCACGGAAATCTTTTCTCCTGTGCACCAGTGAGACCTCTGAAGCTACATCGGCTAGGAAAATACTCCAGTCTAAAGCCGAATCTCCTCCACCGGCGATCACAACTTTTTTATCACGGTATACCTCAGGATCACGAATAATATAGGCAACACCTTTATCTTCATAATTTTTTATGGAAGGAATCGGGGGTTTTCTAGGCTCGAAACTACCAAGTCCACCTGCAATCACAACTACGGGAGCATGATGCTTCGTTCCTTTACTGGTAGTTACAATAAAACTTCCGTCTTCCTGCTTATCTATAGTTTCAGCTCTTTCTCCCAGCGTAAATCCCGGCTCAAAAGGTTTGATCTGCTCCATCAAGTTATCTACCAAGTCTCCAGCCAATACTTCTGGAAAACCAGGAATATCGTAAATTGGTTTTTTGGGATAAATTTCGGAACACTGACCTCCCGGCTGCGGAAGAGCATCAATTAGGTGACACTTCAGTTTAAGTAGACCAGCCTCAAAAACGGCAAAAAGACCTGTTGGACCGGCACCTATGATAAGTATATCGGTTTTAATCATGTTTGAATTCAATTAAATGGGCAGCAAATTATCTTTCAATATTTACTACCTGTTCGATTTGAGGCACATATTTCTTGATCGTCATCTCCACACCACTTTTAAGAGTCATCTGGTTCACAGTGCATCCAACACACGCACCTTCCAGTTGAACTTTTACGAGGCGATCATCTTCGATCGAAACTAAAGATATATTCCCTCCATCGCTTTCAAGAAACGGACGTATCTCTGCCAATGCCTTTTCAACATTAATTTTAACTTCTTCGCTTGTCATCTATTTCTTTTTAACAGCACTACATCCAGCCATTGTGGTAATCTTAATCGCTTCGGTTGGAGGCAGATCCTTGTTTCGGTTTACGGTTTCCTGTACCATATTTCTAGTGATCTCTTCAAAAGCCGCCTCTAAAGGAGTGGCAGTTTGAAGGGCCGCAGGCCTGCCTATATCTCCAGATTCTCTTAAACTTTGTACTAATGGAATCTCTCCTAAGAACGGCACTTTCAGATCCTGAGAAAGATTTTTCGCTCCCTCTTTTCCGAAAATGTAATATTTATTTTCAGGTAGCTCTTCTGGCGTGAAATATGCCATATTTTCTACAATACCTAAAACAGGAACATTAATACTTTCCTGCTGGAACATAGCCACACCTTTCTTAGCATCGGCAAGGGCCACATTCTGTGGCGTACTTACGATCACTGAACCTGTAATTGGTAAAGATTGCATGATAGAAAGATGTATATCACCGGTTCCCGGTGGAAGGTCTATTAGCATAAAATCCAGTTCTCCCCAATCTGCATCAAAGATCATTTGATTCAGAGCTTTTGCTGCCATGGGTCCTCTCCAAACTACGGCCTGATTAGGTTTGGTAAAGAAACCTATAGAAAGGATCTTCACTCCGTAATTTTCAACCGGTTTCATTTTTGATTTCCCGTTCACCGTTACTGAAAGCGGTCTTTCAGCTTCAACATCAAACATAATTGGAGCAGAAGGACCATAAATATCAGCATCAAGGATACCTACCTTAAAGCCCATTTTTGAAAGGGTCACTGCCAGGTTTGCCGTAACAGTAGATTTCCCTACTCCACCTTTACCTGATGCAACCGCTATTATATTCTTTATTCCCGGGATCGCTTTCCCCTTAATTTCAGGCTTCTTTTTCTCGGGAGCCTGTATCTTGATATTTACCTTTATTTTGGCTTTTTCGTAAACCTTTTCATGAATGGCTTTCATCACATCCACTTCGGCTCTTTTCTTAATATGAAGGGCGGGAGTACTAAGTACAAGGTCTACCACTACTTCATCACCAAAAGTCATTACATTTTGAACTGCACCACTTTCTACCATATTACTTCCTTCACCTGCTACAGTTATGGTTTCCAGGGCTTTTAAAATCTCTTTTCTGTCTAATTTCATATATGAATTTTAATCAGATTCTTAAGCTTATATAGACTGATTCTAAATGCAAATATAGTTGGAAAAGCTAAGAATACGAAGAATTTAGTAATATTAGATTTATAGGACAATAGGAGGAAATTATGGATAGGAAAGCCAGTAAAATCAGGAAAGTTCCTTGATAGGATCCCAGAAATATTTCTGAAAATCGATTATTTGAAGATCCTCCACTTTTACTCCTTCGGCTTCCAGTAATTGCTGCATTGCATTACTACCACCAAAATGATGTTTTCCGGTAAGCATCCCATGCCGATTCACCACCCTATGAGCAGGCACATCTTCTAAATTATGAGATGAATTCATAGCCCAACCCACTATACGGGCACTCCTTGCAGCACCAAGATATTTTGCGATCGCGCCATAAGAAGTTACTCTGCCTTCAGGTATTTTCCGGCAAACTTCATAAACCCTTTCAAAAAATCCGGAATTATCGCTCAATTTCAGGAATTTAATATTCTAACTAAGGCAACTACAATAAGAACCAGCATTAGACCGGCCATGAAATAATTGGAATATTTAGCAAAAGATTCAGCCTTCTTTTCAATTTTATCGAACAGTACGACATACAGGTAGAGGGAGGTAAAACTTCCTAAACTTGCAGCAAAAGCGAAGGAAACTATAAGAGACCAATCATATTCCATTCCTCCACTTAGATCCATCGCGCCGGCGATCGCCACGAAATATGGAATGGGAAAAACATTGAGAGCAGCTATCAACATCCCTTTGAACAAGCTCTGAGCCTGTGCCTTCTGCCTATTATGATTCACCCCTCTTTTGTGTCTCGCCTTGATAAAAAAATACACCGCGAGAATACAGAAAACTACCAGGCCACCTCTCAGGATCATTCTCCTAATGAACGGATGATCAAAAATGTATTTAGCAAGTAAAACAGCAATAAAGGCCTGGATCAGGATAACGACCCCAGCACCTATTGCCACAAATAACCCGCTTTTTTTCCCTTTCTCAACACAGGTTTTGGCTACGGTCATGTTCACCAATCCCGGCGGAACCACTCCAATAAATGCTGCGAAATACGTGATTAGGAAAAGTTTTGTTTCTTCCAATAAATCTTATTTAATCTTGAATTGAATATACGTAATTGGTTTACCTTTTTCAAGGTACTGTTTTTCGTAGAAAGTTTGTATACCTGTTACTTCTTTTGGAGAATATTCATTCTTATAAATATCATGGTGAGCATACAGGATCTCATGTCCCTCTCCATGCAGCAAACCAAGAGTATAGCCATGCATAAATTCTGAATCGGTCTTCAAATGCATTAGGCCATCCTCTTTAAGGATATTTTTATATCGCTGAAGGAATTCCGTATTGGTGAGTCTATGCTTTGTCCTTTTATACTTGATCTGAGGATCTGGAAAAGTGATCCAAATCTCACTTACTTCATTTGTCGCAAAAACATGCTCAATAAGCTCGATCTGGGTGCGTACGAAGGCTACATTTTTCAAATCTTCCTCGATGGCTGTCTTTGCTCCACGCCAGAACCTGGCTCCTTTAATATCTATCCCTATAAAGTTCCTCTCTGGATTCTGCCTTGCCAACTCGACCGTATATTCTCCTTTGCCGCAGCCTAGTTCCAGAACAATTGGATGATCATTCTTAAAAAAATCCTGACTCCATCTGCCCTTTAGTTCAAATAGATTATCTGTAAGCTCCTCTCTGGAAGGTTGGATCACGTTATCGAATTTCTCGTTTTCCTTAAAGCGCTTGAGTTTGTTCTTACTTCCCACTAAAATTTAATATTTTGGCAAAATTAAAGAAAATCAACCACCTGCCGATAATAATATATTTGTAAAATGGGAAATAAGAGGATATTGGTGGCCGTGCTTAACTGGGGTCTTGGTCACGCAACCAGATGCATTCCCATTATCCAGCAATTAAAAGAGCATAATTTTGAACCTATCATCGCTTCAGATGGGCAAGCGCTTCAACTTCTAAAAAAGGAATTTCCCAACGAAATATTTGAAGACCTACCTTCATATAATATTGAATACACAAAAAAAGGAAGTAATTTAAAATGGAAGCTCCTCTTAGATAGCCGGCGGATAATCAAAAATATTAAAGCGGAAAATGAGCTTACGAAAGAACTGGTCCAGAAGTATAATCTAAAAGGAATAATTTCTGATAACCGGTGGGGAGTTAGAAGTGATCAACTGAAAACCAATGTTTTCATAACCCATCAGATAAATGTACTTAGCGGTAACACTACTTTTCTGAGTAGTTTTATTCAGCAGCGATATATCAAAAAATTTAATGAATGCTGGATCCCTGATGCTAAAGGAAATAATAATCTAAGCGGAATCCTGGGCCACGCCTCTTCAATACCTGGAAATATAAAATACATTGGCCCGCTATCAAGGTTTGAAAAAAGGAAGGTTCCTATTATTTATGATTACCTCATTTTACTTAGTGGTCCAGAACCTCAACGTGGTATGCTTGAAGAAATCCTTCTGAAAGAATTCAGATATTCGAATTCCAAAGTCTTTTTTATTCACGGAGTAATTTCAGAAGACCATAATCAACTTCCGAATTCAAATATCGAAATCAGTAATTATTTATTTGGAAAATCCCTGGAAGAAGCTATTAATGCAAGTAAGTATATCATTTGTAGATCAGGCTACACCACATTAATGGACCTGGCCAAACTAGGAAAAAAGGCATTTTTCATTCCCACTCCGGGACAAAATGAACAGGAATACCTGGCTCAAAGAATGGAAAGTTTACGATTAGCTCCTTTTTGTTATCAGAATAAATTTTCCATTTCTAAATTAAAAGAAATAGAAAGTTACTCAGGATTAAGTGATCTCGGGGAGCACTCGGTCTTCGGGGATCTCTTTGCTTTTTTCGAGGGTGAATGAAAATTCGCTACCAACGCCAAATACACTTTCCACATAGATCTTTTCATCGTGAGCCTCCAGAATATGTTTAACGATAGAAAGCCCCAAACCAGAACCTCCTTCTTTACGGGAACCGCTTTTGTCTACCCTGTAAAAACGTTCGAATAAACGAGGAATATTCTCCTTCTCGATACCTTCCCCGTTATCGGTTACACGTACAATTACCTTGTTCTTGATAAGATTCTCGATACTGATCTCTGTGGTCCCTCCTTTTTTACCGTATTTAATAGAATTCACGATAAGATTGGTAAGCACCTGCTGTATTCTTTCTCGGTCTGCCCTTACATAAATAGGCTCTTCATAATCAATATCAAAGGTTAGGGTAATATTCTTCTTTGCCGCCTTCATCTCAAGAAGGTCGAATGAAGCCTGGATCAATTCAACAATATCAAAAGTCTCATATCTCAAATGCAGATCCCCGGTTTCGAGCTTGGTGATCATATCAAGATCTTTCACGATATAAATCAATCTTTCCACACCTTTATTTGCCCTGGCCAGATATTTCTTCCTGATAGCTTTGTCTTTATGGGCTCCATCGAGCAACGTGAGGATATAACCCTGAACGGTGAAAAGTGGAGTTTTAAGTTCATGAGACACATTTCCCATAAATTCTTTTCTATATGCTTCTCTAACTTTAAGAGTTTCGATCTCCAGTTTCTTGTCTTCAGCAAATTTCTTCACCTCACGAGTTAGGGAAGACATATCTGTGGTGATCTGGCTTGGTCTTAAGGTTTTTGAATCCAGCAGTGAGACATTATCATACACCTTTTTTATTCTTCGGTATATGAAACGCTCCACCCGGTATTGAATAATAAGAAAAGTAAAGAGGTAGCAAAAAAGCGCAAAAACTAATAGAGTGATCCAGACGGTCTCTAAATCCAGTAAAATAAATCCGCCCAATAGGAATGTTAGAAAAACACTTATATAAAGAGCAGTTCTTAAAGCAAATCTATATGAGCGTTTAAACTTTTGCGACATTAAACAACGAACTTGTATCCTACTCCTTTAATAGTTTTGATCTTGTCATCACCAATTTTTTCCCGAAGCTTTCTAATATGAACATCTATAGTTCTTCCTCCTACCACAATATCGTTACCCCATACATTATCCAGTATATCCTCTCTCTTGAATACTTTACCTGGTTTAGAAGCCAGCAGAGACAATAGCTCGAACTCCTTTCTGGGAAGGGCCATTTCTTCACCCCTCTGGATGATCTTATATTCTTCCCTGTTAATCGTGATATCACCTAATTTCACAATGTTAGACGATTGCTCTTCTTCGCGATACCTTCTTAACAATGCCTTTACTTTACTAACAAGTACTTTTGGCTTAATAGGCTTGGTGATATAATCATCTGCACCCGCATCGAAACCTGCCATTTGGGAATAATCCTCTCCCCTTGCAGTAAGAAATGTGATAATCGTCCCTTCAAGGTCTGGTATTTTCCTTATTTGCTCGCAAGCTTCGATTCCATCCATTTCTGGCATCATGACGTCCAGGATAATAAGATGGGGTTTATTTTTCCTGGCCAGCTTAACGGCATCTGCACCATTATCTGCAGTGATCACATTGTAGCCTTCTGAAGATAAATTATACCCCACTATTTCCAGGATATCCGGCTCATCATCTACCAGTAAAATTTGAATGTCTTTTTTCTTCATAATGAATTAAGATGTGGTTAAGAGATCATAAAATTAACCAATAATTTGAACTATTAACCCATTAACAAATTAGTAACATTAAACTAACCCTTTAATGACAAAGGATTAATTCTAAGGTAACATCCTCCTTGTGTCTTCACCGTTAATTTGCAGCGAGATTTTATAGCAAATACAAAATGAAACGATTCTTATTATTATCATTAATTTTTATTGTAACAACAATGCAGTCTCAGGAGGCTACTACCGGAGCAATCGGCGGAAAACTTTCTGACAAGGAAATGAATGGGGAGCCCCTACCTTTCGCTAACGTGTTACTAAAAAACTCTACTAAAGGAACAACTTCAGATTATGACGGAATATATTTATTAGACAAATTAGAACCAGGAACCTATACAGTAGTATTCAGTTTTGTTGGATATGAAACTCTAGAAGTTCCTAATGTTGTAGTTGAAGCGGGTAAAGTGACCGAGGTAAATACAGAGCTTGGTTCCAGCGCAGCTGCTTTAGATGAAGTTGTGATTACTACTGTTTCCAGAAGAGATTCAGAAGTAGCTTTACTTATAGAACAAAAGAATTCAGTAGATATCAAGGAAAGCATCGGGGCTCAGGAATTAGCCAAATTAGGAGTTTCCGATGCCGCCACAGCAACCACAAAAATTTCAGGAGTTACCAGTAGTGAAGCTTCAGGAGATATTTTTGTGAGAGGACTTGGCGACAGATATCTGTATACTACTATGAATGGTCTTCCAATCCCTTCAGACGATGTGGAACGTAAGAACATTGACCTTGGTTTATTCCCAACAAGAGTTATCCAGAATATTTCTATTAGTAAGAACTATTCTGCAGAGAACTCTGCAGACCAGGCTTCTGGTAGTATTGACATTACCTCCAGAGAACTTAGAGGAAAAAGCGAGCTGGACCTGGGAATGAGATTTGGAGCGAATACGAATGCCGTTGGGCAGTTCAATAATTTCAAGGTTTCTCCAAATCAACAGGACGTATATTTTGGTTTCTACGACCAAAATATTCCAACCGAATTTGCTCTTAACAATCAGAGCTGGGATCCACAAAATGCCGTATTACCTATCAACAGAAGATATGCTCTTACTGCAGGTAAGCAATTTGGAGATTTTGAAGTTCTCTTCACTGCATCCAATTCAGTTGATTTCGAATACAATCAGGGAACCTTCGCCAACTATCGAAATAATGATTTTGAAGATGGGTTCACCGATGCGACCAACTATAAAAAGACTGATAATAATACCGCGCTTTTAGATCTAGGCTACCAGATCAACGATAATAACAGGATCAAGGCTACCAGTTTATTCATCAATAAAGTAACCGATGAAGTTTTTGAAGGTGGTAGAAATGGTGAAGGTATCGTTTTTGAAGAAAGCGACAGAAATGATGATTTCAATCAATTTGTTCGTGACCAGAATACCAAACAAACAAGACTTTGGGTGAATCAATTACATGGTTTCCATGAAATGTGGGACAGTAAGAACGAGATCGAATGGGCAGCAGGTTACAATATGGTAGATGCAGATGAGCCTAACCGAATTCGTAACGAAGTGAACCTTCATCCAACCGAGCCTATTTTATTGGGTGAAACAGGAGCTTTTCAGCAAAGAAAATCTAATCAGCAGATCGATGATCGCGAGATCAACGCATTCATCCAGGATCAATACAATTTTATCCAGGACGAGGAATCAGAAAAGAAGGCTTTCATTAAACTGGGTGGTAACTTCAGAAATAAAGAAAGAGACTTTTATTCAAAATTTTATGGAGTTGAAGAAAGAGATTTCAACACTGTTAATCCTGAATCCATAGATAATTTTACCGGAATTTTCACCACAGAAAATTTCAACAACAGGTCTCTGATCGTAAACGATCTTAGTCCAGACCTATACAATGGTACCCTGGAATCATTATCTGGTTTCGCATTCTTCAACTATGGGAATGAAAAATGGAACCTTAACGTAGGAGCAAGAGTACAGAAGGATGATATAGATGTTGTTTTCGACGTGAATAACTACCCGTCAAACCTTCCGAATTTTGTTTACAAGTCTTACGAAAACATTTACCCAAGTATCAACTTTAGATTCTCGCCAAACGAAGATTCGAACATAAGACTGGCAGCATCCAGAACCATTACTTTACCAGAATTCAAGGAGATCGCTCCTTTCGAATATGTGTCTCAAACAGGTTTGATCACCAGAGGTAACCCAGAGCTGGAAGCTTCTACCAACACCAATTTTGATATTAAATATGAGATCTTCCCAAGTTCAGGTGAATTGATCTCCCTTACCGGGTTCTACAAGAACATCAACGATCCTATCAACAAGGCAAGAGAAAGAGGTTCTGCTCCGGTATTCTCTTACTTCAATGCAGGAGACGAAGCGAATATCTACGGATTGGAGCTTGAAGCAAGAATGGATGTCATCGAGAACGAAAATGAATCAGGATTAGACGTGGCCGTAACAGGTAACGTGACCAGAATGTGGCATAAGCAGGATCTTAAAGATGTATACAATGAGAATGGTGATTTTATTAGAACATTCCGTTACAACGGAAAAGAGGAGATTGGACTTCAGGGAGCATCAGACTGGATCTTCAATGCCTCTTTAAATGTTTCAACAGAAACGGAGAATCCTTTCACGGCAACTCTTGTTGGAGCTTATGCATCAGATAAAATCTTTGCTTTGGGTAACCCAGAGAGCCAGAGATTAGACCAGATAGATATTCAGTATAACGATGAGATCATGGAAAAAGGTTTTGTGACCCTGGACCTTATCATGTCTAAAGAGCTTAATGATAACTGGTCTTTAGAATTCAGAGGACAGAACTTATTGAATCCTGAGATCGAAAGATACCAAGAAATTAGACCGATTTCAGGAAACGTTCCTGCATCAAATCAAACAGTAAGATCATATGACCGGGGCGCTGTTTTAAGCCTTGGAGTAAACTATTCTTTTTAATCGATTAGAATTTAATATAACCACAACCATTTTTTAAAAATTAGTACCAAGATTATGAAAAACGCAAAAAAAATCATGTTAATGGCTGCGATCTCAATGGGATTGCTTGCAACATCGTGTAGTGATGATAATAGCATTGAGCCGATTGATCCATCAGATGACAGCGGACAAATACCATCTGAAGACGTAGAACTTAACGGATCTGTAAATGAAGACAGAACCCTTGATGCTTCTGAAACATACAGCCTTACCGGAGTTCTTTCAGTAGAAGCTGGTGCGACTCTTACAATTCCAGCTGGAACTCAAATCGTAGCAGATACAGATACAGACCAAAGTGATGCAACCAACGTTTATATCGTTGTTCAAAAAGGAGCACAAATAGACATTCAGGGTTCTTCATCTGCTCCTGTAGTAATGAAATCTGCAAGCGGAGAGGCAGGAACCTGGGGTGGTTTGATCATTGCTGGTAATGCACCTACTGCTGCAGGATCTAACGCTACTGCAGAAGTTGGAGGAATTATTTATGGAGGTGAAGATGAGTCAGATGACTCTGGGTCTATCAATTACCTTGTATTATCTGATGCAGGTGCAGCCATCAATGCTGAATCTCAATTCAATGGATTGTCTCTTTACGCAGTAGGTTCTGAAACTTCTATTCAGAACGTTGCTTTAGTGAACGGAGCAGATGACGGAGTTGAATTCTTTGGTGGTACCGTTTCAGCTTCAAACCTATACCTTGAAAACAACGAGGACGACGCGGTAGACTGGACCGAAGGATGGAGTGGATCTTTAGATAACGTTTATGTTCTTCACACTATAGAAAACTTTTCTACAGCTATTGAAGCAGACAAAGAGAATGGAAATCCAATGATCACAAATTTCACTGCGGTATCAACAACAGGAGGAACTGCACTACAATTCAAATCTGTTTCCGGAGCTACGATCACAGGACTTTCACTTTCTGGATATGATACTGCGGTAGATATCACAGATGATAATAGAACAGATCTTTCAGGAATTATCTTAAATGGAGCTCCGGTTGATCTAAACCTTGATTACTCTGGTGATCCAACTGTAGATGCATCTATGTTCGACTGGATCTCAAACAGAGGTCAGGTTTCAGTTTTACCATCTACTGTAGAAGGAAACCTTACGCTTGATGCAAATAATGAATATGTAATTAGCAGTACTGTTTCTGTTGAAGATGGGGCAAAACTTACCATTCCTGCAGGAACTCAGATCACTGCCAGAAGCGACAGCGAAACCGATGCTACGAACATTTACATCGTAGTTCAACAAGGAGGAATGATCGAAGTAAATGGAACCGAATCTAATCCTGTAGTTATGTCATCAACTTCTGGTACAGCTGGAAGCTGGGGTGGTCTTGTGATCGCTGGAAAAGCTTCTACAGACGAAGGTATTAATGCTACTGCTGAAGTTGGCGGAATCCTTTATGGTGGTACAGAAGATGAGGACAATTCAGGTTCTATCAATTACCTAATTCTAAAGGATGCCGGCGCAGCAATTAATGCTGAATCTCAATACAACGGTCTTTCATTATATGCTGTTGGATCTGGAACAACTATCGAAAACATCGCGATCATGAACGGAGCAGATGATGGAGTTGAATTCTTTGGAGGAACTGTTTCCGTTAAAAATATATACCTGGAAAATAACGAAGATGACGCGGTAGACTGGACCGAAGGATGGAATGGTACTATCGAAAACACTTATGTTAGCCACACCATAGACAACTTCTCTACTGCTATCGAGGCAGACAAAAGAGATGCGTCTCCAAGGGTCATCAATTTCACTGCGGTATCAACAACAGGAGGAACTGCACTACAGTTTAAAGCTACTTCTGGAGCGGTGATCGAAGGATTATCACTATCGGGTTACGAAACAATTATCGATATCACAGACGACAATAGAACCGATCTTTCTGGTATTACCATAGACGGAAATGTTGTAGATGTAGAAGCTGCATATGATGCCGAAGCGACTGTAGATGTTGCTATGTTTGACTGGGCAATATAATCGAAACATCATTTTGTAATGATTTGAACATCAATAATTAGCCAAATTAAAAGGGTTGCAACGTGCAACCCTTTTTTTTATTATATTTTTTTATATTTAGATAAATTTAATGGCAAGATTTTTGAAATTTTATTTGTATGTTTGTTTAAACCTCGATCACAAAGAATGAAGCAAAAGTACCTATTTACCTTTTTTCTTTTCTGTTTCCTGATGATCGCCGCTCCGGTGAACGCTCAGGAATCTGCTCGTGCGCCACAACGAACCGAAATCCCTATTGAAGGTTTGTCGATTTATCCCAACCCTGTAACTGGTGGAAAAGTTTATATTTCCAGCACCAAAAATCAGGATAAGGAAATAGAGATCTATAATGTTTTAGGGAAACCTGTTCAGAAGACTCGACTTAGAGGAAGAGAAATGGACGTTTCTTCTCTAACTCCTGGAATTTATATCCTGAAGATCCAGGAAGGTAAAGCGAGAGCTACCAGAAAATTAGTGGTAAAATAAGATTCTACGTTTATTTTTTTGACGAGCTTCTGTTTCAGAGGCTTTTTTTATTCCTTAATTTTGATGAAATCTTCGAGGCCTCTCTATGTTAGAAAATAAAATTTTTGAAATTTCGACACAATCAGACTTTGAAGCTCTGAGCCTGGAGGTCTTCAAATATCAATTCGAACACAACAATATTTATCGTGATTTCTGTATCCTGCTAAGCAAGGATCCTAACTCGGTGAAAACAATAAGTGACATTCCTTTTTTACCTATAGAGTTCTTTAAAAGGAAACAATTGATCAGTGGCAACAGACCGCCACAGATCACCTTCACCAGCAGCGGGACTACAGGATCAACTACCAGTAAGCATTATGTAAGCGATCTTAGATTATATGAAAAAAGCTTTTTAGAGGCATTCCGAATATTTTATGGTTCACCTGAGGAATATACTTTCTTAGCCTTACTACCTTCTTATTTAGAACGAACTGGTTCCTCACTTATTTACATGGTAGACTCCCTAATAAACCATTCAAAAGATGAGGAAAGTGGTTTTTACCTCAACAACCTGGAAGAGTTATCTGGCAAACTAAAACAGCTTGATAGAAATGAAAAAAAAGTGTTTTTAATCGGTGTTTCTTTCGCTCTTCTGGATCTAGTTGAAATGGAACATTTTAATTTAAAAAACACTATAGTTATGGAGACCGGCGGGATGAAAGGACGCCGGAAAGAAATGATAAGAGAGGAACTTCATGATAAACTAAAAGCAGGATTTGGAGTTGATAAGATCCATAGTGAATATGGTATGACCGAGCTGCTTTCTCAGGCTTATTCTACAGGAAAAGGAATTTTTGAATGCCCCCCATGGATGGATATACTTATCAGGGATCCGGAAGACGCTTTAACGTTTCTTCAGAATGGAAAGACCGGAGGAATCAATGTAATAGACCTCGCCAATATTAATTCATGCTCTTTTATTGCTACTCAGGACCTTGGACGTAAAAAAAATGATCAGATCGAAATCCTCGGAAGGTTCGATAACAGTGACGTTAGAGGATGCAACCTAATATTACTTTAAAAATTTTCAAACTTAGTGTAAAGTAAATGAAAGTTTTACGACACAACTAGTGCAGAATGCAAAATAACATCCCAAGTGTTTTCATTCTGTGGCTAAGTGAAAATTTTTCATATTAGATTGGTTAGTTAGTTGCAAAGCCTTCAGGATTTCTCCTGAAGGCTTTTGTATTTTCCCTGATTTCAATCCAGGGGAATAAATATTTATCGAATAAAAGCAATATAAATTATCATGCAGATCGCCAGAGTGATAATTATATAACTAATAATATTTTCAGCTTTCGTGTTACTCATGTAGTTTCTTACTACTAAGATCTACGTAAAAACCACCGACACGGATCAAGCCTATATCATTTAGTTTGCCCTGATAATATAAGTGTTCTTCTTTCCTTTATTTAGAATTACATATTTACCATTGATAAGGTCTGAAGTAGAAATCGTATAATCTTCCTTCACCTTTTCTTTGTTCACTGAAACTGAATTCTCTTTTAAAGCTCTTCTGGCTTCCCCGTTAGATGCTAAAAATCCGGTTTTGGCTGAAAGCGCCCCTATCATATCCAGTCCGGCTTCTATTTCGCTAAGGGCTACCTCTGCCTGTGGTACTCCTTCAAAAACATCAAGGAAAGTTACTTCGTTCAGTTTTCTGAAATCATCGGCAGTACTTTTACCAAATAGAACTTCAGAAGCAGCTAAAGCATTTTCATATTCCTCTTCAGAATGAACCATAGTAGTCACTTCCTTACCAAGAACTTTTTGCAGCTCCCTTTGGTGGGGCGCCTCTCTATGCTTTTCTATGAGAGCATCTATCTCTTCCTTACTAAGCAAGGTGAAGATCTTAATATACTTTTCAGCATCCTCATCGCTTGTATTCAACCAGTACTGGTAGAATTTATATGGAGAAGTCCTGTTAGCATCCAGCCACACGTTACCTCCTTCGGTTTTTCCGAATTTAGTTCCATCGGCCTTAGTGATCAAAGGACAGGTAAGTGCATATCCTTTCCCATCGCCAATCCTTCTTATAAGCTCAGTTCCTGTAGTAATATTTCCCCACTGGTCACTTCCCCCCATTTGTAGGGTACAACCGTATTCTCTGAATAAATGAAGAAAATCATATCCCTGAACCAACTGATAGGTAAATTCGGTAAAAGACATTCCTTCTGAAGAATCTGAAGACAAACGCTTCTTTACAGAATCCTTTGCCATCATATAGTTCACCGTAATATGTTTCCCTACATCCCTGATGAATTCAAGGAAAGAGAAATCTTTCATCCAGTCATAGTTATTTACCAGGACCGCGGCATTGTCATTCTTCGAATCGAAATCTAGAAATCTGGATAATTGTTCCTTAAGCGCATTCTGATTATGCCTTAAAGTTTCTTCATCCAGGAGATTTCTCTCTGCCGATTTCCCGGAAGGATCGCCGATCATTCCTGTAGCTCCTCCAACCAAAGCATAGGGTTTATGCCCGCAAAGCTGGAAATGCCTCAACATCATCACTCCTACTAAATGGCCTATATGTAGTGAATCTGCTGTTGGATCTATCCCAACATAAGCAGAACGCATAGCTTCCATTAAGTGTTCTTCAGTCCCCGGCATGGTATCGTGCAACATGCCTCTCCAGGTGATCTCTTCAACGAAATTCTTTTCCATATTTTAAAAATTCAGATAAAAAATAGCCGTAAAGATACCATTTACTCTTATTTTTCCTAAGTGCTTTAGCTATATTTACCACATGATTCTGGTAACAGGAGGAACTGGTTTAGTTGGCGCCCATCTATTATATGAATTGGCGCAAAAATACGAAAGGCTTAGAGCAGCTATAAGACCTACAAGCGATATTAGGCTTGTAAGAAAG
The DNA here is from genome assembly GCF_019357415.1 of Gramella sp. MT6. NCBI lineage: Bacteria > Pseudomonadati > Bacteroidota > Flavobacteriia > Flavobacteriales > Flavobacteriaceae > Christiangramia > Gramella sp. MT6. Next base: position 581,617 of record NZ_CP048410.1, read on the forward strand.
GTTTTTGGTTATTATTCTGATTCTGCCACAGCTGACATTCTTTTCAATAAAATAGATTGGGTACAGGCAGATATCAATAATATCCCGGCTTTGGAAGAAGCATTTAATGGAGTAGAATATGTATACCACTGTGCGGCTCTTATTTCTTTCGACCCTTCAGATGAAAAGAAACTTCGCAAGATCAATATAGAGGGTACCGCCAATATTGTAAATCTCTGTATATCCAACAAGATCAAAAAACTTTGTTATGTGAGCAGTGTCGCGGCCATAGGCTCCGATTTAAATGCTAAAGAAGCCACTGAAACTGCCAAATGGAATCCTGAACAGCACCATAATGATTATGCCATTTCAAAATATGGTGCAGAGATAGAAGTCTGGAGAGGAACCCAGGAGGGGCTTGATGCCGTGATCGTGAATCCAGGAATCATCGTTGGACCAGGATTCTGGGATTCTGGCAGCGGGAAAATTTTCACAAGAATCGACAAGGGATTGAGATATCATTTCCCTAAAATTAGCGGATTTATAGGAGTGAAAGATGTGGTTAAAAGCATGGTAAAACTTATGAACTCGCCTATAAAAAATGAGAATTACATTCTTGTTTCAGAAAATCTGAGTTTTAAGAAGGTCCTGAAGAATACCGCAGATTATTTGAATAAACCTAAACCTAATAAACAGTTAACCAAGTGGATGGTCACTCTGGGATGGATATTTCAAAAAATTGGAAGTTTGTTCGGTGCTAAAAGAGAAATTACAAGATCATCTATTAATGGTCTTTTTTCTGCAACATATTATAGCAATTCAAAAATCAAAACCGATTTAGATTTTGAATTTACCCCGGTTAACCAGGTATTAATGGAAACAGCCGAAATTTACAGAAGTGAAAATTAATCCCTGCGGTTATTTGATTCACTATCGAACTTCACCGGGGGAGCATTAAGGCTGTCTTTATCCTGAATTAAATTATCCTTTTTTAAAGATTTTATGGAATCAAGTTTTAAGGAATCCACTTCCAACGAATCCAATTCCCTCAAAGAATCTTTTCTGGCCAGTTTGATACTATCCTCTATCCTTACTTCTATTTCCCGCAAGGAATCCAGTCTGGTTTTAATGATTTGTAACCTAACTTTCACGCTATCATAGATGCGCTCATACTGATCGTATTTTTCGGTATAATAATCATTGCTTCTTTCAAACTGGAGACTATCTATATTGAATTTCTCATAGATATACTCATCTGGATTAATACCAGTGCTTTCCAGTTTTGGTTTACTATAATTACGCGCAGCATTAACCAAAGCTAATTCAGTTAAAACATCCACCATTTTATCTTCAGGAATGAGATCATCCGGCTTCTCTGTTTTCTTAAGATCCTGGCAGGACACTAAGGTCAAGAATAAAAAAAGATACAGAACAGTATTTCTGAAATTATCTGTCAAAACTTAATTTTTCAGCATTCTTGGCGAATGGAGTATGTTTGAAATTCTTGTACACCAGGTTACCATTCACAAATGTGTGTGTGATCCTGGATTTAAAGGTAGTTCCTTCAAATGGTGACCATTGACATTTTGAATAAATATTATCTGGCTGTACCGCCCATGGTGAATTAAGATCTACCAGTACCAGATCTGCTTTATAACCTTCCCTGATAAATCCTCTTTTTTCTATCTGGAATAGAATAGCAGGGTTATGACATGCTTTTTCAACGATCTTTTCAAGGGTAATTTTGCCCTGATGATGCATTTGAAGCAAAGCAGGTAAAGCATGCTGAACCAGAGGACCTCCACTTGGAGCCTTGGTATAAACATTTTTCTTTTCCTCTTTAGTATGAGGAGCGTGATCTGTAGCTAGAACATCAAGTCGGTTATCGTTCAAAGCTTCTAATAAAGCTTCCTGATCTTCCTTGGTCTTTACCGCAGGATTCCATTTTATATAAGTTCCTTTTTTGGCATAATCTGAATCATTGAACCATAGGTGATGTATACAAACCTCAGCTGTGATCTTCTTATCCTTAAGTGGCTTTTTATTACTGAAAAGACTTAGTTCTTTGGCTGTAGAAACATGGAAAACATGCAATCTGGCTCCTGTTTTCTTAGCTAAAGCTACTGCTTTAGAAGAAGATTTATAACAGGCTTCAGCACTTCTTATCTTTGGATGAAGCTCGATAGGAATATCATCCCCATATCTCTTCACACATTCTTCAAGATTCTTTTTGATGGTCGCCTCATCTTCACAATGTACAGCGATCAAAACAGGAGATTTTTTAAAGATCTGCTCCAGCACTTTTTCATCATCAACCAGCATATTTCCGGTAGAAGATCCTAAAAACAACTTCAAGGCCGCGACCTGCTTGGGATCTATCTTTTCGATCTCACTCAGGTTATCGTTAGTCCCACCAAACATGAAAGAGTAGTTGGCATAAGAAGTTTCAGAAGCTATTCTGAATTTCTCCTCCAGCTCATTCATATTGGTAGTTTGAGGAAGGGTATTCGGCATTTCAATAAAAGAGGTGATCCCTCCAGCCACAGCAGCTTTGGAACCTGTTTCTATAGATTCCTTATGAGTTAGCCCCGGTTCTCTAAAATGCACCTGATCATCTATAAGCCCCGGCAATAAATAAGTGCCTTCGGCATCAAAAATATTTACATCAGGTGATTTAGCACTAATGCTTTCAGCGATCTCTACTATTATACCATCTTCAACGAATACATCCCCATCTGTAATCTTTCCTTCGTTAACTATTTTAGCGTTCTTGATTAGTACCTTTTTCATTAGACCTTTTTCCTGTTAAACAGACTTTTAAGCTTCATTTTTATTACCCCAAATACGGCTTCAGAAATAATGGAGCCGCTCATTTTTGAAGTTCCCCGGGTCCTATCTGTAAATATTACCGGTACTTCAACTATTTTATATTTTAAAAGATGCGCCTTAAACTTCATCTCGATCTGGAAAGCATAACCTATAAACTGAATTTTATCCAGATCTATTGCCTCCAGCACTTCTCTTTTATAACAAACAAACCCGGCGGTGGTATCCTGGATATCCATGCCGGTCACAAATCTTACATACCTTGATGCCAACCAGGACATTAATACCCTGTTCATGGGCCAGTTGATAACATTCACTCCGGTTATATACCTGGAACCAATAGCAACATCTGCTCCATCCCTTTTACAGGTATTATACAACCTCACCAGATCATTGGGATTATGAGAGAAATCTGCATCCATTTCAAAAATGTAATCATACTCTCTTTTTAAAGCCCATTTAAAACCGTGAATATAAGCGGTGCCCAGGCCTTCTTTTCCCAATCTTTCTTCAAGGAACAATCTCTCTGGAAACTCTGCCTGAAGGGTTCTAACCCTGGTAGCAGTGCCATCGGGAGAATTATCATCTACAACCAGAATATGAAATTTACGTCTCTGCGAGAACACATTCCTTATAATGCGCTCTATATTCTCTATTTCATTAAAGGTGGGTATAATAATTATCCCATTTCCCATTCCCAAATATTTTGCACAAATGTATGCAAATTAAAATTTCAAATCTTTATGATCAGCGACCCGAATAAGGGGCAAAATTTTACATTTGTAAAAAATTATTTCATGCAGGCAACTGAGAGAATTTATGAATATCAAGACTGGATCACCATTCTTTTCCTATCCTGTTTTGTTATTCTGGTAGTTGCCAAGATCTTGTTTCCCCAACGTTTTGAGGAATTTACCGCGCTACTGACCTCGGGCAAATTTATAGCCTTTAAGGGAAAGGAGAATAAAGCTTTTCATGGTTTTAACATTTTATTACTAACACTTCAGGCGGTTTCAGTTTCTATATTTCTTTTTATCATTTACCGCTACTTCCAGGAAGATCAAACTTCAGATCTGGTTACATTTATAAGGATCTTTACAGCATACTTCTGTTTTGTTCTTATCAAGGCTGGAATTGAAAAGATCATTGGAAATATCTTCGAAATTGATGAGAAAATAGACTATTATATTTTTCAGAAATTTAGTTATAGAAATTTCATTTCCATATTTCTTTTATTCGCATCTTTATTTTTAATTTACACATTCTACCCTACAGCTCTTATAATAGGCATAATAGGCGGTTCTGCAATTATTGCTAACGCTATCGGGCTTATTATCATTTACAGGAGAAATCAAAGTGCAATTGGCGCCAATTGGTTTTATTTTATTTTGTACCTTTGCGCACTTGAAATCGCCCCTTATATAATTTTGTATAAGCTAATTACAAACTAAAGAGGACCTAATAAAGTTTAATATATGAAAGTGAAAACAATTTTGGTTTCTCAGCCAGAACCTAAGGTCGAAAATTCACCTTATTTTGAGCTAGAGGAAAAGCAAAAAGTTAAAATTGATTTCATCCCTTTTATCCATGTAGAAGGAGTTCCTTCTAAAGAAGTAAGACAGCAAAAAGTTGATCTTGCAAATCATACAGCCATCATACTTACTAGTAGAAATGCTGTGGATCATTTCTTTAGAATTGCCGAGGAAATGAGATACAAGGTACCAGACACTTTAAAGTATTTTTGCCTGAGTGAGGCCGTGGCCTACTACCTGCAAAAATATGTAGTGTACCGTAAAAGGAAGATCTATGTTGGGAAGAGAACTTTTGCTGAACTTGCGCCTCTTATCAAGAAATACAAGAACGAAAAGTTCCTTTTACCGTCTTCAGATATGCTGAAGCCAGATGTTCCTAAAACTTTGAACAAATTAGGAGTAGAATGGAAAAAAGCAGTGTTTTACAGAACAGTAGTAAGTGACCTTTCTCACCTGAAGGATGTAACTTATGATATTCTTGTTTTCTTTAGCCCAAGCGGAATCAAATCTCTTTTCGAGAACTTCCCGGACTTTAAACAAAATAATACCCGTATAGCTGTTTTTGGTAATACAACTATTAAAGCGGCGAAAGAACACGGTCTAACTGTTAATATTAAAGCTCCAACTCCTGAAACACCCAGTATGACCATGGCGATCAATAAATACATCTGTGAGGTCAATAAGAAATAAACATCTTACTTCAATTATAGAATAAAAAAATCCGGTCAATTGACCGGATTTTTTCTTTCAACTAACAATTAAAACTATTCGACAGGGGCGCCATTCATAATTTCCTCATTCGCATATTCCTCGAATTTACTGAAGTTCTTTCTGAAGAAATTAGATAGTTCTTTTGCTTTACGGTCATAAGCATCTTTATCTGACCAGGTATTTTTTGGATTTAAAACTTCTGAAGGCACTCCTTCACAGGTCCTAGGCATTTTTAAACCAAAAATTTCGTGAGTTTCATACTCAACATCATCCAGTTTCCCTTCTAATGCAGAGCTTATCATTTCTCTTGTATATTTAAGTTTCATCCTGCTTCCCACACCATATGGTCCGCCGGTCCAGCCAGTATTAACCAGCCAAACATTCACATTCGCAGCTTTCATTTTCTTACTAAGCATCTCTGCATATTTTGTAGGATGCAATGGCATAAAAGGTGCGCCAAAACAGGCTGAAAAACTCGGTACTGGCTCGTCTACACCAGCTTCAGTTCCCGCAACCTTAGCAGTATAACCACTTATAAAATGGTATGCCGCCTGTCCCGGGGTAAGTTTGCTAATTGGAGGTAATACTCCGAAAGCATCAGCGGTTAGGAAAAATATATTTTTAGGATTCTTCCCTGAAGAAGGTTCCTGGATATTATCTATATGGTGAATAGGATAACTTACCCTTGTATTCTGAGTAATACTGGTATTTTCAAAATCTACATCACCATTTTCATCAAGAACCACGTTTTCCAGGATTGCCCCTGGTTTAATAGCCCGATAAATATCAGGCTCATTTTCTTCGGATAGATTTATAACCTTAGCATAACATCCTCCTTCAAAGTTGAAAATGGTATTTTCCTCTGTCCATCCATGCTCATCATCTCCTATCAATTTTCTTTCAGGATCTGCGGAAAGGGTTGTTTTTCCAGTCCCAGACAATCCGAAGAAAATAGCGGTATCCCCTTCTTCACCAACATTGGCTGAGCAATGCATAGGAAGTGTATTCTTATAAACCGGAAGGATAAAATTCAGTGCTGAGAAAATTCCTTTTTTAATCTCACCGGTATATCCGGTACCACCTATAAGGGCTATCTTCTTACTGAAATTAAGAATAGCAAAATTCTCCTGACGGGTTCCATCGCTCTCAGGGTCTGCTTTAAATCCGGGAGCGTTTATGATCAACCAGTCTTCCTTAAAATTCTCAAGTTCGTTATCTTCTGCACGAAGAAACATATTAAAAGAAAAAAGGTTTGACCACGGGTATTCGTTCACTACGCGGATATTTAAACGGTATTTATCGTCTGCACAAGCGTAAGCATCTCTGGCATAAATCTCTTTTCCTCCAAGATAGTCTACCACTTTGCTATATAATTTATCGAACTTTTCCGGATCAAATGGAATATTAATATCTCCCCACCAAACCTTGTCTTTGGTAACCTCATCTTTCACAATGAATCTGTCTTTGGGAGATCTACCTGTAAATTCACCAGTATTTATCGCTAAGGCACCAAAAGAGCTTTCAACTCCCTGACCAAGTCTTAAAGTTTCCTCGTGAAGTTCCTGTGGAGATAGCTGATAATGTACTGTGGCATTTTTGATCCCGTAATCCTCTAACGAAATCGTTTTCGTAATTTGAGTGTTGTCGACCATAAAAAAATCAATTCTGTTGTTTGTTTAGGCCTACAAAAGTAAAAATCTTAAGTAGATATATCGTTAAACAAAATCAATTTATTTCTTTTTTAACTTTATGAAATTCAACAACAATATTGCCCAGCCTAGTATTAGCAAGGTTCCGCCAAGGGGTGTTACTAAAGCTATAGATTTGAAATTAATTTCTGACAGCGAACTAGTTGATAATAAATAAATAGATCCTGAAAATAATAAAATACCTGAACAGAGTAAATAAAAGATCCAATTCAGTCTTTTTTCAGTCAGAAAATCAAAGCCGCCCAGAATCAATAATAAGAACGCATGGTACATTTGAAATCGAACTCCGGTTTCAAAAGAATTTAAAGAATCCGCTGAAATTGTTTCCTTTAATCCGTGCGCGGCAAAAGCACCTAATATTACTGCGGTTAATCCAAAAATCGCTCCGGCAATTAAAAATCTCCTGTGCATTATTTCAATTTTATTTAACTCAAAGTTTTAATACATTCGTCAACAACTACACAAAACTAACTTAATTTATGCGAGAAATTTTAATTGTGGGAGCAGGAAAATCTACCTCTGTTCTCATAAATTACCTGCTAAAGCAGGCCGATAATGAAAACCTGTTTTTAAGAATAGGTGATATAGATGTCGAAAACGCTAAAAAAGCCTGCAATAACCACTCTAAATGCGAGGCTTTTGAACTGGACGTGTTTAAAAAAGAAAGTCGTGAACCTGCGATCAAAAAAGCAGATATCATCATTTCCATGTTACCCGCAAGGTTCCATATAGAAGTGGCCAAAGATTGTTTAAAATTTGGCAAAAATATGGTCACAGCCTCTTATATAAGTGATGAGATGAAGGCTTTGGATGAAGAGGTTAAGGAAAAAGGACTCATCTTTATGAACGAAATTGGCGTTGATCCCGGCATAGATCATATGAGTGCTATGCAGGTCATTGACCGGATAAGGGATAAAGGTGGTAAAATGCTGCTTTTCGAATCCTTCACAGGTGGACTGGTAGCCCCTGAAAGTGATAATAACCTTTGGAATTACAAATTTACCTGGAATCCACGAAATGTGGTTGTGGCGGGGCAAGGTGGTGTTGCTGAGTTTATTCAGGAAGGCAAATACAAATACATCCCCTATCAACGATTATTTAGAAGAACAGAATTTCTGGAAATCGAAGGTCATGGAAGATTCGAAGGCTACGCAAATAGAAATTCCTTGAAATACCAAAGTATATATGGACTGGAAAACGCACTTACCTTATATAGAGGGACGATAAGAAAAGTTGGATTTAGTCGTGCCTGGAATATGTTCGTGCAATTGGGAATGACAGATGACAGTTTCGAGATGAAAAATTCTGAAGAAATGAGTTACCGGGATTTCATCAATTCATTCCTCCCTTATTCGCCCAGTGACTCCGTGGAATTGAAAGTGAGACACAACCTGAAAATAGATCAGGACGATATCATGTGGGATAAACTTATAGAGCTAGACTTATTTAATCCTAATAAGAAATTAGGGATCAAGAATGCAACCCCCGCCCAGGCACTTCAAAAGATATTAATGGACAAATGGACGTTGTCTTCAGAGGATAAGGATATGATCGTGATGTATCACAAATTTGGATATGAACTAAACGGTGAAAAGAAACAAATAGATTCTACCATGGTTCATATTGGGGAAGACCAGTCTAAAACCGCCATGGCAAAAACTGTAGGTTTACCTGTGGCTATGGCTACTTTAATGATATTAAACGGCGAGATCAAAACTCCAGGGGTTCAATTACCTATTAAAAAAGAGGTTTATGAGCCCTTACTAAAGAAGCTCGAAGAGCAGAATATAATATTCAAAGAAAAAGAAACCGAATACCTGGGATATAATCCTTTTGGCGAGGTTGGCAATTAAGTTTGAGAAGCAATTTTGTATTTTTGCTTTACCATCAAAAAAATCACCCTATGAAAATTGTCAATGATAATGTTAAGCTGGACGGGATAGATAAGACCATACTTAATTTCCTGATGAAAGACGCTAAAAAACCGATTCTTGAGATTGCCAAGAATATTGGTATTACTGGTGCGGCAGTACATCAGAGATTAAGAAAACTGGAAAAATCTGGTTTGATCGAAGGATCTAAAATGATGCTGGATGCAAGGCTACTAGGTTATAAAACGATGGCTTTTGTCGGGGTGTATCTGGACAAAGCGGTTAGTAATCCTCAAGCGGTTAAACAGCTAAGTGAGATCCCGGAAGTTATAGAATGTCATTACACAACAGGTAACTGGTCTATATTTTTAAAGATCCTTTGCCGGGACAATGAACATTTAATGCATGTTCTTAATAAGAATATCCAGGCAATTGATGGGGTTTCACGAACAGAAACTTTTATATCGCTGAATCAACAAATAGATCGGCAGATAAAGATCTAAACAAAAAAAGCTGCCCAATGAGGCAGCTTTTTTTTATTTAAATAATTTTCAATTTAGTCTCTTCCCATAAATATCCCTACGAAATACAGAAGGGTTGCTAAAGAACCAACGGCAGCTACTACGTATGTTCTTGCTGCCCACTTCAACGAATCTTCAGCGGCATCGTGTTCTGCGCTTGTCAGCATATTTTCAGTTTCAAGCCATACTAGAGCTCGTTTACTGGCATCATATTCAACCGGTAAAGTAATGAAACTGAATAATGTTCCCATGGCATACATAATAATACCAATGAGAAGTACTGTTTGCCCTACTCCAACTCCGACCATGGTCATTAAAATAAGCCCTCCAAAAATGGCCCATTGCGATAATTTGGACGCAACACTTACCACCGGCACAAGTTTACTTCTCATTTGCAGCCAGCTATAAGCTTTAGCATGCTGTACGGCATGACCGCATTCATGAGCTGCCACAGCCGCTGCAGCAGCATTTTTTTGAGAGTACACTCCTTCACTTAAGTTCACGGTCTTTTTTGAAGGATTATAATGATCTGAAAGCATTCCCGGGGTGGAGATCACTTTTACATCATCTATTCCGTTATCCCGTAACATTTTCTCGGCGATTTCCTTACCGCTCATTCCATTCTGCAAATGTACTTTAGAGTATTTCTTGAATTTACTCTTAAGCCTGTTGCTTACATACATACTTACTAAAAAAATAAGTCCTGCAATTATATAATATCCCATCATAGGTCAATTCTTTTTATCTGTTTATAGGTAATCAAAGATATCAAAAATCTGGCCAGATCCATTTAATTTATATGCCTGCCAAAGGCCAAAAGAAGTTAATTTCTATTAAATGCTTCCTAATGCTTCTCAAAAAAATGCCTATATATTTCACAAATTCAGATATTAGCTATATTTGCAACGATTAATAAAAATCAGCTATGCAATACAACAGAATACTTTTAAAACTATCAGGAGAAGCTTTGATGGGAAACCGCCAATATGGCATTGATCCAGAGAAGCTGGCAGAATATGCAGATGAAATCAAATCGGTAGTTGATAAAGGTGTTGAACTGGCCATAGTTATTGGTGGAGGGAACATTTTTCGCGGAGTTGCAGGAGCAAGCCGTGGAATGGACAGAGTGCAGGGTGACCACATGGGAATGCTTGCCACAGTGATCAACGGTCTTGCTTTACAAAGCGCCCTCGAAGATGCCGATATCCAGACCAGGTTACAATCAGCAATTAAGATCAACGAAGTTGCAGAACCTTTTATCCGCAGAAAAGCGATAAGACACCTTGAAAAAGGAAGAGTGGTTATTTTTGGAGGTGGAACAGGAAATCCATATTTCACTACAGATTCTGCAGCGGTGCTTAGAGCCATCGAGATCAAAGCCGATGTTATTCTAAAAGGTACCCGTGTAGACGGAATCTATACTTCAGATCCTGAAAAAGATAAAGAAGCGACTAAATTCGATTTTATTACATTTGAGGATGTAATTAAAAAAGGCTTGAAAGTTATGGATACCACTGCTTTCACTCTAAGCCAGGAAAATGAATTACCAATAATCGTGTTTGACATGAACAAACCCGGCAACCTTCTGAAAGTTGCCACAGGCGAGCGTGTTGGAACCAAAGTAAATCTATAAACTGAACTTGAAAATTACTATATAATGGATGAAGTTGAATTTATTCTAGAAGAAGCAAAAGAAGGAATGGAAAAAGCCATTTCGCATCTTAAAAAACAACTTTCAAATATACGTGCCGGGAAAGCGAGCCCAAGCATGCTTGGTAGTGTAATGGTTGAATATTACGGATCTCAGACTCCGCTTCAACAAGTTGCCAATGTAAATACTCCAGATGCCAGAACCCTATCTATTCAGCCTTTTGAAAAGAGTATGATCCAGGAGATCGAAAAGGGGATCATGATGGCAAATCTTGGTTTCAATCCAATGAACAACGGAGAAAGCGTGATCATTAATGTACCACCTCTTACTGAAGAAAGAAGGAAACAACTTTCTAAGCAGGCTAAAGCCGAAGCTGAAGATGCCAAAGTTGGTGTTAGAAATGACAGAAAACAGGCAAATCAGGAACTTAAAAAACTTGATATCTCTGAGGATCTTTTGAAAACTTCTGAAGATGAGGTTCAGGAACTAACTAACAGTTATATTGAAAGGATAGACAAAATTCTTGCAGTAAAAGAAAAAGAGATCATGACCGTTTAATGTTCTCTCAATCACATAAGATTGCCGGCTTAGATCTGAAATAGCTTCAGATTTGATCCGGCATTTTTTATTTTAATCCTTTTAATAAGCCATAAACCCAAATGCGATCTTCCCTACTTATATTTTTATTCCTTTTTTGTTCGGGCCTATATGGGCAAAGCATTCCAGGTAGGGTAGTAAATAGGCAAACCAAGGAACCTCTTGCTTATGCAAAAATCGAATTTGATAATGACACCCAGGTACTGACCAATATCGATGGTAGTTTTGAGATAAAACTAGAAAAAGATATAGATAGTGTAAGGTTTTCATATGTAGGCTTTAAAACCATAAATGTCGAAGTTAGTAAAGATACCAGGTATTTGCAGGTAGGAATGACCCCTACCTACGAGCAATTGGAAACCGTAACTATTTCAAACGGTAAAGATCCTGCAGATCTAATCATAGAAAAAGCAATCAGAAACCGGGATAAGAACGACCCAGAGAAAGCATTATCGGGATTTAAATATAAATCCTACTCCAAGTTTATCATTGATAATGAACTTGGAAATATAGAAATGACCGCTGACTCAACCTCGGCAGCGATGCAGACTATAATTAATGAAGGCAGAGGTTATCTTTCTGAAAGGGTTTCGGAACATTTATATAACCAAAAAAGCGGAAGTAAAGAAAAAGTGATTGGTCTTCAAACTGCCGGTTTTGAAGAACCAGTTTACAATGTCCTGGCTATGGAAGTAAATCCTTTTTCACTTTATAAAAAGGATTATAACCTATATAAAACTGAATATGCAGGGCCATTGGCAGATAATGCATTTAAAAATTACGAATACAGCGTACTGGATACTACTTCAACGGCAAGGCCGGCCTATGTTGTCTATTTCAAGCCTAAACGTGAAAAAGTGGTAGCCGGCCTGGAAGGCATCTTATATCTTGATACCATTAGCTTTGCCATTCAAAAAGCAAAAGCGCAATTACTGGGAGCCATAAGACTCGAAGTAGACCATAATTATGAATATTATGCTGAAAAGGAAATCTGGTTTCCGTCTGGGCAATCGACAAAAATTAGACCGGGCTCCGGGGGAAAAGAGATAGCAGTATTTGGCGGAACTATTCAGGTAGGGGCGGTACAACAGAAAAAAGGTCTTCTTAGTACGATTTTTGGATCTGAAGAGATCTCGAGAGATCTTTACCTAACCTCGGTTACCCGGAATTTTGATATTAACCTGGAATATAACGGCAGAATAGAGAATCCCGGAGCTGAAATAGATGTGAATGAAGAAGCTACCAGCAGACCTGAGGAATTCTGGACTGAAAATAGAAAACTGGAATACAGTTTTAGGGATGAGGCCACCCAAAAGAAAGTAGACAGTCTTATAAAAGCAGGAAATATAGAACGCAAAATCGAGGTGAAAAAGGCCATGGCTTCAGGCTCCTATCCTTTAGGTTTCTGGAATGTTGAACTTAGTAAAATATTCAAATTCAGTAATTATGAAGGGATCCGCTTAGGTTTTGGCGGAAGCACCAACGATCGTTTTAGCGAGAAATACAATTTAAACGGCTATACCACCTATGGCTTTAAAGATGAAGTTTTAAAATACAGCGCAGGTACTCAGATCTACCTGAATAAAAAAACAGGCACCAACCTTAATTTTTCGATCACGAAAGACATACAGGAAACGGCTTCTTTTAAATATCTAAAAGGAGAAAATACCTTCGCGATCCTGGTTCCCCGTTTTGTAAATATTAATTTCTATTACACCTACAATAGATACGCAGCCGGACTGGAACATCGAATCACTCCAAAATTAGATACTCAGTTTCAAATTGCGAGAGAAGAGATCACACAAACCAGGGCATACAGCTTTTTACACGAAGGTAAAATCTACGAGGAATATAACCTGGCCAAGGCCACTTTGTCTTTTATCTGGAGACCTTTTTCCAAATTTTTAAATACACCTGAAAGCAACATCATCCTGGAAAAAGAATTCCCTCAATTCACTGGACAGATTGAACAGTCTTTTTCGAGCTTTGGAGGTGATTTCAACTTTACCAGGATAGGTTTTAAGGCTGAACACGAGATCAAAAGACTGGACAGGTCCAGAACAGAATTCATCCTGGAAGGAAATTATGGTTTTGCAGACCTCCCGTTAACCCACGCTTTTCATGCCAACCCAAATAATCCGGACAGGGACAATTTATTCAGGCGTTTTTCGATCGCTGGTAGAAATAGTTTTGAAACTATGTACTATAATGAATTTTTTAGTGAAAGACAGGCTACTATTCACATAAGACATCAGTTGCGACCATTTATTATTTCGAAAAGCTTTCAACCAGAATTGGTTTTTATCACCAGATATGCCATTGGAGATTTTGACAATCAGGACAAACATCAGGATATTACCTTTAACACCCTAAACCATGGATATGCTGAATCTGGGCTGGAATTAAATAAGATCCTTGCTGGTTTTGGACTAGGGGCAGCTTACAGATACGGGGCATATCACCTTGAGGGATTCAAAAAGAATTTCGCTTTTAAATTCACTTTGCAACTTCAGCTGTAATTATCCCAAGATTAATCGTTTAATACGAGCTAATTAAAGTAGCTTTTTTCTAACTTTGCGCCGCTAAAATAAAGCCATGCATAAGATATTCAGCTTTGGATTCTGGAATTCCATCGCCCGCCTTATTCTAAGAAACAGGATCATCATCATCATTTTGATCGCCGTTGCCACGTTCTTACTTTCTACACAATGGAAGAACATGCGCTTTTCTTATACGGAAGCCAATCTGATGCCTAAGGACCATCCTGTTAATATCAGCTACGATGATTTCCTGAATAAGTTTGGTGAGGAAGGTAATTTAATTTTATTGGGAGTTCAGGATTCGGCATTATTTACTCCTGAAAAGTTCAAGGCATGGAACGAACTTACCCGAAAGCTTACCTCCTATCCTGAAGTTGATCATATTATTTCACCGGCAAGCCTTCAGGAACTTAAAAAATTTGAAGATCCCAAGCGATTTGAAATGGTTCCGGTCCTACCAGACGACGAACCGGATAGTACCCAACTAAAGGAATTTGAAAAGAAGCTTTTCACGGCCCTACCTTTTTACGAGAATCTGGTTTACAGTTCGCATTCAAATACCATCCAATCTGCGATGTATCTGAATAAAGAGCTGGTGAATACAAAAGCCCGAAAGATCTTTGTTCTGGAAGAACTGGACCCGTTAATCCAGGAATTCGAAGAAAAATATAATATTGACGTTCGCGTTTCAGGGATGCCTTATATACGAACCCTGAACGCCCAGAATATAGTAGACGAAATTGGATTATTTATCCTGGCGGCTCTACTGGTAACTTCACTGATCTTCTTTTTCTTTTTTAGATCTATCAGGGCCACCTTAATTTCAATGTTTACGGTATGTATTGGAGTAATGTGGGCTTTTGGAGTAATAGGCTTACTGCATTATGAGATCACGATATTAACCGCTCTGATCCCTCCGCTTATTATCGTGATAGGAATCCCGAACTGTATTTTCCTGATCAATAAATATCAGCAGGAAATCAAAAAACACGGGAATCAGGCTAAATCCTTACAAAGGGTTATTACCAAAGTAGGGAACGCCACTTTATTGACTAACCTTACCACGGCTTCAGGTTTCGCCACTTTTATTTTAACCGATAGTCAGTTGTTAAGAGAATTTGGGGTAGTAGCCTCTATAAATATCATCGCCATATTTGTCTTGAGCTTATTGATCATCCCGATAATCTATAGCTACCTGAAACCCCCAAAGGATAGACACCTAAAACACTTAACTAAAAAGTGGATCGGCGGTCTAACGGCCTGGATGGAAAACATGGTTAGAAACCACAGGATCGCTATCTATATTACTTCGGTAGCATTACTGGCGGCCAGTATTATTGGAATTTATACCATCAAGATCTCCGGAAGCATCCTGGAGGATATGCCTCATAACACAACTTTTTATAAAGATATAAAATTCTTTGAAAGTGAATTTGATGGGGTTATGCCATTAGAGATCCTAATAGATACAAAAAGACCAAAGGGGGTAATGAAACTCTCTACTCTGAAAAGGATGGATGAACTGGAGTCTTTTATCCAGGATATCCCTGAACTTTCAAAACCGCTTTCGGTGAACAGGCTGGTCAAGTATTCTAAGCAGGCATACTATAACGGAAATCCAAAATATTACCAGTTACCCTCCTCACAGGAACGTAATTTCATAATGCCTTATGCAAAAAGTCTTTCTTCCAGTGAAGGATTAATGCAGTCTTATGTGGATTCTACGGGACAATACGCCCGTATCACTACATTTATGAAAGACGTAGGAACTGAGAAGATGGAAGAGATCGAAAATGATCTACTGCCGCAGATAAAGAAAATTTTCCCAGAAGAAAGATATGATGTTTCGATTACCGGAAAAGCTCTGCTCTTCCAGAAAGGAACCAATTACCTGGTAAGAAACCTTATCATATCTTTAGGTCTGGCGATCGTACTAATTGCCATACTAATGGCCTGGATGTTTAGAAGTTTCCGGATGATAATAATATCTCTGGTGCCAAACTTGCTACCATTATTGGTGACGGCAGGAGTCATGGGATTCCTTGGCGTACCTATAAAACCATCGACTATCCTGGTTTTTAGTATCGCCTTTGGAATTTCTGTGGATGACACCATACACTTTCTGGCAAAATACCGACAGGAACTAAAGGCTAATAACTGGAAGATAAAGCGTTCGGTTTATGCTGCCCTAAAAGAGACTGGAGTAAGTATGTTCTATACCTCGATCGTATTATTCTTCGGATTTTCAGTATTTATGATAAGTAGTTTTGGTGGAACGGTGGCTCTTGGAGGTCTGGTTTCAGCTACTTTATTGTTCGCAATGCTAGCAAACCTCCTGTTATTACCTTCTTTACTATTGTCTTTAGAAAAAAGCATCGCCAACAAGAAGGTATTAAAAGAACCAGCCATGAAGATCATCGAGACTGAAGAAGATGAAAAAGAATTTACAGTAACAGATCACAAGAATTAAAATTATTAATAAAAACAGCCTGCTTGCTAAGCTTCAGGCGAAAAACTATCTTTGTTTTTTCTAAATTTCAACTAAATGATACAAGCAAAAGTCGCTGAAATACTGAAAAGCGATCAGTTTTTACAGGAATACCATGTTCAAGGTTGGGTACGCTCTTTCAGGAGTAATAGATTTATCGCCCTAAATGATGGTTCAACCCTAAAAAACCTTCAGTGTGTTATCGATTTTGAAAATACCAATGAGGACATTATCAAAAGGATAAATGTAGGAGCAGCGATCTCTGTGAAAGGAACTTTGAAAGAAAGTCAGGGCAGCCAGCAACGTGAAGAAATTGAAGTTTCAGAAATTGAAATTCTTGGCGATGCCAATCCGGAAGAAGTTAAGCTTACTATTCTTTCTCCAAAGAAACACAGTATGGAAAAGCTTCGTGAACAGGCACACTTGCGTGTTCGAACCAATACTTTTGGTGCAGTTATGCGTGTTAGGAGCAGATTGTCTTTTGCTGTACATAAATATTTTCAGGACAGGAATTTCTACTATGTAAACACTCCTATAATTACAGGAAGTGACGCCGAAGGTGCAGGTGAAATGTTCAAAGTAACCGCGATGGACCTCAAAAATCCACCGAAGAACGAGGATGGCAGTATCAATTATAAAGAGGATTTCTTCGGAAAAGAAACCAATCTTACCGTTTCGGGGCAACTGGAAGCTGAAACTTTCGCTTTAGGTTTAGGACAGGTTTACACCTTTGGACCTACCTTCAGGGCTGAAAATTCTAATACTTCCCGTCACCTGGCTGAGTTCTGGATGATAGAACCAGAAGTTGCTTTTTGTGACCTTGATGGAAACATGGACCTTGCCGAAGACTTCATAAAATATGTATTAAAATACATTATCGAGAACTGTAAAGAAGATCTTGAATTCCTCGCCGAAAGACAGGAAAATGAAGACAAGCTAAAGCCTAAGGCTGATAGAAGCGATATGAATCTTCTAGAAAAGCTAAACTTCGTTCTGGAGAATAACTTTAAGCGAGTTAGTTATACCGAGGCTATTGAGATCCTTAAAAACTCCAAGCCTAACAAAAAGAAAAAATTCAATTATATCATTGAAGAATGGGGTGCAGACCTGCAAAGTGAGCACGAGAGATATTTAGTTGAAAAACACTTTAAATGTCCTGTGATCCTTTTTGACTATCCGGCAAACATTAAAGCTTTCTATATGAGACTTAATGAGGATGGTAAAACAGTTAGAGCAATGGATATCCTCTTCCCTGGAATTGGGGAGATCGTTGGAGGTAGCCAGCGTGAAGAACGCCTGGACGTACTTAAGGAAAAGATGGCCGAACTGGACATTCCTGAAGAAGAACTATGGTGGTACCTGGATACCCGTAAGTTTGGAACCTGTGTGCACAGTGGTTTTGGATTAGGTTTCGAAAGACTTGTACAATTCACCACGGGAATGGGTAACATTCGTGACGTAATTCCTTTCCCAAGGACTCCGCAAAACGCAGAATTTTAATTTTTTGAAAATACTAGAAACGCATATTGTTCCTGCAATCTCAGAAGAAATAAGGTTGCAGGAATATGCGGTTTCTGTTTTTACTTCTATACAAACCCGCAGCGGACTTAAAAAAGCTATAAAAAAGGGTTTCATTCTTATAGATGGTCAAACGGCTTCCACTGCCGACTGGATTAAAGAAGGTCAGAAAATTGACCTTTTAAAACCTGAATTTTCCAAAAAGAAGATCTTTAAGCTTGAGCTGGATGTATTGTTTGAAGATCAACATATCGCTGTGGTACATAAACCCTCGGGATTTCCTACCAGCGGGAATTTTTTCAAGACCATAGAAAATGCGTTGCCACATAATCTTTCGGGATCCAAAGAAATTGATGCTCTTCCCTATCCTCTACCGGCCCATAGATTAGACAATCCTACTGCCGGAATCCTTCTTTGCGCTAAGACCCAGAATTCTCTAATAAAACTTCAGCGGGGCTTTGCCGAAAAGAAAATATCAAAGATCTACTTTGCCCTGGTACATGGAAAACTGGAAACTGAAATCACTCTGGATTCAGAAATCGAGGAAAAGCCTGCTACGACCCTGGTCAAACCTCTAAAATTTTTCAAAATTAACAGTTCCATATATACGCTTGTCGAAGCACAGCCGTTAACAGGAAAGACACATCAAATAAGGATACATTTAAGCAGAATTGATAATCCTATTGTTGGTGATAAAATTTATGGGATGGAAGAAAACGGTTACTTTCAATATAAGAGCCTTTACCTTTTTTCCGGAGGAATATTTTTCTCACACCCAGTTATAAACGAAGATATAGAACTGAAACTAACGATGCCAAAAAGATTCAGAAACCTAAATAACTACACGGTGTATTAACAAAATTTTACCACTAACATTAGCTATGCCAAAGATGAGTTGGCCTGTATTTTCCTTATTTTTGTTAGAGACGTAAAATTTATGCTGAAGCAACAATTAAATTTCAAATTATCCCAAAAGCTATCTCCCCAGCAGATCCAGCTAATGAAACTTATTCAATTACCTACACAGGCATTTGAACAAAGGATCAAGCAGGAGCTGGAGGAAAACCCGGCTTTAGAAGACGGTAAGGAGGAAAAAATTGATGAATATGAAGATCTGGGAAATGAGAATTCTCCTGAAGATGATTATGATAGCGAGACCATAGAAACGGATATTGATGTTGATGAATATCTAAGTGACGATGAGATCCCAAGTTACCGTCTAAACGCCAATAATTACAGCGCAGACGACGAAGACAGGCAGGTACCTTATGCCGCCGGAACCTCTTTTACCCAGCACCTAAAAACACAGTTAAGCACGGTAAGACTGGAAGAAACCGAAGAAGAGATCGCAGAATTCCTGGTGGGAAGTGTTGATGAAAGCGGTTATATACGCCGAAGTGTACAGGACATTGTAGACGACCTGGCTTTTACCCAGAATATTTATACAGACGAAGAGACCGTCGAGAAAGTTCTAAAAAAAGTTCAGAAACTGGATCCTGCTGGGGTGGGAGCAAGAAGTCTGGAAGAGTGTCTAATCATTCAACTTAATAGAAAGGAACCTACCAAACAGGTAGAGCTCGCTAAAGACATTATGGAAAGGTCTTTTGACCATTTCAGCAAGAAACATTATACCAAATTACTTTCAAGACACGACATCACTGAGGATGAACTTAGGGATGCTATTGAAGTGATTGAGCATTTGAATCCTAAACCCGGAGGAGCCTATTCTGGAAATACCAGGATGGTAGAACATGTGATCCCCGACTTTACCATAAAGATCGAAGACGGTGAACTTCAGCTTACCCTGAACGGGCGAAACGCTCCGGAAATGCATATTTCCAGGGACTACAATAACATGCTGAAAGGCTATAAGGAGTCTAAGGAAAAGACAAAAGCACAGAAAGATGCTGTGATGTTCATTAAGCAGAAACTGGATGCGGCCAAGTGGTTTATAGAAGCCATCAAGCAGCGTCAGCAAACGCTAATGGTTACCATGAGTTCTATCATGAATTACCAGAAAGAATACTTTCTAACCGGCGACGAGCGTAACTTAAGACCGATGATCCTGAAGGATATTGCAGATGAGATCGAAATGGATGTCTCTACCGTTTCCAGGGTAGCGAATTCGAAGTATGTGGATACCCCTTACGGCACAAAGCTTATCAAGGAATTCTTTTCTGAATCAATGAAAAATGACCAGGGAGAAGACGTTTCTACAAGGGAGATCAAGAAGATCCTCGAAATGTCTATTGAAGAAGAGGATAAAAGAAAACCCCTGACTGATGAAAAACTGGCCAAGGTCCTGAAAGATAAAGGTTATCCTATCGCCAGGAGAACGGTTGCGAAATACAGGGAACAGTTAGACATTCCGGTTGCAAGATTACGCAAAGAAATTTAATGAGAATACTACTCAAGCTTGCCTCCTTTTTATTTCACCCGCTATGGATGCCCTTCGCCGGAAGTCTTTTTTACTTCCTGTTCACTCCACGGTTCTTTCCCGAGGAGATCATAAAGGCTAAGCTTTTGGCGATTGCCATTATCACGATATTTATACCCATCGTTTTTTATTTTCTTCTTAAAAACCTGGGTAAAGCAGAAAGTGTATTTCTGGATAAGGTTGAGGAAAGAAAATGGCCGTTGTTCTTTTTTATACTGCTAAGTTTAATGGTTCTTAACGAGGTTTTGAACATCTATAATTACCCGGCTTTATTCTATTACTTTACAGGCATTTTAATATCATCGTCGATTGCATTCCTCTTTACCTGGCTAAAGGTCAAAATGAGCCTCCATATGGTAGGAATAGCGGGTCTCTTGATGTTCGTGATAGGCTTCTGTATTTACTTTCACCTGTATTTTATTTACACCATAAGCTTTCTAATCGTCGCAGCCGGTTTAAGCGCCTCTTCCAGACTGTATTATAAAGCTCATACAAAATGGGAGCTAATGCTTGGATTCCTTACTGGACTGGCTCCTCAAATATTGATGTTCAGCTTTTGGTTTACAGAATATAGAATGTCAGACCTATTTTTAAAGTAGAAAGATCAAGAGAACTTTCATCAACGGTTGCATCCTTGAAAAAGGGATTTAAAGCGTAATAGAACTGGAAATTAAAAGTATTATATCCAAAAGTGAAGGTTGCTCCTAATCTAAACCTATCTAATTCAGAAACATCATTTACTATTATCTCTTGTTCGTCGTCCCGGTAACGGCTTCTAAAATGATATACATAGCCTAACCTGAAACCGCCATAAATACGCCAGAACTTATAGGTCTCTGGAGTTGATGTTCTCCACCTGAACTCTATTGGAGCTTCAATAAGCTGGGTGGTAAATCTGTTAGTGCTGTAATCTGCATCATCGCCCAGGCTTTGAAATATTGTAGTGCCATCTTCGGCCTTCCCGATGAATAAATTTTGACCGTAAGTATTAATTGACCAACCTAGGCCGGCACCAATAGCAACATTCCTTCTTTCATTCAAGGGGAAATCTCTAATGAACCCAAGATTTAAACCTCCGGAAAAACTTTCCTGTGAAATACTTGAGGGGCGATTGGTAATAAGATTGAAATGAAATCCCGCATAGAACTGATCTTCCCTGTATAAACTATCTATACTAAAAGGTACAGTATCTGGAATTTTATACCGATCCTCTTCCTCCTGCGAATTTGATAGCAAAGGCAATACAAATAGAAGTATCAGGATTATTTTTTTACCGGTCATTGTTTTTCAATCTGGAGTTTAAATATAAAAAAACATCCTGTCTGATTTTACCCAGACAGGATGCTTTATATAATTAAATCGAAAAGATTATTCAACGTTTTGCATCGCATCACCAACTACAGTTGTGTAGTTGATCTTAAGTGCTTCAGCTTTTCTCAATTCTTGTTTAATATCTGAAACAAGTCCCATATTGGTCTCTTCATCCACCTTTAAGGCAGTTGTAAGATAAGGAATCAACTCCTCTCTTTTAGACTCTCTTTCAGAATAGATAAACTGCTGTACTTCTTCAACACTAGCAAATTTATCATTTAACTGAATACGTGCTTCTGTTCCATATTGAGCCTGGTATCTCTTGCTTGGTTTCCCCGCATAGATATACATGATCAAATCTTTCTTATCAAGTTTCTCAACCTGGTCTGCAAACGGTAATTTGTTCTCGATCATCAGAGTGTTCTGACGCATTACTGTTGCAACCATAAAGAAAAATAAGAGCATAAAAACGATATCAGGTAAAGATGCCGTACTAATGGCAGGCAAATCTCCAGACTTCTTCTTTTTAAATTTAGACATAATTAAAGTCGTTTTCGTTTATTAATAGCTCTAGCTTGTTGGTTCAGCTTCAGATAATTTCTGTGGAATCATATCTGTGATCACATCGATCTTTTCTTTAAGGGCATCTTTATCGCCATTATAGTTAGGATCGTTGTAATTCTTCTCCATTTGAGTAAAAGACGTTCCATACATCCTCTGTGCTTCACGATCTCTTAACTGATTATAAGCAGCCACAAGTTCGTTCTGTACAGCGATATATGTTCCGTACTCTGTCCCACGGTTATTTACCAGAGAAATAATAGCTTTCTGAGGATTCACCGAAGAGTTAGGATCTTTGGCGCCCTGACAAAAGCTACAAGCTTCATCACCGGTACCACCACCGTTATCTAAGAACTCCACAGCTGCTTCACGCAATTCTGAAAGCTCCATATCTTCATCTTCTACCAGCAACTGGTTGTTACTATTCACCAGTACGGTAAAGATGTTTCTTTGTTTAATAACCGGAGGCTCAACGTCTTCAGGTTGCCATGGCGGTAATTTCCTGCTTATCCCGCTATCTGTTTCAATGGTAGTAGTTACCAGGAAAAAGATTAGGAGTAAGAAGGCGATATCTGCCATAGACCCGGCGTTAACTTCCGGTGCTGATCTCTTTGCCATATTATTTAGCCAATTTTTTAATTCCAGAGAATACCATCGCAGCGATAGCTATTCCGGCAAGGATGTAGAAAGTAATTAAACCTGCTCCAACCCAATGATCACCAGATGCTGAAAGCATGCTACCGTCCTTAAGTTCCTTTGCTGTACCATCACTTAATACATAAGCAATGACTACGATCACTAAAAATGATCCTATAGCAATGATTGTGTTCTTAATATTACCTCTGAATAAACCTACGATCACAAATATTCCAACTAGTACAACGACTGCAGCTAGAACCAAATAAGCAATCCACATGTAAGGGTCGAGATGACTCGCTTGCAGGTCTGCCGAGGCTTTAATGGCATCGTCTCCGGTGGCGATAATCCTTCCCAGAAGGATCATACCTACCACACCAAGGACAAGTGCCAGATATTTTAATATTTTATGTAAGCTCATAATTTAGTTTGTCTTAGATTCTTTTTTTATTCTTGTAAGCTACCAACATATCGATAAGAAGGATAGACGCATCTTCCATATCGTTAACGATACTGTCTATCTTAGCAATGATATAGTTGTAGAAAATCTGAAGAATAATCGCAACGATCAAACCAAATACTGTAGTAAGAAGTGCTACTTTAATACCTCCTGCCACAAGTGATGGCTGCATATCTCCTGCTGCTTCAATACGGTCAAAAGCCTGAATCATCCCGATTACAGTACCCATGAATCCAAGCATAGGAGCCAATGCGATAAATAAAGAAACCCAAGATACGTTCTTTTCAAGTTGTCCCATTTGAACACCTCCGTAAGCAACAACCGCTTTCTCAGCAGCTTCAATACTTTCGTCAGCTCTGTCTAGACCTTGATAATAGATAGAAGCAACAGGTCCTTTTGTATTTCTACAAACTTCCTTAGCCGCTTCGATTCCACCACTGTTAAGGGCATCCTCAACATTTTGAGCTAATTTCTTAGTGTTAGTTGTTGAAAGGTTTAAAAAGATAATTCTCTCAATGGCTATTGCCAGACCAAGAATTAAACACAATAGAACGATCCCCATAAAGGCAGGACCACCTTCGATGAAACGTTTTTTAAGCTCCTGGTGAAAACCAAGTTCTTCTTCTTCCAAATCATCACCGGCTGCTGTTTCCTCGTCATCCTGTACAAAGGTCACAATCGTTCCTGGCAAAGTATTCGCGCTGTTAGCCGCCTTTAGATTGTAGGCCCCAAGAACCGTAATCGCGGCGATTACCAAAATAGAAAATAATCTTTTCATTACTGTTTGTCTTAATTTAATTAGTTAAAGGGTTAAAGATATAAATTATTTTTAATAAAACACTTAGCAGAGAGGAAGGGATTCGAACCCTCGATACGCTTGTGACGTATACACACTTTCCAGGCGTGCGCCTTCGACCACTCGGCCACCTCTCTGTATTTCGTTTAGGGCCGGCAAATAACAAAAAAAAAACTTGTCCGTCAAGTACCTGCCGTTAATTTTAGGACATTTCCCCTCTTAAAGATGTTTCATAGATCGTCTTGAACACTTTAGGAGACAAATCTTTCCCCAATAAGTACATCAATTTTGAGATCGCTGCTTCTGTAGTAATGTCTTTTCCAGACACTACCCCTATCCTCTTCATTCCAACACTGGTCTCATATTGCCCCATGGTCACACTACCTCCAATACACTGAGTAACATTTATCACTCTAAGACCCTTTTTGATCTTTTCCCGTAAAATATCAAGGAACCAGGGCGCATTTGGAGCATTCCCGCTTCCATAGGTCTCCAGGACCACTCCTTTTAGATTTTCCTTGGATAAGATATGCTCCACCGTACTTTTAGAAATTCCCGGGAACATCTTTAATACAAGCACCTCATTATCGAATCCTGTATGTAATTTAGTCTTTTGTTTTCGGTTTGGCTTCCATAATGACTTATAATTTACAGATAAATATACTCCAGACTCCGCCAAAGCAGGATGATTCATGGATGCAAATGCCTGGAAATGCTCGGCATTTACCTTTGTCGTTCTATTGGCGCGATAGAGCTTATATTCAAAATATAGACCCACTTCAGTAATTACAGGTCTACCGTTCTTTTGAAGTCCGGCGATCTGTATACTGGTTATCAAATTCTCCTTAGCGTCCGTTCTAAGATCTCCAATAGGTAATTGCGATCCTGTAAAAATAATGGGCTTGGTGAGATTCTCGAACATAAAGCTCAGTGCAGATGCTGTGTAAGACATAGTATCACTTCCATGTAAAACCACAAATCCGTCATAGAGATCATAATGATCATTGATCGTTCTGGCGATCAGTTCCCAATAAGCGGGATTCATATTAGATGAATCAATAGGATTTTCGAAACTCAGGGTTTCTATCTCATGTTCCAGGATCTTCAATTCCGGAATATTCTGCAAAAGCTCATCAAAATTGAAGGCTTTTAAAGCTCCGGACTCATAATCCTTGATCATACCGATGGTACCTCCGGTATAAATAAGTAGTATTCTGGAGTTATTCTTCATTCAAAGACATTTTATTGATCACAGGATTCGCATACATTAATAAGTAGCTGTTTAAAGCCAGAGGATTTTTCACATCCACCCTTCTGGAAATACGGCGATCGAACTGTCTTTTTTCTTTTTCGGTATAATGATCTTCAAACCTGGATTCATTCTTAAGCAGATCATAGGCGATATAATTAGCCGGCCAGAGCTTATAATTGCGGTAAATAGCATTATCTATCAATGTCGCAACTTCTTTCAACTGCTCATTAATAGAAAGATCCTTTTCCCGAATAGTATCAAAATCTTCTGAGGTAAGCACCTGTCCAGCATTGATCTGGATTCGACCTTTCTGGCCCATGGCACCCTGCATGATACTATTAAAATCTTCGTTGGCTGTTTTCTTGTACTCCTCTTTCATTCTCTTCGCGAGAACTTCAGGCATCTTCAGCATATCTGTTGGATCCAGCTCATACGAAATGGCTACCGGCACTATCTTAAGTTTAGCGAAATAATCGAGAATATCCATATCCCCTTTGGCCATTCCCAACATCTTCAACACTCCCTGTTGCGTGAAGTCATTACCGTCCTTAGTTCTTCCTTCTCTTTGAGCCATCCATACTGAACGCTGTTCTTCCAGCAACAGGGTTCTGATATATTCTGAAAGCTTCATTGAACTTTTCAACATTTCCCGCGGACTCTGGTTTCTTAACACCAGGAAATTACGATTCAGTTTGGACAGAGCCATTAAAAAAGGTTTCTGCACCAGGTTATCACCAATTGCCGACGCGGTCATTACCAGGTCGTGATTATATAGATTGTAATTGATCAGGGAAGTATCCAGAATAATATCCCGGTGGTTGGAAATATAAAAATAGGATTCTGAAGGATCCAGCTCATCAAAACCGTTATCACTTAAACCTTCGCTTGTTTTTTCAAGTACCTTCTCAACACTCAGGTAGATCACTTTACTTTGAAAATCTTCAATTGAGTGACATTCCTCAACAATTGCCTGAATATCGCTGAACTTTAGTTCAGGAAAAGTGAACTGCAGCAAGGCTTTTACCATAGGATGATTCACATACTCCTTCAAGGCCGGATTAACCTCTTCATCCTTATAAAATCTTATATCATCAAAATTTCGCACCTATTCCAAAATTATTTTGACAAATGAACAAAAAATCTCTTTAACAGCTTTAAATTCCGAAAACTTCCTTCGAGTTTTTTGTAGTTATCCCAGCCACTTCTTCAATTGATAAATCATATAAGGCGGCCAGCTTTTCGGCAACTTTTAGAATATAAACAGGGTCATTCCTTTTTCCGCGGAAAGGCGCTGGCGCCAGGTAGGGTGAATCGGTTTCCAGAACGATCTCCTCTAATGGGATCTCGCTTATGAATTTATCTACTCCGCCATTTTTAAAGGTAACCACACCTCCAATACCCAATTTCATATTATAGGAAAGAGCCTGTTTAGCCTGTTCAAGATTTCCGGTGAAACAATGAAAAATTCCAAAGAGTTTATCATCTTTCACCTCTTCGAGGACCTCGAATATCTCATCAAAAGCATCACGACAATGGATCACGATAGGTAAATTCCTATCCTTTGCCATCTGAATTTGCCTTTTAAAAGCTTTTTTCTGGATCTCGAGGGTAGATTTATCCCAATACAGATCGATCCCTATCTCGCCAACTGCATAAAACTTTCTTTTATTAAGTTCACCTTCAACATGCTTCAATTCTTCTTCGAAATTCTCCTTCACGTGCGTAGGATGAAGACCCATCATTAAAAAGATATTGTCAGGATAAGCTTTTTCCAGCTCATACATACTTTGAGTAGTTTCAGAATCTATCGCCGGAATAAAAAATCTTTTAATGTTGTTATCTATAGCAACCTGGATCATTTCCATACGGTCCTCATCGAATGCTTCACTATATAAATGGGTGTGGGTATCTGTAATTATCATAGCTGCAAAAGTAAGAGAAGATAGCAGAATGATAAAACTGGCAGTAATATAAATACAATAAAAGCTCCTCTGGAGGATCTCCAGGTCGCATGGTTCTAAAAAACCTTTTAACTAGCTAACAGTAGCAGTAATAGTGGTCGAACTTATGGTGGTAGAATACACCTCTAAATCTCTCGTGCTTCCAGGTTCATTCTGAGGTCCACGAATCACATCTCCATCTTCCTCATAACGCGAAAAATGCAACTGACATTCTATATACCCCTCTTCTTCTACCCAAACAAGCTGACCTCCCTGATGAGGACAAACAGCTTCTGTAGCAACAAAATCTGCGGAAGTATTACCTTCACCTATTCGGAAAAAAAGAACTCCGCCACTGGTAACCTGATCACCAATTTCAGCTAAATTAGAAAGATTGACCGATACCGCTGTAGGACCACCCCCATTTCCCGGAGGATTAGGAGTACCTCCACCACCATCATCGCCTGAACTACAAGCTGACAATGCACATGCACCAGAACAAGCCAGCAATACACCCTTGACTAAAAACTCACCTCTTTTCATGATAATATGATTTTTAAACCAACATTCAATTACGTATTTTTTTAGGGCCGAGATTGAAATTCCTCGATATCATAAATCCAAACCTGACCCCACCATCAGACCAGCTTTTTGTAGTATTTGCTATAAAATTGTTTGCTATAATAGCCTGGGAATTCTGGAAGTTAAGGGCGAAAACATGCCCACCTGTCTCAATTTCTACGCCCACACCAAAAGGATTGTAATAATCTGTTTGAAGATCATCTGGCCTACTTAACCCATTAACTATAGTATAATCTGCGATAATAGATATTCGTTTGAAAATTTTAAACCTGGCCCCAAAACCCAGAGCAAATAGATTTTCTGAATCTTCAAAATCCTGAATTTGCGCTTCTGGCCTGAATAAATAACCCGGGGCGATCATTATTGAAATACCGGGACTAAATTTTCTTGCCATGATAACCTGTAAGAAATGTGAAATTCGATCAGATTCTTTATCAAATTCATTATTTGAAAATGGCTTCCGGGTAATCCAGCTACTCTGCCCAAATAAGGTTACCGAAACCGGCATTCCTTCTTCATCCTGCCACAGCAACCTGTATTTTACAAGGCCACTATAAGATTCATTGAATTTACTTCTACCAATCCCTACCGTCAACGCATCTGTGATCCCATAATCAAACCCCAAATAAAGATCGGTGGCTACATCAAGACCAAATAACGTATGTGAACCTCCAAATTCTCCTCCAATATCGCCAAACCTATGACCCACCCAAAAAGCCAGGTTTTTAGCTTTCTGTGTTTCATTAGTCTGCAATAACACCAGTCTCGGACTTTTAAAAGTCGCCTGTATTTTATAATCTTTTTCTTCAGAAATATCTGCCATAATACTATCAACATCCTGAGCATGCATAAAAGCACAGATAAGAAAAACCGGAATTAGTAATATTCTTTTCATTTTTTTATGATTTGATAATCTGCATTTACACTTACCTCTATCACTTCAGCAATGTTCTCCCAGAGAATCTTAGGGATCTTAATATCATGATCTTCACAAGCCACTTCAAATTGAGATTCCAACTTTAAGACCTTCCCGTTGTCTTTTACAGTGAGAGTAACAGGAAACTCCCGTTGTTTTGAAACTCCATGCACGGTAAACACACCCTTCATAATTAATTGTTGTGGAGATCGAGACTCCAGATCTATCTTACCAACACTTTCACCTTTAAAGCTCGCTTCGGGGAATTTTTCGCTTTCCACGTAGTTCTCATTGAAATGCTCCTGCATCAAGGACTTTTCAAATATGAAAGACCTCATCTTTACCTTAAAAGAAATTGCACCATTATCAGAATTAATTACCGAAACACCTTCCTTAGAAATCGCCTCAATATCTTCTACTGGCGCTGATGAAAAAAAACTAACCTCGGCTGTTGTTGTCTGGTAGAATTGAGCATTTATCGAATTATTATTCGAGAGAAGAATCGTCAATATAAGAATCAGGTAAAGACGCATATCAAATATTTACGAAAAAATAAAGGGCTATAGTTTTAACCTATGCCCTTATAAATTTAAACAATATTTATTAAAAAACAGAATTATTCCATGCTTAAATTGTTAATTCCTTTCATTTTTGATAATATATTCTGAAAGGTATTTTGCGTCCTTTTTAATACCTCCCAGAGTAGCAGAGCCCCTGGTATGCAACCATGGCAATCCAATAAAGTAGAGCCCTTCAATATTACTTACTCCCCGGTAATGCTCAGGATAACCGTTTTTCACCAGCTCCAGACCTTCTATCCAGCTGAAATTAGGCCTGTAACCAGTTGCCCAGATGATATTTCTAAGATCCTTGATCTTTTTCTTTTCTGTTACTATTAATTCTCCTTCAGCATTTTTGGTTTTCCCAACCGGCTCTACGTTATCTCTTTCCAGAATTTCCTTTACCGGAGTGCCAATCACAGGCTGCCGACTGTTTGAAATCTTTCTCCCCAGCCAGGTATCCCTGCTAAAACTTAAGAATCCGGATTTCGTAAACCACCACCATAAGGTTTTACCTAATATTTCCTGTGGAAGCACTTTTACATCTGTGGTACCCGAAAAATAAACACCACGCTTATCCTTGGAAACCTCGTCAAGGATCTGAAATCCGCTATCTCCAGCACCAACAACCATTACCTTGCCTTCCTGAAGTTGATCTGGGTTCTTGTAATAATTACTATGTATCTGGAAAATATCCTCGTCTATCTTTTTGGAAAATGGAGGCGTATAAGGAATATGGAAAGGCCCGGTCGCGATCACCACGTTTCTGGCTTCAAGATCTCCCTGCGGACTTTTCAATATAAAATGATCCGATTCTTTGGATATATTTTCAATTAAGGTGTTCAACTGAATTGGAAAATCGAATTCTTCAACGTAGTCTTTAAAATATTTCGCGACTTCAGTCTTTGAAGGATAATGACCTTTTTTTGCGGGAAATTCCATTCCAGGCATATTATTGAATTCAGAAGGAGTAAATAAAGTAAGCGAATCCCATCTATTAAGCCAGGATGCACCTATTTCAGACTCTTTATCTACGACCAGGAAATTCTTCCCCTGCTCTTTTAGATAGTAAGCCATAGCCAAACCGGCCTGTGCAGCTCCTACAATAATAAAATCCAGCATCACTTTCATATTTTTCGCAAAAGTAAGGCTAATTAAAGGTTTCTGAAAATTAACAGACTCTAGAAAATGAGTGCTTTATAGGTCCAGAATTGATAAAGGAATAGAATAAGAAAGGCAAAGGTCACAATAAACTCCATAAAACTTGAGGCTAACAAACCTACAAATGAACCAAAAGCAGCTTTCCCAGCCGTTCTGGAATCACTTTTATTTATGATCTCACCAATGAATGCACCTACAAAAGGACCAATTAAAATGGCGAAGGGAATGGGTGCAAAAATTCCAACCACCAGACCTATAGTAGCGCCAATCATACCTTTTCTACTACCACCAAATCTTTTGGTACCCAGTGCCGGGATCACGAGATCCAATACATATATTATAACGGTCACAGCGAGAGTTATACCTAAAAATAGATAATTCATCTCTATCTCAGGAATCAAGTAAAAGATCAATAGACCCATCCAACTTAAAGGCACTCCTGGCAATACGGGAAGAAAACTTCCCAAGACACCAAGGATCATAAATACGCCGGCAATTATTAATAAGATTATTTCCATTCTCCAATTTTGATTAACGAATATAATCAACTTAAAAATAATTTTAAACTAAAAAATTAGTTCAAACTAAATAATTAGTTTATATTAGCAGAAACAAAATCATTAAAAATGAAACAACTCACCAAAGCAGAAGAAGAGATCATGCAGATCTTATGGGAGCTTAAAGAAGCTAATGTTGCGGGAATCATTGAAAACATGCCCGAGCCAAAACCTGCTTACAACACGGTTTCAACCATCGTGAGGATTTTGGAGAGCAAGGGTTTTGTAGATCATCGCCAGAAAGGAAAGGGATATATCTATTTCCCGAAACTTGAAAAGGAAACTTACAGCAACCAAAGCATCAATCAGTTGATGAATAACTATTTCAATGGTTCATTTAAAAGTATGGTTTCATTTTTTATGAAAAAGAACGATCTAAGTACACAAGAGCTGGAAAAGATCTTAAAGGAGATCGATAAAGAAAAAGAAAAGTGATGTATACGTATATTATAGAGGTCATATTATTTCAGCTGGGGTTTTTACTCGTTTTTGAAGTATTTCTGAAAAAGGAAACATTTTTCAATTACAACCGGCTTTATTTACTAGCCACGCCAATTTTGGCATTTCTTATCCCATTCCTGAAACTGGAATTCCTGGTAGAAGCCGTACCACAGAACACCGGCATTCAGTTGCCAGAAGTATTTATAGGAAATAAACCTGTTGCTCAAATTGGTAACCAAACCGCAAGTCAGGCTAGTCCCGGACTGGAAATAAACTGGTGGTACCTTACCTATCTGGCTGGATTCGCCGTGAGCTTTTTCCTTTTCCTGAAAAAATATCATAGCCTGAACCGGCTATTCCGATTTAGAAAAATTACCGAAGAGAAGGATTTTAAGATCATCGAGGTCCCAAATTCTAATATCGCCTGTACCTTCTTAAATACCATTTTCCTGGGAGATCAGCTTTCAGAAAATGAGAAAAACCAGATCCTTTCTCATGAACTGGTACATGTAAAACATAAACACAGCCTGGATCTCATCTTTTTCGAGATCATGAAGATCATCTTCTGGTTTAACCCGCTTATCTATGTCTACCAGTCACGCATCGCCGGGCTGCACGAGTTCATCGCAGATGATGAAGTAGTGAAGACCACCGACAAGCAATCATATTATCAGCAGTTGCTGAATACCGTTTTCAGCACCCAGAACATTTCATTTATCAATCAATTTTTTAATCATTCATTAATCAAAAAACGAATATTTATGTTACAGAAAAACAAATCATCAAAACTATCTAAATTCAAGTTTCTACTTATTGTTCCGCTTATGCTGAGCATGCTTACCTATGTGGCCTGTAGTGAAGATAATTTGGATCCGAATAACAATCAAGTTACCGACGTAGATCAGCAAATGGAATTGTTACTGGAAGCTTTAAAGGATAAGGAGAACCTTTCTGAAACCGAGAAAGAAATTTACGTAAAACTACTTAAAAGAAGAGAAGAAGGAAATCTCAATTCCATTCAAAAGAAAACTAATGCGCAGAAAGGCACGGAAAAATATTTAACTAAAGTCCCTTATGCTGTCACAGAAATAGTACCTGCTTTTCCGGGATGTGAACAATATCTTGATGATGTTAGAAAAAATTGCACCTCAAGCGAAATATCGAATTTCGTCAATAAGAATTTCAATACAGATCTTGGCAAACAACTTGGACTAACCGGTATTAATCGGGTCATCGTTCAATTTAGAATAGATGAGACTGGTAAAGTTGTAGATGTAAGAGCCAGAGCGCCCCATGCGAAACTTGAAGCTGAAGCGAAAAGAGTTATTTCGAGTCTTCCTCAAATGGAACCTGGAATTCATGATGGAAGAAAAGTGAGTGTAATGTATTCGTTACCAATCGCCTTTAAAATAGTTGATCAATCTTAAAAAACTTTATTATGAAAAATTTAAATACAAGTCTCATACTTTCATTTTTTCTCTCCCTGTTAAGTCTTTCAGGATTCTGTCAGGAAAAAGAAGATTCCTTCGAAGGGGATGCCATACCGTTCGCGGTAGTAGATGAAGCTCCGGCATATCCGGGATGTGAAAATCTTAAGGGAGATCAATTAAAAGATTGTACGGTGGAAAATATCACCAATCATGTAAATACTAATTTCAACACTGGCCTGGGGAAAAAACTGAATATTGAAGGAAGGACACGAATCATTGTCCAGTTCAAAATTGATGAAAACGGAGAGGTTCATAAAGTACGGTCCAGATCTTTAGCAGATGATTCCAAAAAAAGAGAAGCATTGCAAAACGAAGCGAACCGGGTAATAAAAAATCTCCCTAAAATGAAACCAGCGCAAATGGAGGGTAAAAATGTTGCGATAATGTATTCTTTACCTATCGAATTTGCAGTACCCGAAAAAGAAACTAAAAAAGGATAATTGGTTTTATTTCTTCAAATAAAAGTCTGAATTAAAATGGAGAATCAGGGGCAACATGATGCACTTTTTATCAATTACCTTTTAAATAACGGTATGAGAAAATTTTTACTGATTTTATTTTGTTTGATTTGTTTTAAAGTTGGGGCTCAGGCTCCAACTTTAAGTATTGCAGACAGTCTGGCTGCCGTAGGAAAACAACAGGAAGCAATAAGCTTGCTGGACAGCCTCGAACAAAAATCTGATAAAGTATATTTGAAAATAGCTAAACTTCAGCAACAATCAGGTCAAACAGATGAGGCCCTTCAGAATTACGAAAAAGTTTTAAAACGTAACCCTGATAGAATTCTAACTTCCATTGATTACGGAGAATTAATGCTGGAAGCTGGAAAATATGATCAGGCAGATAGCCTATTCAGTAACCTCAGCGAAAAATATCCCGACAACGCAGGATTTATTTATAGAGTTGGACTAGCTAAGGAAAAGAAAAAGGATACTATTGCAATAAGGTACTTTTTCAAAACTCTCACTAAAGATTTCACCCATCAGGGTGCCTTGTATAAAACGTCCAAACACTTTTTAAAGAATGGCAAATCTTACAACGCCATTTCTCTTTGCAATAAGGGCTTAAAGGTTCGTCCGAACAATATTTCATTATTGTCAATTTTAGGCCAATCATACTCCAGATCTCTGCAGTTTGAAAAGGCCATTGCTCCTTATGAAAAACTAATCGAGCTTGGAGAAGGATCAGAATTTATCCTGGAAAAACTGGCCAAAGCTTATCGTGTTACTTCACAGCCAGAAAAAGCAATTGAGACCTATAAAAAGATGCTTGACATTAACAACATGAACGGTGCGGTTCATTCGAATCTAGGAGTGCTATACCTCAAAATAAATGAAGCTGTTAAAGCTCAGGAA
This sequence comes from Gramella sp. MT6, assembly GCF_019357415.1. NCBI lineage: Bacteria > Pseudomonadati > Bacteroidota > Flavobacteriia > Flavobacteriales > Flavobacteriaceae > Christiangramia > Gramella sp. MT6. The sequence continues at coordinate 616,015 of NZ_CP048410.1, forward strand.
CATTTTACCACTGCTCTTTTAATCAAAGATCAGCCTGTAGACAATGAATATGTAAATCTTGGCTTAGCTTACAAAAGGCAGGAGGAATCAAGAAGTGCCTATATCAGTTTTCAGAAGGCTCTTAAGGAAAATCAGGATAATGAACGGGCACTTATAGAACTTGCAATCGCAGCCGACGGGCATTTTGAAAATAAACAGGATGTACTGAAACTTTATCAGGATTTCGTTAACAAGTATGCTGAACATGGCCGAAAAGACATGCTTTCCCTGGCAGAATATCGAATCAGCGAATTAAAAAAAGAGATCCACCTTTCTAAATAAGTCAGAGAATTCTGAAATATTTCATATTACTAGTCACATTATTTAGCCTGGGCACAACTATAGCCCAGGAGACAGAAGATGTTTTTACTGTCGATGTTTTTATAGACAGTGAAGCGCAGGTTTATCTCGAGGATACACCTATTCAAGCCGATAACATTGAACAGGAAATGAGCGACTATGCGTTTAAGAAAAATGCCTTTTATGATGACAATGTTCTTTATAGGATTTATGCCGATCGCAATTTACACCTGGGGTTGATCATGAATGTGAATAACCAGCTTATCAAAGCCTTTCATCCTTCAAACACCAGAACCGAACGTTATTTATTGGAAACAAATGAACTGGATATAAACGCTTCCAACTGGCAAAATAGCGTCCGGAAATTGGATTTAAAGGCAGTTGAAAATTGATTGTTAATTTTTAATCTGTTCAATTTTTCCTAACCTGCTATAATTCACTATTTTTGGATTCCGAAAGCGGATTGCCAATGAAAAAAGTTTTACTTTTTGTATTTACTTTAATACTAACTTCCTGCAATTTTGAAACTAAGAAGATCTCTTCCGAAGAGGTTCTGGAGCAGGAATCACGCTCCCTTAACTGGAAGGAAGTAGATGAATATCCCGCTTTCGAGAATTGCAAGAATGCCAACGGACTTGCTGCAGCCAAAAATTGCTTTGAAAAGCAGGTTGCCACGACTATCTATTCATTTTTATCTAGCCAGCAACCAGTAGTAACCGAAAGTATTAACGACACTCTTTTCATTTATCTTGAAATCACCAAGGAGGGAAAACCTCAAATAGATTCGGTAAAGATTGATACTACTGTAACCAATCAGTTGCCGGAAATTGAACAATGGCTAAGACAAAGCATTGATTCCCTACCTAAGATCTATCCTGCAAGCAAACGCGGAATTCCCGTTTCCACGGTTTTTAAAATGCCGGTGGTGGTAAAAGCCGAATAAGCTTATTTGATCAATTTTCAATTCTACTACCTACTACAGCATTCCATTTTCTCACTTCCCATTCTTTGATCAACCCATTTTTCACATAGGGATCATTCTCGGCGAAAGCAGTTGCTGTTTGATCATTTTCTCCACGGAAAATCAGGAATGCCTGGTCTGCCGGTTCGTCTAGCGCACCACCCAAAACAAGCTCACCTTTTTCGGCAGCTTCTTTGGCCATCCCTAGATGTTCTGCTCTGTACTGACCTCGGTCTTCAAGATAATTATCTGCCAGTTTGTAATTAAGTATGTAATAATTCATATTTAAAATTTTTAAGTTTTACCGTCATGCTTTCCCGAAGCATCGTTTCAAGATGACGAAATTCTAACAATTTGATTTTATCATTCCCAACGAAGTAAATAAATCACAATTATCCACTTTCAATTCTCAACTACCTTTTAAACCTTCTCCCTTTCCATTCATAACCCTTAAAAAGGGAAAGACCTGCAACATACACGCTAAAAAAAGGATAAGCAATACTACACCACAAATAATGACGCATTAAGCTCTCCCGATTCATAAATTTCACTGCCATAAAGATCAGAATAAAATCTACATTGAATTTTACTAGAAAGAAAAGCATTAGATATTGATATGGAAACAGATCTATAAAGGCCAGGAACGTGAAAATTAAAAGCGACAGGTTCATTAGAAAAACAATGACTCCGGTAAATTTTGCAAAAACACTGGTATATGCCGAAGTTTTCGCTGCCCATCTTATTCGCTGCTGAACTAACTCATGGAGATTATTTTGATAATTGGTAAAAACTGTAGCCTTTGCAGATTTTATAAAGGCTACCTTTTTGCCTTTTTTTCGAAAACCCTGTAACAGGAAGACATCGTCTCCACTCGCTAAATCTTCATTCTCTGTAAAACCTGATCCTTCCAGAAATAAAGCTTTCTTATAGCAAAGATTGGCCCCGTTACACATAAAAGCTTTTTCGATCCCGAAAGCTCCAATAGTAGATGCCTGTAAACTCATAAAATCCATTTCTTCAAAATTCTGAAAATATGGTTTCTTTATTCCTGACTTTTGGATAAACCCCACCGGTCCGGCTATCATTTCAGAATTATTCTCCCTGATCATCTCATCAAAAAAATGCAACCAGTTAGGCGGGATCACACAATCGGCATCCGTTGTAGCGACATAGTCAAAATTCGAATTTTCTATTGCAGTTCTTATCGCATCCTTTTTAGGAGAATTAGTCTGCCTTTCATTTTCAAGCAAACGAATATTGAACAAAGGAAAATCCTTCAAAAAAGTTTCGCAGATCTCCCTGGAATTATCTTTAGAGCCATCATTTACAAGAATGATCTCAAATTTTTCTGTAGGATATGTAATTCCGGAAAGTGATCTTAAAAGTGCAGGTAAATTCCCGGCTTCGTTCCGGTAAGGAATGACTATGGAAAAAGTGTTTTCCGCGGAAAGACCTTTCAATTGAAAATCGGGAATTCGCTTCCATCCGTAAAGAAAGGAAATGATAAGCCCAAGATAGGCTGCCGTAATGAGTCCGAATAAGATCAGCAAAAGCATAACCGATAAGTTTGATGCTGGCAGTGCAGAATTGTTTAGCTTTGTGAAAGTCCCAAATTAGGTAATTTTTGTGAGCAAATCTTCGGAAAAATCAGTTTTGAAAGGCGAAAGGATCATTCTTGGCATCGACCCGGGAACCACTATTATGGGTTTCGGTCTCATAAAAGTGGAAAACAAAAAGATGAGTTTTATCCAGATGAATGAACTCCAGCTGAGCAAATACAGTGATCATTATAAAAAGCTGAAACTAATCTTTGAACGCACTATTGAACTTATCGATAATTACCATCCTGATGAGATCGCCATTGAAGCTCCTTTCTTCGGAAAGAACGTTCAGTCGATGCTTAAACTGGGACGGGCGCAGGGAGTCGCCATGGCCGCCGGACTTTCCAGAGAAATTCCTATTACCGAATACCTACCGAAAAAGATAAAAATGGCCATTACGGGAAACGGAAATGCCAGTAAGGAACAGGTGGCAAAAATGTTACAAAGTCAGTTGAATATTGGAAAGCTTCCTAAAAACCTGGATGCTACCGATGGACTTGCCGCCGCGGTTTGTCATTTCTATAATTCTGGCAAGACCGAAATAGGAAAAAGCTATACCGGCTGGGATGCGTTTGTTAAGCAAAATCCTAATAAAATAAAGTGACAATTAGCAGTTAACAATTATCAATAAACATCGGAAAATGTCAGAACTAGAGAAAAAGAATGTATTATCAGACAAGTCTTATCAGTTCGCATTGAATATTGTTAGCCTTTATAAAAAACTAAGCATCGAAAAAGAATATGTTTTATCAAGGCAACTTCTCAAATCAGGAACTTCAATAGGAGCAAATGTAGCTGAGGCTAACGGAGCAATCTCCAATTCTGATTTTTCAGCAAAAATTTCTATAGCGTATAAGGAAAGTCTAGAAACAAAATACTGGTTAAGATTATTAAAAGATTCAGATTATCTGGAGGAAGAGAAATTTCAATCTTTGTTTGAATCTACAGATGAGCTTTCTAAAATTTTATATTCTATTCTTAAGTCAACCCGAATTAAACCCAAATCTAATAACTGATAATTGCTTATTGTTAATTGATCATTGTTATGAGCGGTATATACATACATATTCCTTTTTGCAGGCAGGCTTGCCATTACTGTGATTTCCACTTTTCGACTTCCACGAAAAAGAAAACCGAGTTGGTGGAAATGCTTTGCAGGGAGCTGGAACTGAGAAAGGACGAAATAGGACAGCAAATTCAAACTATCTATTTTGGCGGTGGAACTCCTTCCCTACTGAATTCTGAAGAATTAAAACTGATCTTCAAAACGATCTTTAAACATTTCGATGTTTCTGAAAATGCCGAAATCACGCTTGAGGCAAATCCCGATGATCTATCAGAAGAAGTGATCAAAATGTTAGATGCTTCTCCGGTGAATCGATTGAGTATTGGAGTGCAGTCATTTTTTGAAGAGGATCTTAAATTGATGAACCGGGCTCATAATTCTGAAGAAGCACTGACCTGTCTTCAGCTAGCAAAGCAATATTTTGATAATATCAGCATCGATCTTATCTACGGGATTCCCGGGCAATCAAATGAACAATGGATAGAGAATTTAAACAAAGCCCTTGAGCTTGATATTCCGCATATTTCAAGTTACGCGCTCACCGTAGAACCAAAAACCGCTCTTGAAAAATTCATAGAAAAAGGTAAGGTCAAGCCGGTAGAAGATGAAACCTACCGGGAGCAATTCGATATTCTGGTAAACAAGCTCACCACAAACGGATTTGAGCATTATGAATTTTCGAATTACGGAAAACCCCGTTATCATTCTCAGAACAATATGGCTTACTGGCTGGGAAAATCTTACCTGGGAATTGGCCCATCAGCACATTCCTATGATGGCACTTCCAGAAAATGGAATATCAGCAATAACACGCTGTATATAAAAGCCATTGAAGCCGGAAATTTACCTCAGCAAACCGAAAAACTTTCCACCACCGATACTTATAATGAATATGTAATGACAAGGCTCCGAACCAAATTTGGTGTTTCCACAGATGATATTCAGCAAAAATTTGGAGAAAAATACCGTGATCATTTTTTAATGGAAACCGGTAAATTTCAAGATGACGGACTCATAGAAAAAATTGGAAACACTTTTCATATCACTCCCAAAGGAAAATTCCTTAGTGACGGGATCGCAGCAGATCTTTTCTATATAGATTAATGGCTTATCCAGACGCAAAGCAAAAACTCAGACCTTAATACTCCGTCCGATCCGTCACCCTGAACTTGTTTCAGGGTATTATGAGATGCTGAAACAAGTTCAGCATGACGATTTTATCAAAATCGAGATAAATCCCAATTGTCCATTATCAATTTTCAACTAAATACTACATTTGTTAGGACCAATTAAACAATATGTTAGCGAACATAAGCCATCTTGGCAATTCATATAAAATAGATTTCTCTCATCCACTGGATATTTCTATCAGTCTTCGCGGGGATAATAAGAACCCAATGGCCTGGTATTTAAAGCACCCGAAGATTGAACCCGTGGTTGATGGTGATTTTATCGGGAAAGTGAGCAAAGGGTCTTCCGTGAATTTCAATAATATCTGGTTTAATCCGCATGCCCATGCTACGCATACCGAATGTGTGGGCCACATCAGCAGCGAAACACATACTATTCAGCAGCATCTGAAAACCTTCTTTTTCAAAGCTGAACTTATTTCCATTGAACCTCAGAAAAAAGGTGACGACTTCGTTTTCACTAAAGAACAGCTACAAAAGAAAATGAAAGATTTCAATGCTGAAGCGCTTGTGTTGCGAACACTTCCAAATTATATCGGGAAGATCTCCAAAAATCATTCGCATACCAACTGGCCGTATATTGAGGAAAATGCCATGATCTATATTCGTGAATTAGGCATTAAACATTTGTTGACCGATCAGCCTTCAGTCGATAGGGAAAAAGATGAAGGAAAATTACTGGCTCATAAAGCCTTCTGGGATTATCCAAAGAACACCAGGTTTGATGCTACAATTACAGAATTGATCTATGTCCCGAATAAGATTGAAGATGGAGATTATTTCCTGAATCTTCAACCCGCTTCTTTTGAAAATGATGCCGCTCCCTGCAAGCCAGTATTGTATAAAATTATTGAGTGATGAAAACTACCTTAAAACTGGAAGAACTTGCCATGCTCCTTCTGGGAATCTGGTTATTTAGCCTTCAGGACCTTAGCTGGTGGTGGTTCATTGGTCTGTTCTTTGTGCCAGACCTTGGAATGCTGGGCTATCTTATTAATAACAAATGGGGCGCTTTTTTCTATAATATCTTTCACCATAAAGGCCTTGCGATTGTTATTGGCTTAACTGGATATTATCTTAAATTGCAGGAACTGGAAATTGCCGGAATTATTTTGTTCGCGCATTCCAGCTTTGACCGCTTGCTTGGATACGGATTAAAGTTCGAAAAAGGCTTTAAATTTACACATCTGGGAGAAATAGGAAAATAATATGGAATTACTCTTTATAGGATTGGCCGTGGGTGCCGTGGCAGCTTACTTCATTTTTGCAGCTTTTAATAAGGAACGCTCGAGATCGAAGACCAGCGAACAATCAGTTGTTTTAATGGATAAGATCAAAAGTGTTTGCAAATTTATTACCGTGGAAGGTGATTTTTCTGAGATCTATCATTATGAAAATCTGAAAGAAAAATATCTTAGTCTTATCCTCGGAAAGAAGAAAGCCATTGTCCTGGTAACTGCCAAAGCGCATGTAGGTTTCGACCTGAGTAAGATCAGGATGGATAGCGACAATGAGAATAAAAAGATCATCCTTACCAATTTTCCGCAGCCGGAACTGTTAACTATTGAAACAGATTTTAAATATTACGACAAACGTGAAGGCTGGGCAAATCCGTTTACGACTTCAGATCTAACCGATATAAACCGTGATGCGAAAAAGACCATTGTAGATAAGATCCCTCAAAGCGGACTACTGGATAAAGCGAAATCTGAAGCTTTGGACACTATTCTTCTAATGGAAAAGATCGTGGAAACCATTGGCTGGAAGTTAGATTATACGGCACTGACCATTGAAAATACCGAAAATAAAAGTTTAGAAAATTAAAATTCCTTCCCTTTGGGGAAGGCCGGGAAGGGGCGCATGAACATCGATACATTCAGAGATTATTGCCTTGCAAAAAAAGGAGTTACCGAAGGTCTTCCCTTTGGTCCGGATAATCTCGTTTTAAAGGTAATGGGCAAGATGTTCTCTATCGTTTCTCTGGACGAGGTGCCGCCTAGGGCGAATTTGAAATGTGATCCTGACCGGGCCATCGAGCTTCGGGAAGAATATGAAGACAATATTCTGCCGGGCTATCATATGAATAAGCAACACTGGAATACACTTGTTCTGGACGGAAGATTAAATCCAAAACTGATATTTGAATTGATCGACCATTCTTACGAACTTGTAGTTAACGGACTCACCGCAAAGCTGAAAAAGGAACTTGAAGATTTATAATGACAAAAGCTGAAGAATTTTACTCCTCGCGACAGGCGAAATACTCCGAATTAAAAAAACAGATCTCCAGAAAATTAGCTTTTTCAAGCACCTTAAGGTTAGTAGTCTTTCTGGCGATCTGCGCCTCAATTTATTTTTTCTTCGGAAATATTACTATCCTGTTACCACTGGCAATTGTACTTATAGCTGTTTTCATACTCTTAATTTCCAGGCATACAGATCTTAAAAAAGAACGGGACAAGTTAGCGGCTTTAATCGATATCAATCAACTGGAACTTAGGATCCTTAAAACACGAGATTTCTCAGACCTGCCTGACGGAAAGAAGTTTGAACCCGAAGATCACGAGTATGCCCGGGACATTGATCTTTTCGGCAGAAAATCTTTCTTCCAGTTTCTTAATAGAACCGCTTTAAAAGAAGGAAAAGCCAGGCTCGCTAAAATTTTACTAGCGAATAAAACCGAGGATATTCTAAAGAAACAGGAAGCAATAAAGGAACTGTCTTCCAAAGCCGACTGGAGACAGAACTATTCTGCTACCGCGACTTTGGTTAAAACCGAAACCGATTCTAAATTCATCCTTAACTGGATTCGTAATTACAAGAGTTTCGTGCCGAAATACATGAAATGGTTTCCTGCGGTATTTTCAGTATTATCAATTGCTGTTTTGGCGCTATTCTATTTTGATATCATTGGCGGCTCCCAGGTGCTATTATGGTTTATCATCGGAGTACTTATAACCGGAGTTTTCCTGAAAAAGATCAATGACCTGTCTGGAACTGTAAGCAAGGTGCAAGATACTTTTCAGCAATATCACCAGTTACTGGCATTTCTGGAGACTGAAGAATTCGAATCAGGATTAATGAAAGAAGTAAAGAATTCCATTACATCAGAATCAAAAAAAGCTTCCGTCATTTTAAAGGAATTTTCCCGGGCAATAGATGCGCTGGATCAACGAAACAATTTCCTTTTCGGGATCTTCGCTAACGGATTCTTTCTCTGGGATCTTAGGCAATGCTATCGACTAGAAAAATGGATTCAGCATCATCATACCGCCGTGGAACATTGGTTTGAAGCCGTGGAAAGAACAGATGCTTATAACAGCCTGGGGAATTTCAGCTTTAATCATGAGTCATATCATTTTCCTGAAATTCTGAAAAAAGGCCTAGGGACTACCGCTAAAAATTTAGGTCATCCATTATTACATCCACAAAAGCGTGTCAATAATGATTTCAGGATCGATGGCGAACAGTTCTTTATTATTACCGGTGCGAATATGGCCGGGAAAAGTACATTCTTACGTACGGTCGCGCTGCAGATCGTGATGGCAAATATCGGTCTTCCGGTTTGTGCGGAATCCTGCAGCTATGCTCCTACCAAACTTATCACCAGCATGCGTACCAGCGATTCCCTGGGAGATGATGAGTCTTATTTCTTTTCAGAATTAAAAAGGCTGAAATTTATAGTGGATAAGATACAGACCGAAGATTATTTTATCATTCTGGATGAGATCCTGAAGGGAACCAACAGTACCGACAAAGCGATAGGGTCAAGGAAATTTGTGCAGCGCCTGGTAGACACTAATTCCACAGGGATCATTGCGACGCATGATCTGAGCTTATGTGAGATAAGTCAGGAATTAGAGCAGGTAGAAAATTACTATTTCGATGCTGAAATTGTGAATAATGAACTGCATTTCGACTATCATTTAAAAAATGGTGTATGTAAGAATATGAATGCCTCATTTTTACTTCGGAAAATGAAAATCGTGGAAGAATAAATGGATTCAGTAACCCAGATCGTTTTAGGAGCAGCTGTTGGAGAAGCAGTGCTTGGTAAGAAAGTCGGTAAAAAAGCTATCCTCTACGGAGCGATTGCCGGAACCATTCCAGATCTCGACACGCTGGTTGGCAATTTTTTTGATACCATCACAGCTATTGAAATTCATCGTGGTTTTTCCCATTCTATAGTTTTCGCGATCCTCTTTGCCCCTATTTTTGGTTGGATCATCTCAAAGATCGAATCGAGTTCTGAAGCTACCTGGAAGAACTGGTCATGGTTAATGTTCTGGGGCTTGTTCACGCATCCCTTACTCGATGCGCATACTACCTGGGGTACCCAGCTTTTCTGGCCTTTCGATCTGAGACTTGCCTACAAGAATATCTTTGTAATAGATCCGCTTTACACCCTGCCGTTTCTGTTCTTTCTTATCATGGCCATGAGGTTTAACCGGACAGACCCTAAAAGAAGAAAATATAACCGGCTTGGGCTTATTGTGAGCAGTATTTATTTGTTAGTGATCACTCCGGCATTAAAATTCTATACATTTCAGAAATTTGAAGCTGCCCTGGAAGAGCAAAATATCACTTATGAAAGAATGGACACCAGGCCAACTCCTTTAAATTCTATATTATGGACTGCCAATATCGAAACAAATGAATCCTTTCTTATTGGGAATTATTCTGTTTTTGACACTCAGCCAATAGATTTCTATACCGTCCCCAAAAACTATGATCTGGCCGGCGAGCTGGCTGATGATCCCAACCTGAACAGATTGATCCAGATAAGTGATGGCTGGTATACATTTTCAGAAAAGAACGGAGATCTCTATTTCAATGACCTCAGATTCGGGAATATGGATATCGAAGATCCTGATTCCGAATTTATTTTCAGTTATAAATTAGCCAGGGAGCACGGCGAACTAACCGCTACTGAAACTGAAAAGGAAATGACCGATGCCAAAAAGCTTCTGCCGAGACTTTGGGCGCGCATTCTGGGTAATTAATTATATTTAGGGAAAATTCTGTTTATGCGATTGCTCCCGGCACTTCTGGCCATTCTTATATTTTTTTCCGCTTCGGTTTACGCTCAAAAAGATTCTTTAGCCCTGGAAACCGTAATAAAGAAATTTCAGGACCACAAACCTTATAAAGGTTCAGATTATCCACTCGGACTTTACACTAAAGAACATTACAAAAAGGAAGCTGAATTTGCTGAAAAACTGCTGAAAGACATAAAAAAACTGGATTATTCTGAACTTTCTGAATCTCAAAAAATATCTGCTGATCTTCTGAAATATGACTTGAAGAATACCGTGAAAACTTATGAATTCAAAGCTTATCTCAATCCGCTTTTATCTGATTCCGGATTTCACCTTAGCCTGAATTATCAAATTCGTGATCTGAACAATTATGCGCAGGTTAGAGCCTATCTGAATAAACTAAATGCGATTCCCGAATATGTAGATCAGCATTTTAAATTATTGCGTGAAGGTTTAAAAGAAGGGATCACTCAACCACTGGTAATTTTCGAAGGTTACGAGAATACTTATGATTCTCAGATCGTAGATAATTATAAGGAAAGTTATTTCTATCAACCTTTTGAAAACCTTCCTGCAACTTTATCTGAAAAGCAAAAAGATTCAGTTTTAAACGCTGCTGAACAAGCGATCTCGAATAATGTTATTCCTGAATTCGAGCGTATCAAAAAATTCTTTGAAACCGAATATTTCCCAGAAACCAGAACTGCCTTAGGAGTTTCCGAAATCCCGAACGGAGCAGAATATTATGATTACCTGCTGGAGTATTACACCACTTTAGACCTTAGTGCCGATGAAGTTCATAATATTGGACTAGACGAGGTTAAAAGGATCAATACCGAAATGAAAAAGGTAATGGCCGAAACCGGTTTTGAAGGTAGTTTTTCTGAATTCTTTGACTTCTTGCGAACAGATGAACAATTCTATGCTGAGACCCCTGAGGAATTACTAATGTTCGCCAGGGATATCGCCAAACGTATCGATGCGAAGTTGCCGGCATATTTCACCAAACTACCAAGAAAACCATACGGAGTCGCAGAAGTTCCTGCCGCGATAGCTCCGAAGTATACCACCGGAAGATATATTGGAGCGTCGAATGAAACTCAGCCGGGATATTACTGGGTAAACACTTACGATCTCCCAAGCCGACCAAAATATGTTTTACCCTCATTAACGGCCCACGAAGCCGTGCCGGGACATCATCTGCAGATCTCTTTAAACAATGAATTAGGAGATGAAATCCCTGAATTCAGAAGGAGATTTTATATCTCCGCTTTTGGTGAAGGCTGGGGATTATATTCTGAATTTCTGGCGGAAGAAATGGGAATATACCGCAATCCTTATGAGATCTTCGGAAAGCTTACTTACGAACAATGGCGTGCCTGCCGACTGGTCGTAGATACCGGGATCCATGCAAAAGGCTGGACGAGAGACCAGGCTGTAGATTTTATGAAAAAGAACACCGCGCTTACCATTCACGAGATCAATACCGAAGTAGACCGTTATATTTCCTGGCCGGGACAGGCTGTTTCATACAAGATCGGAGAATTAAAGATCCGTGAATTGCGAAAGAAAGCGGAAGAAGCTTTAGGAGCTGATTTCGATATCAGGAAATTTCATGAGGTCATCCTGGAAGAAGGGGTAGTGACCTTACCAATTCTCGAGAAAAGGGTGATGGAGTATATCAAATCCAATTCTTAGATGTTTATAAGAGTCGTAGCCTGAGTTTAAACTATCTTTGCAGCCAAATTCAGTTATAATGACCATTGAAGAAAGCCTTAAAGAACGCAGTGATTCTACCTGTGAATTGTGCAGCAACAAAGATAATCTACACGTATTTGAAGTTCCGGATTCACCTGAAGAAGGATTGGAAAGCAGTATTCTTATTTGCGAAACCTGTAAAGAACAGATCGAAGATCCTGAAAAAACAGAGGCTAACCACTGGCGTTGTTTAAATGACTCTATGTGGAGCACGATTCCGGCAGTCCAGGTGATGGCCTGGAGAATGCTTAACAGATTGAAATCTGAAGGATGGCCGCAAGACCTTCTGGATATGATGTATATGGAAGATGGGGTAAAGGAATGGGCAAAAGCTGGTATTCAGGAAGAAAAGGCTGAAAATTTCATTTTACATAAAGACAGTAACGGAGCGATAATAGAAGCCGGAGATACCGTTGTTCTAACCAAAGACCTCAACGTTAAAGGTTCAAGTTTAACCGCAAAAAGAGGAACCGCCGTAAGAAGAGTTTCCCTGGTTCATGATAATGCAGAGCAAATCGAAGGAAAAGTTGAAGGTCAGCAGATCGTGATCCTTACAAAATTTGTCAAAAAAGTATAGTTTCGATTGAGAATTGAAAATGGATAAAAATGAGCGAAAATATTAATAAGAACGAGCAACCGAACAATCCGCTTCATGGAGTAAAGCTGGCTACCATCATGGAAAAGCTGCATGCCCATTACGGTTGGGATGGCCTTGCCGATCGCATCAATATCAATTGCTTTAAAAGTAATCCTACGATAAAATCCAGCCTGAAATTCTTAAGAAGAACACCCTGGGCCAGAGAGAAAGTGGAAAGGCTTTATTTGAAAACAGATTTCAAATAATGTAGGATTCTGAAATTTCTTTTGCAACCATCTAAAAACAAAAAGCCCGGCAAATGCCGGGCTTTATAATTTCAGAAGAATGAAATATTACATTTCAGCTGCCTCAACAGCTTCTTCTTTTTTAGCTTCTTTCTTTTCAGTTAAGAAGCTATGGTTTTTAGAGTAATCCATCATCTGCTTTTCAAAGGATTCCGGTTGAGTCACTTTGATTGCCGTGATCTCTCCATTCTCATCCATTTCAGGAACCAATACAGGATTGATGAATCCGCTGTATGGAGCCGACTTGAATTTCGCGTTTCTATCAAGCACCTCTTTATGAAGATCCTGATCTACTTTTACTCCGTAGTTCTCTACAAGGTTTTTGGCGGCTTCGTAATCACCTTCAGATTTAATTCTCTGAGTTTCTTTCAATAACTCACCAAAAAGCTCACGAAGTTTCGCGTAATCTTTAATGTCGTAATATGTCTTTCCGTCTTTTTCAACTTTTTCGATCACACCTTCTTCTTTACCCTTTTCGAAAACCCAGGCACTCACCCACTGGCGGTTTCTCATATGAGCTTCTTCAACATCTTCTCCAAGCTCCAGTCTCACCAACTGAGTTACCAGTCCGTTACGGATATAATCGTTATAAGCGGCTTTTCCAAGCTCTTCAGCATTATCTGTAAGGCCAAGCTCCTGAAGTTTAGGATCCATCAGGTAATAAAGTCCCACAAGATCTGCACGACCTTCTTCTAAAGTAGAAGCATAGCTCTTCAATGTTTCTTTAGTTTCACCAACTCCGGGATTCATTTGTCCGGAAGCATGACCAACTACCTCATGAAGCGCAGTATGCAATTTGTCTGCCTGGTTGCCATATTTTTCAGAAAGAGCGATCTCCTCTTCATCATGTGCAAATTCCTTAAGCTTATCTGTTCCGCCTGCACTTTCATAGGCATGAATAATATTCCCAAGGGAAACAGACTTACTACCGTGAGTTTTTCTGATCCAGCTAGAATTTGGCAAGTTCACTCCAATTGGAGTACTTGGAGATGCATCACCAGCTTCACCAGCAACGATCACCGTCTTATAAGTTACACCTACAACAGAATCCTTCTTATGCTCATCCATAATTGGTGAGTTATCCTCGAACCACTGAACGTTCTTTTCTACTACGCTCATCTTCTCAGACATATCAAAATCCTTGATCTGGATAATGCTTTCGTAAGAACCGGTATATCCTTTTGGATCATTATAAACTTCAATAAATGAGTTGATATAATCAATATTCCCTTCGGTAGCTTCTACCCAGGCCACGTTATAATCGTCCCAGGTTTGAAGATCTCCGGTCTTATAATATTCTATCAAAAGACCTAAAGCATTTGCCTGTTTTTCATTTTCAGCAATGCCTTTAGCTTTCTCCAACCAGTTTACGATCTCATCAATAGCTTCACCATAAAGTCCGCCGCTTTTATAAACTTTCTCTACCAGTTTCCCGTTTTCCTTAACTAACTTTGTGTTGATACCATAAGCAAGTGGTTTTTCCGGATTTGGAGATTTCTTGTTAGCGTAGAATGCATCCACCTCAGCAGCAGTTATCCCTTCACCATACATGTTTACTGCAGATCCTTCAATAAGTCCGTCAGCCTCATTCAGGTTTACTTTTTTAGCATCCTTATCGTTGAAGATCACTTCGTAAGCTTCACCAGTAAGATCGGTATTGGTTTCCTTCAATAATGTATCGAAATACTCCTTGCTGAATCCCGGCTTTAGCTTAGCATTGGAATAATGGTGGTGAATACCATTACTGAACCAAACACGTTTTAAATAAGTTTCGAAAGCTGTCCAATCTTCTGAAGATTTATCGCCTTCATAATTCGCATAAATATTCTCTAAAGCCTCACGAATTTTCAGGTTGTGACGATAGTTCTGATCCCAGATAATATCACGCCCGGCAAGTCCTGCCTGAGTTAAATAATAAACAAGTTTTTGCTCTTTTAAGCTTAGGTTTTCCCATCCCGGGATCTGATAGCGCAGTATCTTAAGATCTGCAAATTCATCAGCTTTAAAATTGAATTCTTCTTGTGAAGTTTTTTCTGTCTGAGCCAGGTCTGAATCTTTCTTTTCCTCATTGCAGGATACAAAGGTCAGCGCCGTTGCAAGCAAACAGGTACTTAATATTTTGTTCATGTTGTTAAAAAATTTGAGGCGCTAAGATAACAAAACGGGGAATCAAATTTTAAAAAATCTGATTCCCCGGAATTGGTAAAAAATTTCTTCTTTGCAGACTCTGGAACGAGTTCAGAGTGATGCTTCCAGAAGTAAAACTATTTTTTACTCAATTCAGTAAAATGCTTGTAGAACCAAGGAATAGTTTCAATTCCCTTTAAATAGTTCCATATTCCAAAATGTTCATTTGGTGAGTGAATCGCATCGGTATCTAAACCGAAGCCCATTAGAATGATCTTACTATCAAGTTCCTTTTCGAATAAAGAAACAATAGGAATACTACCTCCACTTCTTTGTGGAATTGGTGTTTTCCCAAAGGTTTCCTCGTAAGCCGCACTCGCCGCCTGATATCCTACGGTATCAATTGGAGTCACATACGGGTAACCTCCGTGATGAGGCTTAACTTCTACTTTCACACTATCTGGAGCGATACTTTCAAAATGCTTTTTGAATAACTCTGTGATCTCTTTCCAGTCCTGGTCTGGCACAAGTCGCATAGATATCTTCGCATAAGCTTTGGAAGGGAGTACGGTTTTGGCTCCTTCGCCAATATATCCACCCCACATTCCATTCACGTCTAGAGTTGGTCTTATAGAACCACGTTCCAGGGTTGAATAACCTTTTTCACCATGGACTTCTTTTATGTCCAGCTTTTCTCTATACTCGTCCAGACTAAAAGGAGCTTCGGCCATTTTACTTCTTTCCTCGTCGCTTAAATTTTCAACCTTATCGTAAAATCCCGGGATAGTTATGTGGTTATTTTCATCTGTTAATGCCGCGATCATTTGACTTAAAATATTCAAAGGATTCGCTACTGCACCACCATATAATCCTGAATGCAGATCACGGTTTGCCCCGGTAACTTCAACTTCCACATAAGATAATCCGCGAAGGCCGGTGGTAATAGACGGAGTATCTTTAGAGATCATCCCTGTATCTGAAATGAGGATGACATCATTTTGAAGTTTATCCTTATTTTCCTTTATCCACCAGTCCAGGTGTTCACTTCCAACTTCCTCCTCACCCTCGATCATGAACTTCACATTGCAGGGAAGTTCATTATTCTGGGTCATATATTCCATGGCCTTCACATGCATATACATCTGCCCCTTATCATCGCAGGATCCCCTCGCATAGATGGCTCCTTCAGGATGTATCTTGGTTTCTTTGATAACCGGTTCAAATGGCGGCGAATCCCAAAGATCTAATGGATCTGGCGGCTGCACGTCATAATGTCCATAAACCAGAACGGTTGGTAAATCTTTATCTATAATTTTTTCAGCATATACTACAGGATGCCCCGGAGTTGGAGAAACCTCGGCAAGATCACAACCTGCTTCCAAAAGTCTCGCTTTTACCGCATCGGCTGCTTTCAACATATCCCCTTTATAAGAGGGATCTGCTGAAATTGAAGGGATCTTCAACAACTCCTTTAATTCGTCTATAAACCTGTCCTTATTCTTTTCTAAATAATCCTTTATTGAATCCATTTATATTTTTTCAAGTTTGCGTAAAGTTAATAAGAACTGTTCGGAAAACTATGGGGCTAAAGCCTCCTCTTTTCTTAAGACTGCCATAATTTTTAAAATTTATTCAAAAAATTTTCCTAATACTTTTTACTGAATATCAACATCTTAAAATCGTCTAGCTGGAGGGTAAAAAATTTTGCTCAAAATTTTTTCAATATTTTCTTCCAACACTATTTGAAATTTAAAAAGTATAATTATATTTGCACCCGCTTAGGTAATTAAGCAGGTGACACAACGAGTCCTAAGTGTTGTGAAACTTAAAATGCGGGCGTGGTGGAATTGGTAGACACGCTAGACTTAGGATCTAGTGCCGCGAGGTGTGAAGGTTCGAGTCCTTTCGCCCGCACCAAGAAAAAGCTTCAGAGAAATCTGAAGCTTTTTTCATTTAAATACTTTTCAAAAATCAGGGTTTTCACCTAGTCCTATTCAGATTTCTATACTCTAATTTTAAGCTTAACTACTTTCGCTTAATTCAATTTAATGCCCCCGATTTCCAGGAAAAAAAGGAACAACCAATCTTTTTATAAAACCAATAAACGATGAAAAATTTCCAATCGGGGCTGGTGTGTGTATTCATATCTGCCTTATTTTTTTCAGCCTGTAGTAAAGATGAGAATGATCCTCCAGCACCAAACGAAACCCAGGAATTAATCGACCTTTCTTTAAATATTAATATTTTAGGTTTGGAAAGCAATACAGACTCAAGGCAACAGGAAAATGAACTACCAGATTGTATCGAGGCCTCCCCTTACTATATTGAAATCGTTATGAAGCAGGGTGACCGTGATGTAGTTGGAACAGCAGACATTCCTTTTCGCCTGGACCTTGCACCCGGCGAGATGTTCACCAAATACATTCCGGAAATGGCTATGCCGCCAGGGCTATATTTCCTCGATCATTGTGCTGTTTATGATGCGGCAGGAACCCTATTATGCCTGGCACCAAAATCAGATAGCCCAATGGGCGCAATGTCTGATGCTCCCATGCCCATGAGTATCAACCTTAGAGCCGGAAGCAAGCCTTTCCCAGACGTTCCTGTTTTCTGCGTCGATAATCGTGAGGTTAACGAATTTGGTTATGTATTCTTCGATGTTGAACCTACCATCGTCCGAAACTTCTGCTTCTTTGCTAATTATTGCGATGAGAATGGACGGCATTTTCCTGCCAGATATTCAGTAGATATTTCTATAGATGGCAATGTTATTTATAGCGCGGTAGAAAGCAATAATGGAGAATATGATACCGATAAATACTTTGCAGATCCCGTTTGTGTTGACCTTCCTGATCTATCTCAATATGACGATGATGAAGAATATATAGATTATACCATCACTCTTTTACCATGGAAAGGAGTTTATGACCTTGATGAGGAAATGGTGATCACCGGAAGTTTAAGTCGTGAAGAGATCGAAGAGCATTTTGACGGTGAAGAAAATATTGAATACGAACATATCTTTTTTAATTGCGATTCTGAAGAAGAAAATATAAGCCTTCCCGATTTTGGCTCAGCCCAATTTTCCAATCCAACAAATATCTCCAATCCTTATTATGGTCCAGATCAGGGATATATTTATGAATATACGGGCTTTGAATTAGAAGACGGCGAATATCCAGAGGAACCTTCTGAGGTGATTTTTGTAGAGCGAAAAACTGAGACCAGAGAAATCCTTGGTATCGAAACCATAACACAAAGGGATTATGTCATTGAAGACGGTGTTATTATAGAAGATACAGACGACTGGCTTGCACAGGATGACGATGGAAACCTCTGGTACATGGGAGAAGACTCAAAGAATTATGATGAAGATGGAAATTTTATAGATAATGAAGGCTCCTGGGAAGCCGGAGTAGACGGAGCATTGCCTGGATACTGGCTACCTGGCAATCCTGTAATTGGCCAGCGCTATTATCAGGAGTTTTATGAAGGTGAAGCTGAAGACTGGGGTGAAGTAATCGCTCTGGATGGAACTGTAGAACTTGAAATAGGCACTTTCGAAAATGTTCTGGTAACAAAGGATGTGAACCCATTCGAAGAAGGCGCATACGAGCTAAAATATTATGCCCCTGGAACAGGATTAATAAAAGAGGAAAAGTACGAAGACGGCGAACTTGTAGAGATCGTCTACCTAACAGGTATTATCGTTATTGATTAAACTATGAAGCACCAATTTTCCTGATCCTTTGAGCATTCAGAATAATAAGCCCAAGGATTATTGCAGTAAACAGGAGAATAGATTCAAACTCGATCCCCATATCCATAAGGGTTCCAAAAATGAGTGGTCCCAGGGCTGTGCTCAATACCATGAACATGGTAAAAACACTTCTGATAGTTCCTAATTTTTCGGTTCCATAAACCTCAGCCAGGACAGCAGATTTCACTGTACCAGCCATCCCCACGCTAATTCCTGCTAAAATAAGAAATGCCAGAGCACCAAAAATACTATCCAAAAACGCGAAAGGGATTAGACCCAGAGTAAATGGGATCAGGTAAAATCTGAATATTCTTTTCCCAGAAAATTTATCTACCAGCACACCCCCATAAATTGAAAATATAACCCGGGTTAAAGCATAAACGGTAAAGAAACTGGCATATAAGGAAACAGACCAACCTTTATCTTCCACTACCACATATTGATAGAAAAATACAGCTGTTATGGTAAAGCTAAGTGCAAAACTTACCGGCATTAGAATTAAAAATTCTTTCGTCCTTAGTAAGTTCTTATATTCTTTGAGCAATGAAAGCGCAGAAGGTTTTGTAGCATGTTCCAGATCTTTATCGAAATGAGTTAGATCTGAAAAATACAATCTGATCAGGTACAAAATCAGAAAAGCTGAACTTGCGAGAGCTGCTACTTCATAATCATACCAGAGTATCAAAGATGATATACAAATAGGGAAGATCGCCTCACCAATTGCATAACCCAGGGAAGCAATACTTAAAGCCTTGCCTCTATCCAACTCATAATGCCTGGACATTACAGTAAGGCTAATATGACTCAACAATCCCTGGCCGGTAAGTCGTAATCCTATTAGGGCTATGATTAAAATTGCAATACTTAAATGTGATATTCCCAGAAGAAACGAAGAAAATGCCAGTCCGGCTACGGTTACCGCTGTAATCTTTCTCACCGGTTTATGATCTACTAGATGCCCTACAGACAGCATGATGACAGAAGATGTTACTGTAGCAATAGCATAAATACTTCCGAAAAGCCCATTTGAAATTGAAAAACTTTCAAGGATCTCCGGCACGTAAATAGAAATAAGAAAAGTTTGTCCAAAACTGGATAGAAAGGTCAACATCCAGCCAAAACCTACTTCCCTGGTATTATTTCTGAAAAATTTTATAAGTCCGGCCAAATGATGGGATTTAAAGAATTTCTTTAATAGACAATTAGCAAAAGTATAAATACAAATGAGATTGCGGCCAGATCAATAGACCCAGATTTGAAAAATAGGTAGCTATAGATCCTATTCTATTTCTATAGCCTTTTCCTTACTGAATAATGTCTTTCTGAATTCATCCGGTTTTTTATCATTCAATAATTCCAGGCCACCTTTGATTTTCATAACTTCTGAAAAATGTTCTTCTCGTTTTTCAAATTGTTCTTTATTGGAGTAAGTGGTAATAAGAATGAAATTGAAAGGATAGCGCTCATCTGCTTCAGTCTCCAGTAATTGGAAAGAATGAATATACTTCATCTCCAGAGCTATCTCTCTTAACTTTTTCCAATTGTTCTTATAAAAATATAGCGCCTCTTCATGGTTATCATTGAGCACTTCCACAAAATCCATTGTAGAAATTTTTGGATCGTTCTGACCAACCGATTGTAAACCTATGGTCAAAGCAAAAAACAGTAGAATAATTTTCATTTCTTATTATTTTAAGGTTTACGAGCAATAAATATAAGATCTTTAATTCCGTCAACATTATTTGGATTATTCAGGTAATGGATACTTTCGATCTCAAAATGGTTATTAGTTAAAAGAGTTCTAAGAAAACTTTTACCATGATAGTAAGTAAGTAGTGTTTCTTTTGTACTGGAGGTAGAAACCTGAAAACCCTGATCAGCCTTCTCGGCATCCATAGTACTTAGATAAATTACACCTCCAGGATCTAAGACCTCATAGGCATCTTTGATAAAATCTGAAAGTGCATCTGGATCGAGATATGGCGCTAGGAATCCTGATACTACCGTATCAAATTTGGATTCAAGCATTCTTAATTCCCGGCAGTCAATTATCCTGAATTGTGCTTCAGGATTATTTTCTCTGGCGAGGGATATCATATTTTCAGAAATGTCTATTCCCAGAATATTTAATAGAGGAGCTTTATTTAAAAGATATCTCGAAATATTTCCAGGTCCGCAGCCCACATCCAGTACCCGGGAACCATCCTTTTCCATAAGTTCCAATAATAGATCTAGAGTTCCGGAGTAGATGTCCACGTTCACATACTTTCCCTGATACTCTTTTGCATACTTATCAAAAATGAACTTTACACTACTGTTGTCTTTCATTTCACCTTAAAATCTAAAGAAATGTTACCATAAAAATACACACTTACTTTACTGAACTTCAATTATTTAAATTAATTTTCTATCTTTAGAATTAAATATGACTTATACTTTAAATTTTATTCTTTTTAGGTGTAAGCATACATACCCCCGCTACATATTAACTGGAATACAGTTATTTTCTACTTCTCCTACTTCTATATACCAACTAAAACAACTAAATTATGAAAGTAAAATCTACAGTTTTCGTGTTATTTTTTTGCATGCCATTCCTAAATGTAACACTAAGCGCTCAGGAAGTAAATAAAATGGTAGTTCTGGAGGTTGACACCGACAACATAAATGCGAATAATATTAACGAGATGGCAACCTTTGGTCAGCCTTCTGAAATTAGCAACGAAAATTTCACCCTGGATGTACAATTAGGAGACGTGATCATCTGGCAAGGCAGAACCATGCCTGGAACTGGTGGCCTTGTGAGAATTAAGCTTTTAAAACACGAAGAAGGAGTGAAATTACTTGGAGCCAACAGGATTTCTGAACAGGACGGTACAGGCGTTGTGGTTGGAAGAGTACAGGCAGGACAGGTAGGTGATGAAGAGAAGTATTCTTTAAAATTTGAAGTAAGACAACGGGGATCGCAGGATTGGGTTGAATATACGATAGATCCAAAACTCCAATTAATGCCTCAGGAATAATTTAATATATGCGTCTTAGCCTATTGTATAATTTCCTTTTTATTAACAGGACTTACATTTTCCTGCTAATTGCCTTTATGCAATTATCAAATGTTTGCGTGAGCCAGAAGGACCAGAATAAAGCAGACAGCCTCGAAGTAATTTACAATAACAGTCGTGAGGCCAGGAAAGACCTTGAAATCCTAAAGGACCTCGCAAAAAATTCTATGGACCCTTCAAAACAACTGAAGTACTCCAATGAACTATTAGCAACTGCACAGGAAAAAAACTCTCATGATTATCTGTTTATTGGGTATTTGCAAAAGGGCCATGCGCTTACCGCCAGAGGAGATTATAGTGAGGCTTTGGAAAATTTCTTTAAAGCTGCATCTGTAGCTGAAAACCAGAGTGAACTGGGTCTAATAAAAATTACGCTTGGAGACATTTATTCCCTTACACAGAACCACGACAGGGCTATAAAATATTACAATGAAGGCATCGAGATCATAAGGCAATCAAATGACTCCATACCTCTTGGCTCGGCACTGTTTAACGCTGGTGATGAATACCTCAAGAACAAGCAGGTGGATAAAGCTATTATCTATCTAAAAGAAGCTGAGGAGATATTTAAGGGATTAAAGTATGATTATGGTATTGCCTATTGTCTGGGTACTTTAGGCCTGGCTTATGCACAAATTGGCAGAAATGAAGAAGCGGAGGCAAATATTCAGCAGGCAATACAATTTCTGGAAAAGTATGAGGACTATTCTCCCATTTGTGAATTTCTCTCGGGCATGTCAGACATCTATGCGGAAAAAGGTAGGGATTCTACTGCCATCGAATTTGCTCTTTTAAGCAGGGACCTTGCCAAAGCCTACGGATTCAAGAACGAGATAAGAGAGGCAAATTTAAGATTATCCCAGATCTATGAGAACAGGGGTAATCTTCTTGAAGCCTACAAATATTATAAGGAGTATATAGTCTATAAGGACAGTGTAATGAATGTTTCTACCGCACAAAGTATGGCGGGACTTAGAGCTGACTATGAAGTAGCCCAGAAACAGGCTGAAGTCGACCTCCTGAATGTACAACGTGAGAACCAGAAGCTGGTGGTAATATCTATCGCCATAGCCTCGTTTCTTGTTTGTCTTTTAGCTTTTGGATTATATCGCCGTAACAGGTTCATTAAAAGGACTAGCAAGATCATTGAAAAGGAAAGAAATCGGTCAGACCGTTTATTGTTGAATATTCTTCCGGAAGAAACCGCCAGAGAATTGAAAAAGAACGGACGGGTGAAAGCGAAAAAATTCGAATCGGTCACAGTACTTTTTGCCGATTTTAAAAGATTCACCCTGGTAGCCGAAAGATTACCCCCGGAACGGCTAATCAAGACCATAGATTACTATTTTTCTCAGTTCGACAGGATCATGGAGAAATATGGGATCGAAAAGATCAAGACCATTGGTGATAGTTATATGGCGGCCAGCGGATTGCCTTTCCCCACTAATGACCACGCTTCTAAAATGCTTAAGGCTGCATTTGAAATGACCGAGTTTGTGAAGGAAACTAAGGAGAATTCATTATTTGATGATGCAGATTTTGAAGTTAGAATCGGTATAAACTCTGGTCCCGTAGTTGCGGGAGTGGTTGGGATCAAGAAATTCGCTTACGATATATGGGGTGATACGGTCAATATAGCTGCCCGTATGGAATCACATTCTGAAATTAGAAGGATCAATATTTCTGAAAACACCTATGAATTGATCAAAGACGAATTCCAGTGCGAATATCGCGGAGAGGTGGAAGTTAAGAACCAAAGGATCCTGAAAATGTATTTTGTGAATGGAGTAAAAGAAAGTATTAAGAAGGAAGCAGTTTAAAAGCTCCCTGAAATTAGAACTTTTTCCTTATCTACCATAAATAAACTTGCTTCAGCGCTACTTGGATTTGATAGTCGATTTTTGCGGTGTGGGGCTCGATAAAAGCCTTCCGGTTATAAGCCATCCTACTCCAACCCCTATGAGCATTCCAGATAACAAATGTATGTCTATCCTATTGAAAAAATAACCGATTAAGACTCCGGTTATGATCATCCCTAATCCGCCGATCCTTACTTTATTCATGATTTCTCATTTAAGGTCTCTGCATTAAAATGCGCGGTAGGGACTGCATGTGGTAGGCTAAGACCTGATTTGGACGATAAACTTAAGTATTTATTTGTAAAAAAATAAGACTAGGGATTACTTTTCGACGAACGACCTCATTTTGAAATTCTGAACCTAAATATTATAGTTTCAATTATCGAAATAAGTTCGGCTAATCTTTTCTCATCAAACGTTTTTGCCTAAAATACAATGAGCTTATTCATTAATCCCACACATATTTCCAGGAACCATCTTTCTGGCGTTTCCAGACGGTATGAAATATACCTGTTGAAGTTTTCTTTTCTCCAGCGGAATCAATAACTGTGTACTTATATTCCCCGTAAGTATAACCTAGATCACCCGCAGCTGAAACCTCAACAAAACTTGGCTCCCAGGACAAACTTACATTACTTTTGTCCTTACGCTCCTTATAATTTTCGGCAATTTCCTTTCTCCCTTTTATAAGCTTATTTTCCCTTAAAAGGACAGCATCTTCATCGGCATAGAATAAGAATGCTTCTGGAATCCCTTTCTCATCGGCCATTTGGGCAAAATCTTCTTCAGTTTGTATGATCTCTTTTTTCCATTTATCCACATCAGCTTTTTCACCTGAAGTATTACATGAGACCAATAACAACACCACTAAAATTAATCTTAGAAACCTCATTACTTTCTGCTTTAAGTTTATGATCGAATAACTTTTACTTTGAATTTCTGGACCAGCTGACCTTTATAGCGGTAATTTTATCGGTCTCCAGTTTAATATCTCTATGCACATGAAACGCATTCTTTTTGTAGAACTCCAATGGTGACTTGTATGCCTCCCTATTGTATTTAATATAATCTGCTGATGGGATAACCCATCCATTAAGTTCCGTTCTTTTTTGCCTTGCGAGATTGAGCAATTTGGTTCCATAACCCTCTCCCTGGAATTTTGAATCAAGGATGGCAGCAAACCAACGCTCGCCATCCCGTAGGAAATCAAAATACCAACCTATCAAATGCTCATTTTCATCCAGAAGAATAATATGGTACTGATCCTTCAACTCATTCAAATAGTCTTGGAACTTCTCCAAATTTTCATAAACAAGATTTCGTGGATATTCATTATTCCACAATTTCAGGATCTCACGTTTATTTTTCTGAGATAAAGAATTAAGCTCCACGAATTTCAATTTGCCATTTAGATTTTTTAAACCATTAATTGGTTAACAAGGAATATTTCTTGAAGTTATCCAGGATCGCCTGCCATCCCTGCCTTTGTAATTCAATTGAATTCTGGTTCTCTGCCTCAAAAGTCTCAATGATCTTTACTCCTGACTCCTGCGATTTAAATTCTATTTGAACCAGCCTGCCGTCATCCATTTTATACCTGATCAATTCATTTGGAACTATTTCCAGGTAGATTCCGGAAAAATCAAATCCGGCACTGCCGTCCTTAGCTTCCATATGCCAGTTAAATTTACCTCCTGGTTTTAGATCATTTTCTGCAGCCGGACATTGCCAATCATCACTGGCGAAATTCCAGTGAGTAATATGTGCTGGGGAAGTCCAGAGTTCCCAAACTTTTTCAGGGGATAGATCAATTTCAGTAGAAACGGTAACATTAGTTTTCCCAGATTTTTCCATAATCTTGTTTTTAAGTGGTTTCTAATCCTTGAAATTTTTCATTCTTGAAAGTCGGTACATTAGTATTGCAGCTCTTTTCGCCTGTACCGCTACCTTATTAATATTTCCGGTTTCCTCAACGGTATGATTATCGGCTCCGCTTAATCCAAGGCCATCTACAGCCATACTAACATGACCGGCAGTAAATGAAATATCGGCTGCACCTGCATTTCTTGGATCAACGGCATAAACTTCTCCATATCCCAGGTCCTGACTTATTTGATCATAATACTCCAGCAGGGTTTCAGAGCCGGTTGTTTTTCCGAAGGGAGGATATCCACCATCATCAAAGCTAATCTGTGCACTGGTTTGAGGATAATTTTCTGAAACGATCTTTTTCATGGTCTCTTTAGCCCTCTCCAGCTGCTCCAGGGAAACTGCTCTAAGGTCACCTCTAACCAGAGCTTTTTCTGGAACTACATTTGTTTTACCGAAGGCCGAGCCACCCATCCCATCTTCCTGCAGGTCTATTGAAGTACCTCCTAAAATAAAACCTGGATTAAAAGTAAGATTCTCTTCTGTAGAAAGCTTCTCGTAAAATTCGGTCAGGATTCTGGAAATCTCATAAATAGCACCGTTACCTACTCTTTCTGTAAAAATCTGGGAAGAATGCGCAGGATTTCCAGTCGTTTCCAGCTTCCAGCTCGTAGACCCTCTTCTTGCAATAACTATAGTTTCTTCCTTCCCATCGCCATTCTCAAAACCAAGAGCAACGTCTGCCCATTTAGCTGCATCTACCAGTTCCTTTTTAGAAAGTTTCAGGGGACTTCCGCTTTTTTCTTCGTCTCCGGTCATCACGATTTCTATAGACATATCATCTAAAAGACCTGCATCTTTTAAGGCCTGCATTGCCAGGATAATGATCACATCTCCACCTTTCATATCTCCAACACCGGGACCTTTCATTACCGAATCATTGACCTTACTGGCTTTTTGAAACGGACTATCAAGTTCAAAAACCGTATCCAAATGGCCTATTAAAAGTAATTTCAAACCAGGTTTTCCCTTATGTGTAGCCACCAGATGTCCCGCTCTTCCATAAGCGTCACCAGAAGTAAGCCTGGTTTCAAATCCAAGTTTATCCAGTTCTGTTTTGAACAATCTTCCAACCTCCCGAACGCCTTCAAAATTCATCGTCCCGCTATTGATATTAACGGCATTAGTCAACAACTCAAGGGCTGCATCCTCATGCTTATTAACAGATTCAACGATCTTTTTTTCCTTTTTGTGCAATTGTGAATATGAAAAAATAGGCGACAATAAAAGCACTGAAACAATTATGGATCTAAAAACCATGTATCCTAATTTTAAAATTAAAGTTGAATCCTAAATTACAAAAAGAAAAGGTCAACTTGTTGAAGCCTCAAAGGCAATTTTAAAAGAAGAAAAGGATCGTAAATATCAGGAAGCAGTTACAAGATTATGAGATTGATCCTTTGGCAATTGTCTCGATATATTGCTTAAAATCATGCTTATCATCCACGTGAAATGCCAGGGTGGTAAATTTGCTTTTCCTCCCATAAAGGCCCGTCAAAGTGTATTCCTTATTTAGGTGAAGAATTAGATTATGGCTTTCAAGGGAACCGAGAAAGGAAAGTTTCTTTGTCTCAGAATTAAGCTCTATATCTTTAGCGGAAATTTCTATTGACCTAATATCCTTCAGATCTACTACGGCTTCATTCATGATCCCATACCTAAGATATAATTCTCCATCTTCAATAATAATTGGCCTTTTAGACATAGAACGGAGAAAACCCAATATTTGAATTATAGAATATAAACTAAGAAAAGTGAGGATCCATGCTATTAAACCATTCCACATTGCTAATAGAATGTGTAGTACTATAGTTTCAATAGTTATTAGAAAGATCAAAACCGCCAAAAGTGAGATGGAACCGCTGTCCTTATGATAATGAAATTCATTGGCTTTAAACTCCCTTCTTTTCCAGTTAACAAAGCCATAATAGAAAACAGCAATTTCAGTAACAAAAGGGATCACCAATGGTTTAGGAAGAATTTCTTTGCAGGTTATTTTCAGAATACTATAAAAGTCTCTATTTATCTTTTTATTCAGTTTAAAACTTTGAAAAGCCTTGCGAACATTATAAATAATATAACCTAGTACAGAAAGTTCCAAAACCGGCAAAGCCCAGTTTTTAAAGAGATCCAGGTAATATTGATGTTCTCCCGGAATTATAGTTTTTCCTACAATGAGACCTAAGACCAGCAATGGTATGATGGTGGTTTTTGGTATTTGTGTATTTCTAATAAGAATCAAATAGACCAAGGGAATGATCAACAGTAGATCTATGCTTATACCTATTGAAAGAAGCCTGGTATTCTCTCTGAATTCTGAACTCGTAGTGAGGAGCGCCAGGGCCGCGATCATAAATATAGGTAGCCCAAAAACCAGGTAGTTATAAGTAAGTTTTGAACGAAACATATTTTCTTACTAATTGATCTTCTATAAATAAGACGTTCAAAAGCGAAAGTGTTACAAATAAATTATCACTATCTGATAGGTTTGTCCTTCATGAACTCATCTATATAAGTGGCGATCTCTTCTCCTTTCTCCTCCTGCAAAAAATGACCTGCGCCTTTAATAATTAACGGCTCTTTACCTACCGAACCGGGAATAAGATTAAAAAAGAATTTTTCAAGTCCGCTGAAAACAGGATCTCTATCTGAAAACATTATAAGGGCAGGTTTTTGCCATTTTGAAAGAACTTTTCTGGCCTTGATCATTCTATCCACACCTTCATCATCGGGATGCGATGGCACCAACTGAGGAAAGGCTTTTGCGGCATCTTTATACTTTCTGGCCGGAAAGGGGCAGTCATAAGCCTTTCTAACCTCTTTCGCGATCTTACCAAAACTTGCAAATTTCACGATCCTGCCTGCCGATAGCCATGGATGGTAGCGTGCATACAATTGCCACAATTGGAAATACCAGGGTAATTTTTTCCCTTTTGGTAGAAAAGTGTTTAAAATCACCACTCTTTTAAATTTCTCAGGATACTCCCCTAAAAGACTTAAACCCAATAATCCACCCCAATCCTGAACTATCAGGGTTATATCGTTCTAATCAAGTTTATCGATAAAATTTTTAAGTGCCTTAAAATGAAGATCAAAAGTATAGTTCTTCGACCCCACTATCTTATCAGACTTACCAAAGCCGATCATATCTGGAGCAATAAAACGATAATCCTTTAAGACAGGAATAAATTTTCTGTAAAGGTAAGACCAGGTAGGTTCACCATGAAGCGCCAGGATCACCTCTCCCTCCCCCTCATCTATATAATGCATGTCCAGGGTTCCAAAACTTACATAATTCTCCTTGTATGGAAAATCGGGAATAGATTTGAATCTTTCAGTGTCTGTTTTGAGTACTTCCATCATTTATTCAAATTAATTATCACCAAATCTAAAGACTAG
The DNA here is from genome assembly GCF_019357415.1 of Gramella sp. MT6. Taxonomy (NCBI): domain Bacteria; kingdom Pseudomonadati; phylum Bacteroidota; class Flavobacteriia; order Flavobacteriales; family Flavobacteriaceae; genus Christiangramia; species Gramella sp. MT6. The sequence continues at coordinate 644,987 of NZ_CP048410.1, forward strand.
ATAGAATGGGAATTTTCAAAGGAATTTTACTCAAGTTAATCATTTATCCTGAAAAGGATAGCCCGGAATAAGATCGAAGTATTTAAGATTTCAGTTTCAGGAAAAGAATAAATAATTGATCTAATCCTCATTCAATAATTCCTGGAATTTTTCAATATATAAACCTACATGGTAACCATCCATCAGGGCATGATGAACGTGAATGGAAACCGGCATTATAAGTTTCCAATTCTCTTGGGTCAACTTCCCGAAAGATATTTTTGGACAGCTGTCTTCATTTGAATAACTTCTAGAATGCGACAGGGAGGAAAATTTTATCCATGGTATCGCTGAATAATGAATTTCATTCTGGCGAACCTCCTCCAGCATTAAACCGCTACCCGAACGTATTCTCGAAATTTCCATTTCGGCATTCTCAATAAAATTTGAAAGCTCTTCATCATAAATAATATGGGAAAAGCCAAAAGTATGATCGGGACGGCTAATGGTAGCCGCTGCATTGATCTTATCGTAGACATACACCTTATCTCCTTCTATCCTGTATCTGAAATTTTCTATGGAATTCACAGCTTTAGTAGACAGGTAGAGATAATAAAGAAAAAAGGAAATATTCTCCTTTTTACATTTCTCGTACGCAATACTGCAATCTACCTCTACCGTTAGACCGAAAAAGGGTTCTTCAAAATTTAAAAAAAATTGAAAATGTTCCTTTCTGTTCCAGCTTGCGATATCTAGTTCGGTCTTCATAAACGCCTGATTTCTGTTTTCTTCAGACCGCAAAATTATTGTTTTTCGCAGACAAGATTCAGAAAATACGCTATTAAAATGTTAACCTGAAAAAGGTTTTAATGTCGGTCTAAGTCTAATTTTTAAGAACGGATATAGGTTTTAGTGACCTCTTTTCCATCTCCGTATGAAACCGATTGTTTGAGAACGACTTCGCCTTCGGGTTTTAGTTCAAAATCCAGCTTTTCATACATTCCGTCTGGCAGGCCGCCATATTCAAAAGAGTTCTTTCCGGTGTAAACAAATACTTTCCCGAAAACTTCATTTTTCACCCATAGATCTCCATCTTTGGAAAAGTACTCTCTCACCTCCCCTGTATCTATATTCTTATACTTTCCAACCAGACTATTCAATGCAGCATCGGTTGGCTTCAGTTTATCGTTCATATTGCAGTCGAAGACAATTTTATGAACATCCTCTTCTTTCTGCAATTTCAGGATGCGGTTTTTTGCCTTAGGACTAATGGTAGAACGATCTTTATCCAGGTACTTATCCCCTTCAAAATAGATCTGTGTGATCAGGCTTTGATATCCGGGAGCTGAAAACATCATATGAAAATGTGCAGGCCTTATCTCTCCTCCGCCAGCGTCATAAGGAACTGGCATTTGGGTTAAAAATTTATAATTCCCATCTTCATCGCAATAAGTGGTACCTCTATATCTAAACTCTTCGCTCTCATTATCATAAACTTCATCATTGGAGCAATGCCACAATTCTACCTTTGCTCTGGCATAAGGAGTGCTGCAATCTTTATGTCTCACTTTCCCTGAAAGTTCAATGACCGCTCCCGGCATACCTTTGATAATAAGATTTTCTCTAACAGGGCTATCCGGGCGGTAAAAAGGTCCTAAAATATCTGAAGTAGTTTCACAATCCCCCACATAATTTTCACCATTAAAGCTGATAAAGCCTGATGTTGAGATTGCAATGATACTGAGTCCGGTAAGTTTAGTAAATTCTCTGCGTTTCATTTTAACTGATCTTTATATTAATAAAATGATCACCAGATAAGTAGAGAAAATTTCAACAACAGTTGAATAAATGGAGATCTTAAATTTACGACAAAATATATTAGCGTATCCTCAATTGCAGGAATTGGTAGAAACTGGAAAACAGATCAATTAGAACTCCTCTTTGCATTCAAAAAATACTTCCATCGAATCTGAAGATAAATAAGTATTTTGCATATCAAATTCGATTATATGAGATCTCTACTTTTCATTTTTATATGTTTTTTCAGTATAAATCTGCTGGCTCAGGATTCCAAACCAGAAGACTATTTATCATTTGAATTTCATAAAAGCAGACGTGAAGCTTTAAGGGCTAAAATGCCTGAAAATTCTGTAGCCGTTTTCTTTGCGAACCCTGTAAGGAACAGGGCAAACGATGTAGATTATGTATATCACCAGGATCCCGATTTTTATTACCTCACGGGTTATAAGGAACCACATGCGGTACTGGTAATTTTTTCTGAGGAGCAAAAAGATAATATGGGTAATGAATTTGATGAGATCCTTTATGTACAGGAGAAAAATCCGCGTGCTGAAATGTGGACAGGATACAGGCTGGGAGTTGAAGGCGCCAAGGAAGAACTTGGATTCGAAACCGTATACAACGGTAAGGACTTTTTAAATGATAACATCGCTTTTTCTGAATTTGAAACTGTATTGCACAAACCATTTACAGATGATTACAGAAATACCAGAGACGAAGCAGACCTCGCAGATCTTATCCAATCCTTTAAAACAAAGGTTTATGAAGAGAAGGTTCCGCAACTTAGCAATGGTTCTTTGAATGTAGAACTCAAACAGGAGGTGACCACAGAACCAAAGATGAATATCGATACCAAAAGCCTGAGGAATTACATGGGAGCCCTTAGACAGATTAAGACTCCGGAAGAGATGGAGCTTCTAAAGAAAGCGGTGAGGATCTCTGCTATGGGGCAGGTAGAGGTAATGAAAGCTATGCACCCCGGTATGTCTGAAACCGAAATTCAAGGTATTCATGAATACGTATATAAAAAATATGGCAGCGAATATGAAGGTTATCCTTCTATTGTTGGAGCAGGTAACAATGGATGTGTGTTGCATTATGTAGAGAACTCCAAAACCAAAGTAGATAACGATCTTGTTCTAATGGACCTTGGTGCAGAATATCATGGCTATACCGCAGATGTTACCAGGACGATTCCCGCAAATGGAAAATTCAGTAAGGAGCAGAAAGCGATCTATAATCTGGTTTATGAGGCGCAGGAAGCAGGAATTGCCGCAGCTGTGGTAGGCAATAATTCTTCAGACACCCACAAAGCAGGACAAAAGATAATAAATGAAGGCTTATACGAATTAGGAATCATCAGCTCTCCCGATGCCAGGCATCTGTATTTTCCACATGGAACTTCTCATCATATAGGCCTCGATGTTCATGATCTGAATACAGGTGGTAGCTTTGAACCAAATATGGTTATCACGGTAGAGCCGGGAATTTATATTCCTGAAGGCAGCGATTGCGATGAAAAATGGTGGGGTATAGCGGTTAGGATCGAAGACGATATTCTTATTACAGAGAATGGTCCCATCAACCTATCGGCAGAAGCGCCGCGCAAGCTAGAAGAAATTGAAAAAATGATGGAAAAGCCATCAGTTTTTGATGAATTCCACCTTCCTGATCTGGATTAAATAGGATCCTTTCAAATTGCCTTTTTAACTAATGTGGGCGTGCATTAAGGCCAAAATCCTGCTCGACCTTAGCATACCATTCTTCATCTGATAGGGCATTCCAGTTTACCCAATCCTCATCACTCATAGAAGCACGCCATTGCAGAAATGGCTCTGCATCTGGCCCCACAGGATGTCTCAATTTCCAGGAATCACTTTCGGCAATCTCAAGGATCTTATCTGCAACCAGGCTAGCATGCGTTGGATGCTTCAGAGATTCTTTAAATAAATTGGAGAATCGCTCTGTAATAGGAGACCTTGTTACCGTATAATTTTTAGAAGAAATATCCCTGGCCATATCAGTATCGATAATACCGGGTTTCACAATTCCCACCCTTATGTTATAAGGCTTCACTTCCTGGGCTAGGGCTTCACTTAAAGCTTCTACCGCAAATTTAGAAGCGCTATATGAGGATAATGGAGAATTAGAAATATGACCGGCAACTGAAGATACATTTATGATACAACCAGATCCGTGCTCTCGCATAGATCTTAAAACAGCTTTTACACAACGTATGATCCCAAAATAATTAGTCTCCATTACCTCTTTGAATTGGGAGATATCCAATTCTTCAATAGTCCCGTGCCGTTCAATTCCGGCATTATTTACCAGGACATCAACTGGCCCATTTTCACTGAGAATAGTTTGAATAGTTTTTTGAACCGACTCGTCTGAATCAACGTCCATCCTGTAACAGGAAATATTAAGAGCTTTTTCTTCAATATGTTTTTTAAGTTCCGTGGCCTTATCTGGGTTTCGCATGGTTGCAAAAACCCTGTAGCCTTTTTTAGCGAAAGCAAGACTTGTTTCCAACCCTATTCCTCTGTTCGCTCCAGTAATAATAACCGATTTCATGATTATATAATTTTAGAAGCAGGTAAGCGGGTAAGAAAGGACTAATAACTTGTTATACAGATATTTAATTTACAACTTTCTAATTATTCAGGCTTATATAAATTAGAAAATTATTCAGTTTAAGATCCTTTAGATGGCTGTTGGAGGTGCCTAACAGTTCCTTCCAGGTTTATTTATACTAACCTATAATTTGAAGTGATATTTATTTATCAGGAGATCTTCAAAATGGTAGGTTATGGATTCGACCTCTAAATTATCTTTTTCAGTGATCAATAGAAACATGAAATTAAAAGGCAAACTCATTGAACTTAAACTAATAATACTTGTTGATTAAAATTTGTGAATATTTATTTCCAAGGAAGCTTCCGCAGATTTTTTTAAAATCTATATTTGGCGTCCCAAAAAAAGAAGATATGAGCGTAATATGGTATGAGTGCAAAGTTAAATACAGAAAAACTCATGAAACCGGAGAAAGTAAGATAACCACTGAAAATTATCTACTGGATGCCGTTTCTTATACAGAGGCAGAAAGCCGTATCACTGAGGAAATGGCGGCATACACCAGTGAGGAATTCAAGATCACCAACATTAAGGTGGCTAATTTCTCTGAGGTACATCCTTTTGAAAATTCAGATAGATGGTTCAAATCCAAGGTTTCTTTAATTTCTTATGATGATGAAAGCGGAAAAGAAAGAAAGTCTAATCTTTATATGCTGGTACAGGCGAACGATGTGAAGGAAGCCTATGAAAATACCGAGCAGGCGATGCAGGGAACTACGGGAGATTATACAATTCCGGCGATCACTGAGTCTCCGATCCTTGATGTATTCCCTTATTTTACCGGAGATGAAGAGGAAGCTGAAAAATTTGCCACGATCAAAAATTCTGAATCTTCTGAAGAAGAAGTTCTGGAAGAAAGTGAAGCTATTTAAACTACAAATAGGTTGCCTCTATAAATGGGGCAACCTTTCCCATTACTGTGTATATACCTCAACCCATAGTCCATATATGCAGAATTAATACACACCCCACAATTTACAACCCTTTACAAAAGCTTGATTATCAAGACCACACACACTGGCATGAGAGTTGCTAGTGACCAAACCTATATGATTTAATACAATCAGGTAATATGAATACAGGCAATAAAATTTTTGCAAATAAAACAACAAACCAATCTACCGATAATACATCTATACCGGTAGAGAATACGACCAATAAATGGGGCATTGTAGTGCTGGTAAGTACTTTCATTTTAATGATTGGAGCTGCTTTTCTGGTTTACAATCTTCAGAGCGATTTTTCAGCATACAATACTGAAAGAATGACCACTACCTGGGGATTGATCTTTTCTATCATCGCAGGGGCCCTTTTTCTTTACAGAGGTGGATTTTTTATCTATAACCTTTACCTCTATTTCAGGTATAAAGTTATCAATTCTGTACCAGACGAGGAATTACCAACCTGTACCGTGATCGTGCCTGCTTACAACGAGGGCAAACAGGTTTATGCTACCTTAATGAGTCTGGCGGCGAGTGATTTCCCAAAAGAAAAATTACAATTGCTAGCTATCGATGATGGTAGTAAAGATGACACCTGGTACTGGATGCAGGAAGCAAAGAATATCCTTGGAGATAGGGTAACCATATTTCAGCAGCCGGAGAATAAAGGTAAGCGTCATGCTCTTTACCGTGGTTTCAACCTGGGCACAGGAGAGGTTTTTGTTACAGTAGACAGTGACTCTGTGGTAAATACAGATACACTGAGAAACCTGGTGAGCCCGTTCGTAGTAAATGAGAAATGTGGTGCTGTAGCCGGGAATATCAGGGTGTTGAATAATGAAAAAGCCTTGCTACCTAAAATGCTTAATGTGAACTTCGTACTTAGTTTCGAATTCATGCGTTCTGCAGAAAGCACACTGGAATCTGTCTTATGTACCCCTGGTGCATTAGCGGCTTACAGAAGTTCTGCTGTATTTGAATGTCTGCCAGAATGGATCAACCAGACCTTTATGGGAAGACCTTCAGATATTGGGGAAGATCGTGCAATGACAAATATGATCCTTAAAAGAGGTAATCATGTATTGTTCCAGAGAAACGCCTATGCCTACACCAATGTACCTGAAAGATACAGCGGACTGTATAAAATGTTCATTAGATGGGGACGAAGCAACGTACGTGAAAATATCGCGATGTCTAAATACGTGTTCACGAATTTTAGAGAAGGTTCAAAGGTTGGTTCCAGACTTTTATTTATCAACCAGTTCCTGAAGATCATTATGAGCTATCCGCTTATTCTGTTAATGTTCTTCTTCGTGGCATCTCATCCGATACTTTTTCTAAGTTCTACGCTACTGAGTATACTTATATACTCTAGTTTTCCTGCATTCTTTTATGCAAAGAGATATACATTATCTGAATCGTTCTGGGCATATTCCTATAGCATCCTGTATACTTTCGGGCTGTTCTGGATCACCCCTTATGCGATCGCGACTGCAAGTAAAAGTGGATGGTTAACTCGAGAGCTTAGTGTAAAAAAATAATTGAACCTTGACCTATGTTTGGGAAGGCCTGTGATCTTAAAGATTACAGGCCTTTTATATTAAGTCTACTGGAGTTCGATCTTATCGATCAATAATTTAAAATCCTGTTCCTTTTTATTCCCTATTAAAAAGGCCACTTGTTCGATCTTATCACCTGAAAAATTCGGCATATCCAGTTTTCTTCCACGGAAGGAAGGATACATTTCTTTCAAAGGAATCTCAATATTCTCCCATTCTCCTGAAGTAGAGAAAGTGTAGATAAAGGAATAATAATCATCAGAACTATTCCTGATCCTGAATTGATAGTCCTTGCCGTCTCCGCGAAGTTTGATCCTGACTTTGGAAAAGCCTTTTACGCTCATTCCATTGAAAGTATATTCTACTAAAGAAAATCCTCCATTATTCTCCAGAGAAACATGGCCGGTAAAAAGTCCGTGTCCTTCTTCAGATAATCTAAAGTTTCCGGAAGATTTACCTCCCATTCCCACATCATTCACTACCCGCCATTCGTTTATATCTGACTTTTTATTAAAATCAAAAATGATTGGTGAATTCATATCTAGCATCAATAAAATAATAAACAGCAAATAATTCATTTCTTCCTATTAATAAATTCAAATACCCTCTAATAAAGAATCCTCAGAGAACTATTTCACTGATCTGGACTACGGGTTCAATATCCGTAAAATTAGGAAGGTCGGCCATGATCTCTTCTGCATTTGGGCTGAAAGATTTGTGAAAGGAATCCATGGATTCAAAATATAGATTTCCAATTGCGATATAAACCGCTGGGGAATCTGGTGCATTCCCACCAAGGCCTTTTTCAACTGAAGCTGATTTTACTGAATCTCCCAGTAATTTAGCTACCAGGCTTACGTGCTGATTAGAATAATAATCCAGATCAAACTTTTTACCATCCTGGTTTGGATACATTACGCTTAATTTAACCATGCCTTTTTCCATAACAGTTATTTTAGTTATTATGAGTACTGATAAGAATGCTCTTTTTGAAGATTTTCTTCAATTCAAGGGGGTCAGGATTTATATCCCTGTTATAAATATACAGTTATCACCCTCAATATTTTTTTAATTATCTGATTTAAAATCATTTAACCATTTAAACATTGCAGTAAAAGCTTTTTCTCTTACCTCTGATGTAGATAAAAAGACATCGTGCATGGCATTTTCAATTTCTAATAAACTCACCTTTGCTCCTAGTTTTGCTCCCAGTCTTTTAATATCCTTTACATCCAGGACGATGTCTTTATATTTAACCTTCTCACTATATTTTGAAACTCTTTCAGAATTACTTGAAAACATTACCAAAATCGGAACCTTAATATTAGAGCTTGATAAACTCTTTTGCGCATTTCGTATGGCCAATAGCCAGTAGAAATATGTAGGAAAACCTTTGACAGGTTTCCAGTTAAGATCAAAATCCCATTCTCCATAATAATCTTTATGAATGCTTTTAACGTAAGCAGGAGACAAGGCACCTTCAATTTTTGAAAATTCAGAAAAACGAGTCATGATCTTAGCGGCAAAATAGACAAGATGTTTTTGCAGCTCATTCTGATTGAAATCCAGAAAAGGAGAATTTAAAATGAGCCCTTTTATTAGGTCCTTTTCAGGTACATCATTCATAAAATTACTTGCCACAAGTCCTCCGGTAGAATGGCCCAGAAGAAAAACTTCGCCATTTCCTGATTTATGGATATGCTGAATGGCCAGGCCAATTTCTTCATAATACTCTTTAATATCGCGGCAATAATTGGGATGCTGATGTGGCAACAGAGACCTCCCATATTTTCTTAGATCCAGAGCAAAAAAATCAAATTCGTGCTCAATGAATTTCTCTCCAAGGTGTGCCTGAAAAAAATAGTCTATGTATCCATGAAGGTACAGGACACTTTTCCTGTTTCCTTTGTTAAGATCTGAGGAGACCAGCGTAGCGGTTACTTCGCCTTCATAATCGGGCTCCAGCCTGATGGTCTTACTCGAATAGTCTTTGAGTTTGTTCACGTGTTTATTCTTATTAATCTAAAATTGCTGAAGTAAAGGATTGGTACACTTCTAATTACCATCAGTTTCAGCTTTTGCCTAAACCACGATATTCGGCTTTTAATTTAATTCTTTTCCTTGAAAAAGCTTCTACTTAACATATCAATAGATTAAAAAATATTATATTTACATTCCTGATTTTCAGGTTTTTATACTCAATATTCAGATCGACCCCACTTATCTCTTAGGCCTGGCAGGATCTTGCATCCTTATTACATTTTAACTAGAAACATTAACCAATTAAATTAAATCATTATGAAAAATCAATTTTTCTACGGGGTCATCCTGTTGTTATTTATTTCGATTGCAGCTTGTACCAATGACAAGGTGATCACAGATATTGCCACCGAGTATGAATCAAGTCTTGGTAAAGATCCGGCCTCATTAAAAGCAAAAATGAATGCAGAAGGGGAATTTGCTTCTCCGCTTTTCGATCTGGCTACAGCACCGAATAATGATATTCTGGTTGCTGATGCAGGTCAGGGTATCACAAATATTTATGGTGCTACAGAATTTGCTTTGCCCGGGGTCACTTCGGTTTCAACAGTAGGTAGAGGTATTATGTGGGCAACTACCGGCCCTATAGAACCAACAGAAGATACTGGACAGGGAATACATCTTGTTGGGAATGGAGGCACCAAACTGGTAGCCAATCTTTTCCATTTTGAAGAAGAAAACGATCCCGACGGTGCAGGGGTTGACTCAAATCCATATTCTGTTGTCGCACTTAACGCTAACTCTGCACTGGTAGCAGATTCAGGGGCTAACGACCTGTTGCGCGTAGATAATAAAGGAAATATTGAGGTAGTGGCAATTTTTCCAGATGAAATGGTTTCTACAGACAATCTTAAAAGTCTGGTTGGCTGCCCTGATCCCATTGCTGGTTTTGAAGGCTTCTGCAATTTCCCTCCAATGCTCCCAGCACAGGCAGTTCCAACTTCTATCGTGGTAGGTCCAGACGGTTATTATTATGTAAGCGAATTAAAAGGCTTTCCTGCGCCTACAGGAGCATCCAATATATGGCGGATATCGCCCGATGCTTCCGGAGCAATGTGCGGAACAGATCCAGGTTGTGTTAAAGCTTTTGATGGCGGATTCACCTCTATTATAGATATGGCTTTTGATAGTAATGGAATGCTCTATGTGGCTGAATTTGATGAAAAGAGTTGGTTTGCAGTCGAAGTTCTTGGTACGGTTACCGGTGGAACTATTAAAGCCTGTGATCCAGAGACCATGCAATGCGAGGTGATAGCCAGCGGAATACCAATTCTAACTTCGATAACCTTCGATAAGGATGGCAAATTATATGCTACAAAAAATGCCTTGATTCCAGGCCTGGCTGAGGTAATAGAAATTCAATTGTAATAGCATTTCTTGAATGCTGTTACATAAAGTAGAAGATCGGGAAGAAGTTTTTTAAGCCTTCCCGATCTTCTATTATTCTTATAAGTACTGACTAAAAATTTGTTTGAGAAGGAAAATATCCTTCGTTTTAGTTCTTAATTCCATTATATAAATAAGTATCATAGGATTCTACAGCTTCGATGATCAGTTTTACGGCATTCACATAAAAACTCTCATTTATATTTTCGAAAGTATCTGTAGATTGATGGTAATCCTCGTGGTCTTCCACCCCAAAATAGATAAAGGGAATTTTATAATGATGAAATATTCTGTGATCTGAAGAAAATGTCCAGTCGTCTTCCTCTCTGTTTCCTGGTCTATCATGACCATATAGTAGATCTGGATTAAGAGTATTAAGCTTTTCTAATGGTTCTTTTAATTGAGGATGGTGAAACAAACCCGATGCGTAAAGCTGTATCACATCATTATGGGCAATCATATCCATATTTATATTCAGAGCTATGGTATTTAGAGGGAATGGAAAGTTCTCAAGTAAATATTCAGCGCCCAGAGATCCTATTTCCTCGGCATCTACAGCCGCAAAGATCAAATTATGTTTCGGTGATTTATTTTTAAAATAAGCCGCTATACTAATCAAAGCTGCTACTCCCGAAGCGTTATCGTCTGCTCCGTTGAAGATCCTGCCATCCTGTATTCCCAAATGATCTAAATGAGCGGTAATTATTATATTCCTGTCTGTTTCGCCTCTAATAATTGCTAAAACATTCCCTCCTGTTACAGTGGTATCGGGGACACGACTTATATCTTTATCTGCTATGGAAACAGGATATACCTCCTGGCGGAATTCATTTCTAAAAGTGTATCGGAACTTTTGAATATATCCCGAAACTAGTAACGATTCTATTCTCAGCGAATCGAATTGATCTGCAATATAAATTTGAGCTTTTTGATTTCCAGCGGTTCCAAAAAATCTTCCTTGCAGGGAATCATGGGAGAGAACTCGCAAATTATGAAGCAGTGCTTCGTCATTTATTTCTATGTCTTTATTTAAGGTCTGGCTCTTGCTTGCAAATCCCACAAGCAAAAAGGCGATCAAGTATATATATTTCATGTAATGAATATCGTAGAGCAAAAAGGCTCGGTTTATTTCAAAGCCTGAAGATACACCCAATAATCTTTCTTTATAGGACTTTGTATATCCAAAAATCCGGCCTCCTTAATCCATTTTATTTGTTGCTGGAAATCTGAGGGACGATCAAAAACTTCGTAATGTTCCATGATCCAGTCCCACTTTTCCCCGTCTGGAAAGGTCTTATGTACAAATTCTTTCCACTCCTCCAACATAACGGGATGATATGGGTCTTCCTTGGATATCATAAGGTCAGCATAAGAAAATATACCGCCTTGTATTAAAGAGGAATAAATCCTTCTAAACATTGCTTTCTTTTCATTGTCTTCGCAATGATGCAAACTGAAACCCGCAACCACCAGATCATAAGCTGCTTCCTCGAATTCGAATTCATCGAAATATTTATTTACATAAGTTATCTTTTTCTCTCGAAAAAGATTCCGGCATAATTCTATCATTTGAGTGGAAGCATCTACCAGGGTATAGTTTGCCGCCGGAAACCGTGATAATAGCTGCATGGTAATATTTCCATTTCCGCAGCCAAGATCAAGAATATTACTGGCCTGAAAATTATCTGGCAAATATTTGGTAAAACCTGAAATAAGTTCTGAGTAACACGGCACACATGCGATCATATCGTTAGTGTAATTCTTGGAAAATTCATTGAATTCCAATGCTATATTCTTTTCAGTGCTCATGATCAACCTCCTCCTATCGTTATCTTAAAAAGCTTACTATTAATTTATTAGCTTTAAATAAAAGTATGACATTTTATTCATACCTCTTCCAATGAATTTTAAATTTTCAGCTACAGATCAAGAGATCTTCCTGGCGAAATGTCCTTTCTATAATTCCTGATTATTGTAATTCTCTTAACTTTTGTATAGTCTGAAAAAAATACAGAAAGTTTATTTTTGATTAAGCTTACTTTTTATGGAAAAAAAAGACTACAAGATCAATATTATTGGTGCCGGGCTGAGTGGCCTTACGGCGGCAAAAGTTCTGGAAAATCATGGTTATTATCCAGAGGTCTATGAGGCTTCAGACGCTGTTGGAGGCAGGATAAGAACAGACCATGTAAAAGGGCATAATTTAGATAGAGGTTTTCAGGTTTTACTGAGTGAATATCCAAAAGCAAAGCAATATCTTGATCTTAAGAAGCTAAATCTAAAAAGTCTGAAGCCGGGCGCGGTGATTTTCAGTAAGAATAAAAAACGAAAGATCGGTGATCCCCTCAGGGATTCATCGCTTTTGATTCCCAGCCTGTTTTCAGGAATCGGAACTCTAGGTGATAAATGGAAAATTCTAAAGCTGAATCTTGAACTAAAAAAATTGAGCCCAGAAGAGATCTTCGGTGAAAAGGAAACCACTACTATGGAGTTTCTAAAAAAGAAAGGCTTTTCCGAAGATATCATCAGGAATTTCTTCAGGCCTTTTTTTAGCGGAATTTTCCTGGAACCCGATCTACGAACTTCTTCACGAATGTTCAGGTTTGTATTTAAGATGTTCGGTGAAGGCGAAGCTGTAATTCCTGCTGGCGGAATGGGAGAGATCTCTAATCAGCTGGCAAAAAGCCTGCAACACACAAAAATACATCTCAATACCCCGGTAGAACAGGTAACAGATTCAAAACTTATCCTGAAAGACGGAAGCGAAATCAAAACTCATTTTAGCATTATCGCTTCGGAAGCTTCTTCGCTGGTTTCTAACCTTAGGAATCAGCAAACGGAATGGAAATCCTGCCATTGCTTTTATTTCACCTCAAAAACTTCAGAAATAGACGGCAGGATCATAGGCCTAATTGCAGAAGATTCAGCCCTCATAAATAATATTTTCTATCATTCCTCCCTTGAAGAATCAGAAGTTGAGGAGCATTTGATCTCGGTCACTATAGTGAAGGAAACCGAGCTTGAAATAAAACAACTGGAGTTCAGGATAAGAAAGGAATTGCAGGAATATTGCGATATCAAGGTTGAGGAACTTCTGAAACATTACGAGATCAAAAAAGCGCTTCCAGATATTAATAGTTTGCAGTATGAGATCATGCCTACAGAAACAAGACTAAACAATCGAATTTTTCTAGCCGGCGACCAGTTACTGAATGGCTCCCAGAATGCCGCGATCCTTTCTGGAGAGCGCGCTGCTTTAGGTTTGATTGAAACGCTTGAGGGTGGAGCAATTACTGCAGAGATCACTAGTGAATACCGCTAAAAAGTATGATGCAGGCTGAATTGTAACTGGCTCTTTTGCCAGTTAACCGTTGTTTGCTGCATCCAACCCATTTGTATCCTTATTTTATCACTCAAGGCATATCCGAGGCCAAGATAGGTCCGGTTTCTGTCAAAATATTGCACTTCCCGGCCATCTCCTATTTCCCGTTCACCGTTAATAAAAAGCTCATTATAAAAGGCAAAATAATAAGTGTTTTTGACCAGGGCAGTATTGTTGAAAGGAATATTTACAAATAGATTATAACGGTATCGAGTTCTGAAATCCTGATCTTCCACCCATCTCTGTTCATATCGAATCCTGTGAGTTAATAATAACCTGGTGAGAACGGTATTCGAAAACAATGCCTCCTGGTAGATACGACTTTCAGAAACCGGATTATCGATATCCTTACCATATTGACCGGTGGTCACATTTCCATAACCGAGGGTAAATTTAATTCCAGAGTTGGTAGGCGTGTAAGTGATCCCTGAACGCAGCAATAGTTGCTCACGATCCCCAAGACCACGCCAATCCCGGTATTGAAAATCACCTTGTACTCCCCAGTTTGAATCCTTAAAATTGGCACTATAAAAATACATGTACCAGGCTCCAAGCTGTTCTTCGTCAGGCGCCTGCGCGCTGGTATTGTAGATGATAAAAAGCAACAGAAATACACTTATAATTTTTTTCATAGTTTGGTTTTAATCAATTGTATGGGATAAGAACCGGACCAAGAATTTCAAACCAGACATAAAAGCCCGTGAGTCCTCCAATAATTCCACTTAATATAAACACCCGGCGATACTTTACCGGTATGATCCTGAATATTACATAAACAGATATCCCCGTTCCAATAATTCCTGAAAGAATAGGCAAAGTACCAGGATGCCATTTATAATATTCTGAAATATACATTTCATCACCTCCAAAATAATAATCTTCCTGGAATATAATGCCAAAAGTCACAGAATGTAGAAGATTGAAAACTTCCCTTAACCAGAATAACGATAAAAATACAGCAACCCAGTCCAACAGCTTCATTCCCAATCTATGAATTCTTTTTCGCCTTAATAGTAATATTACTAAGCCTATGCATCCCGTAATAATGGTCTGTAGCGGGCCACCTATCAATACTTTAAAGTCATCTGCATAGAGTTCCTTCATTCCCCTATCAAATTCCTCCCTTTTATCGAAAGTGAGATCATTCTCTATTGCGTATCTATTTTTAAGATAGATCGTATCCAGCCGGTCTGTGAGGGCCGAATTGTCGTATGACATGCTTCCGTAATGAAGGGTGGCATCATAACCAAGGCTCCTGGCAGCCAGAATGTGGCCATATTCATGACTCAAGGTTCCTATGACCGTAAAGAGCATGAAACCTATGGTAAAAAGGAAAAAATGTTTGATCAGCTTCTCTTCAAAAAACAAAGATATTATCCAGTCCCTAACGGTAAATAATCAATTGATTATACTCCGGAATTTCAGATTCAGTAATTCTTTACTAATCTACATTTTGAGTTTTTACAGGATCATGGGGAGGCTCACCCAAAAGTCCTCTCTCAAATTGATCCCAATCATAGATGATCGTGAAAATTAATGCAGCCAGAATTCCTAACGTAAAAAATTTAATGTCTCTACTGGTAATTTTAATATTCATAAGATAGTTGTTATCGTAATTTCTAATTTATTAAATGTTTCCCAACCTTATATCGATCCCGAACATTAAATAGCCCAGCAAAAAGCCTTTATTCCCAAATTGAATGTTTAAAGGTCTTATTTCATAGGCCAGTCTTTTCCCTTCCGGAGCAATTCTCAATCCGAATGAAAATTTACCTCCTAGATATAGAGTATTGAAATATTCTGAATTGTTACTGCCAGAATCATCCCATCCACCGGTACCTAGTAATCCCCTGGAATAATTCAGGAAAACGCCTGGAGAAGTAACCAAAGAAACAGCTCTGAATTTAATAAGGTCATAATGCAAATTGAGTCCTAAGGAGGTCAACCTGTAAAATTGGTCTCTAACATCAGTAACACCAATAGGTAGAAATCCACCTATGATCATATTCGGGTTTAATCTTAATCGGTTTCTTTTTCCAAAGCTTTTCTGATATCCAACGGAGTAGACCAATCCGACGCCGGTCTCATTCAGTCCCTCGTTAAACCCCAACCCGATACCTGTTCTTAATGAGCTATTCCCGCTTTTTTCTTCCTGGCTATGCAAATTCAGATTTACTATAAATAAAATTATAAATAAGACTATAAGATTTTTCATAAGGCTAGAAAGACTTTTTTGGATTCTTAAAGATCAAAGCCTAAGTTCAGCTGAAAAATGATTGGAAATATATTTCCCCTTCCTTCAAAATCGGTATAATATTGAGGTCCTATATCAAATAACAAATGAAACTTCTCCCCGTATTTTCTTTGAATTCCCCAGGTAGGCCCAAACGCAAAATCATAATTAGTAGTTCTATGGACATTCTCAGCTATAGAAGAACCCCGGCCTATAGCTCTCATAGATATGAAATTTCCAGAATTATTTTCGGTCGTTCTGCCTTTTCTTATCCTTTTATTCATGTTGTAGAACCATTTTTCCTGTAGGTCTACAAAAGGAGCAATAATGTAAATAATACCATTTTCGGCAAATGTAAGATCTGGATATCCTCCTCCGTAACCTACTCCTACTCCGGTAGAAAATGTTGAGTATTGCCCTGTTGATAATTCCAGTTCGGCTCCTGGATTTAAAAAGTTGACTCTCCAGACTTTTTCGGTATGATAGTTTTTTTCTTGTTGGGCGTAGGTGGTAATAGTAAAAAAGGCCATTAGGCCCAGGATAAATAAATTCCTCATTAAATTTTCATAAGCAGGCCTCTAATGCCTTGGGGTTAAAAAAAATCACAATCCAACGGTGGCGCTTAATAAAATTGGTGGGAGTAGGGAAACCGCCTGAATAAGACCAATTGGTGGCTCAAGGTAATTAAATTCTTTAAACAGGCGAAATAAACATTGATCGCCCTTTTCTGCAAATCAATATTGAAAACGTATTGCTTTTAAAAAGGTGATTGATCTCCAAAATTCCTATTTACGTAATAGGAGTTTCTTAAGACGTTAATTCCAAACCATTGAGATAATCTTCCAGCTTGTATAAAGATTCGGGTTCAATTTTTCTCTTATCTATTTTCAGAGACTTTTCCGAAGTTTCTATTTTGTAACTATTATAATCCTTTTTGATCTTTCTAATTTCACGAATCTCAATACTTTTTGGAAAAAGCGAATGTTTAGTGAGTTTATCATCCTCAATGGTAATGTATTGCTTTTTCCTTTCAAACCACGCTGCTCCGAGCTGCAGAGCTCCCAGTACCACCCATAAATAACTGTAAATGGAAAATTTATTTTTATAGACCGCAAAAAGCCCAACCAGGATCATTAGTGTACCGAAAGCGATATTAATGGAAGACCTGTTCTTAATATACCTTATTTTCATTTTCATACCTGAAGGTTTAAATTCTCCCGCCTATAAGTCTGTTTTTTCTTCAGCCTCACGGTCTTTATTAGATTTTACTATTTCTTTAATGGAAACCCCATCGATCATTACATCTTTTAATACGGCCTCCCCGTTTTTAATACTAACTAAAGCATAAGTTACCTGGGAACTATCTATTTGTGATTCCCTATACACAAGTTCAGCATCGTACGCTTTAGATTCTTCCATATAAAACCTGTCAAAAGGAAATTCTAAAGACAACTTGTTGGAACCATTAAAACTCACAAAAAATGCCTTTGCCTGCACGTATTCCTCCTCTCCATCGGGTCTTTCTTTTTCAACCGAACTTATTTTAGCATATCCATCTTCATCTTTGGTCAAAATAGCATAAACCTCCTGCTCCATGATCCAGTCATCTGCGTTTTCGACCTCTACCGTATTCTGTTCAAAATTCAGACTGATATATTTTCCCCTAAAAGGGTCATTGGGATCTATGGGTGCCGTCTTAAACTTATATTCTGTACCCTCACTCAGAACTTTCTCTCTGCTCCATATCATATTGGCCGGAACAAATAATTGAATCAAGGCGACCAGTACAAATACCCCTAGTAATATTTTTTTATTATTCATTGACCTTCCTCTTTTTAAGTAACCAATAATTCGCGGCGAAGAAACCGGTACCAACCAAAACGAACATAATGCCCCTAAACACAAAACTAAGATCTGTATCAAAGAACCTGCAGGTTACTAATGCGGTAATTATTAGTAATCCGAAATTCAGGATGCCTAAATGATTTTGATTTCCACCTTCCCTGATTATGAGGATCCCTAGTCCCAGAATATAAATATTGATGAGTACCACGGCGATCGAAGAGAAGAATCCCAGGAAAAAAGTGATCATGAAAAGAATAAATATTGGAGACAAAGGTTTTATGTCTATGAGGGATCTATTCTTTTGATTGAAATAGAACATACCCATTGCCAGCAAGGATATAATTATGAAAGCTAAAAATTCGGGTGCATTAATGAGCTCCGCCAATTCAAGATCTTTTCTTCTAAGGGATTCCCAGAACCAATCAAAACTCGAAGCCAGCAGTAAACCTACCGTTCCGAGGGAGCCTATTATTTTGTAGCCATTATTCCTTAATTTATTTCCCCTGAAAAACTCTGAATCTCCTATCAAATAAAGGAGTCCAAGCAGGCTTATATAAGCCGTAAACATAAATTCTTCATGGTATTTCGAAAAAGCTCCCAGAACGATGACCAGCGATAGAGGTACCAACCAGTTATGAAAGTTAATGAAATTGCTTCGGCTTTTTTCCCTGAACAAATAATAATGAGGTGTAATTAACAGGAAAAGCGGCCAGAATAGATAAGGAAAAGAGGTAGGAAAGGACCAGTAACCTATCTCACAGGCATAAAAGGTAATGCCTGCTAGATATAGCAGGGAAACGATCGAAGACCTCATAACATAGATTAGCGGGAAGCATAGAAGCATCCAGGTAAGCAAAAAGGACCCCAGGTTTCCCGGTATATTATAGACCTGGCTCACCAGTGATATACTCGCTCCAACTGCAAAGAATAAAAAGGCAGCCCCGGCTTCTCTCCAGGCTGTACTTTGTCTTCTTTTCATCAACACATAAGCACATAGAATTTGCCCTATCACTAATGGCAGAAAAGCGAAGATGGTCCTGGTGAACCTGGAAAGTTCATCCCAGTTATGCGCAATGATCAAGATGATCCCCAGGCCGGTTATAATGGCACCTAAAACTCCGAATACGATAAAAAATCGATTGTTTGAGGTGCCTTTTTCAATTCTGTAATAGTCCAGGATCCTGGAGGCAGTTTCCTGATTTATAACTCCTGCTTTTAAGAGTTCCGGGATTTCTTTCTGTATACTCATTATTGTTTTAATATCTTCCAGAGATCAGGTGGAGGCCAAAGTCTTTATTAATTCATCCTACTTAGTGTTCAGGAGTTTATTTTTACCTGGTTTGCAGATCAAGATAATTATTTTCTTTGAAAACCAGCCAATTGTTATTTTACCTTTAAAGAGCCCATGATCTCCTTGGCTGCAGGTGTCCATTCAGACATACTATTTTTGGTGCAATTAAAGGTACATAGCAGCAATTTTCCATCAAGATCAGTAAAGAATAGCAAGTTATATATCTCGGTGTCGATTGCCGGGGTTACCAATTCCAGGTAGCCTACTTTTCTTCCATTTACTTCCTTTACACCGCTACTCTTCCATTCTGCCGAAGGATATAAACTTTTAAAGGTTTGCATCAGGTTGTCTTTATAAGGAACAATCATACTCTGATCTGCGGGATTTTGGGTAAGATTCAGGGCCACGTTAATCCCTCCTGATGCGTTGGTGTAGACCAGCCCAGGACGTCTTTCTGAAGGATATTTTGTTCTCATCATATCCTCAGCCATAATACTGAATCTTTTGGGTATCTTCAGTTCTATCCTGTTATTTAGCAAAGATCTCTTTTCTAGGTCTATACCGGTTGAGGCTGAAATAAGTAAAAAAGTTAGAAAAATAAGCGACGTGATCCTGATGATTCTCATGTTTATATTGGGTTTATTTATTGAATTGAAATGTTGAATTAAATGATTTTTCCTGTTTTTTTTAAGATAAATAGACCACCAGACATTAAAATACTGAAGCCTATCGCCGAATAACCCCCGTATTTATCTTTATTCCCACGAATAAAATAGGCTTCGCCATCTTTATCTATGAATTGCACGGTCTTGTTCAACCTTAGATCTACATTTTTCTGAAAGGGTGTTTTATCGGCGTAATATACTGTAATTTCATCTCCCGGTCTAAGCGCATCGAGGTTCTCAAATTTCGGACTGAAGTCACCAGTTGCTTTTCCCACAAAAAGTTCAAAAACCACCGGAGCACCGGCTACATGTATAAACCTGTGGTCTCCTTTTCCGCCGTAGGTGATTTCCTGAAAGGTTTCATCGAAATAATCGATGGGACCAGTAATACTTTCAAATTCAGTTTTCTCCTTAGTTCCTCTGGTGGTAAGGTAGATCCCGAAAACAAGGATCAAAAGGCATGAAATCAGCGATTTCCTATAGATTGGTTTTTTCTCTGCTGTTGGCATAGGTCTGGAGGTATTAGAATAGAATAAAATTTTGATTTTCAGATCAAATATCAATCAAAATCCAATACACTAATCAGCTCATCCTTATTTTGTTAATAAATTATTTTACCCGGGTATAAACTTAAATTTAAACAATAAGCTCTGGGATTTATGCCATCACGGTTTGGCTTAAAAGAGCAGTATAAAACAGGTTATATAAAGAATTACATCTTATGAAAAAAATAAATCGGGAATCCTGTACTTACCTTAACGGCAACCTATAGCTTTTTCTAATCTATCCTCCACAATTTTTCTTTGCACCGGGGAAAATTCAATAGCATGATAATCGGTTCGCATGATCGAATTTTCCCATTCCCGCCAGTAGCCCTTGGGCACATATCTCGCTCCCTCATACCAGGAACCTGGATTATAAGTAAGTACATTCAACTTTGGTTCTTCCAGAAAAAAGCCCTGTTGCTGCTCCATGGCACATTTAGATAGCTGGTCTACATATTCATCATCTAAATTCCCAAAAGAATGCCCGAATTCATGCCTTATTAAATATTTAAAAGTCGGTCCGCTATCATGTTTTGAAACAATCATATTAGACACCCTGGGATCCTTTATAGAATCATATTCGGTAACCCCCGGAAATTCAGAGCCGCCAGAATAAACCTCTGTATTCGCAATGATAATCGTGTAAACATAATCTCCCGTAGCATAGTCACCAAAAAGAACCTCCAGGCTGTCTCTTTTCTCTGATTCCATCCCCAAAAGACGCTTAAGACCCACCTTATTACTGAACACTTCCCAAGGCGTGTCTGAGGTAGTATTAATGCCCGTAGTGCCATTACAGGGGCTTGTATACTCTATAGATCTAATCCCTGATGTTTCAGACGGAGAGTCTACCCGGTAAAAGTTCAAATTGTCTGCTGCAGATTTAAAAGGCTCCATATCCAGGATGGCACTTTTGGCCGTATCAGATAAGATCTTAAATTCAGGAATTTCAGATTCGGTAAAACCTTCAGCAATAAAAATAATATTGGCTACACAGCCTTCATTTTTTTCACCAATTATGACAGGGCATGGAATTGAAGACTCCAAACAGGCTTGATTAATATTCTTTTCTAAAGGCAGATCATCGTCCTTACAACTAAAAATCGACAAAAGAATAAGGAGCAAAAAGTAGGTTTTTTTCATAATCATTGCATTAAACCCTGTTAATAGAACCACCCCTATTATAAGGAATGGCCTGAAGGTCTTATTTAAAAATTGCAGAGGTAGGGATGCTGCCAGAATTTTTGAACTATTATATTAAAAAGAACCTGGTTTTACAGGCTTAAAACCGGTTCGAAGGGTAAGTTAATTATTTTTTTAAGCTTTAACTAATTTCAGAATGAGCTCAAGGTTTTGAAACCATAATTATATTTGTATTGAAGTTTAACGATATCCACTGTTTCTATAAGTCAGGAATCATAAATGAGGGATAAAAAGAAGGCAAACAAAAGAGCAAAGAAGCCCTGGCCCACTAAAGCTGCCATGGAACAGGTTTATAGCATGCACCTTTGGGGAGGTGAAAATGCCGACTTCTATTCGGGAATTGGATCTCATCATCCAGATATTATTAGGCCGTATATCGAGGCGGTAATTTCCTTTTTAAAATCATTTGAAAATGCCGTAACCGTATGTGATCTTGGCTGTGGAGATTTTAATGTAGGGAATGAATTGGTAAGATATACCGGCAAATATATAGCGGTAGATATTGTAGAGCCACTTATAGCTTATAACGTTGAAAAATTCCAGCAGGAAAACCTGGAATTTCATTGCCTTGACATTGCCACAGATCCATTACCTGTAGCAGATATTGCCATTTTAAGACAGGTGTTGCAGCATTTATCTAATGGAGAGATACAGTCTATCTTGAAGAAGTTGCGCAATTTTAAATACCTGATTCTAACCGAACATTTGCCTGAAGGAGATTTTGTGCCGAATAAGGATATTATTTCAGGACAGGGAACCAGACTGAAAAAACAAAGTGGTTTAGATCTGTCGGCTCCTCCCTTTGACTTTAATCCCATAGAGAAAAGAACATTATTGAAAATTTCGTTGGATAATAACGAAGGGGTTATTGAAACTACTGTTATTAAGATGCAGTAGATCTTATTTCCTGATTTCCAAAAATACTTTTTTGCTTTTACCGATTATGCATGATAAGCATTGTTGCTCAACACATCCTGGATATTTATAATGCTGAATTTTTTATTGGAAATGAGACCCCAAAGGCTATCGCTCCGGCAAACTGTTCCACAGCTGGTTGATAATAATAGGTAAAACCCAGATCAAATTTACGTTTTGAACCTATTTCCACACCTATTGAAAAAGGTATATGCAATATAACTCCTTGTTGAGATAGATCGGTTAAGGGAGTATATGTTCTGAATTCACCAATAGAGGTGCCTATTCCCAGTTCAAAATATGGAGCGATCCACGGAAAAGGCATAGGAGCAGTAATTCTTCCCTTACCTCCAAGCAAGAATGCCTTTGAGGTTGTTTCGTAAATATCATTGGAAGGATCATTTGTAATGATCAATCCCGCATAAGGCCTTATATCTATCCAGTTCTTTAAATGGAAAATATATTCCCCCTGTGCATAGAACCCGGAACCTGCTACGTCAGTTTCATCATATGGAGAAGTAATTCCATATCCAATGGAGATATTTATAGACCGCTGGGTTTGAGCATTTATATGCTGAATGCTAAAAAACAGGATTATTAGCAGGCCATAGCAATTTTTAAATTTCAGCATTCTTTAGGCTAAGTATTAAATACATATCATGATCTTTAATCTATAATTACCTCCGGGGCTTAGAAATGTTGAATCTAATTATTTTTCTTTTCAACCCTACCAGTTATTTACGAGGAACCGTTGCTATATGCTGTTTGCCAAACTAATATTTGGTCATATCAAGATTTTCGAAATTTTTAATTTTAGATAATCTTATTAAATCATTTATTTTTATGTCGTAAGAGATTACTTCAAAAATTTCTTCTTCAGCCTGAGAATCTTTATTTGTGTTCTCGAATAGGGTTTTTTCTTTTTTTAAAAAATCTATTTTAGATTGATTAAGCACTTTTGGTCCGTGATTTTCACTTGATTCGTATCCAATTAATTTGAAATCGGATTCCAGGTATTTAAAAATATATTCCCAATATCCATATCTCCCGTGGCTGTAATGAATTTTCAATTTATTATCTTCAATATTTATCGATAGCTCTGGAGGCATATATACTCCGCCATCTTCATTTTCTGATAAAAAACAGTCTTTATTTTCAACTATTTTTTCATAGTTATCTTCTTTGTCGAGAATTACAATAATTCCTCTTTTATTAAGATCAACGATATCCCCAAATCTGTTTTCTATTATATTTTCCTTTTTGATGTTTTTTATTAATAAAACTATATCCTCTTTGTCATCATTATTTAGGTCACCTTTATATGTTTCAAATAATTTATATCCATTAGTTATATATTCTGAAGGTGTTTTCTTTTGAGCGACCGTTAAATTAATAGCGAAATTAAATACTAGGAGAATTAAAAAAGCACTTTATTCATTTAAGGATTTTTATTTTACAAATTGCTCACAACGGTTGCGTTTATAGCCATTTGGCGGAGTAACGGACGCGCAATTGTCGGCTTAGAGCTGGTTTGCTGGTTAATTTAATTCTTTCTTTCTAACGGTGCCAGCTATTTACGAGGAACCGTTTTTAGGTGTAGTTAAACAAACGACGAATTTTAATTATTGACTGGTTGGCCTTTTATTTCGTCTTGTTTTACTGGAAACAAGTGTCGAACTATTTCAATGTTATCCACATTTTTCTCTATTATTCTACCTTTCAATTCCTTACTTAAGGAATCATATTTTGGTATTAGAATATGAATTTTGTCAAAGTCGACTTTCGTATCCAGAATCAAAAGATCTACAAATAATTTATTCTTTTCAAATTTCAGGTTGTTTAAATAGTTCTCATAATCTTTTCTTAATAATTGAATTAAACTGTCATTTAAAATTATTGACAGCATTTTTAATTGTTTTTGAAAACGTAAGGGAAATTATTTTGTTCTGGAAGATGAACAATTTTTTGATTTTTATAGGTAATATATCTTGAGTTTTCAAGTTGCTTTAAATCGTTAGAAGAATCTAAAGATCTTATGTAAATATTTCCATTTATAATATTCTCTAATTTATACTCTTGTCCTTCGATTTTAAATTTATTTCCAATATCGTTTTTGCTGAGCTTAATCGTATCGTAGGCGGTTAAATATTTAATGTTGACAGGCAAATTTCCAAAATGATTGATGCTGTCATTTTTTTTAGGGATTATTTCTTTTACAATTTCAGTATGGGATCCAGAACCTAAAAAACTAATACATGATTCAAAAATTGGTTTATTATTTAGAATAGATTGATTTTTTGAGGTGTCTATTTCAAAGTTTATGTGATAATAATCCAAACCTGATTTATTCTTAATTCTTGATTTCACATTGAAATGATTTGTAAAATCTTTTTTGCTCCAATCCCCTTTGCTTTCTGAGTAGTATTTAACAAAAACTAATTCTAATTCCTTTTCAATTTCATGAGTTAACGATTTAATATTTTCAAAACTTAGAATCTTTAAACTGTCTAATTTTACCAGAGGAAATTGTTTTACTGGTTCATTTAGTTCGTCTTGAAATTTTATCAAAGATTTAATAGTATTATCAGGAATGCCAATAGTATCTTGAGAAAATAAATTAAGGGTTAAAAATATTGTTAGAACTGTTATCCTGAATTTTTGCATTTTCTGTTTAATTACACCTAACTATTTATACCTTCTATTTCCCGATTATTCTAATTATAATCCGCGGGATAAAGCAATGAGGGCTCAATTAACTTTAATAAAGTAAAGCGTATCGTCTCTGTATAAAATAATTATAAAGAGTTTTTACTTGAAAAGACCGGAAGTTCGAGCTTGATTTTTTTCCTAATTAAGACTATAAGCTTAATTATAAACCTGCTTTTTGATGCCAAATCCTACCGGAGCCTTCAGTTCTCCACGGTCATACATATTAATGTAAATAGAAACAGTATCTTTTGAATTCTTCCAGGTTACGCGGTAATTATCCAGCATGGCCTTACCCATAAAACCGTTCTCACTTTTCACAGGGCAGCAACTTCCCGCGCGATAATACGAGATCTTTTCCCCGTTTGGCCCGGTTAAAAGATCTAAATATTTCATTTCATTCAATGGTCCGCGAGATTCTCTAACCCCGCCCACCTCTACAGGATTTTTAGGGCTGAGTCCGTAAGTTTCATCTGTCGCAACCTCGGTGATCACAAAGGCATTGTCGTCATTGACCTGGTTTGCAGTTTCAGAAATTTTCTTACTGGAAGAGCAGGAAATAGATATCGCGACAAGTCCTGCCAGGAATAGTTTTTTAGTCATACTAATAGAATTCATTAAAAAATTTAAGGACAGCTCCATTCAAGTTTAAGCGGAAAAAAGGTCCGCGACTAAACTACGAAAAAACTAACGTTGTCCTATAAAATATTCTAAAGATCTATCACGTTCGGATTCCTTAATATGGATTTATAAAACTTTGTAAAGCTTCTGCCGGGATCTCGGGATTCGCGCCTTCTCTGGCCGCCACCAAAGCACCAACGGCACAGGCGGTATCTAAAGCGGTTTGAGGTTCAGCACCTTGAAGAAGTTTTGCCAGCAGAGTCCCTAAAAAAGAATCACCTGCTCCTACAGTATCTTTTACCTTTACTTTATAACCGGAATTGTAGTACATCTTCTTTTCGTGCATCAAAACAGCACCATGCCTACCCTTGGTCACACAAATGGTTTTCGCGTTGGATTTCACCGCCATAAAAAGCAGGTTCTGCTCCAGAGAATTATATTTTGAACCCATAATGGCAGCGATCTCGAACAGTTCATCGTCATTGAATTTAATAAATTCGGCATGCTGCATCAATTCCATTAGCAGATCTTCGGTATAATGTGGCGGTCGGAGATTAAAGTCCAAAACGCGGTATTTAGCTTTTGGAATCAGCTCAAAAAGTGCCTTTCTGCTAACCTCATCACGACAAACCAAACTCCCAAAAACAAAAGCATCGGACTGTTGCACAGACCTTTTCATTCCTTCACTGGTATTTATCCTGTCCCAGGCAGAAGGATAGTTAATTTCATAGGTGGCAGAACCACCTGCAGAAAGCTTCACCTTGACCACCCCTGTAGGATGTTGTTCATCCTTTTCGATATTTGCGGTTTCAATATTGCGGGACCTGAGATATTCCAGAAGTCTTTCTGCTTTATCATCATTGCCCACCTTGCTTATCATTTCGGTCTCAATGCCCATACTGGCGAGCCTGCTGGCTACATTCAGTGGCGCACCACCTATTCGTTCCTTATCTGGAAACACATCGTATAGGATCTCTCCAAAACAAACCGCTTTTATCTTTTTTGTCATATTTTTCAAATTACAAATTATAATGGAAAGCCAGGCCCTGGGTTTTATCCAAAATTCCCGAAAGCCTTTACTTTTCTACCATTTTGAACATTCCGGGTCTGGTTTCAGCCCGTTCGGAATACCCATAACGGGTATAGAATTCTTTAACCCCTTCTGAAGCCATAAGCCCGATAAATGAATTATTCGAAGCGTTCTTTTTTAACCAGCTTTCCAGCTCCTCCATGATCATATCCCCAAGACCGGTCTTCTGATATTCGGGCAACACGATGACATCCTGGATATAAAAATAAATGGCCCCATCGCCCACGATCCTTCCGGCGCAGGCAATCTTCCCGCCAACCATAAAGCAAACCGAGAATAGCGAGCCTTCCATTCCTTTCTCCACCGTTTCATCGGTGAGTTTCTCCCAGTTGGTAGAAGCTCTCAATAACTGGTATTCCGCTATAGTGGGATTACGATGTTCTATTTTAATGTTCATTTTCTTAAGGTCTAATCTGTCTCAAGATAGAGATAATCGATCATTCGCTTCGCTAATATTTTCCTAATAAAAAACACGGGACGCTAGCCCCGTGTTCTCAAACTTATTTTTTAATTCTAAATATCCTCTTCTTCTCTATTTTCTTCTGAATTTTGTTCCTCTTTTTCAAAGTTCAACTCATAAGCTTCCAGGCTATCTACCCTAAAATCTTCCAGACCCGTAAAGGAAAAATCGGTCCAGGGTTGGCTGGGGAAGAAGATCTCAGTGATGACCGTTTTTCCGTTATCAAAGAACATTTCTATGGAAGTCTTGTCTATAATTAGTATCGCATTTAAATTTTGAGCATCAGAAATCCTTGGCGCTGTAGAATTTTCTGCAGCGAATTCATCTGAAAAGTCATTCTTCCCGGCATGCGACCGGTTCATGGTGAATTCCTTTTTGGGATGGTTATAAGAAATTATGAATTCCTCTCCCCCATCATTAGAGAGGCTGAAGTTATAAGTAGTCGCTTCGAGGTCTTTTATATTGAACCTGATCTCAACTTTTGCCAGATCTACCTCTTCTGAATCCAACACTACAGTATTACCACTCACGGCTATATCTTTCTTCTGAATTTTTTCTCCACGATATTTCTTTAATTCCTCTACCGGCTCTGAAGTAAGGAGGTATCTATCACCTTCCTTGATCAGTTTTAACTCGCGTGCAATCGTCATGGAACTTCTCCAGGTCGTTGTAGGTACTTTTTCTGCATACAACCAGTTAGACATCCAGCCCAAGAATAACTTGCGACCGTCCTCATCTGGGATATTAGACCAGGTCACTCCTGCGTAATTATCCCTGCCAAAATCTATCCAGAAAGGATGTTTTTCTTCAAGAGCTTCCATTCCACTTACCGGTGTGAATTCCTTACCGTCGAAATCTCCAACAAAATACTGAGTTCCAGATCCTCCGTTGTAACCTCCCGGATTCAGGCTCTGGATAAGCACCCATTTCTGTTCATCACTACCCTGCACCCGCATCGGGAAAATATCGGGGCATTCCCAAACCCCATCATGAGCTCCAGTATTTTCGCCAAATTCTGATAGTTTTTTCCAGTCCTTTAAGTTCTGTGAAGTATAGAATAATGCTTTTTCGGTAGTAGCGAGTGCCATCAACCATTGTTGATTAATATCATCCCAGATTACCTTGGGATCTCTGAAATTCTCGATGCCGGGATTGGGAATCACAGGATTGCCTTCATACTTGGTCCAGGTTTGACCCTCGTCCAGACTGTAAGCGATAGCCTGTGACTGGTAATCTTTCTTTCCTTCTTTGGCCGCTTCAGGTTCATGATAAGTAAAAATAGCAACCACCGGTGTTTTTCCTTCCTCACCAAAACCTGAAGTATTATTCCTGTCTACCACCGCGCTACCGGAAAAAATATATCCTTTTTCATCTGGAAACAAGGCGATAGGCTGCTCTTCCCAGGTGATCATATCCTTACTCGTAGCATGACCCCAATGCATAGGCCCCCACACATTATCATCAGGATAGTACTGAAAATACAAATGATAGGTGCCATTTAGATAGAACATCCCATTAGGATCGTTCATCCAGTTCTTTTTCGGCGTAAAATGAAAATTAGGCCTGTAATCTTCATCCTTCTGAACTTTCACCTCAGCAACCTGCTTTTCCTCTTCTTTGGAATCATTCTTACAGGAAAAGATCCCTGCCATCAAAACCGACAGGAATATGATACCACTTAATTTTTTAACTCTGTTCATATTAAAACTACTTGTTAATGGATAGATCAAAACTTAACTGTTCTAATGATTTTCCTTTAGTTTCCGGCATCATAAAGATCACAAATATCAGCTGAAGTACCATCATAAAGGCGAAAAATGCGAATACATAACCAGGACCAATATTGGTGAACAAATACGGAATAGTGGATGGAATAATCGCTGCCAGCACCCAATGGGTGGAAGACCCGAATGCCTGTCCCGAAGCTCTTAAACGGTTAGGGAAAATTTCAGAAATAAATACCCAGATAACCGCTCCCTGACCTATAGCGTGAGATGCTATAAAAAGAAATAGAAAAATAGGCACCCATAATCCGCCCCAGTTAAGGAAGAAGGCAGCGGCCACCAGCGTTAATGAGATGATATAACCTATGGATCCAAATAGCATCAATTGTTTTCTTCCCAGTCTATCTATAAGGAAAACTCCTAATAAGGTAAAAAGAAGGTTCACCACCCCTATCCCGATACTGCTCAGCAGGGCGGTACTTTCACCCAACCCGGCAGATTCAAAGATCCTCGGGGCATAATAAAGAAAAGCATTTATCCCAGATAGCTGATTGAAAAATGCAATGAGAAATGCAAGAATCAACGGAAAGCGATATTTTTTCATGAAGATATTCTCTCCGGTAAGTTCCTTTTCGTCCAGATCTTTAATTTCCTGGAGCTTCTTTTGTATATCCATATCGGGATGAATAATAGCTAGAACTTTTTCAGCTTCTGCAAACCTTCCCTTGGAAACCAGCCATCGCGGACTCCTGGGAATAAGGAAAACAAAGATGAGATAGAGAAATGCTGGTACAGCTTCTATACCGACCATCCATCTCCACGGTTCCTCGCCGGTATTCCGCAGTAAATAATTTGAAAGAAAAGCGATCAGGATCCCTAATACGATATTGAATTGATAGAGCGAAACCAGTTTACCCCGCTGGTTTGCCGGGGCGATCTCTGAAACAAAGGCAGGTGCCGCAATGGTGGAGGCTCCAACTCCCAGTCCTCCTAAAAATCTGAATACAGCAAAGGTAATGGGATCGTTGGAAAGGGCAGATCCCAGTGCTGAAACGAAATATAAAACCCCAATGATCATAAGGGTGTTCTTACGCCCAATCTTATTGGTAGGTATCCCTCCGAAAACAGCTCCGACAACGGTTCCCCAAAGGGCCATGGCCATCACCACAGAACCATGAAAAGCGTCTGAGGTATTCCATAATGCCTGAAGCTGTTTATCTGCTCCAGATATCACCACCGTATCAAATCCAAATAAAAAACCGGCCAAAGCCGCACTAATAGACCAGGTAAGAATTTTGTTCATTTTCAGAGTTTAAAGATCATATCCTTTCAGCTTATTAAAAGATCAAAATAAACCGGATATAAATACCCGGTTTATGCAAATTTTCGAGGTAGAATTTAAGAATATTTCATTAAAAGCGCCACTAAATTGCGAACTATCCTCTGATTTTATGATATATAAAAATGAACTACTCTTTTTTCTAAGTTCTTTTCAAAAGTATTTTTTCATTGGTGAACTGTCTTGCCGAATCAAGGAATTCGATCATTTCTGGCCAGTTTTCATTTGGTTCATAATTGTGACGGTATTCCTTTTTTGCTTCTATAACTAGGGTATTACCTTCAAGTCTTGCCGAACTTTCAAATCCGCCAGTCTCAATTTCTACCTTAGTATTCAGGTTTTCGTATCCTGTCACGGAATAACCTTCAGGGATCTGAAAAACGATCTTATTACGATATACTCTGGGGAAGTTCATATAGATGTTTTCCTTTCTATCCTTTTCCTTTTCTGCGATATCCACCTGACCGCCAATTAGCTTTCCTATTTCCACGATATAATTAGGGCCGGCCTTTTTTACAAAAACGTTGGGAGCATCATAATTGTCAGAATAACTGAAATAAGTGTCACTACCATATCTTCCTGTTTCAACGATACTGAACTCATAGTTTTCGACTTCCGGAATTTCCAGGCGCAAAGCAGCGGTTTTTTCAAACCTCTCGGTCAGGTTTTTCTTGATCTTTTCAGATAAGGCCTGCAGCTCTCTTTCATAACGCTCACGGTGTTTATCCCTTCTCACGTGCTCCAGGAAATCATCTGTACCATAGCGTTCATAGTCCTCTTTCACATAATCTGCGAAATACATTTTTTCCTCCTGTTCTTCTTTTTTCTGATTCCCCTTGAATTTATGCAAATTGGTAAGTTGCAACCCGCTGAAATCATCATTGATCTTAACGGTCATCTCAGATAGTTCTTCATTGTCCTGACTATTGGAAACTGGTAGTTTTCCAGAAGTCACCGTCTTCAGCCTGCCTTTTTTATCTGCCCCCAGAAGGTAAACATCTGTTCCTTCCAGACCTTCCGGAAACTGTCCCGCACTGCCATGAAGATCGAAATAGGATGCATAAAAAGGTGGTTCTGTATTAACTTTTAAAAAAAAGCTTACATTTTCTTTCAGTAAAAGTTCAGACATAGGCCCGTCTTCTCTCGGCGTACCTAGCACTACTTCGAAATCTATATCTTCTTTTTTAAGGATACCGGCATAACTTCTAATGAAATCCTGATCTGAATCTACAAAGGAAACTAATCCGTAATATTCATAAGGATAATCGGCAATTCCGGCCTCTTTCACGTAGGCTGCTTCAATAAATTTTGTTAGATGCGAGTGCCGTAAATAATAATATGCCGCTATCGCTTTTTCCCTGTCATTCGCAAAAGTTTGATCAGATAGGTAAGCCTTAACATCCGGATAAATTCCTGCGGGCTCCAATGCATCTGCAAAATATTCAAATGCCTGGTCCATATCTACTTTTTCAAGGATCACATCCTCCCTTTCAGATAAGAAAGCCTTGGCTCTTTTTTCGTATTTCCCGTTACTGGCAAAGTAAACGTGGAACTTATAAGCCGGCTTTTCCTGCATGGGATAGAACCAGCGTGGGAAATCATATTTTGGCAGGTCGTGTGCGACCAACTCATATTTTCTGAAACTCTTTTTCCCGGTCTCCAGCTTCTTAAGTTCAGGAGCATCATTTACCGAATTGAAACTTACAAAAAAGTCGTTCTCTGTTTCCAGGTAAAACTTATAGTCCACGATGGGATATTCATCTGCCAGCACTTCTTCTACCGCATCAAAATTGATAGAAGAAAACCAGGTATAAGGTTTTTCATGATAGGAGTAATAATCCAGGATATCTCCAACTTCAAGGTTAGAAATGGCCAGTTTCTGTACTCCATCTGTAACCACTATCTCATTCTCCACATCGATCTCCCGCTCGGTTCCATCTGGTTTTATAACCTTAAGCCCTACAATGCTTCCTTCTTCAAAATTCCATAGGGACCAACCCTGCCTGGACTTGAGCTCGGTATTAAAGGTGAATTCCGAATAATCTTCAACAGCCGCCTTATCGAGCAATTTTATACGTTCGCGAGTAGACCGGCCATAGGTGACATTCTTTAAAAATTTATGGTAATCGTGATTCACGTTCTTTAACAGGATCACTGCTGACTCATTCTTCCATTTATCAGGAACTTCGGTCACATTTTTATAGGCGTCGTTCGCGCCCCAGAAGAATTCCCTTATCTCCTCTTCATCCTTCTTTTGTGCGAAAATGATATTGGACAAAATAAGAGCGAGAATGGTTAGTAGCCTTGTTTTCATAGTTTCTAGCCTTTGGTTAAGATAATTTGTTCGTTATATAGCTGGTTTAGTTGTTCGATAAAGCCATCCCACTCCGCAAAATCTTCGGTCTCCACTTTTGCATTTTCGATCCTGAATTCTTTTTGATAGACGATCTCCCCTTTCTCCTGAAAGAATTTTACAGATAATCGAAAATCTTCATTCTCGAGTGAAATGCTTTCTGGGATATGAGACACTTTATAGCCTTCAGGAATCTTAAGCTTAAAAGTGGAATGCAGATCTTTTTTATAATTGAAAATAAAGTCTGTCTCCCTTTCTTTCATGAGGTAATTAGATAGTTCCTTATCTATATCCAGATCTATATAGACCTCATCATCAAATTCTGAAACTGCGTTCTGCACTGCGATCTCGTAATTCACATTAAGATCGAGGTCACGGTTTTCCAGATCTGAAGTTTCTATGGAGGAAACACTGATATTGCTATTTCCATTTCTTAAATAATATTCCAGGAATTCATCTTTTTTATCGTTTTTCAGGGAATGAAAGAACGACAACAGGCTTGCCCGGCTCTCTCCCTGGAAATTCTTGGTCACCTCACCTTCCAGACTGCCGTCTACCAGTTTCAGGTCATATTGAACTTCTTCAGCATTAAAATTGGCCTGGTGTACCGGGATATTTTCAAGGATAAAATCATCTCCATTTTCGATGAGCACTTGCTTACCCTGGATACGATCTGCAAATTCACCCATAGAATTGAATTCTTCGGTCCCGTCCAGGAACAAGGGTTTTCCATCAAGCCAAACAGTGCAGATCATGTGATTGTCTACAGATAAGTTAGGCGTGGAGTAATCGTAGGCGATATGTTTGGTTCCTACCCAGGTTAACCTCGCATCAAACCCAGCTTCGGTAAGCATTTGCTTGGTGAGGTTCGCCATTCCCTTACAATCGCCATAGCGCTTATTGAATACATTCGACGCTTCATCCGGTTTAAAACCGGCGATGCCATCTTCAAAAGCGATATACCTTATATTATCCTGGATCCAATAATAGATATTCCTGATCTTCTCCTCTTCTGTTGCCGCATTTGCAGTTAATTCTGCTACTTTATCCTTAATGTCGGCATTATCGTTCTCAAGTTCATCTACCAGAGATTTATACCAGTTATAGAGGTCGTGGGTAGTTTTAAATATCTTTTGCTCCTGTCCATTATCGGTATATGATTTAGGCAGTATAAGAATATGAGGATATACATAGCTGGGTCCGGGTGCATTTGGATCATCATAATGGCCGTTAGCCATTTTCAAAACGTAGGTATACCTGCTCGAACCATTTTTTTCCTGGGAAACCGACTTCTGAATATCGTATCCATCAAAGTTCATTTCACGGAGTTCTAAATTCAACCATTCCGGGATCTCTATGCTGATCTTCCTCTCTAACGCAGGATAGTCATCAATGAAATAAACGTTCGTAAAATATTTGATATCCCTGTATTCTTTAGTGATCTCAGCATTATAGGTAAATGCATTCACAGGAAAGTCCAGGTACACATGTTTTACCCGTACATCGTTATGAAAAAGATCATCGCTGGTATAGGCTTCATCTTTCACAAAATGATCTGTTCTCTTCTGATTCTTGCTTTCCACCTCAAAATCGGTCACCTCAGACTCTCCATCATAGAAAGTATAATACCTGATATCTGCCCGGCTATCCAGGTTAATTAAGGTACTCTGGTTTTTTTTGGTCACGGTCACCTTGCCTGCTCTCCCGTCCAGGTCAAAACTTATTTCATCATGATTCTTAAGAAAAGCCACCTGATCATCGGGAAAAAGTTCCTTTAATTCCCTGGCAATCGTCACATCTTCTGCTGGAGGTGCCTGATGTTTCTGCCCATAGATATCCCTGCTCCCAAATAGAGAAAGGGCAAGAAAACCCCACAAAAAATTTTTCATATGATTGATAGTTAGACAGCTAAAATATTTTTTATTTCCTAAAAACTTAAAGTTTTGTTTATTTTTTTATGAAAATCATTGAAAAATAACCATTTAAAGAAAATATTTACTGTTCATCCTTTTGAGTTGAGGGAACCAATGAGATTATAACGGTCCTCCATAAAAATAACTCACATTTCTATTTAGCCAGTTTCAGGATTAGAATATTTCGGTATTTAAATATTATCTTCATAAAACTCTAATGATCATACAATTAAATCAAACCCAATAATCCAAGAGTAATTCAAACAGCGTCTTACAACTCACCTGCATGAAAAAGGCCCTTTTTACTTTGCTACTATTGCATGCTACTATGGGCTATGCTCAATCCTGGCTTACACGTGAAGATACTTACTGGTTTGCCAGTACTGGAGTAGACCTTCGAAACGCAACTTTTGGAGGCACAGTAAACGATGCGGCTTATGATGGTACATTTTCTATAGGTTATAGAAATGCTGGGTTTAGTATAATCGCTTATTATGAAACCTTTACTGCCATAGAATATGAATCTTTTGGTATTAACCCAGGCTTCGTAATAAGACCAGGTAAAAAATTTATTCCAATAGGGGATATTTCTCTTTCCTTCATTAGAAGACCCTGGAAAACCTATCCATCCCTGGCCTTTAATGCTCGCTTTGAATATCATTTCGACAGATTCTTTGTTTATCTCCGTGGAGAGAATCGCTGGCGTACCGACTATGATTTTTACCAGTTTTCGGTGTACGGTGGCTTCAGTATCAAGTTTGGATTTGACTGATACTCCTGAATTTATAACCGATTCAGCTTTGTAATAAATTTAACTTCAACTAATCAAATTTTCAATATTTTTGGCCCCTGTCCAACGAATCTATTATGGAGATTTTTTTACAACCCGATACCTGGGTCGCTTTACTTACTTTAACTTTCCTGGAAATAGTTCTGGGAATAGATAACATCATCTTTATTTCACTGGTTGCCGGCAGAGTACCTGAGGCAGATCAGAAAAGAGCACGTTTGGGCGGGTTAACCATCGCCCTGGTAATGAGGATCCTTTTGCTTTTAAGTATTACCTGGATCATAGGGCTTACCAAGCCTGTACTTACAGTGGCAGATTTCGAACTCAGCTGGCGGGACATTATTCTTATTGCCGGAGGTATATTTCTGCTGGTAAAAAGTACACTGGAAATTCACCACAAGGTCGAAGGACAGGAAAACGATCCTGAAACCGGCACGCCATCAAAAACCATGGATTTCACCTCAGCCATCATACAGATCGTGCTGCTGGATATCGTCTTTTCTTTCGACTCGATCCTTACTGCCGTTGGTCTTACAGATGAGATTTTATTAATGATCATCGCCGTTGTTATTGCCATTATTGTCATGATGATATTTGCAAAACCGGTAGGCGAATTTGTAAATAATCACCCTACCATACAAATACTGGCTCTTTCGTTTTTAATACTTATAGGCGTTATGCTAATTGTTGAAGGAGCACATTACCATGTACCGAAGGGATATATCTATTTCGCGGTATTCTTCTCATTAGCCATAGAAATGCTGAACATGAGGTACCGGAAAAAGAACACTTAAAAAATCTCAATTTAGTCCAGCACCTCGTAATTTATTGGTTTAAAGCTTCCGCCATTACTGTCTTCCGCAGAACATGCGGTTAAACCTACGATGAGATCCATTTTCGCCTCAAAAAGCACATAATCTCCGGCTTTACTGAGGGGTGGTTTTACTGTGATCCTTCCAAAGGTATCGAACTGCACATTCATGAAAATATTGAAGGCCGTAGGGATATCATCTGGTTCGATATTATATTTTGCAAGATTGGTATGAAGGTTCTCAAAACAACTGGGATGATATTGAGAGTCGCGGTACATAATCTTAAAAGTTTCAGGGCTGCATGGTGCCAGTAAAAAGTCATTACGCCCGTTGGTATCCTCCAGTATCTCCATCATTTTATTACTGCGATTGCTCCAAATGTAATTACCCTTAGTAATGAGAATACTTTCTTCAAAATCGAGCGTTTTTCCGCTGGAGATCTTTTCCCTCACATCTTCTGCATTAAAGATCACCATATCGCTTACCTGCTCACCTAAAGGATCCACTACTTTTAAGAGCTGACCCTTTTTCATTTTAAAAGCTGCGCCGCTTTGCTTTTCTATTACCTGCATATTCTTTCTTCCGTCTTATCTAATTTTATTTTCATTCTTTATAGCCTTACCCAGTTCCTCTTTCATACAGTTTCCAGAAGAATTTAGATTTTCAACTACCGCTTCCACATCATGTTTGGGATAGGATTGATGTAATTTAGCAACTCCTTCAACCTTTACCGGTTGTAACCAGAAACCTGTGATAAGCGGCAAATGCTCATCCAGCATTGGTTTTGGAATATCACCGTAATACAGCGGAGAATCCTGTTCTTTCTCAAATTGCTTTACCAGATTTTCCAGAGAATTTTCCAGTTCCTCTCTCGTTTGTAATTTCACCTGCGCATTTACATGCACAGCGGTATAATCCCAGGTACTTATGTCTTTTTCTTTGTACCACGAAGATGAAATATAGCTATGTGGCCCATGAAAAATGATCAAAGCTTCAGAGCCGTCCTTTACCAAAGCCGCTTGTTCATTATGGTTTGCCAGGTGGGAATATAATTGCCATTCTGCCTCATTTCCCTCAATAAGCACGGGAAGATGGGTCGCCATGAGCCTGTTTCCGTTCATAATAACCGTGGCAAAGGGATTTTCTCTGATAAAGGAAAAGACGAATTTTTTATCGTCTTTCTTATATTTCTCTGGTCTGTACATTCATTCTAATTACTGTGAAAAGGACATTTCCAATCTTTTTCCACTTTTCTACCACTATACTGTCTAGCCTCACTATTAGTTCCAAAATCCTGCAACATAGGATTTATTGAACCCTGCAATTCCTTATCCCGGTCTCTAATCCTGTCTCGTACCGTTTCATAACTCCCCATTTCACGGAGTTTTTCAAATTGCCAGTGCAAATTGAAAGCTATCGTGACATAAGGACTTTGCCTCGCTTTCCTGGAAGCTCCGGGATGCATTCCTACAATATAGAATGCTCTTCCATTCAGGCTAAAACTGAAATGTTCACTTTCAGGATCTTCACTAACTGCCGAATCCCATTCCTTTTCATCTACCTTATGTAGATTCTCAAGTTGTTTCCACAGTATTTTTTCAAAGCCAATTTCGGAATAAATCGGGGATTCAGGAAATACCGCTATAAATGTTTTAAAATCATTAGATTCAAAATCATATTCTGATATGTATTTTTCAAGATCTGCAAGTATTTTTCGTGCGGTAGCTAAAGTTCCAAAATCTGAATAGGAATGCAATTCTACCCGGCTCATAGAAAAAACTGTTTTCGCCATGATACAGGGATGGTCATTATCCAGGATGAATTTTTCAAATTTATTTTTCAGCTCTATATTTTTTACCGGCCTTGATTTTAGGCCTTCTTTTGGAAGATTATATTTTATTTCCATAATATTCTTATATTCAGTACTTTATACATTTAAAAAACACACCACTCAACTTTGATCAAATGGAACTTCTAAAGGTTATTCTGGCCGGGATACTTGGCACCATTCTAATGACTGGATTCAGTTATGTTCTCGCGCGCCTAAAAGATCAGGAGTTTAGAGAGCCAAGGCTTTTAAACATGATCTTAAGGAGATCCACTTACGATAAAGTAAATCCATCAAACAATTCAATACTTGGGTGGGTGGTTCATTTTTCTATTGGCATCATT
Source organism: Gramella sp. MT6 (assembly GCF_019357415.1). NCBI lineage: Bacteria > Pseudomonadati > Bacteroidota > Flavobacteriia > Flavobacteriales > Flavobacteriaceae > Christiangramia > Gramella sp. MT6. The sequence continues at coordinate 683,388 of NZ_CP048410.1, forward strand.
CTAATGACGCTTTTCTACATCATTCATCTCATCTTCTCATTTTCTATTTCTTTCACTTCGATCTTAGTTTATGGAGTTTTTGCCGGAATCCTATCAATTCTAAGCTGGCATCTTATGTTCGTAATATCTCCGAATTCTGAAAATGTTCAGCTAAAAGAATTCTATGTACAGATCCTGATTGCCCATATTCTATTTGCTATGGGCGCAGCTGTTTTTATATTCTGAAAATTCTTCTAACGCTTAACGTCTTCCATCAACCAGTTTTCAAGCTCTTCATTATCATCTTCTGTATGCATTACCGAAATATCTCCGGTAGCCTCAAATATCACTGCTCTAACCTCTTTTAACCTTATAACATTTGCTTCTCTCAATTTAGACCGAAGATCGCTTTCGCTAACCCGGGCCTTTTTAAGGTTATCATGAAGTATTTCTGTTCCATCCATCAATAATAACGGGACATTGTCAACTACTTTTTGAACCTGTTTGTAACGTCTTAAAAGTGCCACACTAATTTGTAAAACATACACGGCTCCCATGCCAATTACACCATCCCAAAGACTAACGCTTTTAGACAAAACGGTTGTGGCTATCATAGAACCAACAGCAACTGTCATCGCAAAATCGAAACTTGACATTTTCGAAAAGCTACGTTTACCAGCTATCCTTGTAAATAGGATCACTGCTATATATATCCCAATCGCTGTTAAAACGATGGCCAGCAGGTCCATTTCTTTAAATTGAAACCATTTTTCCATCACTATAAAACTTTGAAGTGAGAAATTCTGGTCGCAAAGCTCTGGCATTTAAAGTTTCTCATAGTTTTAAGTTTGATTGAACCTCTAAATTACAGACTGATGCATCTAATTAAATGTTAAGCAATCATAATCCTTTGTCAATATTGCCATTAGCTGGGGTATCGCGTCAAAAAAACCGTCATATGAATCAATTTCGGAGCTTTCGTACTCCTCTACCTATAACACCTGTGAATTCAAAAATTCAATCAAATCTCTTATCCCAGAGGTTCTCTAATTTCTTGATGGCATCGGTAAGGGTGATCGCGCTGGAATTGATATTCTTCCATGGATCTTCTTTATTGGCAAGTCTTTTGAAAATATTATTAATATTATAACTCCTGGCCGAAAGGGAAGACCTGTCCAATTCTTCCCAGTCTAGCGGAGTGGCAACCGGGGCGTTTTCTATAGGCCTTACCGCATAAGGAGCTACCCCAGTTTGACCAAAAGCATTTCTGGCGACATCAAGAAAAAGTTTATCCTCCCTCTTATTCTTGCGGGATGCAGTCGTCATATCTTCCGGATATTTCTTTTCGAGATATTTCGCAGCTTTTTGTGCAAAATCTCTCACTTCATCGTAAGTTCTGGTTCTTTTGAGCGGCACTACCACATGCATTCCCCTGGAACCAGTGGTCATAATGTAGACCGGCAACCCCAGTTCCTCGCCCAAAAGATCTTTTACTTTTTTCGCTGCTTGCTTTACTTCTTCAAAATCGTCCTTAACAGGATCAAGATCAAATATCATCCTGTCTGGTTTATCAAGAATATCCTGCCGGCTTAACCAGATATGCGGGCTGATACAGGCTTGGTTTGCCAGATATACCAGCGTGGATTTCTTATTGCAAATAACATAATGGGTCTTTCCACCCTCCTGCTTCTCGATCGCTTTCTTTTCTATCCAGTCAGGGAAATAATCGGGGGCATCTTTCTGATAGAACCTTTTACCTGTAATTCCGTTGGGAAAACGTATCATCGTGACAGGGCGGTCTTTTAAATGGGGAAGCATGGTCTCTGAAATCTTTTCATAATATTCTATAAGATCGCCTTTAGTATATCCTGCTTCTGGAAAGAAAATCTTATCCAGGTTGCTGATTTCAAAACTATCCTTTCCAAATTTCTTTTTGGTTCCCATATTAAGCCTCCTTTATTACTTCCTGTGCTTCTTTATCGCTTCTAAGACCAAGGTACCTTGGGTGTCTCAATTTGTTCGTATTTGTCCACTCGGTAAAGGCAACTTCCCCTACGAGTTCAGGTTTTAACCAGTGTACATTCTTTTCTGGCAGGTCTTTATTATCCTCAAATTGTGGAGCAGCTATTTCTATCTTCGACATTCTGGAATGAAGCTCTTCCAGCATCTTATCTGTATACCCGGTTCCTACCTTACCAGCGTACTGAAGTTTCCCATTTTTATAGAAACCAATAAGCAAGGCACCAAAGCCTTTTCTTTCGCCCTGCGGATCTGTATACCCACCAATAACGAATTCCTGCTGATTTTCACATTTGAATTTCAACCAGTGGGAAGAACGGCTATGAACATAAACACTGTCAGCCTTCTTCGCAATTAGCCCTTCCCAGTTCTTTTCGCAGGCTTCTTTGTAGAATTTCTCTCCTTCTTCATTACGGTGCGAAGTGAACCTCAATGGATCATCAAAATCCAGCAACTTTTTAAGTAGTTTCTTCCGTTCTACTAATGGTAATTTGGTAAGGTCATGCCCATCATAAAACATAAGATCAAACACATACAAGAAAACTTTGGTTTTGCTGTTCTTTACTTCATCAGCATCCTTTAAATGCATTCGTTTTTGCAATTCAGAAAAGCTGGTTTGCTTGCCTTTAAAAGCCACCATTTCTCCGTCAATAATAAAATCTTTTGCTTTTTGCGATTTGAAAAGATCTACGATCTCTGGATAAGTAACATTGAGGGTCTTCTTATTACGGGACATTATCTTTACTTCTTTCTCCTTTTTGTAGACAACACAGCGTTCTCCATCCAGTTTTCTCTCAAAGATCCACTCCTCATTAGAAAAGACATCATGGGTTAGTTTTGCCAGCATTGGCGGCATCCAGTCTGGCTGTTTCTTTTTCTTAAGTTTTTCCTGAAGTTCTTGAGGTATGGTTTTTAATAGTTCATTCATCTTTGCTGGAATCTTTTGCAATCTGATTCATCGTCCTACCTGTGAGGACAGATTTATTCTCGGTATTTACAGGATTTCTCCGGGCATCGGCCTCTTCATCATCCACTTTCTTCAATAACCATTTTTCATTTTTACCCTTCTGAGTCCTGATCAAAGTATAGCCTCCTTTCAGTTTTTTTCCTTTCAGAATAAAAGTTGAATGACCTTTTTCCAGTTGCTCTTTCATAGGCACAAAATTACCCTCAGCATCTTTTTTATCATTTTCATAGGTCCCGGCATCCCATACCATCACGGTTCCACCTCCATATTGTTCTTCAGGGATCACACCCTCGAAATCGGCATATTCAAGCGGGTGATCTTCAGTCCTAACTGCAAGCCTTTTCTCATCTGGATCTGTGGAAGGACCTTTGGGAACCGCCCAGCTTTTTAGCACCCCGTCTACCAGTAATCTGAAATCGAAATGCAAGTTGGAGGCATCGTGTTTCTGGATCACAAAGATCTGCTTGTTTTCATCTTTCTTGTGATCTTCATCGCCAAAAGGTTCTGAAGAAATATCAAAATCCCGTTTACCGTGATAGTCTTCTAAAAATCCTTTCTTTCCCATGACTTAATAATAATTGTATAAACAAATTCCTATTATTAATAATTTCCTGAATTTCTAACTTCCAATTATTTCTCCACCATTAATATGGATCACCTGCCCTGTCATATAACTGCTGTCTTTGCTGGCAAGAAATACATACGCCGGTCCTACTTCGCTTGGTTGTCCGGGTCTGCCCATGGGTACTTTCTTCCCAAATTCTGATACTTCATCGAAGGTGGAAGGAATAAGCGGAGTCCAGATGGGCCCGGGCGCAACAGAATTCACCCTAATCTTCCTGTCGACCAGCATTTTAGATAAGGAACGCGTAAAACTTACAATTGCTCCCTTGGTGCTGGAGTAATCCAGTAAATGCGAACTTCCCCGATAGGCCGTCACTGAGGTAGTATTAATGATAATCGAGCCTTCCTTTAAATATTCCAGAGCTTCTTTTACCACATAAAAATGGGGATAAAAATTTGTCTCGAAGGTCATCCTGAATTGTGCTGAACTTATTTCCTCCACCTCTCCTTTAGGAAATTGGACGGCAGCATTGTTAACTAAAATATCCAGTTTGCCGAATTCTGAAATCACCTTCCTAACGGCTTCTTTACAAAATGATTCTTCTTTCAGGTCTCCGGAAATGATCAAGCATTTTCTTCCTTCTTTTTCCACCAGTTTCTTCGTCTCCAGGGCATCTTCTTTTTCTTCCAGGTAAACGATTGCTACATCTGCACCTTCCCTGGCAAAATGTATTGCCGCACTACGGCCAATACCGCTATCTCCACCGGTAATAAGTGTAGCTTTTCCCTTAAGTTTTTCACTCCCCAGATAATCATCCCTTATGATTTCCGGTTTTGGTTGCATTTTATATTCATCTCCCGGTTGTTCCTGCTCTTGTTCCGGTACATTCTCTGGTTTACTCATTGGTCAATTTTTGGTTACCTATCTAAATTAAAATGTTTTGTAGCAAAATAAATGTTAACCAATCTTAAGCCTTTGTAAATATTAATTTATACTGTAGGATAAAGTCAAACGCTGTGTGAAATGAATTAATTAATACATTTGAATATGAACAATTTTCTAAAGATCGGTCACCGGGGAGCAAAAGGGCATCTGGCTGAAAATACTCTTGAAAGTATTCAGAAAGCCCTGGATATAGGAGTAGATATGATCGAGATCGATGTGCATAAATGCGCCAGCGGAGAACTTTGGGTTATTCATGACTTTACATTGGATCGCACTACAGATGGTAGCGGCGAAATTGCAAAAAAACCTGCAGAGGTTATTCGAAAACTTAGGATCGAAGGCCGATATAAGGTCCCTCTTCTAACTGAAGTCTTAGATCTTATTGAAGGCAAGTGTCTTATAAACATAGAACTGAAAGGTTTAAATACGGCAGCACCCGTTAGTGAATTGGTGAAGGAGAAAGTGAAAGGTGGAAAATGGCAATATTCAGATTTCATCATTTCCAGCTTTCAGAAGAACGAACTTTTTGAAACCAGAAAATTAGACGAAAAAGTACCCATTGCAGTATTGAGCAAAGCCAGTGTTCCCGAAGCTATAGAAATTGGAAAAATGTTGAAGGCATCGGCTATACATCCTTCTTTAGGAATTATTACCCGAGATAATACAAAATTAAGCCAGGATGCAGGTTTCAGCGTGAACGTCTGGACAGTGAATGAAAGAGAAGATATTCTAAGAATGATAGATTTTGGAGTTGATGGGATCATCTCAGATTACCCGAACAGGCTGCATAATCCCCTTCTGGAACTCAAGCCTTAAACAAATTTTCTTCAGCCCATAATATCTGCCTATTTTTGCTTCAGATTAAAAAACAGTATTTGGAGCAATATGATATTATAATTGTTGGTGGTGGCGCGGCTGGTTTTTTCACAGCGATAAATGCTGCTGAAAATAACCCAAGCCTTAAAATCCTTATCCTGGAGCGAGGAAAAGAAGTGCTTACCAAAGTTCGAGTTTCAGGCGGCGGTAGATGCAATGTTACCCATGCTGAATTTATACCTGCAGAACTGGTGAAAAAATATCCCCGGGGTGAAAAAGAATTACGTGGCCCCTTCCATAAGTTTATGACCGGAGATACTATTGGCTGGTTTGAAGAAAGAGGTATTGAACTTAAAACTGAAGAAGACGGTAGAATGTTTCCCGTCACCGACAGCTCCCAGACCATTATAGACTGTTTTACTCGCGAATGTAAAAGATTGGGCATAGAGGTTCAAAAAGGCCAGAGCCTGAAAAACTTTAAAAAGATTGAGGATCACTGGCAGGTAGATACGAATACCGCAAGTTTCCAGGCCACACATCTAATGCTCGCCACCGGTAGTAATTCCAAGGTATGGAACTTACTTGGAAAAATGGGACATTCTATAGTTAATGCCGTTCCTTCGCTATTTACCTTCAATATTAAGGATATCCGAATTAAAGATCTTGCAGGGATAGCTTCAGATGCTGAAGTAAAAATCCTGAACCAGAACCTGGAAAGCTCCGGTCCACTTTTGATCACCCATTGGGGGATGAGCGGTCCTGCTATCCTGAAATTATCGGCCTGGGGAGCAAGAGAATTGCATGAACTTGATTATAAATTCCAGATAATGGTAAACTGGTTACCGGGATTTTCTGAGAATGATATTCTGGAGCAACTTAAAGAGCTGAAATTTTCAATTCCCAAACAACAGTTGGCTACTCGGCCACAGTTTGAACTCCCAAAAAGATTATGGCAAAGCATAGTTGCTGCAGCAGGAATTAAACCTGAAACCAAATGGGCAGATCTCAATAAAGATCAAATGAAAGAGTTAGCTAGCCAACTTACTTCCGCAGTTTTCAATGTTGATGGGAAAAGTACTTTTAAAGAGGAATTCGTTACGGCCGGGGGGATAGACCTCAAAGAAGTAGACTTCAAAACTTTTGAGAGCAAAATCCATAAGAACCTTTATTTCGCTGGAGAGATCTTAAATATTGACGCAATCACCGGAGGGTTCAACTTTCAGAATGCCTGGACAGGGGGATTTCTGGCGGCCAAAGCTATGAGTTAAGCCTCCAGATCTCGAAGTTAAAAACGATCGCAAAAAGCACCCATACGGCATAGGGTATTAGAAGATAAGCTGCAGGTAGACTAACTATTTTAAACCATCTTATCGTAAAGAGAATTACCACGAACAGGACCACCAGGTCTAATAAGGCGAAAAAAGGCTGTTTTAAGGCGAAAAATAACAGGAACCAGAATCCATTCAAAAACAGTTGAAATCCAAAGTGGTAAAGCGCAGTTTTAACCCATTTATGGTAGAATCCCTTGCTCCATACGATGCCAGCAGAAATTCCCATTAAGATATACATGAGCATCCATATTCCGCTAAAAAGATCTTCCTGAATATGGAACCAGGGTTTTTCCAGACCTGGATACCAATCGGCAATACCGGTTTGCGTAGCTATTACCCCCAGGAACCCGAAAACAAGGCAAACCCCCACTGCAAAAGAACTCCTTATGAATAATTTACTAGTCATAATTGGCCGGTTGAATTCACTAAAATAGGAATTTATTTGGATTGTTTAGGCAGGAATGCAAGTCATAAAAGTTTAACTTTGGCAAAAATTTTCAAGGATGACCCAAAAGGACTTTATTCCTAATCTGGAACCTAAAAATATATCGCCAGGAGAAGTTAGCTGGCAATCACCAAGTAACATAGCCCTAGTTAAATATTGGGGCAAAAAGGAAAATCAAATTCCTGCAAATCCCTCTATTAGTTTCACGTTAGATAATTGCAAGAGCACCACGACTTTGAAATTTTCAAAGAAGGATGAAATCACAGGAACTGCAGAATTTGACTTCGATTTTTATTTTGAGGGTAAACAAAAGGAAGATTTTAAACCGAAGATCACGAAATTTTTTCAGCGAATTGAGCAATACTGCCCTTATCTCAAGGATTTCAGTTTTGAGATCCACAGCGAGAATTCTTTTCCACATAGCAGTGGGATTGCATCTTCTGCCAGCGGAATGAGCGCAATCGCATTATGCCTGATGGATATGGAAAGGAAATTATATCCTGAATTTAGTGATGAATACTTTACAAAAAAGGCATCTTTTTTAGCAAGACTTGGTTCTGGTAGTGCATCCAGAAGTATAGATGGCGGCCTGGTTGTTTGGGGTGAACACAAAGATATTGAAGGCTCTTCAGATGAATATGCCGTAGCTTACCCTTATAAAGTCCATGAAATCTTTAGGAATTATAAAGATACTATCTTACTGGTAGACAAAGGAGAGAAACAGGTAAGCAGCACGGTTGGTCATGACCTTATGCATGGACATCCATTTGCCGAAAACAGGTTCAGGCAAGCGAATGATAATTTAAAAGCGCTTATCCCTGTTCTGGAATCTGGAGACACGACAGAATTCATTAAGATAGTAGAGAGCGAAGCTTTGACACTTCACGCGATGATGATGAGCAGTCAGCCTTATTTTATCCTGATGAAACCTAACACCCTTCAGATACTGAATAAAATATGGGAGTACCGGGATAAAACTGGGATTCCGGTTTGTTTCACTTTAGATGCGGGAGCCAATGTTCACGTTCTATATCCTGAAAATCACGAAACTAAAATTTTAGAATTCATTAATAATGAGTTAGTTGTGTATTGTCAGAATGGGCATTATATTTGCGACCATGTTGGCGATGGAGCAAAAAAATTGTATTTTTAGTCAGTTTTTCAGCTCACGTATGCCTGAATGAACCTTAGAAACTTATGAAAGGACCACTATTCTATTCTAAAATCCTTCTCTTTGGAGAGTATGGGATCATCAAGGATTCCAAGGGTTTATCTATTCCTTATAACTTTTATAATGGCGCTTTGAAACTGGATGAAAATCCTGATGAAGCAGCCAGAAGGTCTAATGAGAATTTGAGAAAATTCGCTTCTTACCTGGATGCTCTACAACAAAACAATCCAGATCTGGTACAGTTTGACCTGGAAGATCTAAGAGAAGATATTTCTAAAGGAATGTATTTTGACTCCAGTATTCCACAGGGATATGGTGTTGGAAGTAGTGGTGCGTTGGTTGCTGCGATCTACGATAAATACGCAAAAGATAAGATCACGGTGCTTGAAAATCTTACGCGTGACAAGCTGCTTAAGCTTAAAAAGATCTTTGGAGAGATGGAATCTTTCTTTCATGGAAAGTCTTCTGGCCTGGATCCATTGAACTCTTATTTGAGCATCCCGATCCTTATAAATTCAAAAGAAAATATAGAGCCGGCTGGCATTCCTTCTCAAACCGAGAATGGTACCGGAGCGGTTTTTTTACTCGATAGCGGTATTACAGGGGACACTGCTCCCATGGTAAGTATCTTTATGGAAAATATGAAACAGGAACCTTTCAGAAAAATGCTGAAAGACCAGTTTGTAAAACAAACAGATGCCTGTGTTGATGATTTTCTAAAAGGCGATGTGAAATCTTTATTCTCAAACGTAAAGAAACTTTCTCATACTGTACTGGATAACTTCAAACCGATGATCCCAGCACAATTCCATAAACTTTGGAAAAAGGGAATTGAAACTAACGATTACTACTTAAAACTTTGTGGTTCTGGCGGTGGAGGTTATATCCTTGGATTTACCGAAGATATCAATAAAGCCAGAAAAGCCCTGAAAGATTACAATTTAGAAGTAGTTTACAACTTCTAAATAAACTTTATGGCGGCTTCAGCTAACAAGCGCTTACTTCTGAAGATATTCAGTCTTTTCTCAGTTGTAAGAGGATATAACATTTTGGTAGTTGTAATCGCGCAGTATCTAACTTCAGCGTTTATACTTGCACACGAAAAACCTCTTAGAGAGGTGCTTTTTGATCCCAACCTATTCTTTTTGATCCTGGCATCCTCAAGTACCATCGCTTCTGGCTATATAATAAATAACTTTTACGACAGCGAAAAGGATCTTATAAACAGGCCCAAAAAGACGATGCTGGACAGGATCGTGAGTCAGCGTACTAAGTTATCTGTCTATTTCATTCTAAATTTCGCGACCATATTTTTCGCCAGTTATGTGTCTTTTAGAGCGGTAGTTTTCTTTTCGATCTACATTTTTGTGATCTGGCTGTATTCCCACCGACTAAAAAAAATACTTTTCCTGGGAAACCTTGTAGCTTCAATACTAACGATCACTCCTTTCTTTGTCATTTTCGTTTATTATAAGAACTTTGAGACTGTCATTTTTATCCACGCCACCTTTCTCTATTTAATGATCGTGATGCGGGAACTGGTCAAAGACCTTGAAAATATGCAGGGCGACCTGGTTCAGAATTACAGGACCATTCCGCTGGTGTATGGCGAAAAGTGGAGTAAATTTTGCCTAGCTGTTTGCAGTATCGTTGCCATTGTACCTATTTACCTCCTTATCACAAGGTTTGAGCTGGGATATATGGATTATTATTTCTATGTTTCCTTCATTCTTCTTATTATTTTTCTCTTAATGCTTTATTTTAGTAAGGCAAAATGGCAATACCTGTTGCTACATAACATTTTGAAGTTGATCATTGTAACGGGGGTTTTCAGCATTTTACTAATAGATCTAGACGAGGTAATAAACAGGGTTTTTTAGGTAAACCCCTCAGTCTAAAACTTTTCTCAAATACTTGGCTTCCTCATTTGGGATAATGTATCTTTGCAAAAAATTAAGCGATGAGCAGGAACGACAGATCTTCAGGCAAAAGTAACAGACCATCAGGTAGTAGAGGTAAAAGATCTACTGATGGGAAACATAGCGGAAGACAGGGAGGCGGATCTATGAAAAAATCCTACGCCCGTGGAAATGCACCCATAAAGAAAAGTATGGAAAAAAGTCCGTTGTCTAATACTGAAGGAATCCGACTCAATAAATATATCGCCAACTCGGGAGTTTGCTCCCGCCGTGATGCAGATATGTACATCGCTGCCGGTAATGTGACCGTGAATGGCAAGACGATTACCGAAATGGGTTACCGTGTAAAACTGGAAGATGATGTTCGCTTTGACGGCAGAAGATTGAATCCTGAAAAACCGGAATATATCCTGCTGAACAAACCTGCCGGATTTTTCGTAACCGGAAATCCTGAAAAAGGTGGAAGAACCGTGATGGAGCTTATCTCCAGAGCTACCTCAGCCAAAGTTAGCCCTGTTGGAAAACTTGACAACCAGGCGAAAGGTCTGTTGCTATTCACCAATGACGGCACTTTAGCAAAAAAACTGGCTAAACCTAAGAATGGAATACGCCAGATCTATCATGTAACCCTAAACAAAAATCTTTCTCAGGAAGATCTTGATAATATTCAGAAAGGTGTTTACATCGAAGGCTCTAAGGTGATCATTACCAATGTTAGCTTTATAGACGACAAACCACACAACGAAGTTGGTATAGAATTATACAGCATCAAGGAACATATCGTGACCAGGATCTTTAAAAGTTTAGGCTACGAAGTTGAAAGTCTTGATCGTGTAGTTTTTGGCGGACTTACCAAGAAGGATCTTGCCCGTGGAAGACATAGAAATCTTACTGAGCAAGAGGTAATTAACCTCGGAATGCATTAATATTTTTTTTGCCTTTTCATACTATTTTTTAATACATTTACCACGTCAAAAAGCGAGGCTGAACTGTCAGCTTCTTTTCGATTTTATGTAATTGAATAGAATTATTTCTTTTGAATCTGAATACGCTTCAGATGTAAACATTCAAAGTGCTCGAAACCCCTTCGACAGCACCCTGGAATCCCGGATATTTTTTCTTAACATTAATTTACCAGTCGATTCTTTTGGCCCTATAAATTATTCTCTAATTTTTAGCTCTAAATTTTTATAACAAATTGAATACCAAGTACAGTGATCTAATCGACCAAACCTACTACTTCCCGCAGGAAGAATTTAACCTGGAAGGAACCCAATTAAAATTTCATGATATCGATCTTATGGATCTGGTAAAGAAATATGGTGCTCCCCTTAAATTCACATATCTACCTAAAATATCACAGAATATTGGGCGCGCGAAGGGATGGTTTAAATCTGCTATTGAAAAACATGATTATAAGGGAACTTACAATTACTGCTATTGTACTAAAAGTTCGCATTTTGAACATGTTTTGAATGAAGCCTTAAAAAATGATATTCATATCGAGACCTCTTCAGCCTTTGATATCAACATTGTTGAAAAACTGAAGAAATCGGGTAAGATCTCTGATGATAGATGGGTAATTTGTAATGGTTTCAAAAGAGATGAGTATATAGAAAATATCAGTCGGTTATTAAACGGAGGACACAAGAACTGCCTACCGATAATCGATAATTATGAAGAACTGGACCTGCTTTCAGAAAAGATCAATGATAAATTCCAGGTTGGGATTCGTATTGCTTCTGAGGAAGAACCTAAATTCGAATTTTATACTTCCAGACTAGGTATTGGATATAAAAATATAGTTCCTTTTTACAATAAACAGATCAAGGAAAATGACCAGGTAGAGCTGAAAATGCTTCACTTTTTTATAAATACCGGGATACGTGATACAGCCTATTACTGGAACGAATTGAATAAATGTTTAAAGGTATATATCGCATTAAAAAAAGTTGCTCCACATCTGGATAGCCTGAATATTGGCGGTGGATTCCCAATAAAGAACTCACTGGCCTTTGAATATGACTATGCCTATATGGTAGACGAGATCATTAACCAGATCAAACTTACCTGTGAAGAAGCTGAAGTAGATGTACCAAATATCTTTACTGAATTTGGAAGTTTTACCGTTGGAGAAAGTGGCGGAGCGATCTATGAAGTTCTATATCAAAAACAACAGAACGATCGTGAGAAATGGAATATGATCAACTCATCTTTCATTACTACACTTCCAGATACATGGGCGATAAGTAAGAAATTTGTGATGTTGGCAGTGAACCGCTGGAATGATGAATATGAAAGAGTTCTACTGGGAGGATTAACCTGTGACAGTGACGATTATTACAACTCAGAGCAGCATACCAACGCGATCTATTTGCCTAAATTCAGGAAAGACAAACCTTTATATATTGGTTTTTTTAATACTGGGGCTTACCAGGATACGATTGGTGGATTTGGTGGATTACAACACTGTTTGATCCCTCAGCCAAAACATATTCTAATAGACAGAGACAAAAACGGAGAATTAACTACCAGTTTGTTCAGCGAACAGCAAAATTCTGAAGATATGCTTAGCATTCTGGGTTATGACCGAAACAATTAATATTTTATAACTTTAAAAATCAACTAACTAATCAATTCAATTAGCCATGAGCAAAAAGAATTATGCCGGGATACCCGATAAACACGCTCGTATAGACGAAGCAAAAGTGGTATTGATTCCTGTTCCCTATGATGGTACCAGTACCTGGCAAAAAGGCGCCGATAAAGGCCCTGATGCATTTTTGAACGCCTCCGAGAATATGGAGTTGTATGATATCGAAACCCGTAGTGAGGTATATAGACAAGGGATTTACCTTGCTCCTGCTGTAACTGAAGATTCATCACCAGAAAAGATGGTGGAAGCGGTTTACAAGACCACTAAGAATTACATTAAACAGGATAAGTTCGTGACCCTTTTTGGAGGTGAGCATTCTATCTCTATTGGAAGCATCAGAGCGTTTAACGAGTCTTTCGAAGACCTTACCGTAGTGCAATTAGACGCCCATGCCGATCTTAGACCGGAATATGAAGGTTCTAAATGTAACCACGCCTGTGCTTTACACGAAGCCAGTAAAACTACGAATCTTATACAGGTAGGAATTCGTTCAATGGATGTTTCAGAAAACGACCATATGGACGAAAACCAGGTATATTTTGCTCATGACCTATACGAAGACTGGCAGGATGATGCTATTGGCCAGATGACGCCTAACGTATTTATTACGATAGATCTTGATGCCTTTGACCCTAGCATATTGCCATCTACAGGAACTCCGGAACCGGGAGGATTGTTCTGGTACGAAACACTGGAATTCCTGAAAATGATGTTCAAAAAGAAAAATGTTGTAGGATTCGACATCGTAGAGCTATGCCCAAATGAAAATGAGAAATCATCAGATTTTCTTGCGGCAAAACTTTATTACAAGATGTTGAGCTACAAATTCAAATACCAAAATTTCAACGAAGAAGACGAAGATGAGTAAAGGACAAATATCTCAATTCATTGAGAAATATTATTTACACTTTAACGCAGCGGCATTAGTAGATGCTGCCAAGGATTACGAAAAACAACTGGAGAACGGCTCAAAGATGCTTGTTTCCCTTGCCGGTGCCATGAGCACCGCAGAGCTTGGGAAGATCTTTGCAGAAATGATCCGTCAGGATAAAGTTCATATAATTTCCTGTACGGGTGCGAACCTGGAAGAGGATGTGATGAACCTGGTTGCACATTCACATTATAAAAGAGTTCCTAACTATCGTGACCTTACTCCACAGGAGGAATGGGATCTATTGGAAAAGGGACTTAACCGCGTGACCGATACCTGTATTCCCGAAGAAGAAGCTTTCAGAAGAATTCAGGAGCATATTTTCAAGATCTGGAAAGATGCTGAAGAAAAAGGAGAGCGCTACTTTCCGCATGAATTCCTGCACAAACTGCTTTTAAGCGGAGTAATGGAAGATCACTATGAAATAGACCTTAAGGATTCATGGATGTATGCTGCTGCCGAAAAGAACCTGCCAATGGTGGTTCCGGGTTGGGAAGATAGCACACTTGGTAACATTTTCGCCTCTTATGTGTTGAAAGGTGAATTAAAAGCCAGCACGATGAAGTCTGGTATTGAGTATATGACTTTCCTCGCCGACTGGTATACTGATAATTCCCAAAATGGGATCGGGTTCTTCCAGATTGGTGGAGGTATTGCCGGGGATTTCCCAATTTGTGTGGTACCAATGTTATACCAGGATATGGAAAGAACAGACACTCCTTTCTGGAGCTATTTCTGCCAGATCTCTGATTCTACCACAAGCTACGGATCTTATTCGGGAGCGGTTCCAAACGAGAAGATCACCTGGGGTAAACTTGATATTAATACTCCAAAACATATTATTGAAAGTGATGCAACCATTGTCGCTCCCCTGGTTTTTGCATATTTACTGGATATGTAATTAACAAATAATTGCAATCAGTTGAAGCTGTTCAGTATTAAAATTTGATTAATATTGAGCAGCTTTTTTATTTAAAGATCAAATGCAGGACTGGCCCATTTTCGCTATTGGCTTCTTAGCCCAACTACTGTTTTCGGCCAGACTTATTTCCCAATGGTTCTTATCTGAAAAATCTCAAAAGGTAGAAACGCCTGTTCTATTCTGGAAACTTAGCTTGCTTGCCTCTATACTTTTATTTACTTATGGTTATTTAAGAGAAGACTTCGCTATCATGCTGGGTCAATTCCTTATCTATGGAATTTACTGGCGAAATTTGAACTTACAGGGCGAATGGCAAAACCGGAATATTTTCTTTAAAATCCTGGTGATCGTATTTCCATTTGCTATCACCGCATATATCCTATTCCTTGGATCTTTGCAATGGCAAGACCTGTTCAAAAACAAGAATATCACGGGATTACTTATCACATTAGGCATCCTTGGACAAATGGTCTATACTTCCCGATTTTTCTATCAGTGGTACCATTCTGAAAAAACTCAGGAATCATCTTTACCTATGGGTTTCTGGATCTTGAGCCTGATAGGTTCTATTCTATTATTTTCTTATGGAATATTCAGGCATGATCCCGTTTTGATCGCTGCACATTTCTTTGGCGGTATTATCTATGTTAGGGATATGTATCTTTTGAAAAATACAGACAAGCAGGTTGGTGAAAAAATTAAGCAATAAATTATTGAGCGACTTTTTTAAACCTAAGGATACAGTAAAACGCATATTTAATTTTCCACTTTTTTAAAAAGTTCTCTTCCTAAGAAACCAACGACCAAGATATATTCCAATGCGACAAGCCACATACTTTCATTATATTCAGTGTTACAATAAGCATAGTAACTAAGCATTACCACTACGGACCAGATGATCACATACCTCATCTCTGTAAACAGGCTTAGAAGCAGCGGAATCGCTAAATACCATGGATGTACTGTAGTTGAAAGAAGCAGATATGCGGTGACGGCAAAAAGCATATTGGTTAATAGCTGTTTTGTGTTCTTATATTTTCTAAAAAAAGTCAATCCCAGTATAATTAGAACTGTGAATATCGGAAGTATTTTCCCGGCAGTTTCTATAATATTAAAGCCCTTCACCTGAAATCCGATCCAGCGAACGATATAGTAAATACTGGCATTGAATTCGAATTTCCCAAACCATAAACCTACACTAGCCATAAAATTGGAAAAAACCTCATAAGAGTAAAAAGGGGCAAATGACAGAATGATCGTAGATAGAACGATCAGATAATATGCAATAAGATTTTTGAAATTCAGTCTTTCTTTATCTGAAATGAAGTACCTGAAAAAAAGCGGCAGGAACATCAAGGGTAACAGTTTAACCGAAACTGACATTCCTAATGTAACTGCACTCCAAAACCACTTTCCTTTATGAAGTAAATAAACCGAAAGTACCAGAAGAAAGTCCATGACCGATTCAAAGTGAAGATTTCCGGTCATTTCAATAATGATAAACGGATTCAGAATATACCAGAAGATCCGGTGTTCCGGCAGACCTATAGATCTCAATAATCTTCTTCCAAAGATTAAGGTTCCAATATCAGCAAGTATGATAAAAATCCTGAAAATGATCACGGATCCCATAATACTAGACGATGAGAAATACCCTGCGACCGCAAAGATCAACTGATTTAAAGGAGGATAATTTGAAAAATGACCGGCACTTAAACTGCCCATTCCAACGATCAGTTCTGTAGCCTGTGGAATTTTGAAGTTTTCAAAACCTATCAACTCCTCCGGAATATATTGATAAGGATTCCATCCGGAAGCTATCAATCTTCCATCCCAGATAAACCTGAAATAATCCTGAGAAAGATTCGGTAAGGCCAGTATAAAGGCCAGACGAAAAATAACGGCTAGACCAATAAGTAGCCGAAGATCTGTCTTTAACATGGATACGAGCTTAAAGCTCAGGAAACATAAAGCGCCATAAAGACCAATCAGTTTAAAGAAATCTGCTCTTTCAAGGCCATAGGCAAAGGAAAAATAGAAAGCAACACAGGAAAGTGCCAATAGAATTGGGATCTTATAAAGTTTAAATAATCTTAGATCCATTTTGGAGCGGCTGGGTTTCAGCTAAAATAGAAAAAATTATACTCTCAGGCTTTTAAAGAAAACAAAGCCAAAACCAGTGAAAAGCATTAGGTGAAATACCAGCAATCCATAATCATTCAGCTTAAAGGCGCTCCATATCGCAAAGCCAAAATAAAGGAATAGCAGCCCTTCCACGATCAGGTTTTTCGAAAATTGATTCGTAAGGTACCGGTTTCCTTTCCAGGTATCTTTAATGGAATTCACGTTGAATTTAGGAGTTCTGATAAATTCAGATCTCTTGCCAAAATGACCTTCAAGAACGGCCAGCGTGTTATGTACCGAGAATCCCATGGCAATAGAAAAGAAGGTAATAAACATCCCTATGAACTTGAAAAAGCTTTTTATCCCTTTCCCATGAATTTTTCGGTAAGCCACATAATAACAAATAAAAAAGATCAGCGTGCTAATAGCAAAACCAGCCAGCACATTGAAATACCAGGAAAAATCTGGGTTATTATTCTTAATATAAAGAACTGGTACACTTAGAACCGCCAGTAATAGCACGATCAAAAACATACTGGAATTCAATAAATGAAAAAAGCCATGAAACTTTGTAGAAAAAGAAACCGATCTGTCTTTCAGAAGTTTCCCGTAGTTCTTTCTGAAATTCTCTGCCGCTCCTTTATTCCATCTGAATT
Source organism: Gramella sp. MT6 (assembly GCF_019357415.1). Taxonomy (NCBI): domain Bacteria; kingdom Pseudomonadati; phylum Bacteroidota; class Flavobacteriia; order Flavobacteriales; family Flavobacteriaceae; genus Christiangramia; species Gramella sp. MT6. The sequence continues at coordinate 700,834 of NZ_CP048410.1, forward strand.
GCTGACTCCTGGCAGCACTGATCACTACCGGAAGTTCTGCTGGAGTTTCCACATTTTCAAGATATTTGAACTCCCATTTTTTCATCTGGGCACGGTAACTAAGATCAAGATCTTCCGTAAGAGTATCTCCGCTCCAGTTCCCTGCATCAAGAATGCATTCTTTTCTCCAGATCCCTGCGGTTCCATTGAAATTGATAAAATTCCTTCCGAAATTTCTACCGGTCTGCTCAAGTATAAAATGAAAATCCAGAGCAAATGCCTGTATACGGGTAAGTAAGGAATAGTCTCTATTCAAATGCCCCCAGCGGGTTTGCACCACGCCTATTTTCTGATTCTTGAAATATGGCAATGTTTCCATGAGCCAGTTTTCTCCCGGGACAAAATCGGAATCAAAAACAGCTATAAATTCTCCTTTGGCGATCTGCAGACCTTCTTTTAAGGCACCGGCTTTAAACCCGGTCCTGTTCTCACGTCTTATATGCTGAATATTCAGTCCATTCGTTTGAAGATTCTTAATGATTTCAGAGGTCTTTTCGATCGAATGGTCTGTGGAGTCGTCCAAAACCTGGATCTCAAGTTTATCTTTCGGGTAATTGATCCTGGCAATATTTTTCAACAGTCTTTCAACTACATAATATTCGTTGTAAAGAGGCAGCTGTATGGTGACCTGAGGTAATGCTTCCGTAGAAAAATCAAACTTTTCAGCATCATCTGTAGTTTTGGTCGCCCTTAAATAATTGATCAATAAGTGGAGCTGGGAAAGGCTGTAAATGAATATAACGAGTAAGGCAAGAGTATAAAATATAATTACCGCTAGATCTATCATTTAAAACTGTATTTAAAAATCCAACCAAGAATCTTCACGCCTGCAAAGATAGCACCTTTGATTGTTCCTGAAACTTTTGACACGCCAATCCTGTTCTTATAATGCACTGGCACCTCAGCATAACTAAAGTTTTGTCGTAAAGCTTTCAATTGCATTTCAACCGTCCAGCCGTAAGTTTTGTCTTCCATGTTGAGCTGAAGCAGTTTTTCATACTTTATCGCTCTGAAAGGGCCAAGATCTGTAAACCTTGAATTGAAGAATAATTTCATCAAGGTAGTGGCCAGTTTATTTCCAAAGATCTGCGGAAAGGTCATCGATCCATCTTCTCTCCATTCAGCTACCCTAGCTCCTACTACAAAATCTTTATCTTCCTGAAGAATAGGCTCAAGGATCTTGTGCATTTCTTCAGGATAATCTGAATAATCTCCATCCAGAAATACAATAATATCCGGTTTTTGTTCCTGCCTGGAAATATACTCCATGCCTTTTAAACAGGCATAGCCATAGCCTTTATGAGGCTCCACAAGTACCGTGGCACCAGCGTTTCTTGCATTCTCCTCGGTATCATCGGTAGAATTATTGCTTACCACGATCACCTCATAAACCATTTCAGGAATTTCCCTGATCACATATGGAATGGATTCAGCTTCGTTAAATGCAGGAATAATTACCTTAACAACAGGTGGCATTGGGGTATGCAAAATTCAGAGTTTATTGGGAAGTGCAAAAATACGCTATTTCCTTACAATTTATTTGCTCTTTTGATTGATGAGATCAAGAAGATCCACATTATCACCTAAAACCGCTTCTTCAGAAGAAATCCTGTTCTTTTGCGATCCATTCTCAAGTTTTAGCACACCGCGAGGACAAACCGCCGAACATATTCCGCAGCCCACACAACTTGATCTTACAATGTTCTCACCTTTTTGGGCATAGGCTCTTACATCGATCCCCATTTCGCAATAGGTAGAACAATTTCCGCAGGAGATACACTGCCCGCCATTAGTGGTAATTCTGAATTTAGAAAATAGACGCTGCTGCATCCCAAGAATTGCCGCCATAGGGCAACCGAACCTACACCAGACCCGACTACCAAAAATAGGATAGAAGCCAGTCCCAATTACTCCGCTAAAAATAGATCCAATGAGGAATCCATAAAACACACGCAGGGTTTCCGCATTGAACAAAAACAGGTTGAATCCGCTCATATAATGAAAGCCGATCAATGATATTACGATCACCAGGTAACCGATAGCACCATACCTGGCATCTTTTTCAAGTTCCTCTCTTTTAAAAAACCAGATACCTGCAAAAATTAAAGTAAGAAATACCCCCACTCCAATAAGAAATACATCCCTGGTTAACCAGTATTTATCTGCATCATAACCAAGATAGGAATAGATCACAGCTGTGGTCATTAGAACCACAAAAACCAATACGCTGTGAATTACCCAGCGTTCCACTTTCCAGGCAAAAAGACTTTTATCTGACAAATGACGATAAGGATCTCCGGCAGTTTCGGCCAGACCTCCGCAACCACAAACCCAGCTGCAATACCAACGTTTTCCGTATTTGTATGTGAGAATTGGCGTAATAATAAATATAGATGCAACTCCAAATATCAATAAGGCTACTCCTATAGTCCCTGCTGATATAAATTCATCCACCCGATACTGCTCGAACATATAATAATTAAGCGGCCATATATTCTTAAGATCGTAATAGGGAAGAGAGAAGCCCTTTCCATTAAGCCTCGCCATAAATTCCGGGATCAGAAAGGCGAAGGCAGTTTGAAAGAACATGACCGAAATGGTCCTGAGCTTTTCATAGCGGTTATGGCGATATTTCCACATAAATTTTACACCAAAGGCAACAATAGCAATGGTATAAAGCGTTCCGTAAACAAACCACTGACTTGCCGGATTACCGCTTAATAATTTACTTAGGGGATCAAAAAGCGCGATCAACCCGGTATTTTCGCCTTCTGCTCTTAAACCAAGATATTGCGGATAGAAGTATAGAATAATATAAAACCCCGTGAGAGCGATCCCAACCAGCCAGGCCAGGAACCCGCGATTCGTCATTGATTTAAACCAAATCCCGTCATTTTTTATTCCCGGGTGTTTATCAGAATAAGAAGCTTTAGCAAACCAGATGATACCTGCGAAAATAGAGATGAGCGAAATGCTCAACCAAAAGGTTTTATTCGGAAAACTGATATTTAAGGAGGCTAGCAATAGAATGAATAGACCTGACATCCCAAGCAAGGTGGAGATCTTTTGTTGAGTGTTTATTGCCTTGGGAGCATCTCCCGTAAGCGACATATTATGTTCTATTCTGCTCATTATTCTACTTCCTGTAGGTTATTCTTAAAACTCCTGAAGATCTCTTTTTCGTGTCGGTCATAAAATTCCGGATCAAAATTCGCGAGTTTCAGGTTTGCCAAAACATGATCAATTGTTCTGTTCTCATCAAGCCAAAGATTGATCACTTCCTGTCTCATTCGTATCCCGAAGGTATTCACACCAAGAAATCTTCTGGTTTCAGTATCAAAATTGATCGTTATTGCTTTTTGACCGGATTCATGCTGCCAGTAAAAATGCTGCTCTCTGGGATTAAGTTCAGGCCAGACCCATCCATAGGTCTGATATTCGATATCAAAAAATTTAGCTGAATTGAACCAGTTGCCCGGTTGATAAGCGGTTCGCACTCCGGTTAAAGTATTTGCCAGTGTTTCACCCATGATCCTGCCCGTATACCAGACAGCTTCAACGGGTTTTCTTAAACCAATGGATTCTCTCTGCTGAGCACAATCTCCAATGGAATAAACATCTGGTATATTGGTTTCAAGGAATTCATTTACCAGTACACCTCTGTCGGTTTCAAGTTGAGAATCCTTGAGAAAATCGATATTCGGCCGTACTCCTGCGCAAAGGCCTACCAACTGGCATTCTATTTCCTCACCATCACTTGTTCTTACTGCTCTAACTCTTCCATTTTCATCTGAAAGAATCTTATCAAGTTCAGTATTATGCCTTAGATCAACATGGTGTGATCTTATATGTTCTGAGATCATTTTAGCTTCTGGTAAGGGCAGTACATTATTCCAGAAGGCCTGTTCCCGGACCAGGAAAGTAACTTCAATTTTTCTAGTTCTAAGCATTTCAGCCAGCTCGACACCTATCAATCCGCCACCAACGATCACAGCCTTTTTTGTATAAGCTGTATTTTCTTCAAGTTCAATTAGATCCTGTTTTGAGACCAGTCCCTGTACTCCTTTTAAGTCCTCGCCTTCCCAACCAAATTTATTATAAACTGAACCTGTCGCGATCACCAGTTTGTCATAATCCATGAAATCTCCTGCAGAAAACTGTAATTTCTTATTATCGAAATCTATATTCTCTACCCAGGCATTTTTTAATTCGATGCGATTCTTCTCCCAGAACCAGTCTTCATAGGGCTTCAAATGATCCCATTTCATATGGCCCATATAAACATACATCAAAGCGGTACGGGAAAAGAAGTAATCAGATTCACCTGAGATCACGGTGATCCTATGGTCGGAACGTTTACGGACATGCCTCGCGGCAGTGATCCCTGAAATTCCGTTTCCAATAATTACAATATGCTCCATTAATTTTTTATAATTTGGCAGAAGGCCAGACAGCACTTGAAGTAAAGTACGCTGAAAATAGCCAAAATGCCAAGTATATCAGGCAATTTATACCGAAACAAATGTTTATCAAAACTCAATATTTGCTTTCCAGATGGATCTTTTTAATGATCATCTCCTTGATATTGTCGTGTCAGGCCGAGATTCCTTCCAGGAAATTGAACGGTATCAGCCTGGTAGCTTCCAGAGACAGTCTTACCGCTCAGCAAATTGAACCTTTAATAGCTGTAAATGCAAATTCCGTTGCCTTGATGCCCTTCGGATTTTTGAGAGATACGGAAGACCCCGAACTTTATTTCAATCTGGAAAGACAATGGTTTGGAGAACGGGCTGAGGGTATCGAACAAGCCATTTTGTTATTAAAGGAAAGGAACCTGAAGATCATAGTTAAACCTCAGATCTGGATAAGGGGAGGTGAGTTTACCGGTGACCTTAAATTCACTTCTGAAGCTGACTGGAAAAAGTTTGAAAGATCTTATCGGGAATTCATCCTGTTATATGCTAAGATCGCCGAAAAAAATAAGGTAGAATTATTCTGTATTGGTACCGAATTATTCAATTTCGTAAAGGCCAGACCTGAATTCTGGGACAGCCTTATTGCTGAAGTTCGAAAGGAATTCAATGGAAAGATCGTTTATGCCGAAAACTGGGATAAGGTAGATCAAACTACTATCTGGAAAGACCTGGATTATATTGGAGCAGACGCCTATTTCCCGCTGCATGATGCTGCCTCACCAAATAAAGATGAGATCAAAGATGGCTGGCAGAAGCATAAATCCATGCTGAAAAACCTTTCTTCAGAATATCATAAACCTGTACTTTTCACTGAATATGGCTATAGAAATATTGACCACTCTTTGAGAGAGCCATGGAATTCAGAAAGAAATATTTCTTCCTTAAATCATAACCTGCAGGCAAAAGCACTGGAAAGTATCTATGAAGAATTCTGGGTCGAAAACTGGTTTGCAGGAGGTTTCCTCTGGAAATGGCATCAACATGAGGATTCAGGCGGACTGGAAAATGACAGGTTCACCCCTCAGAACAAGCCGGCAGAGAATACGGTAAAAGATTATTATGGAAAATTCAGGAACTGATCCTTTTGCAGTAGTGACTGTAGAGTTCTTCTGCTGAAGCTCCAAACCTTCGCTTCCAGTAGATCTCCATAAATATTAGCTGCGTTTTCCAAATTCCCATTTTGTTGTATAGGCGGGCAGAGGTAGTGATCCAGCTTTTTATAACCGTAAACTGCTTTTTTTCATATAGCCGCTTAACAATTTCATTGTCTTCGTAAACCGTGTAGGTTTCATTAAAGCCTCCTATTTCGTCAAATAATTTCTTTTCAATAAACAAGGATTGATCCCCTCCCCGACAGGAAATATGATTGATCTTGGTAAAGTGCCCCATCAAATTTAACCACCAGTGATTTTTATCGAACTTCATTTGAAAGCATCCTGCTTTATTATCATTTTGAACCTCATCTACAATGAGCGCGTCAAAATTTTCTGGAGGAAGACTATCGGCATGCAGAAAATAAAGAATTTCGCCCTTTGCAAGCCTCGCGCCTGTATTCATCTGTTTAGCACGTCCTTTTTCTGAAGGAATATAAAATACTTTAGGATGATCTTTTGCAATTTTTGCAGTCCTGTCAGTACTCCCACCATCAACCACTATTATTTCAGTAATATATCCTTTAGAAGAGGCTACCAGATGCTCTAATAACAACGGAAGTTTTTTCTCCTCGTTATATACCGGAATAATAATGCTGATCATGGGCCGGACTATTTTGCTTCGTTCAAATTCCAGTTATATTCCTTATAAGAGATCGAAGCTCCGGAATTTATTGTGGTATCAGAATAACGATTTATATAATCTACTACAGATCCACTTTCTTTAAAGTCCTTCTCATACCAGTCGAATATCGAGGATAATTTCGCAGAATTTTCAGAGATCTCATTCTTATCAGAATTAACAAATTCCCTGGTCACTCGCTCTAATTGTTCCTCAATTTTATCAGCGGTATAGGCTTCATTTAATAATTTCGGGCAGGAGATAGACGCGCAATTAATCGCGAAATGAATCCTTGGTTCATTCATTTTTCTCAGAATACTATTCTCAATTCCTCCTAATGAAATTTCAGTATCCCCAACCTTAACGAATTCCTTCGTCCATGGACTATCTATATCCTTTATACTCTTTACCGGATGATTCCTTAAGATAAGGTCAACCGTATATGCATTATAAAGGTTGATATAATAAGCCAATAGTTCATTGGTTCCCCAATCTTCAGTAGGTTCCTGAAAAGAAAGCATTTTCAAATATTCATCCAACTCAGCACGGTCATTTCTAAATCCATTATAATCCACCAGTCCATTTGCTTTCACATGTTTTTTAAGTAGAGCATCCCAGGTAGAGTGGTCTATAATTGGATCTGTATCCTTTGAAATTTGTTGGGAAGCATCTGGTGTTGGTAAACCTTTACTGTTGAGTCCTGCGCTAGAAATTAGATTACAGGATGCAAACATGCATAATCCTGAGATCATTATCGCAAAACTTAAAATGAACTTTTTCATAGATTTTTAACTTAGCAGCAACCTCCACCATCATAATGGAAAGTAGATTCACTGATGAATATATCATCTCTTCCCAATGAAGACAAAGCCCCGGCAGTTTTATCACAGATCGCCAACGGCTGATTCTTCAATAATACATGGCCCTTCCCATCATCAAAATAATCCTGATCTCCATAATAGATCGCTGCCTTTCCGGTAAAGATACATGGACCGTCTTCTGGCATTGGATCTTTGATAGCGGCAACTTCAATGGATTCTATATATACGAGTTCTTCAGTTGGATAGTTTTTAGGATCCAGGATTCTATATGGTTTTCTGGCTCTTATCTCAATGGTACCGAAGCCCACATCGGTCAATGCTTTTACGTAATCTTTAATAGATAGACTTCCGCTAAGGCATAATGCGCGTAATCTTTCATCATTTCTCAATTCGTCGTTCATTTCCTGCTCACAGGTAGGATCACTCATCACCAATCTACCATGAGGCTTTAGCACACGGTACATTTCCTTCAATGCTTTAGTAAGCTCCTCTGTCTTGAAAATATTGAAAAGACAGTTCTGGGCAGCGACATCTATAGAATTATCCTCTACAGGAAGATCTGTAGCATCTCCTTTTTTCAGATCAACAAACTCAGATTTGAACCATGGATTCAATTCTTCAGCCTCTTTAAAATTCTTTCGGGAAGCTTCTAGCATTTCGTCCACAACATCTACCCCTACAACTCCCGATTTTTGTCTCGAAAAATAAGCGAATTGCAGAAGTTCCATACCTCCACCAACTCCTACATAAAGGGTTTTTGGATTATTGGTAAGATCACGGGCATGTACAGTGGTACCACAACCATAGTTCATTTCCTGCATGATCTTAGGGATCTTTAGACCCGGTAATTCCCAGATAGGATTAGTGGTACAGCATAATCCAACATCAGGAGTAAGAGCTGCTTCCCTGTATACATCCTTCGTCGTTTCTAAATAACTCATTATATCTTCTGTAAAAATTCTTTAAATAATTTTACCATATCCGGTTCTGCTTTTGCTGCATTCTCAAGTATATCCTGAATATTTACTTTTTCAAGATTATCAGGATCACCTTGGTCTGTGATCACGGAGATAGCCGAAGCGGGAATACCAAGATGATTGGCAACTATTATTTCAGGAACCGTACTCATTCCTACGGCATCGGCACCAATAATTTTTAAATATCTGTATTCTGCCCTGGTTTCCAATTGAGGACCCAACACTGCAGCATAAACCCCCTTATGTAAAGTGATATTATTCTTTTTAGCGGCCTCCTCGAAAATCGAATTCATTGTCGCATCATAGGGTTCGCTCATATCAACAAAGCGCTCTCCCAACTTTTCAACTCCGTAGAATGCGAGTGGAGATCCTCCCTGCAGATTGATATGGTCATCTATGAGCATTAATTCTCCCTTTTTCATATCCAGGTTAATCGCTCCCGAAGCATTTGAAACCAACAATCTTTTCATGCCCAATCGCTTCATCACCCTAACTGGAAAGGTAACATCAAAAAGGCTGTAACCCTCATATACATGAAATCTTCCTTGCATGATGATCACCTTTTTTCCTTCTAAAGTACCATAGATCAATTTACCTTTATGGAACTCTACAGTAGCGGTAGGGAAATAAGGAATGTGGTTATAACTGGCAACTACTTCTATTGCCACTTCATCAAGTAGTTTTCCTAAACCAGTCCCTAAAATGATCCCAACCTCTGGTTCTCCGAAGCCTTTAGATTTAAGATAATCTACAGCTTCACTAATTCTGTCTGTCATATTTTAAAAATTTTTGAAAGGTAGGATGATCTATAATATCGTCCAGCACATCTATATCGTTTTGAGTTCGCAGAAGTTCTATTCTGCTGTTTTTAATATTCTTCAAGGTATCCTCAAAGACGCTGGGAGTACTCCAGGTTTTTTTTCTAAAAACCTCAGTATTTAATTCGGTCATTCCGAATAAATAATATCCCCCGTCTTCGGCAGGCCCAATTACATAATCCTTGTTATCCAGCGCGCTGAATGCAAATTCAATATCCTCGGTTCTAAGTTCTAAAAGATCGGTCCCTATTATCACAATTTTTTCAAAGCCTGCTCTAAATCCATCTCGAAAGGCATTTTCCATTCTAATACCCAGATCTTTTCCGTACTGAAGCTTTTTGTCAAAGTCTCCCTGATCCCAAAGATCCTCATCTGGAACATCTTCGGAATAATGAACTTGCTTGGTAATGTTTAAGGCTGTGGTAATTTTAAAAGAATGATCTAAAAGGAACTTATAGATCTCCAAAGCATTCTCCTCTCCAATGTCCCTGGCTAGCCTGGTCTTCACATTGCCCGCAACGGGATTCTTGGTAAAAATGATCAATAAATTCTTCTTATTCACTTAATATATTTTTTCGGCATTTTTCAGCCATTTGGACCATTGTTTCGAATAGGCATGAACCTTTTCGGTTGGGTTACCTGCTGGATCTAATACCGGGAAACCGGCATTTTTCCACTCAAATATTCCACCGAATAAATTCTGAACATTTTCAAAACCTGCTTTTTTTAATTTTTCTCCAATTTGTTCTGATCTTATTCCCAAGGAGCAATAAACTATGATAGCTTTCTTTCTAGATACATCTGGCAATCTGGTCAGGTCAAAATCGTCATAACCAACGAGGATGGCATTTTCAATATGACTCACCTCAAATTCCTCAGGACTTCTTGTATCCAGAAGGATCACATCCCCACTAAGTTGTTTCTTTCGAAGCTCTTCCACAGAAATATAGGGAACGCTACCGGAATTATAATTTTTCAGTAAAGCTTCTACAGAGTCCTGCGCATTCACAGGAGTAAATATGAAAAACACTACCATGAGAAAGAGATAATTCTTCATTGTTTTCGGTTTAGGCCACACTTCCCTGACAACTACTTCCGGCACCCGCCGTACAACCGTAGCAATGCTGCGAAGTAATAATATTCCTGTCGTTCAAAAGATCTTCGTTGTATTCACTTATATGCTTCACCTTGCTATTCACTTTCAGGTCGAGCATCTGGTTGAAATCACAATCATATAACCATCCATCCCAGCTAATGGAAATAGTATTGGTGCACATCACATTTTCCACTGCTGCAGGATTATAGGCATCCACCAGGGCATACATATAATCTTCATAATTTTCTGAAGCTATCAAATACTCTAAAAATCTGCTAATAGGTAAATTGGTGATCGAAAATAGGTTATCAAAATCTATGTTGAAATCCTCTTTTAAAGCGACTTTAAAATCATTTTCCATAGCCTGCTGGTTCGTTGGTAAAAATGCACCTGAAGGATTGTAAACAAGATCTAGTTTTAGTCCTGTTCCTTCCTGTGCGTAGCCCACCGTATTCAGCATCTGAAGTGCTTTGATAGATTTATCAAAAACCCCGCTTCCCCTTTGCTTGTCTGTTTTTTCCCGTTTGTAAAATGGCAGGGATGAAACCACATGAACATTATGCTTTTTAAAGAAATCAGGCAGATCATGATATTTCTTATTCGCAAGAATGATCGTTAAGTTAGATCTCACGATAAAATCTTTGATACCTGCTTTCGAGGCTTCTTCTACGAACCACCTGAAATTAGGGTTCATTTCCGGCGCCCCACCGGTTAGGTCCAGAGTATGTGCACCCGTGGTCCTTATAACCTCCAGGCACTGATTCATCGTTTCCACCGTCATGATCTCCTTTCTATCGGGACCTGCATCAACATGGCAATGAGAACAAACCTGGTTGCACATATAACCAAGGTTCAGTTGTAATATTTCAAGTTTTTTGGGCTTTAAAGGAAAATTTCCGGTTTCAGATATTTTCTCTTTAAAAGTTGGCAATCCGCCTTTTTTAAAGATTCCGTTACTTAGAAATTTGAGTTGATTTTCAGGGCTTGAAAGATCGTCCTTTCTCGCTTTTAGGGATTTGATAGACATAAAGAAAATTTCGTGCTTGTAGAGTTAGTTCAGATTTTCTGAAATAACTTACATACTCAGCTTTTTGTATTTATTCATCATTTGCACTCCATGTACTAGGGTAGCGCCACTTTCAATAGCTGCTCCCGCATGAACTGCTTCCATCATTTCTTCTTTTGTGATCCCGCGTTGGAGCCCATCTTTAGTGTATGCATCGATACAGTAGGGACATTTAACGACATGCGAAACAGCAAGGGCGATCAATGACTTTTCTCTTGCAGAAAGAGCTCCTTCTTCAAAAACTTTCCCGTAATAATCAAAGAATTTAGTACCTAACTCTTCACTCCATTCGGTGATCTCACCAAATTTTCTCAGATCGGCAGGATCATAATAATTTTTAGACATAATTATAGTTTTATGCTATTGGGCATTTAAAATATTTACGAAAATTTCAGCGGTATAGATTTATAAGTTTACTACACCGGTTATTCCAAGAATAATAAGCAAAAAAACCAGAATTATGAGTATAACAATCCATAATTTCGACTTGGAATTTCCTGTCCTTGTTTCGGTAGATTGATTCACTCCTTTTTCCGATTTTTTGTGATCTGTTGGAACCGGTGAAGATCTGTCTTTATCTGTGCTCATATTATGTTTTTATTGAAAATACAGCCTAAAAAATGCACCTAAAAAGATTTAACAAAAATTTCTAATTCAACCGAAAACCCCAAAACCTCAGCAAAATCAGGCAAAATGAAGTTCACACTAACGTTTTTCGCACTACCATTAGTTCAAAAAATGATATATTATACATGAATTCTTAATTTTTTCACACAAATTTTAATTTTACCTCCGTATTATTTAGAAATTTTTACTTAAAAAACGCTTAACTTTAAAAAGCGTGAATTGTACCAAACTTGCGAATGAGAATTGATGTAAAAACCTTACCGGTAAATGAAATCCTGGAGGACCTTGCCGATACTTTAAATGCCGAATTAAAAAATAAGAGCGGTGAATTGACCTTGCAAATCCCTGACGAAATTGGAGATGGATATATCCGTGGGGTTAGTTTTGATTCTGGAATGGGCATCATCACTTATAATTGCAAGTTCTATGAAGATGTAGAGATACATTTTTCCCTGAATACAGTTCATCCACTAAAATTTATTTTCTGTTCTGAAGGTAATGTTGGTCATCGCTTTCAAAAAACTGACAAGATCAATAAAATTGACACCTATCAAAACATTGTTGTTAGTAGTAATGGATACGATGGCCATATTCTATATTTCAAAAAGGACGTTGCCACCCATGTTTCCAGTCTCGAGATCATTAGATCTGTATTTGCACATAGATCAAATTATGACTTTAAGGACCTGGATCCCACTCTAAAAGAACTTTTTAAGGATGCCGTTTCAAAAAAGCAGTTTTTCTACCAGGGAAACTATAGTATTAAGGCAGCCGATCTAATGGATGATATTAATACTAAAGACTACACCGGGTTCCTTAGAAATCTTTTTCTAGAAGGAAAGGCATTCGAAATGCTGGTGATCCAGATCGCACAGTACGAAGATGATGAAAACGGAGAAAACCTTCCGAAGATCCTTAGAAAATCTGATATAGAAAAGGTAGACTACGTTGCTAAAAGAATACAGGGAGATCTAAGCACTAATCTTACTGTAGAATCTTTAGCGAAGGAAGCCGGAACCAATGTGAATAAGCTACAGGAAGGCTTCAAATATGTTTATAACCTTACAGTTAATAAATATATGCAGCATGTTAAGCTGGAAGCCGCAAAGGAAATGCTAAACCTTTCTGAAAAGAACATTTCTGAGATCGTCACCGCCATAGGTTTAAACAATCGTAGTTATTTCTCTAAGATCTTTAAAGAGAAATATGGAGTGAGCCCTAAATACTTCTTACGCTCCAGTAAGAATTCTAAAAATGCAGAAGTCCAGGAGGAACAGGATTAAATATCTCTCGTTTTCCGGAACTTGAAGTTTTTAAACGTTTCTAATAATATTCCGATATTTAGATCTCTGAATAAACCTGATTAATATGGAAGATCTGGAAATACATGCGGCCTTACAGGTCGCAAAGCCGAGAAAAGAAGTATTTGAAGCTATCGTAGATCCTGAGAAAATGTCCAATTACTTCATATCTGAAAGTAGTGGTCCTCTAGAAGCTGATAAGACCGTACAATGGAAATTTCCAGAATTCGATATGAGGTTTCCTGTGAAGGTGAAACAGGTCAATAAACCAGAACTTATAGAATTTGATTGGGAAGGCGCTCCCGGCAAAACTCTTTCAGTACAGATCCAACTTGAATCTATCACGACAAGCCAGACCCTGGTAAAGATCATTGAAGGAAAAATGGAAAATAATAAAGAAGGCCTGCAATGGTTTGGTCGAAATTCCGGAGGATGGGCAAACTTTCTGGCCTGCATGAAAGCCTACCTGGAATATGGGATCAACCTGCGTAAAGGAGGCTTCGATTTTATGAAAAATCCTTAACCTCAGGTATCACTTAGGTCAATTCCCTACTGCCGCTTTTAAATATTTCGTAAAAAACACTCAACGCCAGATACTTATATTTTCGTTATATTAGGATTTACCAATCTTCTAATTGCAATCTGGATGGAAAAAATCAGCCTTAAGGTAAATTCTGTAACTTATGATCTGGAAATTGATCCGGAAACACCTCTGCTATATGTCCTTCGGAATCAAATGGAATTAAATGGGCCTAAATATGGATGTGGATATGAGCAATGTGGTGCCTGTTTGGTATTGCTGGATGGCAAGGCCTATCCAAGTTGTAAGATCCCGGTAAGGGATGTTCAGAATGTAGCAATAAGGACATTGAAAGATCTTCAAGATGATAATAAATTACATCCGGTTCAGGAGGCTTTTGCTGAAGAACAGGCTGCTCAATGCGGCTATTGTTTAAATGGTATACTAATTTCGTCGTTTTCCCTTCTAAATGAAAATCCAAATCCAGACAGAGCGGCAATAAATGAAGGTCTAAAAAGGGTTCTTTGCCGTTGTGGAACTTACAGCAGGTTCATAAAAGCTGTTGAAAAAGCCGCTTCAAGAAAATAAGAGATGAACAAGATCACGCGTAGAACATTTATTAAGAATACCGGTTATGTGGCTATTGGTTTCAGTATGTTGCCACAAAGCCTTCTTTCTTCTGAAGGTGGCTGTTCATCTGAATATTCACTGCAGAGTTACGGAATAAATGACTGGCTGCAGGTCCTGGAAGACGGGAAGGTAAAGATCTTTACCGGAAAAATGGAATTAGGCCAGGGTATACGGATAGCCATAGCACAAGTAGCCGCAGAGGAACTTAACATGAATATAGATCTTGTTGAAGTGCATCTTGCAGAAACCAAAGTAACACCTAACGAAGGCTATACGGCAGGCAGCCGCTCTATTGTACAAAGTGCAATGAATGTAAGAAAGGCAGCCGCGGCCGCCTCAAATATCCTTTTGGAAAAAGCAGCTACGAAATATGATATTCCAAAATCTTCATTTAAAATTCAAAATGGAAAAATCCTGAATAAGGAAAACCAGAAACTTTACTCTTTCCAGGAAATCCTTAATGGTGAGCAAATCGAAGAAAATGTTCCAAATGAGGTAATATTAAAACCTAAATCTGAACATCAGCTTGTGGGATCTCCCGTTCCCAGAAAGGATATTCTAAAAATGCTTAAAGCTGAACCTGTGTATGTTCAGGATCTTAGGTTTCCAGGAATGGTCCATGCTCGGATAGCCAGACCTCCCGCTTACCAGGCAGTTCTGGAAGAATTTAATCCTGATAATGCAAAAAAGTTGCCTTCGGTAATAAAAGTGATCCGAATAAACAATTTTATAGGGGTCCTGGCGCAAGATGAATATCAGGCTCAGAAAGCGAAAGAACTGCTGGAAAAGGATTGTGAATGGAAAATTTCTGCAGAACTAAACCAAACAGAGTCCTGGAAAGATCACTTAAAAGCAATAAGTTCAAACTCTGAAACTGTTGAAAATACCGGGAATTTCAGTTTTGGGAATAATTCTTTAAAAGCTTCTTATTCCAAACCCTACGTAATGCATGGGTCTATTGGGCCCTCCTGCGCAGTTGCTTTTTTTAATAGAGATAAACTTCAGGTCTGGACTCATAGTCAGGGTGTTTATCCATTACAGGAAACCCTGGCAGATCTTTTAGATCTTAACGAAGACCAGATGCAAATAACCGGGGTTCCGGGTTCCGGCTGCTATGGTCATAACGGCGCCGATGATGTAGCTGCAGAAGCAGCTCTGCTTGCAACAAAATATCCCGGAAAACATATTCGTCTTCAATGGTCACGGGCAGACGAGCATAGCTGGGAGCCTTATGGCTCGGCTATGATCATGGATCTGGAAGCCAGTTTAGATGATCGTGGGAAAATTAAAAACTGGAATTACGAGCTATGGTCTGACACTCACAGTACGCGGCCAGGAGGCAATAAGGTTAACCTGCTTCCCGCTTCTTATTATGGAGAAAATAACCCTTCTCCAACTCAAGGTTATCTTGGAGGGGCTTACAGGAATGCTCAGCCTTACTATTCTATAGAGAATAGAAATATTAAAGCAAATTTTTTCAAGGGACCACTTAGGGTTTCTGCTTTAAGGGGTTTAGGAGCCTATGCGAATATTTTTGCTATAGAAAGTTTTATGGATGAGCTGGCAGAAAAGGCAGAAAAAGATCCTCTTCAATTTCGTCTTGATCACCTTTCCGATTCCCGCGCAATTGATATTCTTAATAAATTAAAGCAAATGACCTCTGACCTCAGCCTTCAACAAAATGATGGAATAGGATATGCCTTTTCTCGCTATAAAAACACCGACTCCTATTTTGGAGTGGCAGCGAAAGTTAGGTACGAGAGTAGTAAAATCAGCATTAAAAAAATGTGGGGAGTAATAGATTCTGGAGAAGTTATTAATCCAGACGGGCTGAGAAATCAAACAGAAGGAGGCATGATACAGTCGGCCAGTTGGACAATGCTGGAAGAAGTAAAATTTGACAAGACTCATGTGACAAGCCTGGACTGGGAGACTTATCCTATTTTCCGCATAGCAGATATTCCTCAAATAGAAGTGCAGATCATTGACCGGCCCTACGAACCGCCATTAGGGGCGGGCGAAGCTGCACAGGGAGCTACTGCAGCCGCTATTGTGAATGCAATTTATAATGTTACAAGAAAGAGAGTAAGAGACTTACCGGTAAGTAAAACTTTCGAGGTATAAAAAAACCCGACTGGAAAGTCGGGTTTAGTTTTATAAATGGATTTGATGATTACATCATTCCTGGCATTCCGCCTCCCATACCTTGTGGCATTCCACCACCGGCATTATCTTCTGGAAGATCGATCAATGCACATTCAGTAGTAAGGATCATTCCGGCAACAGAAGCAGCATTTTCAAGCGCTACTCTGGTTACTTTCTTAGGATCTATAATACCAGCCTTCATCATATCTACATATGTATCGGTCTTAGCATCATATCCAAAGTCCTTCTTACCCTCAAGTACCTTATTGATCACTACAGATCCTTCACCACCAGCATTCTCTACAATAGTTCTTAGAGGAGATTCGATAGCTCTTGAAACTATCTGAACTCCGGTAGCCTCATCTGCATTTTCAGTTTTGATCTTGCTTAGTACAGCCTGGGCTCTAACTAAAGCAACACCACCACCTGCAACGATTCCTTCTTCTACAGCCGCTCTGGTTGCGTGAAGGGCATCATCTACACGGTCTTTCTTCTCTTTCATTTCAACTTCTGAAGCTGCACCTACGTAAAGTACGGCAACACCACCGGCTAATTTTGCCAGACGCTCCTGAAGCTTCTCTCTGTCATAATCTGAAGTAGTAGACTCGATCTGAGCTTTGATCTGGTTTACTCTGTTTTCAATATCATTATTGTTACCAGCACCGTTTACGATCGTAGTATTATCTTTATCGATAGCTACTTTCTCTGCAGTACCTAACATATCGATAGTTGCATTCTCTAAAGTAAATCCTCTTTCTTCAGAAATTACAGTACCTCCGGTTAAGATAGCGATGTCTTCTAACATTGCTTTTCTACGATCACCAAATCCTGGAGCCTTAACTGCAGCGATTTTTAAAGATCCACGTAGTTTGTTCACTACAAGAGTAGCAAGAGCTTCTCCGTCTACATCTTCAGCGATGATCAATAATGGTTTTCCAGATTGAGCAACTGGCTCAAGTACAGGAAGCAGGTCTTTCATTGAAGATATCTTCTTATCAAAAAGAAGGATGTATGGATCTTCAAGATCTGCAGTCATTTTTTCTGAATTGGTCACGAAGTAAGGAGAAAGGTATCCTCTGTCAAATTGCATACCTTCAACCACGTCTACGTGAGTTTCAGTTCCTTTAGCCTCTTCAACAGTGATCACTCCTTCTTTACCAACTTTATCAAAAGCCTGAGCAATAAGATCACCTATCTTGTCATCATTATTTGCACTAATAGACGCCACCTGCTTGATCTTTTCTGAAGAGTCACCTACTTCTTTAGTTTGCTTAGCAAGATCTGCAGTAAGAGCTTCTACAGCTTTATCGATCCCTCTTTTAAGATCCATTGGGTTTGCACCGGCTGCTACGTTCTTAAGACCTTCTTTTACGATAGCCTGAGCAAGAACGGTAGCGGTAGTAGTACCATCACCGGCAAGATCATTGGTTTTTGAAGCAACTTCTTTCACCATCTGAGCTCCCATATTCTCTAGAGCATCTTCAAGTTCGATTTCTTTTGCTACAGTAACACCATCTTTTGTTACAGTTGGCGCACCAAATGATTTACTGATAATAACATTACGACCTTTAGGTCCCAAAGTTACCTTAACCGCATTGGCTAATGCGTCTACTCCACGTTTGATCCCGTTACGGGCCTGGATGTCAAATTTTATATCTTTTGCCATTTTTATAAATTTTAATTTTCTAGAGTTTCAATAACCCTGAAAAAATGTGGTTAATTAATTGTTTCCTGATTTGATCTCCTGCGGAAGCAGGAAAAATATTGAAGTTAGGTTATACTATTGCAAGTATATCGTCCTCGCGCATGATCAAATAGTCTGTACCTTCAAGCTTAAGCTCTGTACCGGCATATTTACCATACAACACCATATCACCTTCTTTAACGGTCATCTTATGATCCTTGGTTCCGGCTCCAACAGCTACTACCTTTCCTTTTTGAGGTTTTTCCTTGGCAGTTTCAGGAATAATAATACCAGATGCAGTTTTGTTTTCTGCAGCAACAGGTTCAATAACAACCCTGTCTGAAAGTGGTTTAATGTTTAGTCCCATTTTTTAAAAATTTTATTATAGGTTAATTAATTTTTTAATTGTGGTAAGGGATATTTCTAAAATTATGCCACTAGCTGATTCCTGCCAATACCAAATAAAAAATGCCAGCTTGTCATAAGCTGGCATTTTCAAATTAGAATATTATGTGAAATTTACTGCGCGCTGTCAGTTTGTGCCGGTTGTTGCGCCGGAACCTGAGTTGCAGGAACTTCTGTATTTACAGGTTCATCGCTTTCAAATACTCCACTTGCAGCATCTGCAGGAGTATCCATAATAGTTACGTTAGAAAGCAGGATCAATACCAATAATAATGTAGCAAGTGTCCAGGTACTTTTATCAAGAAAATCTGTGGTTTTCTTAACACCTCCCAATTGCTGGCCTCCGCCTCCAAAAGATGAAGAAAGCCCTCCCCCTTTAGGATTCTGTACCATGATCACAACTACCAGCAAAAATGCTACGATAATTATTAAAGCTAAAAAAATAGTGAATGTACTCATTCTTATTCGTTATTAGTGTCTTGTAATTTCTCGATTGCCCGAATTTGGTCTGCAAAGAAACCACTTTTTTCGGGATTTTTCAAAATTAATATTTTATATGCCTGTATGGCTTTTTTATAGTTTTTTTGTTCCAGGTAAACCTTGGCTAAAGTCTCTGTCATCAACGATTCTGGAGCGGTTGTACTTTGTTCGGCCAGATTAACTTTATTAGCTGTTTTTCCTGGTTTGATCTTAGGATTCTTAGAAATAAATTCCTCGATAAGCTCAAATTTACGCAGGCGAGTTTCATCAGTCTCTTCTTCTTTCTTATTTTCTTCTCTTTCAATTGGCTGAGCTTTGGTAAGCTTTAACCATTCTGAAAAAGAATGCGACTCTTTTCCATCGAATTCCAATGGTTTTCCAATGCCGAGTTTTTCTTCGGAACTTTCCTTAACCGGTTCTTCTTCAGGATGCTCTTCAACTTCAGGCTTCACAGGTCTTTCAAATAAAGCAGGATCCATCACCAATTCAGATTCAGACTGCTTCATTTTAATGGCCTCATTAATATCGATACTGCGTTTTCCATGAACTTCTTCGGGTTCATAGACAGTGATCTGCTTTAATCTTTCTTCCTGCTCCCTGATCTGTTTCGCGATCTGGTTCTGGTTGAATTCTACAGAAGTAATAAATTCAAAAAGTATGCTTCGATCTGTAGTGTAGGCCGCAGTTTTTTTTAGGGCATCGTTATAACTAAATTCCTGGTGTTCCTTTAGACCTTTTAGCCTTATCGCTCGTAACGCCTGGAAATATGGAGCCTTCGCAAGCTCCTTTTCTATCTCGCGGGTTTGCTCTGAAGTGATCTCCCCGGGATTCTCTAAAAGATATGTAAGCGTTTTTACATCCATTACCAGTCGGTTAATGCCGCATTGAAAATATCCTGAGTTAATCGTGTATAGATCTCGTCCAGTGCCGTTTCAAGGTTTGCCCCTACCAATTGTGTTTGCGCGGGATAATCAAAATAGAAAGAGAATCTTCTTTCAAAATCCTTTTCCGGTTCCAGGGTATTATAATATCTCACGTTCACCGAAATAGTCAACCTGTTCTGTGCAGCAGTATTCTCAGCGGTAGCAGACATTGGTGAAATATAGTACTCGGTGATCTCCCCTTCAAATATAAGGTCGCCATTTGTATTTGTGAGGTTCAGACTGGTCTGGTTAAGAATTAGATCCTGAAGTG
Source organism: Gramella sp. MT6 (assembly GCF_019357415.1). NCBI lineage: Bacteria > Pseudomonadati > Bacteroidota > Flavobacteriia > Flavobacteriales > Flavobacteriaceae > Christiangramia > Gramella sp. MT6. Next base: position 720,885 of record NZ_CP048410.1, read on the forward strand.
AGATCGTAAAAGCCCTGTCTATTCCCGGTTCTACAAGATCTGCATTGTTCTGAAAGAAGTTTACCTGAAACGATTCTGCTTCCCCGGTATCTGCCCCGGTGAAAGAGTAGATCCCGCAGGACTGGAAAGTGAACATTAAAATTGAGCAAAAAACTAAAAGCGTTCTTTTCATAAATAGGTAATAAGTAATAAGCCGTTCAATGAGTTAACTAAAATCTCTTATCCCAGGCTTAAAACTATAAATTATATTGTTTGATCTTGCGATAAAGGGTACGTTCGCTAATTCCAAGTTCTTCCGCAGCAGCCTTGCGTTTCCCACTATGGCGCTCTAAAGATTTCTTGATAAGCTCCAGTTCCTTATCCTGTAGAGAGAGAGTTTCTTCCTCCTCTATTTCTTCAGCAAAATAATATTTATCCTTTTCTTCCTGATTTGAAGCTGAATTATTTTTTTGAGGGATCTGAAGAACATTCAATTCATCGTCATCAATATCTGCCTCATCGATATCGTCTCCACTATTCCCGTAAATCTTCTGGATCAAGCCTTCATTATCATCCTGCACCTGCTTACTATCACCTTCCTGCATTAATTTTAAAGTCAGCTTTTTAAGATCGTTCAGGTCGCTTTTCATATCAAAAAGGACTTTATAAAGTATCTCTCTTTCATTGCTGAAATCACCTTCCTGCTTCTTCTCTGAAATAACCGCTGGCAAATTGCTACCAACATCAGGAAGATAATGCCGAAGATCTTCTGCGGTAATTATCCTGTTTTGCTCAAGTACAGAAATTTGCTCGGCTATATTCCGAAGTTGACGGATATTCCCTCCCCATCTGTATTTCAGTAATAATTTTACCGCTTCATCTTCTAATTTGATGGTAGGCATTTTATATTTCAACCCGAAATCTGAAGCGAATTTTCTGAATAATAAATGAATATCATCTTTACGTTCGCGTAGCGGTGGTAAATTAATTTCAACAGTGCTCAATCTATAATAAAGATCCTCACGGAATTTCTCCTTTTTAATAGATTCGAACATATTGATATTGGTAGCCGCAACGATCCTCACATTGGTCTTTTGAACTTTAGAAGAACCTACCTTAATAAATTCGCCATTTTCAAGAACCCGCAACAATCTAACCTGAGTTGGCAATGGTAATTCTCCAACCTCATCCAGAAAGATGGTTCCACCATCGGCTACCTCAAAATAACCATTCCTGGTTTGAGTAGCACCTGTAAAGGCACCTTTCTCATGACCAAAAAGTTCACTATCTATGGTTCCTTCAGGAATAGCTCCACAGTTAACAGCGATATATTTACCATGCTTTCTATGAGAAAGGGCATGTATGATCTTGGGAATACTTTCTTTACCTACACCGCTTTCCCCTGTTACCAATACAGAAATATCTGTAGGTGCAACCTGGATCGCTTTTTCCACAGCACGATTAAGTTTAGGGTCGTCTCCTATTATTCCAAAACGCTGTTTAATTGCCTGAACTGACTCCATATATCTTAGATCCTGAAAAATTCAGGATATTTTTTAGTTATTATCACTATATCCTACCGGCTCTCCAATTAGAGTAGCACTGGTGCAATCATTAATCTTCACATTAACGAAATCACCAACCTTATAATTCTCTTTTTCAAAAACCACTACCGTATTCTGAGAATTTCTTCCGCTCCAGTGAGCTGAAGATTTTTTCGATTCCTTTTCGATCAAAACTTCTACAGTCTGACCTAAAAATCTTTCGGTCCTTAGTTTGCTATGTTTTTGCTGAAGGTCTACGATCTCCTGCAACCTTCTCTTCTTGACTTCATGAGGCACATCATCTTCGAATTTACGCTCGGCCATGGTTCCCGGTCTTTCAGAATAAGCGAACATATATCCAAAATCATATTGAACATATTCCATTAAAGAAAGCGTGTCCTGATGATCTTCTTCAGTTTCTGTTGGGAACCCGGTAATAAGGTCATGAGAGATTCCACAACCAGGGATCATTCTTTTGATACTATCTATAAGCGTAAAATATTCTTCGCGAGTATGCAAACGATTCATCTTCTTAAGGATCCTGTCGCTTCCACTTTGTACTGGCAAATGAATATAATTACAAATATTCCGGTATTCGGCCATAGCTTCTATCACGTCCAGGGTCATATCCTGAGGATTAGAAGTAGAAAAACGGATCCTCATTTTTGGCTGAGCTTCAGCAACAAGTTTCAGAAGTCCGGCAAAATTGGTCGCCGTAGCTTTTTGAATTTCGGTAGCATTCTTGAAATCCTTTTTCAATCCGCCACCATACCATAGGTAAGAATCCACATTCTGACCCAAAAGGGTAATTTCCTTGTATCCTTTTGCTGCCAGGTCATTCACCTCTTCCACAATACTTTGAGGGTCACGACTCCTTTCTCTACCGCGGGTGAATGGAACCACGCAAAAAGTACACATATTGTCGCAACCACGAGTAATAGATACGAATGCCGAAACTCCATTAGTTTGAAGTCTCACCGGAGAAATATCACCATAGGTCTCTTCTTTACTAAGGATCACGTTAATAGCATCTCTACCAGCTTCAACCTCATTAATTAGATTAGGAAGATCCTTGTAGGCATCTGGACCAACCACCAGGTCCACTATTTTTTCCTCATCAAGGAATTTACTTTTAAGACGCTCTGCCATACAGCCAAGAACTCCCACTTTCATTCCCGGGTTGATCCTTTTTACGGCATTATATTTTTCTAAACGTTTACGTACCGTTTGTTCTGCTTTTTCTCTAATAGAACAGGTATTTACCAACACAAGATCTGCTTCTTCGAGGTTCTGGGTTGTATTAAAACCTTCTTTAGATAAAATTGAAGCTACGATCTCACTGTCGCTAAAGTTCATTGCACAGCCATAACTTTCAATAAAAAGTTTACGGCTATTCTCTGCCTTAGGCTCCATTACCAAAGAGTTTCCCTGCTTTTTTTCGTCTATTGTCTTCTCCATAAATCTTTAATAACCTGTCGGTTTTTAGAATCGCAAAGATAGGACTAAACACAGTTCTGACAAAGTGACAGAAAAAAATTTAATAAATATAAACGCAACCTTTTGAATATCCCCGCATCTATTGGATAACCAACTGATTTAAAAATGAAAAGAATATTATCACTTCCATTTCTTTTAATGTTCTTCATGTTCACTTCCTGCAGTGAGGAACCGCAAGAGGACCTTGTTTCTGTAGCAGTACCTATCACGCAGAGTATTGCAGATTTCCGGGCATCTGTAAAGATCGAGGAACCAAGAACCATCAAAGAATCAGGCAAAATATATTCCTGGAACGACTATATTTTCATCAATGACAAAAACGAAGGTGTTCACATCATCGACAACACCGATCCCTACAATCCAGTTAAAATCAAATTTCTTAAGATCCCCCGTAATATGGATATAGCCATCAAGGATTCCAAACTATATGCTGATAGCGGGATGGATCTGGTAGTATTCAATATCAGCGATGTTAATAACATCCAGGAAACTGCCCGGATCAAAGACGTATTTCCAGCTTATATACAAACCGTTCCGGAAGGTGCCAGATATGTTGATTTTGAAAATTTCAATACAGAGCAGGAGGTAATTATTGGATACCTGATGGAAAAAAGAAGGATAGAAGAAACGAACATTGGCTTCGGAACATTTGAAGGGTCGAATTTTTTTGCAAGTGATGGTGGCAATAGTGGGACGGGTGGTAGTATGGCAAGGTTCAGTATTAAAGATAATTTTCTCTATGTAGCCGATCAAAATTCATTATCTGTTTTTGATATTTCAAGCGCGGCCAACCCAAATAGAATTAGCTCTGAATATGCGGGATGGCAAATTGAGACCATATTTAATTATGAGGATCACCTATACCTGGGAAGCGCTACGGGAATGTTCATTTACAGCATCGAGGATCCCGCTTCACCTCAACATGTTTCATTTTTGCAACACGTGTTGGGCTGTGATCCTGTAGTAGTTAAAGATAATTTTGCCTATGTGACCATTAGAGGAGCAAATGAATGTGAGCAAAATTTCAATCAGCTGGATATCGTGGATATTTCAGATAAGCAAAATCCGGCTATCGTAAATACTTATGAAATGTATAACCCTTATGGTCTTGGGATCAAAGATGACTGGTTATTTGTATGTGATGGAGATGCAGGCCTAAAGGTTTTTGATATTAAAAACACCCCCAATCTTGAACAGGTTGATCAATTCAGTAACATTAACACCTATGATGTCATCCCCCTGGAGGATAAACTGCTCATGGTTGGGGACAATATACTCTACCAGTACTCTTATAAAGGTAAGGAGGTTAATTTAATAAGTAGATTTACATTAAATTGATTTTCCCTTTTTGTTTGGTTTTTCTGAAAATCCTCGCTTAAACGCGGGGATTTTCTTTTAATACTTCTTTTTAGAGATTCTGTTGCCTGTGATGGCGCGCTGTGCATCACTTTTAAATCTTTTTACCTCATCACTTCTTAATTTCTCATGCTTAGTGCTTCTCCCCTGAACTCTGGCTCTCCATTTTCGCCAGTTACGAGGATGCATCTGCTCACGCATAAATTTTATGACTTGTTTTTCAGAAAGTCCAAACTGATATTCTATAGCCTCGAAGGTGGTTCTATCTTCCCAGGCCATGGCAATGATCCTGTCTATCTGCCTTTCGTCAAATTCAAATTCTTCTGCTATTTTCATTTTGTTTAATTTTTATACAATATAATTAAACATTTTTAGAATGCGACATAAAAAAAACCCTTTCCGAAGAAAGGGCTCTTATATAAGATGCTGTTTTAATTAAGCTTCGAAAGGCTCAATAGAAACATAAGATTTATCATCTTTCTTTTTAGTGAATTTTACAATACCGTCTATTTTGGCATGTAAAGTATGGTCTTTCCCTGCATACACATTGTCACCTGGACGATGAGCAGTACCTCTTTGTCTTACGATAATATTTCCTGCAACGGCAGCCTGACCACCAAAGATCTTCACACCTAAGCGTTTCGATTCTGATTCTCTACCGTTCTTGGAACTACCAACTCCTTTTTTGTGTGCCATTTTATTTCGTTTTTAGTAGTTTAAATTTAGCTTAATGCAGCAATTAATTCTGCTTTCTTCATAGAAGAGTATCCTTCAACACCTTTTTCTTTAGCCATTTCTCTAAGCTCTACAACTGTATGCTGGCTAAGGTCTTCTGATTTTTTATCAGATTTAGATTCCTTCTTAGATTCTTCTTTTTTAGGATCTTCTTTCTTGGCAGAAGTAGCTTTCTTTCCACCTTTAAGGTCTATACCTTCAATAAGAATCTCGGTTAAGGCTTGTCTGTGACCGTTCTTTACACGGTAACCTTTACGTCTTTTCTTTTTGAAAACGATAACTTTATCACCTTTCAGGTGACGGTTGATCTTGGCTCCAACAAGAGCTCCATCTATAGCCGGGGCGCCAACGGTTACGTTATCTCCATCTGCAGTAAGAAGAACTTTATCAAAAGAAACTTTGTCTCCTTCTTCTCCTGCTAGACGGTTTACATAAACCTTCTGGTCTTTTGCAACTTTAAATTGCTGCCCTGCTATCTCTACAATTGCGTACATAGCGTATAATTAATTATTTAAATACATAAAATTTAACTTACGTTTTCACGCAAGCGGGTGCAAATATAATCCTAATTAATTAATTGACAAAGGTTTTTTGTTTTTTCAGATCGTTTAGATAGTGTGTTTATTGGCTTCTTTGGTATTCCAGGATTTCTTGAACAATTGCATATAAGCCAGCGTAAGTACAAGGCTGGTCGCAAATCCCATAATTGCTACTACAAAAAGAACGATTCCTATACTAGTGTTGTAATCTGTGATCCAGACCGTGATAAGATCATCCAGAAAACCTGGATTAAACTCTGTAGCATAAAGCGCAAAAAAGATCGTGAAAATTATAGTGGCATTAAAGCCTGTAAGTAGACAGGCCATAAAGCCTTTCTGATATTTAAATTTATTCCCCTTGTGCAGGCGATAATGCTTTATTGCCTCATACATCCCATATGCCATGATCACCCCGTTAAATAAACTGTAAATTGGATTAACATGTGCCCCAAATAGAGAAAGAATTAAAAAATAAGCAATAAGTCCTGCAGCAATCGCCACTCCATATTTAATTGGAATACTGAATTTATCCATAGCATTTAGAAATTTTTCCTAGTAAATTTCCAAAAAATGTAACGGTTTTTGCCTTAATAGCATGTTAATTTTAACACATTTCGCACAAATCAGCTATTTAACATCCGTTTCTGTAACTTTTAGCCTTAAACGTTACCAATATAGGTAACTGAAAAACCTATTTAAAAATGATTAACAAATTAAAACTGTTATTCTGCTTCCTCTTTGTTGGAGTAGCAGGAATTGCTCAGGAGGTAGAATTCACTGAGTATGAATTAGAAAATGGCCTGGATGTTATATTACATCAGGATAATACTGCTCCTGTAGTAACCGTTGGGGTTATGTATCATGTGGGCGCAAAAGACGAAGAAGAAGGAAGATCTGGATTCGCCCATTTCTTTGAGCATCTTTTGTTCGAGGGAACTGAAAATATTGAACGTGGTAAATGGTTTGATATCGTAGCCGCCAATGGTGGCAGCAATAATGCCAATACCACACAAGACCGTACTTATTATTACGAAACTTTCCCTTCTAACAACCTTGAACTGGGACTTTGGATGGAATCTGAAAGAATGCTTCACCCGGTGATTAACGAAATTGGAGTTGAAACCCAGAATGAAGTTGTAAAAGAAGAAAAGCGTTCAAGAATAGACAATGCTCCTTACGGAAAGATCATCTACGCTACCGGGATCAATAAATATGTATTCGATAAGCATCCTTATAAAAATTCTGTAATTGGAACCATGGAGGATCTTGATGCCGCAGAACTGGAAGAATTCAAATCTTTCTTTAAGAAATATTATGGTGCAAGTAATGCTACCTTAGTAGTTGCCGGAGACATCGACGAAAAAGAAACCAGGAAATTGATCGAGGATTACTTCAGTGAGATCCCTGCGGGACCAGAAGTTGAAAGAGTTGATATTGAAGAAGAGCCGATCACCGAAACGATCACGGCAACAGAATATGACAGCAATATTCAAATTCCGGCAAAACTATTTGTTTACAGAACTCCTTCAATGAAAGCAAAAGATGCTTATGTTCTGGATATGATCTCTTCTATACTTACAGATGGTAAGAGCTCAAGAATGTACAGGAAAATGGTAGATGAAGAAAAGACTGCTTTACAGGTGTTAGCCTTCCCAAGAAACCAGGAAGATTATGGAACTTACGTAATGGGTGCTCTTGCGCTTGGCGAAACTCCATTAGACACTCTTGCAAAATCTATGGACGAAGAGATAGACAAACTTCAGAATGAGCTTATTTCTGAAAAAGAATATCAGAAACTTCAGAATAAATTTGAGAATCGTTTTGTGAATTCCAACAGTAGCATTCAGGGAATCGCTTCTTCTCTTGCCACCTATAGTGTATTATATGGAGATACAGATCTAATCAACGAAGAGATCGAAATCTATAGAGATATTACCAGAGAAGATATTAAAAGAGTCGCGAATGAATATTTACAGGAAGACCAAAGACTGGAATTAGACTATCTACCTGAAAGCGCTAAGGAATAAACTAAAAAATTAATAGAATGAAATTTAACATACTTACATTATTTATTGCCTGTTTCCTGACCACAGCGTCATTTGCACAGGTAGACCGGTCTAAACAACCCGAACCAGGACCTGCACCAAAGATCAATCTGGGGAAGCCAGATGAATTTACCCTGAACAATGGTTTAAAAGTTCTGGTTGTGGAGAACCACAAATTACCTAGAGTTTCTGCATCACTTATCATTGACAATGTTCCGCATGCCGAAGATAAACCAGCTACTTCTGCTCTTGTTTCTTCTTTACTTGGAACTGGAACACAGAACATCTCTAAAGATGAATACAACGAAGAGATAGATTTTCTTGGAGCGAATATCAACTTTGGGTCAGAAAGCGTTTATGCAAGCTCATTATCCAAATTTTTTCCTCGTGTAATGGAACTAATGGCTGAAGGTGCTCTTAAGCCTAAATTCACCCAGGAGGAATTCGAAGCTGAAAAAACAAAGCAGATCGAAGGTCTTAAATCTATCAACAAAGATGTGGGATCTATCGCAAGCCGTGTTAGCGCTGCTCTTGCATATGGTGCCAACCATCCTTATGGTGAATTTGCCACAGTAGAAAATACTGAAAAAGTTACTCTGGAAGATGTTCAGAAATTCTATAACAATTACTTCAAGCCAGCAAATGCTTATCTTGTAGTTGTTGGTGACGTAAAGACTTCGGAAGTTAAAAAGTTAGCTGAAAAGAATTTCGGAAGCTGGGCTAAAGGTGCTCCTGTAACTAAGGAACTACCTGAGGTAACCAATGTAGATGAAACTCAGATCAATTTGATCGACATGCCTAATGCGGTACAGAGTGAGTTGAGAATCCAGAATACCATAGACCTTAAAATGTCTGATGATGATTACTTCCCGGTTCTTGTAGCAAACCAGATCCTGGGAGGAAGCTTTGGAAGTTACCTTAACATGAACCTAAGAGAAGACAAAGGTTATACTTACGGAGCCAGAACAAGCACAGGAGCAGATAAATACGCTTCCAGATTTGTAGCTCAGGCAAGTGTAAGAAATGCTGTTACAGATAGCGCGATCGTGGAGTCTTTGAAAGAGATAAACAGGATAAAAACTGAGTTTGTAGATGCAGAGATACTGGAAAATGCCAAGAGCAAATTTGCAGGTGATTTTGTTCTGAAATTAGAAAATCCTTCTACTATTTCTAATTATGCCTTAAATGTAAAGACCAATGATCTTTCAGAAGATTTTTATGAGACTTTCCTTGAAAAGATCAATGCAGTTACCGCTGAAGATATTAAACGTGTTACCAACAAATATTATCAAACAGATAATATGAGAATTGTGGTAGCAGGTAAAGCTTCAGAAATTCTTCCTAACCTTGAAAACGTAAAATTCCAGGGAGAAACCATCCCGGTAAAATACTACAACAAACTTGGTGAGGAAGTAGAGAAAGCAGAAGAGAAAAAAGTGGATGCTTCAGTAACCGCAGAATCTGTTTTTTCTAAGTACATAGATGCCATTGGTGGTGTAGACGCAGTCAATAATGTTGAAAGCGTAGTGATGCTTGCTCAGGCCGAGATCCAGGGAATGAAACTTGATCTTGAAATGAAAAGAACAACAGATGGTAAAATGAACCAGTCTATCTCTATGGGCGGTAATGTAATGAACCAGCAGGTGTTCGACGGTGAAGCAGGATTTGTAATGGCTCAGGGACAAAAAATGCCTTATAATGAGGAGCAGATCGAAGCAGCTAAAGCAGATGCTAATCCATTCCCTGAATTAACTGTTGGCGACGCTAAGGTTACAGGAATTGAAAAAGTAAATGGTGAGGATGCTTATGTGGTAGCTATGGATGAAAGCAATAAGAACTTTTACTCTGTAGAATCAGGATTGAAATTACAATCTGTAAAAACAGTTAGCCAGGCAGGTCAAACCATGACTATCCCAACCGGTTACAGTGACTATAGAGAAGTTGAAGGAGTTAAATTTCCTTTTATGATCTCTCAAAGTATGGGACCACAGTCATTTGAATTCAAGGTTTCTGAGATTCTTGTGAACGAAGGTGTTTCTGAAGAGGATTTCGCAACTGAATAATTCTTCTGAACCTATAAATAGAAAAGCCCCGTTGATCGGGGCTTTTTTTTATGTCGCCTGTTTTCTAAACCTGGAAATTATATCTTTTGAACGGTTCACTATAAAAACCCCGATCAGAATTACTAAAGCAGAGACTAGTTGCCAGAAGCTAAAAACTTCTCCGTCCAGTATTCCCCATCCTAGGGCTACTACGGGAATCGTATAGGTTACAGAAGTAGTAAAGACCGGATCTGAGATCTGCACCAGTTTATTGAAGATGATCATTGCAACACCGGTACCAATAATACCTAATATCGCCACGTAGATGATAGATAATTCTATCTTAGTTGTGTATGCCTGAAGCTCAAAGAACCCAGTAGTATAGAGCAAAATAAGCGCCGGAATAAGCAGTACAGAGAAATTACCAGCCGCAATTCCCAAAGGAGTAATATCGCTCATACGGGTTTTTAGAATATTTACATTCATCGCATAACAACCTGCTGCCATAATTACCAACAGAGAATACATATAATTCTGGTCTGGATTAATACTCGCTCCACTTAAAATCAAACCTGCAGTACCTAAAAGCCCTACAATAACTCCTGTGATCTTATTCTGACTAAATACAGACCGAAAGAATAAGGCCCCGAAGATAAGGGTAAGCAAAGGTGTGGTAGCATTTAAAATAGACGCTATTGCGCTGTCTATTTCTGTTTCTGCATAAGCAAAAAGATATACCGGGAAAAATGATCCCAGGAAACCAGAGAGGATGATCCATTTCCATTGTCTTAAACTAAGCCGACTGATACTTTTAAATCCCACCAGGATCAAAAACAAGGCGGCGAAAATGATCCTGAAAGAACCTACCTGCATAGCAGTTAATCCAATGAGTGCTTTTTTAATTAGGATAAAAGAACTTCCCCAAACTACGGAAAGTATGATCAGATATATCCATTTCAGGTTTTTCAATGCCAGAAGATTTTAATTTACGATTGCGAAGATAAATTTTAAGTCACTTCCAGAATGAAAAAATCCATCCCAATTAGATCGGAATGGATTTTTATTAGTTTTTAAAAAATTTAACCTATTGATTCTCTGTTAGAGGTATAGGAAACTGTACAAAAACATCATCTCCTTCCCTGTCTATAGGCAGCTCATCCAATCTATCATACCTTCTCATATCTATCCACCTATGCCCTTCTGCATATAAAGAATAGCGTCTCTGGGTCAACATCTCATCTATGAGAGCAGCTTCAGAATTCGCTCCACCATAAGGATCAAGTCCCGCAGATTGACGAATTATATTTAAAGCATTCACGGCTTCAGATGGATTTGAATAGATATTGGCTTCAGCATACAAGAGGATCAACTCCTCATTTCTTATGATCGGAATTGCATCTGTATTCGACTTATAACGGAAAACCGCATGATCACCAGTAAGGAAATCAAATGTGAGCGGCTCACTTCTTTGAGCTACTTTACTTAACCTATCATCACCTTCTGCAGCATCTTCCAGAAAATCTGGCTGCACGATTCTAGCACCCGCAGTTGTGGCCTCAACAGGGAAGAACATAGGATTCAGAATATCTGTCTGGTCTGCGCTAAAGGTATAATAAACACCTTCATCCAACGAAGCATCAAGATCTAAAAATGAATCTTCAAGATAGGTAAGCACACTTGAGAACTCTCCCTGGTAAGCAGCAACCCTGGCTCCAATAGCTCTGTTCACTTCCAGGAATGAATCAGGCGTTGAATACCCTGTAAATCCTGATGGAAGCGTGAAAGGAAAATCATCTCCTCCACTTTGCAAGTCTGTTGCAGCTTCATCCAGTAAAGCTCGAATTTCGTTTAATGATTCAGAATAAGATAAAAATGGTCCAAGGTTATTCTGATCTGCCACATCTACCCTTATCCCATTCTGATAGGTAAGATTAAGATTAAGCAGAAGCTCATAAGCCTTGATGGTTTTAATAAAACCCTGTGTGGCACTGATCTCTGTATCGCTAAATTGAGCGGAAAGATCCTGCCCCTCAATGAATTCAAGGATCAGGTTCCCATTTTTCACAGTTCTGTACCTTGCGGCCCAGGGATTGGTGATATAAAAAGTGTTATTATCAAGAATAGCATCTCCTTTTCCCAGAAGATCGGCGGTAAATCTTGGATCTGAACTGGAAAATCTCCAGAATTCACGACCAATAACACCAAGATCATCATAATAGGTTCCCAGGCGAACTCTCATACTATAAAGCACTCCGCCTACCAGATCCTGCAAATCACCCCTGGTAAGATTATCGCGAAACGCGTCTACCTCGGGATTGTTCAGATCTGAAAACTCTTCCACGTCACAAGCCTGAGTTAAGGTTATGATCGCAAAGAATATGAATATTTTATTTATAACTTTTTTCATCATTTACGTATTAAAAATTAACTGCTAAGTGAAAAAGAAATCTCTTCGAAGAAGGAAATGGAGTTACGTCTACCCCTGTAAAGATCCCGTTAGATCCAAAGTTAGAAACCTCTGGGTCATAACTGTTATAATCAAAGATATTGATCAGGTTGCTACCCGAAAAACCTACTTTGATCTTATCTATAGTTCCATTCAGAAATCCGTCATATGCACTGGTTGGGATATTATAATAAAGCCCAAGTTCTCTTAATCTCAAGTAGGAGGCATCTTCAACAAATACTTCGGCAGAAGCTCCTAACTGGCTTACCCTGTATGGCCCGTTTCCTAACTCTCCCTCAGGATCCAGATCTATAGTATCATAATCATGACTGGTCCCGTTAAGATCTGTAAGCAGTGTAGTAAGGTTTACGTTCTCTCCTCCATTTTTCCATTGCCATACAAAGGAAAGATCAAAATTCTTATAGATCAACTCTGAATTGAATCCCATCTGGAAATCCGGTTCAGAATCTCCAAATTTCTGGAAACCATTTGGTCCTGGATTTGGTCCAATTCCCACGATTTGCGTAGCACTCTCACCTTCTTCTATCCTGAAGGTTCCTAAAGTGGCTCCAAAAGCTCCAATATTAAAAGGATCTACATCCAGTCTTGTGATTTCTGAAGTGTTCTTATAAAAATTAATTCCCAGGCTCCAGGTGAAATCTTCGGTAGCAACAGGAACAGCATCTAAAGAAAGTTCGATACCATTGTTTCTTAATTCACCGGCATTTACGAATTCTGTAGTAAACCCTGTAGAAGGCTCAAGCGCAGCCTGTAGAATTAAGTTTTCAATAGTTTTAATGTAGTAAGTAGCAGAGAAATTCAAACGGTTCTGGAAGAAACTAACATCAGTACCAAATTCAAGTTCTTTTTGTCTTTCAGATTCCAGATTACGATCTCCTCTTACTCCAATAAGGCTAATCCCAAGTAATCCATCTGTAGAAAAGGTATTATATGAAGTAAACAATGCTCCGAAAGGAGGAAAATTCCCGGCCTCACCATAGGCGGCTCTTAATTTAAACTGACCCCATTCGCTGGATTCATTCCAGAAACCGAACTCATTTAAATTCACGGCTAAAGAAGCTTTAGGATAATAGAATAACTTGTTCGCATCTCCATTATTAGAAGACTTATCCCCTCTTAAACCAACCGTAGCTATAAATTTATCCTGAAAATTCACCTCTTCCTGTACAAAGAACCCTGAATCTTCTTGCAGTAATCTGGTCTGGTCTACTCCGGTATTAGCTGCCTGGTCTACGTTAGTTTCAGATGCCACTAAACCGGTTGCCGTGATCAACTGGGTGTTTCTGTCAAAATATTCACGCGTTAAACCAGCCTGTGTCCTGAAATTAAGGTCATTCCCTGTGAAGAAATTATGCACCAGGAAAGCTGATAGGTTATAGTTCTTGTTTTGAGTATCTCCCTGCACAGCAACTCCATTCAAACCTCCATTAGAAGGCTTCTGGAATTGTAACTCTTTCGGGAATATTGCCCTGGTCTTAAGACCATAGAAGTCCAGACCACCACGAAGAATAAGTTCTAGATTAGAACTTTCAGCTCTATAAAGGTCAATATTAGCAGTTCCACCAACAATGAACCTGTTCACTGTTTCATTGTTTCTAACAAGATCTCTTGTTTGCAGCGGGTTAGATGCTCCGGCCGGGTTGTCTGGATAGATACCATCCTCATTTGGAAACAATTCCAACCATGGCGTAGTACCGGTTAAGGTAACACCAATAGAGGTTCCTGAATTATCGTTATTGAAGTAACCTCTATTCGCTGAAGAGTTAGTATAACTGGAACTAAGACCTAATTTTATGAAATCTGTTGGTTTATGATCCAGGTTCAATCTAAGAGAAGTCTTTTTATAACCTGTATTGTTTACGATTCCATCTTCATCGTTGTGGGTGATACCCGTATAGAATTTCGTTTTTTCTGTACCACCACTCATGCTGAAGTTAGTAATACTTATCAAGCCTTTTTCTCCAAAGATCTCCTTTTCATAGTCTACCAGCCTGTTTTCCTGTTGAGCCTCTACAAAACTTTGAGCCGCTTCATCACCAAAGCTATCTCGAACTCTTTCTTCGGTATAATCTCTTAACCCAAGAAGGTTTGTAACCTCTGTCCATCCCGTAGCCTGGGAAAAACTGAATTTTGTCTCCCCGGCCTTACCCTTTTTAGTGGTAATGATTACAACCCCGGCCGCTGCTCTGGATCCATAGATCGCTGCGGCAGATGCACCTTTAAGAATTTCAATATTCGCGATATCTTCAGGGTTAATATCCGCGATCCTGTTAGAAGGGTTATCCTGGTTAGAAGCACTTCCTCCAGCGGCTGCGGCAGACACCACATTAAGCCCTGCTGCGATTGAAGAGTTATCTATGTACACACCATCAATTATATAAAGCGGCTGAGTGTTACCCTGGATGGATGTAGCACCTCTTAATTTAACTGAAAGACCTCCTCCCGGAGCTCCTGAGTTTGCGCTAACTGTTGCTCCGGCAAATTTACCATATAAAGCACCATCTAGAGTTGGAGGCGGAGTTCGACCTGCGATCTCGTCTGCTGAAAGTGAAGACACAGCATTTGCAGCATTCGAACGCTTCACAGAAGTTGCCAGACCTGTAACGACCACCTCATCTAAGGCAGCGGCAGATTCAACAAATTCTACTGTCATCGGTGAATTGGTAGTGACCCTTATTTCCTGGGTTTCAAAACCTAGATAAGAGAAAACCAATGTTGTAGGCAGTGACTCTACAGTGATCGAATAATTACCTTCAAAATCACTGGTCGTACCATTGCTGGTTCCTTTCTCGATCACGTTAACGAACGGCACTACCTCGCCAGTGGCCTCGTTAATCGTTCTCCCCTGCAGAACTTCCTGAGAAAGAAGTATTGAAGGACAAAGCAGAAAGAAAATCACTTTGAAGTAACTCAAAGAAAATTGCTTCATAATTGTTAATTTTTAAGTTTGTTTAACAATTATATTTCTTTTTCTTAATGTTTTAACCTGTTTATTGAAGATTTTACAAACACGACTTGTTAATAATTCCATTTTAAACTTTCCATTAAATGCCGAATATCCTTTTTAAGATATTCTGCCGCTGGAACAATGGAATCAAAATTAGGAAGGCTTTCGAAATAGACAGAGCCGGTTAGGAAATGATCTGTACTGTCTGTTAAGTAAAACTGGGCCTGAGAAGCTGCATTGCCATCCACCTCGTAGAACATCCCATAGGTTTCATTGAAGTCATTTGTATATACATCACCCTCTATTACGTCTGCTTTAATCGTATGCTGAAGCGGTAACTTCTGGGCGTCTGTAAGTAAAGAATCGAGATTATTTTTTACCGGCTGATAAGTAATGAAGATCGATCCATTCATTTCATCATAGTCGAGCTGGATCCAACAGGGTATTCGGTTTCTAGAGGGAGAGATCTCGGCGATGCCATTCTTTTCAAAACTATATGGACAACCAATATTTATCCTTTCATACTTTGCTTCAGGATATTCCAAGGCAAGAAAACCTTTTGGTTTAGGTTTAGGATCATCCTTACACGAAACACATAAAAAGGCTATGACTAAAATGGCCAAAATCAATCTCATATCGGCTGTATACTCAGTTTAATTTGCTTGATCCGCTTATCATCTATCACCTCCACCTTAAAAGAGTAGTTAAGGAAAGTTATCACGTCGTTCTTCTTTGGAAATCCACCGGAGATCTCCAGCAGAAAACCAGCCATGGTATCGGCTTCTCCCTTTTGATCTTCAAAGACTGTTGGATCCTCGATCTTCGCGATCTTATAAAAGTCCTTTAGAGGGGTTTTTCCTTCAAAAACAAAATTGTTCTCGTCCAACTTAGAATAGATAAGATCCTCATCATCGAACTCATCACTAATATCTCCCACGATCTCTTCAATAATATCCTCAAGGGAAATCAATCCACTGGTACCTCCATATTCATCTACAACGATAGCCAGGTGGTTTTTCTTGTCCTTGAACTCATTCAAAAGATCATCCAGCTTCTTGTTTTCCGGAACAAAATATGGCTCCCGGATTAATCTGGTCCATTCAAAATCCTTTTCATTGAGATAAGGGAGAAGATCCTTGATATAAAGAATTCCGGTAACATTATCCACATTCTCCTTGTAAACAGGTATTCTGGAATATCCATTTTCAATAATCTGCGGAAAAATATCAGCGAAAGAACTTTCCTCGTTCAAGGCAAAAATATCCATTCTAGGCCTCATCACCTGTTTGGTATCTGTATTTCCAAAACTCACAATTCCCTGCAGGATCTTATGCTCTTCACGTGTAGTATCCTCATCACTTGTAAGTTCGAGGGCCTGGGAAAGGTGATCTATACTTATAAAAGACCTCTGTTTTCCAAACTTTTCATGAAAGTATAGCGTGACCGCGCGCATGGGTGTACTTAATGGAGAAAACACAGTGTCAAGCACATTTATGGGATAGGCCATAAAATTAGAGAACTGTACTTTATTCCTGCTGGCGTAGACCTTAGGCAGGATCTCCCCGAATAAAAGTATAAGGAATGTTACCAATCCAACTTCAAATAAGAATCGAAGGTCTATTCCGTAGAATTCGGTATTCATTCCGGCGAACAGATCATCTGCAAGACTATCGAATAAAAGCACGATAGCAATGTTTATAAAGTTGTTAGCTACCAGTATTGTAGCCAGAAGTTTTTTCGGCTTTTCAAGAAGATTGATTACTATATTTTGTGTTTTGGATCTCTTCCCGTCTTCGGTAATAAAATTAGCCGGAGTTAGAGAAAAGAAAGCTACTTCTGCACCCGAGATCAGGGCAGAACATAATAATAGCACAAATAAAAATATCAAGCTGATAAGTTGGGGAATTCCCATTATGGTCCACAACAAAAGCAAACTGGGAGGCTCCGAATCCAAAGGCACAAATTTTAATTAAACTTAGAATGGTAAATCGTCTTCCTCTTCTTCCTGAGAATAAGACTCATTCTTATTTGCAAAGCTATCACTTTTAGGTTTAGCAGGCTGCTTATCTTGCATCTGAGTTTTACCACCAGATGGCTCAGCTCCAGATTCATTCTTTGGAGTTAAAAAGGTGAAATCTGTACAGTGAATTTCTGTTGAATACCTTTCATTTCCCTGATCATCCTGCCATTTACGGGTTTTAATACGCCCTTCTATATAGACTTTATCACCCTTTTTCAAATATTTCTCGCAAATCTCGGCAGCTTTATTTCTTACTACAACATTATGCCATTCGGTACTGGTTACTCGTTCACCAGTAGTCCTGTTGGTGTAACTTTCATTAGTAGCAAGGGGGAAACGACCAATAGAGCCGCCTCCTTCAAAATAATGCATTTTAACATCATCTCCTGTATGTCCTATTAACATTACTTTGTTCAATGTACCTGTCATTACTATATTTCTTTATACCGAAAAACGGTTATTTGGATTAAAATTTATTCTAAAATACTAAAAATTTTCAGCTGAATATGCAAAAACGGGCAAAGATATAAACAAGCAGCTATTTATAATCATCTGGAAGATATTCATTCAGAAAATTTCCTATAAGCACTGGAACAGGATAGTTCATCACCTCTTCCAGACTAACAGACCTTTCCTCAAGACCCTGGGCATTAACCAACCAGAACCTGGTATATAAATGTTGATGCGACAACTTATGCACCACCGGCTCTTCATTATACAGTTCCAGGGAATAGTGCTGATCAGATATTAATTCCTTAAAAGGATCGAGCTTTATCAGCTCATTTTCTGAACTTAATTTTTCTGTTTCAATAAGCGGGAACTGATATAATCCATTCCAGATGCCTTTTCCGGTACGCTGTTCAAGAATAGTTTTTTCATTATCCAGATCAAAGACCAGGTAATTAAAATAACGATTCTTCACTTTGGTTTTCTTCAGTTTTACTGGAAGTTCTTTAATACGATTATCCTTTAAGGCCAGGCATTTCTCATTAAAAGGACAGGTATCACAATATGGATTCTGAGGCTTGCAATGCAGCGCACCAAATTCCATGATCGCCTGATTAAAAGTAGCTGGATCTTTCTTATCCAGTAATTCCTGGGCTAGAGCTTTGAACTCCTTAATACCTGGTGTACTATTAATAGGAGTATCTATTCCAAAAATCCTTGAAAGAACACGATATACATTTCCATCAACTACCGCAACTGGTTCATTATAACAAATAGAAGCAATGGCGCTGGCGGTATAATCGCCAACTCCTTTTAGTTTTAGCAGTCCTTTATATGTATCGGGAAATTTTCCGTCCAGTTCAAAAGCCACATATTTTGCAGTTTCATGCAGGTTTCTAGCCCTGGAATAATAACCTAATCCCTGCCAGAGTTTTAACACCTCATCTGCGGGAGCATTTGCAAGGTCAAATACGGTTGGATAGGCTTCAATAAATTTATAATAATAAGGTAAGCCCTGCTCTATTCGCGTTTGTTGTAACATTATTTCGCTGAGCCAAATTTGGTACGGTTCGTGAGTCTTTCTCCATGGCAGATCTCGTTTATTATGCAAGTACCAAAGTGTCAGTCTTTTGGAAAAAACCATAGTAAAATAAGAATATCCGCAATAATAGGAGTTTATTCCGTTATTATTAGTGAATTAGGTTTGAAATATTGCAGATTTAATTCTTATATTTGCCCCCTTGAAAAATTGAAACCCCAATTAATAATTTTAAATAGCACGAAAATGACGAAAGCAGATATCGTAGCAAACATTTCAGAAAAATTAGGAATGGAAAAAGGAGACGTACAAGCTACTATCGAATCCTTCATGGACGAAGTAAAAACTTCTCTAGAAAGCGGAGATAACGTTTACCTTCGTGGTTTTGGAAGTTTTGTTGTAAAAACAAGAGCTGAGAAAACCGGTAGAAACATTTCTAAGAACACTACTATTAAGATTCCTGCACACAACATTCCTGCATTTAAGCCTGCGAAGATTTTTGTTGAAGGTGTAAAAACGAATGTTGAAGTAAAATAATTGATCCTCCCGCTTTGCGGGAGCTCAAAAGAATTTTTTATTAATTTAAATGACATTGCACTATGCCAAGTGGTAAGAAAAGAAAAAGACATAAGGTGGCTACGCACAAGCGTAAGAAGAGAAGAAGAGCTAATCGCCACAAGAAAAAGTAGTGTGACAACTACTTTTTTTATTTAAATCGTTCTTTGAAATCGAAACCCCCGACACATTACCTATGTCGTTGAGGTTTCTTCAGGATTCAAAACCTGTGAAAAAAATAATGTTTAATCCATCTATGTTTGTTTAACAACAGATATGGATAAAAAATCTGGAAGTGTGGACAAAGAATTAATTATCCGGTCCGAACCTTCTGCTGTAGATTTTGCCTTATTAAAAGATGGAAAACTTATTGAGCTCAACAAAGAAGAAGACAGCAATAAATTTAATGTTGGCGATATTTATATCGCTAAGATTAGAAAAGCTGTACCTGGGTTAAATGCCGCATTTGTAAATGTAGGCTATGAGAAAGATGGTTTTTTACACTATCATGATCTGGGACCACAGGTTTCTTCTTTATTGAAGTTCATAAAACGTGTAAGCACAGGTAAATTAAAAGACTATTCTTTAAAGAATTTTACTTTTGAAAAGGATATAGACAAAAACGGTACGATTACCGATGTCTTAAAATCAAATCAGTCGCTACTGGTTCAAATAGTAAAAGAGCCCATCTCTACAAAAGGCCCGAGGATAAGCTCAGAGCTTTCCTTACCCGGCCGTTATATTGTATTAGTACCTTTTTCAAACCGAATTTCAGTTTCACAGAAAATTGAAAGCAAAGACGAAAAGGAACGCCTAAAGAGACTGGTAAAAAGCATTAAACCCAAAGGTTTTGGGGTTATTGTAAGAACTGTAGCCGAAGGCAAAAAAGTAGCAGAACTGGACAGAGATCTCCAAAATTTAGTAGGTCGCTGGACAGCCATGTGTAAAAAATTGTATAAACCGCATCATCCTTCTAAAGTACTGGGAGAATTGAACAGGGCCTCGTCCCTGCTAAGAGACATTTTTAATGACTCCTTTACTTCTATTTGCGTAGATGATGAAACGCTTTATACCCAAATCAAAGATTATGTGAGCGAAATTGCTCCAGAAAAAGAATCAATCGTAAAATTGCATCAATCCAACCAACCCATTTTCGAAAAGAGTGGTATCGAAAGACAAATTAAAACTTCCTTTGGGCGCACCGTTTCCATGAGTAAAGGCGCCTACCTGGTAATAGAACATACCGAGGCTATGCACGTCATCGACGTGAATAGCGGTAACCGTTCCAACAAATCCAAAAACCAGGAAGATACCGCACTAGAGGTAAATATGATAAGTGCTACCGAGATAGCCCGCCAGTTACGACTTCGTGACATGGGAGGAATCATCGTGGTAGATTTTATCGACATGAATAAAGCCGAGAACCGAAAAGCGCTTTATGATCACCTTAGAAATGAAATGAGTGACGACAGGGCAAAACACAAAATTTTGCCTCCAAGTAAATTTGGATTAGTACAAATTACGAGACAGCGCGTAAGGCCAGAAATGAATATCAAAACCCGTGAGGAAAACCCGAACGGTAACGGTGAAATTGAAGCACCTATTAGTTTGGTAAACAAAATTAAAGTGGACCTTGAAAAACTGATCAAGAAAGACCATAAAAAGATCACGCTTAGCGCACATCCATTTATTGCAGCCTTTTTAACGAAAGGCTTTCCATCTCCCCGATCTAAGTGGTTTGTTGACCACAAACGTTGGGTGAAAATTTTACCTCGCGATGCTTACACGTATTTAGAGTACCACTTTCACGATAAAGACGGGAAAGTGATCAAATAATGAAAAACGCCTTTCAAGCAATTGGAAGGCGTTTTTTTATACCCTAAATCAAAAGATTTCTCATGCTTTAACTCATTTCCCCTTTTATTATAACTCTATCGATTAGACCTGCCAACATTTAGTAATAAAGCAACAAATCTTTAGTAGTGTTTTAACTTAAGCAACTGGCTTTCAGGATTAGATTTATAACTTATTAACCAATAAATATAGAATCATGAAAGATTTAAAAGATTTGTTCGAGCATCAGCTTAAAGATCTTTACAGTGCCGAAAGTCAGCTAACTAAAGCTCTTCCCAAAATGGCAAAACACGCCAATGACGAGAAACTTAAAGAAGCATTGGAGTCTCATTTAGAAGAAACCAAAGAGCACAAAAGTCGTCTTGAGGTCATTTGTAAGGAACTAAATATTAGTCCATCTGGCGAAACCTGCAAGGCAATGAAAGGGCTTATTGAAGAAGCTGAAGACTTTTTAAAGGAAGACGCTTCAGAAGAAGTTAGAGACGCAGGATTAATAGCCGATGCTCAAAGAGTAGAGCATTACGAAATTTCGGGATACGGTACCGTGGTGCGATATGCCAAAGAATTAGGTCATAAGGAAATCGCTAAAAAACTTCAGATAACCCTGGATGAAGAATATGATGCCGATAACAAATTGGATAAACTTGCCGAAGGTCGCCTGAATAAAAAGGCAAAAAAATAAAACTGAACAGTAAACTACAAAAGCCTTTCCTCTGGGAAGGCTTTTTTTATTCAAATTAAGTAACAGCAATATATTCAAAGATTCCAGATAAACTTCAAACTTCTATATTTGGAACATGAGAAAGTACTCAACCTTTGTAAGTATAATCACATTAATTCTTGGATTTGCCTTTTACGGGGAAACTGTTAGCTTTAACTTCTATGACACCTATTATATAGTTGCCGCAGAGGTTGTTTGTTTCGCATTCTGGGCGCTGTTCATGCTTATCTTTCTAATTATTAATCTGAAAAAATTCCTTTCAGGCCGTGGAGAATAAAAATAAATCACATACCGTTGAAGAAGCTCTTCAAAAATTGATGCACTTCTGTGCTTATCGTGACCGGTCCCAGAAGGAAGTAGAGGATAAACTGGATAATTTGCGAATGATCCCAGAGGCCAAGGAAAAGATCATCATATCACTTATGCAGGAAAATTTTCTCAATGAGGAACGTTTTGCAAGGAGCTTTGTTCGGGGGAAATTCAGAATCAAGAAATGGGGCCGAATAAAGATAACCCAGGAACTTAAAAAGAGAGAGATATCATCTCCCATCATCAAACTTGGCTTAACCGAAATAAAAGAATCAGATTATAGAAAAACCCTCTATGAACTGGCTGAGAAGAAAAAAGAGAAGATAACTGAACCCAATTCCTTTAAAAAGAAGAAAAAACTGGCAGATCATCTATTGAGAAAAGGTTATGAATCCCAACTGGTATTCGATTGCATAAATGATATTATAGACTAATATCATTCTTTTTATGCGTACGTTTTATCGCTTGCTCATTCTTATAATCTATCCATTTCTGCCCTCTCAATTTTCTCATATAGTTATCAAAATACCTCATAAAGATTATGTTGTAAACTGCTTTAGAGAAATTGGTTAGAGTTCTAGGTGTAGCTCTTAGGCTCATGGAAAACCCGGCTGTTAGATAGGTCATATGATGCCAGTAACCTTCAGGCATATACAAAGTCTCACCATGATTTAAGTCTGTAATATACCCTTTAGCAAGTTTTAAGGCGGGGAACTTTTCGTAATCGGGCTTATTGAAATTAATATCCTCCCTCGATATCAGGGCATGTGGCACCTTGTATAAATGCTTACTTTCCGAAGGTGGAAATAGGATACACTGCTTTTTCCCGTGGAAATGAAAATGAAGAATATTCGCATAATCTATATCATAATGCATAAAGACCCTGGAATTCTCTCCCCCAAAGAACAACATTGGCAATTGTTTTAAAAATCTTAATCCAACATCAGGAAAATTGAAATCTTTTTGAAACTGCGGAACCTCCTTCATAAGATTGTAAAGAAAAATGCGATAATCTGTGGGACCAGATTTTAACAAGTCTATATATTCAGACATCTTCATCTCGGCATGCGCCTGGTTGAACTTATATTCAGAAGTTATAGGCCTGTCGTCGTATAAAGGAACGGTCTTGTCGCCGGCAATTTTCTTGATATAGTCAAGACCCCACTTCTTATATGCCGGCCAGTCCTCGATCAGTCTCTCGATCACTACCGGTTTTTGTGGCTGCACGTATTCTCTCAGAAAATCTGATTTGGTGATACTTTCTACCCTAGGTATTTGTTCCAGTTTCATGCGTGCGTGCTTCTTTATTCTATTCCGGCGTTCTTATGTGTCTTTTTTATTGCAATTTCATTCTTACGATCTATCCACTTCTGCCCCTTCAATTTACGCATCAAATTATCATAATTACGCATAAACAAAAGATTATTGAGAACTTCTGCGATCTGCTTTGGAGATTTCGGAAGCGACCTAAGAGTCATAGACAGGCTTGCCGTCTCATATTTTATAAAGTGCCACCAATGGCTCGGAATATAAAGCGCATCACCATGCTTAAGCCTCGTTTCGAATCCTTTCGCCTTGGCTAAGGCCGGATATTTATCAAGATCGGGGTTATCCATATCTATGATCTCCATGCTCACAATAGAATATGGTACCTTATAAATTAGCCCTGTTTGATCTGGTGGATATAGAATGACCTTCTTTTCGCCAACAAAATTGAAATGAAAATTATTGGCGAGATCCATGTCATAATGCATCACCACTTTAGAACCCTCACCACCTACAAAAAGCACGGGAAGTTTTTTAAAGAACTTCACTCCCAGATCTGGATATTCAAAATCTTCCAGTAATCCTGGACAGTTCTGAAGCAGGTTGAAAAAGAACATTCTAAGGTCTGTGGGACCCTGCTCAAGAATATCGATATATTCCTTAAAAGGGATTTTCTTAGCAACTCCATGAGAGTTTTGTCTGCCTTTCGCAGGTTTCCCGTCGTATAATGGCACCACTACCTCGCCTGCCTTTTCCCTGAAGTATTCAAAACTCCATTTCTTAAAGGCAGGCCAGTTGTTGGTAAGATCTTCAATAACTACCGGTTTCTTTGGTATAAAATACTCCTTCAAAAAATCTTCTTTAGAAAGATTCTTTCTTCTGGGAATATTTTGAAGATCGAGTTTCAAAATTCTATGGATTAAAAAGCTATGCTTTTGTTTTTGCTTTTAGCTGGGCTTCAAGATTTCTATCAATCTTATGAGCAGGACGGGTCCATTTTGGTTTTTCTCCCTGGCTTTTAAATTGTGAGTTTTTAGCATCAACGCTTTCAGGCTGAGATTTCTTTTCAAAAGCTTTCTGCGGATTAAGACCAAGCATTTTGAACATTTCCATATCCTCGTTTACATCTGGATTTGGAGTTGTAAGCAACTTATCTCCCGCAAATATTGAATTTGCTCCGGCAAAGAAACACATTGCCTGTCCTTCTCTACTCATTTGAGTTCTTCCTGCTGAAAGTCTCACCTGGGTCTCTGGCATCACGATACGTGTTGTTGCCACCATTCTTATCATATCCCAGATCGGTACCGGCTTTTGCTCTTCTAAAGGTGTTCCTTCAACTGGAACCAATGCATTGATAGGTACAGATTCTGGCTGCGGATTAAGAGTTGAAAGCGCTACCAGCATTCCTGCACGGTCTGCCTCACTTTCTCCCATTCCAATAATTCCACCACTACAAACGGTAACATTGGTTTTTCGAACATTTCCAATAGTATCAAGCCTGTCCTGGTATCCACGGGTAGAAATCACCTCTTTATAATATTCTTCAGATGAATCCAGGTTATGGTTGTAAGCATAAAGTCCGGCTTCGGCTAAACGCTGCGCCTGATTCTCGGTAAGCATTCCCAGGGTACAGCAAACTTCCATATCCAACTTATTGATGGTTCTTACCATCTCCAGCACATTATCGAATTCCTCACCATCTTTCACATTTCTCCAGGCTGCTCCCATACAAACCCGGGAACTTCCAGAAGCTTTTGCTCTTAGAGCCTGCGCCTTTACCTGGTTCACGCTCATCAGGTCATTTCCTTCAAGGTCTGTATGATAACGGGCTGCCTGTGGGCAGTAACCGCAATCTTCAGGACAACCACCTGTCTTTATAGACAACAGGGTAGAAACCTGAACGGTATTAGGGTCGTGATGCTGACGGTGAATTGTAGCCGCTTCATAAAGCAACTCCATAAAAGGCTTATTATATATTTCCAGGATTTCCTCTTTGGTCCAATCGTGTTTTAATGCCATGTAAAAAGATTTGAATTCAAAAATAACTAAAACTAAGGTTTATTCAGGAATGCTATCCCAAGATTTATAAACGGGGAAGCTAACAATTTTTATTTTCTTCCTACGAGAATGGAAACTGCATTTCCTCCAAACCCTACAGAATTAACCAGAATATTTTCAAGTTTGCCTGGTTCCTGTTTAAATTCGGAAAACGGAACTGGCAGAAACTGCTGATTTTCAAGCATCATAACTGCCATTTGCAGGCTCAATATCCCCGAAGCCGCAAAACTATGACCTGTTTTCCATTTATTACTGGTCATAGCAGGTAATTTCTGCGTAAAGACCTTCTTTATCGCATTAACCTCGGCCAGATCACCTCCAATAGTTCCGGGAGCATGCATCACTACCGCGTCTACTTCTTTTTCACCTATAGACTGCATGGCCATTTTCATGGATCTTTGCAGACATTTTCCATTTTTCGATAGTGAAGCCCCGTGCTTCAACTTTTCGTTGGCATAGCCTATTCCCTTTATCACCGCGACAGATTCATCTGAAATTTCATTCTCCAGACCAACGATCCCGGCTGCTTCGCTCAAGATCATCGTATTTCCGGATTTATCCATATCCAGAGACCTGCATGGATAATCAAGGTCTTCTGAAGCATAGATCTTCATCGCCCTCATCTGTGAAAGCGTAAACCCAGTAAGCGGAGCTTCACTACCTCCTGCGAGAAAACTATTAGCCAAACCGCTTTGCAACCACGCGACTGCATTTAGAACCGAATGCATACCAGTGGAACAGGTAACACTATGAGAAAATTCCGGTCCTTCCAATTGCAGATCCTGGGCCACCCAGGAAGAAATATTTCCTAGGGTAGTCGAGGGTGAAGTATAGGTAGAGGATTTTCCGGTATTTAAATATTCTGAATGGTATTTCTCAAAAAGGCCTGTTGCTCCCCTACTACTGCCGATATTTATCCCGGCATTAGTTCTGGAAAATCCAGAAGTTGCGATCCTGGAAGCCAGAATAGCATAAAGCACAGAATTATCTAGATAGCGATATTTAGAATTCTGCTCCCTTAAAGCTTCAACTTCGGTTCTTATTTTTTCCGGAAGGAAACCGGCATAGGCAGAATGACCATCAAAATCTGACTTCGTAAAGAAATGTTCTACAGATATATAATTTTTCCATATTTCATCTGGCGTCATCCCAAGTGGAGATATACTACCAATAGATCTTATAGAAACGGGATTTTTCAAAAGCTGAATTTTTCAGCAAAAATAAGGCTCAATTAGGTTCTGGCTAAATTTCGTAACCTAAATTCTGCTTTTTTCAGGCTCATAATAGAGGTTTTTAGTGGAAAGCATTTTCCGGTCACCGCAGGCTACCTTTTCTATTTCCGATTTCACCTCTTCAGAAAGAAGTTCGAATAAAGGCTGATCTAATTTTTCAATTTCAGGAAATAAAAGCTCCAGTTTTCTATCCCACTCTTTGTAAAGTTTAAGAGTATCATCTGGCTCGACACTTTTTCTTTCGGTTCCCTCGTCTTCTGGAGTAAAGGATTCTGAAAGATTCAAATAACCATAATCGTCTGTAAGCTCCTCATCTATCTGGATATCTCTCACTGCTACTTCGAAATTATAGGCCGTGGAAAGACAATTCGATTTGAAACTATGATTGACATATTTGGCAACATCCCAGCATAAAATATGCTCGCCCTTTTGATTCCGGAAACTGTATTTCTCCAGGAGCTCCCTGGTAAGTGGTTTGAAAGTATCCGGTTCATCTGGACCAAATACCACATCGAGTTCATCCTGAACCCATGTAATAGTACCTTTCGGGATCATTTTGGTAGCAACAACTCCAAATCCCTTTTTATCACTGATCCATTTTAACCTTGTATCCGGGTGTATCATAATTTTCAGATTAGCCTATCTAAATTAGACAAAAATCAAATCCGTAAACTAAAAATTTTAACTGAAAACGTTATTTTTAAAACTCTGAAAGTGAATCTTCTATAACCCCATAAACCTTTTTCAACTCATTTTCTGAGATCACATAAGGCGGAACTATATAAATGGTATTGCCCAGCGGCCTAAGAAAAACTCCTCTATCCATAAAGAATTTGAATAACCTGTTCCTGAGACTTCCGTAACGATCGGTTTGAATATCCAGCTCAAAAGCCATGATCACGCCTTTAGACCTGGCATTTTTGACCTTTGGATGTTGCGACAATTTATTGACCAAATCTAGATTCGCCTGGGAGATACGCTGAATGTTCTCCTGCATCTCTTCAGAAACCAGCAATTCTACAGCTGCAAGCGCGGCTGCACAGGCCAGCGGATTTGCGGTATATGTATGCCCATGGAATAATCCTTTAGCGATTTCGTCTGAATAAAAAGCGTTGTATATCTTCATGGAACAGGAAGTAAGCCCCATTGGCAGCAATCCGGCAGTAAGCGCCTTCGACATACAAACCACATCTGGCTTTTCATCCATATAATCTGAAGCGAAGTATCTACCAGTTTTCCCGAATCCGGTCATTACCTCATCGGCAACAAGAACCACATCATTTTCCCGACAAACTTTCAGTACTTCATTCAGACCTTCGGCATCATGAAATTTCATCGCTGCTGCTCCCTGAATTAAGGGCTCATAGATAAATCCGGCAATATTATTTTCAGCAAGAATAGATCTCAACTGCTCTATGACTTCCGCATTATTTTTACCCGTTGGCACCGGTATTCTCTCTACCCTGATAAAATGATCTTCGAATGCGCCATTATACACCGAAAGTCCTGAAACCGACATGGCTCCAAAGGTATCCCCGTGAAAACCTTCCTCGAATGCAAGCATCACCTTGCGATCATTACCCAGGTTATGGTGATACTGCAGCGCCATTTTAATCCCGATCTCTGTTGCCGTGGAACCATTATCATTGAAAAATAATTTCTGCTGTCCCTCAGGAAGTATCTTTACCAGGGCTTCAGAAAGTTTTATCGCAGGTTCATGAGTGAATCCGCTAAAAACTACCTGATCCAGATTCTGCATCTGGGCAGCAACCTTATCGGTGATATATTTATTACAATGACCATAAACGGCGGTATACCATGAAGAAATTGCATCTATGTATTCCTTTCCCTGATCATCTGTTAGTATGCAGCCTTTGGCTTTGGTTACCGGCAACATTTCTGGAGAGGTCTTGTGCTGGGTAAGGGGGTGCCAGAGATGTTTCTGGTCCCTTTCAGCTAAACTTTCGGTTTTCACTTCTAGATCTCGCATAATTCCTTTCTGAATTTTTCGGCATATTCTTTTATCACCATATCATCAAAATAAGGCTCCTCATCTATCCTGCCTATTATTTTCACCTTTCCTATTTTCCTAATCGCTGCCTCGGTAGTAGGATGTTCATCACCACTAAAGATCACGCCGATCTTTTCGATACTTCTACTTTTAAGAGCTTCAATACTTAGCAGCGTATGATTAATGCTGCCCAGGTAGTGCCTGGAAACCAGCACGACCATATCTTCCTTGGCAATTAGCTCCATTATGGTCTCCTTATCATTTAACGGGACCAGCAATCCGCCGGCACCTTCAATCACAAGGTCATTCTCGGTCCTGGGCCTTTTCATTTTCTTTACCTCAATCTTAATCCCATCAATTTCTGCTGCCGCATGCGGACTCATTGGAGTTTTAAGAGCATAGGCATTTTTATGGTAATAGGTCTTATCGCTGCTTACCAGTTTCTGGATCTTATGCGTATCTGAGTGGTCAAGATCACCAGCCTGCACAGGTTTCCAGTAATCTGCTTCCATGGCCTGGGTCACAATTGCAGCAACCACTGTCTTCCCAACTTCAGTTCCTATTCCGGTAATGAAAAATGTATTCGGCATTATATATTATTTGCCACAAAATTACCCAAGACTTTTAAGACCTGCGAAATTTCATGTGATGAATTATAAGTATGTATACAAAATCTTAAACGTTCACTTCCTGAAGGCACCGTTGGGGATAGAATCGGCTTTACATTGAACCCGGATTTCTGAATTTCTGCAGCTGCATTCTTAACTTTAGTATTCCCCGAAATAACGCAGGCCTGTATTGCAGAATCGCTTTCTATAAAAATATCCTGAAGTCCATTATTTTGGATCTCAGTTTTAAAAAACTGAATATTCTCTTTCAATTTTTTTAAATGAGCACTATCCTTTTCTAAAAACCTGTAAGCGGAACTTATCGTAGCAACAGAATGTGGTGAAAGCGCCGTAGTATAAATAAAACTACGACTGAAATTGATCAGATAATCTTTCAAATTACGGCTTCCTAATATTGCCGCACCGTGGCAACCCATTGCCTTTCCAAAAGTATGGATTCGCGCAAAAATCTTTGATTCCAGTTGCAATTTCTGAACCATCCCTTTTCCATGATCACCAATTACCCCTGTAGCATGAGCTTCGTCTATTACCGCAAGAGCAGCATATTTTTCAGCGATCTCCAAAAGCTGAATAAGGTCTGGTGAATCGCCATCCATGGAAAAGACAGATTCGGTCACTATATAAATTTCAGAATCTGAAGAATCAGCTTTAAAACGCTTCAATTTCTCCTCAAGATCCTGAAGGTCATTATGCTGAAATTTGTAATTGCGGGCCAGGCTCATTTTGAGACCATCCCTGATGGAGGCATGAGCATATTCATCGTACAGTATGATGTCATTCTTTTGAGGTACTGCTGAAAAAAACCCAATATTGGCATCGTAGCCGGAATTGAAGATCAAGGCAGACTGCGTATTATGAAAACTGGCAAGTTGATTCTCAGCTTCCTTAAAAACAGGATGATTTCCGGAGAGAAGTCTTGAGCCGGTCGAACCATTGGTAATATCATATTGCTTTAAAATTCTAACCGTATTCTCTGCAATCTCTTTAGATCTGGAGTAACCAAGATAATCATTAGAGAAAAGATCCACACCTTCCGGGAATGATAATAAAATCCTAAAAGAATCTTCTTCCTTTCTCCTCTGAAGCCTTTTCTCTAATTTAGAAGGTAATTTTTTCATTTTACAAAAGTAAACATTCACTTATAGAAAATATGGACTGGACATTATTTGCACTAAGAGTAAGCCTAGCTACTATTGCCGGATTGATCATTGGACTTGAAAGAGAGATCCAGGGAAAAGAAGCAGGCTTAAAAACCAATGCCCTGGTATCTCTGGGTGCCTGCATCTTTATTTTAATGTCGGTGGAATTTCAAGGTGAAAAATATGTAGATATCACTCGTGTACTTGGACAGATCGTCGTGGGAATTGGATTCATTGGAGCCGGTACTATTTTAGAAAAAGGCCGAAAGGTCAAAGGTCTTACCACTGCCGCGACCGTATGGTGTAGTGCTGCTACCGGCTGCCTGGCTGGTTTTGGAATGTATACCGAATTAGGTATAGTAAGCGCAATAATTCTAATTATTAATCTCGTCTTTGGCTATATTGAACACAAAATGATCAAACAGAAGAAAAAGGAAGAAAGAAAAAGCGGATTTAAAAATGAGGATTCAGATTAGATCTATTTATCATCCATTTTAGTATGATCTACGTTATCCTCAGGTGTATCGTCTACAATACTTTTTAAGATATGCGTATTCTTTTGATATTTACCGCGTAATTCGTCCATTACAGATTTATCCCAAAGTTTAACCCCAATAAAATAGGAAGCTCTCCCAATAAGATGAGCACTAACTGGTGCAGTTAGGAGTAAGAACAATATGATCACAAATGCCTGTGAAGTGACATCTGCATTGCTAAAATAAACAGTAGTAGACATGAGCACAAGACCTACACCCAGCGTTGCCGCTTTTGTGGTTACAGAAATTCTCAAATATGTATCTGGCATTCTTACGAGCCCAATGGCGGCAAAAAGCACGAAAAGTGCTCCAAATGTCGCTAATGCTCCTATAATTATATCTATCATTTTCTTTTCCTTTTTTCCAGATAATAAGACAAAGCAACAGTACTTAGAAATGCAATAAGCGCCAATATAAGGGCAGTATCCATCAAGGTTGACTGGTTATAAATTACACTATAAACAGCAATCACACCAATCCCGGTTGTAATAAGGAGGTCTAAAGAAACAATCTTATCTGCGATACTTGGTCCTTTAATAAATCTCCAAAGGATAAGTACTGCTGAAACTACCAGCACCGGTAAAATTATATAATGTAAATATTCAAATAACGTCATGACAATACCTCCAAAATTCTGCGTTCAAACCCATCCTTTATGCCTCTTATGAACTTCTCTTTATCCTTAATATACATAGCATGTACGAATAACACCTTTTTATCATTCGACACATCCAGGCTCAATGTTCCAGGTGTAAGTGAGATCATATTCGCCAGCACCGTGATCCCGATATCAGATTTCACATCTAAAGGAACCATGATGATCCCGGGAGTCATATTAAGCTTTGGCGTGATCACCTCATAGGCTACTTCAATATTCGCTTTTATTAGCTCATAAAGAAAGAACACGAGAAGCAAAAGCACTTTGGGAACTATAAGAAAATATTTGCTCCGGTTACGGCCAATAGTGATCAACCATAGTATATGAAAATTCAGGAAGAATCCGAAAAGATAATTTTCAAATGAAAAATCTCCGGTCAGGGCTACCCAGACAAAAGTCAGTAATATGTTCGACAGAAATTTATTCTTCATCTTTCCTTAATTCTTCGATTTTAATACCGCATCTATATATCCCTGACTATTCACCAGTTCATCTGCAATCCTGGCTGAAAGTTCCTGAATATGTTCTGCACCAAATCCAATATACAAAGATACAATACTCAAAAAAGCAACAGGTACAATGAATTGCATCCTTTTAGCATTTGTCATTTTTGAAAAATATCCAAAATTACTTCTCAGCGGTAATTCCTTATCCTCTTTCCAGAAAACTTCGGCCCACATTTTGGCTATAATGACTAGCGTTATAAAGCTGGCAAAAATAATAGCTCCTACAGTAATATAAGATCCGTTAGTGAAACCTGCTTTAATAAGATTTATTTTTGGCCAGAACCCCGATAACGGCGGAATACCCACTAAAGAGAATAAAGGTATAAATAACAACAGGCTTATTTTAGGCCATTTTGCATAGATACCTCCAAGATCACGCATGCTATTAGTTCCCTTAATTCGGTATACCACTCCGCTAAGCATGAAAAGATTTGTCTTTACAATAATGTCATGAATAAGGTAAAATATCGCTCCAGCAATAGCAATTTCTGTGAACATTCCCAAACCGGCGATCATATAACCAATATGACATATGATAAGATAGGAGAAAACCTTTCTCATATTATTTTGTACCAGTGCTCCAATTCCACCACTAACAAGGGTAAGGATGGCTATGATCATGATAATGTTGTTCAGGAAAGGATCGTCTACAAAGATTAGGGTAAAAACGCGTATCAGGGCATATACCCCAACCTTGGTCAATAATCCTCCAAATATAGCTGATACCGCAAACGGGGGCGTATGATAAGATGCCGGTAACCAGAAATAAAGTGGAAACACCCCGGCCTTGATTCCGAAACCAATCAGGAATAATAAGGCTGTTATCTGTACCAGTCCCCTATTCTCTACTTCGGCGATCTGCCCGGCAAGATCTGCCATGTTAAGGCTTCCGGTGATTCCATATAAAACCGCGATGGCCGTAAGAAATATCATCGATGCCAGGATATTCAGCGTAAAGTACTTTACCGCACCTTCAAGCTGAGCCTTTTCACCTCCAATGGTGATCAATACGAACGAACTGATAATAATGATCTCAAACCAGACATATAAGTTGAAAATATCCCCGGTTAAAAATGCCCCATTCAACCCAAGCAATAAAAAGTGAAATATGGGAAAATAACCGAATCTTAATCTATCTCTTAATACGGAAGCACCCGAAAAAATAGAAACGGCGAGGCCTGAAATTGCAGTCAATAAAACTAGTGTTACCGAGAGCATATCGGCTACAAAGGTAATCCCGAAAGGTGCCTCCCAGTTTCCGGCCTGAATGGTTTGAGTTCCATTATTCCAGATGTAGGTGAAAAGCCATATTGCCAGCGCTAAACTAACAACGCTACCAAATACACTAAATACCTTCTGAAATCGAATTCGTGCCCAGCCAAACATCAGAATGATACTGATGGCCATCTGAAGAAATAAAGGATATAAAATTAATTGTTCATTCATGAATCTTCGTCGGTTGCGTTCATTTCGTCAAGATCATCTGTCCTCACCACCGTATGCGCTCTTTTTACAAGCACAATGGCGAAAGACTGAAGTCCAAAACTAATAACGATTGCTGTAAGTATCAGGGCCTGCGGAACCGGGTCTGCAAAAGCTTCTACAAAAACCTTTGCATCACCCTGAATAATTGGGGGCGCACCTTTAGTAATTCTTCCCAGAAGGAAGATAAGAAGGTTGGCACCATTCCCAAGCAAAATAATTCCAATGATGAGTTTTACCATACTTCGGCGAAGCATCATGTAGATGCCCGTTCCATATAAAATTCCCACCATTAATGCTAAAAGGATCTCCATATTAGGCCGATTCTGAAATTGTAAATATTATGGTTAGAGTTACACCGTTCACCACGAGATAAACCCCTATATCAAAAAATAATGCTGATCCCACACTCCCCAAAATAGCAATTTCATCATGTGACCATAAACCGGTCATGAATGGCAGGTCATAAAATATAACCGGTGCCAATCCACTCAAAAATGATATCGCTAATCCTATTGGGAGTAAAAATCCCGGATGCATGATCAACAGCTCTTTAGTTTTATTTAATCCGTTGGCGAAGGAATGCAAAATGAATGCGATCGAAGCAATCAAACCTCCAACGAAACCTCCTCCAGGCAGATAATGCCCGCGAAGCAAAATAAAAATAGAAAACACCAACAATACCGGTAAAAGGTAGTTAGAAGCTGTTTTTAAAATTATAGTAGTTCGCATGATCTATTTTTTCTTATTCTCATTTTCGGCATTCAGGCTTGTATCTGCATAGCGCCTTCTATCCTTCATTTTAAGCCTCAGTTTCATTAAGCCGAAAACTCCGACTGCCGCTATAGACAGCACAGATATCTCTATCATGGTATCAGCTCCCCTGAAGTCGACCAGTATCACATTAACCACGTTCTTACCGTGAGCTTCCAGATAGGAATTAGCTGCATAATAGTTCCCAACCTCTTTACTTACCGGTTCTGCCAAAACCTGCAAAGCCAAAGTAGTAATAATCAAACCAAAGATCGAAGAAAGAATCCCATCTCTTACCCTGGTCTTATAATCTGAAAGTTTTAAATACTTCGGTAATTTATATAATACCAGTACAAAAAGTATCACCGTAAGGGTATCTATAGAGAATTGGGTCATGGCCAAATCTGGCGCGCTATAGAAAACGAATATCAAACAAATAGAAAGACCTACAACGCCCATGGCTGCAACTGCCGCAAGTCTGGAATCTGTGAAAACCGTATAAAATATTCCGGCAATTAAAATGAGCGTAGTGGTGATCTCATAAACCGTAATTTTTGACAATGAGTTATAATCTATTGCAAAACTGGTATTTCCAATCATTATATATCCAACTAAAACAACAAGAAATAGAATAATGATAGATATATAATTCCTTAAATAACCATTCTGAAAGAAATTGGTCCAGAAATTAGAAAAGCCAACGAACAGAGCATTGAATTTTTCTAAAATATTTTCGGGAGCAATAAAGTCCAGTCTCGCTATTCCCTGTTCAAGTTTTGCGGAAGGTTTAATAATAAAATAGAGCGCAGTTCCCACACCAATAGTAATTAAACTTAAGATGAAGACCATATTAAATCCATGCCACAGGGCAAGGTGGATTTCCGAAGCATCTGCTCCCATAGCTTCCACGACAGGTTTCACTAAAGATGACTCAATAATAAATGGTGCTACTCCAAAAACAATTCCCAATATTGCCAGCAATAATGGAGGAATCCAAAGGATAGGTCCCGGTTTTTTCGTTTTTTCAAGGGCTTCCGGCAATTTTCCGGTAAAAGGCTTTATTCCCGCTACAAATCCTGCATACAGCAGCAAAATCTTAGTGATCACAATCCCTATAATTAGGAATACCATCAGTGTTTCGGAATGAAATGTAGCCTCATATGTAAGTTCCTTTCCAACAAACCCAATAGTTGGTGGAATACCCGCACTGGAAATTGCAGCTAAGATACCAGCAATCCCTACCGGTAACATAATTTTGTTCAACCCTGATAATCGGGTTACATCTCTTGTATGAGTTTGATGATCTATAATTCCTGTAACCAGGAACAGAGTTGCTTTATATAAGGCATGGACAATAATAAATACTGCCGCTGCAAGAAAGGCCTCCTGGGTTCCCAGACCAATTAAAAATACCAGTATCCCTAAAGCCGAGATCGTGGAATAGGCTAGAATCCCTTTAAGATCTGTCCTGAATATTGTATGTACAGCAGAATATAGCATAGTAATACCTCCAACGATTACTAAGGTGGTATTCCAGATATTTTCCCCTCCTAATACCGGAGTAAATCGCATTAACAAATAAACTCCTGCCTTTACCATAGTTGCAGAATGCAGGTAAGTAGACACTGGTGTTGGAGCTTTCATTGCTCCTGGCAACCAGAAATGGAATGGAAACTGAGCCGATTTGGTAAATGCTGCGCCAAAAAGGAAAAGTACGGCAACGAAATAAAATTCGTTTGACCTTATCGCTTCACTCATTGTCAGCATTTCAGAAATGCTATAAGTACCGGTCATATTATTCAAAAGCAGTGCCCCGGCCAGCAAAAACAAACCACCTATCCCGGTGATTCCTAAAGCAGTCATTGCTGATTTCCTTGATGCAGGATTCGTATTATTAAATCCAATAAGGAAGAAAGAACTTATACTGGTAAGTTCCCAGAATACGAATAAGGTGATCATATTATCTGAAAGCACCAGACCAAGCATTGCACCCATGAAAGATGCCAAATAACCATAGAACCTATCCAGATACTCGTGGCCCTTAAGGTATGATGACGTATATGCAAAAACAAGGAAACCAATCCCCGTGATCATTAAGGAAAATAGCAGGGAAAGCCCATCGAGTTTAAAACCAAGATTTACATTAAAAGAAGGAATCCACTCATAAGACCTCATGATCACTTCCCCATTAGTAATCGCAGGGATATACTTGAAAAAGTAAACAAATAACCCCAGTGGTATTAAAGACGCTAGAATTGAAAGCTTACCTTTAAAAAATCTCCCCGTAAAAACGAGGAAAATGGAGAATAGAAAACCTGTAAGAATTGCGGTAAGCATACTTATTAAAATCTGTTTCCCGCAAATATAATAGTTATTATTGAAGAAATAGTTTCTAGTAAACAGTTAATCCCTCAAACCTTTAGCTATTAAATGTTCTATAAACATTTAGTAATCTCACATTCAATCCATCTTCTAAAATCTTAATTCAGTAGAGATATTATAAAACTTGTAAAAATTAAATTATCGTTATTCAATAATTAATTATATGTTTGTTATTGTTAAACGATAATTTATTAACAATGAATAAGAATTTACTTCTCAATATTGCCAACTCGATATGCTATTTTTTAAAAGCTTTAATTGCCCTAGGTTTGATATTGATAACGTTATTTTTAATTCATATCCAGTTTAACCGAAGTGCATATGAAAACTGGGATTTCGAATTTAAGCAAGACCGACTAGCAATAAGTTCAAATTCAGATAAAAACCTGGAATATAGCCTAGGGCGAAATTCATCCTTTATCACCTATCATTTGGACTCCAATATTAAAATGAAAGATTTTAAACCAGTAGGAAAGAGTCTTTCTAACTGGAAAAACGGGTCGCTATATTTTAGTTATCTTAAATATATGCTAGTATTTTTATTATTTTATTTAATAATCCATCAATTTGGTGAAATCATTAGGTCGGTAAAAAAATTAAGTACATTTCATCAAACGAATGTAATTGCCTTTAAAAAAATCGGAAAATACTGTTTACTTATTTTCCTCTTATCAATTTTTAACTACTGGAAAATTGGAGACTTTTCCAGAGCCTCCATTTCGATATACCTAACCCCATTATTATTTGCTCTATTTGCTTTTATTCTTTCAGAAATTTTTAAGGAAGGTAATAACCTGAAGAATGAAAACGAACTAACAGTTTAACAATGCCGATAATAATCAATCTCGACAGGATTCTAGAAGAAAAAGGCATGAAAAGCAATGAGCTTGCAGATATTATAGGCATCACTACGGCTAATCTCTCTATTTTAAAAACCGGAAAAGCAAAGGCTGTGCGTTTTTCTACCCTTGACGCTATTTGCAACGCGCTGAATTGTCAACCGGGAGATATCCTGGAATATCAACCTTAATAAAATCTTATAAGTTTCAGTCCTATAAAATTTTTACTTTAGAGCAATCTCAAATTTTGACCATGAATAAAATCTTTTTAGCCCTACTCTTTTTATGTTTCCTGGGAAATGCCCAAACAAACACCTATAATATTTCTTTCGAAAATGCTGAGCATCACGAAGCAAAGATTAATATCAGTTTTCCAGAAGTAAAAACTAACAAAATCACTATTAGAATGAGCAGGACATCTCCAGGCAGATATGCCCTGCACGAGTTCATAAAAAATGTCTACGGATTCAAAGCCACGAACAGTCAGGGTGAGATGATAGATGTTAAACGAGCAGACCCATATTCCTGGGAAGTCAGCAATCATGACGGGACGGTGAATATCGAATATATTCTTTTTGCCGATCGCGGAGACGGCACCTATTCACAGATCGATGAAACACACGCGCATTTAAATATCCCGGCAACTTTTATGTATGCCAAAGAATTTGAACATAGGCCCATAACGGTAAATTTTGATGTTCGCGAAGACCTTAACTGGAAAGTTGCCACTCAATTAAAAGAGGAATCTGGAACCACCTATTCTGCTCCAGATCTTTATTATTTTATGGATAGTCCAACAGAGATCAGTGATTTCGATATGAAGTCATTCGATCTAGATGGAGAAGAAATTCGTTTTGCTTTACACCATAATGGCACCGAGGATGAATTTGCAGAATATTTTGACCAGGTAAAAAGAATTGTAAAACAGGAAAAAGCTGTTTACAACGAATTGCCTGAATTCGATTATGGAAAATATACATTTTTAGCCTGTTATATGCCGAACGTTTCCGGCGACGGGATGGAACACAGGAACAGCACAGTCCTTACAGACACCGAAAGTCTATCTGATGGTGGAATGAAGGGAAATATTGGAACGGTAGCACATGAATTTTTTCATGCATGGAATGTTGAAAGATTAAGACCTGACGAACTGGTGCCTTTCGATTTCACCGAAGCGAATATGACGGGATCTTTATGGTTTGCAGAAGGTTTTACAAGTTATTATACAGGTTTAATGCTTTGCAGAGCTGAAGTAAATACACCACAGGAATATATAGAAGGCATTTCAGGCACTTTTAACTACGTTTGGAACTCTCCAGCGCTTGAATATTTTAACCCGGTTGAAATGAGCTATCAGGCACCTTTTGTAGACGCCGCGACTTCAGTTGACCCAACTAACCGGGAAAACACCTTTGTTTCTTATTACAGCTACGGAAGTACTTTAGGCCTGGCATTAGATCTATCACTAAGACAGGAAGAACTGAACTTGGATGATTTCATGAAGTTAATGTGGGAGAAATATGGAAAAACAGAAGTAGCCTATAAGATTGAAGATATTGAGAAGACTTTAAAGGAATATGCCGGAGAGAAATTCGCCTCAGAATTTTTCAACAAGCATATTTACAATAGTCAAATGCCAGATTACACAGAGTTATTTAAAACAGTTGGCATCACACTAACCAGAGATTCTGATAAATTACATTTTGGTGCAGATCTAACAAAAACCGATGACGGACTAAAGATCTACCGGAATACTTTCAAAGGAAGTCCTGCTTATGCTGCTGGCCTGGATTCCGGAGATGTGATAATTTCATTGAATGGAACACCTGTTACATCTTCTGAAGAGTTTAATAAACAGATCCAAAACTCAAAGTCTGATTCTGTCAAAGTCAGCTTTAAAAGATTCGGAGAAGAAAAAACGGTTGATGTTAAGTTAAAATCTGATCCTACTTATACGATCAAAATTGACCCAAATGCTTCGAAAGAAGCAATGAAGAAAAGGGAGAAATGGTTGGCTCCAAAATAAGAGTAATAAAAAAGGCCTTTCGATTGAAAGGCCTTTTTTTATATGATATGTTCTGAAAGTTAATCAGCTAAAACGATCGCTTTATTATCTTTCATTTCAAGAACTCCTCCTTTAATTGTGTAGTATACAATATTAGGTTCTGAACCTTCAGTTCTAAATCCTGATTGATCCTTTCTTTTCACTTCATTCTGACTTCCCGAAGTAAGATTGATCTTAACCTCACCTTCAGTAAGAGTAGAAACAATAGGAGCGTGATTATTCAACATTTGAAATTCACCATCGTGTCCCGGTACTTTTACCGCATCAACCTGCGCTCTAAATACTACAGCTTCTG
The DNA here is from genome assembly GCF_019357415.1 of Gramella sp. MT6. Taxonomy (NCBI): domain Bacteria; kingdom Pseudomonadati; phylum Bacteroidota; class Flavobacteriia; order Flavobacteriales; family Flavobacteriaceae; genus Christiangramia; species Gramella sp. MT6. Next base: position 760,832 of record NZ_CP048410.1, read on the forward strand.
GAGTTACTATCTCTAAATACATTCTATTTTATTTAGTATTGAGTATTGAATATTGAGCAATTAAATCTCTCGATCGAACTACTCAATACTCTGTACTAATTTTATGATTCAGCAAGCATTTTCTCTCCGGCTTCGATAGCTTCTTCAATTGTCCCCTTAAGGTTGAAGGCAGCTTCCGGTAGGTGATCTAACTCACCATCCATGATCATGTTGAAACCTTTGATAGTATCTTTAATATCTACAAGCACTCCTTTTAGACCAGTAAACTGCTCTGCTACGTGGAATGGCTGAGAAAGGAAACGCTGAACACGTCTTGCACGTGATACGGCAAGTTTATCTTCTTCAGAAAGTTCTTCCATACCAAGAATGGCAATAATATCCTGAAGTTCCTTATATCTCTGTAATAACTCTTTTACTCTTTGTGCACAATCATAATGCTCATTTCCTAAGATGTCTGGAGTAAGGATCCTTGAAGTAGAATCCAATGGATCCACCGCAGGATAAATACCTAACTCAGCAATCTTACGGGAAAGTACTGTTGTTGCATCAAGGTGAGCGAAAGTTGTCGCTGGCGCCGGGTCAGTAAGGTCATCCGCAGGTACATAAACCGCCTGTACAGATGTAATAGACCCATTTTTAGTAGAAGTAATACGTTCCTGCATCGCACCCATTTCGGTTGCAAGTGTAGGCTGGTAACCTACCGCAGAAGGCATACGTCCTAGAAGTGCAGACACCTCTGAACCTGCCTGAGTAAAACGGAAAATGTTATCTACGAAGAAAAGAACGTCTTTCCCTTGACCTTCTCCAGCTCCATCACGGAAGAATTCTGCAATTGTAAGACCAGAAAGAGCCACACGAGCACGAGCTCCAGGAGGTTCGTTCATCTGTCCGAATACGAAGGTAGCTTTAGACTCCTTCATAACTTCTTTATCCACTTTCTTAAGATCCCATCCTCCATTTTCCATAGAGTGCATGAAATCGTCACCATATTTTATAATTCCAGATTCCAACATTTCTCTAAGAAGGTCATTTCCTTCACGAGTACGTTCACCAACTCCTGCAAATACAGAAAGTCCACCGTGACCTTTGGCGATGTTGTTAATCAATTCCTGGATAAGTACCGTCTTACCAACTCCTGCACCTCCAAAAAGACCAATCTTACCACCTTTTGAATAAGGTTCTACAAGATCGATTACTTTAATTCCTGTGAACAGAACTTCAGTAGACACAGATAAGTCTTCAAATTTAGGAGCTTCACGGTGAATTGGAAGTCCATCTTTACCAGCTTTTGGCAAGTTCCCTAGACCATCAATCGCATCTCCAATTACGTTGAAAAGACGTCCGTAAACATCTTTACCAACTGGCATTTGAATAGGATTTCCGGTATTTACAACTTCAACCCCACGGCTTAAACCATCAGTTGAATCCATGGATACAGTTCTTACGGTTTGTTCACCAATGTGAGACTGCACCTCAAGAACTAAAATAGAACCATCCTTTCTGGTAATTTCCAAAGAATCGTAGATCTTTGGCAGTTCAGCATTTTCTGAGTCGAACACAACGTCAACTACAGGGCCAATAATCTGGGCAACTTTACCTGTGACTTTAGACATTTATCTAATTCTTTAATTTTTAATAGTAAAATTCTAAACCTATTTCCCTGATTTAAAAAACCATAATAAAGAAACGGGTCATTTTCAGGCTGCAAAGATAAATTTTTCTGGCAAAAATCATATTGAAATTTTGAGAAGTTTTCAATACTTGGCAAAACAGCTAAAAACCTGATTTAAAAGCATCAATTCCTCCAAAATAAAAAACCCTCCTGATAATTTTCAGGAGGGTTTTTATAATTATTTAGCTAAATTTTATTCTACGGTAACAGATTTCGCCAGGTTTCGTGGCTGATCTACGTTCTTACCTAACATTACTGCAATATGATATGAAAGCAACTGTAACGGTATTGTTGTTAACAATGGAGTTAAAGACTCGATTGTTTCCGGAACTTCGATCACGTGATCTGCAAGTTCTCTAACTTCTTCATCACCTTCAGTTACTATTGCTATGATCTTTCCTTTTCTGGATTTAATCTCCTGGATATTACTTACTACCTTTTCATAATGACCCTTTTTAGTGGCAATTACTACCACCGGCATAAGCTCATCGATCAAAGCGATAGGTCCATGCTTCATTTCTGCTGCAGGATATCCTTCAGCATGGATATAAGAAATTTCCTTAAGTTTTAAAGCACCTTCCAGCGCTACCGGGAAATTATAACCACGACCAAGATATAAACAGTTAGGAGCATCTTTATATTTAAAAGCTACTTCCTGTATCAATTTATCAGACTCAAGCGCTATTTTAATCTTTTCCGGAATTCTTTCCAGCTCCTGTAAATGGAATTGGAAATCTGTATGAGAAATACTCCCTTTGAACTTTCCTAGCTTAAGCGCCATTAAAGTAAGAACTGTAATCTGTGTAGTAAAAGCTTTTGTAGAAGCAACTCCAATTTCAGGTCCAGCATGTGTGTAAGCACCTGCATGAGTTTCTCTTGAAATCGAAGAACCAACCACGTTACATACTCCAAAGGCGAAAGCACCTTTTTCCTTTGCAAGTTTAATGGCGGCCATGGTATCTGCCGTTTCTCCACTTTGAGAGATCGCAATAACCACATCATTCTCTGTGATCACCGGATTTCTATACCTGAATTCTGAAGCGTACTCAACCTCTACAGGTATTCTCGCTATATCTTCAAAAATATATTCCGCAACAAGTCCGGCATGCCATGAAGTTCCACAGGCTACGATAATGATACGTTTTGCATTGGCAATACGCTCCATATTATCATCTACCCCAGCCATTCTAATCAAGCCCTGGTCTACCAGCATTCTACCTCTATAGGTATCACTTATAGCGCTTGGCTGTTCATGTATTTCTTTAAGCATGAAATGCTCATAACCCCCTTTTTCGATCTGCTCAAGATTCAACTGTAGCTCCTGAATATATGGATCGACTAAGGAGTCGTCTTTGATCTTTCTTATCTTAACATCTTTATGCCTTCTGATAACAGCCATCTCACCATCTTCAAGATAGATCGCGTTATTTGTGAATTCAATAAAAGGAGATGCATCTGAAGCCACAAAGAATTCATCATCACCCACTCCAATAGCTAAAGGGGAACCAAGTCTCGCCACTACTATCTCATCTGGTTTTGTTTTATTAAATACAGCAATAGCATATGCTCCAACCGTCTGGTTTAAGGCAATTTGCACTGCTTTCCCAAGCTTGACATCTTCCTTTAGAATGACATCTTCAATAAGGTTTACCAAAACCTCGGTATCTGTATCACTTTTAAAGGTGTAACCCCTCTTTTTCAACTCTTTCTTAAGAGCATCGTAATTCTCAATAATCCCATTATGGATAATTACAAGGTCTCCAGAATTAGAATAATGAGGATGTGAATTCACGTCATTTGGCTCCCCGTGGGTAGCCCATCTTGTATGACCAATTCCAACGGTCCCACTGGTAGAGATCTCACTTTCCAGACGAGCTTTCAGGTCGGCGACCTTCCCCTTCGTCTTACTCATTTTCAATTCATTCCCGTCATAAAGCGCAATTCCTGCACTATCATAACCTCGGTACTCTAATCTTTGTAGTCCTTTAAGAACAATAGGATATGCCTCCCTGTGTCCTATATACCCAACAATTCCACACATATATTCTAATTATTATAGTTGGTGTAGTAAATTTTCAATTTCAATCTTTTATCCTCGTCATTAGATAGGTTGCCATGCAAAATGGTTCCTGTAGGCGTCAGGGAATTAACAGTTGGAATCTGATCGATCGGATCTGGCAAACCTCTGGTAGCAGACATAATCGGGCCAAGAATACTTCCTTGAGAATCCCTCGCAACAACGGAGTTGATATTTGGTACAATCACTAAACCTAATTTTACATTATCCCTTTCATCATTAATAATGCCACTCAAATGATTGGTTACCCTGATATTGTAGTATTTTCCGTTTTCATCCTCTGCAACCACTTCAGAAAAATTAGTTAAAGAAGCGTCGGGATTAGCTGGATTAAAACTAAGATCAATAGCATAATCACCTAATATGGTATTATTATCCAGGTCATATAAATAAAGACGTCTCGGCTCTCCCCCTTCACTCATCAGGTCATTATTCACATAGAACGTTAGATCTGCCTCATTCACGAGCAATTCTTCATTTCTGATATCATCTAGAACCGCCTCATCAGGAAAAAGCTCGATTACCGCCATACTTCCCTCCTGGGCATTTACATATAGATTTTCAGCTCCTGTTTCCTGAGATTGAGAACTAATAGCCTGTGTGATATTTTCTGGAAATTCACCTTCAAAAGTATTGAATCGATTTCCGCTTAAGTAAAGAACATAACTATCTCTTACCTTTTCCGGTTCTTGACCATCTTCAACCTCTTCTTCAGAATCTCTTTTATAGTAAATACTAATCCTTGGCGGGGTACTTTGAGTTGAAAAATCCAGCATTATCTGGCTACCACCAGAACCATTAGGTTCTGCCTTGATCAAAAAGTTTCTAAGGTAATTCCTGAAATTGCCGTTATTCAACAAATCTGTAGATCCTTCCTTATCAATGATTTTATCCTTAAAATAATTATTAGGAAGCTTCAGTCTTAAAGCCGGGGTATTAACAACTGTATCATTTTCTCCTACCGCATCAACCTCGTAGGTAGTGAAAGAAACCTTAGAGGGCTTGAAATTCTCCTCTACCAGTAGCGGTTCTCCCACTATATTCTGCTCTAAAAGATCCTGCTGATCTGAATAATACGCCTGGCGTTGTTCAAAATCAACATCTGGATCCAGATCATTTAGGAAGTAAGAAGTTTCATAGATAGAAAGTTTAAAAGATTCATCACCATAGAGTGAATCCAACTCATAAAGAATCTCATCCTCTTCAGTTCCGTCGATTTCAGTAGAAAAATATGGAATAGTCATGACTACACTATCTAGTTCTACATTATCGCCAAAATCTGGATTTTCTAAAGAAAGGGATAATTGAGAAACCAGACTGGCTGTTTTCTCACCGTATGAAGGATGATTATAAACTCCTAAAATATGGTTTGATAAATTATTGGTTTGTATAGAATTGACCTTTTGAGAATAGGCATTCACTTCAACCTCTCTTATCTCTACATTAGATGGATTTGTAATAATCTCTCCTCCAATGGTAGAAAACTCATCATCGCATCCTACAAAAGCGAAAACAACAGCCAGGATGGCCGTCGTTTGGAACAATTTGTTTAATTTCATTTAATACTTTTACTTACTATTCAGACAATACTTTAGTGTCATAAAACTCCTGATAGGCGTGTGAGAAGTTTTCCTTTTCAGTATATGGAAGAACTGGTTTATTAAGTTTATCAACGTAAGTCTTCAATTCTTCAGGAACATTATCACCTCCCATAACCACGGCATCAGAATTGTCTACGGCTGTCTTTAAAAGATTGACAAAATTTGGAGTTTTTAGATGCTTTACATTCGCATTCTCCAGACCGTCGAACAATATCTTATCACGTAACTCCTCATCTAACGTTCCATCAAAACTTTGATTGTAAACCGAGGTAACAATTTTTGAATCTCTGAACAATGGCTCATTCCCATAATAATTCCTCAAATAAAGAGGCAACAAGGAAGACAACCATCCATGAACATGAATAATATCTGGAGACCAGTTAAGTTTTTTCACTGTTTCTATAACTCCTTTGGCAAAGAAAATTGCTCTTTCATCATTATCTGAAAAGAGATTACCATCTTCATCTGTTAAAGTTGCCTTTCTTTTAAAATAATCCTCATTATCAATAAAATAGACCTGCATTCTTTCCTTAGGAATAGAAGCCACTTTTATGATCAAAGGCATATCCAGATCATTGATGACTAAATTCATCCCGGAAAGCCTGATTACCTCATGTAATTGATGCCTTCTTTCATTGATATTACCGAATCTTGGCATAAAAATCCTAATCTGCCCACCAAGGTTGTTCACCATTTTAGCGGCTTCAAAAGAGGTTGATGAGATGTCGGTTTCAGGTAAGTAGGGTATAACTTCAGACGAGACGTATAACACTCTCTTATCTTTCATAAATTCTTTGCTTTAGTTACGTTTCCGAATAAAAAACACGCAAAATTACAAAAATTTATGCAGATTGCCAGAGAAATATTAAGTTTGCACGCTGTTAATTTTATAACAAAATGCAGATTTTTAGGGAGAAAGAACCACTTATACAGGCCATTCAGAAGATAAAATCTGAAGGAAAAAGCGTTGGACTCGTTCCAACCATGGGCGCACTTCATGAGGGTCACCTTTCTCTTGTAAGTAATGCCCTTAAAGATTCAGACCAGGTAGTGGTTAGCATATTTGTGAATCCTACCCAATTCAATAATCCTGAAGATCTGGAGAAATACCCACGTAACCTTGAAAAAGATCTTGATCTTTTAAAAACCGAACCAGGTGATATCTGGGTTTTTACGCCCACTGCAAACGAGCTTTATGGAGAGCAGGTACTTTCAGAAAGTTTTGATTTTGAAGGACTGGAATCTGTAATGGAAGGAAAGTTCAGAAACGGCCATTTTGACGGAGTAGGAACCGTTGTAAAACGACTATTCGAAATAATAACTCCAGACAAGGCGTTCTTTGGCGAAAAAGATTTTCAGCAGTTACAAATAGTGCGAAAACTTACAGAGAAGACCGGATTACCGGTGGAGATCGTCGGTTGCCCTATTCTTAGAGAAGATTCCGGACTTGCAAGGTCTTCAAGAAATGAACGTCTAAGTAGCCAAAATCGAAAAGAAGCGGCATTTATTTATGAAACCCTCAAAGAAGTTGAAAAGCTATTTGGCACAGAAAGTGCAGATTACATTTCAAAATGGGTAGAAAATAGATTTAAGGATCACCCATACCTGGAATTGGAATATTTCGAGATCGCCGATTCCAAAACATTGAAAAAAATTACTGAAAAAGAAAAAGGAAATAATTACAGGGCTTTTATTGCAGTTTATGCAGATGAGATTAGGCTAATCGATAATATCGCTCTGAACAATTAAATTAAAAATGCAGATTCACGTAGTAAAATCTAAGATCCACCGAGTAAAAGTAACCGGTGCCGATTTAAACTATATTGGAAGTATTACAATTGACGAAGACCTGATGGAGGCGGCCAATATTATTGAAGGAGAAAAGGTACAGATCGTAAACAATAATAACGGTGAACGTCTGGAAACCTATGTTATTCCGGGTCCTCGTAATACCGGAGAGATCACTTTGAACGGTGCTGCAGCTAGAAAAGTAGCTAAAGGTGATATCCTAATAATTATTTCTTACGGAATCATGGATATGGAAGAAGCCAGAAACTTCAAGCCATCCCTCGTATTTCCAGACGAAGAAACCAATCTTTTGAAGTAGATCCCTTTTGAACAAAAAGCTCATTAGAATACTAAAGATCAGTATCCCCTTATTTTTGGGGATTTTTTTGATCTGGTATTCTCTGAATAGTTCTACTGCGCAGGAGCGTCAACAATTATGGCAGAGCATTTTAGATGCGAATAAGTTCTGGATTATAGTCTCCTTTCTTTTAGGTACTATTTCCCATTTTTCCCGGGCTTATAGGTGGAAATACATGCTGGAACCAATGGGATATAAGTCCTCCCAATCTAATAGGTTTATGGCTGTAATGGCTGCATATCTGGCTAATTTCGGGATTCCGAGATCTGGAGAAGTGCTTAGAGCAGTTACCCTTACCACCTATGAAGATGTTCCTTTCGAGAAAGGATTTGGGACTATAATTTCTGAAAGAGTGGCAGATCTACTTATCCTCATGTTGATAGTGGGAGTCGCTTTAATTTTCCAGACCGATGACCTGCTGGCATATTTACAGGATCAAAACATAGATCCTTTTAATACCTTCTTGATTTTCCTGGGACTGGTTGGGATCATTATCTTGGGCCTTAATATTGTACGCCGGTCTAAATGGCTGCCATTTCAAAAAATAAGAACCTTGGCTAAAGGCCTTTTGGAAGGCATGAAAAGCATCCTGAAAATGAAACAGAAATGGGCCTTCATCTTTCATACAGCCTTCATCTGGACTCTATACTTGCTAATGTTCTTTGTGATCCAGCTTAGTATTCCTGAAACATCGAATACTCCAGTTGGTATTATTATGGCTGCATTTGTGGTTGGCTCTTTCGCTGTCTCTGCAACTAATGGAGGAATAGGCGTTTATCCGCTGGCAGTGGGTGGTGTTTTGATGTTTTTTGGCGTTCAGGAGCATGCCGCCGAAGCCTTTGGATGGATCTCTTGGGCCACGCAAACCGCTGTAGTCCTTATATTTGGAGGATTATCCTTTATTTTACTACCACTTTTAAACAATAGGAAATAATAATTATATTGTAGGTCCGAAATCAATACGACACCTATGAAACGATTATTACTTTTGCTAATGGCAATCCTATTGCCGTTGGCCAACTTTGCGCAGATAAAATACGAAAGTTTATCTTCCGAAAAGCTTGGCGAAACCAGGCAGATCAAGATCCAGTTACCTAGAAATTACGAGGAAAATATAGAAAAACGCTATCCGGTAGTAGTGGTACTTGACGGCGATTATTTATTCGAGCCCGTAGCAGGTATGGTAGACTATTATTCTTACTGGGAAGATGCCCCGGAAATGATAGTGGTGGGAATCAACCAGGATGGGATCAGAACTAAAGACACTTATTATTCTGAACAAAACTTTCTTCCTGAAGGAAAAGGAGCAAAATTCTTTGAATTTATCGGAATGGAATTACTAGCCCAATTAGATCAAAAGTATCGCACGGCAAACTTCAGAATTATTGTAGGTCATGACTTTACTTCAAATTTCATCAATTACTATTTACTAAAACAGGATCCTATTTTCCAGGGATATATTAACCTAAGTCCAGATCTTGCTCCACAAATGGCAGACAGGATCACCAATGCCTTGAATACAGCAGAATCCAGAAAATGGTACTATATGGCCACAGCCAGTTCAGACATCCCTAATTTAAAAGAAGACATTTTAAGTTTTGATAACCAATTGAAAGGCCTGGAAAATGAAAGAGTAGCTTATACCTTTGATAATTTCGAAGATGCCACGCACTACTCTTTGGTTGGAAAAGCCATTCCGGCTGCTTTACAGAGTATGTTTGAAATATACAGACCTATTTCTACTAAGGATTACAACGAGAAATTACTTCAAACCTCGGTATCTCCTACCGAATTTCTTGCAAACAAGTATACCTCTATTGAAGAATTGTACGGAATCAAAAGAAAGATAAGCCTGAACGATTTTATGGCTGTTTACAGGGCTATAGAAAAGACCAGAAACTGGGAAGAATACAAGGACCTTTATAAAATGGCCCACGACCATTATCCCGGGACCATGTTAGGAACCTTCTTCGAGGCTCGATATGAAGAAGAAACCGGTAATCCTAAAAGAGCTATGAGAATCTATCAGAATGCTTACGGGCAGGAAAAGATAGCATTCCTGGATTCAGATTTTATGCTTGAAAAAGCCGACGCGATTAAAAAAGATTTCGGTTATTAGCATAAAATTGATCAGTTAAATGGCCAAGGTTAAGACCACTTATTTTTGTCAGAAATGCGGAGCTCAATATTCTAAATGGCAGGGGAAATGTAACTCCTGTGGCGATTGGAACACTATAGTTGAAGAATTAGTTCAAAAACCAGATCCCAAGGACTGGAAAACTTCTGCAAAAAAAGAAGCTAAAAAAGCAGCCAGACCATTACTGATTGCGGATATAGAAAACACTCCACAAAACCGGCTTAATACCGGTAATAATGAACTGGACCGGGTTCTTGGCGGTGGCCTCGTACCCGGTTCTTTAACTTTACTAGGTGGTGAACCCGGAATTGGAAAAAGTACATTGTTATTACAGATCTCCCTCGGGCTGAAATTCCGTGTACTTTACGTTTCAGGAGAAGAAAGTCAGCAACAAATAAAAATGCGGGCAGAACGTATCAATCCGAATCCTGCGAATTGTTTTATACTCACCGAGACCAAGACCCAGAATATTTTCCGTCAGGTAGAAGAAGTAGAACCAGAGGTGGTTATTATTGATTCTATCCAGACACTACATAGCGATTATATTGAAAGTTCTCCTGGAAGTATTTCCCAGATAAGAGAATGTACCGCAGAGCTAATAAAATTTGCCAAGGAAAGCAATACTCCGGTCATTTTGATTGGCCATATTACTAAAGAGGGTAGTATTGCCGGACCAAAAGTACTGGAACATATGGTAGACACCGTACTTCAATTTGAGGGCGACCGCAATCATGTTTATAGAATTCTTAGAGCTCATAAGAACAGATTTGGCTCTACCCATGAATTAGGCATTTATGAAATGCAAGGCAGTGGATTAAGAGAAGTTACCAATCCTTCAGAAATCCTGATCTCAAAGAATGATGAGGACTTAAGTGGTACAGCAATCGCTTCTACCCTTGAAGGAATGCGTCCTTTGATGATCGAGATTCAGGCTTTAGTAAGCACAGCCGTTTACGGTACCCCGCAACGTTCAACTACAGGATACAATGCCAAAAGGCTTAATATGTTATTGGCGGTACTGGAAAAAAGAGCTGGCTTCAGGCTTGGCGCAAAAGATGTTTTCCTGAATGTGACCGGTGGAATTAGCGTTGATGATCCCGCGATAGACCTTGCAGTCATTGCCGCGATATTATCTTCCAACGAAGATATCGCCTTATTAAAAGACATTTGTTTCGCAGCGGAAGTTGGTCTGGCGGGCGAGATTAGACCCGTAACCAGAATTGAACAGCGCATCCTGGAGGCTGAAAAACTTGGTTTTGCCTCCTTTATGGTTTCTAAACAAAGTAAGATCCCAAAGTCCAATTTTCATATCAGAATTATCAAGGTGGCCAAAATTGAAGATGTTGTGGCTCATTTATTTGAATAGGATTGGCACAATTACTGCTGATATTTGAATCAATATCAGCTAAATGCAATTAAAACAACTAAGCTTATTATTTATAGTTTTCATCCTGGTATCCTGTTCGCAACTCGAAAAGGCTGAAAAGCTCATAGCAGGACTTTCTGAAAGGGAGCAATACAAAAGAAACAACAATCTCACTGATGAGCTTTTTGATATCTGGAAACAACGTCATGAAAAAGCACTAACAGATAGTCTCCAGATAGAGCTTCCTTACTCAGAATCTGGCGTATTAAAACCCAGGAATTTCGCGATCTACTCATACGAAACCTATCTAATTCCTGGTGAAGTGCTTACCGCAGAAATTATTACCGACAGCTCCTCTACACTAGTATTTAAAGATATTTATAAAAAGAATGAAAGTGAAACTAACAAATTTGAAAAGATCACTTCCGGAAATACCGAATCCAGATCGTTAACTTTTGAGGTTGATCAGAAAGGCCTTTACAAACTAATATTTCAGCCAGAGATCGAGGCCAATACTCCATTTCAGATAAATATCAGTAAAAATCCTGCTTATCTATTTCCTGTAGAGAATGGTCAAAATTCTGATATAGGAAGCTACTGGGGAGATATGCGTGATGGCGGAAAAAGAAATCATGAGGGCATCGATATTTTTGCAAATAGAGGAACTCCGGTTGTCGCTGCAACTGGCGGCAGAGTTCGATTTACCGGAGAAAAAGGTCTTGGTGGCAAACAGGTGTGGCTAAGAGATACCCATCGCAATCAATCCCTTTATTATGCTCATCTTGATAGCATCAAACCCGGAATTAGAAAAGTTAAAGCCGGTGACACCCTGGGATTTGTAGGTAATACAGGAAATGCAAGAACCACTCCTCCACATCTGCATTTTGGAATTTACAAGAGAGGTTCCGGAGCGATAGACCCTATTGGCTTTGTATATTCAACAATTAGCCAGAATCAACAAACCGAAATTGAAAATGATATCGCTTCAAGAATAAAAGTGAAATCTAGTTCAGCGAATTTCAGAAATAAACCAGCCACTAACAATTCCAAGGTTTTAAAGAAAGGCGAGTTAGGGGAGATATTATATGTTCAGGGAAAAACGACGAACTGGTACCACGTGAGGGACAGCCTGGACCGTCCCCTATTTATCCATGAAAGCGTGGTGACTCCTGCTAATTAAGGTGCAGGATTCGGAATAGCGTGATGGATCTCATCAATTTCTTTTAAGATCTCTTCAGAAAGCACCACATCTATACTTTTAATATTTTCATCCAATTGTTCTAAACTGGTAGCTCCAATAATGTTGCTGGTCACAAATGGCTGCTGATTTACGAATGCCAAAGCCATATGAGTAAGACTCAAATTATGCTTATCTGCAAGCTCTTTGTACGTCCTGGTCGCCTTCACAGATTCTTCATTGGAATATCTTTTATACTGCGGAAACAAGCTCAATCTTGTATTTTCTTTAATCCCATCAAGGTGCTTTCCACTTAAAGTTCCCATCCCTAAAGGTGAATATGGAAAAAGACCTACATTTTCGCGATGATAAATCTCTGTAAGCCCAATTTCATCCTTTCTATTTAACAGGCTGTATGGGTTCTGAACTGTCACCGGTCTGGGCAATCCATTATTCCGGCTTTCTTCCAGGAAACGCATAAGGCCAAAAGGAGTTTCATTAGAAAGACCTATCTGTCTTATCTTCCCCTGTTTTACAAAGTCATTCAGGTTTTCCAGGACCTGCTTAAAATTGTCCTCCCATTCTTCCTCATCAGAATGTTTATATCCCAACTGACCAAAGAAATTAGTATTTCTTTCTGGCCAATGTAATTGATAAAGGTCAATATAATCTGTCTGAAGTCTTTTTAAACTCTTATGGATCGCGTCTTCCATAGCTTCTTTATGAAACCCTAGATCTGGTCTAACATGCGAAACCATATCTGAAGGTCCTGCTATTTTGGAGGCAATAACCACGTCGTCTCTTCTACCCGATTTTTTAAGCCAGGTTCCTATGATGCTTTCAGTGCTACCTTGTGTTTCAGGATCTGCCGGGACCGAATACATTTCTGCCGTATCGATAAAGTTGACGCCTTTATCCAAAGCAAAATCTATTTGCTCATGACCTTCAGCCTCGGTATTCTGTTGACCCCAGGTCATAGAACCTAGGCATATCTTACTAACTTTTATATCTGTATTGGGAAGAGTGGTAAATTTCATCTTAAAAATTAAATTAAGGCCGCAATTTAGGATAAATAGATTGGCTCCAAAACCTATAATTCATCGATAAAACTTATAAGAACGATCATTTTTAAATATGATAAAATCATTTTTTGATATCTTAGATAAAACCTACCTTTAGGTAAATCAGGAAATTATCGCCAGAAAATAAGAAATCATAAAGAGAGGATGAAGAAAATAGCAATTTTAGGACCTATTCCCAGAGATACCATCTTAACTCATAAAAAGGAAACTATAAGGAAATATGGCTGTGCGACTCATCCTGCGATCGCGCTGGCTAAACTAATGAAAGACACCGGTGAGGTAAAGATCATTTCTCATATTCATAAAAAGGACCTGGAGCCTATTAAAGAACTATTTTCACCATATTCCAATATCGACGTAAGTGGGTTGGATAGTAAAAAGGATCGTGGGACGGTTATAGAACTGAATTTTCTTGATCAGAATAACCGGTTGGAAAAACAAACCGCATTTATGAATCCTATTTTACCAGAAGATGTTGAACCTTTCCTTGATTCTGATGCCTTTGTGTTTGTACCTATCACAGATTTTGAAATTTCTCTCAGCACCCTTCAGTTTATAAAGCAGAACAGTAAAGGGCTGGTCATTTTTGATGCTCATGGTCCCACCACCGCTATGAATATTAACGGTAGCCGGGAACGTAAATTCTGGATAGACCGTGACGAATGGCTGCCTTACATAGATGTTTTGAAAATGAACCTGGAAGAATCTATGTGTTGCTGGTTTAAAAATGAATATGACATTGATGAAATGGGGCATTATGACGAGGAAAATACAGACCATCTTGATGATTTCGCTGAATATATCCTGGACAAAGGAGTTAAGGTACTATATGTGACCCTGGATTCCCGGGGATGCGTTGCCTACACACTTAAAGATGGAAAAATGAATACTGAATTCATCCCCTCTGTACCGGTAGACGAGGTTATTGATACCACCGGATGCGGAGACTCCTTTGCCGGTGGATTAGCTTATGGATTTGCCTACCATGAAGACCCGATAATTGCCGCGCAATATGCCAATACTCTTGGTGCTATGCGCACGCAAGGTAAGACCTATGAGGTTTTTAAGGATCTCAAAGAAACTGAAAAGATCATAAAGGAAAATTACTCCCTATCTGAATAATCTAACCGTTCTCATTCAACAACCTGGTGATCTCATCGAGTTTTGGAGTAAGAATTACCTCAATCCTACGGTTTTTAGCTTTCCCCGCTTCAGTAGTATTCGGAGCAACAGGAGCATATTCACCTTTTCCTGCTGCTGTTAAGTTCTGAGGATCGATGTCTGGATTCTCTCTTAAGATTTGAACAATGGAGGTCGCACGCTTCGTAGAAAGGTCCCAGTTGTCTTTTAGCTGTCCGCTGCCCCCATAAGGCACATTATCTGTATGTCCTTCAATAAGTACCGCTATATCTGGATTTTGCGCCAGCACAGCACCTAATTGCTGAACAGCTTTTCTACCTTCAGAATTTACAGCCCAGCTACCAGATTCAAAAAGTAATTTGTTCTCCATGGAAACATAAACTTTTCCATTCTTCTGCTCCACGCTAAGACCTTTTCCTTCGAAATTGGTGAGAGCGTTGGATACCGCATTCTTAAGTGCATTCATTTTGGCATCCTTGGCTGCGATCACACTCTCCAGTTCATCTATCCTTTGAGATCTAACGGCAAGGTCCTTTTCAAGTTTCTCCAGCCTGTTCTTTTCCTGGATCAAAGCCGCCTCCTTTTCATCTAACTGTGCCAGCAATTCGCGGTTCTGTCTAGAATTTTCTGCAATTGCAGCAGAGCTGTTCTTTTCTAAAGCATCATATGAATCTTCCAGGCTATTATAATTCTTCTGTAGTGCTTCCAGTTTCTGCATCAACTGGTTACGCTCTGTAGTTAAAGTTTCGTAATCGGTCTTTAAAGCCGTCAATTCTGTATCAAGATCTTTACTAGATCTCCTGAATTTTTCAAGATCTTCATTCATACTTCGGTTCTCACGAAGAAGATCAGCATTTCTGCTTTCCAGCTCTCCATATTTTTTGGAAGAAACACATGAGGTTACTGAGATCAACAATGCTAAAAAACCTAAAACTTTAATTTTCATAAGAAAGTATTATTCAATTTCTAATAGAACGGGGCAATGATCACTATGGTATGCTTCAGGCAAAATAACTGCCCTTTTCATTCTGTCTTTTAACGGTTCAGCTACCAGATTGTAATCTATTCGCCAGCCTTTATTGTTATTACGGGCATTGGCACGATAACTCCACCAGGAATAATTATCTGGTTCATCATTGAAATGACGAAAAGAGTCTACAAAACCACTTTTCATGAATCCATCGATCCAGGCTCTTTCTTCAGGAAGGAAACCAGAAGTATTTTTTAATCTAACGGGATCATGGATATCTATTGCTTCGTGGCAAATATTATAATCTCCGCAAATAATAAGATTTGGAATTTCTTCTTTAAGCTCATTTACGTAATCCTGAAAATCGTCCATGAACCTGAACTTATGCTCCAGCCTTTTGATGTTGGTTCCCGAAGGCAGGTAAAGGCTCATTATCGAAAGATCTTCAAAATCTGCGCGAATGCTTCGACCCTCAAAATCCATATAATCTATCCCTGTACCATAGGTGATATTCTCAGGTTCAGTTTTGCTTAAAATAGCAACCCCGCTATAACCTTTTTTTGTCGCAGGATACCAGTAATGATAAGGATATCCCGCATCTTCAAAATCTGAAAGGTCCAGTTGCTCGGGATGAGCTTTTATTTCCTGAAGACATACTACATCTGGATCTGCCTGTTTCACCCAGTCTAAAAAACCTTTGCGTATAGCCGCCCGAATACCATTTACATTATAGGATATGATGGTCATGAAAGTTCAATTTTCCTCAAAAATAAGGCTATCTGAACTAAATCCAAGACGAGTTTAAAAATTGTAGATAAAATCTATTTTACGATAAAACGCTGCACCTTTCCGAAATCTCTGGTTCCAACCCTCACCAAATAAACACCCGCTGCGGCATAGGACATATCTAGATCGTAGGCATAAGCATTGCCATCGTTCACGATCTGGTTCTCAATTAATTTCTGTCCTAGCACATTGTGAACTGTGATCCTTAATGGTTCTTCAAAACTGCTTTCCATCACTACCCTGTACTGACTATTTGTTGAGGAGATCACCACAAGTTCAGCTTCATTCAGGATAAAATCTTTTACGTCTAAAGTGCTATCTATAATATTTACTGAATAGTCATGGGTCGTTCCATAAGCCATCTGGGAACATGGATCATTTAGATCACCAGAGAAACTGGTATCTCCGGCTCTTATTCTTAGTAAATGCTGACCTAGTTTTGCATCTGCAGGAATACTAAAATCGTATGAAAATGCAGGTCCTGCTTCAGGAATGACCTCAGAAGTGATAAGTCTTTCGTCGTCCTCGAAAACCGCATTATCATTAAAATCTATCCATAAGGAAAATTTTTCTACATCATCCTCGGCAAAATTGGTCTTCACCGTTACTGTAAAATTACCATCGGCTCTATCCAGGTCGGTTGTTCCCCCGGTAAAATCTATATAACCTGTTGTACACGGAATTCTTTCGTTAAGAAATTCACCCAGTTCAAAGTAAAAAATACCATCTCCCGCGGAACAATCAGATCCATTTGGAATACAATCAAGATGAGCTATGGCAGTTGTTTCAGAATCGTTGGTTGGGTCGAAATCCTCTTCCAGATTTGTTCTTGCCATCATGTTATATCTTCCGGAAGCTGCAAGATTTGCCGTTTGATCAAAGGAATAAACAGCTTCTTCCCCAACCTCTATCACCTCTTCATAAGTCTCGGTCACAACAGAATTATTCCCAACCTGGTAGCTAACCGGTATATCCTGCTGGGGCTCTCCCCCAAAATTTTCGATTGTTACCGTTACCGTTTCACTGTCGCTCAAACTTTCTGAAGTAAAAGGAGCATCAATTGAAGTCACTCCAACGTCTCGCGGAGGCAGGTTTTTCACCTGAGTATCTACCGAATCATTATTTGGATTCGCATCATTTTCAAGATTCGTAGAAATGGTAATAGTATAGGTCTCACCAATTTCTGAAAGATCTGCAGGCTGCTCAAAAGTATAGGTCGCAGAAGATTCAGGAGCTATAGACTCGTTGAAAATTTCGGTAACTTCTGCTCCACCGTTAATACTATAGCTCACTTCGAAACCAGATTGAGCGTTCAATCCAAAATTCCGGATTTCAATGCTTATCTCTTCTGAAGCGGTCAAGGTTGCGCTTTGCGGGCTCGCTAAAGCAACTGCTCCAAGATCGTTAGCTTCGGTGGCAGAAAAACTGAAGACTCCCACTTTATTTACTCTGTCTGAACCCACAAAATATTCCGCATTATGCCAGAAAGTGATGCCATCTACTGGATCTATACTTAAATGCGCATAATCTCCATATCTCCCTTCTGGTCTTGGTTGTGGACTTGCACCCTCAACGATAGACTGTTCCTCAATAGACATGACCCCTAATTGATCATTTGAATATCTTCCTGTATATCTTATGGATGGAAAAACTGGGTTACGGGAATCGTCGTTAACCACCGTAAATCCTAAACCAATATTTCCTCTTACATCGATCCCTATACTTCCACTAAATCTATCGCTATCATCTGGCGCATAGGTTCCTTCCTGGTAAACAGTCCACGGCTCCCCATCTGCGGTCTGCCTGAGTTCATACCAGCGAATACCCGCATGTTTTGCCGGAGAAGGCTCCACATCTACCACAAAATTCATCACCACAGAGTTATAATTTGGAAACCTTCGGTACATGGTCATATACATCATCGCTCCCTGAAGCGCATCAATATCCACTCCACCTCCCGGCTGAGCAAGGTTTTGAAATCCACCCCCATCAAAGGTCGCAGCAAATGGTGAAACTCCATTGGTGATCTCCTGACTTTCGGCAATGGTAGAAGACCCCGGATTATTCCAGTCTACATTTATAAGCCATAATTTTAAATGGTCCTGGTTCACCCCGGCCCATTCATCATCCTGCAGGTATATAATTGGAGCATCTCCCGGTGGCGGAAGGTCCTGTCCAACCACGCTAAATCCAGCAGGGCTGTAAAAACCATTGTTCCTTATACCCGGAAGCGGAAATCCTAGAATTCTAACATCGTCTGCTCCCTGCAGCATTTTATCTCTTTCCAGAGTATAAACTATTTCCCGACCCTGGGGCTCAAGCGCATCTTTGTTAGTTGTTATATAATAACCATCACGCCATAAAGAGATTTTTGGATAATCTGGTAATGATTCAAGATTGAATCTATAGGTATACCAACCGCTATTAACCGGGTCTGGTCCCTGGGCAACGGCGAATAATAATGCCGGCGGAGTTGGAGAATTAGACTCTGCACTGAACTGCATTAGGATAAACCTGTCTGCAGATTCATCATAAAAAACTATAGGATCTCCATCTGTTTCATTTGTGAAAGTCCCGCCAATACTCGCCAGTGAAGAAGCAGGAATAATATTATTTCCCTGTTTATCCCAAATGGCAAATTCAGAATTCCACGCATTTACATAGTGATTTCTCCCTACTGCTCCGGTAGGATCTGAAGGAGTAGAACGCGTAATTGCAGCGTCAAAAGTAAGTATAGGTGACTTTACCTGCACATCTCCCATCTTAGACTGTAGTGCTGGATCTATGGTCTTGGGAAGACCTTTTCCCGGAACCACTTTATTAATACCCCGGTTACGAGGGTTATAAAGTTTCGGCTTCTTATTCGATGGAATCAAACTTTCCTTAGTTAAAGGTCCAGATTTCACAACTTTTGCAGAATCTATATACGAAGGTCCTGTGATCTGGTTAGTTTGAGCATTGACATTAAGATGAAAAACAAAGCTAAATATGAGTAGGTAAAGTAATTTTTTCATCATTTGCGGGTATACTACAATAATTCTTTAAAAATAGGCATTAAGATAATAACTGAAATAAAAAAGGCAATTAATAAATCAATTGCCTTTCATAAAATATTCATAAAACACTGATTATCAGGGTGCAAAATCCTTCATCCAGGTTTTAAAATCGGTTTCTTTTCTTATTAAAGCATCAAGTTCTTCGATCTTAACTCTTTTCTGTTCCATACTGTCACGGAATCTAACCGTCACCGAATTATCTTCAAGAGAATCATGATCGACAGTGATACAAAGTGGAGTTCCCGCGGCATCCTGACGACGGTATCTTCTACCAATCGCATCTTTTTCATCATACTGCACCGTGAAATCCCATTTTAATTCATCCACGATCTTTTGAGCAAGTTCCGGAAGTCCGTCTTTTTTAACCAAAGGCAAAATAGCTGCTTTAGTAGGAGCCAGTACTGCCGGTAATTTTAGTACGGTTCTGGTATTTCCATCTCCCAGATCTTCTTCTTTCAACGATGCTGAAAGAACTGCCAGGAACATCCTGTCCAGACCAATAGAAGTTTCGATCACATAAGGCACATAGTTTTCTTTCAATTCAGGATCATAAAAACGCAGTTTTTTACCTGAATGTTCTTCATGCGCTTTAAGGTCGAAATCTGTTCTTGAGTGAATTCCTTCCAGTTCTTTAAATCCAAATGGAAAATCGAATTCTATATCTGCCGCGGCATTCGCGTAATGTGCAAGTTTTTCATGATCATGGAAACGATAATTCTCTTCACCAAGACCTAAAGATTTATGCCATTTAAGTCTTGCTTCTTTCCATTTCTCGTACCAATCCAGTTCTTCACCCGGGCGCACGAAAAATTGCATTTCCATTTGTTCGAATTCACGCATTCTGAAAATGAACTGTCTCGCAACGATCTCATTTCTAAAAGCCTTTCCTATCTGAGCAATCCCGAACGGGATCTTCATTCTACCTGTTTTCTGAACATTTAAAAAGTTCACGAAAATTCCCTGTGCAGTTTCAGGACGCAGGTATAGATCTGTAGCTGTATCTGCTGAAGCACCTAATTTGGTACCGAACATAAGATTGAATTGCCTTACTTCAGTCCAGTTTTTAGAACCTGTTTCAGGATCTGCGATCTCCAGTTCTTCTATCAACGCTTTCACATCGGCTAGATCTTCATTGGTTAAAGAACGGGCCAAACGCTCCAGGATCTCTTTCCTTTCGCCAAGATATCTTTGTACACGAGGATTGGTTTCCTTATACATTTCTTCATCAAAATCCTCACCAAAACGCTTTTTCGCTTTCGCGATCTCTTTTTCTGCCTTCTGAAGCAACTTTTCGGCATGATCTTCAACCAGAACATCTGCCCTGTATCGCTTCTTGGAGTCTTTATTGTCGATAAGCGGATCGTTAAAAGCATCTACGTGACCTGAAGCTTTCCAGGTAGTTGGATGCATTAAGATCGCGGCATCGATACCCACGATGTTCTGATGTAGTTGCGTCATGCTTCTCCACCAGTATTCCTTGATGTTTTTCTTTAGTTCGGCTCCATTCTGCCCGTAATCATAAACAGCACTTAAACCGTCATAGATTTCACTAGATGCGAAAATGTACCCATACTCCTTAGCATGAGATATTACGTTTTTAAAAAGATCTTCTTGTTTTGCCATGGCGCAAAAATAAAAAAACCGCCTTGAATTATATCCAGGGCGGTCTTTAATTTATTAATTAAGATTAATTCAATGTAAAACTTCCGGTTCCTAAAAGAATCGCGTCGTTATATACGTATACTTTGTAATTACCTTCCAGCAATTTGTCTTCTATTGTTTTCGCAAGAATACAAACATCAAGCTCTTCATTCTCATAGAAAACCTTAGAAGAAGCACTGTAAACCATAGTTCCACCTTCGTGCTGTACCACGATCTCATCACCCACAAGTTCGTTCTCAGGATTATAAACCTGAACGTACATGTTCTTCTCACCGGCATCTGCCAGGTCATTTGCGGTAATGGTAAAACAGGTTCTTATCTGGTCTACTCTACGATTATTGTCATTTTCAACCAGCTTCCCGCTATTTCTAACGATCACACCTTCTCCTGAAAGTCCGCTTATTTTTAAACGTGAGGCTTTATCAACTTTAGTTGAAAGACTTTGATTAGTAGTTTGTAAAGAGTCTGAAAGCTTGGTTCTTTCCTGCAGAGCAACGCTGGTGCTATCTAAAGAAGTCGATAACATGCGGTTCTCTGTACTCAAACTATCAACCACTCTAAAAAGCCTGTCCTTCTCTGCCTTTAAATTTCCAATCTCACGTCTGTACCTTGAGATCAAAACCAGGTTGGCTTCATTGTCTTTAACTGAATCTAATAATCTTGAAATACGATCCCTTGCATTTACAAGGTCCTGATCCATGATCTCGTTCTCCTCGATGGCTTCGTCATACTTTACGATAAGCTCATTAAGTTCATCCTCGATCACAGATTTTTCCTTCTGCAAGATCTCTTTATTCTCTTTCTCCTCATTATAGAATTTTATAGTATAAATGCTAAGCGCAACCAGGGCTACAGCAAGAATACCGGTTAAAACCTTCAATGCGGTATTGTTCTTTTTTTCTGTCATCATAAGTTTAATTAAGTTCGTAAATTTAGATGTTTAACTAAGTATGCTACAAGCCGTTAACAAATGTTTCACGATTTCGTAAATCTTCTTTATCCCACCGTTTGTCACATTTGTGAGGCTGAACTGCTAAAAAACGAACAAATCCTTTGCACTTCCTGCCTGCACGACCTGCCGGTTACCCGATATCACCTTGATAACGAGAACCCTGTTAAAAAAGTATTTTATGGTAGGGTAAAGATAGAAAAAGCTACGTCATTATTGCATTTCAGAAAAAAATCTGGAGTACAGCATCTTATTCATGATCTAAAATATAGAGGACACCGTGAAATTGGCACTTACCTGGGAAAATGGATGGGAGAAGAATTGTCCCAGATCCCGGCATATTTAGATATTGATATGGTGATTCCGGTTCCATTACATAAAAGCCGCTTAAAAGAAAGAGGATATAATCAGGTGGAGAATTTCGGAAAAGAGATCGCCAGATCATTGCAGGCCGAATACCGTGATGATATTCTATTAAAAATAAGCTCTACCCAAACTCAGACCTTTAAAGACAGGTTTTCAAGATGGGGAAAACTAGAAGAGACTCTCGTCATCCAAAATACGGATGGTGCTGCTCAAAAGCATATTTTGATTGTAGACGATCTGGTCACCACCGGTTCCACCCTGGAAGCCTGTGCTCATAAATTATTCGAGATCCCAAATATCAAATTGAGTGTTGCGACCATGGCAATTACTAACTAAGCTTTGCGTTGTAATTCAAAATAATTGTTTCTTTGCTAAAAGATTTCAGTTTTCATCTATGCAAAAAAGGATACCCGGATTCGTAATAGTTTTGATTTTGCTCTTCACTACCGTGCAGTGTGCAAAAAAAGGAATGCCTGAGGGTGGACCCATTGATGAAGAACCACCGAAATTCATAAAGGCAAACCCAGAGAACTATTCCACGAATTTTGATGAAGATGAGATTCGGATCTATTTTGATGAGTACATCAAACTTGAAAAACCTCAACAACAGATCATCATTTCTCCACCTATGGATCCCAAACCCAACATTATGCCTTTGGGAACAGCCAGAAAGGATATCAAGATCGAGATCTTTGATACATTGGAGGAAAACACGACCTATGCCATTAACTTCGGAAAAAGCATTGTAGACAATAACGAATCTAATCCTTACGATTACTTCAAATATGTCTTTTCTACCGGTGATTATATAGATTCGCTGATGGTGAAGGGAACGGTGAAAGACGCTAATCTTAAAGCTCCAGCTTCCCCGATTTCGATCATGTTGTATGAAGTTGATTCCACCTTTACAGATTCTATTGTCTATAAAGAAACTCCCAGGTATGTCACCTATTCACAGGACAGCACCTTTACCTTTTCCCTGGAGAATTTAAAGGCGGGCACTTACCGGATGGTGGGAATTTTAGATAATAATGATAATTACCTGTACAATCCAAAAAAGGAAAAGATCGGCTTTATTGCTGAAAATATAAGCATTCCCACAGACAGCACTTATGAGATCACTGTTTTTAAGGAAGAACTTGAATTTGAACCAAAGCGCCCTTCACAGTTAAAAGGAAATCAGATCTTATTTGGATACGAAGGTTCAACAGACCTTGATAGTTTAAGTATTAACCTGCTTACACCAAAACCGGAGGGTTATGTTTCGAGAGTAATAAAAGACCCAAAGGCAGACAGCTTATACTACTGGTATAATATCAAACCTGAATTAGACAGCCTTAGTTTTGAGATCGTAACCCCAAAAACACGGGATACGCTTTTAACAAGACTAGCGACCTTAGACAGGGATTCACTTCAGGTTTCATCAGAGAACGGAGCGATAGATAAGGATTTCAAGTTCAAGGCTAATACGCCAATTGTCGAGCATAAGGAGGAATTAATCACCATCATGGATAAGGATTCGGCAAATGTAGAATTCACTACAGATTTTGATCCTTTGAAAAACGAGGTATCAGTAAAATTCGATAAAACACCTGATAACAGTTACCAGATAATTGCCCTCCCGGGTGCTATTAAAGATCTTTTTGAAGAGACCAATGACACGATAGTTCAAAGTTTAAGAACAAAACCGCTCGGAGACTATGGTACTATAATTCTCAATTTTCAGAATATCGAATCTTATCCGGTCATAGTGCAGTTAACCAATACTAAAGGTGAAGTTATTGCCGAACAATATTCTGAAAACTCAAGTAGTTTCACCTTCAGATTTCTGAATCCTGGAGAATTCCTGGTAAGGGTGATCCAGGATGATAATGAGAATATGAAGTGGGATACTGGAAATTACCTGAAAAAACGACAGCCAGAACAGATCAGATATTTCTCAGATACGCTGGAAGTTCGGGCTAACTGGGATATCAATGAGTCTATTCGTCTAGACTAAATTTATCCCGGTCCTGAAGGAATTTCAATTTTTTCCTGGTCTCCAGAAGCTCTTTCTTATCGATACTTATTTCAGCAATAAAAGGTTCTGCACGGTCCAAAGGAGTAAGTTCTTTTCCCAGCATATCATAAGCAGCGGAATGGCCATTATAAACATAACCGTCGCCGTCTACACCGGTCCTGTTAAGCCCTACGCAGTAACTCATATTTTCTATAGCTCTGGCTTTTAGCAAGGCATCCCAGGCATTAACTCTCTTTTCTGGCCAGTTAGCCACATAAATAAGCAGATCATAATCTACCGTATTTCGTGCCCAAACCGGAAACCTCAGATCATAACAAACTAACGGACAGATCTTCCATCCCTTATACTCCACGATAAGACGCTCTTTACCGGCAGTGTAAGTGAGATCTTCTTTGGCCAGGGTAAATGTGTGCCGCTTATCATATAATTTATAACTGCCATCTGGAAAAACAAAAAACAAGCGATTGTAATAATTACCATTTTCGGTGATAATAACACTTCCCGTAATAGCTGCAGACTTAGCTTTAGCATGTGCTCGCATCCATGAAAGAGTTTCGGCATCTGTTTCCTCGGCCAGCTCTTCTGCATTCATACTGAAGCCAGTCGTAAACATTTCCGGAAGGATGATAAGATCTACCTCATCTGATATGTTTTCTATTTCCTTCGAAAAAAGTTTGCGGTTTGCTTCGGCATTTTCCCAATTTAGATCTGCCTGAATAAAGGCGATATTTAATTTTTCATCCATACTCAAAATTATTAATTTTTAATTGAGCTATGTCAAATGCATGTTAAATGATTGGACAAATCGTGATGAATAGATAGTTTTATTTCATTAAAACAAAACAGATTATGAGCGTAGGTACTTTTCTTCAGAAGGATTCATATATGTCTAACACTTCCCGCAGCCTGATCTCAGGATTCGTTGGAGGCCTGGCCGGATCGGCAGTAAAAAGCCTGATAGAACAGTTTCTTCCTGTAAGAAAGGTCGAACAACGCTCAGCCCAGATAAAAATCGTAGATGAGCTGTCTACTAAGATCACCGGTACTCCAGTAAGCACTCAAAATGAAGCTTTAGCGGAACAATTGGTAAACATACCTATGGGTGGTTCCCTGGGCGCGGCGTATGGTTATGGCAAAAAGGACCGCAGTGGTCTTAGGCCTATGGATGGGATCATTTTTGGCGCTACTGCCTGGGCCAGCACTCATGAAACTTCCCTGCCCATTTTAGGCCTGGAACCTAAACCTACAGATGTGCCTATTAGAATGCAAATGAATGAACTATTTGCGCATATTGCATTTGGAGTTACTACAGAGTTGGTAAGACATTACCTAGATAACCAATTAAGGGAGTAATTACTTCTCCAGCTGCTTCAACATCCTCCTTATCCTGTCTTCAATTTTTTCTGAAGACAATTTTTCCCGCAACCTGTCTGTGATGATCGGAAAAGAAAAAGGCGTGGGTCTCTCACATTTTCGCCATACTATCTTTTGATGGGCAATACGATCTAAAGAGATCCTCAACCTGCCTTCTTCCAACTGATGCTCAAAGGTTTCTCTGAAAGCCTGCTGGTATAATAAATTATCCTCTTCGTAATCCCTGAATACACTGAACAATAACTGAGAATTTGACTGTAAATGTTTGCTCTTTACCAGCTTATTTGGATATCCCGTAAAGACCAATCCAGTAATGACGGCGATATCGCGGAATTTTCTCCGAGCCATTTCAGTAGCATTCAGACTTTTATAGAGATCGTCCATTAAAAATTCTGAAGAAAAAAGATTGTTGTCCAGAACCTGTTGCATATCGATCTCCTGGTCTGAAAGTAATTCAAATCCGTAATCATTGAAAGCGATAGAAAAACTTATGGGAGACAGCAGGCTTATTCGGTATGCGAGCAAACTTCCCAATGCTTCATGGACAAATCTGCCTTCAAAAGGATAAAATATCGCGTGATAGCCTTCCCGGGTTTTAAAGGTTTCTATCAGGAATTCATCGCTTTTTGGAATAACAGACTCCAATTGCTGCCTTTCAAAAATTGGCTGTAGAGCCTTAAGTTCTTTAGTGCTTTTCTGGCCTTCTTCAAGTGTCGCGGCCAAATACATTTCTTCCCGGAGCAGTTCACTCATCTGGGCAGAAAAGGTCATTCTACCTCCCATCCAGCTGGGTACTTTCGAGGTCTTTTTAGAGGATTTCCTAACCAGTACCTGCATATTTTTTATATGCACCAGTTCCAGGTTTCGGCCGGCAAAAGTGAAAATATCGCCGGGTTTCAGTTTAGATATGAACCATTCCTCGATCGTGCCTATATACCCGCCTTTCATATATTTCACACTAAGCATAGCATCACTAACAATAGTACCAATTTGCAATCTGTGCCTCATGGCCACCCCGCGATTATTGATCTTAAACTTACCATCTTCTTCGATCTCAACCTTCTTATATTCATCATAGGCCTGTATACTCTGACTCCCCTTCGTAATAAAATTCAGGATCCATAACCATTCCTCCTGGGTGATACCCTGAAAACAAAAAGTAGAAGCGATCTCAGGAAAAATATCTTTCGGGTAAAAACCATCAGAAACCGCAAGTGTATTTAGATACTGTATAAGAACATCATAGCTCATCAGGTAAGGAACTCGATCTTCCACCGCTTTCTTTTCCACCGCTTTTTGCAGGGCCGAAGCTTCTATAAGTTCGATAGCGTGGGTGGGTAAAAAATAGATCAGACTAACCTTCCCGGGCTGGTGACCACTACGGCCTGCCCTTTGCAGAAATCGGGCGACACCTTTTGGTCCTCCTATCTGCACAATAGTCTCCACAGGAGCAAAATCGACCCCCAGGTCCAGGCTGGAAGTACAAACCACTGCTTTCAGGCTTTCATTTCTAATCGCCTGCTCTACCCAAAGCCTGGTTTCTTTATTGATGCTTCCGTGATGCATAGCTACTTCCCCTGCGAATTCAGGATATTTATTGAGTAATTTCTGAAACCAGATCTCACATTGTGATCTTGTATTTGTAAAGAGAAGGGTGGTGCGGCTATTTTTGATAATAGGAACTACCTCATCGAGTAAATGCAACCCAAGATGCCCACGCCAGGGAAACTTCTCCATTTTCTCCGGAATGATAGAACGAACTTCGATCTTCTTTTTAAGATTAGCCCTGATCATCACCGAATTTTCCATGGCAGCAGATTCAGGTCCCAGGAGTACCTCCCTTGCCTGCTGCAGGTTACCAATAGTTGCCGAAATTCCCCAGATTCTAAGATCCCTGGAAATAGTTTTTAGCCTGGATAACCCAAGTTCTACCTGCACACCGCGTTTGGTTCCTAAGAGTTCATGCCATTCGTCGACCACAACTGCCTGCAAACCCTTGAAGAGTTTGGGATAGTTTTTAGACGACAATAAGAGGTGTAAACTTTCGGGAGTAGTAATGAGCAGATCTGGCATAGATTTCTTCTGAGCAGCTCTTTCCTTTTGGGAGGTATCACCGGTTCGGATACCCACAGTTAGCTGCGTTCCCATTTCTTCTGCAAACCTGCTTGCCGCCTGTTCAATTTCGACGGAAAGTGCACGAAGTGGCGTTATCCAGATTGCCTTCAATCCTTTTTTGTGCTTGGTCTGGTAATCGGGATTCTTTTTAATATAATCCAGAACGATGGGAACCCAGAGCGCATAGGTTTTACCACTACCGGTAGGAGCATTCAGCAACCCATTCTTTTTCTGAAGGTATGCCTTCCAGGTATCTTTCTGAAATTTAAAAGGTTTCCAGTCATTCCGGGAAAACCATTCATCAGCAAGATCTATTAGTTCAGCCCTTTTCAAATTCGGGAAAGATTAGGGCACATCAAAATTCTAAGCTTC
Source organism: Gramella sp. MT6 (assembly GCF_019357415.1). Lineage (NCBI taxonomy): Bacteria > Pseudomonadati > Bacteroidota > Flavobacteriia > Flavobacteriales > Flavobacteriaceae > Christiangramia > Gramella sp. MT6. The sequence goes on from NZ_CP048410.1 coordinate 788,900, forward strand.
ATTACCAGTTATTAAACAACTAACGTTCTATTTTGAAATTATCAAGATTAATATCGTCCATTCCAATGTTATCGAATGGATATTCAAGTTGATTCTGGATATTATACAAAGAGATAAGGATAAACTGGGTTAACAAAACGATAAAATAAGCTACCCAATCTGCTCCCCGCATTCCAAGATTATGAATGATGGTTGGTGCATAAATAAAAGGAAAAATATAGATGAAGATCTCGCAATAGGCCATCAAACTAATTGGCGTTCTATGCGAATGAATGGCATGCAGGTTCTCAATGGACTCGTGCATATCTTTCATATACTTGAATACCCGGTCTTTTATCTTGGCAGGAATTAGATTTTCTTCCTGCAGGGCAAAAGCATATAATTTATGGGAAATATTATCCAGCTCTCTAATATCGTTGTTCTTATCGGCGAGATGTGAAATAGTCTTGTTGTTGATATCTATAAGGATCTCTTCGGCTTCGGCTTTTTTTTCAGGACTTATCTGGTCACTGCTCAAAAGACAATACTTCACGGTTTTTACCGCACTAACAAATTCACTTAGATGTTCAAGGGCTTTCTCTCTTCTCCTGAAAGATCCACGGATGGTAAAAACAAGCGGGAAAATTATGGCGATACTAAGCAAAGTGAGATCTACATTGAAACTCAATTCGAACTTCAAAGCCAGGAACGTGATCGCCGCTGAAACAATCAGGGTGACAAAGGTTCTGAAATTAATAATGGAAAAATACTTTCTAATACCTTGATTTTTAATAATTTAGATAAATATATGCCATAATTATGGATATGAGAACTTTCCTTCTTTTTCTACTTGCTGTGTTCCTTTATTCTCAGTCATACTCGCAGGATAAAACCATTAAACTTTCGGAAAGTTTTTCTGATTTATTCCAGGATGATGAAATAATGAATATAGCTCTTAGTTACTCTAATAAAGATATTAAAAAAGATACCAATGATTCCACTTTTGTTTACACTCACCTCAAATTCGAAAATGATGATTTTAAATGGGATTCCTTAGAGGTTAGACTTAGAAAGCGCGGAAATTTCCGTCTCAAAAACTGTTATTACACCCCAATCAAAGTAAAGATCAAGAAAAAAGAATCAAAAGAGACACCTTTTGAAGGCCATAAAAATCTGAAACTGGTAATGCCCTGTTTGATACAGCGCGATATGAATGATAATATAATCAAAGAATATCTGGCTTATAAATTCTATGAAATTGTTTCCCCTTATCATTTCAAAACCAAACTGGTGAGGCTTGATTTCGAGGAAATTAAAGGTAAGAGCATAAAGACCCACGATATAAAAGGTTTTCTGATTGAAGATGACAAACATGTTGCTGAAAGAATTGGAGGTAAAGTGATGGAAAACAAAACGCATCCTTTAAATCATATGCCCTTAGAATCTGTGAGGAATTCTTTTTTTCAGTTCATGATTGGCAATACAGATTATTCCAGTGCCTATCATCATAATACTAAACTGATATTTTTAGATGGACAGATAATTCCTGTTCCTTACGATTTTGATATGGCCGGCATGGTTAATACAAGTTATGCGACGGTCTCCCAGATCATGGATGAAAAATTGAATATAGATGACGTACGTCAAAGAATGTACAGGGGCTTCCAGAGAGACCCAAATATTTTCGATGAAGTAAGGATGGAGTTTTTGGTGAAGAAACCTGAAATAATGAATGAGCTTCAAAAATGTGAGTCTCTATTCGAAAATGATAAAGAGTACATCGCCACCGTAGATTACATCGAAGAATTCTTTGATATTCTGATCAATGATAAAAAGTTTAAAAAAGATATCGTGGATATGGCACGAAATGAAAAATAATCCTGAATCAAGGAATCAAAGCCTTTAGATCTTCAAGTGTATTTGCCTCTTCTATCTTCTTATCTGTTCGCCATCTCAAGATCCTGGGAAATCTGGTTGCCACTCCGCTTTTATGGCGTTTCGATTCTACAATTCCTTCAAAAGCGATCTCAAAAACATGATGCGGGGTCACGCTTCTCACCGGACCAAATCTTTCCAGAGTATTCTTTTTGATCCATGCGTCGAGCTGCCTGAATTCCTTATCGGTTAATCCGGAATAAGCTTTAGCAAAGGTCACCAATTCCTCTTTCTCTTCATCCCACAGCCCGAAGGTATAATCAGTAAAAAGGTTACTCCGGCGGCCATGACCGCGCATGGCATAGGTAAGCACAGCGTCTATTGTTAATGGATCGACCTTCCACTTCCACCAATCTCCTTTTTTTCTTCCCACCAGGTAAGGTGAATCAAGCCGTTTCAGCATCAGACCTTCAGATTTAACTTCCCTGGAATTCTCGCGTTCCAAAGCCGCATCTTCCCAATTATCAAATTGAATGTTTTCAGATAAATGAAGTGGCACCGCCTCTGTCTTAACCTCATGATAAAGTTTTTCCAGTATCTCTCTTCTTTTTCCAAAAGCCATATCCCTGATATCTTCACCATTCCATTCCAGAAGATCGTAAGCTTTTAAGATCACCGGAGTTTTCTCCAGTAGCTTTTTACTCACATTCTTCCGGCCAATTCGTGTCTGCAGATCTTTGAAAGTTCCTATTTCACCTTTAGGAAAAGGAAGGATCTCACCATCCAGGACAGTCCCGTTAGGAATTGCCTCGACAAACGCTTCGAACTCGGGATATTTATCGGTTACCAGTTCTTCTCCCCGGCTCCATACAAAAAGTTCATCATTTCTAATGATCACCTGGGACCGTATACCATCCCATTTATGCTCAGCGCTCCATTGTGAAACGTCTCCCAGTTCTTCCGGTTCATCTTCAATGGCATAAGCAAGATAAAATGGATAAGGTTTGGAGAGAAAATCTTCCTCGTTCTCTTCCAGAATAAGTTTATTGAAAGTGATCTTTGCTGGCTCCCAGTTTCCCATCATCTTGTAGGCAAGGATATCTTCATCTATTCCGGTAGCTTTTGATAAGGCTCTGGTCATTAATTTCTGACTCACCCCGATCCTGAAACTGCCCGTGATAAGTTTGGTAAAAACAAAGCGTTCGTAATAGTTAAGGTTTAGCCAGTTTTCAAAAAGATATTCCTTTTTCTCATCTTCAGCTTTAGGTTTTAGTTCTATGATCTCCTGTAAGAACTGGTTCAGGCTCTTTTCTGTAGAATCTTCTGAGGCCGGGATCACCAGGGCAATTGTTTCTGCCAGATCCCCAACTATATGGTAAGATTCTTCAAATAACCATAAGGGGATCTTTGCAAGTTCTGATGCCCATTCCCTCATCAGGGTTGTATTAACCGGTCGTGGTGGCCGGCGGTGGCTTAAGATCGCAATGGTCCACACCTTATCTTTTGGGGGTGCATTTTTAAAATATTCGGTTAGCGCCTCAACCTTCAAAGTTGTTTTATTGGTGCTGTCCAGCGTTCTTATGAGATCGGCAAATGCTTTCATTCTGAATCCTTTTCTTTTTCGGCTTCCATCTGGCCGGTTTCTCCTTCATATTGCGTTTCCTCGGTCCTGGCGTCATACCCCTGTTCCCTGAGAAACCTGGAAAATATATCGGTATACCCATGGGTACAGATCACTTTCTCACAACCGGTTTCTTTGATGGAACTTAATAAACCCTGCCAGTCGCAATGATCACTAAGTACAAAACCTTTATCGATTGCCCTTCGCCTTCTAGCTCCCCTAAAGGTCATCCAACCACTGGCCGAAGCAGTTACATAAGGTACCATTTTCTTTATCCAGGTGGTGCCGTGAGCACTACCCGGAGCAAGCACAATACTGCCTTTTATTTCTTCCTTCTTTATTTCTTTAGTGATCCTGGTGGTTGCTGGAAATTCCAATTGAGGTCTCAGCACTTCGGTCATATTCTCTATGGCTCCATGTGTGTAGATCTTTCCTATAGATGTGTCCAAATGCTTCAATAACCGCTGTGCTTTGCCTAGAGAATATCCGAAAAGTACTGAGGTCCTTCCATCCTCCTTATTCTGTTGCCACCAGTTATTGATATCTTCAAAAACCTGCTTTTGCGGAGTCCATTTAAAGGCGGGTAATCCAAAAGTACATTCAGTAATAAAAGTGTCACATTTTACTGGTTCATAGGGAACCGCTACACCATCATCTTCAGTTTTGTAATCTCCCGTGAAGACCCACACCTCTCCCTTATGTTCTACACGAATCTGGGAAGAACCAATAATATGACCAGCCGGATGGAGAGAAAATTTAACCCCATTGATGCCAAAACTTTCACCCCAATCTTTTCCCGTCACACTAATTTCTCCCAGGCGATGCCTTATTATTGGAACATTGCTATGGTGGGTGATATACTTTTTATGCCCCCAGCGGGAATGATCTGCGTGGCCGTGGGAAATTATGGCTTTATCAACAGGCTTCCATGGATCCAGATAAACATCTGCCGCAGCACAATAAATTCCCTTATCATTAAAAGCCAGTAACGGAGTTCTCATATATTCTTCTGAAAGATTTTTAAATTAATTAATAGATATTTTATCAGAAAGGGATTAAGAAAAGATTAGCGATTGATGAGAATTAATTTAGGTGTGCATTGACACTAAAAACTGCATGTTTAACTATATTTGTACAATAAAATCATTACAATAATGTCCTTTTCAGATTTATTTGGCTCGGGAGAGCACCTACGAAATCTTAGTCATTTCGCCTCTATTGTAAACCTTGCAGCAGTTGATGGAGATATTAATACCGAAGAAGAAGCTCTTCTAAAACGTTTTGCAAGAAAGTTAGACATTAGTGAAGAAGAGTATGACAAGGTTATCGAAAACCCAAAACTTTTCCCTCTTTCAGCTTATAATAGCATTGAAAGAAGACTCGAGCGTCTTCACGATCTTTTTAAAATAATTTTCGCAGATCATATTATTGACGAAGAGGAAACAGAACTAATTAAAAAATATGCCATCGGTCTTGGATTCTCAAGCCAGGCTTCTGAAGGCATAATTAGACGATCTATCCAAATATTTAGCGGCCAGTTAAATTTTGACGATTACCGTTATTTACTTGAAAAAGAAATAGACTGAGACTGATCTTTAGTTTCAGCTTTTGTCATAAATTCTTCAGCTTTTTCTACCATTTTTCTGCTTCCACAGAAAAATGGTACACGCTGATGTAATTCGGTTGGCTTAATATCCAGTATCCTTTTAAAGCCATCACTTGCCTTGCCGCCGGCCTGTTCAGTTAGAAAAGCCATAGGATTACATTCGTAAAGCAGCCTGAGTTTCCCGTCACTAGCTTTCGAGCTCTTAGGATACATAAATATTCCTCCCTTGATCATATTCCTGTGAATATCAGAAACCATAGAGCCAATATACCTGGAGGTATATGGGCGGTTACCTTCTTCCTGCTGACAGTATTTTATATAATCTTTCACACCCTGAGGAAAATGAACATAATTACCTTCATTAATAGAATAGATCTGCCCGTCTTCAGGGAACTTCATATCTGGATGTGAAAGGTACCACGAACCTAAAGCAGGGTTTAGTGTAAATCCATTCACCCCATGCCCGGTAGTATATACAAGCATGGTGGAAGTTCCATAAATAATATAACCTGCAGCCACCTGTTTATTTCCAGGTTGCAGAAAATCTTCCATTTGCACCGGTGTTCCAACGGGTGTAACTCTTTGGTAAATTGAAAAAATGGTACCTACAGAAACGTTCACATCTATATTGGAACTACCATCCAAAGGATCCATGAGTACCACGTATTTATTTTGATTATCTCCTTTGTGCCCCTCTATCTGTATAAAATCATCATTCTCTTCTGAAGCGATACCGCAAACGATCTCACGATTCGTAAGGGTTTGAATAAACTTATTATTGGCGTAGACATCCAGTTTTTGCTGATCTTCTCCCTGAATGTTAGTTTCACCATAAGCCCCTATGATATCTACCAGCCCGGCTTTATTAACTTCATGATTCACCACTTTCGCGGCAAGTCTCAAGGAATTGATCAATCTGGAAAGTTCACCGGAAGAACCCGGGAAATCAGCTTGATTTTCAATAATAAATTCTCCTAGGGTTTGATTTGGCTTAGGCATGTTCTTTTATTTACGCTGGCTAAATTATTAAAATTTAAACGTACTACAACGTTTTCGCTGACAATACTAACATTGTTTATTTTTGTATAAAATAATTTATATGGAAATTAACATACGAGACGCCAGAAAGGAAGATATGGGCGAAGTTTTAGAGCTTATCCAGGAACTGGCAGTTTTCGAAAAAGAGCCCGAGGCGGTTATTATTGATGAAAATGACCTCATTAGGGACGGGTTTGGTGAACACCCTGCATTTCACTGCTTTGTGGCTGAAGCCGACGGCAAGATAGAAGGAATGGCTTTGGTCTACTATAGATATTCTACCTGGAAGGGAAAGACCGTACACCTGGAAGATCTTATTGTAAGGGAAGCGTTCCGCGGAAAAGGATTAGGTTCTGCCTTATATACTGAGGTAATAAAATATGCGGCTTCAGAAAAGGTAAAACGTACCGAATGGGTGGTTTTAAACTGGAACAAAGACGCAGCCGATTTTTACCGAAGAAGTGGAGCAGATGTCATGGAAGACTGGGACACGGTGCAAATGGACGAAAAAGCTATGCACCAATTCCTGGAAAAGAAAGGTATCCTTTAAGACGGTATTAATAGGCTTATAAAAAGCAATCACTATTTTTGTTAAGAATCTGAATTATGAAATGAGCCAATATGAAATTTCAGCTTATAACTGGATTTCGATAGCGAATTGCATATGACCAATACGAACAAATAAATAACAACATATGGAATATACAATACGAGAAGCCAGAAGGGAAGATATGGATGATGTTCTGGAGCTTATAAAAGAACTTGCAGAACATGAAAATCACCTGGATGACGTGGAAGTGACGGTTGCCGATCTTGAAAAAGAAGGCTTCGACCATGGAAATTTCAAATGCTTTGTAGCAGATGTAGATGGAAAGATTGAAGGAATGGCACTCGTATATTTCAGATTCTCCACCTGGAAAGGAAGAACGGTACACTTAGAAGATCTTATCGTTCGTGAAAGTATGCGCGGGACTGGTCTTGGCGGAGCACTTTATAAGCAGGTTGTAAAATATGGCCACGAAAACGGAGTTAAACGTATAGAATGGGTGGTTTCTGAAGGCAATAAAAATGCGATCGAGTTTTATGAGAATACAGGAGCAGAGATCAAAGAAAGCTGGAAAACCGTACATATGGAAGAAAGTGGAATCCAGAAAAACGTGAAGAAAAAGTGATCAAAGTTTATAAGTTTGGTGGCGCTTCAGTAAAGGATGCCGAAGGAGTAAAAAACCTTATTAAAGTTCTGAAAGAGACCGGAAGTGAAAATACGCTTATCGTGATCTCGGCGATGGGAAAAACGACCAATGCGTTGGAAGTTGTGGTTAAAGACTATTTAAAAACCACCAGGATCCCTTCAAGTCTTGAGGAGGTAAAGGAATACCACCGCAGTATCATGGAGGAGCTTTTCGAGAATAAAGAAGCTCCCGTTTATTTTAAAACCGAAGCTCTTTTCACCGAACTTGAAAACTTTCTACAACATAATAAATCTAATCAATATGATTTCGTTTACGACCAGATCGTAAGTTATGGTGAGCTTGTTTCTACAACTATAGTAAGCGAATACCTAAATTCTCAAAATATAGATTCTACCTGGCTGGATGCACGGAATTTTATAAAGACTGACAGCACTTATAGGGATGCGCAGGTAAACTGGACAAAAACGCAGGATCTTATCCAGGAAAATATTGATGCGAAAAAGCTAAATATCATCCAGGGGTTTATCGCTTCAGATCCGAATAATTTCACGACGACACTAGGCCGTGAAGGGTCAGATTATTCTGCAGCGATCATCGCGTATTGCATGAATGCTGAAAATGTTACGATCTGGAAAGATGTGCCGGGTGTATTGAATGCTGATCCGCGTTTCTTCAATAAAGCGGAACTATTGAATAAGATCTCTTATGAAGAAGCTATCGAACTTGCTTTTTACGGAGCATCGGTAATTCACCCAAAGACCTTACAACCACTTCAACGAAAGGAAATTCCACTATTTGTAAGATCCTTTCTGGATCCTACGGGGGAAGGTACCGCTGTAAGCAAAGGAAAGACCATCTTTCCCGAAGTTCCATGTTTTATCGTAAAAAAAGACCAGGTGCTGATTTCGCTTTCATCGCTGGATTTTTCATTTATGGTAGAAGAAAACATCTCAGAAATATTCCGACTTTTTCACCAGTACCAGATGAAGGTAGATCTCATTCAAAATTCTGCTATCAGTTTTAGAGTGTGTGTGGACAACAAATTCAATCAACTGGAAAAACTTATTCAACACCTTAAAGCTAGATTTAAGGTAGATTATAAGACCGGAGTTTCCCTTTATACTATAAGACATTTCAATGAGGAGGCAATCAAAGGTCTGGAAAAGGACAAAACGGTTCTTCTGAAACAACTTACCCAAAACACTGTACAATTGGTAGCCGAAAACTAGAGATTGATTTCTTATTTTTGAATACGAAATTTCTTCAACCAAAATATGTATTTGCTGAAGAATCTATAGGTTTCGCCATCCTGAACCGGCAATACAATTTTGAAATTTTGTAATTTACCCTATCGGGATTGCTAAATTGCAATTCCGTGAATTTCTAAAGGAAGTTCATTTGAAAAGCCTTTAGGACATTTAAACAGCATAAACCAATCAAATATGGGAATCGTAAGTGCTAAAGAAGTAGCCAATGTTATGAATTTACGTAAGTTCGGATTCCTGGGTACGGGAATTGGCTGGCTAATTCTGAAGACGACCAAACTCTCCCGCATTAATAAAGAATACGATAAGCGCAGGAATCTAAAAGGCACCGATTTTATTGATTCTATCCTTAGAGAATTCGAGATTGATTACGAAATCCCGGAAAAAGATCTAAAAAGAATCCCGAAAGAAGGACCGTTCATTACGATCTCCAACCATCCCCTTGGTGGGATAGACGGGATGATCCTGATGAAACTGGTTTTACAAAGCAGACCAGATTATAAGGTTATCGCCAATTTTCTTTTACATAGGTTAGATCCTTTAAAACCTTTTATCCTTCCGGTAAATCCTTTTGAAGATCACAAGGAAGCTAAATCCAGCCTTAGCGGAATGAAAAATGCCATTGCTCACCTCAAAGAAGGTAATGCCCTGGGTATTTTTCCTGCCGGTGAAGTTTCTACCTACCGGGATAAAAAAGTGATCGTTGATAAACCCTGGGAGCCTTCAGCCATGAAACTCATTCAGAAATCGAAGGTGCCCGTGGTCCCAATATATTTTCATGCTAAGAACAGCCTATTCTTTTACAGGCTCGCCTCATTCAGCGATGTTCTAAGGACCGCCAAATTGCCAAGTGAAATGCTCTCTCAAAGACGCCGGAAGATCAAAGTGAGAGTTGGGCATCCTATATCTGTAGAAGATCAACTGGAACATCCAAACCTGGAGGCCTATACTGCCTTTTTACGCCGAAAGACCTACATGCTTGCAAATGCATTTGAAAAGAAAAAACTATTAAGTAACCTGCCTAAAACGCTAAAAATACCAAGATCCCCAAAAGATATTGCCGAGGAAACCAATTCGGAACTTATGAATATCGAGGTGGAAAACTGCCGGAAAATGGACAAAAGGCTCCTTCAAAGCAGGAACTATGAGGTATTCCTTGCCAAACGTGAGGTGATCCCGAACATTCTGAATGAGATTGGTCGTTTACGGGAAATAACATTTCGTGAAGTTGGAGAAGGCACCAATAACAGTATAGACCTGGACAAATTCGATGAATATTATCACCATCTTTTTCTCTGGGATAACGAAACCGAAAGGATCGCCGGGGCCTATAGAATGGGTATGGGAAGTGAAATCTATGCTGATCACGGTATCAACGGATTTTATCTTCAGGACCTGTTCCGGTTTGAACCGGAACTGCACAAAATGATGAGCCAGAGTATCGAAATGGGTCGCGCATTTATAATTAAAGAATACCAATTGAAGCCAATGCCACTCTTCCTACTATGGAAAGGGATCGTGCACTGTACCCTGAGATTTCCGGAACATAAATACCTTATTGGCGGGGTGACCATTAGCGATAAGTTCAGCAACTTCTCTAAATCGCTGATGATAGAATTCATGAAATCGAATTATTACGATCCCTATGTCGCTCAGTATGTAAGGCCGAAAAAGGAATTCAAGGTGAAACTGGAAGATGCAGACAAGGATCTTGTTTTCGATGAAAGCGAAGCCGATCTTAATAAATTTGATAAGATCATCGATGAACTGGAAAGCGAAAACCTGCGGTTACCGGTGCTCATCAAAAAGTATATCAAGCAGAACGCTAAGGTCGTTGCCTTTAATGTAGATCCTCTTTTTAATGACGCGGTTGACGGTCTTATGTATATTAGAATTGCAGACCTTCCAGAAAGCACGGTGAAACCAGTTATGGAAGAATTTCAGAAAGAACTGGAAGAGAGAGCCGCGGCCATGAAGTAAATACTTACAAAGGTTTTATTTAAATTTTTCATTGCCTCCTATTAACAGACCAAAAACCTGTTAAGATACTGTTATTCCTTGCTTTTGGCTGTGCCAATTATCTATTCCTCCTTATCTTGTTTGAACAATAAAAGACAAAGAAAACTATGGAAAATATATTAATTGCCGGTGCTACCGGTCATACAGGAAAAAGAGTTATTGAGATCCTGAACAATTCAGAAACCTTCAATCCTTTAGCGCTTATTCGCAAAGAAGAACAAAGACAACAATTTGAGGACATGGAGGTTGAAGCCGTTTTAGGTGACCTTGAAGGAGACGTAAGCCACACCATGAAAGGGATCGACAAAGTGATCTTTGCAGCGGGTTCTGGTGGAGCCACTTCAGATGAAAAAACAGATGCTGTAGACAGGGATGGTGCTAAAAAATTAATAGACGCGGCAAAAGCGGCGAACGTGAAGAAATTCGTGATGCTAAGTTCTATGGGGGCAGATGATCCTTCAAAGAACGAAGATCTAAAACATTACCTGGAAGCCAAGAGGGATGCAGATGAATACCTGAGAGAAAGCGGGTTAAATTATACTATCGTTCGTCCGGGAGCACTCACAGATGATCTTGGGCTTGCTAAAGTAAAAGTTGCTAAAGGTTCTCTGAATGAAAGAGGTGAGATCTCAAGAGATGATGTTGCTTTTATTTTGGTAATGTCCCTGGCAGATCCACTAGTGAAAAACATAACTTTTGAAGCTATAGAAGGTGAAGAATCTATCAAATCTGCTTTGATCGATCTTAGCCAGCTAGGTTAGTAGACTTAGCAATTTATAATAAAAGGCTACTTAGAAATGATTTCTAAGTAGCCTTTTTATTTTTTGAGATTAGACGAGGCTTCGACTGCGCTCAGCAAGACAGTTCACCTAAAAGATTTACTGATCTTTGAAAACTTTATCTACGGGTTCCCACAATTCAATTTTATTTCCTTCGGGATCCATGATCCAGCCGAATTTACCGTAATCGTAAGTTTCCATTTCTCCAACAACCTCAACACCTTCCTCTTTTAAAGCTTTAAGAAGTTCTTCAAGATTCTCAACCCTGAAGTTCATCATAAATTGCTTTTCCGAAGGCTTATAATAATCTGTGTCTTCATTCATAGGGCTCCATTGGGTAGAGCAATCATTGCCTTCCTTATCTTTCCACCAGAAAGTGCAACCATATTGATCTGTATTCAGACCAAGATGCTCATTATACCATTTTTTAACGCTATCGGGATCTTTCGCTTTAAAGAAAAATCCGCCTAAACCCGTTACCCTATTTTTCATGATAAATTATTTTTTGTAATCTCCTTCACCAAATTCAGCAATGATCTTATCTGCAATCACGGTGGCAAGACCTTCATGAGATTCCTTAGTCCAACCGGCAACATGCGGACTCAAAAGTGTATGCGGCATGAACATTAATTCCCTTAACGCATCTGGGATTGGATCTGCTGCGCTGATAGATACATTTTTCTTATTGGAAAAAAGACTTTCAAAACTGGCTTTTTCATATTCCAGAACATCGAGTCCTGCACCAAGCACTTTTTCTTCTTTTAAGGCATCTACAAGGTCGGCAGTCACAACGCTCTTACCCCTGGCGGTATTAATGAACCAGAAAGGTTTTTTGAACTTGGAAATAAACTCTTTATTGATCATTTGATGGGTATCCTCTGTCCATGGAGTATGAAGACTTACCACATCTGCCTTTTCAAAGAATTCATCATAACCTACCTGGCGGGCATTTTCATCGGCAATTCCATCCTTGATATCATAAAAGATCACATCAACATCGAAACCACGGAGTTTTTTAGCAAACGCCTTCCCCATATTTCCATAGCCGATGAGTCCAACGGTTTTACCGTCCAGCTCCACACCACGATTCTCTTCCCGGTGCCATAATCCTTCCCGCACTTCCTTATCTGCTTTATTAAGACGGTTAAAAAGGGATAAAAGCATACCAAGAGCATGTTCTCCTACAGCATTTCTATTTCCTTCTGGTGCAGAGAACAATTTTATGCCTCTTTCCTCTGCATAATCCACGTCTATGCTTTCAAGGCCCGCACCAACACGAGCTATGAATTTAAGATTTGGAGCGGCATCTATAAATTCGCGATCTATTTTGTAGCGACTTCTTATTACGATGCCATCGTATAAATGTTGATTTTGTAAAGTTTCTTCCCTGGACTGTTCGTATCCTTCGATATTATGGTGTCCTGCCTCTTCCAGTTTTTTCATCAAAGTGGGATGATTGGTATCGGCATGCAGAATAATCATGTTTTTTATCTTTTTCAGATTAATAATTCAAATAGCAAATTCCGCTCTTTCAGTTTGATATGAAAAACGGACCTACAAAGATAAAGAATGATATTAAGCACCGGAAGAATTGGGTGGTCTTTCTAGAAACCTAAGATAGTTTTAGCGAGGTAAAAGAAGATAAAGATCCCAAATATATCGTTGCTGGTCGTAATAAAAGGACCGGTTGCAATGGCAGGATCTATCCCCTGCTTATCTAGGATTATCGGCACGAAAGTACCAATAAGTGCCGCGATGATTATCACCGTTACCAGCGCCAGGGCTATGGTAAAGCTTACGATTGGGGGCTGCCCGGTGACAAGCCCAAAAAGGATCACTAGAATTCCCAGGGCAAGACCATTGATCAGCGTTAAGCCTATCTCCTTTAAAAGTCGGTTAAAGAGGCTTCCTCTAAGGTTATCGTTGGCCAGACCCTGCACGATGATCGCGCTGGATTGTACTCCCACATTTCCCGCCATCGCCGCGATCAAAGGTGTAAAGAAGAAAAGCTCGACATAATTTGCAAGTGCTTCTTCAAATCCCTTCATCACGTACACTGCTCCCAGGCCTCCAAAAAGTCCAAGAATTAACCAGGGCAAACGGGCACGGGTCAATCTCCAGATACTATCATCTGCCTCAACGTCTTCAGAGATACCGGCAGCCATCTGGTAATCTTTTTCGGCTTCCTCTTTAATGAAATCCACGATATCATCGATTGTAATACGCCCCACCAACCTGTTCATTTCATCTACTACAGGTATAGCTTCAAGGTCATATTTCTGCATGATCCTCGCTACTTCCTCCCCTTCGGTATGCACATTCACATAATCTACATTCGGGATATAAATGTCACTAATGTTCGCATCGCTGGAAGCGGTGAGCAGGTCCTTTAAAGACAATCTCCCTTTTAGCTTGTTCTTATCGTCTACTACATAGATGGAATGCACCCGGGTCACGTTTTCTGCCTGCTTACGCATCTCGGCCATACAACCGGTCACACTCCAGTTCTCGCTAACCTTCACCAACTCTTTCGCCATAAGACCACCGGCAGAATTCTCGTCATAGCGTAAAAGTTCCACGATATCATCTGCATGTTGCTCATCGGTAATTTCAGAAATTACATCCTGCTGTAGTTCAAGGGAAAGTTCAGAGATGATATCGGCCGCGTCATCGGTGTCCATCTCGTTAAGCTCATTGGCTATTTCTTTTGGAGAAAGGCATTCCAGGATACGTTCCCTTCTATCCTCTTCCAGCTCCATAAGAGCTTCAGCCGTTTGCTCACTATTTAGAAGCTTAACTATGTAAGTAGCTTCTTCAACATCAAGTTCGGTTAGAATTTCGGCAATATCAGCATGGTGCACTTCTTCAAGGTGCAGCAATATCTCCTCATCTTTTCTCTCTTCGATGAGGTACTTGATCTTATCTATTAATTCTTCACTTACCTGAAATTGCATACGGCTCAATTTTTTGTGTCAGTTCAATAAACTGCTGGAAACTGAGTTGTTCCGGCCGAAGGCCAAATATAGCATCTTCCCTTAAATTATCGGGAAGATTAAAGATTTTTAAACTGTTACGCATGGTTTTTCGACGCTGGTTGAAGGCCGTTTTGACAACTCTGAAAAACAGCTTTTCGTCACAGGGCAGCGTGAAATTATCTTTCCTGGTCAATCTAAGCACCCCACTATCAACTTTTGGCGGCGGATTAAAAACCGAAGGCGGCACGGTGAACAGGTATTCGGCTTCATAAAAAGCCTGTGTTAATACACTTAAAATACCATAGGTCTTATTTCCCTCTTTCTCACAGATCCTTTTAGCCACTTCTTTCTGGAACATCCCCGAAAATTCAGGGATCTGGTCTCTTAATTCCAGCACCTTAAAAACGATCTGTGTAGAAATATTATAGGGAAAATTACCGATGATGGCGAATTGCTCATCACGAAAGATCTCGGAAAGGTCATGCTTTAAAAAATCCTTTTCATGGATCCTGCCGCGTAAATGAAGGTAATTGCTCTCCAGGTATGCCACGCTTTCGGTATCGATCTCGATCACATGGATCTCAGACTTTTTCTCTAAAAGATACTTTGTAAGCACTCCCATTCCCGGGCCTATCTCCAGAACCTTGTCATAACCTTCATAGCTTAGCGTATCGGCGATCTTAGAGGCGATATTCTCATCTGTTAGGAAATGTTGCCCAAGATGTTTCTTAGCTCTTACACCCTGATCATCTTTGGCTGAAGGCTTGTTGAATGAAGGCTTATATTTTTTCATATTCTTATTTAATAAGGTAAATGAGCAAAATAAATTTGCTCCCGGGAAGGTCCCTGCATTTGCCAGTTGTTACTGGCTGCATAAAACTCTACTGTTCGCTTATAACTTCCAGCTCGGTCCTGAAGGCTACGAACTTTCCTTCAAAGGCTTTAGACCTGGAACGCATCTCATCGGCATCTTCAGAATAATAACGCTCCAGCATTTCCTTACTTTCAGCGGTATACTGAACAGAATAGGTGATGCCACCCATAGGCTCCTGCACCATCACTTTCGTCATCAGGGCTTTTTGAAATTTCTTCGTATCCAGCATTTCCGGGATATGTTCTTCCTGCATCCATTTTATCCACTCATCATGAATATCTTCCTGAACGTTTATAGTGACGTTGTATATGACCATCTCTAGATTTTAAATTTTGGAATTACTCTATGGTATCTCCGCGAAGCATCCGGTATTTTTTACGGGCGTCCACAAAATAGATACTGTCTGCAAAGTTAAAGATAATTTGCTCGTAATAGCCTTTTGCCTTGTCTGGATCCTGAAGCTCGTTTGCATAAAGCTCTGCAAGTAAATAATGGGCATTATCTGCCAGGATATCATCCCCGAACGAATCGATGATCGCAAGATAATTACGCTCTGCCTTTTCGAAATATTTTTCCTTTTCATATAATTTCGCCTGGCTAAGCAGCGCTTCATCTTCGATCTTTTCTCCCTTGTGATTAATTAAAATTGAATCCAGGGCCTGGATGGCTTCCGGAGTTCTTTTCTGAAATGACAGAAGATCTGCTTTTGCATATTCCTTTAAGGCGGTTTGAGTTGAGTCTTCCAGGGAATTATCGCTTATAAGCAAGCTTAACTCCATGGCATCGTTGGCGATCAATTGAGACGTAGAAGATTTCAAAATATCCAGCTGGGTTTTTGCCCATTCAAAATCACCTTTAAAGTAACTGGTTTTGGCAACCTTAAAACGTGCATTTTGAGCCATCGCATCATTTTTCACCAGGCTCTGGATCTGGGAATAATAGATCAGGGCTTCATTGAATTTTTCCTGAACCACCAGTATATCGGCAAGGGCCATTTTCACCCTGGCTTTTTCAAAATCTGAATTAACCTCATCTGCCGTACTTCTTAAAATCTCTACCGCCTGGTCCTTTTTATCTAACTGAAAAGCCAGAAAATTAGCATAGTCGATCTGAAGATTCAGGCTCCCGTCAGATTGAGGATATTCGCTTAATAAAGATTCAAATTCCTTTTCTATATCTGCATATTCTTCAGGATTGGCAGTTTCCAACTGAAGGTTGATCAAAAAATGACGAGCCTGGAGATTGAAAATGGGCGAGGGAGATTCCTCGATCGCGTAAGTAATGATCTCCTTAGCAGATTCATAATCTTCAGCTTCCTTAGCGATAAATGCCAGATTCAGGATGCCCTGAAGGTTATTCTCTCCTCTTTTATAAATCGCCCTTTCCTGGGCGAAAGCTTTGCTAAAATCCTTTTGCTGAACAAATAACCAGCTTAGCATCTCATTATAAAGCAAAGCCGGATTTTCCTGAAGCTTTTTCAGCAGTAATTTTCTAAGGATTACATTCGGCTCGGCCTGGGCATCTTCAGTGATATAACGGTTAAACTCCCTATTCGCCAATCCATAGAATTTCATGTCGTCTTCTATGAGATCCAGGTAATTGCTGAACATTTCTTCGATCTTTCCCTGCTCCCCATAAATTCGCGCCAATTGCAGGTTGAAATTACGATCTGCATTAATTTCCATAGCCCTTTCATAGGCCCTGGCGGCATAATCCAGTAAATTATATTGTTCGAATCCGCGAGCGATGGCATAGGCATAATTAGGCCTTCCTTCTATGGTCTGCAAAGCCTCCTCGTAAAAATTGGTAGCTCTTTCGTTCTGATCCTGAAGTTCGAAATTGTGCCCTAACTCTATAAGAATCGAAGGATTATTGGCAGAATTATTAAGTCTTTCTACGAGCAACTTTTCAGCCTTATCAAAATCTTCCATTTGCTGATAGGAAGAAACGAGGCCATTGAAGAAAACAAGGTTCGCGGGGTTGTCTTTATAAAGCCTTTCATAGATCTTCAGGGCTTTCTCATATTCGCCCTGGTCAAAGAAATTCTTAGCCAGTTGTTCACTTTGAGCAAAGACTCCGCAACCGGCTATAAACCATAAAGCTATAAACAAAAAACAGCGCATATGTAAATATAAACATTTGCGCTGTTTTATAATATGATAGAGAAATTAATCTATAATATCGAAACCACAGTAAGGTACGAGTACTTCAGGGACTTTAATACCCGCTTCGGTTTGATAATTTTCAAGTATCCCGGCCAATACTCTCGGCAGGGCAAGTGCACTACCGTTAAGGGTGTGCGCAAGTTCCTTTTTATTCTCTTTATTCTTGAATCTCAATTTCAGCCTGTTCGCCTGGAAATTCTCAAAGTTAGAAACAGAGCTTATTTCCAGCCAGCGATCCTGCGCAGTTGAGAAAACTTCGAAATCGAAGGTCAAAGCTGAAGTAAAACCAAGATCTCCACCGCAAAGACGAAGGATCCTGTAAGGTAATTTCAATTCCTTTAAAAGTCCCTTTATATGCTCCACCATTTTATCCAGGGCCGCATATGAATTTTCAGGAGTTTCCAGTCTTACGATCTCTACTTTGTCGAATTGATGCAAACGGTTAAGTCCGCGAACGTGCGCACCATACGAACCGGCTTCACGACGGAAACAAGGAGTATAGCCTGTACATAGCACAGGAAAATCCTTTTCATTCATCAAATTATCACGGAACATATTGGTCACAGGAACCTCAGCAGTTGGGATAAGGTAAAGGTCATCTCCAGTCACGTGGTACATCTGCCCTTCTTTATCTGGCAGCTGACCTGTTCCAAAACCTGAAGCTTCGTTCACCATCAATGGCAACTGATATTCGGTATATCCGGCTTCAATGGCTTTATCAAGGAACCAGGTAATTAGCGCGCGCTGAAGCCTCGCTCCTTTTCCTTTGTAAACAGGAAAACCTGCACCGGTGATCTTGTTCCCAAGTTCAAAATCTATAATATCGTATTTCTTCGCAAGTTCCCAGTGAGGCATAGAACCTTCTGCCAGCACAGGAATATCACCTTCTTTATAAATTTCTTCGTTATCATCCTCGCTCATCCCTGCCGGAACAGATTCGTGAGGGATATTAGGGATGGTATAAAGCAAGTTTTGCAGGTCGGCAATGGTAGCCGTTAGTTTCTCTGAAAGCTCCTTGGATTCCTCCTTTAAACGGCTTGTCTTTTCCTTAAGGATATTTGCTTTTTCGTGCTCTCCATTCTTGAACAATAGCCCGATCTCTTTGGACATTTTGTTGGAGCTCGCAAGAATATCATCAAGGCTCGCCTGGGTAGACCTTCTGGTCTCGTCCAGGGTTAAAACCTGTTCGAAAATATCTGAAGCATCAAAGTTCCTTTTTTTAAGGGCTTTGATATACTCTTCTTTATGCTCTGCAATCTTTGAAACCTGTAACATGAGGCGGTTTAATTTAATTTGCCGTTTATACTTTTACGAGCTGCAAATGTAACAAAAGCAGGTAAGAAAATCATTGCCAAATTAAGGCTATTCAGCTGCTATGGTCTCTTTCTGTAATTTCTCTTCCACCCGTTCCAGATCTGCCTGATAAAATTCCCACTCAAAGTTTCCGGTTTCCTTCACCATTCTTAAAGCTTTTTCATAATTGGGTTTTGCCTTTTCAAATTCACCAAGCTCTTCATATGCCATTCCCAGGGTAGAATAGGCGTCGTAGGAATCTGGATGTTCTTCGACATTCAGTTTAAACGCCTTAACGGAATCCTCTTTAAATTCATCGACAGATAGAAAGTTATAACCCAGATCTATAAGAGCATATTCATTGGTCACTTCGAACCCATATTTTTCAGATAATTGTTCAAAGTAAGCCACAGCTTTATCAAGCGCTCCCTGTGGACCTCCCTGGGCTATGATCTTTTCTTTGGTTTCAGGTGCCTCATATTGGGTAGGTTCGAAAATATATTTCAGGCCATGGTAAATAGAAGGCAGACCTATAGATCCGTGGGATTCCTCGGGCATAGGTTCATATTTAAACCTGAGATCAGCTTCTGGATGGGCATTGATATAGTTATGGAATTTTCCGCTTAACTTCAAGACATCACCCCTCATGGTTCCCTTCTTTTCATCAGCAAGTGTCATATAAAAAGTAGCGCTAAGATCTGATGGCTTAAATACTTCCTCAAATTCCTTCGAAATCACCTTATTGGGATACCATAAACTCGGGCTAATGGTAAGATAAGCATCAAAGAGACCGGGCTGCTTAAAGAAGGTATAGGTATTAAATAATCCGCCTCGAGAATGTCCAACAATTATTTCATACGGTGCTGCTTTATAATTCTCCATTATATGAGGAATTAATTCCTTATCTATAAAAGTCATAAAATTATCCGCTGCCCCGGCTACTCCCATTCGGTCACGCTCCTCCTGACTAAGTTCGGGAGAATCTGGGCTAAGGTCCCGGTTACGGTGGGTATTCCTTATCCCAACGATGATCATTTGGGGAATTCGCCTGTTGCGATAAAGATATTCTGCAGTTCCCACCGCATGCTTAAAATTGTAATCGCTATCGAGGAGATATAGAACCGGATAGGTCTTATCAGATTCTTCGTAGTCTTCAGGAAGGTAGATATCCAGCTTCCTGTTCTCATCCAGAATTTCTGAATGAATATTTACAGATTGCCCTATAACAATATCCTGCTGGCCATATCCTGAAAAACATAATAAAATAAGGGTGAAAAGTAGGTTGAATTTCATCATTAGATTTAGAATTTCATCTAATCTATAGATTCAACAGTTATAAAAATAAGATTATGCTATTTTTCTTCTGAAGGCATGATCCATTCGTGATGTTTAAAATGCTGCCATTTTTCTGCGGCGAGGTCTACTTTTGGATCTATTAATGGCTTATAAGGTCTGCCATTTACACTTATTTTTCCTTCCACATACACCTCAACTTCTTTGCCTTTTTCTGCATATTCCTCCTCCAGGCGCTGCGCAAATTGCCAGATAAGGTCTGGCTTGGAAGTAATGGCCCGCAATTGTTTCCGGGATAAATAATCTTTCTTGTCCACGTAGATCGTATCGCTGGTTCCTTTTTCAACCACTTTAAAAGCTACCCGGCCGCTCTTTCCGCGAAGCATCATACGCCAGCTTAACCTGTGTCCTTCTTCGGTCCAGAGCACATCATCCTTAAAAAACCAGTGTCTTAAGGGCAGGCTTACCTGGATGACGAACCAGACAGACATGGCTCCTATCAGGAAATTACGATAAGGAGGCACGATGACCTCATCACCCTCATAGTGCTTTTTCTTATTCCGCAAGAAGATCCTGTTGATGGTTTCCGTAGGGAAAAAGAAGATACAGAAGGCAAGGGACATGTAAGGAAAGATGCCGATATGAAAGATAAAACTATTGAAAAGATGGAAGAATATTGCTGCCAGGAAAACAGGCAATCTAGTAGGTTTCCATAATAACAATGGAATGATTAAAAGATCAAATAGCAATCCGAAATAAGCGATCGCATAACGTATCCAACCCTGCTGCAGGAATTCACCAACCAGCCAGTAATCCCGTTTAGATTTCATTAAAATTGCCGGGAAACTACCATCCAGCCAATCCGGATATAATTTTGCGACCGAGGCATAGGTATAGACGATCCAGAGCTGCAGTACTATAAAAACCCAAACCCAGCGGGGCATGGATATCCTGCTAATAGAGGGATTTATTTTTGCATCCACGGAAAACCAGCGGTGGGCCGGTAAAAAACACATCACGAAACATAACAGCATTAAGAGGTAATAATGGTTGTTATACGATGATTTCTGCATAAGATAAACCCCAGACCACATGATCGCATAGGCAAGAATGGAAATCCGGTATTTGAAACCAACCATCACGAAGATGCCGAACAAGCCCATGATACCATAATACCAAAGCATCCCATTGCCAGGTAAAGGCTGCAGGAATTCAAAACCTATGAAATTAAAGGTGAATTCAGGCTCCATTAGCGTTCTCCTTACCCAACCGGTAAAGATCGCTCCAAAGGCCTCGATGGCGATCAACAAACCAAAAAACGCACGAAATACTACAAGTGCCGAATTATCAACTTGTTTGAACAACCACCTGTTAAGCATAGTTATCTTTTATGTATTGTTTGGAAAAGGCCCGGTCCTGTTTCATAGCGATCTTAAGATCGTCTACAGAATCGAATTTCTTCTCATCCCTTATCCTCACCAGCATTTCGATCTCTAATTCCTTTCCGTAAAGATCTTTATCCAGTTCAAAGAAATTAGCCTCGATGGTCTTCTCTTTTCCTCCTACGGTAGGATTGGTCCCTATATTCATCATCCCGAAAACTCTGTCTCCGTCGATATTGGCACTAACCACGTAAACCCCGTTTTTCGGGATAAGCTTATAATCTTCTTCAACTTCCAGGTTAGCGGTAGGAAATCCCAGGTCTTTGCCTATTCCGCGGCCTTTCACTATAGTTCCGTTAAGGGTAAAAGGATGTTGTAAATATAAATTAGCACGTTCCACACGGCCTTCTAAAAGTGCATTTCTTATCTTGGTTGAACTCACCGCCACCTGCTCCACATCCTGCTGAGTTATCTCTTCAACCTCGAAACCAAATTCTATCCCGAATTGTCTCAGATCGTTGATATCTGCAGTACGGTTACGTCCAAATCTATGGTCATAGCCAATAATGATCTTTTTAGCTTTTAGCTTATTCACCAGGATATCGCGCACGAATTCCACCGCGGTAAGCCTTGAAAATTGCTGGGTAAAAGGATGCACCACCAGGTGATCTATCCCGGTCTCCTCCAGTAAACGCTTTCTCTCTTCGATGGTATTAATAAGCTGAATGCCGCTTTCCTTCTGCAACACCATTCTCGGATGTGGGAAAAACGTTAGCACGACAGAATCAAGATTATTCGCGTGAGCAGAATTCACCAATCGCTCTATGATCTTGCGATGTCCCACATGAACCCCGTCAAAAGTACCAATGGTCACCACCGTTTGCCGTTCGCTTAGGAATGAGTTTGCTCCTTTATATTCTTTCAAATTCTGCTATTTACCGTTAAAAGTATTCATTGTATTGGAAACTCCGGCGGTTCCAAAAGATTGTATCAATTCTGCCGAAGTCTTTAATCGTTCGGGTAATTTCTTCTCTTCCTGCTCATCCCATTCTCCCAGCACATAATCTACCTGGCTTCCTTTGGAGAACTCATCGCTGATCCCAAATCTAAACCGGTTATATTTCGTGGTGTTCAACTGGGCCTGGATGTCTTTGAGTCCGTTATGCCCGCCATCGCTGCCTTTGGTCTTTAATCTTAAGGTTCCGAAGGGAAGGTTAAGATCATCTGTAACCACAAGCAGATTTTCAAGAGAGATCTTTTCTTTCTGCATCCAGTAATTAACGGCTTTCCCGCTAAGGTTCATATAAGTACTTGGCTTAAGCAGAACGAAGGTGCGGCCTTTATATTTAAAGGTAGCCACATCGCCCAGTTTCTGGGTTTCAAAAGCCACCTCTTTTTCACGGGCAAGTTCATCAAGGATCTTGAATCCTATATTATGCCTGGTATTTTCATATTTAGGGCCAATATTCCCAAGGCCAACGATCAAAAATTTCTTCATGGGATCGATTTTCTCCCCGGTTTTTGTCTTTCCTAAAATCCTTCCGAAGAATGAAAGCATCCAATTAGTTTTGGTAAAGATAAAATTAATCAGATACTTTTTAAATCAGAAAATCTAAAAGCGGATATAAATTTGATTTAAACAAAAAAGCATCCCGAAACGGAATGCTTTTTATTAGGTATTCAAAAAAGGATACTAGTTATCTTCTCCCTCTTTTACTGCTGCCACGTCATCAGTTTCAGTAGCTGGTACCTCATCTGCTGCAACTTCATCTTCGTCTTCATCATCATCAAGAGCAACGATGTTACGAGAAGTTCTAACCTGGCAAATTACTGTGTTATCTGGATGCTGGATCACGTAGTCTTTACTGTCTACACCAGTTACATATAGCTTCTGACCAATTTTAAGTTTAGTCACGTTAGCTACGATATAATCTGGAAGATCTCCAGGTAAACCTCTTACTTTAAGACGACGAAGGTTGTATCTTAATACACCACCGTTCTTAACCCCTCTTGCCACACCTTCAGTGTGAATTGGGATTTCCATAGTAATTGGCTTATCATCAAATATCTGGTAGAAATCCATGTGTAGGATAGCGTCACTTACAGGGTGGAATTGAATGTCCTGTAGGATAGCGTCGTAAGACTCACCACTTTTCAATTTGATTTTTACTGTGTGTACATCTGGAGTATACACTAAATCTTTAAATGCGATTTCCTCTGCTGCAAAGTGTAGTGGATCACCTTCTACCCCGTACAATACGCAAGGAACCTGTCCAGCATTACGTAGTGCTTTCGTTGCCTTCTTGCCTACGCTTTCTCTTTTAGATCCGTTGATCGTAATTGATTTCATTTGAATTACTTAATTTAATTGAACAAATGTTGTCAAGTTCTTCGTGAACCGCCTTCATTTGTTTAAAAATTTTAGGCTGCAAAAGTAAGCCTTTTTCTGAATCTTTAAAACCCTGTTGTTGAAAAAGTTCTGATAGTGATTAGAATTTAGACATTGGATGCTTGAATAATGAAATTCAGACCTAGATTTTTGAAAATTAAACTCTTATCATTTTAAAAGCCATTTTAAATTTTGCTCTATACTTTCGACAGTCGTTTAAAAGTCCTTTGAAAATTGTCATCCTGAGCCTGTCGATGGATGGTTCTTACTTGTTTTTTTGTCTTTGCGGACGCAGTGAAGCAATCCCATGTTCAGAATTAAATTTTCCTTGCCAATTAGTATTCTTTCTCCTTTCTTTTTCCATTGCTGAAAAAGAAACAAAAAATCTAGTCTTCATTTTCTTGTTCACCCGTTACGGCTCGGAAGCTAAAAGAATTGAACTCCCTGCGGTCAAACAGCAATTCTTTCTTAACGCTTCTTTCACCTACGGGTCCCGAAGTCGAAAATGAGGACATTTTAAAACTTTCTTTTTGTCTTTGCGATCGTAGGGAGAAATCTCATCAATTAAAAAACACACTTCGACAAGCTCAGTGTGGCATTCCGCTAAAAAAAAGATTTCACAAGCGCACTTCGCAAAGCTCAGTGTAGCAACCCGGTTAAAATCTCAACTATAAATTCTCCATATTCCATCCTAACTGGTTTTTTCACAAAGCCTTATAAGTCATTGATGTCAAATTTCAGTAAATTGAAGGTTTGATAGTAACAAGCCAACCTGAAGCATTCTGAAATGGAAAACTCAAAAGACAACGAAACCCCCACCAAACGTATAGCCGCCATAGACCTTGGCACCAATTCTTTCCACGCGGTGCTGGTGGATATTTATCCCGATGGAAGTTTCAGAACCATAGATAAACTCAAGGAAATGGTGATCCTGGCCGAAAAAGGAATGGACAATTACCTTAGCGAGGATGCCATGCAACGTGGCCTGAATGCATTACAGCACATTAAGGTGCTTTGTGATTCCCAGCAGGTGGAAGAGATCATCGCTTTTGCCACTTCAGCGATACGGGAAGCCAAGAACGGCGGGGATTTTACCCAGCGAATGATAGATGAAGTTGGTATCAAAGCCCGGGCGATCCCTGGAAAAATGGAAGCCGAACTGATAGGTTACGCCATTCGTCACAGTATCGCGCTGGACAAGGAAATGGTACTTATGGTGGATATTGGAGGCGGTAGCGTGGAGTTCATCGTGGGAAATAATGAGGAGTTCCTGTATCACAATAGCCTGAAACTAGGAGTTGCCAGGATGTCGGCTAAATATGTAAAGAACGATCCTATCACTAAAGAAGAGATCAAAACACTCGAAAAACATTACAAAGAAACACTCAAAGAGATTTCAGATGTGATCAAGGAACATGAAGTGACCACCATGATAGGGTCTTCGGGGACCATGGAAAATATTGGAGCCATGGTAGCCAACAGAACTTCCCTTACGGCAGACATGACCCTGAACGAGCTGGTATTTCGAGCTTCAGACTTTGAAGATCTCTACAAGGATTTTATAAAACTCACCCGCAAAGAGCGCAAGAAGATCAGCCAACTGGATGAAAAACGGATCGATATCATCAATCCGGGAATGGTGCTGGTAAAATACCTCATCAAGAAATTCAATATCGAGCATATCAAGATATCTGAAGCGGCCCTGCGTGACGGGATGATCCTTGATTTCCTGAATAAGGAAAGACCGCACCTTGATCTGGTAGAGAACTTTCCCGATCCGCGTAAAAGGAGCATTTACGAGTTACTTAGAAAATGTAACTGGCTGGAAGCCCATTCCACTCATGTGGCCGGGATGGCGCTGCAGCTGTTCGATGAGTTCAGGGATGAGTTAAAACTGGAAGAATCAGACAGGGAGTTACTGGAATATGCTACCTGGATGCATGATATTGGCTATTACATTTCCTACAGGAAGCACCACAAACATGCGCTTTACATCATCAGGCATTCAGACCTGCGGGGTTTTAATGAAGATGAGATAAATATCATGGCCAATGTGGCCAGGTATCATCGCCGCTCCAGACCTAAGAAGCGACATGGATTCTATAAAAAGATGGAAAAACCACTTCGGAAAAAAGTAAAACGGCTTTCAGCTCTATTAAGGTTGGCAGATGGACTGGACCGAAGTCATTACCAGAATGTTCAGAAACTGGAAATAGACAACCTGGAGGATAAAGTGAACCTTTACCTGACTACCATGGGAGATCCCGAACTCGAAGTATGGGGTGCCGAAAGAAAATCTAAATTATTTAAAAAAGTGACCGGTAAAAAACTGGAGATATACGCTGTGAACATGAGCGATCTTGAGCGTACCCAGTCTCCTACCGGCAATGAGAATAAAGTGGTCAATTGACAATTATCAATTCTCCACTTGCAATTAGTTCAGAAATTACATGATAAATTTCGAGCTGATAGACTCGTTATCCTGAACACTTCGCATCACATCGGCAAAAAGTTCAGCACAGCTTACCACTTTTATTTTTCTGCTTTCCTGTCTTAACGGAATAGAATCTGTAACGATCAATTCCTGAAGTTTAGATCTCTCGATGCGCTCATAAGCTTCACCTGAAAGTACAGGGTGAGTACAGATGGCACGTACGCTCAAAGCACCACGTTCCATCATCACATCTGCCGCTTTGGTAAGTGTGCCTGCCGTATCTACCATATCATCTACCAGCACCACGTTCTTCCCTGTAACGTCACCAATCAATTCCATATGAGAGATCACATTGGCTTTTGCTCTTTGCTTATAACAGATCACCACGTCGCTCTCTAAAGCCTTGGAATAGGCGTAAGCTCTTTTAGAACCACCCATATCTGGCGAAGCGATCGTTAGGTTATCAAGACCAAGTTTTCTCAGGTAAGGCAGGAATACCGTACTCGCATACAGGTGATCCACTGGTTTTTCAAAGAATCCCTGGATCTGGTCTGCATGCAGGTCCATCGTGATAATTCTTGTAGCGCCGGCAGTTTCAAGGATACTGGCGATCATTTTCGCAGCGATTGGCACACGAGGTTTGTCTTTGCGATCCTGTCTTGCCCAGCCAAAATAAGGCATCACCGCGGTAATATGTCTTGCCGAAGCTCTTTTTGCAGCATCCAGCATTAGAAGCATTTCCATAAGGTGATCTGCCCCGGGATGAGTGGAACCAATGATAAAAACGCGAGATCCACGCACCGATTCTTCAAATGATGGCTGAAATTCCCCATCGCTATAGGTAGAGGTGATCACGTTCCCGAGTTTGGAACCATAATGTTCGGCGATCTTCTCGGCAAGTTCCCGACTTTGTGTACAATTAAAGATCTTAGCTTCTGTTGCAGGCATGTTGTGTGTTGTTTGTAGTGTGTTTTGTTAATGTTGCGTGCAAATTTAAAAATTAAATGGTGGAAAAAAGCTTTTCGATTCAGGTCTATTTCAATTAATTTTTTGGGCCGAAGCAATTCTGAACTTGAAAACACCTGCTTACTAACAATATTCTTTAGCTACTGCTCACCTCCTGCCCATAGAAGATCTCCCGAACCACCTGCGACACCTGAATATTTGAAAACAGAAACTTCTATATTTTGTTGAAAACCGGCAGTTTTACTGCATTTCTTGTTAATAAGATTTTACAGTCTTAACCGTGATAAGAAACTTAAAGGTTTAAATTAGCCGGAAAGCTACTTTTACCCCGGATCAACTACTGAAAGTGAATAGTGTTGAGAGGCCATAGGGAGTTGTGCTTAATACTTTAGAATGAATAGACTTATATTAATTGGGAATGGATTCGATTTAGCCCACGGGCTTAAAACCAGCTTTAACGATTTTATTTCGGACTATTTCTGTAATGCTATTAATACGTTTTATAATGATAATGTATATGAAGATGAACTCTTAGAAATAAGTTGGAAAGGAAGTCATTACTATTTTGATAAAATCCCAAAATTAGTATCCAAATTAGATGTTTATGAGAAAGCAGATCAACTTATAAAATCTCCAAATTTCAATTTTGATTTTAAATCACCTTTACTAAGAAATGTATTTAATAAAACTTCAATCCTTAAGTGGGTAGATCTAGAAGTAGAATTTTTCAACTTGTTGATAGCGACGAAAAACGCCTACAAAAATTCTAATCTTCAAGAAGCTATTCAAAAACTAAATAGTCAATTAGAGTACTTAAAATTAAAGCTAGTAGATTACTTGAAATTACAAGAAAGTTCTTTTTCAAATAATTTTGATAAAAAACCATTAGTAAAATGTTTTACAGATAAAATTTATAAACATGAGATTGTAACAACCAATTTAGAAGAGGACATTTTACCAGAAAATATTTACTTTCTAAATTTTAACTATACCAATACATTTGAAGATTATTTTAGAATTGTTAAAAAACAAATTCCTTCTTCTTTTAATTATATTCATGGCAGTTTATCCGAAATCCACGGAAAACCAATCTTTGGTTTTGGAGATGAGTTCGACAAGAAATATTTAGAGTTTGAGGATGAAAAGAATAATGACTTATTTAAACACATCAAATCATTTGAATACCTGAGAACCAAAAATTATTATTTATTAACTAGGTTTATTGAGGCGGATGATTTTCAAGTACAAATTTTCGGACATTCTTGCGGAGTTTCAGATAGAACAATGCTGAACCAAATTTTTGAACATGAAAATTGTAAGTCAATTAAAATTTTTTATTACAAGTTAAATGAAGATTTTGATGACTTTACCGATAAAACATATGAAATATCTAGACATTTTAAGGATAAAGGAATGCTAAGAAAGAAACTAATCCCACGTGATTTATCTCAGGAAATGCCCCAACCAAAAGTACTAAGCAAAACAACGGTTCATCGCCAATAAGCGGCACAGTTAGTAAGAAAGTAATTAACTTGATCCATAAACCATTACTAAGCCAACATTTCCACCTTCCCTAAGCTGCCAACTTCGATAACCGAAACCGTCAACTACTAATTAAATACAATTACCATGAAAGAATATAAAGTAGAAACATTAATTTATTATAGCAAAATCACTACCGACACAAAGCATATCACGAAAAGCTCTAAAAAAGAAATTCAGGAGAAATTAGACGAGTATTCAAAAAATGGATACCGTTTAGCTTCTACAGATGCCACAAATTTTGGATTAGCTGTCTATATCTATTTATACTTTGAGAAAGACCTATAGAAAAGTATGAAATAAAAAAACAATAGCTAAGACCGTATCTTAGCCAATAGCCGGTACAGTTAGAAATAAAACAATTAACCTGACCAACAAAACATTACTAAGCCGACTCCCGAAGTGTCGGGACCGCGTCCCTTACTCCGCCAACCGGTGATATCCGAACCATAGTAAACAATCTTTATATGAAAAGCCTGCTAAAAAGCGCCATTTTAACTTTAGTATTATTATCTATTAACCTAGGAATTGCTCAAGTAACTCCAACTGAAATTACTCCGATCTCAACAGAAAGCTATAATCTATATAAACCAGATAAAACTGAAGCTGTTCTAATTTTATTTGGTGGTTTTCCAGAAAACGGAGAAATGATTGAAACCGAATTTCCGATAACAGATATGGCCTTAGAAGAAGAAGTCGCGGTTGTGTACATGAATTTCAACAGAAAACTTTGGCTGGAAGAATCTCAGAAAGCTGACCTGGCAAACGATCTAAAAGTATTGTTTGAAACAAATAACCTTCCTAATGAGAAAGTTGTTATTGGAGGATTATCCAGCGGAGGAAGTATAGCGCTACTTATAGGAAACTATCTTACAGAGAATTCTAATTTAAATTTAGAACCAACGGGAGTTTTTGTTGTGGATTCCCCCATCGATCTTGCTGCTTTATATAGAATTACAGAAGAAAATATAAAAAGAGATTTTTCAGAAGCTTCTGTTGGAGAAAATACTTTCATCCACAATTACTTCAAATCTCAACTTGGAAATCCCGATGAAGAAATAAAGCCTTACGAAGATTATTCGGTATTCACCTACGAAACAAAAAACTATCAAAACATAGAAGGGCTTAAAAACACCAAACTTCGGTTTTATTCAGAACCAGATAAAGAATGGTGGAAGAAAAACATGGGCGTGGAATATGAGCAAATGAATGCTTTTCATATAGAGAGATTAACTGACTTTCTACAAGACCAGGATTATAAAGACGTTGAATATTTAACCTCAGAAAATAAAGGTTACAGGTCCAATGGTGTACGCCATCCTCACAGCTGGTCTATTGTAGACAAAGAAGATCTACTGGAATGGGTTTTAGAGGAATAGGCACAGTTTTCAAAAACCGATAATCAACAATTGCCGGCATCTTTATACATAAAATAACTTATAAGAACCATGGAAACTTCACCTCAACTAAATCCTGGTGAGCACCGTAGCAAAACCATCTGAATCTGTAATCGTAAGACGGTTGCCTGAAATGGAATAGGTCAACTCCTCGGTTTCTTCTCCACTGCTTTCTATCATAAGCTTATTCCCGTTCGTGCTCCAGCTAAAATTTTCCGTTTCCGTTTCGGTTTCGCCATCAAAAGTAGTGGTGATAATACTTCTACCGGTTTGATTGGCATTAAAGGTTACGGTTAATTCCAGCGTGGCACCATCTTCAGATGCCGATAAACCCCAGGAACCAAGTAAAGCGGGATCATTAACATCGCTCCCGGAATCATCATCACTGCTACAGGAAGCAGTAGAAATAAGAACAAGGGACAAAATGATCAGGTACGTGAATTTTTTCATGATAAGGAATTTAAAATTGAAGGTCATTTTAGCTTAAGATTTCCAGACAATGCTTGTAATAAGTTTTGTATCTCTTTTCTTTAGGTAAACCATACCTAAATTAGCTCAAAATCATCATATCCAGTCAATTAAATTCACTTTTAAAATACTCCCCATAATTACTAAGTAAAACAAAGATGCCATGAAGGTTTCCGGCTTTCTTTTGCTGAAAATAATTAACTTCCCCACCCCGGCAAAAAATGCGAAATGACTGACAATATAAAACTTGGCCTTAAAGAGAACTGGCAACAGTTCACCATCCTTGTAATTGTAAACGCCTTTGTGGGAGGTATGGTTGGCCTGGAAAGAACCATCTTTCCAAAATTCGCAGAATCTGAATTCGGCATCGCTTCCACCACCGCGATCCTTTCTTTTATAGTCGCTTTTGGGATCACCAAAGCGGTTACGAATTACTTTACCGGAAAACTCGCAAATAATTTAGGCAGAAAGAACCTGCTGGTCCTGGGTTGGATCTTTGCCTTGCCCATACCTTTTATCCTCATATATGCTCCCTCCTGGAACTGGGTGGTATTCGCGAACATTCTACTGGGAATCAACCAGGGTTTGACCTGGAGCAGTACCGTAGTAATGAAGATAGACCTGGTTGGAGAAAAAGACCGCGGAATGGCGATGGGCATCAATGAGTTTGCCGGTTATTTCGCCGTGGGAATGGTGGCTTTATTAACCGGTTTCATTGCTCAGAATTATGGCGTTACTCCCTATCCATTTTACCTGGGGATCGCAATTTCTATCATTGGTCTTTTGTTATCTATATTTTTAGTTAGGGACACCCGGATCTTTGTACACAAGGAACAGGATAACGTAAAAACGGTGGAACTTGGAAACGTTTTTGCTGAAACCACCTTTAAGAATAAAACCCTGAGCTCGATCACCCAGGCAGGACTGGTTAACAACCTTAATGACGGGATGATCTGGGGACTGTTGCCAATACTCCTGCTGTCTTTTAATTATGATGCAAAGAATATAGGCATCATTGCCGCGATCTATCCTGCGGTTTGGGGAATTGGTCAATTATTTACCGGGAAAATGGCCGATATCTATTCTAAAAAAGCACTGTTGTTCATTGGGATGCTCTTACAGGGGATCGCCATTTTGCTCATTCCCTATTTTACCGAATTCTATCAATTAGCTACGATCTCAACCTTTCTGGGCCTTGGTACCGCCCTGGTATATCCAACATTTTTATCGGCCATTGCCGATGCTACCCCACCGAGACAAAGAGCTGAAAGTATTGGGGTTTTCAGATTATGGCGTGATCTGGGTTATGCCATTGGCGCGATCTTATCTGGAGTTATCGCAGATATTTTCGGTATCGAATATTCGGTCCTCACCATTGGGGTCATAACGATCCTATCTGCCATGGTCATTCAGTTCAGAATGCCATCACTAAGAAGAACAAAGCAATCTTTAAATTAATTTCGTCATATTAAAGAAGGATAATAACATGAAAACGAGGTCAGTATTTATTAATTTTTCGAGCATCATAGGCATGTTAATACTCATAGTGACGTTCTCCTCCTGCCAGGAAAAGGAAGAAATCCCTTCTGAAGGTCTCATCGAGGTAAACGGCGGCAAGGTGTGGTATCGCATTAATGGAGATTCAGATAAGACCCCGCTCCTAATTCTTCATGGTGGCCCCGGTTCTTCGAGTTACGGCCAGGAACCTTTAATGGAAATAAGCGGTAAGAGGCCGGTTATTTTTTATGATCAGTTAGGCAGCGGAAGATCAGACAGGATCACCGATACTACTCTTATGACCGTGGAAAGATATATTGAAGAGGTGGAGCAGGTTAGAAAGGCCCTTGACCTTGAGAAATTATACCTTTACGGACAATCCTGGGGAACGGCCTTAAGCCTGGAATACTATTTACAATATCCTGAACATGTAAAAGGCATCATTTTCAGTAGTCCGTATTTCAGCACCAAACGCTGGATAAAGGATGCCAATGAACTGGTAAAGACCCTGCCAGATTCTATTCAGAAAATTATTAGGACCAACGAAAAGAATAAGACCTTCAGCAACCAGGAATATAAAGATGCCGTGGACCTGTTTTACGGTAAATTTTTAAGAAGGAAAGAAAGATCTCCGGAAGTCGCCGATACAGCTTCAAATTATTTTGGCACCAATGTCTATGAATACATGTGGGGACCCAGCGAATTCACTGCTACCGGAACGCTTTTGAATTATGACAGGATCGATAAGCTTCAAGAAGTTGAAGTTCCCGTGCTATTTATAACCGGCGAATATGATGAAGCAAGACCTGAAACGGTAAAATATTATCAAAGTCTGGTTCCAAATTCCGGTTATAAGGAGATCAGCAATTCCGGCCATGCTACCCTAAAT
Organism: Gramella sp. MT6; assembly: GCF_019357415.1. Classification (NCBI taxonomy): domain Bacteria; kingdom Pseudomonadati; phylum Bacteroidota; class Flavobacteriia; order Flavobacteriales; family Flavobacteriaceae; genus Christiangramia; species Gramella sp. MT6. The sequence continues at coordinate 821,839 of NZ_CP048410.1, forward strand.
GATAATCCGGAAGAAGCGCTTGAAGCAATAGAAGAATTCCTTGAGAATACCGATCAGGAGTAGAACTGATAAATAGCCGTATCCTGCATGATCGGTTATTACTTCTGTTACTGATATATATCACGTTTTTTTCCATCATAAAACCTGAAATTTAAACTTAAGTTCAATTTAAATCTATGGTCATGAAAAAGAACATGGGAAAAACCGATAAGATTATCAGGTTATTAATTGCAGTTGCCTTACTTATCATTTACGCCAATGGCATGGTTGAAGGCACCTTGGGGATTATATTTCTGGTACTGGCCGGCATCCTGGTACTAACCAGTATGATGAGTTTTTGTCCGCTATATAGCCCTTTCGATATCCACACCAATAAAGGCAAGGATAAGGCGGCATTATAAACTATAAGTTATCTCGCTGGAAAGAACTTTTACGGAAAATTCGAAAATTCCAGGGAGAACAAATGATATAGTCAGGGAGGAAAGATTCAAATTTTTTCTTCAAGCGCCCCATTATCTCTACTGTAAAGGCACTGAAAGTTTTCAAAAGAATACTTGAAAATTTGAAGCCGGAAAATTTCAGAAAAAATAATTAACTTAACTATTGATTCACAGGAAATAGACCTACACAATTTGCATCCCTATTTGAGCAAATTGCTATGTGCATGCGGCTGAAGAAAATTTGGAGGAATCTGTTCATATTGATCTACCAATTAAATCTTTAATAAATGGCATTACAAGTTAGGGATGTGAAAGATCTAAGACGAATGCGCAAGCGCGTGTTCCAGCAAATGCTGGAGACAAGGGGCTGGAAATACCGTAGTTTTTTACGATACCTTCGTCTTTTTAAATATGCTGCTTTTGCCCCAACAAGAGGCAGCTTCCTGGAGTACTATTATGTTTTGATGCGCTACCTTGATGATATCGTAGATGGCGATATTTCCTTACCTGAAGGTTACCAAAGTGAGAGTGCCTACATTTCTGATAAAATAAAATTTTCCCTAAACCCTGTGAATCCGCAAGATGAGGCAGATCATATGTTGCTTTATTGTTTTGAGATCGCAGCGAGGTTCAATGAAAATTTTCAGGAAGAAACTGCAGACATTCTTAATTCACTTTTATTTGACGCGAAGAGAAGAGGAAAATTGACAGTTTTTTCCAGAAGCGAATTAGAGCATCACTTTCATGTATTGGATATAAGGGGAACCATACGGGCTACCTTAAAGGTCTTCAATGATGACCCTGATAAATATCTTCTGCTGGAACCCTTAGGTACAGCCTGCAGATATCAATATGATATGGAAGATATCGAGGCCGATCTTGCTGCGGGTTATGTGAATATTCCACAGGAGGACTGTGAAGAGCTGGGTATTGAGAAGACGGATCTTAGGGATGCTTCATCGCCAAAGATCCAGGAATGGCTCTATAAACATGCCCGGGAAGGCATGAAACTTCTTCAAAAACACCGTGAATTATTACCCGAAGGCAATTTCTCCCTTATCGAGAAATATACTTTTCTACTGGTTTATGAACTTCCGGCCAGAAAGGTGTTCCAGAAGTTTATCTCAGAAACTCAATTAGAATCCATAGATCATGAAAAAATCGAATATTCATCTGAATAAATGGTATCTGGATTTTGTAGGAGATAATGGAGAGGCTTTAATAGGCTATTCGGCAAAATTAACATGGCATGGGTTCACGGCAAATTACACCAGTTTAATTCATAAGGTCCCCGGAGAAGATGTAAAGCTGAGCACACATTTTCGGAAGTCTCAACTTCCTTTGAAAAAGGATGGCATCATCACATGGAAGGATAATAAACTGGAGGTCTCAGGCAGTTGGGAAGCTACCGCCAAATCTATAGAAAACAGAATTTATGATTCTGAAAACGGATATCTGGATTGGAAGTGCTATCAGCCTGCCTCAAGGGTAAAACTTAAAATAAAAGGCAGCTTGCTTGAAGGCAGCGGATATGCCGAGCAACTTGTTCTCACCGCGCTTCCCTGGAATATCCCGATGAACCACTTGCGCTGGGGAAGATTCCACTCTTCAAATAACACCCTGGTTTGGATTGAGTTAAAAGAGAAAGATAAAAAACAGTGGTTATGGCTTAATGGTGAAAGTATCCCTGATGGGATCATAGAAAATGACCGAATTTTATCAAGAGAAGAGAATTTTCAATTAATACTGGATCGCAAAATAGTTTTAGAATCTGAAAAAAAGATATATCAGGTAGTGCAAATACTGCTGAAATTCCTACCTGGTTTTAATAAGATAATGCCAGTAAAGTTTCTAATGGCCGACAATCACAAATGGCTTAGCAAGGGAGAATTTCAGAAAGGCAGTTCTGGGATCGAAAATGGTATGGCCATTCATGAATGGGTGAATTTTAACCCTGAGTCGCTATGATCCTGAAATTAGAGAACATATCTAAATCCTATGCTAAAAAGCCAGTGCTAAAGGATGTTTCTTTTCAATTGGAAGAGGGAACTCTAACCGGAATTGTAGGTGAGAACGGTTCAGGCAAATCTACCTTAATGCGAATTATCGCGGGAGATATTAGTGGCAACAGGGGAAAGGTTCAGAAGAATGGTAAAACAGGTTATTGCCCACAGGAACCTATACTCTTTCCTGAAATCACTGTGCAGGAACATTTCAGATACTTCTCTGCAGCATATTATATTGAACCGGAAGTTTTAAATGAGAGAGTGGAAGTACTTCTTGAACATTTCAACTACCGTAAGTATTACAAGACAAGGATTAGCAAATTAAGCGGGGGTACCCGGCAAAAACTCAATCTATCCATTGCCCTGCTCCATGAGCCAGAACTCCTGATCCTGGATGAACCTTATAACGGCTTTGATTGGGATACTTATCTTAAGTTCTGGGATTACACCAAAAGTCTTAAGGAGAAAGGATGTGCCGTTTTGGTGGTATCACATCTAATAAGTGAAAAGAAAAAATTTGACCGGATATATAAACTTGAAAATGGAATCCTGAGATGAAAATCAACCGCATCCATACCAGTTTATCTATGATCTTGAAGATGCTTCTTCGGAGAAAGATCGTTATCATCCTGATCCTGATTATTCCCACGGTTTTTCTGTCTATCGTAGAATTTACTTCTGCTGAAAGAGTCATTCATTTCCAGCTCGCCTCAGTAGGTGATCAGGTATTCATAAATATGCCCGAGAAGAGTATTTCTTTTATTTTCTTCTCGGTGGCATCGGCCGGGTTTCTGGTCTCATTCCTGGCTCTTAATCTTATTCAGAAAAATCACAATGCCAACAAAAGACTGGTCCTTTGCGGTTATCATCCTCTTGAATTACTTACCTCTATTTTACTCGTGCTTCTATTGACAATCCTTCTTATATCAATTTATATCGGACTATTAACCATTGCTTTTACCCATATTGACCATCCGGTTGGTTTTACCCTGAGCCTCGCACTTATAGGCTTCGTGTATGGCAGTTACGGACTCGCCGTGGGAAGCCTGGTAAAGGGCGAACTTGAGGCTATTCTTTTGATAGTATTGCTGGTAAACATCGATGTAGGCTGGTTGCAAAATCCTATTTTCTATGCTGGTGCTCAAAACCAGATAATCATTGAATTTCTTCCCGCATATTTTCCTTCCCAGGCATCAATTGTTAAAGCGTTTACCAATTATTCTGCAGTATCTGCAAGCCTGAACGCGATCCTATATGGGGTGATCTTTTTGATTATTTCCATGCTCGTTTTCTTCTATAAAATGCGGACAAAATGAAAACACTAACAACATTTACAGGTAAATTTCTGTATGCCATTACTTTTCTCGTCATAATTCCCGTTATTTTATGGCTTTGGGCAAAGTACACTGAAGAGCTTATAAGTTTTCCTGCCATTGGTTCTGAAAATGCCGGGTGGGCATTTTTTATTGGTGGATGGTTGCTCATGATCTGGGGAATGTACTCTCTCAAGGTCTACGGAAAAGGACTCCCTATGAATGCCTATCCCCCCGAAAAACTGGTAAATAAAGAAGCTTACCGGTTTCTTCGCCATCCTATTTATTGGGGCTTTGGAATTCTATTGACAGGGTTCTTTATTTTAACCAATTCAGCAAGCGGACTCTGGCTGGTAACCCCAATCACAATCCTTTGTATGGTAGCCCTTGTAATGGGATTTGAAGCTATCGATCTTAAAAGAAGATTTCCAGATCAAACTATCACTACATTTTTTGAACTCCCGGAAAACTCAAAAGAAAATCCAGGAATAACGCAACGCCTGGCCTCACTGTTTTTGGTAACAGTCCCATTACTTATTTGTAATTTTTTAATTTCCAGGGTCATTGATTTTGATATTCCTACCAGCTTTGAAATGCAATTAAAATTGCCATCTTTTACTCAAAATGAGTATCTACCTCTTTTAGGAATCGGTTTTTTACTGGTCACACCTTTTCTTCTTAAAACCAAAAGACTTTTGCGGCATTGGACAATTTCCGGACTACTAGGTTTGAGTTTTTATATTTTCGGTGCTTTCCTCTATCCGGAAATAGTAGCAGTATACGTTGCTCCTTATAATTCTATTGTTTACCTGGTGCCTGTTTTCCTATTGCTAATTTCATTAAAAGCCATTTTCAAACAATCAAAAGGTTTAGGAATACTCTTTGGCCTTATTGCTCTTATTCTGGTCATTCTGCAAATAAGCTATACGTTTTCGGCGGTGCTTACCTTAAGCGTCTCTTTGATCATTTTCCTTTTTGCCGATAATTATTTCGAGATCTGGGTCTTATTAAAAAATATGGCTGAAGAAATAGCTAATTCCTGGAATGAATGGGTATTTGGCAATGTGAGGATCATAAACCACGGTTTTTATGTTGGTTTCGGAAGTTTCCTGGGTATTCTGATCGCGGGAATTTTAGTAGGAGATTTTTATGCCTGGGGAATCTTGATCTTCGCGGTAGTTGTGATCATCTTTTCGGCACTATGGGCACAGGTCATTGAAGGTTCTGAAAAACTTAAAAGGCCCTATGGCTATTATGGCGCACTGGTAGGAATTATTTTTGCCAGCCTGGTAGTCTGGTTAATGGGATATAATGTTTGGGTGCTTATTGGTGTGATCTCTGTGATTATGCCGTGGGTGCAGGCTATTGGCAGATTCCGTTGCCTGGTAAACGGCTGTTGTCATGGAAAACAGGTTCATAATCCTGACATTGGAATCAGATATTATCATAATCGCTCTAGAGTTTGTGGTATCTCTCATATGAAAGGTGAACTTCTTCATCCCACCCCGCTTTATTCGATGATTTGGCTGTTTTTGGTCGGATTAGTTTTACTATCCCTTTGGAATAATGGCTTCTCAATGTCCTTTATTTTTGGTCTTTATCTAATTCTCACAAGTATTGGCAGATTTGTAGAGGAAGCTTATAGAGGTGAAGTTCAAACGCCCATTATAAAAGGTCTTCGGTTATATCAATGGACCGCTATAATATCATTTGCTATCGGAATTGTGATGACCTGTATTCCTGTAAATACGGTGATCACAACATCCAATTTTGGATGGGAAACTGTTTTATCGGCTGTATGCGGCGGACTGTTCACGACTTTTGCCATGGGAGTTGATTTTCCCAATTCCAATGCGCGATTTTCTAGACTGGTGTAGGATCTTAAACCTTATAAAACTAAAAAAGGTGGTCCAATAAGGACCACCTTCTTCAATTTATAAATTAGAATTTAGTTTATTTCAAGTCAAACCTGTCCAGGTTCATCACCTTATCCCAGGCTTTTACAAAATCTTTCAGCAATTTTTCCTGCGCATCGCTGGTTCCATAAACTTCAGATATAGCTCTTAATTCGGAGTTCGATCCAAAGATTAGATCTACACGACTTGCGGTCCATTTATTATCTCCGGTTCTTCGGTCACTTCCTTCAAATTCAGTTTCAGCTTCTGAAGTCGATTTCCAGGTGGTCATCATATCGAGTAGATTCACAAAGAAATCGTTGGTTAAAGTTTCCGGGCGGTCTGTAAATACACCTTTCTTAGAACCATCATAATTAGCATTCAGAACACGAAGTCCTCCAACAAGAACGGTCATCTCTGGTGCAGTTAGCGTTAGCAGTTGCGCACGGTCTAACAACAATTCCTCTGGAGAAGCCGAAACATTATCACGGTTTCTGAAATAATTTCTGAAACCATCTGCATTTGGCTCTAAAGGCTCAAAAGCTTCAACATCTGTTTGCTCCTGCGTGGCATCTGCTCGACCAGGTTTGAAAGGCACGGTAATATCATGACCGGCTTTCCTGGCGGCCCTTTCAATACCGGCACAACCACCCAGTACAATAAGATCTGCCAGGGAAACTTTTTTGTTTCCAGACTGGGCACTATTAAAATCATCCTGAAGCTTTTCGTAGGTCTCTATCACCTTTTTCAATTGAGAAGGATTATTCACTTCCCAGTTTCTTTGTGGCGCCAAACGAAGTCTTGCTCCATTGGCTCCTCCTCTTTTATCTGAACCTCGGAAAGTTGAAGCCGAAGCCCAGGCCGTAGTTACGAGCTCTGAAATTGATAATCCGGAATCCAGGATCTTACCTTTTAAGGTAGAGATATCATTTGATTCGATCAATTCATGATCTACCGCCGGGATTGGATCCTGCCAGATCAATTCTTCATCTGGAACCTCTGGTCCAAGATATCTTGAAATTGGCCCCATATCACGGTGCGTAAGCTTATACCAGGCACGGGCAAAAGCATCTGCAAATTCATCTGGATTCTCATAAAAATGTCTTGATATTTTTTCGTAATCAGGATCCATTCTCAAAGAAAGATCTGTGGTTAGCATAAACGGAGCATGCGTTTTCGAAGGGTTATGCGCATCAGGTACAGTTCCGGCACCGGCTCCATCTTTAGGTTGCCATTGGTAAGCACCACCTGGCCCTTTAATGCATTCCCATTCATATTTGAACAGGTTATCAAAAAATTTGTTGCTCCATTGTGTTGGAGAATCGGTCCAGGCACCTTCAATACCACTGGTAATGGTATGTTCACCCATTCCGCTTTCGAATTTATTCTTCCAGCCAAGTCCCATTTCTTCAATACTTGAACCGGCAGGTTCATGACCTACATATTCTTCAGCATCGGCAGCTCCATGGGTCTTTCCAAAAGTATGTCCACCTGCAATTAATGCAACGGTCTCATAATCGTTCATGGCCATTCTTCCGAATGTTTCACGAATATCACGAGCTGCAGCTACAGGATCTGGATTTCCATTTGGTCCTTCCGGATTCACATAGATCAATCCCATATGGGTAGCACCCAGCGGATTTTCCAGTTCATGATCTCCGGAATAACGTTCTTTATTTCCTAACCATTCACCTTCGGAACCCCAGTAAATATCTTCTTCAGGCTCCCAGATATCTTCACGGCCGCCTGCAAAACCAAAGGTTTCAAGCCCCATAGATTCCAGAGCGCAGTTCCCGGCAAGGATCATAAGGTCTGCCCAGGAGATCTTTTTGCCATATTTCTTTTTGACTGGCCATAATAATAAACGTGCCTTATCCAGGTTGGCGTTATCTGGCCAACTGTTAAGCGGCGCGAAACGCTGACTTCCAGATCCAGCACCTCCACGGCCATCACCTATTCTATACGTACCTGCGCTGTGCCAGGCCATTCTTATAAAGAATGGTCCGTAATGACCATAATCTGCAGGCCACCAATCCTGAGAATCTTTCATTAGGTCAAAAAGATCCTGTTTAACTTCTTTTAGGTCCAGTTTTTTAAACTCTTCAGCATAATTAAAATCCGGATCCATTGGATCACTTAGTGAAGAATGTTGACGAAGGATTCTAAGGTTAAGCTGATTTGGCCACCAATCGCGGTTTGAAGTTCCCGCGCCGGCAGTATTCTTTAATGCTCCTCCCATAAAAGGGCATTTACTTGATTCATTTACCTGCCAGACTTTGTGGTTATCTGGATTATTTGAATTGCTACTTGACATTGTACGGTAAGTTTTATTAGTTAATGATATAAATTTAAAATAATTTTTTCTTATAACTTTTAATTTCACATAGTTAAAAACTATAGAGCTTAGTCAAAACTTATTGTACTCTTATACGGAAAAGTTATTTGAAAACTTGAATAAAAGAGCTCAGTCAAAATACTCATTAGCAGGATCTTGAAAATCACGGTAAATGAACACCCTATTCCACTAAAATCAAGGGTTCCTGTCAAAATCAGAATTAAAATTCAAGAGAATTTTATTCCAAACCGATAAGCTCACTTTTTTTATACATTTACCGAACTAAAACCATAGTTAATCGCTAGGTTTTATATATCCAAAAGTTCTATTTATGCTTGCACAAACTAGTAGATCAGAAAAGAGAAAACCTAATGGGTTTATTCTAAATTATCTAAATAATTTAAAATTTTTACATTAAGCAAGGATAAATTTTCAGGATAGAAAAATTACCCGACCCTACAAAATTTTTCTTCTGGGAGTCACTCTCTTCTCAGCATGTTCATTTCGAAAATCTTGAATACCTAATGGTAATGATCATCTTAACCAGGATTACATGAAGATTAATTATAAAAAGGAAAGGCAATTAAACCTGCAAATAGCTTACGACGATAAATCTAACGATGCTTTTTTAAAGCAGCTTAAAGAATATAATGATCTGGAAACCCTTATTGAAAAGGGTAATGGAGATTTTCAGAATATTTTAAGGGTAATTTCATGGGTATCCTCCAGGTGGGAGGATGATGCATCTATCCTTAAGAAGGGAGGTAAAACAAGTAAAATTTTCAGAAAGGCGATTGGCACCAATAATCCAAGAGGGATCGAATATAGTTACATATTAAAGGCCTGTCTACGTTCACTTGGATATACTATCAGGACCATATTTTTAGAATCTAAAGACCGGAAAGACCTTAAAAAGGGAGAAAAACACATTTTCTTTGAAATTTATTTAAGCGATCAGGAAAAATGGTTTCTAATAGATCCCCAATTTGACATTATCATCAAGAAAAACGGAGTGCCGCTTAATGCCGTTGAATTTCAACAGGTTCTATTAAATGAAGAGGAATTAGAAATAGATAACTCTTCAGATCTTATAGATAGCATAGATTACCTCGAATGGATAGGTCCTTATCTATTCTATTTCACCACTAGTCTTAATAACGGAAGAATTAGCCTTTGCGACAGGATCTCTGGAAATAAAAAACGACTTATCCTGGTCCCGATAAATGAAAATCCTCCCAGGTATTTTAAGAACTTGATGAAAATGCGTATCAGTTTGGTAACCCATTCCATCACGGATTTTTATCCCCAATTGAACAATTAAAGAGGCTGGTTCAATTTTGCCTGGTTTTTCGAGAAATTAATTCTTTCGCTGACCTTCCTTTCCATCTTTTACTTTTTGTCTATTAACTTTCTCTTTGGATATCCTGCGGGTTTAAAGCATACCTGAAATATCCAGGGTTAAATGTATCACAAACCCGGTTTGAAATTAATGAATGAACGTTCATTTTTATAGCTTTGTCGAAGATTTAAAAGTGCTATGAACATTTCCTCAAAATCTGAAATAAAAAGAAAGGCATTAATAGCTGCTACTATTGAGCTGGTGAATAACCATGGTTTCCATGCAACCCCCATGTCTAAGATCGCAAAAATAGCCGGAGTTTCTGCAGGGACCATATACCTGTATTTCGAGAATAAACAGGATCTCGTCAATCAGGTTTACCTGGAGGTAAAAGCTGCCTTTACAAGTTTTGCGTTCAGAAATTATGATGAAAGTATGAGCGTGGAAAAAGGATTTGAGATCATCTGGAAGAATATAGCAGAATTCAAATTACAGGAAGTTGAAGAGGCTTATTTTCTTTCGCAATGCGATAACACCCCCATAGTTGATGAACCGGGCAGGCAAGAAGGTTTAAAACACTTGCAGCCACTACTGGATCTTTGGGAAAAAGGACAGGAACAGGGAATCATTAAACAGGTTTCTCCTTATTCCCTGTATGCTTTTAGCATCTATCCGGTTGCTTTTCTCATGAACATGCAGCAGCGTGGAGTTTATCAACTCACACCAGAACATATAGAAGATGCTTATAAGATGGCATGGCACAGTATTAAAAATTAAAAATATTGAATATGAAAGAGACAAAAAAGATCTTATTGAACAGCCGTCCGGAAGGGAAACCGGACAATTCGAATTTCAAATTTGAAACTGAAAATATACCTGAACCTAAAGAAGGAGAATTACTTCTAAAATCGGTTTATGTATCTGTAGATCCATATTTAAGGGGACGTATGAGCGATGCTCCTTCATATATTCCGCCATTTGAAGTGAACAAACCAATTAAATCACTGGTTGTTGCGGAAGTGCTGGAATCTAGGCATGATAATTTCAAAAAAGGTGATCACGTTTCCGGAATGCTGGACTGGAAAGAAGTGCAGGTAGCCAAAGGAGATGAAATGATGAAGGTAGACAAGGAAAAAGCTCCACTTTCAGCATACCTTGGAATCCTTGGAATGACCGGTCTTACTGCTTACCTCGGCCTTACTGAAATAGGTAAACCTAAAGAAGGTGAAACTCTCCTGGTTTCTGGCGCAGCCGGTGCAGTTGGTAGTACTGTAGGACAGATAGGGAAAATACTAGGACTAAGAGTGGTTGGTATTGCCGGTACCGATGAAAAATTAGATATGCTGAAAGATGAATTCGGTTTTGATGAAGGTATCAACTACAACACCACCGAAAATATGAGGGAAGCGATCAAAAAAACGTGCCCGGATGGAGTTGATGTTTATTTCGACAATGTTGGTGGTGATATTTCAGACGCAGTCCTTTTCAACATCAATAAATTTTCCAGAACTGTGGTTTGCGGAGCAATATCAGTATATAACGAAACATCCATTCCACAGAGCAACAGTGTACAACCATTCCTGATCAAGAAAAGTTCTCTGATGCAGGGATTTGTGATCTCAGATTTCGCAGATAAGCATCCCCAAGGAGTAAAACAACTAGCCACATGGCTGCAGGAAGGAAAACTGACTTATACCGAGACGGTTCGTGAAGGATTCGACAACATTCCGCAGGCATTTCTGGATCTTTTTGAAGGGAAGAACAAAGGTAAAATGGTTGTAAAAGTATAATTGAGCTCTTCGATTTGAAGCTCTCAATTTATGAAGTATTGAAAATTAAGAATGAAGTATTTATTAATTCTGGCTTTGGGTTTTAGCGCTATTACCGCGAACAGCCAGAAAGAGAAAGAAACTAATAACTTAAAAACAGAAAAGACTATGAAAGTATTATTTGTATTAACATCGCATGACGAACTTGGCGACACAGGAGAAAAAACCGGGTTCTGGGTAGAGGAATTTGCCAGCCCGTATTACACTTTACTGGACAAAGGTGCAGATATCACCGTGGCCACACCAAAAGGTGGAAAAGCTCCAATAGATCCAAACAGTGATACCGAAGACAATCAAACGGAAGCCACAAAGCGTTTTCACAAAGATGAAGCCGCGCAAAAAGTGATCAATACCACGAAGAAATTATCTGAAGTGAAAGCCGAAGGTTTCGATGCAGTTTTCTATCCAGGTGGACACGGACCGCTTTGGGACCTTGCTAATGACAAAACTTCTATCGAACTGATAGAAACATTTAACCGTCAGGAAAAGCCTATCGCTTTTGTTTGCCACGCACCTGCTGCCTTGAAAGAGGTAAAAGGAACCGACGGTGAGCCACTGGTAAAAGGGAAAAAAGTTACCGGATTCACCAACACCGAGGAAAAAGCTGTGGAATTGACAGATGTTGTGCCTTTCCTTGTTGAGGATATGCTGAAGAAGAACGGCGGAATTTACTCAAAAGGTGACGACTGGGCAGAATATGTTCTTGTAGATGGAAATCTTATTACCGGTCAAAACCCGGCTTCTTCAGAACTTGTTGCTGAAAAATTATATGCCAAGTTGAAATAGACTTCTAAAAATTGAAAATATAAAGCCTGCAGAAATTCTGCAGGCTTTTTTTATGATCCCTCATTGCGAGATCTCTCATTATGATTGAGTCCAAAACAAGTCTCTTAATCGCATGAAAATGATTAATTTCGGCATCTGAATTGAAAAGCTTTTTTCAAACAGAAATCTTATTGAAATTGATGAACAGACTTCAGGAAATAATAGGCAGGCTGCAACTTGAACCTCATCCCGAGGGCGGTTATTTTAAAGAAACCTATAGAAGTGAAGGGGAAGTAAATTCTGATAGCCTGGATTCATCTTACAAGTCGAACCGCAACTACAGTACCTGCATATATTTTTTATTGACCTCTGATAGTTTTTCTGCTTTTCACAGGATCAAACAGGATGAGATCTGGCATTTCTACGATGGTTCGCCAATCAGGCTTCATACGATATCAGAAAATGGCGAGCACAATTCATATGTTATTGGAAGGGATATTTTTAAAGGAGAAGTTCCGCAGCTGGTAGTAAAAGGTGGTGCCTGGTTTGCGGCTGAAGTGATGCATGAAAATGATTTTTCCCTTGTGGGTTGCACCGTGTCACCGGGATTCAGTTTTGAAGATTTTGAGCTTCCTTCCAGGAAGGAACTTATCGCAAAGTTTCCTGAACATAAAACCCTGATCACAAAATTCACAAAATAAACCTCTATAGATGCTTGCAATGAGTATCACAGGCATTGATCAAAAAAGATTATTAGAATAGAAATGAACGACAATATCACAGAAAATAATCAGGCTGAAACTTCAACCGAAAAAAGAACTGCTGAGGAGCTTCCCAAGTTTTATTCTAAAAGATTGATCCTGGTATTTTCAGGATTGTTTTCCATTTTATTCGGCACGGTCCTGCTATTAAGCAACCTGAAAAGAGCCGGAGAGAAAAAAGGAATATACCAGGTTCTGATCTTCACTTTTATATTTGTTGTCGGTATAATCTATACAATACAGTCGATGCCGGGTGCATCAAATTGGTCGGTTCCTTTGAATATCCTGGGAGCGATTATCCTTAACGAATATTTCTGGAACAGGTACTTGGGGAAAGATGTTGAATATGAAAAGAAAAGCTGGATAAAACCGGCAATAATTTCTATGTGTATTAGTGTGCCGGCTTTCCTTGCTTTGGTCTATTTATCTTAATTTTTATTGGTCATCCAACTGCACGGAGTCTGGATTGGCGCCCAGTTTTTTCAAAATATCACTAATGGCTTCGGTCATTTCTGGAGGTCCGCAAACATAAAACTGGCTGTCAAAATCCTTTATTTCTTTCTTTAAGAAATCCTCGTCCAAATAGGCTTTGGTATACTTGGTGTCCTCCTGGTCTGTGACCACATAGGTAGCATTGTCACCAAGCATCCTGTCAAGTTCATCTTTGAGAATAATATCCTTATCGGTCTTATTGGAAAATATGAGGTGATTGCCATCCAGCTTATTCTTCTTATTAAGTTCCCGAAGAATTGCGATATAAGGAGTAATCCCGGCGCCACCCGCGATAATATATCCGGGACCTTTATATTCTATTGCACCCCAGGTATCCCTTATGATCAATTCATCACCAGACTTTAACTTCCCTAACTGTTCCGTTACCCCGTCGTGATCTGGATAGATCTTGATCGTAAACTCCAATTCATCTGCATCTGCCAGGCTTGTAAAAGTGAAAGGCCTTTTTTCATCCTTCCAGTCTTCTTTATTAATAGACACCTCGGTAGCATGCCCGGGAGTATAACTATATCCTGAAGGTTTTTCAGTTACAAATTGTTTCACATCGTGAGTAACCTGCCCTATTGACTTGATCTTTACTTTTTCTTCCATGATTTTTATTTTTAAGGTAAAATTTTTCCACCTAAAAAGCAGCATGAAAGCTTCTTATAACCAGGTTTTTAACCTAATTTAAACAGAATCAAAGTCTATTTTAAGGAAGTTTAATATTTGATTCAGGCTTCATTGATCTCTTTCATGACCTCAGAAAATATTCTAAATGATTTTAACCTGTCCTCCTGATGGTATATATGGGAAGCCACAATAACTTCGTTCACCCCGGTTTTCTTTATAAAATCCTCAGTTCTTTCCTTCACCAGCTGCTTATCTCCAACGAATGAATACTGAAGCATTCGCTGCAAGGATGGATTGTCTCTTAATTGGATAAGATCTGGAGTCATATCTACAGGCTTTTGCAGGTAATCTAAATTTCCAGTCATCACCCCTAACATCATTTTAAGGGAGCTGGTAGAGATTTTATCTGCCTCTTCCTGTAAATCTGCAGCAATAACATTGATGCCAGCGATTGTATAAGGTTCATCCAGGTATTCTGAAGGCTGAAATTCGCGATAATAGATCTCCATCGCCTGGAATAACTGAGCAGGCGCAAAATGACTGGCAAAAACATAAGGCAATCCTTTTGCCGCAGCGACATGCGCACTATCTGTGCTGGATCCAAGTATATACATTGGTACTTCTACGCCTTCAGCCACTGTTGCTCTTACCTTAGTACTGGTATTCTCATTTTTAAAATATCGCTGAATATCATCAATTTCATGAGGAAATTTGAATACAGAGTTCATCCGGTCACTGCGTATCGCATGTGCGGTAACCTGGTCTGTTCCCGGCGCTCTCCCCAATCCCATATCTATCCTCCCTGGATAAAGAGAACCTAAAGTACCGAATTGCTCTGCGACGATAAGCGGAGAGTGATTTGGCAACATGATGCCTCCAGAACCGATTCTGATAGTATCGGTCTTTGAAGCGATATGACTCATAAGAACGGTAGTGGCTGAACTGGCAATACTCACCATATTATGATGTTCTGCCAGCCAGAATCTTTTGTATCCTAGCGACTCTGTCATTTGGGCAAGTTCAACGCTATTTTTAAAAACTGTATGATGTGGAATATCCTGACCTACCACAGCAAGTTCGAGGACTGAATATTCTATATTTTTGATTTTAGGCATATTATAAAATTTAAAAAGCCGGCATTCCTGCTGGCTTTCCATTGGTCTATATTTCAGGTAAACCTTACGCTATATCTAAAGTAAAAGTAAAAATGGAACCTTTACCTTTTTCGCTTTCTACGCTGATCTTCCCATTATGTCTTTTCATGATCTCATTGGCAAGGTATAGTCCTATTCCAAAACCTGAATAAGTATCCTCATTCTTGAAATCTATTCTATAAAATCTTTTAAAGATCTTTTTTAGGTTTTCCTTATCTATTCCTATTCCTGAATCTTTTACGCTTACCGCTACTTTATTCTTTGCGCTTTTCTGAATTTTAACTTCAATATCCTGATTCACGGGAGAATATTTGACGGCATTGGTTACCAGGTTTATCAAAACCTGACCTATCCTGTCTTTATCGGCATAAATATCACACTCAAATTCATTGGTGAGGATAATGTTATAATTCGTGTTGGTATAATTAATATCCTGAATGGTATCTGAAACAAGGTCATTGATACTGAACCTTTCTTTTTGCAAAACCAGCTTATTCTTCTCAATCCTGGATAAGTCGAGCATTTCAGAAATAAGCCTGGTTAAACGTACAATTTGCTGATCTATTCGTTTCAGGGAAGTCTCAAATGGCATGGAAGACAATGGTATATCATCTTTTTTCTTCAGCATACTAAGTAATAATTGAACATAACCTTTTATGGAGGTCACCGGCGTTTTCAATTCATGACTTACCAGTTTAAGGAAATCTTCTTTTCGTTTTTCCTCTGCTTTGATCTTTTGAATTTCAGTCGCGGTACAGATCCATACCTGTATATTGCCGTTTTCGTCAAAGATCGCTTCAGCCCTGTTCAAATGCCATTTATATTTTCCCTTCTTGTTCAGATAGCGAAGTTCCATTTCAAAATCACTCCCGGTTTGTAAAGAATATTGCCAGTTCCTGTTGAATTCCTCCTTTTCTGATGGATGAATAAAACTGTCCAAACCTTTTTTCTCAAATTCCGCTTTATCCAATCCGGTATATTCAAGCCAGCCCTGGTTGAAATAAATCACTTTACCATTTGCATTGATATTGAAAACTTTTTCAGGCATCAGATCTGCCATTTGGCGATATCTCGCTTCGCTATCTTTCAATAACTCCTTTGAATGAACCATTTCAGAGACATCTATGGCCATATTTAAAATTCCATATATTTCCCCTTTTTCATCTCTAAGTGCCTTGTAAGTGAAATTGAAATAGCCGGTCTGCAACTGGTTGTCTATTACCAGATCTACAGGATCCTCTTTTCCCCAATAGGTTTTTCCCGTGGTAAAAACCTCCTGAAGCAGATCATGGAACGGCTGGCCTTCCAGTTCTGGCAATGCTTCATGTAATGTGGTGCCAATAACAGATTTTTCTTTGCCCCAAAGATCGATCATGGCTTCATTTGCCATTTCAATCCTCATTTCTTTTCCGGTATATAAGGCTGTAGCCACATTGGCCTCTTCTATAATAGATCTTATCCTGTGTTCTTTCTCACGAATTAATTGCTCTTTTAATTTCTCTTCGTGTACATCTATAACGGTACCGATCATTCCTTCAAATTCCCCATCGGCATTATACCTGGGACTTCCTGAATCCAGCACCCAGCGGTATTCACCATTTTTATCCTTTAGCCTGAAACTATCGTGAAACTCCTCCCTGGCATTATTCGCCTTTAGAAAACTTTTTCCCACCCGTTTACGATCCTCTGGATGAACCGCTTCCAACCATCCAAAGTCCTTCGCATTATCTACGGTCTGGCCTGTAAACTCGTACCAGTTTTTATTGAGATATTGATTTTTTCCTTCGGTACCAGTGATCCAAATGATTGCCGGGACGGTGTCTATTAAATACCTGAGTTCATTTTCACTTTCTACCAGTTTTCTTTTTGCAGTTACCTTTTCTGTAACATCTATCGCGTGTACAAAAATTCCACTCACTTCTCCTTCAGCATCCAGAATTGGCTGATAAACAAAATCCAGGTAGGAATTTTTGAACTCATTCCCTCCTGCATCAATTTTGGCAGGGATCTCACTTCCGATATAGGGTTTTCCTGAATTATAGACTCCATCAAGCATTTCATAAAATCCCTGACCTTCAAGTTCAGGAAGTGCCTCTCGCACAGATTTACCAATGATATCCCTATCTCCTACTACCTTAAAATAGTTTTCATTTGCACGATCAAAAATGTGCTCCGGCCCACGAAGTATACAGATCATCGCTGGTGCCTGGGAGAAAATTTCATTAAAACTCTCCAGCTTATCAGAATTTTCCACTTTCCCTTGCAGAAATGAAATAAGGATCAAGCCAGAAGAATTCAGGAAACTTGCATTAACTGAAAATTTTTTGTGTTGAGAACCCGGAAGGTTTGCAGTAAATATCAATCCTTTTACACTTTCAGCTTCCTGTAGACCAGCAGAGATCGCGGATTTTAATTTTTTAAAGGAAGACTCTCCATTTAATTTGTCTTCCAGACTATGCGAATCTTTGATTTCAAAAACCTTGTAAAAACCGTGATTTGCGTTTACCAACTCAAAATCTTCATTGAGAATGAGAATTGGTTCCCGAATGGTTTCAACTAATGTTTCAGAAATACTGTTTAAATCGGCGCTTATGTCTTTCTTATTTTCTGATCTTTCAGAATTAGGTGTCATCTTATCGTAATTGCAAGGTAAAAGGAATGAATTATTCGCTAAATGTAATCTATTTTATTATTGGATAGATACCAAGCAATTAGACAATTAATTTTTATACTAAGAAGTTAGTAATATTAATTATGGGCTCCCTCTATGCTCTCGCTGAACTCTTTTAAAAAGAAAACCCCGTAAAAAATTTACGAGGTTTTTATAGTACTCGAGGCGGAAGTGTTTCAAATCTGCGAGTAAGCCAGTTCTACTGAAGCTTCTAAAATTTCAGATTTGGAGTGCGCCTAAATTAAGCGCCTTCATATAACATTGATTTTTTTCAACTATAATTTTAACCAGTGAAAACTGTCTTCTACCGTTTGTAATTCTTCCGAATCAAAATTTAATTTAATGAATGCCGTTTTACGTGGATGTACCTCATCCTTTGTAAGATGAGTATGAAAAACGTATAGTAATTGCCCATTCTTTCCTTTAAATATATCTCCATGTCCACTTCCATTTTTCTTTGTAGTTTTTCTTGATATAATGGGACTTGCCTCTGCTTTCTTCCACGGACCCATTGGACTAGTACTTGTAGCATATCCCACTGCATAATCGGGATTTCTGAAATCATTGGCTGAATAGATCAGATAATACAGATTATCTCTTTTAATAACTGTAGGACCTTCAGCAACGGGCCATTTTACATTCTGAGTATCTTCCCATCCAGTTTCGGCATTAATACATTCTTTTAAAGTTTCCGGTTTAATCGATTTTAAATCGGAGGTCATTTCTGCCACAAAAATGCGGTTACCATCCTGGAGCCTTACATGATATAAATAAGCTTTCCCGTTATCGAAAAAAATGAATGGATCAATTTGTCTTACCGGTGCTTTTAATGCTTCTCCATCATTTGTAAATGGTCCTAACGGACTATCACTAGTCGCTATAGCGATATTTTCATTGGCCGTATAGGCCATATAATATTTATTTTTGTGTTTAAAAATTTGTGGCGCCCAGAAACCTTTGGTTCCAAAGGCAGCTCCCTTCTTTAACGCAAAACCGTCATTAACTCCCGATGGTCCTTCCCATTTTTTCAGGTCTTTGGAGGTATAAACCAAAAATCCTTCCCCGTCAATGCGTGGATCACCCTTGGTTCCGTATAAATAATAGGTTCCGTTTTCTTCAAATATTGTGGGATCTGCAAGGTAGATCTGATCTTTTTCAAGTTCCTGACCAAAAACTGTTAGCCCAAAGAAGAACAAAATCAGGTTTATTTTAAAATGATTCATCTTCGAGAAGTTTTAATTTTCTAGCTCTGCTATCGAGAATCTGTATTTTGATACAGTATGGTATTCATCTCCAGGGTTCAAAATGATAGAAGGAAAATTTTCCTGATTCGGCGCATCTGGAAAATGCTGTGTTTCAATGGCGAATGCCGTCCTGAATTCGTCTGCAGCTCCCGATTTGAATTCATTTTTTCCTTCCATAAAATTTCCACTATAAAACTGAATTCCCGGCTCCTCGGTGAATAAGTCCATCTTTATACCTGATTCATCACCTATTACAACAGCCGCATGCATTAAATCATCGGTAGTGTTTTCATCGAGTACAAAATTGTGGTCATAACCTTTTCCATATTCCAGTTGAGTGTTTTCAGTATTAATACGTTCTCCTATCTTATGAAATTCAGTAAAATCAAAAGGTGTTTCTTGCACGTTTCTCAATTCACCGGTAGGTATTAATCCCTTGTCTACAGGCGTGAATTTTTTGGCAAAAAATTTAACCTGATGATTCAGAATTGAACCACTACCTTCTCCATTAAGATTAAAAAATGCATGGTTGGTAAGGTTAACAGGAGTTTTTTTATCTGTAGTTGCACGGTATTCCATTTTAAGACTTTGATCTTTATCCACAGAATAAGTCACCGTTACTTCAAGATTTCCCGGGAAACCTTCTTCCATATCTTCTGAAATGTATTTCAAAACTAGTGTCTTCTTATCTGGCTTTTCAGCATCCCAAACAACATATTGAAAACCCTTCTTCCCACCATGCAGACTATTCTCACCATTGTTACGAGGTGCGGAATACTCGATTCCATCGATACTGAATTTACCCTTTGCTATTCTGTTACCCACTCTGCCTATGGTAGCACCAAAGTAAGGTTCAGTAGAATTAATAAAACCATCAATACTGCTCATACCTACCACAACATCAGTCATTTCACCATTCTTATCTGGAACCCAGAGGCCTGCGATTCTACCTCCGTAGTTGGTAAATGCAACCTTGATAGAATCACTTTCTATCCAGTATAGACTCACCTTCTTATTATCTATGATGGTATCAAAATCCTGGTTTTTTAAAACAGAATCCTTTTTGAAAGTAATTTTGGCTTTATTAGTTTCTTCATCTATACTATCATTAGATTCATCTTTGCAGGAAGCAAAAAACAGGATAAAACCCAGGACCATTAAAAAATCAAAATTTGATTTTTTCATCTTCTTATTTCTCTGATTCAACATTCAGTTTTTTAATAAGATTTGCTTCATCCTGTCTGTACGGAGTCCCATCTTTTCTGAAAACATCATGAAACCATTGCACCGGTTCCTCTCCGGATTCTATTGGGGTATTCCAGGCGTAGATTGTATTTGTTTTTCCGTTTACCAGTCCCCAGTTGATTGCACCAATATTATTTTCTTTAAGCAAAGGAAGTGTATTGGCAAATGTATTATTTCGGGTACGCGCCATATATTCTGTGCAGATCATTGGGCGGCCATGAGTCTTCAATAATTCAATAATTCTTGAATGTGCTTCAGGATCATCATAACAATGATAGGTTATGATATCTGAATTCAATGCTTGAAAAGTGTTCAGGTCTTTTAAATTCCATCTCCATAGTCCTGCTGAAAGCGGTTGAGTCGGATTGGCTTCTCTGGCCCACTCGAATACATTTTTCAACAAAGCCATCGATTTATTTCCTTTATCATTGTTTCCAGGCTCATTATAAAGATCCCACAACAAAATACGCTCATCATCACCGAAAGTATTTAAAATATCTTTCACGTATGATTCCAGTTCATTTGAATCGGCCATATCTACAGATTCCGGAAAACCTGGATCCTGCACCCAACCGGAATTGTGTGTTCCGGGCTTAGGATCACGTTGCTTTCCTATTTCCGGGTTAGCATCCCAAACATCATCGAAAAACACGAACATAGTTTTAATATTGTGAGAATCTGCGATTTTGAGATATTCTTCCATACGTTCTTTAAAACCTTCTTTATCGGCTTTGTATGCTAAACTGTGCAAATAAACTCTCATGGTATTGAAACCGATGCTTTCAGCATAACCAAGTTCCCTGTCAATAGTTTCAGGATCAAAGCTTTCTTCCTGCCACATTTCCAACTGATTGATGGCTGTACTCGGGATGAAATTGGCACCGCTTAACCAATCATGTTCCTCATACCAATTTTGTGCTTTTTCTCTGCTCCATCGCTCTTGGGCTAAAGAATTAAAGGTAATCGTAAGAATTAACGCGGTAAAGAATATCTTTTTCATATTGTTTTTATTTATTTTCTGATGGTATTTCTAATACGGTTTCTTTGGAAACAGGTACCCCGAGATTGGGAGTCCCGTCTTCATTCCATTCAATTTTTTGCATACGCGGAGATCTTTTTCCGCCACAACCATCTCCGGGATTCGAATTGGCGTGATAAAGGATCCAGTCTTCTGTTCCATCTGGTGATTTAAAAAAGGAATTATGGCCTGGTGCATACACTGAATTTTCTTCAGATTTCTTGAATATTGGTTCATCATGTTTTTTCCAGGCTGAAGGATCCAGAAGATCATCTCCAGTAAACTCCAGAAGTCCTAAAGAATAATAATCTGTCCAGCAACCATTGGCCGAATAAACGATGAAGATTTCGCCATCGTGTTCTAGATATTGTGGTCCCTCATTTACGTTAACATGAGGCGGATTAATTTCATCATCAAGGTCTCCTTGTTTTTCCCAGACATAGGTAGGCTCTGAAATTAAAACCCGGTTAGTATTGATGGTCCACGGGTTTTCCATTTTGGCGATATAAATATTCTGCTGGCCATTAGTATCTCCTTCCCAGCCAGACCAAATCATATATAATTCACCTTCATATTTAAAAACATTCCCATCAATTGCCCATCGATCTGGATTAGCCGCAACTTTTCCTTTGAACTCCCAATTTCCCTGGAATGGATCTTCAGATTTGTTTTCCAGCACATACATCCGATGATTATTATTGTCTCCATCATCTGCAGCGAAGTAGACGTACCATTTACCATCAATGATATGAAACTCCGGAGCCCATATTTCTTTTGAATACATGGTGCCTTCAGGTGGTGTCCAGATCGTTTTGCTTTCCGCATCAGCAAGATTTGCCAGGTTTTTTGTTTTCCAAAGCACTAATTTATTCTGAAGTGTGTTGGTATAGTAATAATATCCATCATGATAAGTGCTGAAAGGATCTGCACCCGAAGGCAGCAACGGATTCTGAAATGTTTTAGTTTGAGCCAGTGCTCCTGAACATATCAGAAGAACCAGCATTGTGAAAGTATATATTCCTTTCATTATTTGTTTTGATTTAGTTTATCTAATAAATTTTATTCTATCGTTCTCTCCAACAACCGGAAACTATCAGGTTTTGCCACAATATTTCCATCTTTAAGATTCATTTCGATTATTCCGGTCATTCTTGGGTGAACAGAGTTTTCAGAATAATGCGTGTGCAACACATACTGCATTTTGTTATTCTCATCCCAGAAAAGATCACCATGACCAGCACCAGATTTCTCAATATCGTCTCCATGTATTATAGGGTTGCTTTCAGATTTCGTCCATGGTCCCATAGGATTATCACTAGTGGCATAACCTACTGCATAGTCTGGATTTCTGAAATCGTTAGCAGAATAGATCAGATAATAAATATCATTATTTTTAAAAACTGTAGGACCTTCTGCTACCGGCCAGGTAGCGTTTTCGGTATTTTCCCAATCTTCTTCAGCCGAAATTACTTCTGTTAAGGTTTCGGATTTTACACCGCCTAAATCATCGTCCATTTCAGCAACATAAATTCGATTACCATTATCGAGCCTCACATGGTACAGGTATTTTTTACCATCGTCATCTATAAAAATAAACGGATCTATTTGATCTAAATCGCCATTTATAGAATTTCCAGAATTGGTAAAAGGACCAAGCGGACTCTCACTCTCAGCGATACCGATTTTTTCATTTGCCGTATAGGCTATGAGGTAATTTTCTTCCTGTTTCAGAATTTGCGGTGCCCAGAATCCTTCACTTCCAAAAGCGCTTTGATCTCGTAAGGCAAAACCGGAAAGATTTCCGGATGGGCCTTCCCAGTTCGTCAAATCATCTGATGTGAAAACCAGATAGCCATTACCTCTGTTCTCCAGATCTCCCTGCGAGGTTCCGTACAAATAGTAAGTACCATTCTCAAAATATATGGTTGGATCTGCGAGATATATATTTTCAGAAACAGGTTCTATCGGGTCTACAGGATCAGGTTGACTTTTGTCATCACCAGAGCAGGCTATAAAAAAGCCTATAATGCAAACAATAAAAAGTTTTCCCGAAAAATTCATATCTATTTCTCCTTTTCCTGGTTTGAAATCCCGTATTCAGCTACAAGATTATCGTATTCTTCCTTTGAAATTGTGATCATACAACCATGACGTACCTCTGCTGGCAGACTGTATTTATCCCAGTCACTAAAAAAAGTATAACCTGAAGCCTGAAACCATGGGCCGTTTAAATTATCTGCAATAGACAAACCGTAGGAAACACCGGGATACTGCTCGTAATACATATACCAGATATTACCGTCTGGAGAAGGTATAAGCGACGGCGCTTCTCTAAAATTGGGACTTATTGGGTCCTGCGGAAGAGAATACGGCCCTAGCAACGAACCAGATCTGGCAATACGAATCGTTTTTCCAGTTGGCCAGTATAAAGTTGGATAGGTTTCATCTTTGAGAATGGCATAGTAAGTATCCTCAACTTTCCTGATGATCACATCTATAGTACCAAAATCCCAGTCAAAGAGTCGGTTTGGAGGACCTTCAAAATTTTTTAGGTCATCAGATAATACATATAAAGTTCGCTGACTCGCCCAATATCTTTCGGGATCTTCCTTGGTGCCTTCTTTATGAGGAGTATGCCAGGTCATTACGAATTTAGCAGAGGCCTCATCGTAGAATAATTTGGGTGCTCCAATTCTTTGTAAAGCTTCAGAATAACCTGGGGTCGCTTTCAAATCTGGGGTATAAACAGCATGTTTCTTCCAGTCAATTAGATTTTCAGAAACCCAGATATTGATATCTGGTGAAGAATCACTGGTATTTCCTGCTATATAATACCGGTTATCAGGCCCTCTTACAATATCAGGGTGTCCCTGATAGGATTCAAAAACGCGTTTCCCTTCATTCAGCTTTTGCCAGTGCAAACCATCCTTACTCACCGAATAATAAAGTCGGCCGTAATCTTCGTGCGTCATATGCGCAAATAGGTAGGCTTCATTTTCAGCTTTTTCACCGGTCTTGATCTGACCAGGAGGATTTGGTTGCTGGCCCCAGATTAAAGTCGGAAACAATATTAAAATCAGTAAAAATCTTGTCATCATAAAATTTTAGGTTTGGCATTGCCATTTAACATCTTCAGCTCCGTTATTTTCAAAAACATTATCCTGTAATCCCAAATTGGTTACAGGGTAGTTACAATTTCGCAGAAAAACTCCGTGAAGTGAGTTATTCCGAAAAGTGGAATTCCATATTCTGCAACCATCGTCAGGGCCTACATTATTCTGAAAAGTTATTCCAGACTTTTCGAACAAAGTTCCTTCAATAAGGCAGTTATCAATTAAAGCTCCGTTGGAGTCATCGATACCAATACCGCCAACTCCTCCTGCTTTTGCATTGTTTCCAGAAAAACTTGAATCTTTAACTATACAATTGTGACTACCAATATCTATAGTTAATCCTTCTGCTCCATTGCCAGATGCACTAACCTCGTGAAATTCATTGTCTGCGGAATCATTTTGAGAAAAACCAACCATCCTGTTATTGTCTGCTCTGGAGTTTCGAATAATATTGAGAAATGCATTATCAAAAATAAAACCTCCCGATTTCACATCATCGTTGCCGCAGTTATGTAAGTATATATTCTCGAACAGATTGTTATTGGTTTTAATAATAATTCCAGGACCTCCTAAGCCCCTGCCATCCAGTTCAAAATTTTTCATTACCACGCTATCTGAATCAATCCAGAAGGCTACAATATCCTCAGAATATCCGTTGTGTTTTTCAACAACAGTGTTTTCAGCATCTTCCCCTATTATTATTATTGGTTTATTAAAGAAAACTGTAGTAGAAACTCTATGGGTACCGGAGCTTAAAGTAATCGTATCTCCTTTTCTGGCACGATCCACAACTGCCTGAATACTATTATCACTCGGTGCATTAATAAAGTGATTACGTGTATATTCGATTTGCTCTTCCTTCACCTCTTCTCCTCCTATCACTCCACCCTCATCAGAATCTTTACTACATGAAAAGGACAAGGTTAAAAGCATTAGAAATAGAAAGTTTCTATACAATATAATTTTCATTCTTATTTGCTATTTACAGCATTAGCCTCTTCGGTTAATTTTTTGATGAGTTCTACTTCAGATTCTTTGTACGGTCTACCATCTGTGTGAAAAACTTCATGAAACCAAACATCAGGTTCTGCGGTATATGTTTTTGTCCAGCTATCCCACGGATATTTCGTTTGAGTTTTACCATCTACGAATCCCCAGTTATACATACCAACTCTGTATTCCTTTGCTATTGGTAAGAAACCTTCAAACGTACTTCCGTTTGGTCTGGCCATATATTCTGTACACAGAATTGGTTTTCCATAGCGCTGTAGTTCCTTAATATTCTTTTCAAAATCTTCGGGCTTATTATAGTTATGGAAGGTTATAATATCAGACTGTTCCAACTGCATCTTATGTATGGGTTCCATATTATCTGGATTGCTCCAGTCTCCTATCCAAACTCCTGAAGTTAAAGGCTGGCTGGGATTTACAGATCTTGCCCAGGAAAATGCCTTTTCCAACAGTGGCATTACTAAATCTACTTTATTAGGAATTTCAACATCTTCGTACGACGGGCCGGTCATGTTATCGGGCTCATTCCATATATCCCATCCAAGTACCCGATCGTCATTTTTGAATTCGCCTACGGTTTCTTTCACATATTTCTCGAGGCGACCATATTGTGAACTGTCCTGAAGAACTTCCTGCCCCGGGCTTTGCACCCATCCCGAATTATGTACATGAGGTTTTGGATCTCTTTGCTCTCCTGCCTTTGGAAACGGATCCCAGCAAGAATCAAATAGCACAAAGAGAATTTTCATATTATGATTATCTGCGATTTCCAGGAATTTATCCATTCTTTTATACAAACCTTCAGCGTCATTTTTATGAAGAAGATCGTGTAAATAGACACGCATGGTATTCATCCCAATATCTTCTGCCCACCCAAGTTCCTTATCAATCGTTTCAGGATCAAAAGTTTCAGCCTGCCACATTTCTAACTGATTGATCGCGGTACTGGGATTGAAATTAGCACCTACCAGCCAGGGTTGTTCATCATACCATGAATTGGCTTTTTCTTTTGTCCAAATCTCACGGACTTTAGATGTTTCAGCAGGTTCATTTTTATTTAACGCCTTTCCATCATTATTCCCTGATTCTTTACAGGCAAATAATGCGCAAAGCATAAGAATGGATAAGAAGAAATTTATCTTTTTCATCTTCTGTTTTTTAAATATTCCCTGGAGTAGCTAATTCAAAACTCCAGGGAATTTCTATTAATATTGAGGGTTCTGTTCAAGATTAGGATTGTTCTCTACTTCAACCTGCGGTATGGGTAGTCTTATATTTTTCCCTACCTCGAAATTGTTAAAATCGGGATCTCTTTGTGCGATCTCATCAACACTTTCTTGAGAGTCAAGATCTCCCCATCTTTTCAAATCTTCCCATCTAACGCTTTCCCCTGAAAGTTCAAGAACTCTTTCAATTTTTAGGCGATCCAGAAAAGCATCTGCATTATTTCCAATTTCAGGGTAAGCTTCAGCTAATGGAGCCATATTAGCTCGGGCTCTAACCATATCTACATATTGATATGCATCTGCCGTCATTCCCAACTCATTCAATACTTCCGCATAGCGTAATAAAATATCAGCATAACGAATCAATCTCCAGTTTACTTCTGAATAGTAATCTTCATTATCTCTTTTATAATCCCTTGCTCCTTTCCTGAACCAGGCTTCATCTTCTCCCCATTCCCAATCTCTTCCATAGGTCTTATCTCCGAAATCTTCGAAAAGACTAGGGTAAAATAATGAGTGTTGTAATCTTGGATCAATCTCACCATCTACGGTTGATTCTTGCTTAAAAGCATCTACCAGCCAGAATCTGGCCTGCCCATCAGACCATCCAATACCTCGGGGAGCAAAAAATTGTGCTCTAGTGCTGGAAACAGCCGCATTAGGCCCTTCATCTGTACCTCCTCTTCGCTGATCTCCGAACTGGATCTCAAAAACAGATTCCGCATTATTTTCATTGAGATCGGTAAAATTATCTTTGTAATTACCTACAAGGCTATAATTTGCTCCTTCACCAACAACCAGAAAATCCAGTGCAGTTTTTGCTTCTTCCCATCTGTGCTGTTGCATATAAACTTTAGCCAGCATGGCTTTTGCAGCTCCTTTGGTGGGTCTTCCAGTATTTTGTGCGTCCCATTGTATAGGGAGATCTGCGAAGGCTTCATTTAAATCCTGTTCAACCTGTGCAAACACTTCTTCTTGAGATACCTGCTGTGGAAGATCTGATGGTGTTGATGGTTCTAAAACCAGCGGGATATTTTCCCATAACAATCCGGCATAATAGTAATGCAGTGCTCTTAAAAATTTTGCTTCGGCTAAAATCTGCTGTTTCCTATTGCTGTCTGAAAACTCAATGTCTGGAACATACGCCAATACCTGGTTTGCTCTGAAAATTGCTTTGTATGAATCTCTCCAGGTTACTGCATTTCCTTCCCAGAAATTATAATTGATATAATTAAATCTTGTCCAGTCGGCCAGTTCTACCCACGGACTCTGACTAAAGCCTTCATCTGAAGTTAGATCCAGACGGAAATAAAGCCATCGTGACCATAAGCCATCCTTGTAGAACATTGCGTAAATAGAGTTCACACCAAGTTCTGCATCATTCGGCGTTACCCAGAATTGATCTGTGGTAAGCGCATTTGGGTTATCAAGATTGAGTTCTTCCTCGTTACAACTTGAGAAACTTAGAAAGATACCAATCATTGCTGTTATTAATACTATTTTTTTCATCATGAATACGTTTAATTTAGAAACCAATTTCTACTCCTAAAGAATAATTTTGAACATTTGGATAGGAACCAAAGTCAACACCTCTCTGAAAAATATTAGGATTACTAAACTCCGGGTCCAGCCCTTGGTAATCTGTGATCGTAATAATATTTTGAGCTGAAAGACTAATTCTTGCCTTATCAAAGCCAATTCTTTTTAATGCAGTTTCTGGAATATTATATCCTATACCCACATACTTTAATCGTACAAAACTGCCATCTTCCAGCCACCTGTCTGAATCCCCTCTTGAATTAAGAGTCGTTCCTCTAACAATCCTAGGAAAATCGGTGTTCGGGTTTTCAGGAGTCCATGGCTGAATTCCTGAGCGATAGTTACTATCATCATCAAATCTGTCTACAACACTTCTGAAACCGTTATAAACTTCAGCTCCAAAAGAACCAATCCAGTTCATGGAAAAATCGAAATTTTTATACTGTGCACTGGCATTAAAACCCATCTCAAAGTCTGGCCACGGACTGCTCACTACAGTTTTATCTGCATTAGTAATCTGTCCGTCATCATTTACATCCTTAAACCTGATATCTCCGGGTAATGCATTTGGCTGAATAACATCTCCTTCAGAATTAGTATAATTGTTTATTTCTTCCTGGCTCTGAAACAAGCCATCAGTCTGCAGAACGTACCACATACCTACAGGTTCTCCTGATCTTGTAATCGTATTTCCCTGAATACTTTCATTTAACCCGTTTCCTAGTGAAACAAGTTCATTTCTTAATCTCGTGAAGTTAACCGTGGCATTATAACTAAAGTCGTCATTAACTTGTTCACGATAAGAGGCACTTAACTCAAAACCTCTGTTTTCAACTGTAGCTGCGTTCGAAATAGGATTACCGCCATCATTTCCGGTTGAAAGCAGGATTGGAAATCCAAAAAGAACATCTTCAGTTTTGGCGATAAAATAATCTCCTGTTAATTGCAGTTTATTATCTAGAAGCCCCATATCAAACCCGATATTGGTCTGCTTCAGAGTTTCCCATCTTAATTCTGAATTGGCAAGTCTCACCTGGGTTGCAGAAGGGTAAAGGGTTTGACCATCACCAAGTACGATCGCTCCAAATGTGTTGATGAAGCCCTGATACTCGTAATTTCCAATATTACCACTACCAAGTTCACCATAACTGGCTCTTAGTTTAAGATCACTAATGGTTTCAGAATTGAAAAAACTTTCATTACTCAAACGCCATCCAAGGGATACAGATGGAAAGTTTGACCATTTATTTGCATCACTAAATCTAGAAGATCCATCTCTACGAAGCACGGCATTTAAGAGATATCTATCATCAAAATTATATTCCAATCTACCTAAATATGAAAGTAAAAGCGATTCATTTCTAAATCCTCCAACCTGCGCCTGATCCCCAAGGTCAAGTACATCAAAGTATTCTCCCGTATTAGGATTTATAAGAAGGTTTCTTTTTAAACCATTTATCTGTTCATACTTATCTTTTTGATAAGTAGTACCTACTAGAAGTGATAGATTATGTTTTCCAAACTCCTTTTTAAAGGTTAATGTATTTTCAAAAAGTATGGTTTCAGATTGAGCCCTGTTTTGATTTGTAAAAGAAGGTTCGTAAGGTTGATTAAGTGTCCAGTTTCCTTCTCTTCTTAGGTATAGGTATTCGTCGAAACTTGTCTCATACCCAAAATTAAAACGATAATTAAGCCACGGAAAAGGATCTATTTCTGCCCAGACATTACCTCTTATTCTGAAATTTTCAGTTTCCTGATCAATGAGATTTGCCAGCGCTACTGGATTTGCGGCAAAAACATTAGCTACTCCAGATTTACCGTAACCATATCCTCCTGGATTATCTTCGTCGTAAACAGGAATTGTTGGAAACAATCTTACTACATCAAAAAATGGATTCCCTCTAAAACCATCAGATCCACCAATTTCATCTGTTTTTGAGTTAGATAAAGCCAGATTCTCTCCAATACTAAAAATGCCTTTTTCTCCACTGGAATTAACTCTAAAAGAAATTCTGTCAAAATCTGTAGATATTACAGTTCCCTTATTTCCAAAATAGTTCCCTGAGATAAAGTAAGAAGAATTTTCACCTCCTCCAGAGAAACTCACATTCTGATCCTGTATCAAACCCGTCCTGAATACTTCTTCCTGCCAGTCTGTATTCACACTTAAATCCAGTTCCTGCCTGGGAACTCCTCCATTGTCATAAGCCATATTATTCAATCGAACGAATTCCTCCTGGCTGGCAAGGTCATATCTTGGTATTTCTGTAACACTCATCTTCGAGCTTACTGTAACTTTTAGAGGTCCTTGCTTACCTTTTTTGGTTGTGATAATGATTACCCCGTTGGCTGCTCGAGATCCATATATAGCAGCAGCAGCAGCATCTTTCAAAATTTGAATAGATTCAATATCATTTGGGTTAAAATCCCGGTTAGCCGTAGTAACCAAACCATCTATGACATATAATGGATTAGAACCCTGCAGGTTTTTCAAACCTCGGATCTCAATTCTGGCTTCCTGACCCGGTTGTCCTCCTCCTCGAACATTAACACCGGAAGCGAGGCCTTGTAAACTTTCGGCTACCGTGGTAGTTTGCCTTTTTGAGATTTGTTCAGAATCAACTACTGAAACAGCACTGGTAAGATCCTTTTTTTGCTGGGTACCATAACCAACTACTACCACCTCATCTAAAGCTGCTAGATCTTCCGCCAGATTAACATTAATTTCCGTCTGACCATTAATAGCAATTTCTCTCGTGGCATAACCTATATAACTAAATACAAGTGTACCATCGGCAGGCGCCGAAATTGTGTAATTACCATTTATGTCTGCCGAGGTTCCTGTTGAGGTACCTTTTAGAATAACATTCACAAAAGGAATTGGTTCTCCTTCGGTCGTAGTTACTGTTCCCGTGATCTCAGAATTCTGTGCTTGCATAGATTGCAGGCTCAGCGTGAAGAAAATCAGGAAAACACTTAACTTAAATTCAAAACGTAATTTAGTTCTCATAGAATTCCATTTAGAAAATTTTAATTATTAGTTAGTCAATTGAAACATATTGATGAAATAAGAATAGATAACCATTTCATTTTAATGCTACCACAATCATACATCATTATATATTTCGTAATTTCAAGTTTCATATTTTATGATATTGAAAATTTATATCGCAAATAATTATGAACTCATCGTTTATCAAAGTAGATTATTTTAATTCTATAAAGTGGAAAGAATCCGTTTCAATATTTGAACAAATTGGTTCAACTTTAAGAAAAAGTTAATTTTAAATGCATTTTGAATCAAATTGTTGAATGATGACACACTTTGATTCTAAAGAGATGTGAAGAATTTTCGTGTTTTGTATTATGAACAGAATTGTACTTATTTTGATCCTTATGATTATTCCCCTGGCTCACGGCCAGGACCTTCCCTTTAAACATTATATGGTGGAAGATGGATTATCTCATAATTCTGTTATAAGCATGCTACAGGATCACAGGGGTTTTATGTGGTTCGGGACAAAAGATGGACTCAATAGGTTTGATGGTTATAATTATAAAATCTTTCAGCATAAACCTGGAGATACAAATAGTATTGGGAGTAATTTTATTAGATGCCTACATGAATATGATAATATTATCTGGGTAGGAACAGACACAGGGTTGTTTAAGTATAATGAGAAAACAGAATCCTTCAGTTTAATAGAGAGTACAAAAGATCAACCCATCCTGGATATCACAAATGATGCGAAAGGAAATTTGTGGTTCAGCGCCGCTGGAAATCTTCATAAGCGCTCCTTGAATAAGAAAAATCCCTCTGAAGAGATCTATAAACAAAATTATATTTCCTTTATTTCTGCAAGCGAGGCTGGTGATATTTTTGTTTCCTCCTCTGAGGAACTATATAAGTTTATTGAAGACAATAATTCATTTCAGAATATAAGCTTGAATTATGATAAGCCCGTAATAATTACAGAAATAAACGCAACTCTATCTGCAGATACTCTTTATATAGGAACTAAAAATAATGGAGCCCTTATTTATGACTTGAAAGAAAGTCGTGCTTCCCTTTTATTAAGCGAGCAGGAAAATCCATTATTCGTTCGAAGTTTTCTAAAAAAAAATGATTCAGAAATATGGATAGCAAGTGAATCCGGGATATTCGCTTATAATTTTGAAAGTCAGGAATACCAGAATTTCAGGAAAAACTACAATAACCCGTACTCTCTTTCAGACAATGCGATCTATTCCCTGGTAAAAGATAAGGAGGGAGGTATCTGGATTGGAACCTATTTTGGGGGTGTGAATTATTTTCAGAAACAATTCACCCCATTTCAAAGATACTTTCCCAGGGTGGGTGAAAACTCTATAAGCGGAAACGCTGTAAGAGAGATCGAAATGGATAAAAATGGCAATTTGTGGATAGGAACAGAGGATGCCGGACTTAACAAACTAAATCTGGAAACCGGTAATTTCGAAAATTTTGCATCCGTTGGAAATAACGGAACAATTGCACATTACAATATTCACGGACTTCTAGCCCATGAAAATGAGTTATGGATTGGCACATTTGAGCATGGCCTGGATATTATGGATATCAATACAGAACAGAAAATCAGACATTATGGGACAGACGAGGATGAGGGGGGGCTTAGAAGCAATTTTATCCTGTACATCTATAAAGCTGAAAATGGTGAAATTTATGTTCTAACATCTTCTGGAATCCATAAATATTTACCTGCATCAGACTCATTTGAAGTAGTAGAAGGATTTCCTGAGACCTATCATTACACATATATTCATGAGGATAAAGACGGAACATTCTGGGCTGGTACTTATTGGGATGGTTTATACTATTTCAACCCCAGAACAGGGGAGAAAGGATTTTTTAAATATGATCGTAACGACCCGAATAGTTTAAGTTCCAACGTTATAAACGGAATTTTTCAGGATTCCCATAATCGGCTTTGGATCACTACCGAAAATGGTTTGAATCTTTATAATGCTGAAAAGCAAAATTTCACAAGGATTACCCGTGATGATGGTTTCCCAAGTAATGTAACTTATTCAATCCTGGAAGATAAAGAAAAAGATTTATGGGTAAGTACCTCCAGTGGTCTGGTAGAATACAATCCCGAAAAAGATAAAATAAATGTTTATACCAAATCTAATGGATTACTAAGTGATCAATTCAATTATAGTTCCGGATACAGAGATGCAACAGGTAGAATGTATTTTGGAAGCGTAAATGGTATGATAAGCTTTGATCCATCTGAATTTATTCAGAATAATTATCACCCTCCAATATATATCAATGATATTCAGATCAACAATAAGGAAGTAAAAATTCAAGGACAGGACTCTCCTTTAAATCAATCCTTGTCTTACGAAAATCAGATAACACTGGATCATACTCAGTCCACATTCAGCCTGGAATTTTCATCTCTTACCTTCACCGCGCCTGAAATGACCGAATATTTTTACAAATTAGAAGGTCTTAGCGACAACTGGGTTTCTATAGGTAAAAATCATAAGGTAAATTTTACAGAATTACCTGCCGGCGAATATACTTTCAAAGTAAAAGCGCTGAACAATCACGGTGTTTGGAGCAACGAAAGTGATGAGCTTAAAATTGAAATTTTACCGCCTTTCCTGGCCAGCACCACCGCCTACTTTATTTATGCTTTCCTGCTATTGATCTTGATTTACGGCCTGATGCGCTACTATCACAACTACAACAAAAATAAACATAACAGAAAAATAAGGCAGTTGGAAAACGATAAGGAGAAAGAAATCTACCAGGCAAAGATTGAATTCTTTACTAACATCGCTCATGAAATTCGCACGCCTTTAACCCTGATCAAAAGTCCGCTGGAAAAGCTCCTTAAGAACACCTATAAATCACCGGAAATACCTAAAAATCTGGGGATCATGGATAAGAATACCACAAGACTTTTAAACCTTGTAAATGAATTGCTTGATTTCAGAAAAACTGAAATGAAAAACGTTAAATTGAGTTTCTTCAAGGTGAATATTTCAGAATTACTACAAGAAACCTATGTTAGGTTCAGCCAGTTAATTCAGGAAAAAAATCTCGAATTTAATATTAAGGTTATTGAAGATTACGTTTATGCGTATGTAGATGAAGAAGCGATCAAAAAAATCCTGAGTAACCTATTTAGCAATGCTATTAAATATTCACATTCTCGTGTAGAAGTAAGGCTACTGGAGCAGGAACACGAATTTGAAATCATTATTAGTAATGATGGTAAAATCATCTCACCAAACTTAAAAAACAGAATTTTCGAACCATTCTATAGAATTCCGGATGAAAACCAAAGCTCTGTAGGTAGCGGAATTGGCTTGTCGCTTTCTTACTCTTTAGCAGAATTACATAACGGTAAATTGTCTCTGGATTTTGATGATGATCGAATGAATACCTTCAAATTAAAAATGCCAATCCATCAACAGGAAGAGTTTAAGAATATAAATGCTGAATCTGTAAATAAGCGGGAATTTAATAGTATTGAAAAAGTGGGATTTGATAAAAATGCCCCTATCATCCTTATTGCTGAAGACAATGAAGAATTGATAGATTTTATCGCTTCTGAAATGTCGGTTTTCTACAAGGTTTTAAAAGCCAGAAACGGTTTTGAAGCTCTTAAGTGTATTGAGCAGTTTGAAGTACAATTAGTTATAAGTGATGTGATGATGCCAGCCAAAAATGGTATTGAATTGTGCGGCCATATTAAGAATGACATGAGAACGAATCATATTCCTGTGATTTTGCTTACTGCGAAAGATTCGCTAAACGCAAAAATTGAAGGATTGGAATCTGGTGCTGATGCGTACATATCAAAACCATTTTCCATGGAGCATTTACAGGTTCAGGTTTCTAATCTTTTAGAGAACCGAAGATCTATTTTAGGGCACTACAGTAATTCTCCTCTGGCTCATCTTCAGTCTATATCATTTTCAGAAGCCGACAAAACTTTCCTCTCTAAATTGGATCAGGTCATGGATACTAATTTAAAAGATCCAGATTTAAATGTAGAATCATTATCAGTCCACATGAACATGAGCAGGTCTACGCTTTATCGAAAAATAAAGGAGATTTCAGATATGTCACCAAATGAACTGATCAACACCAGCCGGTTAAAAAAGGCAGCCTTTTTGCTTAAATCAACGAATATGAAAATTTATGAGGTTTCAGAAACAGTAGGTTACAGATCGCAAACAAGTTTTGGCAGGAATTTCCAGAAACAATATAATATGACACCTTCAGAATTCATGAATGAAAATATGGAAAGCGTTCAGTGATCAAAAAATTCACGAGCGATAATTCGTTTTAAGAGTTTCTTTCTCGTCCGGAATAAATTTGAAATCTAGACTAAGAGCAGAAACCAACAGTTAAATCTAATTAATTCAAAATTCTTTTTCGGGTAGAATTTCTATGTATAATAGAGGTCTCGATTTTATGCTCTTTAGGCTGCTCTGATAATTTCCCTTCTATCCTTTTAATTAAAATATCCAGAGCAAGTTTTCCCTGCTTTTCTGCATGTTGATCTACCGTACTAAGAGATGGCCTGAAATGTTCACTCATAATTCCATTGGTAAAACCGATCACACTTAAATCTTCGGGAATATTATAACCTGCATTCAAAGCACTTTTCATTACCAAAATAGCTCCCAATTCATCAGATGCCAGCACCGCATCTATTTGCTCTATCTGCATTAAATGAAGTAATTTTTCATCTGGAAATTCATTTTTATTAAAACATACTATGAATTCTTCCAGGTGAAGGTATTTAATGGCTTCAGCATATCCCTTTTTTCGTTCGTTATCCACGCTTGTATCCTGAATCCCGGAAAAATATGCGATTTTTTTACAACCGGTAGCATAAAGTTCAAGAATTGCCTTTTTTGCCTGCAAGGAATCGTTAATTAATATTTTGTCACAATTAACCTGAGGTAGAATTCTATCAAAAAGAACAAGAGGAATATGATTATTTTTTAAGATTTCCAGATGGTCCGTTTTAATCGACGCCTGGGTTTCCTTGGAAAGAGAAATTATTAGTCCATCAACCTGACCCTTCACTAAAGTTTTGATGCTTTCCGCCTCCTTATCCATAGATTCGTTAGAAATGCAAATAACAATACGATATCCCATTTCACTTGCCTTAGTTTCAATTCCATGTAAAGCTTCAGCAAAAAAGTGGGAAAGAATTTCGGGAACTATCACCCCAATTGTGTGAGTTCTTTGGGTCTTAAGGTTTACTGCTGAAGCATTTGGAACGTAATGATTCAGCTTTGCAAGCTCCTTGACTCTTTGCACCGTTTGTGCACTTATTTCAGGATTATCATTTAAAGCTTTGGAAACAGTGCTTATAGAAACATTGAGCAATCTTGCTAATTCCTTTAAGGTAATCCTCTTGTCCATGATGATTAAAAATTGTTCTACCTAAATTAAAATGAAGCACCAGTTCACAAATTATAATGAAAAAGGTTATTTATCATTCTTCGTCCAATGCTAAATATAATAAACGTAATGATTACGCTTATTATAAAAATCATATAATATTGGTATTTCTTTGAAATAAATGGACAAGAAATTTATTTGAAAAAAACTTAAGAAAAGTGGATATAATAGATCCATCAAATAAAAAAACCCTTGTAAAAGATTACAAGGGTTTCTGTACTCGAGGCGGAACGAAGATATATCTTGTTGTATAAAAAGTAATGTGTATTTTTAATACTAATGGTATAGAATTTCTATACTTTATACTCAATAAGATATATTAAACCTTCTATTGTACTAATTACTACTCATTTTTGTCGGCCATATGTCGGACAAATTTGTACTCGAAAAATCGATTATTTTAATTAAAATTTGCCTTTAAAAATGTCTGGCCCGCCTTTAAAAGTTCGAAACTATTCTGATTATTTCTCTAAAAATAAATTAAATAATGAATTGGAAGATTTTGAATTAGATTATCGGTTTACCGGAAAAAGAATAGGTAAAAGCGGAGAGATAGAATTATTTGTCATCACATCTGTGGTCGATGCAAAAGATAATATGTTTGTAAGAACTTGTGAGTATTCAGGCAATAAAAGCGGTTGGAAAGATGCTATTAAAGAACAACTTTCGAATTTATTAAGTAAAATTCAAGTTAGCAAGGGTTTTATTGACAGTAAATTACGATATTTAGAAATCACACCAGAAAATTATCTAGAACCTGAGAAATTTGAAACTTTTCTTGGAGGTCTTAAATACAAATTAGAAATTAAAAAAGGAGAGTCGTGAAAAAAGCGTTCACCCTATTATTGTTATTTACTGCATTTTCCATTCAAAGTCAAACATTTCAAATCACTAAAATCCGTGATCTAGAAACAAAGGAAATATCAAAAGTTGATATGACTGTTAACATTGAGAAGGATACTATTTTTATTTCGGAAGGTTATGGCAGAAGACACTCTGTGAGGAAAGGGGTTATAAGAGACTCTTATGAAGTAAAAAATAAATATTTAGGAAAATCTACAAACCTTGAAAGTATTGTCCAAAATGAGCCAGTTTTACTAGATATAACTTATAAACCTGAAAGTAATAAAAAGTTTATTTTACTGACAGAAGTTAACATTTTAGACAAAACCGTTAAAAGAGAGAAATTATTTTTCGAATAAATCAACCATGATAAAAATTATCCTACCTGCTATTATCACTTTAGCAGGCAATCTAATATTCTACCTTTGGATTAAAGGAAGGATTGATAAATCAATTGAAAAGAACAAAATAGCATACAGCGGAATTTTTAAAGAGAAAATTCTCATTTACAGAGAACTTTTAGAAAGGACATATGCTATTAAAAAAACACTTTCTCGTTTTCAATACCTCGGATCAAAAGAGGAAAGTATTTCAATTATGGAGTCAATTAATGACTATATAATGTTCTATAATATTAATCAACCATTTCTATCTGAAAAAATGCTGGTGGCCCTCAATGAAATCAGAGAAACATTTCAAGAAATATTTGATTCTTTTTACCTGGAGATTGCAGCACCAAATAACTCAAAAAAATCAAATGATAATTTAAAAGAGTTTTTTGAGGCAGGAAATAAACTTAGAACTAATGAGCCGTTTAATAAAATCGAAAAAGAAATTGTTGCCGAAATGAAGCAGGATTTACAAATTGAAAATTTCCGATAAATAAAAAGGTAGAAGAAAACATATTATTCTTAGGTCAAAAACTGAACAATTAACTTTATAACCAATAAACATTAAATGAAAAAATTTACAATTTCAATGCTTGTTTTAATAACATGTCTATCCTGTTCTTCAGATGATACTGATGAAAGCTGTGAACTTGAAATTTGGGGAATGAGTTTTTCTTCTTCTTCAGGAAAATATATAATTGATTATGGTCCTGATGAGAATAATACACAAAGCATAGAGGTT
This sequence comes from Gramella sp. MT6, assembly GCF_019357415.1. NCBI lineage: Bacteria > Pseudomonadati > Bacteroidota > Flavobacteriia > Flavobacteriales > Flavobacteriaceae > Christiangramia > Gramella sp. MT6. Next base: position 860,321 of record NZ_CP048410.1, read on the forward strand.
GATAAATATACTTATGATTATTACGTAGGAATTACTGAAGATGATAATCCGGAAGATTGCTGGGAAGGACCTAAATAAGCAATATTTAATTTTAGGTTTGAAGTGAAAAGCAGAACAATTTATTCGATATAGGAATACATATCAATTAAGATGAAATTGTATTCATCAAATCGTTGCTTTTTATTCGAAATCAATACATATGTTAATTATTAAAGCATAAATAACTGATATTCAGATATATATAAATTAAATTTTAACGTTTAGATTGAATTTTATCGGCCAAATATCGGACAAAAAAACAGCTTAAAAACAAGTAAAGCCTTGAAAATCAAGGCTTTACAATTTTACTCTGTACTCGAGGCGGGAATCGAACCCGCACTCCCGAAAGAACTGGATTTTGAATCCAGCGCGTCTACCAATTCCGCCACTCGAGCTTGTGGACGGCAAAAATATAAAAAATTTGGTTCAGAAAAATGAAATCTATTTAATTTCTGAAAAGACCGGTGCCGAACATTTAATTTGAAGGTTTTATTATTTATAACTCACTAATATTCAATTTTTTACTAATTTACCGCAACTGTTTTTATTCCGTTATTATGCGATTTCTAAAAATTATAGCTTTCACGCTTATTGCCTCCCTATTATCTTGCTCAGGAGAAGACCCAGACCCAACACCTCCATCTGAAAAACCAAAGGAATTTCAGCTCAGCACCAAGATCATCGGAGTTTGGGAGGTTGATAATACAACTAGCAATTCTCAAGAAGCGAATATTAAACAGGAAGCAGGAACACCCTGTTATATTTTCTCATTTATTTTTAATGCTGATGGAACTTTTATTATCCATTACCGTTACGGCACCCTCGAAGGTGAATATGATGTTATAGATGAAACAAGCATCAGCCTTAATAGTAATGGCAAGATTAGCGAAATAAACTTCAGTGACGATGCGATTTATTTTTCAGCAGAACTTAACGGTATTTGCAGCACGTCATTTCAGTGTAACAAGGTAACCTATAATTCCGCGGGGAATTGTTTCTCTTTTCTAAAATGTAATGACGAGAAGGTCTGGAAAATGGAAGAGAATGGCCAGATGATTTTTCTAAAATTTCTTAATTATTCCCAGGGAACCTGGATGAGGAAGTTCAGGATTGAAAATGGGAGAAATTGTTTTACAGTACAAAACAACCAGCTGGATGATGCTACTCTTATCATGACCCGAAATAGTGGAAACTCTCTCATCTATATACGTGAAACTGAAACTGGCAATGAGATCTATAACTTTATGGTCAATACAAATGGTTATCTCGAATTGAAGATAGAAACAGCTTCTGAAGACACTATCGAGATCTATAAACCGACAGACCAGGCTGAACTGGATACTTACCTTTCTTATTCTGAATGTGGGGCTAAAACCTATATCCCTGATGATATTTTTGAACAAAAACTTATTGATAGTGGTCTTGATAACGTGATGGACGATTATGTTCTTACCGAGAACATTTTGGATATAACAGGAGTAGCTTTCTATAATTGGGAGATAAGGGATCTTACTGGAATACAGGATTTTATCGCTCTGAAAGATCTCTATGTGCAACCCGCAGAATTATTTGAAATAGACCTTACCAAAAATGTAAATCTGGAAAGATTATTTTTGAGTTCACAAGAAATGACCGAGCTGGATATATCCAAAAATACCAATCTCGAAAGCTTTTATTTTGAATTTGGCCAGATAGAAAGTATAGATTTTTCTAAGAATCCCAATTTAAAATTTATAGAAATTCATGGTACCACCATTTCCTCATTAGATATTTCTGTAAATAAAAAACTGGAAATGCTTACTGTTGAAGGAGGCAATCTCACTAGTGTAACTACGGGTACCAATGAATCACTTTGGCATATAAACCTAAGTTTTCTGAAAATTTCAGAATTTGACCCTTCCCTGTTTCCAAATTTAAAAGAGCTGTTGCTGGGAGATAATCAATTAGGTGAAATTGACCTCACCTCTTCGAAATTTCTGGAATCATTGGAACTTAGCAAGAATCTATTTACGCAAATAGATCTTTCTGGTAATCCTGAATTAAAGGAATTTACGATTGCTCAAAATGACCTTAACAGCCTTGATCTTTCGAATAATCCCGATTTATATAGGTTCTATGCTCCAGATAATCCAAACCTGGAGTGTATTCAGGTAACCCAGGGTCATTTAGATAGGATCAATAATAATAATTCTTATTTAAATTGGGTAAAGGATGAAGGAACTACTTTTTCACTCGATTGTGGATATTGAGCATTATCAATCTCTGAAAGTCAAAACCTTTGCTTTTTCCAGCATTTTTTTTGCCGATCTCCAGTCGGGTAATTCCTTAGTTTCAAAGGTAAGGGTCCTTATCTCCCGGGCGATTTTCCGGCTACTTTTCATGGCTTCGAGGTGCGCACCGCTTCTCGCAAAATCATTAAGTTCTTTTTCCCCGGGCCACAAGGTCATGGTATAATGTTTCATCCAGAACCCCGTTTTTTTAAATTCCAGATTATTAGAATTCTGAAGTTGCTTTGTTACCTTCCAGGCATATATGGAAAGTGGAAAGAACTTAAAAGGCCCTTTTAATTCTATGGAGGTGATCGTTGCTTTCATCTTCCCCTATTTTAGGCTGAATAAAGTTAAATAATTCTCTAGTTACTTTCTTCAATTTCCTTCTCAATGAGCTCCATCATATCGTCTATTTCTTCCAGCAATGGTTCATAATGTGATTTTTCGGTGCTAATTCCTGTAAGTATGTAGATAAGCAGGTTATTCTCGAACTCTTGAGATTCCAAAACTTCGAGATTACTCTTTAAATCTGTCGAGCTTCCCAGCCCCATGAATTCCTGAGCAATGCCGGTATCGTCCAGGATGGTCCTAATATCCCTTTCTTCGTTCCTGAAAATATCCAGCATGATCTCCCGCTGCTCTCTTAGATTAGCTTCCTGCCTGTGTACACTTTGAATGATAGATTCCCAGGAGGTAAGTTTTTTTCGAAGTTCTGTATTAGAAATATCCTTCAGGCTTCCCGAATTAATCATTTCATTGAGCAATGAGTTATTAGGATTATAATCTATCTCATAAGAAAAGGAATTGAAAAGAAGCTCAGAAAGTAATTTTTCATCTGAAAGTTTTTCCGGATGATCAATAAAGTCTACGATCTTTTTTCCTCCTTCATAATTTAACCGGTTTACTTCTATAAGATTTTCCAGCTTGATCCTGCTTTGCCGGAATTCCTCTTGTAATCCTGCCAGATAGAACTGCTCTCTTTCTTCAATAATCTTTCTCTGATTCCAGTTATTAATCCCCAAAGCGATCAGGATCCCTATTACGATCAGGATCACCTCACCAACTGCGTAAAGAAGATATTTACTGAATTTGTTGCGTTGTAGTAACCACCTTCGGGTCTTTCTAAAGAAACTGATCATTCCCACTCTATTAATCTGGAGTCTTTATAATATTGAGTATAATATTGCCGATCTTTTCTCCACTCATAACATAATTAAATGCATTTTTCACCTGTTCTATGGAATAATTGCGATCAATAAGTGGTCTATAATTCCTGCTCTCCAGTAGTTCAGAAATGATCCTTAAACTTTCCGGGGTATTCTGAGGAAGAGGAAATCTTACTTTTTTACCTTCTGAAAAAGTGGTGCTTATGGCTAAAAATGGATTCTGGGAATAGGGGCCTAATTCTGAAGAAATATAGATCCCATCATTTACCAGCAATCTTTTACAATTTCCGAAAGTACTTTTACCAACCGAATCAAAAACATAATCGAACTTTTCATCATCCTGGGTAAAATCCTGAGTTTTATAATCTATCACCCGCTCTGCTCCCAGTGCGTTCAGTTTTTCAAGGTGATCTGCAGGTCCCGTAGCCACTACTTTCAACCCATTATATTTAAGTAATTGAATCAATGCCGAACCAATTGCACCTGTACCACCATTGACCATGGCTTTCTCGCCTGACCGTATTTTCACCTTATTTATGAAATTGATCGCGTAATGCGCACCTTCAGCTGAAGCCACTGCATCCTGAAAAGAAATGTCGTTAGGAATATGCCTAACCGCCTTTTTAACCGATACTTTCATAAATTCAGCCATAGAAGAAAGACCATTATCATCGAATCCAAAAACCCGGTCGCCGGGTTTAAAATTGTTCACCTCTTTACCCACTGCAACTACTTCCCCGGCAAAGTCGGTTCCCGGAACAGTCTTCATAGGCCCGGTAATTCCTGTAAAAAGTCTTACAACATAAGGTTTACCGGTAAGATTAGAACAATCTGTCCGGTTAACTGTGGTGCAATGTACCTTGACCAGTATCTCTTCGTCACCTACTGAAGGTTTATCGATCTCCTTAATACTTAAAACCTCCGGTGACCCGTAATGGGAACGCGTTACTGCTTTCATACCTATAAAAACGGAGTTTTTTATTACAGACCTCTCAAATTCAGAAAGATAGAACCGTTTGTAGAGTGAATTTAAATATTTTATTTGAAATCAGCCATGCCGTCAATATCTCTTTAAAATTTCACTCTGGAGGTTATAAGTCGCATTTTTATGTCAGTTTAATTCTGATTTTAGTTAAGGCTTGGAGAGATTTAGATCTTTCGCGATCTTCTCAGCATTCTTGCCTTTAGATAAACTAACCACAATCTGCTTTTCTCCCGGAATAAAGTTCAGAAAGATCCTTTTTACCCCCATCGCAGGTTTGGGTATCAAATTTCCCAAAGGAGATATCAACATTGAAATAACATTTCCCTCCATGCATACTAATAATGGAAACCACAGATTTTAAAAAAAATACCACTAAAGAGGTATTTTCAGGCCGCATTGCCGATTATTGAAAGCTTTATCATGTATACTCATCTTTGCTTTTCTATGAATAAGTTGTACTTTCGGGTCTTTCCTTTTTAAAAGTTTTATATGTCTCAATTTTGGCTCTACTTCAAGCTTGGCCTGGATCATGTTCTGGACTGGCAGGCCTACGACCATGTTCTGTTTTTGATAGTACTGGTAGCTTCCTACGGTTTTAGCACCTGGAAACGTGTTTTATGGCTAGTAACCTTGTTTACCCTGGGGCATACCCTGGCTTTATTTTTATCGGTCTATGAGATCGTTAGAGTCGATTCAAACTATGTAGAATTTCTCATTCCGGTAACCATCCTGGCAACTGCTATTTTCGATATTGCCACCGCAGGAAAAAAGGTTAGAAACACCAATTACAGTGTTTTATATTTTACTACTATATTCTTCGGCCTTATTCACGGCCTTGGCTTTTCATCTTATTTCAAGATGATCGCCGCAGGCTCTGATAGCAAGTTTTTACCACTTATAGAATTTGCTCTTGGGATCGAGGCCGCACAGGTAATTGTAGTTCTGGCGGTAATGATTATTGGATTTTTATTACAGAATGTCCTTAATGTATCCAAAAGAGACTGGATAATTGTTACCGCGTCTATCGTTATCGGGATCATACTTCCTATTTTGGTCGATAGCTACCTGGCACTTTAGATATTATATTTTTCAAAAGATTTTTTACCAATAATCCTTTAATTTGCAGTCTATTATTTATTATTAGACCTATTAGTCTTTGCCTATTTCCATGAATAAGAAAAAACAACACAAATTCGATAAAGCATATTTGAGAATTGCCCGAGAATGGAGTAAATTATCTCATTGTAATAGAAAACAGGTTGGCGCGTTAATTGTAAAGGATAGAATGATCATTTCTGATGGTTATAATGGTACGCCTACCGGATTTGAAAATTTTTGCGAAGATGAGGAAGGTTATACCAAGTGGTTTGTTTTACACGCTGAGGCCAATGCGATCCTGAAAGTCGCCGGTTCTACTCAATCCTGTAAAGATGCTACTTTGTATATTACCATGTCTCCGTGTAAGGAATGTAGTAAATTGATACACCAATCTGGTATAAGCAGGCTGGTTTACCATATTGATTATAAAGATAATTCCGGACTGGAATTTTTACGGAAAGCAGGAGTAGAACTGGAACAAATAAGTGAACTCGAAGATTGAAAGGAAAAAATAAAATATATACACCGCTGTTATTGAGCATTGCCTGCGCCATAGGCCTTATCCTTGGTGCACGACTGAATTTTGACCCTTCAGACGAGCTTTTTACAGCCAATCCTAAAAAACAAAAATTAAACCGGCTTATAGATTATATAGACTATGAGTATGTAGATGATGTGAATACAGATAGCATCGTCGACGTAACGGTAAATAAGATCCTGGAAAATCTTGATCCACATTCAGTATACATCCCAAAAGAGGAATATGCCCGGGTCACCGAAAACATGAAAGGCGATTTTGTGGGTATAGGTGTAAGTTTCTATAATATCCAGGATACCATTGTAGTTATAAAAGCCCTTGAAGGTGGGCCCAGCGAAAAAATTGGTATACGTGGCGGGGACAGGATCTTATATGCTAACGGAAAGAAACTTTTCAATCTGGATATTAGTGAAGATTCTATTACCACTCAGTTAAAAGGCAAGGAAAACACACGGGTAACGATCAAGGTACTTCGCAAGGGTATCAAAGACCTGCTTACCTTTAAGATCAAAAGAGGCAAAGTACCATTGAAAAGTGTGGATGCTTCTTATATGCTGACCGATAAACTAGGATATATAAAAATAGATCGCTTTTCTGAAACTACTTATAAGGAATTCAGCGAAGCTATTACCGAACTAAAAGCTAAAGGCGCCAGGGAATTGGCTCTGGACCTCAGGGATAATCCAGGAGGATACTTGTCTGAAGCCATCAATATTGCCGACGAATTTATCAAGGATGATAAACTTATTCTTTTCACTAAGAATAAAAGCGGAGCCATCGAAGAAACTTATGCCCAGAGAGAAGGCAGCTTTGAAGATGGAAAGGTCTATGTACTTATCAATGAAAATTCTGCTTCTGCCAGTGAGGTGGTGGCCGGAGCTCTACAGGATAATGACGTAGGAACTATCATTGGCCGTCGTTCTTACGGTAAAGGACTTGTACAGCGCGAAATGGAACTTGGTGATGGTAGCGCGGTGCGACTTACTATCGCCAGGTATTACACTCCAACCGGAAGGTCTATTCAAAAACCTTATGATAATGGCAACGAATCCTACTTTAATGATTACATGCGCCGCTATAAAAATGGCGAGCTGAATAGCGAGGATAGTATTGAAGTGAACGATTCCCTAAGGTATGTTACGCCAGGAGGAAAAGTAGTTTATGGTGGAGGGGGAATAATTCCCGACATTTTTGTTCCCAAGGATACAGATTCTGAAAAAGAAAAACTCACTTTTTTACTACGCAGTGGTTATATGAGCAGATTTGTATTTTCCATTCTTGAAGAAAACAGGGAATATTACAATTCTATCACTAAAGAAGAGTTCAGAAATGAGATCGAAATTACGGACAAAATGATCAGTGATTTTGACAGATATTTACGACAGTTAAATATTGGTCTTAAAGCGACCAGCGATTCACACAAACCTCTTTTAAAGAAGTATTTAAAAGCTGAAATTGCCCAGCAACTTTTCGGAAATAATGTATTTGAACGGTATTTAAATGAAGATGACCGATTAATTGAAAAAGTAATTCAGTTGTCCGATGAAAAATAATATTTTGGACAATGAATGCAGAAAATATTAGAATATTTGTCTGAAATCTGGCCTTTTACACCGCTATTTTTTTTCATCATAGCAGTCTGTTTCAGACTGTTGGACAATAGCGCATACCTATTCCTTAGAAAGGAAATCCTGATCAACTCTTCTAACGTATCCAGAAGTGTATTAAAAGACCAGATCAAAGCAGCTGAGGATCCCGACTTCAGCAGACAATTAAAAAGGGCATTACTATTCAGGAATTTGCAGCAAACTTTTTTGATTTCAGCAGTTATCAGCCTTCCGGTTTGCGTAGCTTTTTTCTACTTATAATAATTTATCATGCACCTTGGTGTGCTCTCCATTATTCCATTCGGTTAGAATATCTGTAGCCACCGCTGCTCCACTACCACTGGCAATAGCATACTGGCTCCTCCAACCTGCGAGAGTACCCGCAACATATAATCCTGGCTTCACCAGGTGATCATTATTATCCAATTGGACACGGTTCTTTGAGGTCTTTGCCTTTTTATGCGGAATAAGGTATTGCTCCAATCCCTTTATTCTGAAAGGACTGGTATAACCAACAGCAACTACGACCATTTTAGAGCTATATTCAGATTTATTAGTTACAATCCTGTATCCTCCATCGATCTCCACCACCTCTTTTACTTTTTCTCCTGAAATTTGCTGCATTTCAGGATATAATTCAGTTAACTGATCTACTCCTTCTTTAAGCAATTCAGCACCTTTGGTCCCTGCGGCAATTCCAAAGACATTATTCAGCAAAGCAGACTGTAAATGCGAAGATCTTTGATGCAGGATAATTCCTGCTTTCTTATTTTTAGCAAAATCCTTCTGTAAACCAGAACCAACCACAAGAGCACAGGAAAGCCCAGCGGTACCACCACCAACTATAAGCAGATCAAAATCCATAGAAATTATTGCTGTTTTTTAGAGATTGTTCTGGACATCAACAATATAACCATAAGTACGATTACGCAAAGACTGGCTAACATTACGATCAATGCGTTAGCGCTATCACCACCGGTAAGATCTTGAAAATCCAGTGCACTGGCACTAACTCCAATAAAAACAACTGCTAAAAATATGATGGTATAAATAAAATACTTCATGTAAATAAATTCTGAATATTTGCTGCGAAAAGTTTTACCGCAATAGCAAGTAATATCACTCCAAAAACCTTTCTAATTACATTAATACCCTGGGATCCAAGAATCTTCTCAATTTTCGCAGAAGATTTTAGAACGAGGTATACAAATATAATATTGATAATAATAGCAACAATGATATTTACCGTTTCATATTCAGCCTGTAGCGAAACAAGAGAAGTCATGGTTCCTGCTCCAGCTACCAAAGGAAAAGCCAAAGGGACCACAGATGCCGTTTCTGGAGCATCATCCTTATAAAGACTAATGCCCAGGATCATTTCTAAAGCCAGGAAGAAAAGGATAAAAGAACCAGCGACAGCGAAAGAATTTACATCGATACCAATAAGGCTAAGGATCTCCTTTCCTAAAAAAAGAAAGACCACCATAATAATTCCTGCCACTATCGAAGCTTTCTCGCTTTGTATATGACCTACTTTTTTCCTAAGATCTATAATAATAGGGATACTTCCAATAATATCAATTACCGCAAAAAGCACCATTCCCGCCGTGAATATTTGCCTGAAATCTAACACTTTAAACATAACAACCTGTATTCAAAATTGGCGGCAAAAGTACTTCAACTTATCTGATTGACAATCGGGTAGGCAGGTTAAATTTATGTAAATTTTCTTGGCATAATTCTTCGCCTTAAAACTTAGAAAATTATCTTTGCCGCATGTTTCAATTAGGTAAGACTTTAGTATCAGAAGAGATCATTAAAAATGATTTTGTGTGCAACCTTTCAGCCTGCAAGGGAGCCTGCTGCATAGATGGCGAAGCCGGTGCACCAGTGGAGCCAGAAGAAAGGGCTATCATGGAAGAAATCTATCCTAAAGTAAAGCCATATCTTAGAAAAGAAGGTATTGAAGCAATAGAAAAACAGGGAGTATATATCACCAGGGAAAATGGTGAAATTGAAACTCCACTTATCAACGAAGCAGATTGCGCCTATGTTACTTTCGACGAAAGAGGCACAGCTTTATGCGGAATTGAAGAGGCTTATAATCAGGGCGATATCGACTGGAAAAAACCGGTTTCCTGCCATCTTTATCCGGTGAGGATACAGGAATATTCATCATTTTCAGCAGTTAATTATCACCGATGGGAGATCTGTGACGATGCCTGTAGTCTTGGAGCAGAATTACAGGTACCTATATATAAATTTGTAAAAGATGCTCTTATCAGAAAGTTTGGTGAGGACTGGTACAATGAACTGGAAGTCATCGCAAAGGAAATTCAGCCACAAAAATCATGAAAACCTAATTTACAGGAGCTTATATTACTAATTGAATTAAATTTTAGTTATATTTATTCGTCAATTTGAAAAGAAAATTCAATCTTTTCATTTCTCCCCCCTTAAATTTTTTTTAAGTATCAGGACATTTTTATGTTCCTTTTGTGGTTATATGATATTTACGGAATTAAATTTTTCATCTATCCCACAGATTTTTTATAGGTGGACCAACCAAAAAATTAATTCTGTTTTCTAGAAAACCGGTAAATTTTTACCGGTTTTCGCATTTCTGAACTTTGAATTACACCCGTTTTCGACCGTATTTTACTACCTGTGAACAAGTCTTTACAAAAAGTTGACTTTTTCTGGATATATAATTATTAACAAGTTATAAATGTCTGATTTACAATTTTTTAAATCGTTTTTTTAAGATCTACCCATATAAACTCTGAGTTGAGCCCTGTTGAAAACTTTGTTGAAAACGTTTACACCTATTTCTTTCATTATCTCTCTCATTTTTAAATATTTGTTAAAGACTTTTCACTCAGAACCACAAAGACTTAAAAATTTAACAATTATGGCCCAAAACGAACCCATTTTACAGGAGAACAAAGATCGCTTTGTAATCTTCCCAATTAAGCACCATGATATTTGGGATTGGTATAAAAAAATGGAGGCTTGTTTCTGGACCGCAGAAGAGATCGATCTTCACCAGGACCTTACCGACTGGAGCAACAAATTAAGTTCAGACGAGCGTTATTTTATCAAGCATATTCTGGCATTCTTTGCCGCTTCAGACGGAATTGTTAATGAGAACCTGGCCGAGAACTTCGTAAATGAAGTTCAGTATTCTGAAGCCAAGTTCTTCTATGGTTTCCAGATCATGATGGAAAACATCCATTCTGAGACCTATTCTCTTTTGATAGACACCTATGTAAAAGACGACAAGGAAAAAGATCAGTTATTCAGAGCTATAGAGGTTTTCCCAGCTATTAAGAAAAAAGCAGACTGGGCCCTAAAGTGGATCGAATCTGATTCTTTTGCCGAAAGACTTATCGCTTTTGCAGCGGTTGAGGGAATCTTCTTTTCAGGAGCTTTTTGTTCGATCTTCTGGTTGAAGAAACGTGGTTTAATGCCTGGCCTAACCTTCTCTAATGAGCTTATCTCGAGAGATGAAGGGATGCATTGTGATTTTGCAGTTCACCTGCATAACCATCACCTGGTAAATAAAGTACCTAAAGAAAAAATAAGAGAGATCATTATTGATGCTCTAAACATAGAACGAGAATTCGTTACTGAGTCACTTCCGGTAAGCTTAATTGGAATGAACGCCAAATTAATGACGCAGTACCTGGAGTTTGTTACAGACAGGCTTCTGGTAGAACTGGAATGTGAAAAAGAATACAATGTTTCAAATCCATTCGACTTTATGGATATGATCAACCTGCAGGGTAAAACCAATTTCTTCGAAAAGCGTGTAAGCGAATACCAGAAAGCAGGAGTTATGAACAAAGACAAAGAATCAGACGAGATCAGCTTTGATGCTGATTTCTAAAGTGCAACTGCGCTGTGTCCCCCAACGCGGCGCAAGTTGACCTTTAATATTTCATCCGGAATTTCTAAATTATTAACAAGGCCTAACCAGCCTGCATGGGAATGCTAAACCTACTTCCCAGGGATATCTTAGCCCAACTAACTAAATTTTGTAGCGTATGTATGTAGTAAAAAGAGACGGGAGAAAGGAGCCCGTTATGTTCGACAAAATCACTGCGAGAGTTAAAAAACTCTGTTATGGCCTTAATGAACTTGTAGACCCGGTAAAAGTTGCCATGAGGGTGATCGAAGGTTTATACGATAACGTAACCACCAGTGAATTGGATAATCTCGCTGCCGAGATTGCGGCGACCATGACAACCTCGCATCCAGATTATGCTAAACTTGCTGCCAGGATCTCTGTTTCTAACCTGCATAAGAATACGAAAAAGACCTTTTCTGAGGTAATGACAGATTTATATGAATATGTAAATCCACGTACCGGAGAAAAAGCTCCTTTACTTTCAGATGAAGTTTATAAAGTGATCATGGATAACAGCGAAAAGCTGGACTCCACCATTATTTATAACCGCGATTTCGGTTATGATTATTTCGGATTTAAAACCCTGGAAAGATCATACCTGCTGAAATTGAATGGGGAAATAGCTGAAAGACCTCAGCATATGTTAATGAGGGTTTCCATTGGTATTCACATTGATGATCTGGACGCTGCCATAGAAACCTATGAGCTGATGTCTAAAAAGTATTTTACACACGCTACACCAACTCTTTTTAATTCAGGAACTCCTAAACCACAGATGTCTTCATGCTTCCTTTTAACCATGAAAGACGATAGTATAGACGGCATTTACGATACTTTAAAACAAACTGCGAAGATCTCACAATCTGCAGGTGGGATAGGACTTTCAATTCATAATGTAAGAGCGACGGGATCCTATATCTCTGGAACTAACGGAACTTCAAACGGGATAGTTCCTATGCTAAGGGTTTTTAATGATACTGCCAGGTATGTTGACCAGGGAGGTGGAAAAAGGAAAGGTTCTTTTGCAATGTATGTAGAACCATGGCATGCAGATATTTTCGATTTTCTTGATCTTAAAAAGAACCACGGGAAAGAAGAGATGCGTGCACGTGACCTATTCTACGCCATGTGGATGCCAGATCTTTTCATGAAAAGAGTCCAGGAAGATGGTAAGTGGACGTTAATGTGTCCGCACGAATGCTCGGGCCTTTTTGACACTTACGGAGAAGAATTTGAAAAACTATATGAAAAATATGAGGCTGAAGGAAAAGGCCGGAGAACAATAAAAGCAAGAGAGGTTTGGGAAAAGATCATGGAATCTCAGATCGAGACCGGAACCCCTTATATGCTTTATAAAGATGCTGCGAATAGAAAATCCAACCAAAAGAACCTGGGAACCATTCGCTCATCCAATCTATGTACAGAGATCCTGGAATATACCAGTGAAGATGAAGTTGCGGTTTGTAATCTTGCTTCTATTGCTTTACCTATGTTCGTAAAAGGAGATGAATTTGACCACAAGGAGCTTTTCAAGATCACCAAAAGAGTGACCAGGAACCTTAACAAGGTAATAGACAGAAATTACTACCCGGTTAAGGAAGCAGAGAATTCTAATATGCGTCATCGCCCGGTAGGACTGGGAGTTCAGGGACTGGCAGATACTTTTATCAAGCTTAGAATGCCATTTACTTCAGATGAAGCGAAAAAGCTAAACCAGGAGATCTTTGAAACACTTTATTTTGCCGCGGTTTCAGCATCTATGGAAATGGCCAAAGAAGAAGGTCCTTATTCAACCTTTAAAGGTTCGCCTATAAGCCAGGGAGAATTTCAGTATAACCTTTGGGGAATTAAAGATGAAGAGCTTAGCGGAAGATGGGACTGGGCAAAATTGCGCAAGCAGGTAATGAAAAATGGAGTTAGGAACTCCCTTCTTTTAGCGCCAATGCCAACTGCTTCTACATCCCAGATCCTTGGAAATAACGAAGCTTTTGAACCATACACTTCGAATATTTATACCAGAAGAGTACTTTCAGGAGAATTCATCGTGGTGAACAAGCATTTACTGGAAGATCTTGTTTCCAGAGACCTATGGACCGAAGATGTTAAGAACGCAATTATGCGTAACAACGGTTCTGTGCAGGATATAGACGTGATCCCAGATGACCTGAAAGAGCTTTATAAGACAGTTTGGGAAATGAGCATGAAAGATATCATAGACATGTCCAGACACAGAGGATATTTCATAGATCAGTCGCAGTCGCTTAACCTGTTCATGGAAAATGCGAATTACAGCAAACTGACCTCGATGCATTTTTACGCCTGGAAGAGCGGACTAAAAACTGGAATGTATTATCTTCGAACCAAATCTGCGGTGGATGCTATTAAATTCACCCTGGAGAAAGAAAAGAAAAAAGAACCCCTTGCAGCCGTGTCTCAAGCACCGGCAAAAGCAGCAGAAAAACTTCAGGCGAAACCTCAACCGGTAATTTCTCATCAATCTGAAGAAGAAGGAGCATTATCTCCGGAGGAATTAAGAGCGATCATTGCTCAATCGAAAGAGGCTGAAGGAGATGATTGCCTTATGTGCGGATCTTAAAATTTTGGCTAATTCAAATTTGAATTGAAAAAGGGGAGGTAGTTTTTACTTCCCCTTTTTTTGAAAGTCCTGCAAAGCCAATTAGAACTTCTTTTTTATTAAATTCGGGCCCTGAACAGCCAATTCTTATACTGAAAAATTTACAATGAACTGGGAACAACTTCTATCTCTCAAACGTTTTGGGGACACGCATAAAAGATTAAGAAAAGAACAGAACGAAACAAGGCTTGGTTTTGAAGTAGATTATGACAGGATCATTTTTTCTTCGGCATTCAGAAGTTTACAGGACAAGACCCAGGTCATCCCACTTTCAAAAACAGATTTTGTACATACCAGGCTTACCCATAGCCTGGAAGTTTCGGTAGTTGGGCGTTCTCTAGGTAGACTGGCCGGACAGAAACTTATAGAAAAACATCCGCATCTTAAAGACACTTTTGGTTACCAGATGAACGATTTCGGCGCCATTGTAGCCGCAGCGGCACTGGCACATGATATTGGGAACCCACCGTTCGGGCATTCTGGAGAAAAGGCGATTGGCGAATACTTCAGCCATGGAAAGGGAAAACGATTTAAGGATCAACTTTCAGATAAAGAATTCCAGGACCTGGTAAAGTTCGAAGGTAACGCCAACGGCTTTAAAATACTTACCCAGAACCGTCCGGGGATCACCGGTGGTCTCAGGCTATCTTATTCAACTCTTGGAGCCTTTACCAAATATCCTAAAGAATCGCTTCCGCATAAACCGTCAAGAAAAATTGAAGACAAGAAATTCGGGTTTTTCCAAAGTGAAAGAACCATTTTCGAGGAAGTAGCTGAAGAACTTGGCCTGAAAAAGACACGCGAAGGAAAGGATATTGGTTATTCCAGGCACCCGTTAGCATTTCTGGTTGAAGCTGCAGATGATATTTGTTATACCATCATCGATTTTGAAGACGGCATCAACCTTGGTCTAATCGATGAAGATTATGCTTTGGAATACCTCATCAAACTGGTAAAGGACAATATCAATACTTCCAAATATAACCAGCTAAAAAGCACAGCAGACAGGTTAGCATATTTGCGCTCCCTGGCCATAAATACGCTTATCGTAGAAGCAGCAGACATATTTATTAAAAATGAAGAGGCGATCCTTAATGGCGAATTCCATGAGTCTTTATTCGATATGAGCCACTACGAGGCGCAAATCAAGGATATCATTAAGATAAGTATTGAAAAGATCTATCAGAGCGAGGAAGTGATAAGCAAGGAGATCGCGGGTTACAGGATGCTTTCCTACCTACTGGATATTTATACCAGGGCGCTGTTACCTGAAGGTGATGATGAAAATTCAAATTTCACTAAACTGGTGTTGAAATCGGTACCGGAGCTAAACCCATTACAGGACAGCGATTCTGTTTATGAAAAACTGATAGGAATTTGTTCCTATACGGCTTCATTAACCGATGGAATGACCGTTGCTTCTTTTAAGAAATATAAGGGACAAAGTTTATAAGTTCAGAACTCGTAGACAACGCCTACTCCTAGCATTTGTTTTAGCTGAACACGCGGACCTGAAGTTTCAAGTTTACCATCACCATTGGTATCTTCCTTAAACTTTACATCATCATCATAGACAATATGTGTTCCTACATTGGCTTTCACAAATTCGTTCACCTTCATGTTGACCGCCAACTGCCAGTCTACATCGATGTTTCCGAATTTATTAAGGTAATCTGAATACAGGCTTAGTTGATTATTAAGATCTATATTTTCCCAGACCTCTTTACTATAGCCGCTGGTAACCAGGAACCCGAATTCTGTTCTTACATTCTCCCCTTCCCGGAGAATGTTGCCAAGCTCATCTGTAACTGCCGGTTCTACCCCGAACATTCCCTCATTCGCCAGTCTTTGATCCAGCACAAAAGTAGATTTGAAAGTTACCGGTGATAGATATACCGTTAGATCCTGCACCGGGTCTGAATATTCTGTTCCTCCTCCCAGAAAGGTATAACCTGGAGCCATGAATCTTGAGATCGCCACTTCGGTATCGGGATATTTATATCCGTTTGAAAACTGTGAGTTAAAACTGAATTTACCTGAATAGAACCAATTTGAGGTACTGTCCTGTCTAAAGCCAAAGGAGGAATTTATCCTTAATTCGTCTTCTGTCTTTCTTATTTCACGGCCTTCCTGTGCGTTAATTCCATACCTAAGAGAAGCTGAATTCTTCCACATAGTATAATCCTTCTCGAAATTCCGCTGAAAATTCGCATAGAATAATGCCGATACAGAATTATTACCACCCGAATTCCAATTCACAAAAGCTACCTCACTAAGATTAACCCCAAAGGTGTTCTTCTCTGTCCAGTAGATCAACATGGAATCTGTATTCGTCGTGTCCTTAGCGGTTGTGGCAGTAGTATCGGTTGCTGTGGTATCTCTTGCCGCAAGATGTTTAAAATCAGAAGCAAAAGATTTTATCGATGTAATGCAGAATAAGATAAGTAGGGTCTGGAACTTCATTTAACTAACACAAGATTTCGGAATTGCAAAAATAAAAAAATCAGCTCATAGATTTGAGCTTTTGCCTTATTCCTTCAACGTGAATTCCGGAAATTTCTTGTAATTGAGACACACTTCCTTGCTCAATAAATTCATCTGGCACTCCTAAAACCTCGATATGCCCTTTAAAATCTATACTTGCGGCAAATTCTAAAATTTCACTTCCGAAGCCTCCTTTTTTCACTCCGTCCTCTACCGTTAGAATTTTTGAGTAATTTTTAAGGATCGATCGCATTAATTTCTCGTCCAGGGGTTTTACAAATTTCATATCGTAATGCGCGATATTTTCAGGATTACCCATCTTCTCTATAGCAGCTTCTGCATTCGCTGCCATATTTCCTATACTTAGTACAGCAATCTCATCACCTTCCTTCAAACACTCTCCTTTTCCTATTTGAACCCTTTCAAAAGGAAGTTTCCACTCTTTTAAAACACCACGCCCCCTAGGATATCTAATGATCAAAGGAGAATCCAGGCCTATTTGTGCAGTATAAAGTAAGTTTCTAAGTTCAACTTCATTTCTCGGAGCAGCGATCATAAGATTCGGAATTGCCCGGGCATAGGCAATATCAAAGACACCATGATGAGTAGCCCCATCTTCTCCAACCAATCCGGCCCGGTCCAGGCAAAAAACTACCGGTAAATTCTGCAAGGCCACATCGTGAATAAGCTGATCATAAGCTCTCTGCAAAAAGGTAGAATAGATCGCGCAAAACACCGTGAAACCCTGGGTCGCCATTCCGGCGGATAAGGTAACGGCATGTTGTTCAGCGATGCCAACATCAAAGGCTCTTTCAGGAAATACTTCCATCATATATTTTAAGGAACTTCCTGTAGGCATCGCAGGGGTGATCCCTATGATCTTTTCATTCTTCTCTGCAAGCTCCACAAGGCTTAGTCCAAAAACATCCTGATATTTTAAGGGCAGCCCATCGGTATCATATTTTAGCAATTCGCCGGTATCAGGTTCAAACTTTCCAGGAGCATGGTATTTCACCTGGTCCTCTTCGGCCTTTTTAAGCCCTTTCCCCTTCTTTGTGATCACATGCAGGAACTTGGGTCCTTTTATAGCCTTCATCTCTTTGAGCACCTTTAAAAGGCCTGGCAGGTCATGACCGTCTACCGGTCCAAAATATTTAAAATTAAGGGCTTCAATAATATTACTACTGGCCGGCTTATGACCTACGCGTGCTTTGGTTAGATATTCCTTCAACGCACCTACGCTAGGATCTATCCCAATGGCATTGTCATTTAGAATTACCAAAAGATTCGCCTTGGTGACTCCCGCATGATTTAAACCTTCAAAAGCCATCCCACTTGCGATAGACGCATCACCTATGACCGCTATATGCTGTTTTTCGGTTTCTCCTTTGAGATTGGAAGCTATAGCCATTCCCAGTGCTGCTGAAATTGAGGTGGAGGAATGACCCACTCCAAAAGTATCATATTCGCTTTCCTCTCTTTTCGGAAATCCGCTTAAACCATTCAGTTGGCGGTTAGTATCAAAAATTTCGCGTCTGCCGGTAAGTATCTTATGGCCGTATGCCTGATGACCAACGTCCCAAACCAGGAGATCTTCAGGAGTATGAAAAATATAATGCAGGGCAATAGTAAGTTCTACCACTCCAAGACTGGCTCCAAGGTGCCCTTCTTTGGTCGCAACAATATCTATAATGAACCTGCGAAGTTCCTGAGCAAGCTGAGTCAACTCAGTTTCTTTAAGTTTTCGGAGGTCTTCAGGTGTGTTTATCTTATTTAGGATTTCGGCCATACGCCGCAAAGTTACATTAAGCAAACTGAATTGTGAACAGAAGGTCGAGATTGAAGGTTCAAAATTTCTATCTTTCGGGAAAAAAAAGAATATGCTATCGCCTTTCAACGATGAATATTTTATGAAAAAGGCTCTGGAAGAAGCCGAATGTGCCTATGAAAAAGGTGAAATCCCTGTTGGAGTGGTCGTGGTGATCAACGATAAGATCATTGCTCGCGGGCACAATCTTACTGAAACCCTTAATGATGTGACCGCACACGCTGAAATGCAGGCGATCACAGCCGCCGCCAATTTCCTTGGAGGGAAATATCTTCAGAACTGCACGATGTACATTACCCTTGAGCCCTGCCAGATGTGTGCGGGAGCGCTATACTGGAGCCAGATCTCTAAAATCGTATTCGCTGCAGAGGATCCACAACGCGGCTACCGAAAATTCGGAGTACAGCTGCACCCAAAGACAAAGGTTAAAACCGGAATCCTTCAGGAAGAAGCTTCTTCTTTGTTAAAAAGGTTCTTTATTGAGCGACGTAATTTGAATTGAAAACTTCCAATAAAATTAATTTTTAAGGGTAACCTCATCATGTAAATCAGGATCCAAACCTGTTGGCATTCCATTTAATTTATTACCATTTACATGCATTTCGCCATTAATTACCTCAAAATTGTACCTGTTTTTTGAAGGATGCTGTGGCATTGCCGGCCTGTTGGTTCTTGGAAAGAACGATACTCCTATAGCTTCACCTGTATTAAGGTCTATTTTAAGTTCCACATCTTGCGGAATAAGATCTGAACTATTCCAGGGCTGAATATGTGCAATGAGAATAGTGTCATTCTCATAGCCCAGGTTAAAAGGGTGAAAGGCATAGACCGAACTTGGGTAATCGATATCAGACTGGCCTTCGATCATACTTTTAAGATCTGCATCATTGAAAGTATATTTCAAAGTTTTACCAAAACTACTATAAACCTCCAGTTTTCCATTACTGTTGCTGGTTGGATTATTGATATCTGCCATTCCCAGGGCGAGATAAGCTGCGTCTGGAGATGCAGATAAGGCATCCAGGCGCCAGTTACCAATACTAATATCTACATTAGTGGTTTGTACACGGTCTGGCGGATTGCCCTTGTTGGCAAAGGCAGATTTTACCTTACTATCCTTTTTATAATAAATATAAGTTGTACCACAGGATGTGAAGATGAAAATAAAAATTAGGGCTACGGTTGATCTTAGGTAGTGTAACTTCATATCATTAGATTTAGATATGTAATATACACATTTTCAATGTTTTATGTAAATTCAGAAAGTGAAATTCTGGTGAGTAAACCGCGTAAACTGAAGAAAAAAGCGAAACCTTAGCTAATCATCCACAATAATTTAGCTAACAAAGTAAATGTAAAGGTTCCGCTTATGAAAGATTTTAAATGCCTTCTGGCAATTCGGTAACTTTTATATAATCGATATAAAACTTATCTGGCAGAGCTTCATCATTGATCTCGGCTCCTCCCAGATTGCCGCCTACAGCAACATTTATAAGAAAATAGAAGTCCTTTTTAAAAGGATAGTGTTGTTCATCATACTTCTTTGGAACGAACTTATAAAGCGAATTCCCGTCCACAAAGAACTCTATATATTCTTCTGTCCAGATCGCCTTATAGGTATGATAACCTTCTTCTATATTCTCGATTTTTGTTTTTTTGGTATTAATGGTATTTCCATGACTCGCCGGTGTATGTAGGGAAGTAAAGACCTTTCCCGGTTCTCTACCAATATATTCAAGGATATCGATCTCTCCGCTGGCTGGCCAACCCACTTCCGAAATGTCTGAACCTAACATCCAGATCGCAGGCCAGAGCCCTTTGGTGGTGGCTAATTTCGCCCTAACCTCAATGACGCCATAAGTGAACTCTACATTATCCTTTGAATTGATCTTTCCTGAATAATATTCACCATCCTTTTTCAAGGCAGTAATAACAAGATTGCCATCCTTTACTTCTACATATTCCCTGTTATAAATCTGCTCTTCATTGTTACCCCAACCACATAGGTTAGGGCAACCGTCTCCTTCTTCATAATTCCAGACACTCATGTCCAGACTATCACCATTAAAGTCCTCATGAAAAATGACCTTTTCCTGAGATTGACCTGTGAACAAGGCGCCAATTAAAAAACTACCGGTGACTAATAATTCTTGATATCGTTTCATTAATTATTATACTTTATTTTAATGCTTTGCAGATCTTCAGAGTTTCCTCCTACCATCAACTCAAACTCCCCTTCTTCTGCTTTCCACTCTTCTGAAGCGGTATAAAATTTAAGCATTTCTTCATCAATGGTAAAATCAATGGTTTTTGTCTCACCCGGAGCCAGTTCAACCATCTCAAAACCCTTAAGTTCCTTAACCGGTCTGGCTACACTGGCAACAAGGTCATGTAGATATAACTGAACCACTTCCTTACCTTTTACCTCACCTGTATTAGTTACTGGAACACTTAAGGTCACAGAACCGCCCTTACCAAGTTCTGAAGAAGACAATTGCAGGTCTCCATATTCAAAAGTGGTATAACTAAGACCAAATCCAAAAGGATACAATGGGCCATTGGTGATATCTGTATAATGAGAATAGGTGACATGCTGATCGTTTGATGGTCTACCCGTGTTCATTCTATTATAATACAAAGGTTCCTGCCCAACTGCTCTAGGGAAAGATACCGGCAATTTTCCGGATGGATTATACTTTCCTAAAAGAACATCGGCAATAGCGTTACCGCTCTCTGTACCCAACTGCCATGCTTCAACGATAGCTGGAATATTTTCTGAAGCCCAGGTAATTTCAATTGGCCTGCCGTTCATTAAAACAAGAACTATATTCTTATTAACTTTTTGAACTTCCTTCAAAAGCTCTAACTGAAGTCCCGCAAGGCCAATATTAGCCTGGCTGCGTCCTTCGCCAGATTGAAAAGCGTCTTCACCAAGAACCATTACCACAAGTTCTGCATCTTTAGCCTTTGCCACGGCATCTGGAATTCCAGACCGGTCTGTTTTATTGATCTTCAAAGGCATCAGGAAACTACGTTCGCCCTCACCAAGGGTCACTCCTTTTGCATAAGTAATTTCAGATTTAAGATCTGTATTTTTTAATCCTTCCAATACTGAAACTGCAGAATTGGTTTCTCCCTGAGCTCTCCAGTTTCCTATAGGTGTATCTTTATCATCGGCTAAAGGACCAATTACAGCGATCTTTTTCACAGAAGATCTTATAGGTAAAAGATCATTCTCATTCTTTAGAAGAACTATGGATTTTTTAGCAATATCACGGGCAGTTTTTCTATGCTCCTCGTAAGGAACATTTTCCTTAAGACCTGCATCCATGTATTTATAAGGATCTTCAAAAAGCCCCATCTTGAACTTCACGTGAAGAATTCTTTTTACCGCTTCGTCTATAAGGGACTCATCTATTTTACCTTCTGCTACAAGTTTTTCGAGACCAGCTTCATAAGCTCCTCCTTCCATGTCCATATCACTACCAGCTGTTACAGCTATTTCGGCAGCATGAACTTTATCCCGGGCAAAGCCATGTGGAATCATTTCTGTAATTGAACCCCAGTCTGAAACAACGAATCCCTGCCAGTCCCAGTCTCCTTTCAGGATCTCTCTCTGTAATCTTTCACTCCCGGTTGCCGGAATACCATCTATAGTATTGAATGAGTTCATAAAGGTTGCTACGCCGGCATCTGCAGCGGCTTTGAATGGAGGCAGCACCACATTATGTAATTCATTTTTCCCTATATTAACAGCATTATAATCCCTACCGGCTTCGGCTAGTCCATATCCCGCAAAATGCTTGGCAGTAGCCGCAATAGTTTTAGGATCGGCAAGATCTTCTCCCTGGTAGCCATTTATCTTGGCAACTGCGATCCTGGAGGTTAAATATGGATCTTCACCAGATCCTTCCATGATCCTACCCCAGCGTGCATCCCTGGAAATATCTATCATAGGTGAAAATGTCCAGTTCACTCCTTCAGCAACAGATTCAAGAGCAGCGATCCTGGCAGATTCCTCTGCCGCCTCAACATCCCAACTGGCTGTTTCACCCAATGGTACCGGGAAAATAGTTTTATAACCATGGATCACATCATAACCAAAGATCAAAGGGATCTTGATCCTGGAGTTTTCCATGTTCAATCGCTGAGCCTTTTCAGTCGCCTCAACCGAAAGTACATTCAACATGGACCCTACGAGGCCTTTCTTAAGTCTATCTTCCTTTTCTTTATTTCCAACTTCAGAAGCAGGTCCTGTAAGGTCCCAACTTCCGTTATATTGTATCATCTGACCAACTTTTTCCTCTAAGGTCATTAGATTTAAAACTGAATCAACTTTGGTCTCTACATCCTGAACAGAGCTTTTAATGCCTGAATTTTGGGAATATCCACCTATGGTCCCAAAAAAAAGGGACGAGATAATTATGAAATATTTTTTCATGATCTTAAAATTAGATTATGGAGGAAAATGTTTTCTCCATCGTTATTTTAGATAGGAATTCTACCAGTCGAACTTAGAATCCTTAGTAATAACCGGCAATTCTAAAAAATGGGCTTATTAGGAAACACCTGGTTATTCAATTCTACTTTTACTTTTTTATTAAAACCCAGTCAATAAGAACTTCTGCTTTTCCTTGTTTTATAAGCTCTACCGTAGATGCTGGGAGTCCGTTATATGGTTCTTCAACTCCATTAGTTTTATAAGGGTATGCACCCCCTAAAGCTAGATTGAGAATAAGGTATTTTGGATTGTCAAATTTCCATTCCCCGTAATGCTCTACCATAGGTTTTGTAACCCGATAGATCAATCTGCCATCAACCTTAAAATTAAGTGCCTCCGGTGTCCAGTCTACAGAATACACATGCCAGTCGGTCACATCTTCACCTTCAGGATAGAAGTATTTGTTAACCAGCGGAGTCTCTCCGGAATATCCCGGGCCGTGCAGGGCAACTCCTATCCAGTCTGTCTCTCCCACATATTCCATAATATCGATCTCTCCGGTATCGGGCCAATCGCCTCCGCCAAGTGCCCAGAATGCGGGCCAAAAGCCGGAACCTTCAGGAAGTTTCATCCTGGCCATAGCTGTACCGTAGGTGAACATCACCTTGTCCCGGGTATTTATCCTTCCCGAGATGAAATCGAAATCATTTCCGCGGTATTTTATATAGTTGGGGCTGTAATGAGCCTTAAGTACCAGCGCATTTTCGGCTCCTTTAGCATTATCACCTTTTACATTGAAAATCGTTGCAGTGGAATCCACATAAACCTGTTGCTCGTTATTTACCCAAAAGTCTGTTCCAACAACATTCCACTTTTCCCTATCGAGTGAACTTCCGGAGAAGTCATCAAAGAAAAGGGTGTCGCTTACGGTTTTTGCAGGTGAGTCCTGAGCAAATAGATTTCCGCTGAAAATAATACCTAGCGCGAGGAAGGTTTTTAAAAATAAGTGCTTCATATACATTATTTTAAAAAAGAATAATCATCATGAAAAACCTGCGCCTCCAAGGGCCATTTAAAAACCAGAAAATTTTATGATGATAAGAATAAATCCCGGAGCTCTAGAAGATACTCCGGGAATTTAAAGCCTAAACAAACAATCTATTGGTAAACTCTTACGTAGTCCACTTCCATAGAAGATTCCTGGAAGTTTGCATCGATTTCGCCTCCAAGACCGCCACCCATAGCTACATTCATAATAAGGAAGAAATCCTTATCGAATGGCAGGGAAGCTTCGTTGGTGAAAGTAAAAAATACTTCACCGTCCAGTAGCAGTGTGATATTTTCAGAAGTCCACTCTACTGTGTAAGTATGGAACTCTGTAGAAGCATTTGAAATAGGAGTTCTTCCTACCACCGCATTACCTCCGGAATTTCCAGGAAAATGCAATGCAGAAGAAGTTTCTCCAGGATTGTTTCCAACCCACTCCATAATGTCAATCTCACCGGTCTCAGGCCATCCTACTTCATCGAAGTTAGCCCCGAGCATCCAGATCGCCGGCCAGGTTCCTCCACCTTCAGGCATTTTCGCCCTGGCTTCAACTCGACCGTAAGTAAATTCAAATTTATCCTGAGTTGTGATTCTACCCGATGTAAATTCAAATCCGCTTTCAGATTCACGCTTAGCAGTGATCACAAGATTTCCATCCTGAACGGTTACGTTATCTTCAGTATAGTACTGAACTTCACCATTTCCCCAACCATTAGTTCCATTTCCTATTTCGTAGTTCCAGTTATCAGTATCCAGAGCATCACCATCAAATTCATCTGACCATAGAAGATCTTCAAATTCGGTTTGGAATTCTTCTGGTTCTTCACCACCAGCACCTTCTTCTGCAGAAGTGATTATGAACCACCAGTCGAATTCACCGTTACCATCGGTAGATTTCAGAATCATATCATTAGTTCCAGAACGGTCAAAGATCTGATACTGGTGATCACCACCAATATAATATCCAATAAAACCTATTCCGGTAAGATTGATCGTTTCATTTCCACCTGGAGCAGAAATAGACCAGTTCTCAGTATAATCTCCGAATTCCAGATTTAAAACGTCAGCACCTTCAACAGTTCCGCCGCTTCCACCTAATTGATCTATGAGACCAGCTCGGCCAAAAACAGTTCCATTGGTAATATGAGTAAATGTTCCATCTTCATTGAAGATATACCTGTCATCATACATTCCGGCATTTGCTTTTTCATTCGCTCCGGCACTGTACCATTCTACTGGAACAACTCCTCCAACCGGTCCAAGACCAAAGTGTCCAGGCACTTCTGCCTTAATTCTCCATTCTTTAGAACCATCACCTACTAATTTATCAATTAGCTCCTTAGGTGGCTCATAGGTTACAAGAACTTCCACGTCTACGATCATCGAAGTAGCCGTACCACCCGGGCCATAAGCTATTACGTTCACCGTGTAGGTTTTAGTACCCGTTTCAGAAAACTGGTGTGTATAAATCCCACTAGATGTAGTAGCTGAACTTCCGTTCTCGAAAACGTATTTATAGGTCATGGCTCCATCTGCAGTAGCATTGAAGGTAACCTGCCCACTACCATCACCATTAGGCATCTCTCCAGATTGTCCAACCACAGCGGCATCTACCTGAAGATTTGTTGGAGAAGAGATTTCCCCAATATCGTAATCCTCCTCTGCACAGGAGAATAATCCTGCGCAAAGAGCCATTACAAATGTTAATTTTAAAAATATATTTTTCATTTTATTTCTTTTTAATTCTTCTAGTTATGGAAATAAATATTGTCCAGATAAACATTCACTTCCCCTGCTGGTAAACCAGAATAAATGTATTGTGCAATGTTCGTTCTGTTAGTAAGATTTGGGAAATCTGATAAAGGAATATCCAAACTCACCCATTCTCCCTGAGGAAGGTTTTCGAACACCACTTCATCTTCAGTAGTATCTCCTCCATCAAAGCTACCATCTGTTCCTACATCTACAAGCTTAACTCTGAAAGTAGTACCATTCTCAATCCAAACATCAGTATGGAAATGCGTCATTTCACTTGCATCTACCTGTTCTGCAACAGT
This sequence comes from Gramella sp. MT6, assembly GCF_019357415.1. Lineage (NCBI taxonomy): Bacteria > Pseudomonadati > Bacteroidota > Flavobacteriia > Flavobacteriales > Flavobacteriaceae > Christiangramia > Gramella sp. MT6. Next base: position 886,426 of record NZ_CP048410.1, read on the forward strand.
TTCTATACCTACAAAATCAAGATTGAAATAATGTTTGGTTAGTCTACCGTCGAATTCTACTTCTTCATAATCTGAAGCAGACCAGACTGTTCTCCAGGTATCTACAGTCACATCCTCTCCTAATTCACTGAAAAGAGAGATATATTGAGTTTCTCCAATTTTAATATCATCGAAATAGAAATCCTCTCCCTGACCAGCATTATTAAAATCATAAAATACAATTACTCTATCGTAGTCTATGGAGGTATCAAAAGCATCGAAACTGGTTAAATCAAAGCTTAATTCTTCCCATTCCCCTGCTACAGTCGTATTTTGCGAAACTTCCACAACAACTGATGGGTTTCCATTTGCATCGGGCTCAGAATCTGACTTTTCCATTTTGAAAAGGATTGGAGTTCCGGCTCTTGGAGACCAAACTTTCATTTTTACAGTGGTTCCATTGGAGTATTCAACTGGCTCTTCAAGGTTCAGGGAAATTCCTGCCCAAACTTCAGATCCATTAGATTTACTCAAAGAAGTCACTCTTGAGCTAGTGTTAATCCCAGACATATCTGGATTCTCAATTACCGCTCCTGAAGCTCCACCGAAACCACCCCAGTTATAGGTAATGTTCTCAGATTCGAAAGTTAAAGGTAGCTTTATTGGATCCAGAGTAGTTTGCTGGATATTATCGAAATAATAAGTTTCTCCATTTCCAGGGGCTCCGAAATTAAAGAACAGAACAATCTTAGCATAGTCTAAAGAAAGGTCTGCGGCACTCATATCGAAAGTAAGAGTTTCCCATTGGTTACTTACCGTAGTATTAACCGTAGACTCAACAAAAATATTTGCATCGTTTACATTCTCTATCTTGAAAATCACCGGAATTCCCGCTTGTGGAGACCATACATCTACACTGATATACCTCTGAGATGAAAAGTCAATATTCTGATCAAGGTTGATAGTTGTACCTGCCCAAACTTCTGAACCTACCGGTTTAGTATAAGCTGCAACTTTATCACTTGTATTAATTCCTGACGGATCTGGATTATCGATCACAGGATCTACTGCACCATCTGCACCACCAAAATTATAGAAAGAATAATTCTTAGTCGGTGATTCAAAATCGATCGGCAGGAATAATGGATCTCTGATCTCTACCGTCTGAGTTCGTTCTGCAGAGGCTGCACCTCCACTTAAAGCAACTACTCTCACATCGTAATCTCCTACACTTTCGTAAGTATGAGAAACCGTTTCTCCAATCATTAAAGGGGTAGGCTCTTCATCTTCCGCATCACCAAAATACACTTCGAACATGGCTGCGTACTGCGCAGCTGCCGAAACATTAATGGTATAATTATCATCTGCTGCTTTAGCAATGGTTACTTCAAGTCCTTCAGGCTCTCTGAAAGAAACCGTTAGGTCCTGAGTTCCTTCAGCACTTTCCCCGTTAAGGTTAGTCCCGGTAACTCCAACCTGGTAATCACCTTCAGCAAAGATATGATCTACAGATTCACCTGGTTTGATTCCGGTTGCCGGCTCTGAGCCATCCCCAAAATCTACCGCAAATGTATTGGCACTTTCACCCTTTGGGGTAACCGTTACCAAACCGCTATTATCCTGAGTGATCTTAAAGCTGGCACCAAGATTAGAAGGTGCCGCCAGGTCACTTAGGTCTACCATTTGGTCATCATCGCTTTCACATCCAAAAATCAGGACGCTTAAGGCAATGAAAAAGACATGTTTAAATAAGTTCTTCATAGTTCTTTTTTTTAGTATCCAGGATTTTGTTCCCAGTTTCCTTGAGAGAATTCAATCTCTTCAAGTGGTATTGGAAAAAGTTCGTTCTTATTAGGAGTAAATCCGTCTATCGCAGCTGCTGCTCTTCCGGTTCTAACCAGGTCGAAGAATCTATGACCTTCCCCAACTAGTTCCAGCCTTCTTTCAGCAAAGATCGCATCAGTAAGTGCTGCTCCAGTTACGTTTAGATCGTCTAATCCGGCACGATTGCGAACATCGTTAAGATATTCCAGTGCAAGCTGATCGTTGATCCCTCCTCTACTAAGTGCTTCCGCAGCCATTAACAATACATCGGCATATCTAATTGCACGGTAATTATTTGGCTGAGTTAAGTTGGCATCTCCAACGTTATCATTTTGTCTTGGAAGGTATTTACGGTTGAAATACCCCGTGTGTTTGTATCCTTCAACATAAGTGGCACCGGTCTCTTCAGCCCATGCTTCGATATCAAGAATAGAATAATCTCTTCTTATATCGTTTTCATCAAAAAGGTTATAAACTTCCTCTACAGGTACGTTAAAACTAAATCCTGACTCAAAAACAGGCCCGGTATAGTTTCTGATACCCTGAAATCCTACAGCAACGTTCCCTTCACTACACTGAAGACAATCAAATCCTGCTCCTTCTTCTCCAGTATATTGAACTTCGAAAACAGATTCCGGACTATTTTCTCCAACCTGCTCGAAAAGGTTAGTATACTCCTCATCTCCCACAGTTCCGTAAAGGTGATATTCACCACTGTCGATAAGATTTGTTAGCACATCTGCCGCCTGCTGAAATTTTTCCTGATATAGGTATGCTTTTCCTAATAAAGCCTGTGCAGAACCTTTGGTAGCTCTACCAACTTGAGGAGCTGTGTAATCAAGGTTGTCTATGGCAAACTGAAGATCTGATTCGATCTGGGCATAAACCTCGCTCACAGGAGCTCTAGGAATACTTTGCTCATCACCAAGCTGAAAACGCTGGTCTCCGTTCAACGGAATAGGACCAAACCATTTTACCAGTTCAAAAGTGAAATAAGCTCTAAGGAATCTCGCTTCAGCAATTATCCTGTCCTTACCTTCAAATTCGGTCTTATCCTTAAATTCAAGAATGTAGTTGGCTCTTTGAACACCAGCGAAATTCCAGTCCCAAACATCATCAAGATTATCGTTAACTTCGGTATGGGTCATTTCGTCTACCTGCTGCCAGCCAATTACGTCTGTAGCACTCTCACCACCACTTAGAGTGTTATCTGAAGCAATTTCTCCAAGGATAACATTCACATAAGTTGATTGCAAAATATCATAAGCTCCAATCAGGGCATTATAATATTCCTGTTCAGAATTAAAATAATTTTCTGAATCTATAACATACTCTTCGGTTTCATCTAGGAACTCTTCGGTACACCCTACTAGCATAACGAACCCCATGAAGAAGTATATCTTTTTTAATATTGAATTCTTTATATTCATATTACAATATTTTAGAAGTTAAGGTTTACACCAAACATATAAGTTCTTGGAACCGGGTAGAAACCGTAATCTATTCCTCCACCAATTGCTTCTCCTGTAGAAGCTGAAGGGTCAAATCCTTTATAGTCTGTAAACGTATATAAGTTGTTTCCTGCCACATATACTCTAAGTTTATCAATACCAACTCTATCTAAGAAGTCTGCTGGCAATGAATACCCAATTTGAGCATTTTGAATACGCACGTAAGAAGCGTCTTCTACGTAGAAGTCTGAAAATACTCCGTTTGAGGTTGCTGCAGTAGTTAATCTTGGAACCTCATTACTTGTTCCTTCTCCTCTCCAACGCTCAAGGTAATATGCGTGTCTGTTAACGTTTGGCTGATTTCTTTCATAGTTTCTAACCATTTCGTTACCTAAAGATGCATAGGTATAAGCAGTGAAGTCAAAGTTCTTAACTGTAAAATTAAGATTTAATCCCATTGTAAAATCAGGGATCGGATCTCCAATATTAGTACGGTCATCTGTATTGATCACCCCATCACCGTTAATATCTACGTATCTGATATCTCCTGGCTGAGCTGGAGCACCAAGTGCGTTTTGAGCAGGATGTGCATCTACTTCAGACTGATTCTGGAAGATTCCATCTGTTTTATATCCGTAGAAGTAACCAATTGGGAAACCTTCTTCCATTCTTGCAGGTTGAGGCTGTCCAACTCCAAAAGCACCTCCTGGTAAAAAGTCTGTTCCGTTAACTTCAGTCACCTCATTTTCAAGATAAGTAAAGTTGTAAGATACATTCAGACGAACATCATCAGAGAAATTCTCTTTGTAATTAATCGCAAATTCAGCACCCTGGTTTCTGGTAGTACCAGCGTTGATCGTTGGAGCTCCAGCTCCCGGAGCTGCACCACCAAAAATTCCTGAAACAGGGATTCCTGCAACCAGAAGATCTTTTCTTTCTTCTCTGAATATATCTGCGGTGATATCAATTTTGTTCTGAAGTAACCTAAGGTCAAGACCAATGTTGATCTTTTCTGCTTCTTCCCATCCAGAATCAGGATTAGCGATTCTACCAGGTGCAGTTCCATTTACCAACTGGCCATTTAGAACATAAGTTGCCTCTCCCGTAAGTGCAGAACGGTAGAACTCTGCACCACCTGCCTCATCGTTACCAAGAATACCATAACTACCTCTTAACTTCAGAAAGTTGAAGGTGTCTGAATCGAACCAGTTCTCTTCAGAGATGATCCAACCTGCAGTAGCTGATGGGAAATAACCTACACGGTTATCTGGATTAAATCTTGTAGAAGCATCCCTTCTTAGCATTCCCGATACCAGGTACTTCCCTTTGAAGTCATATTGAAGTCTACCAAAGAATGATAGTTTTCTAATGTCATATACGTAAGAGCTGTTGTTAAGCCCGTCATTAGTTCCTGTAGTAAGGCTGATATCTGCAAATTCATATGAATTATTTGGCACATCATACCCAGTAGCATACAAGCCATCACCCCACTGTCTAATAACAGTCATACCACCGGTAAAGGTTACGTGATGATCTTCATTGTATCTATCCTCATAAGTACCGAAAAGGTCATAAGTATAAGAATTATCGTTAATTCTATTTTGATTTACAGTACTTCTTGGGTTGTTGAAAACCTTCCCTGGACCATAAACGTCAGCTCCTATTTCAGGATTAAAGGTTTTTGAGTCACTCTTTGAAAGGTTATAACCGATTCTTGAAGTGAACACCAATTCCTCGATAGGTGTGAAATCAAGGCTAAAGTTTCCGTTTAGCTTGTCAAGGTTATAATCGTTATAAGTATTTTCTATTTGCGAAAGTGGGTTGATGATCTCATTCCCCAGTCTACCTGCAAGATCCTGGTCATTTACACCAAAAGTAGGAGCAAAGTTCAAAGCATTAAATAATACTGAACCAAGACCGTTTTCATTAATAGATTTTCTGGCAATGTTGGTATAGGTTGCATTCAACTGTACATCAAAATAGTCGTTGATATCCACACCTAAACTAACTCTGGCCGTATTACGTTTGAATCCGGATTTATCACCACCAACGATCCCTTCCTGATCCAAGTTAGAACCTCCTACAGAATAAGTAACTCTTTCGCCACCACCGGTAAGACTTAAATTATGGTTTGAAATAGGTGCCTGTTTGAAAACCGCACTCTGGAAATCTGTTCCTTCCCCTAGCCCGCTAACATTTGGATAAGGTATTTGCTGACCACCGTTAGCATAACTTTCATTTAAAAGCAATGCATATTCAGTTGCATTTAGAACAGGGATCTCTCTTGAAGCCTCCTGTATACCATAATATGTCTGGTAGGTAACTTTAGGAGCGGTATTCTTTTTACCTGTTTTGGTTGTTACCAAAACTACACCGTTCGCACCAGCCACACCATAAATAGCAGCCTGGGCATCCTTAAGGATCGAAATAGATTGAATATCATTTGGGTTCAAAGTATTAAGATCGCCCTGATATCCATCTATCAATACTAATGGGCCATTAACGCTGTTCGAAGCGATACCACGAATATTAATGTTAATATCTGCCCCAGGAGCACCAGATTGTGGAGTTACATTAACCCCGGCAGCAGTTCCCTGAAGTGCCTGCTCCACCTTTATAGGTTGAAGTTCGTCAAGAGTTTGATTGTCTACTACCGATACTGCACCGGTAACATCTTTCCTTTGCTGAGTACCATATCCAATTACCACCACTTCTTCAAGGGCTTCAGAATCGGTTTGCAATACTACATTAATGGTTCGTTGATCGTTAACAGTGATTTCCTGGGCTTCGAAACCAACATAACTAAATTGAAGTATATCTCCAGGGGAGACATTTTCTATCGTATAGTTTCCGTCAAAATCTGTGGTAGTTCCACGCGATTCTCCTTTTACTATTACATTAACTCCCAATAAAGGCATGTTGTTTTCATCAGATACTAATCCGCTAACCGAAAAGGATTGCGCATAAGCCCCAAAAAACCCGCTTAGAAATACAATCAAAAGACAGGTAAATTTCCTCATGTGATTATTTATTAAAATTGATACCTCAATATATTAACATCACATTAAGAAAATAGATTAACAACCTTTACAAAAAATCTACAACTGAGAAATCCGCAATTTTTTTCACCTGTTTTTATTTAATCCGCAATCTTAATGCGGCTTTATAAGGATTTTTAATACGCAAACGTTTTCATTGAATATCAGAATAATAGGACAATGTAGAGGTAATGTAGAGTTATTTTAGGGAGTTGTAAAGTTTAAAGATCCAGAATATACTCGGTAAGATTGGTCTCACGGTCTAAATCCATCTTTTTACGCAAACGATATCGTTTAATTTCTACACTTTTTACAGAAATATTTAATAGCGGCGCTATTTCTTTTGAGGAGAGATTCAACCTTAAATAAGCGCACAACTTAAGGTCATTAGAAGTAAGCTCAGGATGAACGGCTTTTATCTTTTTGAAAAAGTCTTTATCAGCGTTACTAAATGCTTTTTTGAAGAATTTCCAGTTATCTTCTTCACTAATATCTTTATCTATGGTATTAATTACCGATTTCACCTTAGATGAACTTTCAGACTTTTTCAGTTCATCTTTTATGCTGGTTAAAAACTCGTTCTTTTTAATAAGGCTCATGGTAGACACCGCCAGCTCCCTGTTCTTGTTGGCCATATCCTGCTCCAGTTTTTCATTCCTTAATTTTATGATCTCCTGCTCTGCCTCAAGGTTTCTCATTTTAAGGGCTCTCTCATTCTCTGCGAGGTTCTTGCGATGATGTCGCTTATTAAGTAAGTGAATAAGATATAATATTAGCAGAAAAACAATGAAGTAACCTATTATAGCAGGGATACTAAAGTAATAAGGACGTTGAATTTTAAATTGATAGCTAACGCTTTCGGTTACCGTGTCACCTACTTTTGCTTTGACCTCAAAAGTATAGTTTCCGAAATCGAGATTCTTGAAATTGACTTCTGGACTACCACTCCAGGAACTCCAGTTTGGACTTAAACCTATAAGGCGATAACTGTACTTGGCATCCAGGTATTTATCATGTACCGGCGCCGAATAATTAAAGGAGATATTATTATTTTTGAAATCGAAGCTGCCGGCTTCATCAAGTTGTATGCTATTAGCGGGAGAATCAAGAGCGCTCACTTCGATCTTATCAAGGTTAACAGAGGCCTGCAGAACAATCTCCCCGGGATCGCTAAATTTTAAATAACCATTGGCAATCCCCAATAAATATTCTTCATCCCCAAAGTTTGAAATATTCTCATAGCCCACCGCGATATTCCTGAAATCCTGATCTATAAAAACAAATTCAAGAGAATAGTCTTTGCTAAGAATTGAATTCTGAATAGAAAATATACCTTCTTGCGCAAAACCCCATAGTTTGCTCTGATCCTCTTCACTTATCATTTTTCCCGATACCCGGTTCAAGTCTGAAATTAGGGTATTAAGAGAATTTTCTTCAATAAACGAATCTTCTGTGCTGCTATACTGATATATCTTTTCTTTCGAGCTATAATATAAACTGTCATTAAATTGAAATAAACTCGAGGTAATTCCCGACTCTCCCGGGAATTTATAATTCTTGATAGTAGTTACTTTTTGAAATGGCTCTTCAAGGAGCATTTTATAAACTCCTTTATGCTCATTGCTAATCCAGACGTTCTGTTCCCCATCTATTTCGATAAATTTTGATGAATGCGGAAAATCCTCCAACATGGGTAACGGTTCAAGTTCATTTCCATTCTTCCGAAGAAAACTTATACCATTATAATGCCCCTGTATCAATATATCTTCATTAAACTCCTTCACGGTCCAGGTTCCAAGCCTGTCACAGATTTTAGTAGCCTTATCTCCGTTAATCAAAAAAGTACCGCTATCCTGACCACATAAAATATCTCCGGCAACCTTATCTACGAACCACACCTGCCCGTTGGTACCTTCAATTAAATTGAATTTATTCCCGCCTTTATTTCGCACATATAAACCCTGGTTTGTCCCCAGGTAAAGCGTGCCTTCCTCCTCATATGAAGCATACACAGATCCTATTTCTCCACGATTATCCTGAAATGATTTAAATGAAGATTTTAGGTCTATACTGCTTATTCCATAATCCAGACCTGCCCAAAGATTTTGATCTTTATCCATAAAAAGATCCAGAACGGTATTATTCAGAAGAATGTTCTGCTGGTTGAAAGCATTTACAATATTTCCTTTTGAATCTATTTTTACGACGCCATTACCCACCGTACCTAGAACTATATCCCCAGAGGGTAAATTTATAGCATCAAGGATATTAGGATAACCTATTTGAGTATTAACCGGTTTAACCTCCTTCCTTAGGTCCTGGTCCTGCCATTTATAAAATTCGGTTTTACCAGATATGAATGAAAGAACTCCAGCCTCATTATAAATATGCATAATAGCCGTATCCCCAAGCTTTTCATATGGTATAACCTCTACCGGGCTACCATTCCTAATTACATAAAGCCCCTCACCAACCAATTGGAAATAAAGTTCTTTTTCAACCTTAAAGATCCCAGATACCGGTTTTCCCAGGGGATTTGGCATTTTAGTGATCGAATCCTGTTGAGGATTATAGAAATAAACTCCTCCAAAACTTCTGAAAATAACAAGTTCATCGATAAATTCTATATCCCAGAATTGTTCACCTTCTCCTATTGCTCCATTGAATTTACCCACCAGGCTGGTATATTCCAGGGATCCGAATTCATTCTTTTCCCAGTATCCCGCTTCCATGTAAGCCCCGGTGTAAATACGATCACCTACTACTTTTAAAGATCTAACAATAGTGTTGTTGGGAACAGGATATAAATTCCATTTCTCTCCATTATATTCAAGCAAGCCAGTACTATTAGCGAAATATAGATTCTTATTTTCTGCCTGGTCTATCATCCAGTTCTGATTTCCCGCAGAATACTGACTAGGGCCATAATTGACTACAGGTGGTAATTCCTGGGCCAGGACACCATACACTGTAAAAACGAATAGTACTAAAACGAGTTTTTTACTCAAGAGGAAATTGTAATTATGTTTCGAAAGTTAACTATCACAGGCTTAACAAGAAAATTTATCTCTAAATTAGATAGCAACTTTATTAGTAAAATTTTTAGGCTTGGATGTTAAAGTATTATAAAGACTTATGACAACCTAAGAATTATGAATTTTTTTGGGAGTTAAGTATCCAGCAAGATACTGGCTACTAAATTCAATCAAACAACCTAAGCTTATATGAGCCATAGTATCCTACTACAAAAATCTATATTGCCTTCAAAAACAAGTCTTTTCAGTCTTTTCTTCCTGTTAACTGTTTGTGCCGTATTTGGGCAGAATGATCAGGAGGAAAGTAAAGAAGTAACTCATTCGGTTTATATTACTTCCAATACCGGAATAAGAAGCGACGAGGCTAACAAGAAATTACTTTCCACTATCGTTGAGGCTTCAAAAAAAGAAGATTCTTCTAGTCTTGTGATCATCGGGAACTTAGTCCCGAAAAAGGGTTATCCCAATAAGGACAAAGGCCGTGACGCCGTAGAAAAGTATTTAACAGAAAATCTTTTAGATCATATCAAGGACTTTAAGGGAAATATCATTTTTACTCCCGGCAAGAACGAATGGAAAAAAGACGCTCCAGATAATATTGATGACCTGGAATCTTTTTTACAGGATAATTCCCGGGCAAAATTCTGGCCTAATGACGGTTGCCCTATAGAAAGCGAAAGCCTGAATGACAAAGTACAGCTTATCATGATAGATTCGCAGTGGTATCTGGAAGACTGGGATAAACACCCATATATCAACAATAAATGTGAGATCAAGACCCGTGCACAGTTCCGTGAGGCTTTTAACGATGAACTTGAGGATTACCAGAAAAAAACGGTTCTGGTAGCAGTATATCATCCTGTGTTGACCAATACCAGACTTACCTTTTTTGAGAAAATGATAGGCCTGGGTGAACAAACCAGAAGGAACCCTCAGCTTAAAGAATTGATGGGAACTCTTGAAACTCTTGCCAGCCAGTATAACGATGTTATCTTCCTTTCGGGAAAAGACAGGAATCTGCAGTATGTTCAGGATGATGGGATAGAACAGGTAATCACCGGGGTTACCCAAAAACCTAAAAAAGCAAAACCTGAAGAGGATCATGGTGACTTTGCAGCTTATGAACTGGGATATGCCAAAATGAATATCAATGAAAATGGTAGCTCTAAGGTAGAATTTTATGAAGTTGATCCTTCAGGCTCAGAACAGATCCTTACCAGGCAAATTTCCCGCGAGCGACCAAGTCTTGACGAAGTTTACTGGCCCGAAGAAAGAATAGGCAAGACCAAAGTCACTTCAGTGTATACCGAAGAAGAAACGGATAAAGATGGACTATATAAAGCTCTATGGGGAGAGCATTATCGTCCTTTATACAGCAGAAAATTCGAATTTCCGGTACTTTACCTTGACACACTCCCTGGTAATTTAAAAGTACTTGGTGCAGGTGGTGGTCACCAGTCAAGATCCCTTGGTTTTGTAGATGATGATGGTCATGAATACACAATGAGAGCCCTAAGGAAAAGCGCCCTTCAATTCTTACAAACCACAGTGGTGACCACGCATTATGTTGAAGATTATCTTGAAAATACTGTTGCCGAAAGATATGTGCAGGACTTTTACACTACGGCCTTCCCTTATGGAACGTTTCCGGCAGGAAGATTTATGGATGAATTAGGTATTTATCATCCTAATTCAGACCTCTATTATGTTCCGAAACAAGAAGCTCTAGGAGTCCACAATCAAGAATATGGAGACGAATTATATATGTTCGAAGCTCACATAGGTGGAGAAAATAAAGACCTGGAGATCTTTGATAATGCAGATGATATTTTGAACACTTCAGATCTTTACCTGGAGATGAGAGAAGACAAAGATGGATATGTAGATGAAGATATGTTCATTAGGGCCAGATTGCTGGATATGCTTTTGGGCGATTGGGACCGTCACGAAGGCCAGTATGAATGGGCAGAATTTGAGGAAGAAGGTGATAAAAAACGATATTTACCTATCGCTAAGGATAGAGACCAGGTATTTTCTAAAACCGATGGATTCATCCTTTCGCTTTTAAGATTAGGCTTTCCAGACTTTAGAGCTATGGAACAGTATAGTGAAGATGTAAAAAGACCAAAATGGTTCAATATAGCAGGATATCCATTAGATAAGGCCTTTATTAGAAATGCCGATTGGGAAGACTGGAAACAGCAGGTAGATTATATCCAGAATAATATTACTGATGAAGTGATACAGGAAGCTTTTGGGGTTTTGCCAGAAGGTATTGCCAATGATCCTTATGTAGATGAGATCAAAGAGATCATGAAGGCCCGTCGAGGAAATCTGGAAGATATTGCCAGAGATTATTATAAACACCTCACCAAATTCGATATGTTCACTGGGACCGAAGAGGATGATAAGTTTCTTATCACCAGAAAACCAGATGGAATTACCACAGTGGAATTAATGAATGAAGATGGAAAGGTAGTAGCAGAAAAAACCTATGATTCTCATGAGACAAATGAGGTTTGGATCTATGGATTAGACGGAAATGATGAATTCAAGATCGTTGGGAGCGGATCAAAACCATTATCGGTTAAGGTAATTGGTGGAGAGGAAAATGATATTTATGACTTTCAAAATACAAGAAATGCCAAGCTTTACGACTTTAAGAGTAAGAAAAGCACCATCAAAACACCTGGTGCGAATAAAATGCTTGTAGATTCTTATGACATCAACAATTATGATCCCAAGAAAAAGAAGATTGATCAATTTAACCTATTCCCTAGCGCCGATTTCAACTCAGATGTTGGTTTTAAATTTGGTGTAAAGAATGTTTATACGACCTATGGGTTAGTTCGAAATCCGTTTACCACGAGGCAAACTCTGCTTTTAAACTATTTTTTCAGAACGAAGGGATTTGAAGCCGATTATACCGCTGAATTTGCTCATATATTCTACAACTGGAATTTTGGTCTTAATGCTTATTATTCCAGTCCTAATTACACGATGAACTTCTTCGGAATTGGTAATGATACCGAATATGATCCTGATGATGTTGCTAATAGCTTCAACAGGGTAAAAATGCAGCAATGGAGATTTGCACCATCTTTAATTTACAGGAATACAACCGGGACTACTTTTACCATCAAACCTTTAATAGAATCTATCGAGGTTGGTTTTGATCAGGATCTTTTCGTATCCAACAGGTTCACTAGAGCAAACACCATATATAACAGCCAGGTTTATGCTGGTGGAGACGTTATTTTCAATTATGAAAATAAGGATCGTGCCGCTTTCCCTTCAAGAGGAGTAGAACTAGATGTTACTGCAGGGTACAAAACGAATATTGACGAACATAATAATGAGTTCGCCTACGTTAGGCCTATGCTTTCTATGGACTATCCTTTACACGAAAGCGGTTTTGCTGTAATCGCCACCAAAATTGGGGGTGAAGCAATCATTGGAGATAATTATGAATTTTACCATGGAGCAACGCTGGGTGGCGGAAACATGAACAGCCTGAGAGGTTACAGAAATGATCGTTTTAATGGTAAATATGCTTTCTATCAGAACCTTGATTTAAGAAGCGGAATCACTCAGTTCAGAACCAACTTTGTTCCATTTAGAATTGGCGCAAGTCTTGGATTCGATTATGGTCGTGTATGGGTAGACGATGATAATAGTAATGAATGGCATACCAATTATGGTGGTTCAATTTTTATCAATGCTTTCAAGGCATTTACAGGAAATATTGGATATTATGTTGGTGACGAAGGGGGAAGGGTAAACTTCACCTTTAACTTCGACTTCTAAACAGAAAATAAAAATCATAAAGAACCGCTTTGAAAATTATCGAAGCGGTTTTTTATTTTTTAAAGGATCGGTTCTAGGATAATTCTGATGCTAGCATTTTTATATCCGCAGCAATAATATCAGGTTCAGCCGCCAAAGGAAAAATAAATTTTCCTTCTCTCTGAATAAAGGCTGTTTGCAAACCTGCCCTGTTTGCTCCGGCAATATCCCATCCATGTGCTGCCACCATCATAGAAGTTTCAATTTCTCCTCCTGCCTGCTTTATTGCGTACCTATAAGTATCTGGATGAGGTTTATATTTTTTTACTGCTTCCACACTCAAAATATGATCGAAGTAGTGGTCTAGTTTAGAAAATTCCAGTTGATTCTTTAAAACTTCTGGTTTTCCATTGCTGAAAGCAACCATTTCATACCCGGAATCCTTCAATTGTTTTAACCCCTCTTTCACTTCCGGGTAAGGATGAAGTGACTGTATGGGACTTAGTATCTTCTTAATTTCATCCTGCGAAAAATCCAAATTATGTTTTTGTGCATTCATTTTAAGAACGGCGGCAGCGATCCCACTAAAATCATGGTAGGTTCCGGTTATGGATTCTACCAGGGAATAATGAAGAAGCTGGGCGAACCAGACGTTGGCTGCATTCAGATCTTGTAATGAGTTATTGATACTATCCTTAAGCGGTTGGAGATCCAGAAGCGTCTCGTTTACATCAAATATTAAAGTGGAAATATTTTCTTTCATTCTCATAAAATAAAAAAGCCGGTTAGATCACCGGCTTTTCAGATTAAATTTAACTTTTTACATATCCTTATACTTGAATTTCTGGCCTCCAACAGACACCTCTATCATGGCTCCACCTTTAGGCATGGTGACTACGGCCATTCCATCTTCAAAATTCACGCTACGAGACTCTCCCGCAGTAATTGCCACTGCAGAAACTCCGCCTGTAAATTCCAATTCTCCAGATTTAAATTCTTCGAGATCCTGCTGGGTCTGGAAAAAGATCGCCTCTCTAAAAGCTTCTCCTCCTATTTGCAGCCCAACATCTACTTGTCTTAATTGAGCCCAGCCAATTTGTTTACCACCTTGATAGACCACGCCATTTCCTGCTGCTCCCCCTGCGATAAAGGCTCCTTTACCCACATTTGGAAAGACCACGTAACCATAAGCATCATCTGCAAGCCTGGCTACATCGGCATTATTTTCACGCAGCTCTTCCATAGCATATTTGGCATCTATCACTAGAGTTTCCTTGTCTTTATCCTTAATAAAATCCTTTTGCTTCTTTTTCGATTGAGCATTCGTATTCAGGTTAAATACCAGCGAAAATATAATAATCAAAAGCCCATAGTTTTTCAAATTTTTCATAATTAGAATGTTTAAGATTGAACCGTAAAAGTTAGCAAAGTATTCCATAACTTTCTGTTAATCAGATGTTATAAAGACTCAATTTAACATTTAGGGGGCTTTTGATTCTATCATTTGAGGAAGAAAAATACCTGAAGTTCAATCTGTATATCTATTCCAGTCCCTCACCAACCTGAAGATATTCACTAATTGAAACCGGCGTGCCATCTTGAAGAAAACCTTCAATCCTGATCTCAAAGTCACCGGTTATGTCTGAAGTATAAAAATCTATGTTTTTTGATTCTATTCTTGGTATCCAAAGCAATTGATATCTGTAATCGGGTACCCTGGAAAGTTCCTCTGTTTTCGCCGTAATATATTCAGGAGAATAGTATTGCTTTTTTCTTTCAACAGGTTGTAGCTTCAATTCAAAACTGTTATCGGTATCTGAATAAGACGAATTTTTAGTTCTGATATCAAGTATTCCCTGGTAGAAAGCCGGACCATAATAATATTTGTCTACAAGGACACTAATGGATTCAACAGTATTAGGATTAAGATTATACACATCCATATGATCAGTAACAGCGATACCATCAACCAGGATAAGAGGAATTCCTCCGGTAGCATTAGGATTTTGAAAATCTGAGAGCTTAACTATCTTTTGATCGCCATCATTTTTAAAAGACACAAAATTTATGACCTCAACAAAGGTCTCGTTCATCGTATTGAACCTGGTGTAATCATCCAGAACATATCTGGTTGATTTATCTCCGTAGAATATATTTGAAGAAGAATAATTCAGAACCGAATCTGCTTTTACAGAGGCATAATATTGTTCGATCTGATGGTGAACTATCCTTTCACTTAACCTTTCTTCATTTAATTGATTGATGGGAATCTTTGAAAAGGACATCTGGCCAAAATCCATTTTCAGAGAATCCCGTCTTACCTTGTAGTTTTGATTATCCATAGCAACAACTTTAAGGCTTGCCGTAGAAAAATCTACCAGGTCTGAAACTTGAAAGTTAAATTTACCGTTTTCATCTGTGGAGTATATCCGGAATTTATCTGGCCTGTTAGGAACCGAAAACGTAAGATTCATCTTTTTATTTACCGGCTTATCATTCAGGTTCAAAATCTGACCGCTAATATGCTCACCTCGGTATTCCGGTAAACTATTAAAGCGGAAATCTCCTGAATTCTTATTAGTTAATTGAACTGTACTCACTGGTCTGGCAATAACCGTAGAACCAATTTTTCTTATGGAGATCGATAATCTGGACTTACTGATATCATCTTCTGAAAGACCTAGAGTCAAATTAATATTTTCCCTTTTTCCAACAGAATCGCTATTAAGTTTTACATCAAAAGGAGCAGAAACTTTTTGCTTTAAAACAGGTGAGGATGCCTTATTCATACCAACCTCAGCAAAAACCTTATCCTTTTCAAGTTTTAGGTATGGATTTATGATATAGATATCTCCCATAAAAACCCCGGGATCCTCGTAATTTTTCATCCAGTTAGTGTATCCAACCAGTTTATAACTTCCGGTTGCCAGGGAGGACGGGATTAGAAAATCTGAATAGGCAGCACCTGCCACCAGGTCTAAATTATGTTTAAAGACAATTTTTTCCTCTGAATCTAAGAGCATGACATGCGCGATCTTACTGATCTCGCTTGTTTCCATGTTCTTCTCTTTCAAATTGTATAATGCATACTTCAGGGTCTCCCCAGGCAAGAAAAATGAAGAATTATAATGAATATAAACCCTTTCAGCTTTTTCGAAAGGCTTGTCTATCAGTTGAGGCGATCTCTCTTGCGCCTGGATCAATTGTGAAATCAATAGGCAGGCAACTATTATAAATTTAAATATTTTGTTCATCTTATTCGGTCCAGAATTCTGGTTGCACATTAGTTCCAAAAAAATTACAGTTGACGCATCGGGCTGCAATTACGCTATAAACCCCGGGAGGATCCTCTCCAAATAACTCTACTTGATTTGTTTCAATAAGCTCTCTTAGCAAGTCCCTTTCTGGAAGGTAAGACTCACAAGGTCCATAATGGTATGGCCTGGGGTCCTCCTCCACATCAAAATAATCTGTATAATTAAAAAACAGTCTTTGTTCATCTACCGCGGCCGTTGTAAAAAAACCTATCACCCTCTCGGCAGAATTGGTCACAGCTTGAATGTTACCTTCAAGAAAGCCAGGCTGGTATTGAGAGAAAATATTTTCGGATTCAGATAAGTTCTTTAAGGTTGTATAAAAATCGTGGGCATCAGCAGATATCTTCAATTGTTTCACAAGAATACTATACCTGTAAGCGATTTTCG
The DNA here is from genome assembly GCF_019357415.1 of Gramella sp. MT6. NCBI lineage: Bacteria > Pseudomonadati > Bacteroidota > Flavobacteriia > Flavobacteriales > Flavobacteriaceae > Christiangramia > Gramella sp. MT6. The sequence continues at coordinate 903,243 of NZ_CP048410.1, forward strand.
AATCTTCTTTGGAAATAAACCTTACCAGGTAATCGTTTACGTTATTTTCTGAAAGCTCGTTAGTATTCGAAAGTACTATCTCCTGGGAGGGCAGTGTGTTATAGCAAATATATTCCTCGTTTGCTTTGGGAACCACCTCGAATTCGTCATCCTCGTTGATGATAAGATCATTTAATATCCTGTATCTTGAGACGATCTTAAAGGTTTCCTCGAATTCATATTTGTAATAAGCACCCGGATCCTCGTCTGAAGAACTTACGACTATAGCTACTCCTGTATCTTCTCTTAGTTGGGCCCTGGTGCTTCTGATATTATCAATTAAGGTTTCCTCCTGGCCTACGACAGGATTAGATTGATAATTGCCATTTGCAGTACTAACTTCAAGGGAGTATTCTATTCCTTTTTTTGCACTGAAAGGAACCTGCGATAAGTAAACCCCGGCAGTATCCCTTTCAAAAATGAAAGTTTCTCCTGCAGAGGATGTTACCGAAACGCTAGCATCAGTTACTGGAGAGGGTTGATTTTCCTCAAGCCTATAACTGCGGCTTACTTTAATTTCCTGAATTTCTTCCTTATCGGTAATAATTCCTTCAATAACCAGAATACTTTCAAAATTCTCTGTAGCAAGCTCAATTTCATCTACGCAGGAACTCAGTAAGCCAAGAAGAACAAGGCAAACTGATATTTTGATATATATGAGGCTTAAGGATTTCAAATATTATCAGGATTAAATTAGCTTATAAAAATTAAACATTAGGTGATTATTCATTCTATTCTACCCAAAACTCTGGTTGTACGTTGGTTCCAAAAAAATTACAATCTACACATGGAGTAGGAATTACATAATAAATTGGAGGTAATAGACCTTGTGGTTCTTCTAAAAAATATTTTACCGCATTTTCGCTGAGTAAACCCTTAATTACATCGTAACTATCTGTAAAAGGTTCACAATCGTTCAGGTGAGAGGCTCTTACATCTATTAATGGGTCAAAATAATCTGTATAACTAAAAAACACACGCGCTTCATCTGTTGCAGCGGCACTAAAGATACCTATTACCTTTTCAGCATTACCTTCAACGGCCTGAATATTCCCGTTAATCAATCCTGGCTGGTATTGGGAGAAAATATTCTCAGATTCAGATAACTTCTTCAAAGTAGAGTAAAATGCGTGGGCATCTGCCGAGATCTTCATTTGCTTTACCAGCATACTATAACGGTATGACAATTTATAATTATCCCTGGCGATAAACTTTACCAGATAGTCATCAACGGTATTCTCTGAAAGTTCATTTGTTCCTGAAATAATAAGTTCTTGAGAAGGCAGAGTATTATAACAAATGTATTCTTCCCTGGTTTTATCTATCCTTTCCAGATTGCCATCTTCATTTATAATCAGGTCCCAGAGTTTTTCATAAGGAGAAACAATCTTATAGGTTTCTTCGTATTCATATTTATAAAAACTACCTGCATTATCATCTGAAGAACTAACCAAAATAGCTACCCCAGTATTTCCCTTAAATTCAGTTTTAGTAGTTCTTACCTCATCGATACCAGTTGGTTCCTGTCCTGAAATTGTTTCAGACCGATAAACGGAATTACCTGTGGTTACCTCAAGTTTATACTCCGTACCCGGAACGGCCCTGAATTCCACTTCAGAATGATATATACCCGGGGAGGCCTCGTAAAAGCGAATATCATTTCCACTAGAAGACTCTACTATCACCACGGCATTGCTTACTTCAGAAGATTGGTTTTCTTCAAGTCTGTAACTGCGGTTAATTTTGATCTCCTGGGTTGCTAATTCATCTGTGATCACCGCTTCCACAATAAGAATACTTTCAAAATTCTCTGTATCGAGTTCAAGTTCCTCTACACAGGAATTCAGTATTAATAAAAGCCCCGTAAAAAAGCTTAGTTTAAATGATATATTATTAAAAACCTTCAAAGGATATTAAAATTTAAAGTTATAAGTTATCGTAGGGATAGGCATGGCAAAGATGGAACTCTGGTATGCTTTCACCTCCCCGTTATCTGTAACAAAGAATACCGAATAAGGGTTATTTCTACCCAAAACGTTATAAATAGATATACTCCAGAAGCTATGTGCCAATTTTTCGATCTTGTGATTGCCCTCGGCATTAAAACTAAGGTCTAGACGATAATAATCTGGAATACGATATTGGTTACGATCACTATAGGCAACAAACTGAGAATTATTAAAATCATATTTCCCAATTGGGTAAGTCACAGGCCTTCCCGTCTGGTAAATGAAATTTGCTGAAAAGCTGAATCTCTCGGTTAATTTATAGTTCATAATCGCACTCAGGTCGTGAGGCTTATCGAAATTGGAAGGAAAAAACTCCCCGTTATTCACCCTTTGGGTAGGAAACTCACTATCCAGTTTAATAAAAGACCTGGAATAGGTATAGCTTAGCCAGCCATTAAGGTCTCCGAAATTCTTACGCAGTAAAAATTCTGCACCATAAGACTTTCCCTCTCCCTGAATGATCTCTGTTTCAATATTCTCGTTCATAAAAAGGGCCGCGCCCGTTTCAAAATCTATAATATCGTCGCTAAGCTTATAATAACCTTCTATACTTAACTCATACATATTATCATTGAAATTCTTGAAAAACCCAAGTGAGAACTGCTGCGCACGCTGAGGCTTGATATGAGTATCTGAAAGTTTATAGATATCGGTTGGAGATACCAGGGTATTATTAGATAAGGTATGAATGTACTGCATAGTGGAATTATATCCGCCTTTCACAGAGAAATCATCAAATATGGAATAACGCGCACCAAACCTGTATTCAAGTCCTGAATAGGTTTTCACATTTTCATTGTTTCCGAATTCCTGTGTGCCGGTTATACTATTCTCACTTTTAGGTGCATCATCAGAATAGAAATTTACCGTTGAAGGACCTAAAGCTGAAAAGGTTGAAAAACGCAATCCGGCATTTAAAAGGAACTTTTCTGAGATTTCAAATTGATCTGAAATGAATAAAGCCGATTCCAGGCCTTTCTCCCGGTTAAGAGTATTGTTTTCAATAATGGATTCGGCTCCTAGTGGACTCACACTTCCGGGTTGTATTTGGTACAATTTTGTTGACAAACCATAATTTAATTCATGATCCCTTCCCAATTTGTGATCCATATCCAGCCTTAATTTTGATTCGTTGATCTCAAAACTAGACACAAAGCTGTTATCGAACTCACTGTCATATTCAATATCGAATCCATAATCACTATTTGAGATATTTATAGAACCTTCCAGGTCGCTATTGAACCTATGATTAAATGTGCCTGAGAACATCATATTATTATAGGCATATAAAGAATCTGAAGTAATACTGAACTTATCCCTGCTATAATATCCCGTGATATTATAGTCATTATTGGCATCCACCTGATGGCTGTAATTTGCAATAAAATCATAGAACGAAGCTTCACTATTACTCAGGGATTCTTCATCCAGGGTATTAAGGATCCAGTCTGAATAGGTAGCCCTACCTCCAAGAATAAGTGAAGACTTATCCTTAACGATGGGTACCTCAAGTTCCAGGTTACCGGTTACCGGACCAATAGACCCTTCACCGGCAAGTTGCTTTGTATTTCCCTTTTTGGTCCTGATATCGAAAACCGAGGATAGTCTTCCACCGTATTTCGCAGGAATATTTCCTTTATAGATCTCTACGCTTCCAGTAGTAAAAGGATTTATAGCAGAAAAAACTCCAAAGAAGTGGTTAGGATTATAGATCACTCCATCATCCAGCAAGATAAGATTCTGGTCTTCCCTACCTCCACGAATATTAAAGCCCAGGGCACCTTCTCCCGCTTTTGAAATTCCCGGGAGGGTTGTAGCCGCCTTCAAAAGATCTCTTTCTCCAAGTACTAAAGGCATGGTTTTGATCCTCTGCACATCAATAACCGAAACACCTGTAAAGGCTTCTTTTATATTCCTATCAGACTTAGAATCGATAATCACCTCACTCAATTGTTCTAGGCTTTCCGAAAGAGTAAAATCCAGAGTTCCATCGTTATAAATCACTGCACGCTTTCTTACAATATCGTTCCCCAGCGTCCTCGCGATCAAAATATGAGGCCCGGCCTTTAGACGCAGGCTGTAATTCCCATTTACATCGGTTTGGGTTCCCTTGTTCTCACCTTCTACAAGAATTGCCACACTAGGTAAAGGACTTTGGTCTTTTTCATTCAACACTTTCCCGCTAAGGGTAAAATATTCGTTCCCTCGGGAATCTGACTCCTTCCCTATCTTATGCGTAGTGATCTCTCTCGCGTTCTCATTTTCTTCAAGGAAAAATGGAATATTCTCTTCATTGATATTTTCAGGTCTCTCCTCAGGGGCCTCTCTTACTTCTGTCTGAAATGAAAAGTCCTTATGAACAATATTGTTTTCAGTAATAATGATGCGATCATCAAGGATATAATAATTAAGTACAGTCTCCTCCAGAATCTCAGACAATATTTCTTCCAAAGGTCTATCCTGGAATTTTTTTGAAATTCTCTTATCAGGAATCCAGTCCTTCAGAAAGAAGAACTTAAAGTCTGAATTTTCTTCAATAAGCCTAAAGATTTCATCAAGCCTGGTGTTTTCGAATTCCAGATCCATACTCTCCGTTTCCTGCGAAGATGAGTAGAAGAATGAAAAAAAACAGATGATTAAAATTAATACTCTTTTCATTTAATTCAGATTCTTAGTTGTTGAGCATTCAAATTCCTCTACTAGTTTTCCAAGATCTCTAAGAAATATTTCATAATTGGATCTTCTTTGAGACCGGTTAGACCTAAAAAATTCATTTAATTGATCTTTATAGCCAGGATATTGATCCTTGAGGTTTGATAGGCTAGGTTCAAAAAAACCTTTCGAGGTAGAAAGAAAATATTCTGTAGATAATTTTTCAAACTCATAATAAACTACGCTACGATCTCTTTTATCAAGTGGTTTTGTACGATCTTTTTTGTAGATCTTGAGGCAATCATATTCATAAAGGACTTCATAGAATCCAGGAGTTTTGCCACTTTCAGTAGATCCCAGTTTTTCGAATTTATGTTCTCCTATGTTGAATGAGTCTACCAGTTCTGAGATTAATTCAATAATAAATACTTCATCACCAGACCTTTTTATGGTGGCAATTAGTTTATCCTGGTAGATATCATACCTAAGCAGAATATTATAAAACTCCTCATGGTCATAAACCAGGCTAGCCGATTGGAATTCCCTCCCGTTAAAATAAGGATGTTTTTCATTTATGGTCCTGAAATCCTCACGGTAGGCAATACCGTTTAGAATTGAAAGGTTCTTATAACCTTGTATGGAATCCAGCTTTGCAAAGAATGCTCGGTTTTCGGGTGAAGACTGGGAATATAATGCACTCAGGAAAAGAAAAAAACACAGGCTAAGGTAAAATTGTTTCATAGAGGTATACTGCAAGCCGAAAGACGGCCAGAATTTAGATTTCAAGGTTTCGAATGTAATAATTACCTGAGTACCTGCAAATAAATAATTCTTAAAAAATTTAGATCAAACTTTAAAGACCTTTCCTTAATGATGAGATATGGTATAAAATAAACAAGATTATTACCTAAATTTAACAAAGGAAGAAATTTACCTCTTAGACCTATTTTGGATCCTGTAAATTCGAAACAAAAAGTTCACCTACCTAAGAGGAGCTCTATATTGCAGAAATTTAGAACCTCTTTCTTCCTGATTTAAAATTAATTAGCTACTTTTTTAATCTGAAAAATGGTTGCCATGAAAAAATTACTTCTCATATTCTGTATAATCGCCATTGGCTGTAAAACAGATAAGAACAAAGAAATTAAAGACTTATCCACTACCCAGGAGAAAAAAGTAGAAATCAATAAAATTTTAATTGAAAAACCCGAGGATGTAATTGAACCGGAGGGTATGCGATGGGTTTCCGGAGTAAACTTTACCATGGGTGCAGATAATTCAGATGAACTGGCCCTACCCAGGGAACGTCCCGCTCATCCGGTGGCTGTAGATGGTTTCTTTATAGACATTACGGAGGTAACCAATGAACAATTCAAGGAATTCGTAGATGAAACAGGATATATAACTGTTGCAGAACGACCTATAGACTGGGATGAACTAAAAAAACAGGTACCACCCAATACTCCGAGACCACATGATAGTTTATTGCGACCCGGCTCTCTCGTCTTTAAAAAAGACCTTGAAGCTATTTCTGAATATAACTATTCACAATGGTGGGAATGGAAGGTCGGGGCGAATTGGAAACATCCTGAAGGCCCTGGCAGTGATATTAAAGGTAAAGACAATTTTCCTGTAGTGCATATTTCATTTGAAGATGCCCAGGCCTATTGCAAATGGGCAGGAAGACGCTTGCCAACCGAAGCCGAGTGGGAAGCTGCCGCACATGGAAAGAGACCCGGTGGAATTTATACCTGGGGTAATGACGAGAAAGAACTGAACTATCTTGCCAACACCTGGCAGGGAGAGTTTCCTCTAAAAAATGAACCAGAAGACGGGTATAAATATGCCGCCCCTGTAAAATCATTTCCTGCAAACAGCCTTGGATTATATGATATGGCCGGGAACGTTTGGGAATGGACGCAGGATTGGTATGATGAGTTATATTATGAGAAACTTATCCAAAATGGTAAGGCGGTTAATCCCCAGGGACCCGAAAAACCTTATAATCCAGTAAACCCTTACGAAAAAGAAAAAGTCATTAAAGGGGGTTCTTTTCTTTGCAATAAATCTTATTGCGCGAGTTACAGGATCACTGCACGAATGCCACAGGCACTGGATTCAGGTTCAGATCATTTAGGATTTAGAACAGTAGCCACAGTTGAAATGCTCGAAGCTGAAAAGTAAAGGACCTTTAATTTATACCATGAAAAATTTAAGTATCGCTTTGCTAATAGGCATCTGTACGCTGTTGAGTTGTAAATCGCAATTGAACGATCCAATCGAAACTTCTATGGGAGATAATTCAAAAACCTCGTTAGACTGGAACGGCACCTATTATGGAATGCTGCCATGTGCCAATTACCTGGATATGTCTATTCCATATGCGGCCGGCTCCATTTATAGTACGGTCGAGGATCTGTATACCTGGCATAAGGCGTTACTGAATAATGAATTAATTTCTGAAGCTTCTAAAGAATTGATGTTCAAAGCTCATAAACAAATGGGACCTCAGGCTGCAGGTTATGGCTGGTTCGTAGGCCATCAGAAATTTGGCCAGGAGACAGATTCAGTATTTACAACTGTGCATAGTGGTGGAATAAATGGTTACAGCTCCCTGATCACCAGGATTCCGGAAGATGATGCTGTGATCGTCCTTCTGAATAATACCGGCGGAAAACCTCTTAATAGTATAACCGAAGCCATTGGTAGAATTCTATACGATCAGGATTATCAAATGCCAAAAAGATCTGTCGCCATGGCACTGGATTCTGAAATTTCTGAAAATGGATTAGAAGCCGCAATGGATAGATATGCTGAAATAAAGGATTCTGAAGAATATGAATTAAACGAAGGTCAGATGAATTCCCTGGGATATGACTATTTAAGAAATGGCAAAATAGAATTGGCTATAGAAATATTCCAATTAAATGTTAAGGCCTTTCCAGAATCAGGAAATGTTTACGATAGCCTTGGTGAAGCCTATCTAGAAAATGGAAAAACAGAGCTTGCCCTTAAGAACTATAAAAGATCCTTAGAAATAGATCCTTCTAATACTCATGCAGAAGAAGTCATTAAGGACCTGGAAAATAAAACGGAATAAAAACTCTATTTATAAGGCACAAAACGTCCGGGAGTTCTGAATTTGAACTTCCGGACGTTTCTTTCTACACAACTCCTCCGCTAAAAGGGAGCCGGTGGATTAGCTGTTAGCATTTCGGGCACGGTCTTTTTCCCATCCTTAAAAGGGCCAGGCGTGTAGGTTCTGGCCGTTAAGATAAAAACCAGTAATGCAATGGCTGTAATTAGAAAGAACTTAAACAGGAGACTAATAATGTTAATATCAGTAACCGTTTGGTCAATCAATTTGATCTGGCGCAAAAAAAGTCTCATATAGTGTGATTTATCAGTAATCAGATTACTGTAGGTTCTAAATCCAGCTATTATAAGTAGGGGTATGCTTTGGGTATGTGCAATTTAATGAGACTTTCAGCTTAAATTAAGAGCAGGTCTAAATAGTTTTTAACCAGGATATTAACAAATTAACATAATCATGATGATTCAATTTTGAACTGTTATTTCAAATTGCGACAAGTTTAGAAAACGATAACCCCTGGAACAATGGTCCCAGGGGTTTATCATTCAAATTCAGAAATTGAAAATTTCCTCAACTATTTTTAAGTGCAGCCTGAGCCGACGCAATACGCGCAATCGGAACCCGGAATGGCGAACAACTCACATAGTCCATACCTGCTTTATAACAGAATTCTATAGAGGAGGGTTCCCCACCATGTTCCCCGCAGATACCTATCTTAAGGTCTGGTTTGGTGCTTCTTCCTTTCTCTATTCCTATCCTGATCAATTGTCCTACACCCTCCTGGTCTATGGCCTCGAAAGGATCTCCTGCAAGTAGCCCTTTTTCGTAATATACCGGCAAGAATTTACCAACATCATCTCGGGAGTACCCAAATACCATCTGGGTAAGGTCATTGGTACCAAAGGAAAAGAACTCTGCATGTTTCGCAATTTCATCAGCGGTTAGTGCCGCTCTGGGAATTTCGATCATAGTTCCAACCAGGTATTCGACTCTGCTTTCTCTTTCAGTGAAAACAGTTTCTGCGACTTCTCTAATTATTTGTTCCTGAAGAATAAACTCTTTCACTGTTCCCACCAGGGGCACCATAATTTCAGGTTTCACTTCGATACCTTTTTCTTTCAGGTTTAAAGCGGCTTCAAAAATTGCCCGGGCCTGCATTTCTGTGATTTCCGGATAGGTATTACCTAAACGGCAACCACGATGGCCAAGCATAGGATTGAATTCCTTAAGCTCATCTACCTTGTTCTTCACCTGTTTTACCGAAATATGCATTTCCCGGGCCAGTTCCTTTTGTTGTGAGAGCTCATGAGGTACAAATTCATGAAGTGGCGGATCCAGCAACCTAATGGTAACCGGCTGTCCCTGCATGGCTTCAAAAATACCTTCAAAATCTGTCCTTTGCATTGGAAGTAATTCCTTCAAGGCTCTTCTTCTACCATTAGTCGTTTCAGCCAGGATCATTTCACGCATAGCTTTTATTCTTTCATGCCCAAAGAACATATGTTCAGTCCTGGTTAATCCTATTCCACATGCACCAAAATTCCTGGCGGTAACAGCATCTTTGGGAGTATCTGCATTTGTTCTCACTTTCATGCTGGCAAACTGATCTGAAATTTCTAGCAATTCTGCCAGATCTTCACTTAGTTCAGGTTCTACCGTTGCTACTTTTCCTTCCAGGATATTTCCCGTGCTGCCATTCAAGGAGATCCAGTCTCCCTCGTGGTATTCCTTTTTACCTGCCTTCATAGACCGGTTCTTGTAATCTATGCTTAACGAACCTGCTCCAGAAACACAGCATTTTCCCATACCACGAGCTACCACGGCCGCATGCGAGGTCATTCCACCACGAGCTGTAAGGATTCCTTTAGCGATGTTCATTCCTTCAAGATCTTCTGGAGAAGTTTCGGTACGCACCAGAATAGAATTCTTGAATTTATAGGCTTCATCTGCAAAGAATACGATCTGGCCGGTGGCCGCTCCCGGAGATGCAGGAAGACCCTGGGCAATTACGTGAGCTTTTTCCAAAGCATCCTTATCGAAAACAGGATGCAGCAATTCGTCTAGTTTCATAGGCTCAATGCGCAATATTGCTTCTTTTTCAGAAATCTTCCCTTCTTTAAGAAGATCTACCGCGATCTTGATCATAGCGGTACCGGTACGTTTACCATCCCTGGTCTGGAGGATCCATAACCTTCCCTCCTGTATGGTAAATTCCATATCCTGCATGTCCCGGTAATGATCTTCTATTTTTTGCTGATATTCATCCAGTTCTTTATACAGTGATGGAAGAAGTTCCTCTAAGGAAGGATATTTTTCAAATCTTTCCTTTTCATCCACCCTGGCCAGTTTAGCCCATCGCTGGGACCCCATTTTGGTTATTTGCTGAGGTGTTCTCACACCGGCCACAACGTCCTCTCCCTGAGCATTCATAAGGTATTCTCCGTTAAATACATTTTCTCCACTACCTGCATCCCTGGTGAAACAAACCCCGGTGGCAGAATTCTCTCCCATATTTCCAAACACCATCGCCTGCACATTTACCGCGGTTCCCCAATTAGAAGGATAACCATGCATATTTCTGTAATAAACGGCTCTTTTACCATTCCAGCTGTTGAAAACCGCCATGGTAGCATTCCAGAGTTGTTCCCATGGATCATCCGGGATATCTTCTCCTGTACTTTTTCTCACGAGGACCTTAAAATCACGAACCAGTGCCTTAAGATCTTCTACGATAAATTCAGTATCCAGTTCTATATTTCGTTTCTCTTTTAACTCCTCTATGATCTGCTCAAAACCATCATTATCTTCTTTATTTTCCGGCTTCATTCCTAAAACCACACTTCCATACATTTGAATAAATCTTCGGTAAGAATCCCAAACGAAACGTTCGTTTCCCGTTTTTTTGATCAAACCCTCAACGGTCTCATCATTTAGACCGAGATTAAGGACCGTATCCATCATACCAGGCATGGATTTTCTTGCACCCGAACGTACTGAAAGCAGTAAAGGATTCTCCTTATCACCATAAGAAGTGCCCATGATCTTTTCGATATGGCGCACTCCATCCTCAACTTCAGGTCTTAAGATTTCTATCAATTCGTCCCTTCCTTTCTGATTATATTCCGTGCACACTTCTGTAGTGATCGTAAAACCGGGAGGAACAGGAATTCCAATTCTGCTCATTTCGGCAAGGTTGGCTCCTTTCCCACCTAAAAGATTCTTCATCTCCTTAGTTCCGTCGGCCGTTTTATTCCCAAATCTGAATATCCTGGCCTTTGTATTTATTGCTGTTTCCATAATGCTAATTATTTGAATGAAAAGAGATATTGCTGGATTGAAATTAGGGAAGAATAGCTTTAATAATTATGACAAAAATCATCTAAAAGATTATTTATCAATGGTCTAAAGGACCTGTAGCTTTGATAAATTCAATGGCCAGATGATGGAAAAAGGCAAACAACCTGATCTCTATAATCTTGATTTTCAGAAAGGGTGTTTATTCTTTAGTTTTTCTTTAGGAAGCTTGAAATATTAAAATTTTACATTTGAAAGACCATTATTCGAATGAATAAATTGCCTTATTCAAATCTAATGTACCAAATGACTTACCTCAAGTTCAATTTTAAATCTCCTGGATGGGCTGCGATTCTAGGGTTCTGGCTGATTTCCTGTCAGTTCATATTCGCCCAGGACACCAATGAAACCCCTCCGGAAGTTGGAACAACACAAAAGGCAGGGGATTTCATCCTGTTCGCCCTTCCTGCCGCAACTCTGGCTTCTACTTTTATAGTTGAAAAGGGTAAACCAAAGGGCGCCTGGCAGTTTACCAAGGGGCTTATCCTTACCGAAGCGGTCACCTATGGATTGAAATTTGGAATTAATAAACAAAGGCCAGACCAAAGCGACGATAATGCGTTTCCGTCAGGGCATACCTCAACGGTTTTTCATAGTGCCGGTTTTATTCACAGAAGATATGGGTTTAAATATAGCCTGCCGGCTTACGCCCTTGCGGGATTTACCGGTGCAAGTAGAATAGACTCTAAAAAACATGATATCCTTGATGTCCTCGCCGGAGCAGCAATAGGTTTAGGCAGTAACTTACTTTTTACTACCGAATATCAGCAAGAGCATATGCAGATAACCTTTAGCAGTGGTGATGGAAACTATTTACTGGGCTATACCTATAATTTTTGACCTATGAGAAAAACCTTAATTGATTTCATATCAAGTATCAGGAATTTCCTGATAGAAAAATTTAAGGCTTATGATGAAAAACTGCCTTACATAATTTTTGTAGTGATTGCACTCATCATAGTTGTTGCCAGCATTAACCTGTTTATTGAACTTACAGACACGTTACATACAGACATGCTAGCTAATGTGGATGATCAGGTAACAAATTACGTGATCTCATATCGCACCCCGGCGCTAACTGAATTTTTCATTTTTATGACCGATGTTGGAGACCTTTATGGATACCTCATTGTACTCACTCTTTATTTTCTAATATCAAGATTGATCTTTAAAAGATGGAAATATGTATTGCAAACTTTTCTGGTTTTGATCCTTGCTTCTGTCTCGAATATGATGTTGAAACGTTTTATTAACCGGGCCAGACCAGGTATAGAACACATGGTTTCGGTTGAAACTTTAAGCTACCCCAGTGGTCATGCCATGAGTGCCATGGCATTTTACGGCTTCCTGATCTATTTATGTAGCAGGTTCAAGATCAATAAATATCTGAAAGCAGGTCTTATTACGCTGCTTGTTTTTATTATCCTGAGCATAGGGACAAGCAGGATCTATTTAGGAGTACATTACCCATCAGATATTGCAGGCGGCTATATTGCCGGTTTAATATGGATTGTCTTTTGTATTCTAATTTTCAACCTGATAGAAATATTCCGGAGAGATCCCAAAACTTAAAATCAGCATAATAAAAAACCCGTAAATCTAACGACTTACAGGTTTAAAAGTAGCCTCACCAGGAATCGAACCTGGATCTAAAGTTTAGGAAACTTCTATTCTATCCATTGAACTATGAGGCCAACTGCGAACAAAAATAAGCGGTTTCTGCCAGATATTAAAAACCCTGTTAGGAAAGTTCAATTTTTACTTTTCAAATACAAAACTTAACTTGAAACCAGTATAAATATATCTTTTATGAAATATTCTTCAGCGATCATAATCAGCTTTTTACTATTAATTTCTACCGCCTGTGGAACATCCAGATCTGATGAGGATAATTCTTACTCTGGAACTATCCAACCTGCCGGTATCACTAGTTATCAATATGGAACCCATATTTTAAAAGCCGAAAATACCTTCTACGCACTTAAAAGTGATAATATAGAATTAGGAGATTATGAAGGTGAAAAAGTAAGCCTCCAGGCTGAAAAGGTTGAAGGCTATCCGGTAGACGGCGGTCCTGTTTACCTCAACGTTACTAAGATCAATGAATGAGCGGGGATGTTCTGCATAATGCATATCTTTAGGCTTTAAATTAAGCCTGAAATTATGAACAGACTATTACTTCTAGTATTTATTCTTAACCTTACCAACCTACAAGCACAGAATATTGGTGTTGAAGAAGATGCTTTTGCACATACCTATTCTATAGTAGCGAGAGACACCATTACCGGTGAGATGGCTGTAGGCGTACAAAGTCACTGGTTTTCGGTTGGCTCTATAGTTTCGTGGGGGAAGGCAGGTGTTGGAGTGGTTGCTACGCAGTCTTTTGTAAACCCTGCTTACGGACCAGAAGGACTGGAATTGATGGCTAACGGAGTTTCTGCAGAAAGAGCCCTCACCCAACTGGTGGAAAAAGATGAAGGCCGAGCTTTTCGCCAGGTCGCATTCTTAGACGCCAACGGTAATGTTTCGGGATACACCGGAGAAAAATGTGTGGAAGCTGCTGAAGACCTGCAGGGAAAGAATTTTTCAGTTCAGGCGAATATGATGCTGAACGATAAAGTGGTGCCCGCCATGGCTGAGGCTTTCGTAAGATATTCTGATTATCCCCTGGCAGAGAGGGTTGTGGAAGCCTTAAAGGCGGCCCAGGAAGCAGGTGGGGATATCCGTGGGAAACAATCTGCCGCACTGGTGGTAGTAGGACCGGAAAGAACTGATAATAGCTGGGAAGATAAGAAGATAGATCTGCGAGTAGACGATCATAAAACACCTATTAAGGAATTAGAGCGTCTTTTAAAAGTTCATCGCGCATATGAACATATGAACCAGGGAGATCTTGCTGTAGAGGCAGGAAATATGGAAAAGGCACTAAAAGAATATGGAGCTGCTGAAAAGATGTTCCCTGAAAATCTCGAAATGAAATTCTGGAAAGCAGTGGCCCTCGCCAATTCCGGAAGCATTGAGGAAGCTAAGCCTATTTTCAAAAGCATTTTTGAAGAAGATAAGAACTGGAAAGAAATGATAACCAGGTTACCGCCTTCAGGAATTCTCACGATCTCCGAGGAAGAACTTAAAGAAATTATAGAATAAATTAAATATATTTATACATCTAAAAAATTAGTTATGAAAAACATACACAGACTTCCACTTATATTCACTTGCCTTCTTTCAGTTCTGATTTTCTCCTGTAAAGACGAGGAAAAAACTACCGAAAAAGAAGAAGCAGTAACCGAAACCTCTTCTGCTGAAGAGATGAAGGAAAAAATGACCAAAACTGCAGAATTAAAATATAATCCCGCACATGGAGAGGAAGGGCATCGTTGTGACCTACCGGTTGGAGCGCCTCTGGAAAAGGCAAATGCCGCAGCTACCCCGCAACTGAACACTTCGCCGGTTAGACTGCAAAGCGCCACCCCAAAGATCAATCCGCCTCATGGAGAGCCTGGGCATGATTGCAGCGTAGCTGTGGGAGCAGAACTTAACTAAACTATCTTAATTTCTACATCGAAATCAAATAGAAATTATTTTGCTTTTGTTGCGACCTAAAATGTATGAAAGCCACCAATACTAATTTCTATTCAGATCTTATTGTACATGATCTTTCCATTAGTTCTCTAATTGGAAATAAAGCGCATTTTGCAAAAGTCCCAAATGACTGGCATGTGCTGGTCGCCGATATTCGTAATTCTACGCAGGCGGTAAATAATGGAAATCATAATCAAGTGAACCTGGTCGCGACCGGTTGTGTAATTGCTGTTTTAAACCTGGCCGAGGCCCATAAAATTGCCGTCCCCTTCTTTTTTGGAGGTGATGGGGCCACTTTCCTGATCCCGAACGAGATCAGGGAGAAAGCGCTCTCGGTGCTTGAAAAACATAATAACAACACTAAAAATAATTTTGGGTTCAGCCTGGCTGTAGGCAGTTTTAGCGTTGCCGAGATCTACAGGGAGCACATCGATCTTAGGATAGCCCGGGTTAAGGCCAATGAAGTGCTGAACATCCCAGTGGTGCTGGGAAACGGACTGCAATATGCTGAAGACAGGATCAAAAATTCACAATACCCATTAGAAACATATACAGAAGATGCCCCGTTAAACCTTACCGGGATGGAATGCAAATGGGATAAGATAAAACCACCAAATGAAGATCAGGAGGTGGTTAGTTTGATCATTTCAGGTTGTGAAGAATCAGATTTTTCTAGGATCTACTCCAAGATCATGGCTAAGATTGATGAAATTTACGGCTCTGTGGGTCGCAGAAAACCGATTTCAGTAAAAAGACTGAAAATAAAGGCCGGACTTCAACGTATCAAAGATGAAATGATAACAAAACTGGGTAGATGGAGCCTGCCTGCTTTTCTGAAAAGTTTTATGATCGCGAATTTTGGTGAGTTATACCTTCGGAATACCGATGCCGGTATAAGCTATCTTCAAAAATTAGTTGAACTTTCAGATAATCTAACCCTGGACGGGCGCATTAATACGGTCATTACCGGGAATCGTTCCCAGCGCAAAAAACTGATCGCTTATCTTGACAAGTTGGAAAAACTGAAATTCATTAAATATGGAGTTCATGTAAGCGAAGAAAGCATTATGTCCTGCTACGTCAAAGATATGAGCACAGACCAGCATATTCATTTTATTGATGGTGGTAATGGCGGATATACCAAAGCGGCCAATCAGTTAAAATTAAAATTTCAGGATTAACCGCTTTTTGGTTTTTTAATCTTCCAGCATTCCTGCCCTCTCTGCATCCCTTGGCTCTGGCCAGGTCATTTGCTCACCAGTTCTTTTACTCACCGGTAGAACGATCTTATCCCTGGAAGTAGTGTTTTCGTCTTCACTGGCCATATATGTAAGAACAGCCGTTAGAATGACATTATTTTTAACATCATCAAAAACGATCTTATCATAAGTATCCCGGTTGGTATGCCAGGTATAATTCCAGTAATCCCAGCTTAGAGAACTCAGGTTAAAAGCAGGCGCACCAGCTGCAACAAAAGAAGCATAGTCTGATCCTCCCCTTCCCGGTGTCCCCGGAAACTCAGTTTCAATATGTTCACTAACATTCTCTGGCACCTCGTATAACCAGCTTCCTAGATAATCGTAGGAGTTCAAAAATCCATTTCCGGAGATTTTTACAACTCTACCTGTTCCATTATCCTGGTTGAATACCGCCTGCACATTATTCACAATTTCAGGATTGTCCTTTACAAAAGCTCTGGACCCATTTAATCCCTGTTCTTCGCTACCCCAATGCCCAACAAGAATAGTCCTTTTAGGATTAGGATATAATTTTTTCAGGATTCGCATGGTCTCCATCATTACCAAAGTACCCGTTCCATTATCTGTGGCTCCTGTCGCGCCATCCCAGCTGTCAAAATGTGCTGAAAGGATCACATACTCCTCTGGCTTTTCAGCTCCTTTGATCTCAGCGATAGTATTAAAGGTTGGAACTTCTCCCAGCTCAGACGATTCTGCTACCACTTTGATTTCCGGTTTATCTCCATATTTTGCCATCCTGTATAGCATTCCATAATCTTCAAGAGAAACATCTATAGTAGGAACATCTTCTGTATAAGCTGAAAACACCTTATTAACCCCAAAGCCTTTCGACCAGTAAGAACTTAAAATCCCTTCAGCACCTGCATCTTCCAGTGCTTTTGGCAGTTCTCTTCGGGAAAGTCCGGTTTTTCTCAACCTTTCCTTCCACAATTTTTCAAGAGAATCACGTTCGGTTTTCATCTTCTCGAAAGACTCTTCTGTAGCCCACTCCTCCCAGTTATCGTCTGGTCTTCCAGTAGGTTGTGGCATAGAGATCATAACAAATTTCCCTTTTACCGATTTCAGTTTTTCAGCAAAATCCAGCGAATCTTTAGCCTCAGGAAGAATAATAACCTCAGCGGTCACCCCTTTTTTCCCGGTAGACGGGCTCCAGGCAAGTTGTCTTCCCGCCAGACTCTGAATTCGTGGCGAAACCATATCTATATGGGTAATACCTCTTTCCCAGCCTTTCCATTTTCCCCATTCTTCATTTCTGGCTGGTATATCCCAGCTGTCATACTTCTTTACAGCCCAGTCATGAGCATTCTTCATCTGCGGAGTCCCAACCAGGCGAGGGCCAACAACATCCAGCAGTTCATGAGCGAGGTGCTCTAATTGTGAATTATCTTCTGCTTCTTTCACGATCTTATCGATCATTTCCTGTTTGGATTGAGCAGAAATTACCGCTGTAGATAAAAAGAAAAGTATGAAAACTGAAAGTATTCTATTTGCCATAAGTATAAGTTTTTGGTGATCTAAAAAAGGTTACAATATCGTGCAATTTTGGTAATACATAAAATAAGACCGCAACTAGCCGATATAGTTTAAAATACGAGCTAAAATTAATTATCTTGGCAATCCTTAAATCGAAAATTTTAAATAGATCATGCCCAGATTTCTAAATGCCCTAATATTCTTGCTAATCTCTACTGCGATTACATCTGGTCAGACCTCAGATCTTAGTGTAGAAAAAATAATGCAGGATACAGACTGGATGGGAACCTTTCCCAGTTCAGTTAAATGGGGAATTCACAGCGAAAACATTTATTTTGATTATAATCCCGGTAAGAATCCTTCTGATTCCCTCTATCGCATAAACATAAAAAACCCGGGGAAGATCCTGAGCGTTTCGGCAGCTGAAAAAAGTGAAATTATCCCTACTACTGGGGATTTCAATAGATCACGTTCTAAAACGATATTTACCGAAAATGGTGATCTTTTTATTTATGATCTTAAGGCTAAGGAAAAAAGGGAGTTACTCGACCTGTCTATTTCTATCCAGGATCCTAAGTTTATGGCAGATGATAAAAGAATCTCTTTCCAGGCCCAAAGAAATGCGTTTATCTACGACCTAGAAAATGGAAGTATAAAGCAGATCACTCATTTTAAAAAGGGATCTGAAAAAAAGAAAAACGACCAGGAAAGTTCAGATAAGGAAGAGTGGCTGGAAAGCGAAAACCTGAATCTACTGGAAGTAGTGAACCAACGCAAAGAAGAAAAAGAAAGTTCTGATGCCTATCTCAAATCTACGAAGGAAGAAGATTTTGTATTCTATCTGCAGGGAAAAGAGCTAAGGAATCTTGAAGTTTCACCAAATGGTAATTTTGCCGGTTTCAGCCTGATAGAAAGAAAAAGCGGAAAGGAAACCGTGGTTCCGAATTATGTAGATGAAAGCGGTTATACTGTAGATCTTCCAGCCAGAAGTAAGGTAGGTGATATGGAGTATACGGCAGAGCTGGCGCTATATGATCTAAAAAAGGATACGGTTTACATGATCGACTTTTCAGGACTTCCTGGAATTAAGGACCTGCCAGACTACACAACCGACTACCCGGATAACGAATGGGAAAAAGAGGAAAGGGAAATTATTCCATCAAAAATATACTTCTCAGATAACGGTGAGAAAGCAGTGGTTAACTTAAGGTCAACAGACAATAAGGACCGCTGGATCGCGGCAATAGACCTTCAAAAAGGAGAAATAAGATCTATCGAAAGACAAAGGGATGAGGCCTGGCTGGCTGGCCCCGGCATAGGATACACCTATTATGGAAATGCAACCATGGGCTGGTTGCCAGATAATAATCACATCTATTTTCAAAGTGAGGAAACGGGATACTCTCATCTGTATGTTCTGAATGTTGAAACCGGCGAAAAGAAAGATCTTACTCCTGGAGATTTTGAGGTTTTTGATCCTATTATCTCAAACGACAATAAACACTGGTTTTTCACCTCTTCTGAAGTTCACCCGGGAGAAAGGCATTTCTACCGGATGCCGCTAATGGGGGGTAAGACTGAAAAGCTGACCAGCATGACCGGTAAGAATGAGGTTAGTCTTTCTCCAGATGAAAAATATATGGCCATCACCTATTCTTATATGAATAAACCTGAAGAGCTATACCTGAAAAAGACAAAGGTTGGAGCTAAACCTCAGCAATTAACCAACGGTCAATCTGAGGTATTTTCAGCCTATGACTGGCGCGAACCAGAACTTATACGATTTGAAGCCCGGGACGGGGCGATGGTGCCGGCTAGATTATATGTTCCTGACGAAAACGTAAAGAACGATGCAGCGGTTGTATTTGTTCATGGAGCCGGATATTTACAAAACGCTCATAAATGGTGGTCCAGTTACTTTAGAGAATACATGTTCCACAACTTGCTTACCGACCTTGGGTATACGGTGATCGATATAGATTATCGCGGAAGCGCAGGTTACGGAAGAGACTGGAGAACCGGTATCTATCGTCATATGGGAGGTAAGGATCTTACAGACCAGGTTGACGGTGTGAAATATCTAATTGAGAACCATAATATCGATCCGGAGAAAGTGGGTATCTATGGAGGCAGTTACGGCGGATTCATTACCCTTATGGCGATGTTCACAGAAGCCGAAACCTTCGAGGCTGGCGCTGCCCTGAGATCTGTAACAGATTGGGCACATTATAACCATGGATATACTTCAAATATTCTAAATGAACCATCGAAAGATCCAATCGCCTATCGCAGATCTTCCCCTATCTATTTTGCTGAAGGCCTGGAAGGAGATCTTTTGATCGCCCACGGAATGGTAGATACCAATGTACATTTCCAGGATGTGGTAAGACTGGCACAAAGACTTATAGAACTAGGTAAAGAAGATTGGGAAATGGCCGTATTTCCAGTAGAAGGACATGGCTTTGTAGAACCAAGCAGTTGGACCGACGAATACCGCAGGATCCTAGAATTGTTTAACGAAAATTTACTGGAAGAATGATGGATATTAATTATGTAAGGGAACAATTCCCGGCCCTGGATAGGGATTTTATATTTATGGATAATGCCGGAGGATCCCAGGTTCTAAAAAAGGTAATTGAACGTATTAGTGGTTACCTAGTTCATCATAATGTACAATTAGGGGCTTCTTATAAAGTATCGGCAGAAGCAGGTGAGAAATTAAAGTTCGCAACCTCAAGAATTGCAGAGCTGGTAAACGCTTCCAGGGACGAAGAAATAGTTATAGGCTCTTCCACCACCATGCTTCAAAGGATCTTAAGTATTACCATAAGCAAACAATGGAAAAAGGGAGACGAAGTGATCGTGACCGATACAGATCATGAAGCAAATGTCTCGCCCTGGATGGACCTTAAAGAAAAGGGAATTGAAGTAAAGATCTGGAAAGTAAACAGGGAAACCCTGGAACTTGAGATCTCAGATCTTAATAAATTACTTAACGAAAGAACAAAACTGGTAGCGGTTACTCACACTTCTAATGTGCTGGGAACTATAAATCCTATCAAAGAAATCGCTAAAGTGGTTCATGAAGCCGGCGCCCTCATTTCTGTAGACGGCGTGGCCTACGCACCACATAGAAAAGTAGATGTAAAAGAGCTGGATGCAGATTTTTATACATTTAGCTGGTACAAAACATATGGTCCTCACCTGGCAGTAATGTACGGGAAGTATGAAGAGTTGGAAAAACTGGAAAGCATTAACCATTATTTCATTGGTAAAGACAATGTCCCCTATAAACTACAACCGGGAAATTTCAATTTCGAGCTAACCTATAGCACGCTTGGGATCATGGAATATTATGATGAAATGTTCAGACATCATTTTGGATCTGAAAAGGCCGGTTTTCAGGAAAGACTTACCAAAACTTTTGAGCTTATTGCTTCTCACGAAGAAAAGCTCGCTTCTATTTTATTAGATTACCTGAAAAGCGTTCCTGAGATTAGGATCTTTGGGATTCCTGATGCCGATTCGTCAAAAAGGGTGCCCACCATTTCTTTTGTGCATCAAAACTATAAAAGCAATGAGATCGTGGAAAAAGTGGACAATCACAGGATCGGGATTCGATTTGGAGATTTCTATGCAAAGAAATTAATACAGACTCTGGATCTTGAAGAAAAGAATGGCGTGGTTAGAGTGAGCCTGGTGCATTATAACTCTACCCAAGAGGTTAAAAAATTAGTCAATATTTTTAAAGAGATTTTTTAGACTAACGGTATCGCCAAAAAACGCGATTAAATGGAACTTTGATACCCATATAAATAGCAGTTCTGCGAACCTGGTCTTTTACCACTTCAAATAATTCAGCCTGGGCTCCAAGTTCAAAAGTGATCTTATTTCGTATCCTGTAGGAGGTCGTTAATTTAACGGGCATGGTGATCACCCGAACATCAGCTTCCTTTACGCTGGAACCATAATCTGGCGATTCCTGGATAAAGGAGGCTCCAATTCCGCCTCCAAAATACCAGTTCTCGATCTGCCTGAAAGGATCAAAGTTCACATATGGCATAAAGGTTAACGAGTTATAGTAATTATCATTATCCAATTCAGTAGAAGTAGTCTTTTGGTAAAATAGCTCTGCTCCCAGCCCCATTTTCGGCCTGAAATAATAAATAAAATAGACGCCTGCGCCAAAATTTGGTTCGAAACCTGACATTGAGAATCTTTCACCATCCCCATTACCAAATACATCATCTGCCACATACAAGGAGGTATGCTCATAATTGAGCATAGGGCCTATCTCATAATCTCTGTAACGCTGACTGTAACTGTGGATCGAAAAAAGAATGACCAGGATGAAAACTGATTTTTTAATCATAGATCATTTTCCTTTCGGTTAAAATGCTAAAGCTTATTTGCCTCGAAATTAAATAATAAGCCTGAATCTGTCAAG
Organism: Gramella sp. MT6; assembly: GCF_019357415.1. Taxonomy (NCBI): domain Bacteria; kingdom Pseudomonadati; phylum Bacteroidota; class Flavobacteriia; order Flavobacteriales; family Flavobacteriaceae; genus Christiangramia; species Gramella sp. MT6. Next base: position 925,152 of record NZ_CP048410.1, read on the forward strand.
TTTAAATTAACAGGTTCAGGCTTTTAATTATTTACAGCTTTTTTAGGTCCTTTCCTTCAGAATCTTCTACTTCTTTAATGCTAATGGCAAATCCACCACCTGGAGCAGACAATTGAGAAAGTTTCGATCTATTATCTACCCTGTATTTTTTGATCTCGTAGGCTTGCGGATTCATTCTGTAGTGCGCAGCAGGCGCATCTGAGTAGATGGTGGCAATATACTTTTTACCCTTGTCTAGAAAATCGAAATCTATCCTTGAGGTTCTGGCATCATTACCATTTACATTACCCACAAACCAGTTGCTGCTTCCTTTTTCTTTTCTGGCTACAGTGATATAGTCTCCGGGCTCTGCTTCCAGGTAAATACTCTTATCCCAATCTAAAGCCACATCTTTAATGAACTGAAATGCATCTGGAAATTTCATATAATTTTCCGGAAGGTCGGCCGCCATTTGCAACGGACTGTACATCGTTACATACAATGCCAATTGATTGGCTATGGTACTATTTACTTTAGAATCATTTTCAGGATTCAATTTACTTATATCCATTTCGAAAATTCCTGGAGTATAATCCATTGGACCTCCAATTAATCTGGTAAAAGGAAGAATGGTCACATGATTAGGTTTTGATCCGCCAAATGCCTGAAACTCTGTTCCTCGTGCAGATTCATTCCCTATAAGGTTGGGATAAGTCCTTCTCAAACCAGTAGGCCTTACCGCCTCGTGTGCATTTACCATTATTTTATAATCTGCAGCTTTTTTCACGGCGTATAAATAATGATTGATGGCCCATTGGCCGTAGTGATGTTCTCCTCTAGGAATAATATCGCCAACATAACCACTTTTCACAGCAGGATAATCATATTTATTCATGAATTGATAAGCCGTATCCAGGTGACGTTCATAATTTCTAATCGCTCCGGAAGTTTCATGATGCATGATCATTTTAACCCCTTTACTTTTAGCATAATTATGAATTTCTTCCACATCAAAATCTGGATATGGAGTTACAAAATCAAATACGTAATCCTTAGATTGTCCAAACCAGTCTTCCCAGCCTTCATTCCAACCTTCAACCAGAACTGCATCAAAACCATGCTCTGCAGCGAAATCTATATATTCCTTTACATGTTCGGTATTTGCAGCATGCTTGCCGTTAGGTTCAGTTTTGGAATAATCGGTTTCTCCCAATTTTACAGAAGCAAGTTCATCTGTATAGGCCCATGAACTTTTACCGGTGATCATCTCCCACCAAACTCCGATATATTTAACTGGTTTTATCCAAGAAGTATCCTCCAGTTTATTTGGTTCATTTAAATTTAGGTTCATACTGGAAGCAAGTATATCTGTCGCATCATCACTTACCATAATCGTTCTCCATGGAGAAACTGCAGGCGTTTGCAAATAGCCTTTATTACCGATGGCATCTGGTGTAAGCCATGATTCAAAGATCATATTATCTTCATCCAGATTCAAATTCATCAACGAATACTCTACTAATGCAGCTTCATGAAGGTTGATATAAATATCATCCTCAGTCTTCATCATCAAGGATGTTTGTACACCCGTTTTCGAAAATTGTTCCTGGGAAGCGTTCGGGGTTACCGCAGCATCAAATTTTTCATTGATCTCTGATAGCCTGGATTCGGTATAATCATATTCCTGAGAATCATAATCTCCAGGGATCCAGAATGCAGTATGGTCACCGGTCATGGCAAATTGGGTTCGCTCCTCCTCAATTATAAAATAAGTCAGGTTTTCCTGCTCTGGGAATTCATACCTAAAACCAAGCCCTTCATTAAAAAGCCTGAAATTCATAGTTAGTTCTCTATCTGTATTGTCCTGTACTAAATGGACCTTCAATTGGTTATAATGATTCCTTATTTCTTTTTGCTCTCCCCAAACCGGTTCCCATGTTTGATCGAAGGTAGATTCTTCGGTTTCAGAAATACTAAAACCTGATAAAAGATCTTCTTCATCCTTTAATTCCAAACCTAGTTTACTAGGTTTTATCACTTCCTTGCCTTTATAAGTTAAACTATATACAGGTGTACCGTCCTCCTTTATTGAAAATTGCATTTCCAGCTCTCCATTTGGAGATTCAAGACTTTGAGCAATAGCAACCTGAATGGTGATAAGACAAAAGAGAGAAAATAGTAGAGTTTTTTTCATGTTCGTTTTCTTTAAAAAAGAATGGCCGGTAAATTCCCAGCCGGGTTATTCTAATAAAATTAATTTTTTTAGCCTATCGCTTGTTTAAGATCTGCAATCAGGTCTTCCTCATCTTCCACTCCAACACTAAGCCTGATTAAGGAATCTACGACTCCTATCTTTTCCCTTTCAGCTTTTGGGATAGAAGCATGCGTCATACTTGCTGGATGCCCGGCAAGGGATTCTACTCCCCCAAGGGACTCGGCCAGGGTGAAAACTTTAAGTTTTTCAACTATCCTGGTTGCACTCTCCAGGGTATTTTCTTTAGTGGTAAATGAGATCATCCCTCCAAACCCCGTCATTTGTTTTTTCGCGATTTCATGGTTTGGATGATCTTCAAATCCCGGCCAGTAAACTTTATCGATCTTTGGGTTCGATCTAAGAAACCTGGCCACGGCTTCCCCATTCTCACAATGACGCTGCATTCTAAGATGTAATGTCTTTATACCTCGTAAAACCAGGAAACTGTCCTGTGGCCCACAAATAGCGCCACTTGCATTTTGTATGAAATACAGTTTATCTGCAAGTTCTTTTTCTTTAACCACGAGACCTCCCATAACTACATCGCTATGCCCCCCCAGGTACTTGGTAGCACTATGCATGATGATATCTGCACCAAGCTCCAGAGGTTGTTGCAGGTATGGTGTCGCAAAAGTATTATCAACCGCTAACAGAAGGTTATGCTTTTTGGCAATTTTAGAAACCTCGGCAATATCAATGATATTCATCATTGGGTTGGTTGGCGTCTCCACCCAGATTAGTTTAGTGTTCTCGTTTACATACTTCTCGATAAGATCTGCGTCTTCCATCCCAACAAAATGAAATTTTATTCCAAGGCCTTCAAAGATTTTCGTAAACAGCCTGTAAGAACCACCATAAAGATCGTTCGTGGAAATGATCTCGTCTCCGGGTTTAAATAGTTTTAAAACCGCATCTATCGCGGCAAGTCCCGAACCAAAAGCAAGTCCGAAATTTCCATTTTCCAGGCTGGCCAGTGATCTTTCTAACATAGACCTGGTTGGATTTGCACTTCGAGAATATTCAAAACCTTTATGACCACCGGGGGTGCTCTGAGAGTAGGTACTTGTTTGATAAATAGGAGGCATCACCGAATTGTAAGCAGGATCTATATTCTCCTGTCCGCCATGTATAGTTTTAGTATTGAATTTCATTGTTCTTTTATAATAACAGTGTTTCGATTTTGAAGTATAAAGACTCTTAAATCAGCAGTCATAACTGATTTCAGCTTCAGGAAAATCGAAAAACAAATGTAGTGAGCCTGTTGGGCAATCACAAAATTGCCTTTACCTTTATCGCTTTATTTAACACCTATTCACCGTGAAAAGATTTTTTACCGCCTGTTTACTGGTTTTTCTATTTGTTTCTTGTGCCGATGATAAAAAAGAAGAGGAAAAAGATGAGATAAAAGCTCTCTCATTTTCGTCAAAAACCATCGAAAAGAAACTAAATGATTGCCTGCCGGAAAATGGAGATTGCACCTTTATCAGCCTGAGTTTCCCGGTAGCAGAAAATGGCAAGGGGGAGGCCGAAAAGATTAATAAACAGATCGAGAATTTTATCGTAAAAACAGTCGATTTTCAGGATGAAGATAGTGTAGAAAAACCTGAGGAACTGGTAGAGAGCTTTATCAAAGACTATAAAGAAACTGCAAGTGATTTCCCCGAATATGAATTACCCTGGGAAGCGACTGTTAACGGAAAAGTGAATTACAGCTCTCCGTCCGTAATATCCATAAAATTCAATACCGATATGTTTACCGGGGGCGCTCACGGTTACAGAAGCACCAACTATTTGAATTTTGATCCGGAAACCGGGAAAATATTGAACGCGGAAGATATCTTCAATTCAGAATTCAAAGGGTTTGCAGAAGAAGATTTCAGAAAAAAACAGGATATCCCACTAGAAGAAAATATCAACAGTACCGGGATGTTTTTTGAGAACGATGAATTCCATTTACCCAAAAACATTGGGATTACAGAAAACAGTATTATCCTGCATTATAATGCCTATGATATCGCGCCATATTCAGCAGGGGATTTTATTCTGAAATATCCACGAACCGAAATTCAGCAGTTTTTAAAACTGAAAAAATAAAGAGCAGATCCATTAAAATATAGCCTTATAGACATGAAAAAAATATATCACCTTTCCACCTGCGACACCTGCAAAAGGATCATTAAAGAACTGGAGTTACCAGATTCATTTGTACTTCAGGATATTAAAACCGAAAATATCACAGAGGCGCAACTTAAGGAGATGAAAGAAATGTCTGGTAGTTATGAATCTCTTTTCAGTAAAAGAGCAAGGCTGTATAAGGAGAGAGATCTTAAGAATAAAGATCTAGAAGAAGAAGATTTCAAGAACCTGATCCTTGAACATTATACTTTTTTGAAAAGACCGGTGATCATTAACGACGACCAGATCTTTGTTGGGAATTCAAAGAAATCTGTTGCCGCTGCGAAAGAAGCTATACATGGATAAAAGCCGTCTTCTGGCTATTCTTGCCGCCTTCCTTGCCAGTGCTATCTACGGGGTTAACCATACGATAGCCAAAGGACTCATGCCTTTATACATTGAACCTTTCGGGTTTATTTTGTTGAGGGTTACCGGTGCGGCTATCCTTTTCTGGATCATCAGCATTTTTGCACCAAAAGAGAAGATCGCGACTTCAGACTGGCCACGAATCCTTGGATGTGCGGTATTTGGGATGGTACTTAACATGCTTTTCTTTTTCAAAGGTCTAAGCCTTTCCACACCAATAAATAGTTCGGTGATTATCACCCTTTCCCCGGTAATGGTTTTGATTCTTGCTTCAATTCTCATTAAGGAGCGTATCACCTTACTTAAAACTCTTGGTATTATCGTGGGAATGGGCGGAGCTCTCGTTCTGGTTATCTTTAGCAAGGGTGAAAACTTCAATGCTCCAAATATTCCTTTAGGCAACGTCCTTTTTATTGTGAACGCCTTTTCGTATGGATTATACCTCATCCTGGTAAAACCGCTCACCAAAAAATATCACGCGATCACCCTGATGAAGTGGCTCTTCTTTATTGCCATTTTTATTAACCTGCCGGTGACCTATTCTGAATTTGTAGCCGTGGACTGGACTAACTTACCCTTTGAAGCCACCTGGAAAATGGGATTCGTGGTGCTGGGAACCACCTTCATGACCTATTTACTGAATATTTATGCACTTAAACAGCTATCCCCTTCTACCATAAGCGCCTTTATTTATTTACAACCCCTTATCGCAATTAGCTTTGCGATATCGGTAGGTGCAGATAAACTTACCTGGGTAAAAGGTATCGCCGCCGCTCTGGTTTTTATAGGGGTTTATATGGTAAGCGTTAAAAAAACGAAGATCAAAGATTGAGATTGTCACTATTCGAAACTAAAAAAATCATCCCAGTCGTCACTCCAGATATCAAATAAGATCCAATATAAAATGCCAATAGAAATGGCTACAACTCCAGCGGTCGCCCAGCCAGACGCTGAGGAATTTTTAATTTGAAAATATTCGTAATTCTCAGGGTTTATTGAATAAGCTGAAAAGCCAATCAATCCAAGTTCAGCCTCCTCCTGGTTCTTAAATTTATTGCTATAAAAAATAGAATTTTTAGCTAGAACATATAGACTAGAATCTTTTTCGATCAACTTATAAAATGGATATTTCTTTCCATTTTTGTCCACCATCCTGAATTTTTTCTGTGACTGAACCACTTCTTCAGGAGTATAATTCTGATGATAATAAACCGTACAACTTTGAAAGGTCATTACGGCAACCAGAAAGGCTATGATAATTTCGAGATTACTTTTCATTCCTGATCATTTTAAATAAAAAGATCAGGGGCAAAATCTAATAAATTTAATTATAAAATACTGAATTTCAGTGTTTTATATATTTTTATTTAATATTGGTGTTTGGTAATTATTTGTTAGCCTGAAACTGCTGTTTAATTATCAGTCTGTTTCGCACAAAATATTTAAAATTTGAGACCTGTCTATATGATTCTTAATTCCAGTTTTTGCCATGAAATACTCTATGATTTCAGCATCCTTTAGATCATAAATTTCCTTAAGTCCTTTTATGATCGTAGACAAATATGCCTCACTCGGTGGGTTTATTCCGTCTTCCAGATAGATCTCACTGGTAAAGGTCACCACTGGTTTCCCTTCAATCTCTCCCAGATAAAGTAAATGCCCATACCTTCCCTGAGTCATGCAATCGTAATGACCATTATCGATGAGTTCCCGGAAATCGATAACAATCTCACCTTCGAACTTGAGCTCCTGCCTCACCAGATCTTTGAACTGGCTGGAATTTATAAGGTAGGTTCGTCCCAATGTTTCCACCTTTTCATCCCGTTCTGGCCTCAAGAAACAAATTCCACCGCCATTCCAGGTTTCTGCTTCCTTGGCAAAATACATTTCGTAATTTATGATTAATGGCTTACTCCCCTTGGGTTTGGTCTTATCTGAACACCCCTGAAAATTCTTAACGGCTCCTGGCGGTGTCCCGCCATTTATATAGCACATGAACCGTTCTTCTCTAATATTAGAACCATAACAGGCATACCATATTTGATCAATGCCATCTTCCATAAAAACTATAGGTCTTTTAATTCCTCTGTAGTTAGGTTTTGAGGTTTTTTCCCAAACCTACGTGTATCCTCTTTTGTGAGAGTTCTAAAATCTTCAGATTTTGGAGTATGATCTAATCTATCGAAAAGCTCCTCTGGCAATTGAGTTAATTTTCTTGTTTCCAGGTTTATCCAGGAACCCATCATTTCACAGGTAGCACAATTCTTTCCGTTATGGTCATATATTCTGTGCGTAAATTCGAAGAACATACCATCTTCAGATAGTCCGCTCAATTCAAGTGTTACCGTAACAGGTTCTCCTGCAAATATTTCCTTGAAATAATAGATGTGTTCGTAAAAAACAATGGGGCCGAGGTTAAAATGAGACAGTTGTTTATGTCCAAATCCATTTTCCATCAGAAAACTCATACGAGTATGACTCATAAAATTTACAAATGCCGAATTCGCCAAATGCCTGTTGGCGTCCAGATCACTCCATCTTATTTCGAACTTTTTGCTATACATAATCTTCAATTTATTCAAAACTACCAATAAATATTATGCGTGCATACCTTATTTTACCTAAGTTTATATTAAAATTGGAAAAGGATGCCGGTGATCTCAGAGAATTATATTCCGCCAGGAATTTTTAAAAGCGGTGATGCTTCCACGATCTACGCTGCCACTTTAAGAAAAGTAGAGATTCCAATCTTTGAAAGGGAAAGGATCGAACTAAGTGACGGTGATTTTTTAGATATAGATTGGAGCTATCCGGCGAACCGGAATTCTAAAAATCTGGTCATTCTACTACATGGTCTTGCCGGAAAAGCAGACAGGCCTTACATGAAAGGTATGGCCAGGGCTTTCAATTTAAAGAACTGGACCGCCGTGGGCATGAACTTTCGAGGTTGTAGTGATGAATTGAACCGTCTCTACAAAAGTTATCACGCGGGCGCGAGTGACGACCTTGCAGAATTAATGACCCATATATTATCGCTGAAAGAATATAATAAAATAGCTCTTATAGGTTTTAGTCTGGGTGGCAATATGCTCATGAAATACCTGGGCGAGAACCGCAGCCTTCCAGATGAAGTCATTGGAGCGGTAGGAGTATCTGTTCCATGTGATCTATCAGGTTCTCTGGGTGCCATTAACCGAATGAGAAACTTTGTGTATTCAAAAAGATTCGAGTTAAACCTAAAACAGCACTTGTATGAAAGAGCCGAAAAATTCCCTGACCATCTGAATAAAAAGGATATTTCGGCATGTAGCTCTTTAAGAGATATAGACGACCTGTATACTTCCAGGGCTCATGGTTACAAGAATGCTGCTGATTATTACAAAAAGACCAGCGCCCTTGTTTATTTAAAGGGTATTAGAAAGCCTACCTTAATGATCAATGCCGAAAACGACAGTTTCCTTTCTCAGAAATGTTACCCTATAGAGATCGCAGAAAATTCTGAATTTCTTCATCTGGAAATTCCAAAATATGGTGGGCATGTTGGTTTTGTTACCAGAGCTCCACTCTACTATCATGAAAAAAGAGCTGTAGAATTCATTGAATCACTATAATTAATTCTGTTTTCTAAGCGTCGATCAATTACTCATTCAATTGGAGATGCTATAGAATTGATTATCTTTGCGCAAGCTTTTAAAATTCAGGCATGATTCAATCTATGACAGGCTTCGGGAAAAGCGTTACTCAAATTCCCAACAAGAAAATCACTGTAGAGCTAAAGTCTCTGAACAGTAAGAATTTTGACCTGAATGCTCGCATTCCGTCTCAGTACAGGGAAAAGGAATTAGATCTTCGGAATATCATCTCAAATTCTTTAGGTCGCGGCAAGGTAGATCTTTCCATCTATGTTGAATATACCGGGGAGCAAACATCTACCAATGTGAATACCGAGGTAGTAAAGAACTATATGGATCAACTGAAAAATATAGTAGATGCCAGTGAGGTAGAATTGCTGAAGATGGCTGTGAAAATGCCAGATGCACTAAAAACCGAAAGGGATGAGATAGACGATGAAGAATTCAAAGCTATTGAAGGTGCTGTTATGGATGCGTTAACCGAAATCAATGGTTTTAGAACCGATGAGGGTAATGCGCTGGAAAAAGATCTTAGCATGAGAATTGCGAACATCAAGAACCTTCTAGATGACGTGATCAAAATAGATCCAGACAGGGTTGATGCCGTGAGAGAAAGACTTAGAAAAGGCATCGATGAGATCAAAGAACAGGTAGACGAGAACAGATTTGAGCAAGAGCTTGTTTATTATATTGAGAAATTTGATATCACCGAAGAAAAGGTAAGACTTGACAACCACCTGGATTACTTTCAGAAGACTCTAGATTCCAAAGATTCCAACGGAAGGAAACTAGCTTTTATCTCCCAGGAAATTGGACGTGAGATCAACACGATAGGAAGTAAATCTAATTATGCTCCCATGCAGCAGATGGTGGTGCAAATGAAGGATGAGCTGGAGAAAATTAAGGAACAAATTCTAAATGTACTCTAAATGAGCGAAGGGAAACTTATCGTTTTTTCTGCTCCTTCCGGGTCCGGGAAAACCACGATAGTACGTCACTTATTAAAGCATGAAGAATTGAAACTGGATTTTTCCATTTCGGCGACTTCACGCGAACCAAGAGGAAATGAGGTAGATGGGAAAGATTATTACTTTCTGTCTTTAAGCGATTTCAAGCAAAAGATCAAAAATGATGAATTCCTGGAATGGGAAGAAGTTTACCGTGATAATTTCTACGGAACATTGAAAAGCGAAGTAGAGCGTATCTGGAACAAAGGCAAACACGTTATTTTTGATATTGATGTTGTTGGAGGCCTGGATATTAAACATATTTATCCAGATAGAACGCTAGCCGTCTTTGTAAAGCCACCTAGTATCGAGGAATTAAAGATCCGCCTTAAGAAAAGGAAAACCGAAAGTGACGATAAAATTAATATGCGTGTAGCAAAGGCATCCATTGAGTTGGCTACCGCGCCTCAGTTCGACTTCATTATAGAGAACAATCATTTGGGTACGGCCTTGAAGGAAGCATATAGCCTTGTATCTAATTATGTTGGAGCTGAAAAACCAAAGGAATGAATAGAAAGGTAGGTTTGTTCTTTGGAACTTTTAACCCAATACATACCGGCCACCTGATCATTGCCAATCACATGGCTGAATACTCAGACCTGGAAGAGGTTTGGTTAGTGGTCACTCCGCACAATCCTCACAAGAAGAAAAACACTCTCCTTGATAATCACCATAGACTGGAAATGGTGTACAGGGCTTGTGAAAGCTATGATAAATTAAAACCGAGCAATATTGAATTTGGTTTACCGCAACCAAACTATACTGTACACACCCTGGCTCATCTTCAGGAAAAATTCCCTACGAACGATTTTTGTTTAATAATGGGAGAAGATAACCTGCGGAACTTCCACAAATGGAAGAATTCTGATGTAATCCTGGAGAATCATGAAATCTATGTCTATCCAAGGATCGCTAAGGGTGAAATTGCAGACAGGTATAAGGAACATCCAAAAATAAACAGGATAGATGCACCCATCGTGGAGATATCGTCTACTTTTATTAGAAAATCTATAAAGGATCTGAAGAATGTAAGGCCTTTACTAGCAGAAAAGGTGTGGGAGTATATGGATCAAATGAACTTTTATAAATAAGTAAAAGACTGTTTAAAAATCTATTTTGAATCTTCTTTTTAGCTGATTGAACCTACTTTTTTCATTGTGGAACTACAAGCTTTAGAACGTCGACTGCTCTCAGTGTAACATTCTCAAAATTCTCAAACAGTCTTTTGTTATTTTATCTTTTATCGCCTAGTGGCGGAATTCTAAGTACCTGCCCAGGATAGATCTTATCTGGATCCTGCAACATTGGTTTATTCGCTTCGAAGATCAACGGATACTGATTCGCATCTCCGTAATGTTCTTTTGATATTTTACTGAGAGTATCACCTCTTTCAACCGTATGAAAAACAGCTTCAGGTTCGGTATTTTGAACATCCATCTTATCATCAACCTGAGCAATACCTTCAGAGTTTCCTACTACCAGGATTATCTTTTCTCTAGTAGCCTGGTCCAGGGCCTTCCCTGATATCACTGCCATATCATTTTCAATATGTATTTTTAAATTTTCAGCTTTAAGGTTCAGATCTTTAATAGTTTGCTCGAGTTTACTTGCTGCCTTCTCATTTTGCTTAAGATCATCCTTAACTCCAACCTCCTTAGAATCAGAATTATCGATCCCAAAAACTTTCTTTCCGGCTTCCTTAATAAATGAAAATATTCCCATATTGTTGATTTGTAGTTAGTTACTAAATGTACAAAAGTGAAACTATTTTCTAGTGGTGAGCAGTCCTAAAGTTTTCCAAAAAAACCCAAATCAAAATCAAAAAAACCGCCTCTCGCGAAACGGTTTTTTCAACTAAATAACCAACCAAAAAAACTAAGTAGGTCTCCCCTGAAAAGATCTGAAGGAGACCAATTCTATAACGGGACAGTTTCTATTAGATTGCATGGATCTACCGCTCATAATGTTAAAGTTCCAATATTAATTCATTGACAAATTCTCAACAAATCGACCTAAATAAAGCGAAAACCTTTATATCCCTGTAAATTTGATTATTTTTGAAAAAGAGAATGGAATTATATGGATAAAGCTCCTAGTTTTGGTGTTATTGGTGGTGGTAGTTGGGCCACGGCTATAGTAAAAATGTTGTGTGAAAACCTTGATGAGGTGAACTGGTATATGCGTAGTGTTTATGCACTGGAGCATATCAAAAAACAGGATCACAACCCTAATTATCTGAGTTCGGTAGAATTCGACAATAATCAGCTTAATCTTAGCAATGACATTAATGAAGTTGTAGAAGCTTCAGAATATATAATTTTTGCCATTCCCTCTGCATTTTTAAAGCGCGAGCTAGATAATTTGACGATTCCGCTAAAAGACAAAGTAGTTTTTTCTGCTATAAAAGGAATAGTTCCCGAAACAAGTTTGATCGTTGGAGAACATTTCAATGAATACTTTGACGTACCTATGGAAAATATAGGGATCCTAACCGGACCCTGTCACGCAGAAGAGGTTGCTCTGGAAAGACTATCATATTTAACCGTCGCCTGCCAGGATGAAAAAAAGGCTGAGATCGTTGCTGGTTATTTGGGCAGTGATTATATCACCTGTAAAATAAGCGATGATGTAATTGGAACGGAATACGCTGCGGTTTTAAAGAATATTTATGCTATTGCTGCGGGAATCGCCCACGGGCTTGGTTATGGAGATAATTTCCAAAGCGTACTTATGAGCAATGCCATTCGGGAAATGAAGAAATTCATTAAGAAAGTACATAAGATGAAAAGGAATATCAATGACTCCGCATACCTCGGAGACCTTCTGGTTACGGGATATTCTGTATTTAGTCGTAACCGTATGTTTGGGAATATGATTGGTAAGGGATATACGGTGAAAAGTGCTCAAATGGAAATGAGTATGATCGCTGAGGGCTACTATGCTACGGAAAGCGCTTACAAAATAAATAAAGAAAAAGGCGCAAAAACTCCTATAATCAATGCCGTCTATGCTATACTTTATGAAGGAAAGAATCCTAAGAAAGTATTCAATAAACTGGTTGACAAATTAGATTAGCTATAAGTTTTTTCCTACTTTTTTAGCCTATAACAACCTGATAATAAACTTTTCGGCGATTTTTTTGTTAAAGTTATGGATTTTAATATTACATTTACTTTATCAAATCTAATGAACCAATCTTATGAAAACTAACTATTTAGGCCTGGCCTTAATTGCCGCTTTGGGTTTCACTTCCTGTCAATCTGATGTTTCTTCAGAAAATCCTGAAGAAGTGCTGGAAATTCAGAATTCTGAAAAAGAAAAACCTCATGATGCAAACAAATTGCATATTCCACTTATTGTTGGGGGAGATTCTGAGATCGATGGTTACCGACTGCACGATGCCGGAACTTTTGCCGGTTCACTGGCAGATTGTGACACTTATGTTCACTATCATGGGCCTGAAGAACTAACAGTTTTTGAGGACGAACCGCAATCCTATCACGGAGAGATCGAACTTACCAGTCTTGCTTTAAATGACCAGCTTAACATTTGTGGTACATTTAAGGTAGAAGAAAATATCGGTATTAACTATGCCGGAGTTCTTAACCTTGGTGGAGACGCCTGGATTGGTGGAGATGTAACCGTGATCTACGGTGGTCATTTAACTGTACAGGGAAAAATAACCATAGAAGGTGACCTGGTATTAAAGAAAGGTGCAACTTTGGAATTCCTTGGAGAGGATGACTCTATCGAAGTTCTTGGAAAAGTTAAGATCGCTAAGAAAGCGATAATTAACGGTGACTTCACTGATGTTTCCAATAAAATAAAATAATTCTACTTACATAAATAGAGAAAAAAGGCTGGTCAATGACCGGCCTTTTTTATTGGAAAGAATTTTCCTATACGTCTTTTCTTACACTTTATCGAATAGTCCTGCCGTTTAAAGAGTTTATAGTTATTATCCCGGCCTAATTACTATTTTTAGCCGTCCAAATACCAAATCTAAAATATTTATGTTTAAAAGATTACTTGCATTAAGCCTGTTTTCGGCATTAATTTTCACATCTTGTGAGAAAGACAGTCCTGCCCCAGATAATCCTGCACAGGATTTCAAAATCTCCAGAGACGCTTCTGAATTGCAAGGAGCTATCAATTTCAATGAGACCGGAGTTATTGGTGTAGCAAATATAAATATCACCAGAGGTGCAGAAGCAGCCTCGGTTTTCGGGATAGAACAGATCGCCTTCGTGGAGCCACCAATTGTTGATGGAACTACCTTACGTGCAACTCATGTAGACGTAAAAGGAAATTTTGCCTATGTGTCCTACAATAAAGAAGGTGCTACTTACCTTGGTGCTGTAGATGTAATAAACATCCAGGACAAGTACAGCCCGGTGTTAGTAAACAGAATGACTACTTCAATTGCTGATATAAACTCTCTGTTTGTAGACGCTAATGATCAACTAGTAATAACTGGGGCTTCTGCAAAAAACAATCGGGGCACTGGACAACATACTATGTTGGCCTATTTTAACCTTGAAAATGGTAACCTCCCTTCTACTTTAGTAAGAGAAGCAACAGATATTAGAGTAGATGTTAATTACAACCTTGATTTTGGTAATACCGGTAATGCAGGGGTGCATATTCTGCCTTACAATGGTTATGCAATTTCAGTAAGTGGAGATGCTGGGGCGATCACTAAATTAGAATATCCTGGAGCCTTAACCGCTTTTGATGGTCTTTATACTGACGAGCTTGGAGATCTTAGATATGCTGCTCTAAATAATAATACTCTGGCTGTGCTCAGCGGAGTTGACGGACTTCTGAATTTTACAGTAAACGAAGAATTCGTTCTTAATTCCAAAATTGCCACTGCTCCATTAACGGCAGAATCTAAAAGAACCATCGCCTGGTATGGTGATAATATTTTGGTTTCTGAAGGATCGCAGGGTGCAGGAATTTACAATTTCGAAGCTGGAGCAAAAATTGCCAGCCTTCCATTAAGACTACATCCTGATGCTTCAGAAATTAATCCTGAAGATAAAGTGACCAACGCAGTATCTACAGATGGTAACTTTATTTATATGGCAAACGGCGGAGCCGGTCTGGATATCATTAAACTAGGTGAAAGCTTAAATCCTGTGGCCGAAGGTATCGCCGAGATACAGGGAAGCGCGAATTTTGTACAGGCAAAAGGAGAATATATTTATGTAGCCTCAGGAACCGGCTTAAAGATCCTGAAGGTTATAGCTCCAATATTAGATAATGAGACAGCTAGCTTCCTTAATTGTTCAGAATATGACCTCTATACCGGTGATAAGAACTTAAATATCCCCTCTGGTGTTGAAGCTTCTTACAGCGGACTAATTAACCTGAAACATCTTAACGTTAATGGTACCCTCAACGTATGTGGTGATCTGCTGATCGAGAAGAGCGCCAATTTAAGCAGTGATTCCGCGCTTAATATGTCTGGAAACTTTAAACTTGGGAATAAGAAATCATCTGAGAATCTTGTGATCAATGCAAAGAGTTCTTTCAGAATAGAAGGAGTAATAGAAATTCACGGAGACCTTATTATTGCTAGTGAAGGAGTATTGGAATTCGTTGGTGAAAATTCAAAGATCTACGTTGCCGGTGATGTGAAGATTAATAGTGGTGGCGAAGTGATAGGAGAATTTGAAGACCTTAATAATAAATTTGATTAGATTCGGTTAATCTATTTCAATGAAAAAGCCCCGGAAAGTATCCCGGGGCTTTTTTTATTTCTAACCTTTTATCTATTTAGCTAATATTCCTTTTTCCGGGATAATTGGAATTTCGGCGGAAGTACTTTCTTTAATTGTATTCGGCTTAAAAAGAAAGGTCTTTTCCATCATTTTTGAACCTTGAAAATAAGTAACCTTAAATTCATTGTTCAATTGGAGAACATCATCCTGCAAATACTCGACCTTCGCAAAGCTTTTTGACGGCAATACTTCGATCTTGTGACGCATTAGCGAAGTTTCTCTTTTCTTATCAAATCCCTTAGAAACTATAAGAACCATTTCCAGAGGCGCACCGGTATCATTAATTAAATACACATTCCATTCATAGGCTTCGAATTCTTCATTGAAGACCTTTACCGCGGCAACGTGCACATCCTTAACTTCTGGTATCTCAATATCCTTTTTCAAAATTTATCTTCAGCTTTCTTTTTTATTTTCTGCCATAGAAACCATAGGCCAACTGCAGATACAGCAAGTAAAATAAGGCCTAAAGTGATTTTAATAAGTGCGATAACGAAAGTGACATAGATAATGACGCCAAGTATAATGATAGCTAAAATTAAGACGCCATAATTAGTCATTACAGCGCCGATTTAAATTGCTCAAGAAAACGAATATCATTTTCATAGAACATACGGATATCCTCTATCTGGTATAATAGCATCGCGATCCTTTCTATTCCCATTCCAAAAGCGAAACCAGAATATTCTTTAGGATCTATATTACAATTTCTCAATACGTTTGGATCTACCATTCCGCAGCCCATGATCTCCAGCCACCCGGTTCCTTTAGTGATCCTGTAATCTGTTTCAGTCTCAAGACCCCAGTAAACATCAACCTCAGCACTCGGCTCAGTAAATGGAAAATAAGAAGGTCTTAACCTTATCTTGGATTTTCCGAACAACTGCTTGGTGAAATAAAGGATGGTTTGCTTCATATCTGCGAAAGAAACATCCTTGTCTATATACAAACCTTCCACCTGGTGGAAAATACAATGTGATCTTGCTGAAATTGCCTCATTTCTGAAAACTCTTCCCGGAGAGATCGTCCTGATAGGCGGCTTATTTTCTTCCATGTATCTTACCTGAACCGATGAGGTATGGGTTCTTAGTAAAATATCAGGATCTGTCTGAATAAAGAAAGTATCCTGCATATCCCTCGCAGGATGATATTCCGGAAGGTTCAAAGCAGTAAAGTTATGCCAGTCATCTTCCATCTCAGGTCCCTCAGAAACATTAAAACCTATGTTCGAAAAGATCTCTGTGATCTGATTCTTCACGATTGATATCGGGTGACGTGAACCTATTTCAACTGGTTCTCCCGGCCTGGAAAGATCCCCGTAAACCCCTTTTTCTTCCTGGCTATTTTCAAGCTCCTCTTTTAAAGTATTCACTTTTTCCTGAGCCGCCGTCTTCAATTCATTTATAGCCTGTCCAAAAGCCTTCTTTTCCTCATTAGGAACATTTTTGAATTCAGCAAAATACTCATTCAAAATACCTTTTTTACCAAGATATTTTATTCGGAATGCTTCGATCTTGTCTTTTGTTTTAGCATTAAAGCTTTCAACATCAGCGATATGTCCTTTAATTTTATCGATCATAGGTGATTTCGTTTCGGAAGCGCAAATTTAATAAAATTTAGAGCTAAACCTCCCCTTTTAAGGCCTTATTGTATTTTCTATTTATCTGAAGAAACCTCCAACGGGGTAAGTTTATCATTATAGATATAATTCATCAGGAAAAATACTGATACTGCCCCGAAGATATGCCAAAGCCAGTGCGTGCCCATAGGAATGATATACACGAAATTGTCCAGTATCCTGAAGCTTATGGCTAAACCAAAACTCAAAAATGCTAATAGTACGTAACCCCAGTGATGGAGTTTGGTCGTATAGAAATAGGTAATTATTGGTAGCAGTAAACCTACCACGGTTGCAATATAACCTACTGAAGTTTTTACATGTGGCGATAATGGAATTAACCGTACTCCAAAAACCAGGAATAATATTACCAATATCAACAAAAGCCTTTTTTTCTTACTAACCCGCAACTTTACCGCATAATAGACCGACACTGCCAGGCAAAGTATCACAATTGGCAACCAGTCCATGTACATCCATATATCATGACTTCGCGTGGCATGGTAAACCGTGCCTCCTATAAATCCCAGGAATAGAACCGGGAGGCTCCAGGCTAGAAATCTATGGTTTTTATAATCTTTATAGACTTTTAAAGAAAAGTAGATAATGATCAATAAAAATAAAATATTGCTGTAAGTATTAAACGGTTCCACCGGCAGCCTTCCGGCTAATGTCTCCTGATATATGGGCCCGCTGTCCCGGGGAATAGTAAGTATAAAAGGGCACAGATTCATTTATGAAATATATTCCTTTTCCATAAAATATTGCACTATAGCTTCTTTCATTAACACAGATTGTTCTCCTGCCTTCAGTGTAGGTAATTGCTCCTTTATCTTAAAATGCGGCCAGCCCTCATCATCATAAAAATCGAATTCATAATAACCATAGGGCTCCAGTAAAGTGCAAATAGCTATATGCATTAGATCCAGTTTGTGATCCTTTTTAAAACGGCGATGGGGTTGCCCAAGTTCCTGTACTCCAATAAGGTAAATTATAGCATCCAGCTCCATTATTTCACCATCTGCAAACTGGTCTGAAAGTTTCTTCTGAACCTTTTCCCATCTATCTTTTAATTGTTCGTCTCTTGCCATATTGCAAAGATACCATCTAGATTTAATAATTATTATATTTGATTTATGAATACCGTGGATATTATCTTAAGTCTGGTACTTTTATATGGATTAGTACGAGGCTTTTTTAGAGGATTACTGGCAGAACTCGCCTCTTTGGTCGGAATTGTCGCTGGAATTTATGGCGCCATTCACTTTTCCCAGTTTGTTGGTGATTTTCTATCTAACCATGTAAACTGGGAAGCCAGGTATATAAATCTGGCTGGTTTCGCCATCACTTTTATCGTCATAGTATTTCTCGTTTCTCTTGCCGGAAAAATGCTGACCAAAGTGGCTGGTTTTGCAGCCCTTGGGATAGTAAACAAACTTCTGGGCGGAGTATTCGGATTGATTAAATCTGCCTTTATTGCCAGTGTGATCATTATGTTCTTTAAAGCAACTAATGAGCAGATCGAAATTGTAGAAGACCAGACCCTGGAAGAATCTGTCCTTTATGAACCGGTAGAAGAAATTGCACCAGTGATACTTCCCTCCATCATTAAACAGGTAAAAGAACGAGATCTTTTGAATGATGATGAGGAAGATCATCTTTCTATAAAATAAGAAATCCGGGAAATAGCTTTAGCCATCACCCGGATAATTCTTGATCTTAATTGTTATTTCTTAAAGCAGAGTAACTTTTCCCGTAGAGATAGAATATACTCCTCCTACGATCTTAATTTCTCCATTTTCCTCCATTTCCTTTAGGATAGGGCTTTTTTCCCTGATCCTGTTCATGGTTAACTTAACATTGTTTTCCACAACACCGGCAACAAAAGAATTGTTCTTTGAACTTCTTTCACCATCGGTTTCAGTTGCCTCTACAGCCGGCTTAATATTGCTTAACAGGTGTGTTATATTACCAAGTTCTACATTGTCACAGGCAGCTTTTACAGCACCACATCCTTCATGACCCAGCACCATTACTAATTTGCTACCGGCAACCTTACAGGAATATTCCATACTTCCTAGAATATCGGTATTCTCAAAATTTCCTGCCACCCGAGCTACGAATATATCTCCGATTCCCTGATCAAAAACGGTCTCTACGGCAACTCTTGAATCTATACACCCAAGAATTACAGCTTGCGGCCATTGCCCGCCACTTGTTTTTTCAATTTGCGAACTATAATCCCTTTCATGCATCTTATGTTCTGTGAACCTTTTGTTCCCAGCCATAAGATCCATCAATACTGAATCTGGAGTTAGTTTATCCTGTTTTTCTTTATTTATTATCTCTTTGATCATACTATTTTATTTTATTTATCAATTAGAAAGAAAACTCTCTAATTTTTCCGTTTTCAATTTAAGCTGGTTTTTTATCTAATTCAAAAAATTGCAGATAACTCTCCGGATTTTCTACGGTCCCTCTTTCAGAAATTATTTTTATATCAATATTCTTCTCTGCGGCCTTAATTTTGAAATCATCTAGAATTTCGATAATGTCTCGATCGAGATATCTCGTCTTAGTGACATCCATAATAAGATAAGAATTCTCTTCAAGATTATTCAACTCTTTTAGAATGGCACCTTTGTTAATAAAAGTCACCTCTTCTGCCAATCTCATCTTTACGGTCTTACCACCGTTTTCCACATTTTCGATATGAAGGAAGTAAGAATTCTGGTAACTTTTTATCAGGATTACAACGATTCCAACTATAAGTCCAAGGCTTATTCCTATTAATAGATCTCCAAATATGATACCTACAATCGTAACCATGAACGGAACGAATTGCTTCCATCCAGCCTTATACATCTGTACAAATAATGCCGGCTTGGCAAGTTTATATCCAACAAGGAAAAGGATCGCTGCCAATACTGAAAGTGGAATATAATTAAGGATATTTGGGATGATAACCACAGAAATCAACAGTAAGAATCCGTGTAGGATCGCCGACATTTTTGTTTGTCCTCCAGATTGGATATTCGCTGAACTTCTAACGATCACCTGTGTAATTGGTAATCCCCCAACCATACCAGACATTAAGTTACCTGTTCCCTGAGCGAAAAGCTCACGGTTAGTTGGTGTGGTTCTCTTATGAGGATCCAGTTTATCTGTTGCCTCTACACATAATAGAGTTTCAAGACTGGCTACCAACGCAATGGTAAAACCAGTGATCCAGATCTCCATAGTACCTATCATTTCAAACGAAGGCAGAGTAAACTGACCTACAAACGAATCGAAACTATCTGGTACAGGAACATTTACAAGATGATCTGCAGAAATTCCAAAGGTTTCAGAATCTCTGGTTAAAAGATAATATATTATACCAACAGCTACTGCTACCAAAGGCCCCTGAACTAGTTTAAAGAATTTACCTTTATTAGAAAGCACCGCCTCCCAGAGTACAAGGATGGTCATACCAATAACAGCAATAAGTGTAGCTCCCGGGCTAATATTATTCAGCGCATTAAATAACTCAGAAAAGGTATTTTCTCCATCTACCTGAAAAAAGGCCCAGTCGCCCTGGGGATCTCCGTCGTAACCAAAAAAGTGTGGGATCTGTTTCAGGATAATAATGATCCCGATACCTGTAAGCATCCCCTTAATAACACTATTTGGAAAGTAATATCCAATAATACCTGCTTTGAGCAATCCAAAAACAATCTGGATAGCACCACCAATCACTACCGCAAGTAACAGGTTCTCGTATCCTAATTTTGAAATTGCGGCAAGTACGATAGCTGCAAGTCCTGCCGCAGGACCACTAACTCCAAGACTGGAACCACTAATAGCACCTACTACGATACCCCCAATTATACCGGCTATTAATCCTGAAAATAAGGGAGCTCCACTGGCTAATGCAATTCCTAAACATAAAGGAATAGCAACAAAAAACACGACAATACTTGCCGGAAAATCTTTATTAAGATGTTTGAACATAATACACTAATATTTATCCAGTCGAACGAAATTTTGCGACTGTAATTATTTTAAAAAAATATGCTGAGTTATCCACAGAAAAAGGGATACTATTAGAGATCAGCTACATTGATCTGTAGAAACGAATTGTATTATGCTAATTTTGGAGGGGGGGAGGAAACTGTAAGACATACATCATAGACATTTTCTTTGTAATAATGCCCGTCTGTTTTTCTTATCTGGAGAAAATGTATGCTTTCATAATTAGAATCCATCTCTTCGATATTGTATTCGAATGAGATCTGGTTCTTAGAAGAACTCTCTTCTTCATTTACATTATATGCAATAGAAATATCAACATTCCTGTCTAACAAAGCAACTACGCTTGGTGTAAACAGAAAGCTGATAAACAAAAAAGAAAGTATATAAACAAATTTCTTCACGGTATCAAAAATAGGGTTTTTCTAGAACATCTAAAAAACTTAGACCATCCCTATGGAAAATGAATGTAAAGAATACCTATAATTTCTTTATAGCAGAATTTTTCACCCAGCCCTGTGCGCCGTTAGCAAGTTCTATTCTAGACCATTCCTGATAATCTTCCAGAACTTTTGCTTTCGTGCCTTCATGAAGCTCAAAGCTAGCATCACCCCTAAGATTGGGTTCCTCTCTAACTTCTACCTCTTCGCCAAAAATAATGGCGTACTGATTATCCTGAACATAAGATTGTTGCTGAAAAGCAAACACTACTGAAAGTATGCAAAGCAATACGCTTAGCATAGCCCCTCCAAAAAGAAGCCTTTTATAAAGTGGTTTATAAGAAAAGTAATATAGAAGGAAGAATATTACAAAAAGTACAGAGAAAAGGATAGCCACAACTGCCCAGGTAGAATAGCTGAAGGCAGAGATCAACCCGTTGAACCATTGTTCAAACCCAGTCTGTTCTACGGCTTCAATATCATCTATGGCCATATTTCGGGCAAATTCTATATTGTTTTGAATATCCTCATCTGTTGGATCCAGCTGGAGAGCTTTTTCAAAATAATAGATACTGGGCGCCACCTGGTTTAACTTATAATGAGCATTCCCCAGGTTATAATATAGCTCAGCAGAAGCCTCGCCATTATCTATAATCTCTTCGTAAACACGGATGGCATTTTGATAATCACCGGTTTGATAAGCTGAATTAGCTTCTTCAAAAAGTTCCTCACTCTGAGAGAAACCGCAAAAACTGGATAGTAACGTAAATAATAGGATCAACTTTCTCATCACTATAGTTGTTTATCAAGAGTTGAAATTACACTTACGGCTTTATCATAGTCATGCTGCATCGTATCTGAAGACGCCGGTGTATACCTGGCATATTCACAGCTTTCTAACAGGGAAATAAATTCTGATCTTGTTTGATCATCAACCCCTTTCTCATCAAGCAGGGCCTGTATCCTTTCCTTGCTCATTTCGCTGGTTTGGATACTTAGTTTTGCTTTAAGGTAATTATGCATAGAACGTTCCAGAGACAAATAGAATTCCTTTTGACCTCCCAGGTTTCTTTTAGCTTCAGAGAGGTATTTCCTGGCAAGTTTATCAGCTTTCCTGATCCTGTTCCCCCTAACATCATTCGCTCTCTGCTCTCTCTTCTTTCCGAATAAGATGAACAACGGAATTGCTGCAAGAGGAAGCACCAATGCTCCCCAGAATGCTACCGATCCCAGAAAATCACTACTGTTTATAGGCTTAAGATTTGTATTAAGTTTAATGAATCTGAATTGTCCTCCCTCGATCGCAACGGCCTGTTTATTAACTCCAGACATGCCTGAAGGTTCATTTCCTGCCAATGGCCCACGGTTAACATTAATAAGTATCTCTTCAGAGGTCTTTGTCTTATAGGTTTCTGAAGAAGGATCAAAATATGAAAATGATAATGCAGGCAGGGGATATTTCCCTTTTTGCGTTGGTACTACGGTATAGGTTTGAGAAATACTTCCCTGCATTCCATTGAGATTGGTATTAACATTCTCCCTTCGCTCAGGGTCATACATCTCTAAAGAAGGCGGAGCGGTAAGTTCTGGAAGATCAAATAATTTCAGGTTCCCGTTTCCTCTAACTTCTACTTTTGCCTGAAGGCTCTCTCCTGCATTCAGCTCATTTTTACTCGCAGTAACATTGAAATCGAATTTCCCTACGGCACCGGTGAAATCTGCTGGTTTCCCGGCAGGTAATGGCTTAACATTGATCTTCTTATTATTAGCGGCGACCGTTTTATTTACGGTTTTATAGATCCTGCTTCCAAAAATATCTCTTCTCTCGCTTGGGACATCTACCGCAATAGAAAGAGTTAATGGTTCAATATTCAGTTCACCCGTTTTCTGTGGGTAAAGAATGGTCTTTCTTAAAACCACATATCTATATGGCTCCCCATCATATTCGCCGTTTTCAACCCTTAATTGCTGGATGTCTATACTCTGACTCCAGAAATCGTTATACTTAGGACTATCCAGTTCCCGCCAGTTGCTAACGCTCACCCGCGGACTCACATAAAGCTTATATACCACGGTAATTGCTTCATTCAGGTATGGATTGCCTTTTGAAACCTCGGCCACAAGGTGCAGGTTATCTTCTGCGATCATTTCAGTATTATCACCGTCTGTAGGCTTATCTACTGCAGAAGTGATCTCTACTTTAAGTGGAGAAGTTTTATAGGTCTTATCGTCTATGATAATTTCAGCCTGACCAATGGTTAGATTACCAATTTTCTTAGGCTGAAGGTAAAAACTATAGGTTTTGGAGTATTCCATTCTTCCGTTCAGGATACTCGTACTTATTTTTTGATTGGGTCCACCAACAACGGTGAAACCATCGAAGGATGGCGGGTTGAAGTTATCGCCATCCTCGTTCATTTCGAAATCTACTCTTAGCCGTTCATTAATTCCCAGCTTTTCTCTGCTCACCTTCGCCTCAAACCTCACCTGGGCTTGAATGATCCCGGAAGCACACAATAAAAAACTTAAAATTAAATACTTCAATTTCATCTTTTTCCTCCTATAAGCTCATTTCTTTGTCTATTAAACATCAAAAATGTTACCAGTCTTTATCTGTTTTCGTTTTGACACCTTTCGCTTTTTCAGCGTTTATTTTATCCTGAACTTTTTTCTCTTCGTTATTCATGGCCTCAAGCAAGCTCTGGATCTGTTGTGGAGATAACTGTCCCTGGGTTGGTCGCTGCTGTTGCTGCTTTTCCTTGTCTCCTTCTTTAGGATCTTTATTCTCTCCTTCTCCCTGATCTTTCTGCTTATCTTCGTTTTGATCGCCTTCTTTTTTATCTTTTTCGTTCTCGCCTTCGTCCTTAGGTTTCTGATCCTCTTTTTCCTCTTCACCACCTTCACCATCCTGGTTCTGGTCTTTATTCTGCTGATCCTGATTCTTGTCCTTATTATTTTCGTCCTGCTTATTCTGATCCTGATTACCTTCCTGATTTTGCTGCTCTTTCTCCAGCATTTTCTTAGCTAACGCAAGGTTATACCTGGTCTCTTCATCCGTTGGATCGTTACGCAAGGCATTTTTAAAGGCATCTACCGCTCCCTGGTAGTTCTTTTGTTGCATATAAGAATTACCAAGATTATGATAAATACGATGTTTTTCTGTTTTTGTTGCGGCAATTTCCGCGGCAGCCTTTAATCTTTCTTCTGCATTCAAAGATTTCTCCTTGGCATAATACAGGTTGCCCATATTATATTTAGCCGTAGTGTTATTAGGATCTTTCGCGATAGCTTTTCTATAGGAAGCCTCTGCACTGGCAAAATCATTTTCAGATAAGGCCTCCTGTGCTTCAGCAATAAATCTATTAGATTCTTTAGTGAGCTTTTCGGGCTTTTCCTGGGCATTCACCCCAAGAAAACCAAAAAGCAGCAACAGACCGGTTAAAATGACATTTTGACATTTATTTTGATGCATCTTTCGCTCCTTTCTTCTTTCGTTCATTAAAAAGATTCAGTTTACGCAGCCAGGCCGTACTACGCTCAAGTACAAAGATATCAAGAAATAATAATGCCAAAGCTATTCCCAGGAACAACTGAAAATGAGATTTAAAATCGGCAAATTGTTTCGCCTCGAATTCAGTTTTCTCAATATTCTGTAATTCTTCAGTGACTTTATCTACCACTTCAGTAGTTACATTCCCTTGAATATAACTCCCCTTGGCAGCATCTGCTATTTCTTTGAGGGTTTGCGGATTCAGTTTAGTAATAACCGTTTCTCCCTGGTTATCTTTTTTATAGTTCTGTACAACTCCATTTCGTTTAATAGGAATAGGACCTCCTTTTTCGGACCCCACTCCAATAGTAAAAATACGGATGCCCATTTCTGAAGCCTGTTCCGTAATCTCCTCCACATTACCCTCATGATCTTCACCATCGCTAATAATGAACAATACACGATTGGTTTGCTGCTCATCATCATAATAGGTTGTAGCCAGTTCTATAGCATCTCCAATGGCAGTCCCCTGAGAAGAGATCATATCTGTATTTAACGCCTGCAGGAACATCCTCGCGGCCGAATAATCGGTAGTTATTGGCAATTGCGGATAGGCGCCACCGGCATAGGCGATTATCCCAACCCGGTCACTTCCCAGATTACTAAGGATCTGGCTAACCAGCTGTTTGGACTTTTCAATTCTGCTTGGCGCGATATCTTCAGCATCCATACTTTTAGAGACATCTATCGCAAAAACTATATCAACCCCTTCCCTTTTTACGGTCTTCAGCTTAGTTCCCATCTTGGGATTTACCAGGGCCACCACCAGACTGGCCATCGCCAGCAATACCAGGATCAGTTTAATGACCGGCTTGGAGCGCGAACGGTTAGGTGCAAGGTGTTTTAAAAGATTGCTGCTGGCAAATTTCTTCCGGGTCCTGTTCTGCCAGAAAATAAAAATAAGGAACAACACGATGATCACCGGGATCACCAGCAATAACCAAAACCATATTTTTTCTTCCAGTACAAACATTCTATATAAAACTTCTGAATAGGGTGAGTCTTAATAATATTTCGAATAATAACAGAATCCCAGCAAACAGAATCAGTGGCCTGTATTTCTCATCATAATTGTAATATCTGAATTCTTCAATTTCGGTTTTTTCAAGTGAATCGATCTCATTATAGATCTCCTCAAGCTTTTCATTATCTGTAGCCCTGAAATATTTTCCTCCGGTAGAGGTGGCGATATCTTTTAAAAGTTCTTCATCTATCTCTACCTGCACGCGGCCAAACTGAATTCTTCCACCAGGAGACATAGCTATTGGGGAAAGAGCCATCCCGTTACTACCAACTCCAATGGTATAAACCTTAATCCCGAATTCAACCGCAAGTTCACTGGCGGTATTGGGATCTATAAAACCTGAATTATTAACTCCATCTGTAAGCAGAATGATGACCTTACTTTCTGCTTCACTGTCTTTTAGCCTGTTTACCGCGGTAGCTAATCCAGATCCAATTGCCGTACCATTTTCAAGTACATTGTTATATTCAATATCTTCCAGAGCATTAAGTACAATCGTTTTATCACTGGTTATAGGAGTTTTAGTGAAACTCTCTCCAGCGTAAGCCACCAGCCCGATACGATCTCCAGGCCTGTCTTTTACGAATTCTTCTGCCACCGCTTTTAGAGCGTCCAATCTGTTTGGCTGCAGGTCTCTCGCCAGCATACTGGCTGATACATCTATCGCCATTACGATATCTATCCCCTGTGAACTGCTGGTTTCTGTAGAAACATCAACTGTCCTCGGCCTGGCCATGGCTACAATGATGAAGGACAGAGCCAATAAGCGCAGCAGGAAAAGTACAGGTCTTAATTTTGGTAAAAACCCCGACTTGACTTCGAATCCTTTGGTAGTGGATATTTTTAATTCGGCAGTTTGCTTATTTCGTTTCCACACATACCAGGCTATTGCCAGCGGAAGCAGCAGGAACAACCAGAAAAATTCTGGATTTTCAAATGTGAAATTAGCAAACATTATTCGTTCAGGTTATTAATTTCTACCGAGTTAATTATACGCTGAGTGATCTCTTTGGCATACTGGTCATTTTCGTTATAAATGACCATTATCTGCTCAAACCCTCCTTTTTCAGCAAAATTCAGGATCTGATATTCATTTGGGATCGATTCACCGGTTACAGGGTTTTCAGCCTCCAGGGTACCAAATATCTTGGTTCCCTCGGTGCCGTTAACCGTGGTGAAATCCTCCTGTTTCATTATTATATTCCGTGCACCCTGAGCTTCAAGATTGGTGTAAATTCCATCGATGGCCTTTTTAGCATCGAAGTTCACCTCTCCTTTGAATTTGATAGTGCTTAGGGTCACATAGAAATTACTAAGCAGGCTACCATAGATAAAGGTCTCTGAACCTACCATCATTTGCTGCACATCCTGTGGCATATCTATCTCGCCACGCACAAGAACTTCAGGTGTCGTTACGGCTACAGATGGGTTACCGTATTCACTTCTAATCCATTCACCTTCCAGCAATTCTTTCGTTGGATGACCTAAATAAGTATCCTTAACGTAAGTATAACCTTTTGTGGCGATAAGTGCTGTCACACCTATTATTATCACTACAATCCCGGCCAAAACACCAAGAATAACACGGCGTTTTTTTCTTTTCCTGGCCTGTTCTTCCCGGAAAGCTTCATCCTGTAGTAGTTCTTCCTCGGTTGGTTCAGGTACCGAAGCTCTTAGATCATCTATTACATGTTGTGTTTTTGACCGATCTTCCTTAGCCGTTATCACATCTGGTTTAGACTGTGCAAATTTAGCAAGATCTGCACGCTTCAATATTCTTTCAAAATCCCTTATTGTCTCATCGCTAAGATTCAGTTTTCCCTGGCGTTTTTGATCTTCAAGGTAAAGGATCAATTCATTTGTAGTTCTTTCCAGACCGTGATCATAGATCTTCCTGTCCAGGTATTTACGGACGGCAAAACTAAGTTGAGAGTAATATTCCTTTATCTCTCGTTTTTCCAGGTACTGCGCCTGATCCAGTTTCTGTAATTCGGCCATCGCCTCTTCATAAGGCGGTAACTCCGCTTCCTGAGCATCCTTTTTCCTTTTCCTGATGATCAAAAATGCCACCAGGCCGGCTATAAGGAAAATTCCCAGTAACCACCATACCCAATCTGGAATTCTGAATCCCGGTGGAACCTCAACAGATGGTTTTATGGGATATAGTTTTTGTTTGGTAGTATCTACCACCACATCGTTCACCTCAACGGCAATGGAATCTGTAAAATAGGAACTGCTTGCAATGATAACTTCCTGCCTGGGGATCACATATTTTCCAGAATCGAACTTGGTAAGGAAATATTCCTTTAACAGCCTGTAATTACCATTTTCACGTAGCGTATCTGCATCCAGGGATTCGACTAATTCTAGAGGAGAAAAGGTTTCGCCTTCTGGAAAAACCACCAGGTCTTCAGGATCTGTCTTAACCTCGATCTGGTATTTGATCTGTTCCCCGATCTTGATCGTGGTGGAATCTATACTTGCTGAAACCTGGGATTGAGCTTCAGCAGAATTGCCCACCAATAACGCGCATATAAAAAATAGAAATCCCAGGCCACCTGAGATATTTAAAGTTGAATATGTGTGTGTAAGGTTTCTAAACATTTTTCTTTTATGCCCTTCTTTTAAAATAGCCCAGTAATTTTTTTACATAGCTTTCATCGGTCCTGTTATTAATAGTTCCTGCTCCACTTACCGAAAAACTTTGATGAAAGTAATTCACGCGGTCATGAAAATAGTTTGAATACGACCTGCGCACCGCCTTGGAACCTGTATCTACGGTAACATATTCCCCGGTTTCCTCATCCTGCATCTGCACTATCCCAAGGTTTGGAATGGTCTGTTCCATTTTATCAAAAACCCTGATTCCGGTAAGATCATGTTTTCCCGCAACGATCTTTAAGGTATGCTGGTAATCATCTGCCATAAAATCTGAAAGCAGAAAAACGATCGCTTTCTTTTTCATGACATTAGATAGATATTTCAGAGCTCCGGCAATATCAGTATTCTTACCTTCTGGTTTAAATTCCAGTAATTCTCTGATTATTCGAAGAACGTGTGACCTTCCTTTTTTAGGCGGAATATATAATTCTATACGGTCTGAGAACATCATCAAACCTATCTTATCATTGTTCTTGGTCGCTGAAAAAGCAAGAGTAGCCGCTATTTCTGTAATGACCTCTTTTTTGAACTGTTCCTGGGTACCAAACATTTCTGAACCTGAAACATCTACCATCAACATCATGGTTAGCTCCCGCTCTTCTTCGAATACTTTTACAAAAGGTTCATTATAACGGGCCGTCACGTTCCAATCTATACTTCTAACGTCGTCACCAAACTGGTACTGTCTAACCTCGCTAAAGGTCATTCCCCTTCCTTTAAAAGTAGAATGATATTCACCCCCAAAGACATGATCGCTCAGTCTGCGGGTCTTGATCTCTATCTTTCTTACTTTTTTAAGGAGTTCCTTTGTATCCATCTTTTTCAATAAACAATAAACAAAGATCAATAAACACTAGTTTATTTGATCATTGGTAATTGATAATTGCTAATTGTTACGGTACTTCAATCTCGTTCACGATCTTATTGATAAGATCTTCTGAAGTAATGTTTTCGGCTTCGGCTTCATAGGTAATGCCTATTCTGTGACGCAATACATCATGTACAACTGCACGAACATCTTCTGGCACCACATAACCTCTACGTTTAATAAAGGCATAACATTTAGAAGCTACGGCCAGGTTGATACTACCACGAGGAGAGGCTCCAAAGCTGATCAAAGGTTTTATATCTTCAAGATTATATTTTTCCGGAGTACGTGTAGCAAAAACGATATCCAGGATATATTTCTCGATCTTTTCATCCATATACACATCCCTAACTGCACTTTGTGCTCTCAGGATCTGTTCAAGATCTACCACAGGATTCACTTTTTCGAATCCGCCTTTAAGATTTGCCCGAATAATTAGTTGCTCTTCGGCCATTTGAGGATAGTTTATGACTGTTTTCAGCATAAACCTGTCCACTTGCGCTTCTGGTAAAGGATAGGTTCCTTCCTGTTCTACTGGGTTTTGCGTAGCCATTACTAAAAA
The DNA here is from genome assembly GCF_019357415.1 of Gramella sp. MT6. NCBI lineage: Bacteria > Pseudomonadati > Bacteroidota > Flavobacteriia > Flavobacteriales > Flavobacteriaceae > Christiangramia > Gramella sp. MT6. Next base: position 955,085 of record NZ_CP048410.1, read on the forward strand.
TGGCTTATCAAGGATAAAGGTTTCATCCCCTATGGTCACCTGCTTTTCCTGCATTGCTTCCAGTAAAGCCGATTGCACTTTAGCGGGTGCACGGTTGATCTCATCTGCAAGTACAAAATTTGCGAAAATTGGCCCTTTCTTAATACTGAAATCATTCACCTTCATATTATAGATCATAGTACCAACAACATCTGCCGGCAAAAGATCTGGGGTGAACTGAATTCGGCTGAAGCTACCATGCACAGCCTGGGCGAGAGTATTGATAGCTAGAGTTTTCGCCAGTCCCGGAACCCCTTCTAAAAGTATGTGTCCCTGACCTAAAAGGCCTATCAGCAGGCGCTCTACCATGTGCTTCTGGCCTACGATCACCTTATTCATTTCTCGGGTGAGCAAGTCTACAAAAGCACTTTCCTTTTCAATTTTCTCGTTAATACTGGCAATATCAACAGATGAATTGTCTTCCATCATGATTTTCAGATTTTGATGTCGTGAATATACGTACTTGTTGTAAGCGTCGCAAATTGAAAATTTATTGGACTGTGAATGGTTAAAAAAAGGTTAAAATTAAAAAGGCAACACTTTGCAGTGTTGCCTTTTACAAAAATTTATTTTCTAAAAATATTATAGAGTCAACTCTCCAAGGTCTGTAGTTTCATTTGGTTTTACTTCTACAGTTCCAATTGCATAAGTGTCCAGATTAGCATCTGCCTCTGGAATTACTTCTAAACTATAAACCCCCGCAGGCACTCCGTTTAAAGAGAAGTTACCTTCAGCATCGGTATAAGCAGAGATAGTAACAGATTCCCCGGTTAATACTACAAGACTCTGAACAGAAGTTTCAATGTCCATTGGTAAAACCACGGCTCCAACTACAACTCCTGCATCAGCTTCAGCAGAAAGTCTGATAACCGGTTTAAGGTTATAACTTCCATTACCAGTAGCTACAATAGACTTATCCACATCGAAATCCAGAAGGAAAGCATAGTTCTCTCCAGCTTCAAAAGTTTGGTTCAACTGAAGTTTAAGTCCAGATTGCTGTGCACTTGGAGTGTTTAATGGTTGTTCAACACCATCTACCACCACCGAGTTTTCAGATCCAAGGATCAAACGCATCTGGCTCACATATCCTGCAGGTACTTCTGTATCGGCTAATAGCTGGGACACACCTCCGGTAAGCTCCAGTAGGTCATAAACCCCAGTATTCACATCACCAACGCTAACCCATCCGTCACCGTCAACGTCAGCCTCGGCGTCCATTTCACTATCGGCCTCCACATGTATTTCAATATCCTGTACATCAACGAAAACCGCGTCGTAATCACCAGGAGCATCGGTCATTCTAACTGTTAGATTTGCCTGACCTTCACCTGAAGGGTTGGAATCATCGTCTTCGCTACAACTTGTTAATCCAAGGGAAATGAAAGTTGCGATCATCAAACTTTTTAAAGTTACATTCTTCAAATATCTCATAAGTAGATTTTATAGGTTTTGCCAAGAGTAACGGCAAGCTTTGTGCAAGATTTCCCACAGGCCTTTTTATTTAACAAAATTTAACGGAACTTAACCATGCATTAATAGACTTTGATGCAGTATGACTTAATTGTTTCTTACATTAGAAACTAAAATTCAAAATATGAAAACTGCCTTAATAACCGGCGCCACTAGCGGCATTGGGAGATCTACAGCGATTAAGTTCGCCTCAGATGGATTTAGACTCATTATTTGCGGAAGAAGGACAGACAGGCTTGAAAACCTGAAAAAAGAGCTATCTGTGGAAACTTCGGTACATATCCTCAGTTTTGATGTGAGGAACCGCGAAGAAGTTCTACAGAAAATCGGTTCCTTACCTGAAGAATTTCGAAATATAGATATTCTGGTGAATAATGCCGGTAATGCACATGGCCTGGATCCAATTCAATCTGGAAGCATGGATGACTGGGATGCGATGCTGGATATTAATGTAAAAGGACTTCTATATGTAAGTAAGGCAGTAATTCCAGGAATGATCGAACGACAGTCTGGTCATATTATTAATATTGGATCCACAGCAGGAAAAGAAGTATACCCGAATGGAAATGTTTACTGCGCGAGCAAACATGCCGTGGATGCTATTAACCAGGGAATGAGAATTGACCTTAACGGAAATGGAATTCGTGTAGGTGCGGTAAACCCAGGTCTTACTCAGACAGAATTTAGTGATGTAAGATTCAAGGGAGATTCAGATAAAGCTGAAAAAGTTTACCAGGGATTTAAGGCATTACAACCCGATGACATTGCAGATATCATTCATTTTGTAGTCACCAGACCTTATCATGTAAATATCGCAGATCTTACGGTTATGCCAACAGCGCAGGCTACTAGCACCATTCTGGATAAAAAATAAAAATTGATATCTCGTGATCAACAAACGCCTCCTCATAAAAAACCTGCTTGCTCACAATGATGAGAACAGCTTTTATGACAAAAAGCGACAGTTGAATATTGGTGAAAAAGAAGGCAAGGCAAAATTCCTGAAACATATTTGCGCCTTATCTAATTCCAATCCCGAGAACAACTCTTATATCGTTATAGGGGTCGAAGATGAGGACAGTAGAATTGTTGGAATCGACTTTTTTGATGACAGTAAGATACAGAACCTTGTGAATGCGTACCTCAGCAATCCACCTATAATATCTTACGAAAACATACCTTTTCCGCATCTTCCAGACCACTTGGTAGTAGGTCTGGTGACCATTAGGCCTAATCATGGTAAGATCTGTTCTTTCAGAAAAAATATCTGGAAGTATTACGGCGGATCGGTCTTTCTCCGGGATGGAAGTATTAGCATGCCCAAGGTGTTTGATATCGAGATAAAAGATGTCAATTCCGCCATCGTTGCTTCTATCGAAAACCATTCTCATAATAATCTTGAATATACTTTAGATGGTGTTTTCGATTTCATGAAGAAAAGAAAAGATTACAACCCATCTTACAGGGTTTTTAAGGAGTATTTCGTGGTTTGCTGGGCGGGGAAGGAAAAGAAGATCAAGAATGAAACCTATTTTTCGAGGGTAGATATTGAACTCATCAATGAACAGGTAAAATTATTCTATTCAGATCTGGATGAAGTTAGCATTGTTGAAGACAAAGATCAGTTCAAGATCACCGAATATGTCCATCTTGGTTTACATGACCAGTTTCAATACTATCCCCTTGAAGAGGTAGTGATCAGGTTTAGAGATAATGGCAGCTATGACATAGATAGCAAACTTTTGTTCGTTCCACCGCGGTTCAATAAAAGAACACTTTATCATATCTACAATACCAACAGATCCCTGATCGAAAAATTAAAAAAAGGCGTTGAGCTGAACGCCACCGAAAAAAAAGATATTAGAAACCTGCCTTCTACTTATTTATTATGCTATTTAAATAATTTTACCGAAGCTTTAACCAAGCTTGAGGAAGCCAAACCTTATCTTAAGGCTTATAGTCAGGAGGTATACCATTCCTATAAAGAAAGTATGCGAATTTTAAGAAAGGTGAAATACAATTAATATGTCGAGAACACTCGTATTTGGAGATCTGCACGGAGGACTTAAAGCACTTATCCAATTACTAAAAAAGATAGACCTGAATCCAAAGGACGAACTAATATTCCTTGGAGATTATGTTGATGGCTGGAGTGATTCAGCCAACACCGTCACTTATCTTATAGATCTTGCTAAACAGAATTCATGCATATTTATGAGAGGTAATCATGATGACCTGGCACATAAATGGCTGGAAACAGGTGAGATGAATCAGAAATGGCTGGAGCATGGAGGCCAATCAAGCCTTAATGCCTACCGGAAATTTAATGAGCAAGATAAGAACAGGCATAAAAAATTCTTCCGGGAAATGGTGAATTATTATCATGATAAAGAAGACCGGCTTTTTGTTCATGCGGGGTTTACTAATTTACATGGCCCAGAATTCGAATATCACGAAACAGCATTTTACTGGGACCGTACATTATGGGAAATGGCTCTTTCTATGGATGATGCTTTAGACCTAAATGACCATCGTTACCCTAAAAGACTAAGCCACTTTAAAGAAATTTATATAGGACACACACCGGTTACCCGTATTGGCGAAACGACTCCGGTTAATAAGGCTAACATCTGGAATGTAGATACAGGTGCAGCATTTATGGGGCCTATTTCAGCATTAGACGTAGACTCGAAGGAAGTTTATCAAAGTGATCCCGTGCACACTTTCTACCCTGATGAGCAGGGCAGAAATTAGGCTTTTATTTATTGCGCCCTCTAAAAGACTATTCATATATTTGAAGTTCAATCTATTCCAAGACCTGTATTTATGATTTTGGATTATTTTTGAATGCTGCACGTTTTTTGCAGTACAATGAATTATAAAAGAATATTAGACCCTAAGAAATAAGAAATGAGTTTAAAGAATATACGTTTAGAAGTAATGCAAACGGTGGAGAAATCTGTACAGGGTTTCATCGATCAGTACTTGATTCCGGTAGATGAGATCTGGCAACCTACAGATTTGCTTCCAAACCTTCAGGATGAATCCGGGTTTGAAGAAGTTCACCAAATAAGAGAAGAAGCCAAGGAACTTGGATACGATTTTTGGGTGGTACTTGTAGCTGATATGGTTACTGAAGAGGCATTACCTACCTACGAATCCTGGTTAATGGATATGGAAGGTGTGGAACAGCATGGCGCTAATAGCGGCGAACAAAACGGTTGGGCAAAATGGGTTCGCCAGTGGACCGGTGAAGAAAACCGACACGGAGATACACTTAACAAATACCTTTACCTTTCTGGTAGAGTAGATATGAAGGAGATCGAAAAAACGACTCAGCACCTTATCAATGACGGTTTTGATATAGGAACCGGAAGGGATCCTTATAAAAATTTCGTTTATACCAGTTTCCAGGAACTTGCAACCAATATCTCTCACAAACGTGTGGGACAGCTGGCCAAAAAGAAAGGAAACAAAATGCTTGGTAAGATGTGTAATATCATCGCAGGAGATGAGATGAGACACTATATGGCTTACAGAGAATTTGTAAAGACAATTTTTGAGCATGATCCTAGTGAAATGATGCTTGCTTTCCAGGACATGATGAAGAAAAAGATCGTTATGCCTGCACAGTTCATTAGAGAATCTGGCCAGGGAATTGCTGAAGCTTTTGAAAACTTCTCCAATGCCGCTCAAAGATTGGGTGTGTATACAACTTACGACTATATCGATATCCTTAAGAAATTAAATGCATACTGGGAGATCGATAAAATGAGATCACTTACAGACGATGCTGAAAAAGCCCGTGACTACCTGATGGCACTTCCAGACAGGATGACCAGGATCGCAGATAGGATAGCAATTCCAAAAGATCAGCATCAATTTAAATGGGTTGAAGCTAACGGAGTGGTTTAAAAACCACACTGAAAATATTAAAAAAGCCTGCTATAGAAATAGCAGGCTTTTTTATTTATAATATAAACTGGAATTATGAAGTTTCGGTATTTCCATCCCTCCATAACTTATAAGAAGCAAGATCCTTTTCCATCAAATTTAGACAGAAAGCAACTACGGCAGCATCATCAAGATAACCTAAGACCGGAATAAAATCTGGAATAAGGTCTATTGGAGAAAGAACATATAATAAAGCTGCACCAGCTGCGGCCACTATATTAAATGGAATCTCACGATAAGAACCGCTGGCATAATCTCTAACCAGCGAGAATAGAAGGACGGCATCGTCCATATATCTTTTCAGCTTACCTTTGCTTTCAAATTTATCCAGGATCTGTTCTTCCTTATCTATTACCTTCTCTACATCATCTTTATCAAAATCTTTCGTTCTTTTAGAAAGTTCTTCTTTCGCCTGTTCTCTGGAAATTTCGCTCATGTTGTTTAAAATATTTTATCTGAGCCGAAAATAAAAATTATTAAGGCTGAAGACAAGAAAGTTGGCTTCATTTAAGTTCGATTTAACTTAGACTACAAAAAGTTGGCTTCTGAAAACCAGGGAAATAAAAAAGCCCCGCAATTTGCGAGGCTATCTTTCACACTTAAAAAACTAAACTATAAATCGAATTTAATTCCCTGTGCCAACGGCAATTCAGTGGTATAATTGATCGTGTTTGTTTGTCTTCTCATATAGATCTTCCAGGCATCTGATCCGCTTTCACGACCTCCACCAGTTTCTTTTTCACCACCAAAGGCTCCACCGATCTCAGCTCCGGAAGTACCAATATTCACATTGGCAATTCCACAATCAGATCCTTCGGCAGAAAGAAATCTTTCAGCCTCTCTAAGGTTGTTGGTCATAATTGCTGAAGAAAGCCCCTGCTTCACCCCGTTCTGAAATTCTAGCGCGTTGCTAACATCTCCTTTATATTTCATGATATAAAGTACCGGCGCGAAAGTCTCGTGCTGTACGATCTCAAAATGATTTTCAGCTTCAGCGATGGCTGGTTTTACATAGCATCCGCTTTCGTAACCTTCGCCTTCAAGCACTCCGCCTTCAACCAGTATTTTTCCGCCTTCTTCTACCACTTTGTCTAAAGCAACCTGGTAGTTCTTCACTGCATCCTTATCGATAAGCGGCCCAACATGGTTATTTTCATCCAGTGGGTTACCAATTCTAATTTGTTTGTATGCGTTCACGATAGCATCCTTCACTTTGTCATAAACATCTTCGTGCACGATAAGTCTTCTCGTAGAAGTACAACGCTGTCCGCAAGTTCCAACCGCTCCAAATACAGCACCAATCACGGTATTCTTAATATTCGCGTCTGGAGTAACGATAATGGCATTATTTCCTCCTAGTTCAAGTAGTGATTTTCCAAGTCTGGCCGCAACTGCCTGCGCCACGATCTTACCCATTCTAATAGAACCGGTAGCCGATATTAAAGGCACACGCTCATCTGTGGTCATCATCTCTCCTACTTTATAATCCCCGGTAATCAAACTTGAGATCCCTGCAGGCACATTATTTTCAGCAAATATTCTCGCCGCAATATTCTGGCAGGCTACAGAGGTCATTGGAGTCTTTTCTGAACCTTTCCAGATACAGGCATCTCCACAAACCCATGCTAAAGCAGTATTCCAAGACCATACCGCCACCGGAAAGTTAAAGGCAGATATAATTCCCACCACTCCTAGAGGATGGTATTGCTCATACATTCTATGTCCTGGGCGCTCACTATGCATGGTAAGTCCGTACAGTTGTCTGGAAAGACCTACTGCGAAATCGCAGATATCGATCATTTCCTGAACCTCTCCAAGACCTTCCTGGTAAGATTTACCCATTTCATAAGATACGAGTTTCCCCAGGGGCTCTTTCAGTCTTCTTAATTCGTCATTGAACTGGCGCACTACTTCACCTCTCTGTGGTGCCGTCCAGGTTCTCCATTCCTTAAAACCTTTTTCAGCAGTAGTAATTACCTTTTCGTAATCTTCCTTAGTTGTCGCTTTAACTTTACCAATTAAAGCACCGTCTACAGGCGAATATGATTCAATGATATCTCCGTTACTAAACCAGTTGGTTCCGGTAGAAGTACCATTATTGATGTCGTTCAATCCTAAATCTTTCAGGGCTTTTTTAATCCCGAATTCTTCAGCAATTTTGCTCATTAATTTGCGTTTTTATCGATTAATTTGTGTAGTTGTTGCGAAAATAGTAAAAATAAAGCTCTATTCCACCTCAGATGTGAATCTGGAATCCACAGGCATCACTTCCCCGCAATTGTTGCAGGTCCTTAATTCTTCGCTGTTATAAAAATGCCTGAAATGCTTGAGAAAGTCTGTCTCTATATCCTGAAGCGGGAAATACACTTCGTATAATTTATGGTTGCAGTTATCGCAGAACCACATTAAGCCATCCTTGCCTTCCTCACCGATCCTCTTTCGTTCTACGACCAACCCAATCGAGTTTTCACCTCTTTCGGGAGAGTGAGGCACTTTTGCAGGATGCAGGTACATATCTCCAGGCCCGAGCTCCATCGTTCGCTTCTTCCCGTCTTCCTGTATATGAACCTGAATGTTACCTTCGAGCTGATAAAAAAGCTCTTCGGTTTCATTATAATGGTAGTCCTTACGAGCGTTAGGCCCTGCAACCACCATTACGATATAATCTCCAGATTCCTTGTAGAGATTTCGGTTTCCAACAGGCGGTTTCAAAGTATCCCGGTTCTGTTCGATCCATTTATTTAAATTGAAAGGCTCATTAACTGCCATATTTTCTATTTTTTACTAAAATTAAACATTACTTTTTAGAAAAGTCATAGGATAGTCTTAATATCTCTCTGAGCGCCTGCCCTGGAATTCGGGCACCGCGCTATCCGCTGCAAGTCCTCGTCACCTAAAAGTCTCCTGCGGGCTTTACGCTGCTATCGCTGGCACAAAAGATTCAAAATTGCCAGAATTAAGACTTATAGCTTGATTTTTATTAATTTCAACCAAAATTAATCCCAAACCATGAAAAAAGTCCTTTTTCTATTCAGCCTGATACTTTTCATTAGTTGTAATGAAAAAACCACGCAGGATTCCGCAGAAAATGAACAACCCGTTTCAGAGCAGAAAGATTCCATACCAAATTTCGGAATTGTAATTCACGGGGGCGCCGGTACCATTTTGAAAGAGAACATGAGCGATTCATTGGAAAAAGCATATAAATTGAAACTTGAAGAAGCGATTAGAACAGGACATGAGATCCTCGCCAATGGCGGGACTGCCCTTGAAGCCGTGCAAAGAACTATCAACGTGATGGAAGATAGTCCTCTTTTCAATTCTGCCAAAGGAGCTGTCTTTACTAATGAGGGTAAAAATGAACTGGACGCTTCTATTATGGACGGAGAAACCCTGAATGCCGGAGCTGTGGCCGGAGTGACCAATGTAAAAAACCCTATCAACCTTGCCTATGAGGTCATGGTGAATTCAGAACACGTGATGCTTTCCGGGAAAGGCGCTGAACAATTCGCGAAAGAACAGAGACTGGAAATAGTGGATCCCGAGTATTTCTATACTGAAAAACGCTTCAGATCCATGGAAAGAGCACGAGAGCGTGAAAAAGAGAAGAACAATAAAACTGCATTTTACGATCCGTTCATTAAAGATGAAAAATTTGGAACCGTTGGTTGCGCTGCCCTGGATAAAAATGGTAATCTTGCTGCCGGCACATCCACTGGTGGAATGACCAATAAAAAATATAACCGTATTGGAGATGCTCCAATAATTGGTGCAGGAACCTTTGCCAATAATAAAACCTGCGCGGTATCAAGCACGGGCTGGGGAGAGTTCTTTATAAGAGGTGTGGTGGCTTATGATATTTCAGCCATGATGGAATATAAAGGAGTCTCACTTAAAGAGGCAGCCAGTGAAGTGATCCAGAAGAAAGTACCAGATATGGGTGGGAATGGCGGAATCATTGCGATAGATCATGAGGGAAACGTGGCCATGGAGTTCAATACTGCAGGAATGTATCGCGCTGCCATGAACAGAAAAGGTAAACTTAGTATAGGGCTTTATAAAGAAAATGAAGCTGAAGAATAAGCATCTTAATACCACCAATACTCTAAGCTCCAAATCCATGGAGCTTTTTTTATGCTTTGTTTGAGCATAACCTGTCCGTAGTTAATAGCTTGCCTAAAAAGTTAAAAGTATCTTTGTGTACTTAAAAACTTCCTGCTGCAAAGGCTTAAAACTGAGATAATGAAGCGATTGTTTTTTTTCTGGTTTTTAATTTTAGCTATTTCGTCGCCTATAGATAGCCTGGGACAGCGACTTAGCAGAGAACAGGTTTACGATACAATTCAAACCATGCCGTTCTTTTCCAGCTATCATGACAATTACTTTATTAGCGGTATTCCAACCAACAAGCCAACTACAAAAGACAATGCCGATATCAAATACCAGATAAGCTTTAAACAACTGGTGACCAGGACTACCTTGCCATTGAATAGCTACTTGTTTCTCAGTTATTCACAGAAGGCTTTCTGGAATGTATATAGCAAATCCAGTCCATTCGAGGAGATCAATTTTAATCCAGCTATTGGTTTAGGTAAACCACTTTTTAATAAAGAAGGATATATATTCGGCCTTGCCGAGTTAAAATTCGAACATGAATCCAATGGAAGAGATGGGTTGGAAAGCAGAAGCTGGAATAGGGTAATTGGGGCTTTCCATACTCCTTTAGGCAGAAGAACAACTCTAAGCTTGAAAGCCTGGATTCCATTTGCCTATAAAGATCCGCATCCAGATCTTCTGGACTATGTTGGTCTTGGTGAGGTAAAAGTTGAACAAACCTTTTTTTCAAACCGGTTTATTGGGGAAGTAACTATTCGGAAAGGCCTTGAAGGATGGAAAGGCTCTGTGGGTTCCAAGATCTATTACAAGCTTTTTAATAATTCAGGTAACCAATATCTCATGTTAGAGTGGTTTGCCGGCTATGCAGAAAGTTTAATTGACTATAATAAGTACACTAGTATGATCCGGCTAGGCTATGTTATTAAATCCTCAGACCTCGATATTCTTAAGACCCGGTAGTAATCCAGAATTCTACAACAGGATTTCCCGTAAACCATCTTTTTTACTTCCATTTCTAAATTATCAGGTTTAACTAATTTTTAGGGTTTGATTAGTTCGGTAAATTCCGAACCAATTGTATATTTGCACGCTTATTTATGTAAAAAACATACTATGAATTGTTGCTCACCGGAAAAACAGAAATTGATTGAGGAGATTGGGGTACACTTTGAGAAAGTGCACAAACTTGCTCCCCTGGCGGCCAGGATCTATGTTATTATGATCCTTTCTCCTAATGACGGCCATACATTCGATGAGATTATTGAGATCACCGGAGCCAGTAAAAGCTCAGTTTCTACCCAGCTCAATTTATTAATGCAAACCAATAAAGTAGAGTATTTCACAAAGCCTGGCGACCGCAAAAGATATTTTCGCGCTAGCAGAACCTATCTTAAAAATAATCTTTTAGACCAGTTAGATCAGGTAAGAGAAGATATTCGTCTGGTAGAAAAGATACAGAGTTTCAACGCTGAATTCAACACTGAGAAATTCAAGAAAACTGGTGGTGTGGCCATGCTTTACAAGGAATATCTAATTGCTCAAAAGCAGAACCTGGAGAATACCATAGAGCAAATGAATAAAATTACCATTGAATAATCCCCCGAAAAATCTGAATAGAGAAATCATGAAAAAAGCGATTAAATATATAGCTGTACTTGCGGGAGCACTAAGCCTTGTTTCCTGTGGTAGCGACCAAAACTCAGAAGCGAAAGCAGCACCTGCTACACAAGCCATGCCTTACCCTGTAACAGAGGTACCTACCAAAACAGTCACTGGATATACTACCTATCCGGTAAGTATTGAAGGTATTGTGAATAGTGAAGTTAGAGCGAAAGTAAGTGGATATATCACCAATGTTCTTGTGGACGAAGGTCAGAAAGTAAAGAAGGGCCAGGTATTGTTCAAACTGGAAACCCAATCCTTAAACCAGGATGCTGCCGCGGCAAAAGCAAATGTAAATGCTGCACAGGTTGAAGTTGATAAACTTAAGCCTTTGGTGGAGAAAGATATTATTAGTGAGGTCCAACTGGAAACAGCTAAAGCTAAACTGCAGCAAGCCAAAAGCAATTATAATAGCATCACGGCAAATATCGGCTACGCCAATATTAAAAGTCCGGTGGATGGTTACGTAGGTGCGATCCGGTTAAGAGAAGGAGCTTTAGTTAGTCCTACCAACCAGGAACCTTTAACTACAGTGAGTGATATAAGTAAGGTTTACGCCTACTTTTCTTTAAGCGAGGTAGATTACCTGGATTTTCTTCAGAATAATGCAGGAGAAACCGTTGAAGATAAAATCGAAAATATGCCGAAAGTGCAATTGGAACTTGCCAATGGCAGCAAATACAGTGAGATGGGAACTATAGAAACCATCAACTCCCAGGTAAATGAAAATACCGGTTCTATCTCTTTCAGGGCGGTTTTTGATAATCCTTCAAGACTTCTCACCAATGGGAATAGCGGTAAGATCCTTATCCCTAAAACTTATGAAAATGCCGTAGTAGTGCCTCAGGAATCAACTTATGAAAAACAAGGTAAGATCCTTGTCTATAAATTAGGGGAAGGCAATAAAGTAAATACTTCGGTAATAGAAGTGCTTACTACTATAGATAATCTCTACGTGGTAAAATCGGGAATAAAGGAAGGCGATAGTATCGTGGCGAAAGGCCTGTCTAAATTAAGACCAGACACCGAGATCAAACCTCAACCGGTTCCATTCGACAGCATTGCCAAACCCATTGAACAAGTATTCAGATAAGCCATACTGAAAAAGAAGAATTATGCTAAAGACTTTTATAGAAAGACCCGTACTATCTACGGTGATCTCGATAATTATAGTAATTCTGGGAATCCTCGGTCTCCTGAATTTATCAATCACCCAGTATCCTGATATCGCACCGCCTACAGTAACTGTAAGTACTTCTTATCCCGGTGCCAATGCAGAAACCGTGCTGGAAAGTGTTATTATTCCTATTGAAGAGCAGATAAACGGGGTAGAAGGAATGACTTATATTACCTCAACCGCCACCAATAATGGTACTGCAGAGATCACTGTCTTCTTTGACCAGGAAGTAGATCCCGATATTGCCGCGGTAAATGTGCAAAACCGTGTTGCGCGGGCAAACCCGTTGCTACCCTCTGAGGTGAAACAAACTGGGGTAACCACTCAGAAGCAGCAGACCAGTGCACTGATGTACTTCTCGGTATACAGCGATAATGAGGAATATGATGATACCTATATTCAGAATTATCTAAAAATTAATGTGATTCCCGAAATTCAAAGGGTTAACGGGGTTGGTAATGTATTGGTTTTTGGAGGAAAGGATTACGCAATGCGAATCTGGCTTCAACCAGATAAACTAGCCGCCTATAACCTTGTACCTTCAGATGTTCTTGCAGCGCTTAATGAGCAAAGTCTTGAAGCAGCCGCAGGTTCTTTAGGAGAAAATAATGGGGAGACCTTTTCATATACCATTAAATACAGCGGAAGATATAACTCTGAAGAGCAATACAGCGATATTATAATTAAAGCACTGGGGAATGGTGAATTTCTGAGACTTAAAGATGTGGCAAAAATAGAACTGGATGCCCAATCCTATAACGGAAATTCAAAAACAAAAGGTCTGCCTGCTGTTAACATGGGGATATTTCAAACTAAAGGCTCTAATGCCCGTGATATCATCCTGGAGATCGAAGACCGGCTGGTGGAGATCGAAAAAGAACTGCCGGAAGGCTTAGAACTCTATGTTCCCTATAATACGAATGAATTCCTGAATGCCTCAATTAACAAAGTGGTTCACACTTTAATTGAAGCTTTTATCCTGGTTTTCCTGGTGGTTTTCATATTCCTTCAGGACTTCAGGTCAACTTTGATCCCGGCAATTGCCGTTCCTGTATCCATTGTAGGTACTTTTTTCTTCCTTAACTTATTTGGATATTCTATCAACCTGCTTACCCTTTTCGCATTGGTACTGGCCATTGGTATTGTGGTGGATGATGCGATCGTAGTCGTGGAGGCAGTTCACTCCAAACTGGATGATGGTGCAAAAAGTGCAAAAAAGGCGACTGTAGATGCAATGCATGAAATTTCAGGAGCTATTGTTTCCATTACCCTGGTCATGGCGGCGGTTTTTATTCCGGTAACTTTCATCCAGGGACCAACGGGAGTTTTCTATGAGCAATTCGGGATCACCCTTATTGTAGCAATTGCCATTTCTGCAGTAAACGCACTAACATTGAGTCCGGCTTTATGTGCCCTGTTCCTGAAAACTCATGATGAAAAAGACAAATCTAAGAAAACCTATTTGCAAAGGTTCTATGATGCTTTCAACCGAGGCTTTAATGCAACGATTCACCGATATGGCCGTTCCTTGGAGTTTTTATATAAGAATAAATGGATCACCGCAGTAATTCTTTTACTTGCCCTAGGGGGAATATGGTGGTCCTCCAGAACTACTCCATCCGGCTTTGTGCCAGATGAGGATCGAGGATTAATTTTCGTGAATGTTGAACTTCCGGCAGGGGCTTCTATAGACCGTACCCAGGAAGTAAATGACAAATTATATAATAAAATTCAAGGCTTAGAAGGTGTAGAAGGTGTTTCTGTGATTTCAGGTAGGAGTTTGCTCAACGGTGCCGGTAGTAACTACGGCCTTGGGTTTATAAAACTTGACGATTGGGATGAAAGAGATACAGATGAACTTTCAGTAGAAGCGATCACCGGGAAATTGTTCGGTGTGGCTGCGACAATGCCCGAGGCGAACATTATCTTTTTCGCTCCACCGAGTATTCCTGGATTTGGAAACTCCTCTGGATTTGAAGTAAATCTTCTGGACAGGTCGGGTTCCAGTTTTGATGAGTTGGATGCAGCGAACCAGGAATTTATTCAGAAGTTAAGCCAGAGGCCTGAAATACAATATGCCCAATCCTCCTTCAATACTAATTATCCTCAGTATGAATTAATGCTGAATGTTCCGCTTGCAAAAGAAAAAGGAGTGACCACAAGGGAGATCTTCACTACTTTGCAGGGTTATATTGGAGGGATTTACGCCGCCGATTTTACAAAATTCGGAAAGCAATACCGAGTGTATGTCCAGGCGCTTCCACAGGATCGTGCTGAAAAAAGCGACTTGAATAAACTGTATGTAAGGACAGATTCCGGTGAAATGGCTCCTATTACCCAGTTTGTTAGTCTTAAAAGAGTTTACGGGCCACAATCTGTGACCAGGTTCAACCTTTTTAATTCTACCAAGCTATCGGGTGCGACTAATCCCGGGTATAGTTCGGGAGATGCTATTGCAGCCATAGAAGAAGTATCTTCTACCCTCCCTGAAAATTATAGCACAGCTTATTCAGGATTGACCAGAGAGGAAGTAAATGCCGGGAACCAAACCACCACGATATTTCTACTTTCCATACTGTTCGTTTATTTCCTGCTTGCCGCGCAATATGAAAGCTATTTATTACCATTTTCGGTATTGCTTTCTCTACCATTGGGAGTTTTTGGAGCTTATATCACCACAAAATTCGCAGGGCTGCAGAATAACATATATTTCCAGATCGCGCTTATCATGCTGATAGGACTTCTGGCCAAGAATGCGATCCTGATCGTGGAATTTGCAATTCAGCGAAGAAGGCGTGGAGAATCTATCGCTGATGCTGCAATTCATGGTGCCAAGGCGAGGTTAAGGCCAATCCTAATGACCTCGTTTGCCTTTATCCTGGGTCTTCTACCGCTAGTACTTGCCACTGGAGTTGGTGCGGAAGGTAACCGCTCGATTGGAACCGGTGCCGCTGGGGGACTGTTGATAGGAACGGTTACCGGAGTATTTGTGATCCCAATTTTATTTATGCTCTTCCAGTGGCTTCAGGAAAAAGTTGGAAAGAAACCGGGAGCAGTAGAGAACCAATAATTTAGAAAAGTATCATTTAAGATGAAACGAATATATAATATCAAATTCCTAATTGCAGGCGTAGGTATCTTAAGCCTTCAATCGTGTTTTGTTGCAAAAGAATACGATCAGCCAGAAGTAGTGGAGGAAGAATATTACCGCACAGATAATATCCAGAAGGATAGCCTGAATATGGCCAATATCTCGTGGACAGAAATGTTCACAGACCCGATCCTGCAGGATTACATCGAAAAGGGGCTCGAAAATAATATAGATATAAGAGTAGCTATGCAGCAGATAATCGCTGCGGAAGCTTATGTGAAACAGGGAAAAGCGGGTTATTTACCCACCCTGAACGGAAGCGGAACATATACTCACCAAGAGTTATCTGAAAATGGCCAGTTTGGTAGTCTTTTTAGTTCGGTAGATCAGTATCAATTAAGTGCCGACCTATCCTGGGAAGCAGATATCTGGGGAAAGATCAGAAGCCAGAAACGAGCATTTGATGCCCGTTACCTGCAAAGTATTGCCGCTCACCAAGCGGTAAAGACCAGGCTCATCGCTGGTATTGCTTCTACTTACTACCAGTTGTTATCTCTGGACGAGCAAATAAAGATCACTAAGGAGACCATTGAAACACGCGAAAACAGCCTCGAAACCACCCAGGCTTTAAAAGAAGCCGGTAACCTTACCGAAGTAGGCGTGAAACAAACCGAAGCACAATTATACACAGCGCAAGGGATTTTAATAGATCTTGAAAACCAGGAAAGATTACTGGAGAATACTTTATCTATACTTCTGGGAGAAGCTCCTATGCAGATAGAACGGACAGAACTTGGTGAACAGGAGATCACTACAGAACTTAATATTGGTGTACCCGTACAATTATTAAGAAACAGGCCAGATGTGATCGCAGCTGAATATGATCTGGTAAACGCTTTCGAGCTTACCAATGTAGCAAAGAGCAACTTTTATCCCTCTCTTACGCTAACAGCATCAGGAGGACTACAGGCACTTCGTGCGGCTGATCTTTTTGACACTAATTCTCTTTTTGCAACGATCATTGGGGGTATTGCACAGCCTATTTTGAACGGGAGAAGGATAAGGACAGAATATGAGGTTTCCCAGGCTCAACAGGAACAGGCCCGGCTGGAATTCAGAAGGGCTATTTTAACGGCCAGCAAGGAAGTTTCAGATGCGCTTTATACCTATCAGGCAGCCACAAATAAGATCGAGGTAAAACAAAAGGAATACGAGGCATATGGGCTCGCTACAGAATATTCTGAAGAATTATTAAATAACGGGCTTGCCAATTACCTGGAAGTTTTAACAGCCCGGGAAAATGCACTAAATTCAAGCTTAGATCTTACTAATGCTAAATATAACCAGCTAAAGGCAGTGGTAGACCTATATCAAGCCCTTGGTGGCGGATGGCAATAAAAATTTATTTTGTTAGTTGTTGGTTGAATCTGACCTCAGGCTTTCGCAGCCTGAGGTCATTTTTTAAAAAATTTATGAAGGATTATAACCCGGTTTTTATCTTATTTCTACTTTCAGTATTATTCCTAAATGGAATTAATGCTCAACAGTTAACCTCTAAGGATAGTCTTCCCTCCACCTGGGAACTCATGAAATATGACGGGGCAAGCGCATTTGGTGGTCTTAAAAAAGCCTATACCTCTCCCTTGCACTGGCAAAAAGATGATTTCGTAGTGGCGAGTGCAGTTGTAGCAGGTACTGCTGCACTTTATATATTTGATGAAGAGACTAGTGAATATTTTATAGAACAAGGTGAAAAGGCACCTTCTGTGGTTCGTGATTTTGGATGGTATTTTGGAAGCCCTCAAAACAACTATGGTATTACCGGCGCGGTATACCTAGTAGGGCTATTTACAAAAAATGAGAAGATCAGAAAAACAGGAGTTTTAATGATCTCTGCCGCAACTGCATCCGGTATTATCCAGTCGATCTCAAAAACGGCGGTTGGAAGGGCCAGACCAACAGCTGAAGAAGGAAAAGCCAGTTTCGAGCCTTTCAGTAAGGAAGGAACTTTCCATTCATTTCCATCAGGACATACTATACTATCTTTCACCACTATGTATGCATTATCCAAGCAATTTGAAAGTCCGTTTGTAAAAGCAGGACTTATGGGAGTAGGGCTTATTGCACCGTTATCCAGACTCTGGGATGGCGCGCACTGGCTTACCGATGTTGGACTTAGTCTTGCTCTTAGTGTGGCGGTTGTAGACACAATAGACAAATACCTTGATACAGAAAGAGACTACGGAGTAGAAAAAGAAAAAGCGATAAGCTGGAAAATGCATATTGGCCTTGGCCGGGTAGGTCTCGTGGGAACTTTTTAACCTTGTATTGGCTGTTTTAATTATCGGGATTTTTTAAATTTCAGTAAATTAAAGATCATGAAAAGTAGTTTCAACGAAATAATCAAAGGTGACACTCCCGTTTTGATAGATTTCTATGCCGACTGGTGTGGTCCCTGTAAATCTCTAGCTCCAATTTTAAAGGAGGTCAAGTCTGAATTAGGAGAAAAAGTGAAGATCGTTAAAATTGATGTGGATAAGAATCAGTCGCTGGCAGCAAAATACCAGGTAAGAGGAGTTCCCACCATGATGATCTTCAAAGACGGAAAACAATTATGGCGTGAATCTGGAGTATTACCCAAACATGTGATCGTAGATAAGATCACTTCCATTTAAAGATCCTTTAATGGAGGTACTTTAAAATTTTCAATATCCCAGCCAGCAACAGAAGCCCCTGCCTGGTAAGCACTTTCTAGAAACTCAAGCAATATCTTTCTTGGATTATCTACTTCCTGAAGGTCTGCATAGGTTAAAACAGCCATAGGGCTGCCATTATTCATGATCCAGTTAGCATTTCCAGGTTCGAGTGGCTGATTGTCCAGATTTTCGGGAGAAGGAAAAGTATAGGAATAAAAAGCCGGTTCCTGTACATTCTCATCCCCTGCCCAAAAGCCAAAACTTATACATTCATGGCTATAAGCATCTTTATCTGAAGTTCTTGCTTCAGCAGGCATTGCAGGAGCTTTTTTTCCCGAAAAACGAGTGACCGCAAGATCCATGGAATGCCAATACAAATGCACAGGACAGGTCTTTCCATAAAATCTGCCGCTGAATTCCTTAAATACCGAGCTAACCCATAAAAAGGTTTTCCAGTAACTAGTTACATATTCTTTATTGTAGTGATGATATTCTGTAATCTCAGAAAACCTTTTATCGATGTTCAGGTCGAATGGTTTCCCATTGATCTTTACATTTATATCAAGTTCCTTAAGAATACTGAGCAAATAATTATAGAAATCGGAAACACTAAGACCTTTTTCCAGTCTGAAGGATCTTATCTCCCCTGTACTTTTAAAAATATCGAGCTTGTTTTCAAGAATATTAAGAGTAAGAGAAAAGGATTCAAATCCATTCTCTATGGGTATTGGGCCGGTAGTAAATCCTTTTTCATTAACATATAGAGTTATGTACCACCAATGATTTTTCCGGGGCATGAAACACATCCTGACCTTTCCAAGGATCTGAAAATACAGATGCAACGTGAGCTTTTTCTTCTCATTTCCTACATATCTCAACCCCGGTAAAACATTGATATTTTCCATAATTTATTTCAATTTACCTCCTTTGGCAACCCACCATGGATGAACCTCAACAACGAGTCTCCCTGCTTTTACCATAGGATCCATATTTGCCAGACTATCTGCTTCTTTTTGGGTAGCCGTATTAAAAACCACAATTCCACGTAGCTCCCCATCATCACCCATGGGCCCGGTTAAACTGGTATAACCCTCTTCATAAAGACGGCTTAAATGCGCCATATGTTTCTTTTGAAGTTCTGCTGCCTCGGTGGAATCCTGACTACGCGTAGGTCCCGATTTTAAAAATACCATATAATATTGCTGCATTAAATAGGTGGTATCCCCTTCTTTATAACTAAAAGTCTGATATCCATCCTTTTTTAATTGCTCTTCTAAAGATGCGATATCATTGGTTTTAACACTATCTTTTTGAAGCTCTGCATTTTTATTTTCTGAATGCTCATCTTGCGGAGTATCATTACATCCCACCAAGCTCAAGCCTAAGAAAATAGATAAAATTGTCTTTCTCATTACCAGTTCTTATAAGGTTTATTAATCAGGTTAGAATTATAATAAGCTAAGTCCCCGGTTACTTCTTCACCCAGCCAGTCAGGCTTTTTGAACTTCTCTTCTTCGTCCTCGAGTTCAACTTCTGCCAGAACCAGGCCCTGGTTATCTTCAAGAAATTCATCTACTTCATATACATGATCACCGTGATCTACGTGGTACCTGTATTTTTCGATCTTACCGGGTTCGCATATTTTCAATAGTTCTTTAGCTTCATCCATAGGAATTTCCTTTTCCCATTCAAACCTGGTCAAACCATTTTCAGATGATTTCCCTTTAATGGTCATAAACGCTTTATCATCTGTGATTCTTATCCTGATAGTTCTTTCAGGATGTGTGTTTAGATAGGCTTGAATAAATAGTGTTTTTTTCGAGGCTTCTTTTTTGAAATCATTGGATTTGACTAAAAACTTTCTTTCTATTTCTGTCATTTATTTTCTTTCTTTTTCTGCTATTTTTTTGATCTCATCATTCTGAATGATACCGCTGCGATATTCATTATTGGCCAGGTAGATCATTGCATCAGCAATAGTGGCGGGATGAATAGTTCGATATTTCTGTAATTTTCCAACCAGAAGATGATCGCCTACATTCATTATCTTTTTCCAGATATATTCCAGCGGCCTGCTTTCTTCACGCTCTCCCCCAATAAGGGAAGGCTGAAGAATATAAGTTTTAGAGATCTTTTGCTCCATAACCGCACCTTCCATTTCTCCCTTTACCCTATTATAAAAAATACGGCTATTTTGATCTGCGCCCATTGCCGAAATCACCTGGAAGGTATTTATCTTGTTCTTTTTCGAAAGTTTCGCCGCGGTAGCCGGAATACAAAAATCCACTTTTCGGTATTTTTCCTTATCCGGAGTTTTTTGTTTCGTAGTACCCACGCAACAATACACTTCATCTGCCTTAAAAAGATTCTGAAATTGATCCAGCTCAAAAAGATCTATAAGATATTCTTCTATTTTTTCATGTTTCTGTCGAACATGATTGCGGGTGAAGACCAGTATTTTTTGATACCTGTCGTCCTGTATTAATTTATCAAGAAGCAACCCGCCAGTTAAACCGGTAGCCCCTAGTATTATTGCTGTTTTTTGTTCCATCGTTACAAAGTACTATATAAAGATAAGTTATATGCCGAAGAAAATAAATCCTGGATAGATCTATAATGGCAAAATTCAGAATTACTCTATCAATACTAAAATCAGAATCATTTCTCTTTTGCCTTTAGCTTGCGGAAATGTAGTTTCACTAAATTTACCCTGTGGAAAAACTTCGTAAAATAATCCATATAGACATGGATGCTTTTTATGCTTCGGTAGAGCAATTGGATAATCCGGAACTTCAGGGAAAGCCGGTTGCAGTAGGAGGAAGCTCTCAGAGAGGAGTGGTAAGTGCCGCCAGTTACGAGGCAAGAAAATTTGGAGTGCGAAGTGCCATGAGCAGTG
This sequence comes from Gramella sp. MT6, assembly GCF_019357415.1. Classification (NCBI taxonomy): domain Bacteria; kingdom Pseudomonadati; phylum Bacteroidota; class Flavobacteriia; order Flavobacteriales; family Flavobacteriaceae; genus Christiangramia; species Gramella sp. MT6. The sequence continues at coordinate 976,186 of NZ_CP048410.1, forward strand.
TAATTGCAAAAAGGAACTGTCCCGACCTGATATTCGTAAAACCGAGATTTGAAAGATATAAAGAGATCTCTGGCCAGATAAGGGAAGTGTTTTTTGAATATACAGATCTGGTGGAACCCCTTTCCCTGGATGAGGCATATTTAGATGTCACTGAAAACAAAAAAGGATTGCCCAGCGCTACCCTTATCGCTAAACAAATTAGAAATCGAATTAAGGAAAAGACCGGTTTGAATGCCTCTGCCGGAATATCTATAAATAAATTCATTGCCAAGGTAGCCAGCGATGTGAATAAACCCAACGGGCAGAAAACCGTTCCGCCGGAAGAAGTTCTTGAATTCCTTGAAGAACTGGATATCAGGAAATTTTATGGTGTGGGAAAGGTTACCGCGGAAAAAATGTATCGTCTGGGAATTTTCAGTGGAAAAGACCTGAAGCTGAAAACCGAAGAATATCTTACCGAACATTTTGGAAAGAGCGGGGCACATTTCTATAATGTGGTTCGAGGCATACACCACAGTGAAGTAAAGCCCCATAGAATAAGAAAATCGCTAGGTGCAGAAAGGACTTTCAATGAGAATATTTCTTCTGAGATATTCATGCTGGAGAGGCTCGAAAATATTGCTGAAGAAATAGAACGTAGGTTAAACAAAAGCAAAGTTGCCGGGAAAACAGTCACCTTAAAGATAAAATACAGTGATTTTACTCAGCAAACCCGCAGTAAAACGATCAGCTATTTTATTTCCAGTAAAGAACTTATTTTGGAGATCGCAAAAGAATTGCTTTACCAGGAGAAAATGAAGAATTCGGTAAGGTTACTCGGGATAAGTTTATCAAATCTGAATACAGAAAAAGGAGACTCTCAGGAAGAGAAAAAAGAGATCTCAGTTCAGTTAAAATTTAAGTTTTAGGAAGTTATTCAGCATTAATATCACAGCTGAACTAAAAAGAAAAAGCCACGATTGCAATGATAAATCATTCATACGTGGCTTTTAAAATTCTATGAATTAAGTCTATTCTATTTCAGAAACCCTTAGGGTGTTCACCATACCTTTTGCCGTGATTGGCATTGCGGCCAGGTTGATCGTGAAATCTCCTGTTTCAACGAACTTAAATTGCTTAGCCATTCCGCTAATATCTTCAATAGTCTCATCTGTACTTACGAATTTATCGTAATAGAAGGCTTTTACACCCCACAACAGGCTTAACTGATTGAGAATTCTTCTGTTCGAAGTGAATACAAGAATATGAGCTTCAGGTCTCCAGGCAGAGATCTGAAATGCCGTGTAACCACTATTGGTCAAAGTACAGATCGCTTTAGCCTTGATCTCGTTGGCCATATGTGCCGCGTGATAACAAACGGCTTTCGTGATATATCTTTTTGTTCTAACGTGTGGTGGCTCATGCGGTACCTTAATAAGTGGTGAATTTTCAACACTTTCTAAAATCTGAGACATTTTCTGGATCACCTGAACCGGATACTGTCCAACTGAAGTCTCTCCAGATAACATCACGGCATCTGCACCATCCATTACCGAGTTTGCCACGTCATTTACCTCTGCTCTGGTCGGAGTAAGGCTGGTGATCATGGTTTCCATCATTTGGGTAGCGATAATTACCGGAATCCTGGCTTTTTTAGCGGTTAGAACCAGTTTTTTCTGAATAAGCGGTACTTCCTGGGCAGGAATTTCCACTCCAAGATCTCCACGTGCCACCATGAGTCCGTCGCAATAAGCCACAATCTTATCGATATTGGCTACACCTTCCGGTTTTTCGATCTTGGCTACGATCGGGATCTTATATTTTGAATGTTTCTTTATCAATTCCTGAAGTTCCATAAGATCTTCAGCATGTCTTACAAAAGAAAGTGCCATCCAGTCTACCCCCATCTCACATGCGAAAATTGCATCCTTCACATCTTTTTCGGTCAATGCCGGTAAAGAGATATTGGTATTAGGCAGGTTTACTCCCTTTTTAGACTTAAGTGGTCCCCCCTGAATAACTTTGGTTTTAACTTCGTTCTTTTTATTGGTGCTTACTACTTCAAAGATTAGTTTACCATCATCTAGCAGGATTCTTTCTCCGGCTTTCACATCTTTTGGAAAAGAGTCATAATTCATGTAAACTCTTTCAGCAGTGCCTTTGAATTCCTCTCCTGTTGCAAAAACTATTTGATCGCCTTCGTTTACCACGACCTCTTCTTTCATCACCCCAACTCTAAGTTTGGGACCCTGAAGATCGCCAAGAATCGCCGCGTTAAAACCGTTTTCCTCATTTAGTTCACGTATCATTTGTATTCTTTCCTTCACATCCTCATAATCGGCATGCGAGAAATTAATACGAAATACATTTACACCTTCCTGCAACATTTTTCTTAAGACATCCTTACTACTGGTTGCAGGGCCCAGAGTAGCGACTATTTTTGTTTTCTTGTTGGTAGGCATTATTCGAATATTAGATTTTGTTTGGATTTTAGTTTATCTACATCAATTGCATAAGCAGCCTGTACCCCTGGAATCTGCCCAATCTTATTAAGCACCTTTGTAAACTCTTTTGGTTGAATTTCTTCGCTTATTTTAAGGAAGTAATCAACTTTATCATATTCCGGAACCAGATTCACTTCCTGTGGACTTAATTCTTCCTCCTCAAATAGTGATCCCGAGCTCAGAATTCTTTTTGGTTCACCCTTGAATTTATTTGAAACAAGGTCTAGTCGATAATAAGAATTTGGGTCTTTGTGAGAATATAATGCATACAAAGCAGCATATTCTGAATGATTGAAGTCTATATCTCTTCGGTCTCTTTCGAGTTTGATCTTAAGATGTTTATTTAAATAATAAGCCATCTTATATCCCTCAAGAGAGGAATATATCCCGATCAAAAAGAAATACTCATCTTCAACTTCCAGTAGCATTTTATGCGATTGCATAAACTTAAACTTTAAGGCTAAAGATACTATTTGATTAACGAAATGAAGATATTAAGGCCCTAAAATTCATAATTTTTTACGAAAACGTTATAGTTTAGATCAATTCGTTAAAAATTACTCTATTTTATTTTGAAGTGCGTAATAAGCTCTTTTAGAAGCTTTTTCTTCTGCCTTCTTTTTTGAAGTAGCCCTGGCTTTCGCCACAACCCGTTGATTAATTCGCAATTTTACCGCAAAATGCTTGAGTTCATCATTACCGGTATCTTCGTAGACTTCATAATCGAATTCCTTCTTTTCCTTCTGGCACCATTCAATTACTAGGCTTTTATAACTGATAACCTTTCCTTCAAGTTGTTCGATATCCACATAAGGATCTATCACCCGCTCATAAATAAAGCGTTTACAATATTTATAACCACGGTCAAGATAAATTGCACCTACTAATGCTTCAAAAAGATTTCCGTGAATATTAACTCCAAACTGTTCTTTAGGAATATTGGTTTGAACATGTTTGATAAGGCCAAGGTCCTTTCCCAGTTCATTTAAATGCTTCCGGCTAACTACTTTTGATCTCATTTTGGTAAGATAGCCTTCATTGCCGCTTGGAACGGCTTTGAACAAATGTGAGGCAACTACTGCACTCAACATGGCATCACCCAGAAACTCCATTCGCTCAAAATTAATAGCATTCCCTTCCTCATCCTTTCGGTTCAATGAACGATGAGTAAAAGCTTTCTTATAATGAGTGAGAGATTTGGGTTTGAAACCAAGTATTTGGGTAAGTATATTAAAAAAATTCCCGCCTTGTGAAGAACGGGAATTTAATATGTTACGAATAACGCTCATCGTTTATTCGTCTAATTTCTTAAACACCACGCAGGCATTATGACCTCCAAAACCAAAGGTATTGCTCATTACAACATTAACGTCACGTTTCTGGGCTTTATTCAAGGTAAGATTCAGCTCAGGATCAATGTTCTCGTCTATGTTTTCATGATTAATGGTAGGAGGAACAATTCCATACTTCATGGAAAGAATGGCTGCAATAGCCTCTATTGCTCCAGCTGCTCCCAACAAATGCCCGGTCATGGACTTGGTAGAGTTGATATTGATATTCTTCGCATGGTCACCAAAAACCTTGGTTATTGCTTTTAATTCGGCAACATCTCCAAGAGGAGTGGAAGTTCCATGAGTATTAATGGCATCAACATCTTCCGGTTTCAAACCGGCATTTTTAAGGCAGTTTTTCATAACCGCAACAACTCCATCTCCTTCTGGATGTGGAGCCGTCATATGATAAGCATCAGATGATAATCCACCACCAAGTACTTCTGCATAGATCTTTGCTCCTCTGGCCTTAGCGTGCTCATATTCTTCTAATATAAGCGCACCTCCACCTTCACCAAGTACGAATCCGTCTCTGGTCGCATCAAATGGTCTTGATGCGGTTTCAGGGCTGTCATTTCTAGTAGAAAGGGCATGCATTGCGTTAAATCCACCCATTCCCGCTATAGTAACTGCTGCTTCAGATCCTCCGGAAACAATTACATCACTAAGTCCTAAACGAATATTGTTCAGGGCATCTATCATGGCATTGGCCGAAGAGGCACAAGCCGATACCGTGGTATAATTAGCTCCCATAAACCCATGTTTGATCGAAATATTACCAGGGGCAATATCTGCGATCATTTTAGGAATAAAGAAAGGATTGAATCTTGGAGAGCCGTCTCCTTCCGCAAAATTGATCACTTCGTTCTGAAAAGTCTCCAGACCTCCAATTCCGGCACCCCAAATAACGCCAACGCGATATTTGTCTACCGTATCAAGATCTATACCTGAATCCAGGATCGCTTCATCTGCAGATACCATCGCATACTGAGCAAATCTATCAAGTTTTCGGGCTTCCTTTCGATCAAAATGATCTAGCGGATCAAAGTTTTTGAGTTCGCAAGCGAATTTAGTCTTGAACTTTTCGGTATCAAAATAAGTGATAGGCGCGCTACCACTTCTACCATTAACAAGCCCATCCCAATATTCCTCTAAATTGTTACCAATTGGGGTTAAGGCACCAAGGCCCGTAACTACTACTCGCTTTAACTCCATATGGTGTATCGATTTTATTTCTTAGCGTCTTCGATATATGAAACTGCCTGACCTACAGTAGCAATATTCTCTGCCTGATCGTCTGGGATCTGGATATCAAATTCCTTCTCAAATTCCATGATCAATTCTACTGTGTCTAGTGAATCAGCACCCAAGTCGTTGGTGAAGCTGGCTTCGTTTACAACTTCATTCTCGTCAACACCCAATTTGTCAACGATAATAGCTTTTACTCTTGATGCAATGTCTGACATAATTTTTTATTTTAATTTTGATTAGGTGGCAAAAATAAAAAACTTTATTTTAAAACCGATTTTTACTCTAAAAATGTGATGGTAATTTACATAAAATTCATTGAAAGCCTTTAATTTTACATCCAATTAAATGTTAACGACCTTATTTTGAGCCACAAAGAGAATGCTAAGCCTGCTAAGATTATTATTTTTGCTTCAGGCTCTGGCACCAATGCCGAAAATATCATCAAATTTTTCCAAAAATCCAAGAATGCTGAAGTTGCAGCCGTTCTTTCTAACCGCAGATCTGCAGGTGCATTAAAAAAAGCACATGATCTAAATGTAAAGGCACTTTTATTCGACAGGGAAGCTCTTTATCATACTAATGATGTATTGAATATTTTAAAGGATATGGATCCGGATCTAATTGTTCTTGCCGGTTTTCTCTGGTTATTTCCTTCTAATATTATCCAGGCTTTCCCTAATAAGATCATTAATATTCACCCTGCCCTTTTGCCTAAATATGGAGGAAAGGGGATGTACGGCTCAAAAGTGCACGAAAGTGTAATTTCTGAAAAGGAAAAGGAAAGTGGCATTACCATTCATTATGTAAATGAGAAATATGATGAAGGCCAGACCATATTCCAGGCGACAACACCAATAGATGATAATGATACTCCGGAAACCCTCGCCAGTAAAATCCATGAACTGGAATACAGGCATTTCCCCGAGGTGATTCAGCAACTCCTAGAAAAGAAAAATTAGTGCATACCCCCGAAGTTCATATTTACACCGATGGCGCAGCAAGAGGCAACCCGGGACCAGGAGGTTTTGGGATTGTGATGGAGTGGGTTGGAAAACCTTATAAAAAAGAATTTGCTCAGGGATTTAAACTTACCACCAATAACCGAATGGAATTAATGGCTGTAATTGTGGCCATAAGCAAACTTAAAAATCCCGGTACACAAGCTACGGTATTCACAGATTCAAAGTATGTTGCAGATGCTGTGAACAAAGGTTGGGTATTTGGTTGGGAGAAAAAGAACTTTGTAAATCGAAAGAACAGCGACCTCTGGAAAGCATTTTTAAAAGTTTACCGCAGACATAAGGTGAAATTTCAATGGATAAAGGGTCATAACGACCATCCGCAAAATGAACGCTGCGACGCTTTAGCAGTAATAGCTTCCAAAGGAAAGAACCTTCTTGAAGATACCGGTTACAAAGCTTAACAAATCGAAGCTAAATTGAGGTTTACACCTTGAAAAACAAACTGTATATTTGCAGCGTCATTTTAAAACCTATTATGAGCAAATTACTTATTGTTGGAACCGTCGCGTTCGATGCTATTGAAACTCCTTTTGGAAAAACTGACAAGATCCTGGGTGGTGCTGCTACCTACATAGGGCTTTCAGCTTCAAATTTTGAAGTTGAAAGTGCCGTGGTTTCTGTTGTTGGAGAAGATTTTCCGCAGGAATATCTTGATCTACTAAAGAAAAATAACATCAATATTGAAGGTGTGGAAGTTGTAAAAGGAGGAAAAACTTTCTTCTGGAGCGGTAAATACCACAACGATCTTAATACAAGAGACACTCTTGATACTCAACTTAATGTGCTTGCAGATTTTAATCCTGTAGTACCAGAAACTCACAAAGATGCTGAGTTCGTAATGCTTGGAAACCTACATCCACTAGTACAGCTAAGTGTTCTGGAACAGGTGAAAAACCCAAAACTAGTAGTATTGGATACTATGAATTTCTGGATGGACAATGCTTTGGAAGACCTGATGAAGGTGATTGAGAAAGTGAATGTGATCACGATAAATGATGAAGAGGCAAGACAACTTTCAGGAGAATATTCTCTGGTAAAAGCTGCCAGAAAGATTGAACAAATGGGACCCAAATATGTAGTGATCAAAAAAGGAGAACATGGAGCCCTTTTATTCCATAAAGAGCAGATCTTCTTTGCGCCGGCCTTACCGCTGGAAGAAGTATTTGATCCTACCGGAGCTGGAGACACTTTTGCAGGAGGCTTTATTGGTTATCTTGCCAGAACAAACGACGTCTCCTTTGAAAATATGAAAAGTGCCATTATATATGGTTCTAATCTTGCTTCCTTCTGTGTTGAAAAATTCGGGACAGAGAGGATGCAAAGCCTTACCGGCAGCCAAATGAACGAAAGGCTTAACGAGTTTAAGAAATTAACTCAATTCGAAACACAACTGGATTAATTTTATGCCCTGTAATTTCAGGGCTTTTTTTATGACAAACACAACAAAATTCCAAAAGGAAACTAAGTTATGAGTGATGCTTTAAAACACGAATGCGGAATTGCCCATATAAGGCTTCTAAAACCTCTGGATTATTATAAAGAGAAATATGGGACTGCATTTTACGGGGTGAATAAAATGTACCTGATGATGGAAAAACAGCATAACCGGGGGCAGGATGGCGCCGGTTTTGCAAGCATCAAACTCAATACCATCCCTGGCGAACGTTATATTAGCCGGGTACGATCAAATAAGGCACAACCTATTCAGGATATTTTTGAGCAGATCAATCAAAGGATCAATGATGAAATAAAAGAAAATCCGGAATATGCCGACGACACCGACCTTCAGAAAAGATATATTCCATATCTGGGCGAGGTATTCCTTGGACATGTTAGGTACGGCACCTTTGGCAAGAACAGCATCGAAAGTGTACATCCTTTTCTTAGACAGAATAACTGGATGCACAGGAATCTAATCGTTGCCGGTAACTTCAACATGACCAACGTAAACAAGCTCTTCAATAATCTTGTTGAACTGGGACAGCATCCAAAAGAACGAGCTGATACGGTTACCGTCATGGAAAAGATTGGTCATTTTCTAGATGATGAGGTAAGAAAACTTTATAAAAAATTAAAAAAGGAAGGCTATTCTAAGGTACAAGCATCTCCCATTATCGCAGAAAAATTAAATGTTGCCAAGATCTTGAGGAAATCTTCCAAAAACTGGGATGGTGGTTACGCAATGGCCGGATTGATTGGTCATGGTGATTCATTCGTTTTACGTGATCCTGCAGGAATAAGACCAGCCTATTATTATAAGGATGATGAGATCGTTGTAGTGGCTTCGGAAAGACCAGTGATCCAAACAGTTTTTAACGTAGACTTCAATGATGTGCATGAATTACCTCCTGGGAATGCAATCATCACAAAAAAGAATGGTGAGGTTTCGATCAAAGAAATAATCGAACCATTGGAAAGAAAGGCTTGTTCTTTCGAAAGAATCTATTTTTCCAGAGGAAGCGATGCAGAGATCTACCAGGAAAGAAAAATGCTAGGTAGACTTTTAATGCCAGACGTTTTAAAGTCTATAGAACATGATACATTAAAAACCGTCTTCTCATTTATTCCGAATACTGCTGAAACATCTTTCTACGGCATGGTGGAGGCAGCCCAGGATGAACTAAACAAACAAAAGAACGAAGCTATACTCGAGGAAAAGGAGACTTTAACCGATGCAAGGCTTCAGGAAATACTTTCACATCGATTAAGAACTGAAAAGATCGCTATAAAAGATGTGAAGCTCAGAACCTTTATTACCGAGGACAGCAGCCGTGATGATCTGGTCGCCCACGTATATGATGTTACTTATGGCGTTGTAAAGACAGATGATAACCTAGTCATTATAGATGATAGTATTGTGAGAGGTACAACTCTTAAGAAGAGTATCATAAAAATGATGGACCGGTTAAAACCGAAAAAGATCGTGGTAGTTTCATCTGCTCCTCAAATTAGATATCCAGATTGTTATGGTATAGATATGGCTAGACTGGAAGATCTAGTGGCTTTTAGAGCGGCCCTGGAACTATTGAAGGATGAAGGGAAATATGAAATCGTAGAAAAGGTATATAATAAATGTAAACAACAGGTAGACCTGGATGATCGTGAAGTTCAAAACTTTGTTAAGGAAATATACGATCCGTTTACAGACCAGGAAATATCTGATAAGATCTCTGAGCTTCTTTGTGATAAAGATGTAAATGCAGAAGTAAAAGTGATCTACCAGACCGTGGAAAACCTGCATAAGGCCTGTCCGAAAAATCTTGGAGACTGGTACTTTACCGGAGATTATCCAACCGCAGGGGGGAACAGGGTTGTGAATCGTGCATTTATGAACTTTTTCGAAGGCAAAAAAGATAGAGCTTATTAAAAAGCTGCCATTTAGCTAATAATCATGCATTTCATCTATTATTCTTTGTGCATGAAACAATTCTATCTACTTTAGTATCACCATAACATAAGTAGGTTAAGTTCATGGTAGATTTGGGGCAAAAAAAGGTGGATCTAATCCGCCTTTTTTTATTTAATCTAAGCAGAGAATTTAGTTGAAAATTATTACTAATTTTACCACACTGCGCTGTATATCATCTATTTAACTATTTAAATAGCATTTCATCTAAAACATTTAATTCAGAGTAATATTCTTTTTATCTTTAATATACCATAGCATAAGTAGGTTAAGTTCATGGTAGATTTGGGGCAAAAAAAGGTGGAATTCATTCCGCCTTTTTTTATGCAGTAAATTCAGCAACTCGTCTTTAATAAATACCACAAAAAACTAATTTCCAGTATTTTAACTAGTATTTAGGTATTTCATCTAAAACCTAATTCTACCTGAAATATTCGTTTTATATTCACTATACCATAGCATAAGTAGGTTAAGTTCATGGTAGATTTGGGGCAAAGAAAGGTGGAATTCTATTCCGCCTTTTTTTATGGAGTAAATTCAGATCAACGCACCCATAAATCCTTAATAAGCTGCTTTTCAGTATTTTAACTAATATTTAAGTATTTCATCTAAAAACTATTTCCACCTGAAATATTCGTTTTATATTCACTATACCATAGCATAAGTAGGTTAAGTTCATGGTAGATTTGGGGCAAAGAAAGGTGGAATTCTATTCCGCCTTTTTTTATGGAGTAAATTCAGATCAACACACCCATAAATCCTTAATAAGCTGCTTTTCAGTATTTTAACTAGTATTTAGGTATTTCATCTAAAAACTATTTCCACCTGAAATATTCGTTTTATATTCACTATACCATAGCATAAGTAGGTTAAGTTCATGGTAGATTTGGGGCAAAGAAAGGTGGAATTCATTCCGCCTTTTTTTATGGAGTAAATTCAGATCAACGTAAAAAAAAGACCGCTTAATAGCGGTCTTTTCTATATCAATATAAATATGCTTTTAACTATTTCGCTTTAGCATAACGACTGGCAACTTCTTTCCAGTCTATCACATTAAAGAACGCATCAATATATTCCGGACGCTTATTTTGATAATTCAGGTAATAAGCATGTTCCCAAACATCGATCCCTAAAATTGGTGTTCCTCCACATCCAACTTCCGGCATGATTGGGTTATCCTGGTTTGGAGTAGAACAAACTTCTACTTTACCTCCGCTATGTACACATAGCCAGGCCCATCCAGATCCAAACTGACCTGCAGCTGCTTTAGAAAATTCTTCTTTAAAAGCCTCAAAGGAACCATATGCGCTATCTATAGCATCAGCAAGTTCACCTTCAGGTTTACCTCCCCCGTTCGGAGACATGATCTCCCAAAAAAGGCTGTGGTTATAAAAACCTCCACCATTATTACGAACAGCCTTGTTAGACATATCAAGATTCTTTAAGATATTCTCGATATTTTTTCCTTCCAGGTCTGTTCCCTCAATAGCGTCATTTAATTTCTTAGTGTAACCTGCGTGATGCTTACCATGGTGTATTTCCATAGTCTTAGCATCAATATTTGGTTCCAATGCATCAAAAGCATATTTTAATTTTGGTAACTCAAAAGCCATAATTATCTGATTTTTTTAGTGATTAGTACTTAAACTGATTCAAATTTAGCCATTAGCCTATTTAATGGAAATTATTTAGTGTTATAAAATACTTAAAAGGATTGTCCATGTGACTCTCATTTTTATTTTAAATTTAAACTTTCGTAATTCTGGCTAATCCCGCAAATATTCTTCTTTTTGAAAAACTCCTTTAATATTTATAATGCTTCTGCAGGTTCTGGTAAAACCTTTACCCTGGTAAAAGAATACCTCTCCCTTTTGTTTACATCTTCTAAAAAGGATCGCTATAAAAATATCCTTGCTATTACTTTTACCAACAAGGCGGTGGGGGAAATGAAAAAAAGGATCATAGATAGCCTGGCTGAATTTTCAAAACCGGGAAACGATCATGAAGAAAATGCCTTATTAAATATTATTTCTGAAGAGACCGGCCTTTCTCCTCAGGAACTTAGAATCAAATCTGCCGAAATACTAAAAAGCATTATTCATAATTATGCCGCTTTTGAGATCTCCACGATCGATGGATTTACTCACAGGGTTCTAAGAACCTTCGCCAGAGACCTGGGCATCCCCATGAATTTTGAAGTAGAACTAAGCGCTGATGAAGTTCTTTTGGAAGCCGTAGAAAGTTTAATAAACAGGGCAGGAAGCGATAAAAAATTAACTAAGGTTTTAATCGATTATACACTGTCTAAAACCGATGATGATAAAAGCTGGGACATTAGCCGCGACCTTTTCCAGATATCAAAATTGCTCATCAATGAAAATCATCAGAAATCAATTCAAACGCTGAAAGGCAAAACACTGGAAGATTTCGAGAAATTCGGAAGAAAATTGCATTCAGATATTAAAACTGCTGAAGAAACTTTAAAACTATCCTCAGAAACCTTTTTTGATCTTATCGAAAGTAGCGGGATTCAGGAATCAGATTTTAGCGGACAGTATGTACCAAAACATTTCAGAAAGTTACAATCTGGCGATGGGTCTGTAAATTTCAGTGCCAAATGGGCTGAAAATATAGAAGATCAGCCCTTATATCCTAAAAAAGCAAGTGAAGATGCAAAAAGAGCCCTGGATGGCAACCAGGATAAAATCGTAGAAATATTCAATACTGGTAAAAGAGCATATTTCCAGAAGGAATTTTTAGGTGAGATTAAAAAAAATCTCGTGCAATTATCACTGCTTAACGAGATCAACAGAGAAGTTGAGGCTATTAAAAAGGACCGAAACCTCGTTCTTATTTCAGAATTCAATCCAAAAATAAGTGAACAGGTAAAAGATCAGCCGGTTCCTTTTATATATGAGCGCCTGGGAGAGAGGTATGAGCATTATTTCATCGACGAATTCCAGGATACTTCCACCATGCAGTGGGAAAACCTTATTCCGTTGGTTGGTAACAAACTTGACTCTGCCGATGCTGCTGGTTTAACTATCGTTGGTGATGCCAAGCAAAGTATATATAGATGGCGTGGCGGAAGAGCCGAGCAACTTATTGACCTTAGCAACCTTAAAACTTTACCTTTTCAAACTCAACAGAAGGTTGTGAATCTACCAGATAACTTTAGAAGTGGTTCTGAAGTGGTTAATTTCAACAACAGTTTTTTCAGGTATGCCGCATCTATGCTCAATTATCCGGAATATTCAGAATTATTCGATAATTCAGCTCAAACCCCTAAGAAAGGGGATTATGGTTATGTGAATATAGAATTTATTCAGGCAGAGAACCGTGAAGAAGAGTTTGAGATTTACCCTCAAAAGATCCTTGAGATCATCAAAGACCTGGACCTAAAAGGCTTTAATCGAAAAGAGGTTTGTATTCTTACGCGAAGAAGGAGCGAAGGAATTGCGGTAGCTGAATATTTGAGTGAGAATTCCGTACCGGTGATTTCCTCGGAAACGCTTCTCCTATCACAATCCCCAGAAGTCAGGTTTATTGTAGACCTTTTGTTCTATTCCATGAACCCGGATGATGATAAGGCAAAATTGAGTATCTATGACTACCTGGCTGAAAAATTAGTTCCGGAGGAAGATATTCATAAAATACTGATTCAAAATTTATCTAAAAATGGAGCATCCTTTTTCGAATGGCTTAAAGACTATGATCTAGAATTTGACCTCACCCAGTTAAAAAAACTATCTCTTTACGAATCTGTTGAATACATTATTCGATCTTTTAACCTTGTTCAGGATTCTGACGCCTACATCCAATTCTTCCTGGATTTCGTTTTTGAAACGGCACAGAAAACTTCTAACGGACTCGGAGATTTTTTAGAAAAATGGGAGCAGAAAAAAGATAAACTAAGTATTGTGGTGCCTGAGGCTGATAATGCCGTGCAGATAATGACCATCCATAAATCTAAAGGACTGGAGTTTCCCGTAGTCATCTATCCTTTCGCAAATTCAGATCTTCAGGATACGCGAAATGATAATTTATGGCTGGACATCAATGATGAAAATATTCCCATCGCATACGTTAGCGCTTCCCAGAAAATGCTGAACTGGAATGAAAACGCTTCCTCTAAATTCCAGGATCTTATCTACAAAAATGAACTTGACACCTTAAATGTTTTATATGTAGCGTGCACCAGAGCCGCACAACAATTGTATATATTATCCAACCATAATGAGAAACCAAAAAAGTCTCCCAACGTTTCAGATATGCTGGCAGATTTTATAAGATCTGCAGGTAAATGGGATGACGGCCTTATATATGAATTTGGAAATCCAGAGAAAACCATAGCGTCTAAGCATTCTGAAAATTCAAGTATAGAGGCTTCAAAATACTATTCTTCGCCTACACAGAACCAGGCAGTGAATATCGTGACCCGTTCTGGTTCATTATGGGATTCTAAACAACAGGAAGCAATTGAAAAAGGGGAGATCGCCCATGAGATCCTGGCCAGGATCAATAAAAAGGAAGATCTTTACGCCTCTGTGGAGTGGGCTGTAAATAATGGGATTATTACTAAAGAATCCCGGGATGAAATTACCAGACTCATCAATAGTATCATCGAACATCCGGAACTTCAAAAATTCTTTTCTATGGAAGCAAAAAACCTGAATGAAAAGGAATTGATCACCACTTCGGGTAAAAGATTAAGACCAGACAGGTTAAATTTTGACGGTAATAAAGTTAGTATAATAGATTATAAGACTGGAGGATTTGTAGATACACATACCCAGCAGATTTTAGAATATGCTAACGCACTGCGTGATATGGGCTATTTAATTGAGAAATGTTTATTGATCTACACTAATAACCCAATTATCATTAAGAATGTATAAAAGAAGTTTAAATTTGTGAGTCGCGAGAAGGCAGAATATGGATGCCATGTAATCTTTTAGTTTACCAAAAGCCATAAAGTAAAACAGATGAAAATTATTCAAATATGTACGGAGACATAAAAGAGCATTTAGAAAAAGAGATTGAAGAAATAAAAGAAGCCGGACTTTATAAGAAAGAAAGGATCATTACGAGCCCACAGGATGCGGTAATCAAGATTGCTTCCGGGCAGGAAGTAATTAACTTCTGTGCCAATAACTACCTTGGACTATCTTCACATCCTGAGGTTATCAAGGCGGCGAAAGATACCCTTGATTCTCATGGGTTTGGTATGTCCAGTGTTCGTTTTATTTGCGGTACCCAGGATATTCATAAGGAACTGGAACAAAAGATTTCAGATTTCTACGGGACTGAGGACACTATCCTTTATGCTGCTTGTTTCGATGCAAACGGGGGTATTTTTGAACCATTATTAACTAAAGAGGATGCTATTATCTCAGATTCTCTTAACCACGCATCAATTATAGATGGGGTAAGACTTTGTAAGGCTGCACGTTATCGCTATCAGAATGGCGATATGGAAGACCTTGAAAAGCAATTAAAAGATGCAAACGAAAAGGGCGCCCGATACAAACTTATAGTAACCGATGGTGTATTCTCAATGGATGGCCTGGTTGCCCCATTGGATAAAATTTGTGACCTGGCAGATAAATATGATGCCATGGTAATGATAGACGAATGTCACGCTACCGGTTTCATTGGTGAGCAAGGAATCGGGACCCTTGAAGAAAAAGGAGTTTTGGGGAGGATCGATATTATTACCGGAACCCTTGGTAAAGCTCTTGGTGGGGCTATGGGTGGCTACACAACAGCTAAAAAAGAGATCATCGAGATTTTGAGACAAAGATCAAGACCATATTTGTTTTCAAATTCACTGGCACCAGCGATCGTGGGAGCATCTATCAAGGTATTTGATATGTTGAAAACAGATGACAGCCTAAGGAAGAAATTACAGGAAAACACCACTTATTTCAAAAAAGGAATCAAGGATGCCGGTTTTGAGATCATTGATGGTGAATCTGCAATTGTTCCGGTGATGCTTCATGACGCAAAACTTTCACAGGACATGGCAGATAAATTACTGGAAGAAGGAATTTATGTAATTGGGTTCTTTTATCCGGTAGTTCCAAAAGGAAAAGCAAGAATACGAGTGCAACTATCTGCAGCTCACAATAAAGAGCATTTAGACCAAGCAATTAATGCATTTAAAAAGGTTGGAAAAGAGTTAGGTGTTATTTAATTCTAAAAAAGAGCACTTAAAAGTCCTTAATTTATTATCAAAATAATTGATATTCAGATATTAAAATGATTATAAATCGCTCGGAAACGCTCTGCAATTAAGAAAACTTTATTATTTTTACCTTTGTTAATATACATTAAGCGTATACTTTTGTTCACAATTAACACTTAAAACTAAACTATTAAATATGAAACATCTTAGCAAAATTGTACTTGCCTCATTACTGATATTGGGCTTTACTTCGGTTAAGGCACAGGATGCTGACAACCCATGGGCAATTGGTATTGGTACCAATGCTGTCGATTTCTATCCTGTAGGGGAAGATGCTCCTCTTGGTGGTATGTTCGATGAATACTTCAATTCAGGAGATCACTGGAATGTGTTACCAGCTGTATCTAAACTTTCCGTTTCCAGATATATCGGAGCAGGATTTGTTGGGGAATTAAGCGGTACAATTAATCAAATCGAAAATTATGGTGATAGATCTGTGGGAGATCTTGCATACTATGCAGTTGACCTTAGTGCAGACTATAGCCTTAGAGCAATGCTAAATGGCGGATGGTTTGATCCGGTTGTTGGTATTGGTGGTGGTTACACCTGGATAGGTGACCAAGGTGGACAGGATATCGATAATGCTGATGCTGCTACTCTTAACGGAAAAGTTGGATTAAACTTCTGGTTCTCAGATAACGTTGCACTTTCTTTAGAGTCTAAGTATAAGCATGCTTTCGAACCTGAGAGCGCTAAACATTTCCAACATTCTGCTGGAATTAAATTCATGTTCGGTGGTAAAGATACTGACGGAGATGGAATCTATGATAAATATGATGAGTGTCCAGAGGAGCCAGGACTTGAAGAGTTCAACGGTTGTCCTGATACTGACGGTGACGGAATCGAAGATCGTCAGGATGCTTGTCCAGAAAAAGCTGGTTTAGCTGAATTTGATGGTTGTCCTGATACTGACGGTGACGGAATCGCAGATCCAGATGACGACTGTCCAGAAGAAGCTGGTCTTGCTGAACTAAACGGTTGTCCTGATGCTGATGGTGATGGTGTAAGAGATGGTGAAGATAACTGTCCAGACGAAGCTGGTCCTGCTGAAAACGACGGATGTCCTTGGCCTGATACTGATGGTGACGGAATCCTAGATAAAGATGATGACTGTCCAGAAGAAGCTGGTCCTGCTGCATCTAACGGATGTCCAGAGCCAACTGCTGAAGTAATTTCTGAATTGAACGAATATTCTAAAACTGTTCTTTTCGATCTTAACAAGGCGACTATCAGACCAGAATCTGAAGAGGCTTTACAATCTATCGTTGATATCATGAATGAGTATTCTACTACTATTTTCCACGTAGAAGGTCATACAGATAGCTCTGGTAGTGATGCTTACAACATGAAGCTTTCAAAAGAGCGTGCTGCATCTGTAGCTACTTGGTTAGAAGAGCATGGTGTACCTGCGAAGAGATTAACTTCTGAAGGTTACGGTGAAACTCAGCCAATTGCTACTAACAGTACAGCTGCTGGAAGACAAGAAAACAGACGTGTTGAAATTTCTCTAGATAAAGACAGAGAGATGAAAGACACTTCTAACGAAGAATAGTAATACGATTAGTATTTACTAATAATTCATACAAGAAAACGCTCCGCATTGCGGGGCGTTTTTTTATTTTAGGCGTATGGAATCATTTATACGCGAAGTATTACAGAAGCTTCAGAATTCTGATACTCCCCTTTCTGAAATTATATTCATTCTCCCAAGTAAAAGAGCTGGATCTTACCTAATAAAAGAACTGGCTACTATTTCAAAAAACACAATTTTTGCACCTAAGATCTATAGCGTGGAAGAATTCACTGAGGTAATTTCAGGTCTTCAATCCATAGATAACACCATTAGCCTTTTTGAGTTTTACAATGTCTATAAAGACCTCACCCCTAAAGAGGATATCGAGGATTTTGAAACATTCATCACCTGGGCCCAGAGCCTTATTCAGGATTTTAATGAGATAGACAGATACCTTATTGACCATAAACCTTTCTTTGATTATTTATCTGGCATTCAGGATTTGAAACACTGGTATGTTCAGGAAGAAAAAACAGACCTGGTAAAGAAATATCTTAAGTTCTGGAAAAAGCTTCCGGAGTATTATGAGGAATTATCTAAAAGGCTGGCAGCAAAAGATCAGGGTTATCAAGGTCTTATCTATCGTAAAGCCACAGAAAATATTCAACATTATATATCTGAGAATGACCAGAAACACGTTTTCATAGGCTTCAATGCTTTAAATGCAGCAGAACAAAAGATAATACAGGAATTACTGGAAAAACAACGAGCTGAGGTATTCTGGGATATGGATAAAATATTCTATGAAGACACTTCGCATGCTGCATCCATTTTTATACGTGACTACCTTAAAAACTGGGATTTTTATAAGGGTAATACTTACGAACATTTTACTGAAAACTATTCTCAGGAAAAGAATATAGAACTTATAGGTGTTCCCAAAAATATAGGGCAGGCAAAATACATTGGAGAGATCCTAACCGAACTTGATTCAAAACAACTGGAAAATACCGCAATCGTTCTGGGGGAAGAAGAATTGCTGTTGCCGGTACTTAATTCAATGCCCGCAGATATCCATGAGCTGAATATTACCATGGGGTTCCCTATAAAAAACGCCCCCATAAATTCTTTGTTTGAAAGCCTTTTTCAAATCCATATCAATAATAATAGTGAGTATTATTATAAAGAGATCATTTCTGTGATTAACCATCCTTCCATGAATCCTCTTTTGGGACCTGATGCCGAAAAACTAGTCTCTAGGATAAACTCAGAAAATTTGGTATATCTCAAATATGAAAAGATAGAATCTGCTTTTCCTGAAAACCTCAAAGAAATTATTAAGGCCTGTTTTGAGCCTAAAAAAGATTCGGTTTCAAAACTTATAGAAGCTTTTCATTCCATTATCCAGATCCTGAAAATTCATTTGAAGCAGGGAGAAGATAAAATACCTCTTGAACTTCTATATCATTTTCACGTGCTTTTCAATAAACTGGAAAGTCTGAATGGAAAATACCCGCACTTAAAAACGGTTAGATCCCTGTATAATTTCTACAAAGAACTTCTTGGCACTGAAACACTGGACTTTCAGGGAAAACCATTTAAGGGACTACAGCTTATGGGAATGCTGGAATCAAGAGCACTTGATTTTGAAACGGTCATCATTACTTCGCTAAACGAAGGAGTGCTTCCAGCTGGTAAATCTGATAATTCCTTTATTCCTTATGATCTAAAACAGGAATATAAACTGCCAACGTATCGGGAAAAAGATGCCGTATATACTTATCACTTTTACAGACTTCTGCAGAGAGCAAAAAATGTTTATTTGCTTTATAATACCGAGTCTGAGGGATTAAATTCCGGAGAAAAGAGCAGGTTCATAACCCAACTGGAGATCGAGAAACAAGCACAGCATCATTTAAAAAAGATCCTGGTGAGCCCAAAAGTTCCACAGATAAAGAATGAACTGAAAGAGGTCAAAAAAACGCCTGAAATGCTGGACCAGATAAAATCACTAGCCAGATCGGGATTTTCCCCCTCTGCCCTAACCACATATATTAGAAATCCTTTAGATTTTTATCATCAGTATGTTTTGGGAGTAAGAGACCAGGAAGAGGTAGAAGAAACGGTAGCCTTCAACACTTTGGGGACGGTAGTTCACAATGCCCTGGAAAACCTTTACAAGCCGTATGAAGGAAAATTTATTACAGAGGAGCTCATTCAAAATTTCATCAAACAGGCAGATCTACAGATTGCAAAGGAATTTTCAGAAACCTATAGCAAACTACCTCTTGAAAAAGGTAAGAACCTCCTCATATTTGAAGTAGCCAAGCGCTATTTACACAATTTTTTAAAATTCGAACTAAACAGATTAAAGACTGGGGAGGAGATCCAGATCATCCAGATAGAAAAAGATCTGAAAGTAGAACTTCCCATAGAAAATTTGCCTTTTTCAGTTTATCTTCGCGGCAAGGTAGACCGGTTTGAAAAATCGAACGGAATCCCCAGAATTATAGATTATAAAACTGGAAAAGTAGAATCCAGAAATCTAATCGTTGGCGATTGGAGTGAAATAACAAAAGATTATGACAATTACTCTAAAAGTTTTCAGGTTTTAACTTATGCGAGCTTGATTGCACTGGAGAAAGATCTTAAATTCCCCGCCGAAGCTGGTATTGTCTCTTTTAAGAATCTGAAATCGGGATTTTTAAAGTTTGAGAAGAAAGAAATTGGAACAAGAAAGAAAGATTCAATGATAACTGAAGAAACTTTAGAAGAGTTCCAAATTGAATTAAAAAAGTTAATTACGGAGATCTGCGATCCGGAGATCCCATTTGTTGAAAAAGAAATTAAGAAGAGTTATGGAAGTTTCTAAAGATTTAAACCTGGTAATTGAGGGGAAGCATGATAAGCCGATCGTGGCAGATCTTATCTTTAAAGATGATGGTAAACCAAAACCAATAGTTATATTTTGTCATGGCTATAAGGGTTTTAAAGACTGGGGCGCCTGGGATAAAATGGGAGAAAGAATTGCAGAAGAAGGTTTCTTTTTCATTAAATTCAATTTCAGTCATAATGGTACAGATCCAGATAATCTTACCGAATTTATGGATATCGAAGCTTTCGGAGATAACAACTATATCAAAGAACTGGATGACCTGCAATCTGTTTTAGACTGGATGCTTTTACCAGCCTTTAAATATGCCAAACAAATAAAGCCAGATGATATCAACCTCATTGGTCATTCCCGTGGTGGAGGCATCGTTGTAATTAAAGCTGCTGAAGATAAAAGGATAACGAAATTGATAACCCTAGCTTCCGTATCAGATTTTGGATCTCGCTTTCCTGAAGGAAAAAAGCTTGAAAAATGGGAAAAGAAGGGAGTGCAATACATTATAAACACCCGTACAGGCCAGCAATTACCTCATCACTACCAGTTTTATAAAAATTTCAAGGAAAACAAAGAGCGCCTTAATATAAAAAAGGCAGCCAAAAAATTACAGATCCCTCATTTAATCGCCCATGGTAGCAGCGATACCAGCGTATCTATAGGAGAAGCCGGTAATCTATTTGAATGGAGTCCGGCGCCCAAGTTATTGCTGGTAGAAAATGCAGACCATGTTTTTGGAACCTCCCATCCATGGAATGGTGAGGAACTTCCTAAAGAATTCAAACATGTGATAAATAAAAGTATAGATTTCCTGAAAACCGATTCTAAGGTTCTCTGGGATGAGTACGGTGATTCAAATGACGATTAGCATAACAAACCACTGTTTTCACAGTGGTTTTTTTTATTAAATCTAGCGGAAAATACTAGTACATTTTGTGAGAGTGAAAATAAAAAACCACCGCTAATAAACGGTGGTTTTCGTGGAGAATATCGGAGTCGAACCGATGACCTTTTGGCTGCCAGCCAAACGCTCTAGCCAGCTGAGCTAATCCCCCGACTGGAGGCAAATGTAACAATTTTTCCGAAATATGGAAATGTTTATTTTTCTGAAATTATATGATAAGAACAGCCGATATTAAAGACCTTCAGGAAATAAAATCCCTTACCGAAGATTGTGCACAGGCCATGATCCAAAAGAATATCTATCAATGGAACGAGCACTATCCTTCTCTGGAAAAACTGGAATCAGATATACTTAAAAAGGAGCTTTTCGTTCTCGAAGAAGGAGCGAAAATCATTGGTATCATCGTCAATACACCTGAAAAGGACGAGGAATACACTCCAATCAACTGGCTTAGTAAAACCGAAAATAACCTCTATATACACCGCCTGGCTACGCATCCTGATCATTGGGGTAAAGGTTACGCTCAAAAACTAATGGATTTTGCTGAAGATTATGCAAAACAGCAGAAATACGAATCTGTAAGACTGGATACCTTCAGTCAGAATCCCAGAAATCAGCGTTTTTATGAAGCCAGGGGATACCAGAGACTGGGTAATATCTATTTCCCGAAACAAAGTGAACATCCATTTTATTGTTATGAATTGCTTATTTAAGCCTTTGCATTCTATATTTGCCCAGCATTTGACGAGCCTTTGGAAAATTCAGTAAGTTTTAAGAATATAAATAAGATCGCAATTCCTGCAATTATCGCGGGAATAGCTGAACCACTTATCTCACTTACAGATATCGCGGTAATAGGGAATGTAGATGAAAATTCCATTGAAGCCCTTGCGGCGGCAGGTATCGTTGGCTCCTTTCTTTCTGCCATCATCTGGATCGTGGCTCAAACCAAAACCGCTATTTCTGCCATCGTTTCCCAACACCTTGGCGCGAACAGGCTGCATGCTGTAAAAACCCTGATCCCACAAGCTATCGCATTTAATTTTATTTTCAGCCTGGTCATTTATGCTACTACGGCGTTCTTTGCCAAAGCAATTTTTAGCGCCTATAATGCCGAAGGTCTTATTTTACAATATTCCGAAGATTATTACCAGATACGTGCCCTTGGATATCCTATAACCCTGGTCACATTCGCCATATTTGGGATTTTTAGAGGATTACAGAACACTTTGTGGGCCATGAAGTGTAGTTTGACCGGGGCAGCAGTAAACGTTGTACTGGATTATCTCCTGGTTTACGGGGTAGACGGACTCATACCTCCACTGCACCTTAAAGGTGCAGCTTATGCCAGTTTAGCGGCCCAGGGAACCATGTTAGTGATGGCGCTATGGTTCTTTTTCAAAAAAACTCCCTTTCATTTAAAACTGAGCTTCAATATAAATCCAAGAATGCGAGGCCTGCTTATCATGGCAGCCAATCTTTTTGTAAGAACGGCAGCCCTTAATTTCGCCATTTACCTGGCTAATGCCTATGCCACAGATTATGGTAAGAATTATATCGCTGCGCAGAGTATACTAATGAACATCTGGTTGTTTTTCAGCTTCTTCATTGATGGCTACGCCAACGCCGGGAATGCGATTGGAGGCAAATTACTGGGAGCTCATGATTACAAGAACTTATGGGAACTCAGCAAGAAAATAAGTAAATACGCCGTGATGATCGCACTTATTTTAATGAGTCTGTGTGCTATTTTATATGACCAGATAGGATTGCTTTTCAATAAAGAAGCAAGTGTACTGGCAATATTCTCGTCGGTATTTTGGATCGTTCTTTTAATGCAACCAGTGAATGCCATTGCTTTTATGTTCGATGGCATCTTTAAAGGCCTTGGAGAAGCAAAATATCTTAGAAATGTTTTACTTGTAGCTACCTTTTTAGGCTTTACTCCTGCCCTTTTAATTTCAGATCACTTCGGTTTGAAATTATATGGTATCTGGATCGCCTTTTTTGTCTGGATGCTTATTAGAAGTAGTACGCTGGTTATATATTTCAGAAGGAAATACTTGCAGAAGGACGTTTAGATTGTGTTAACCAAGCCTCTGCTTTCCCACAATATCCTTAACTTTGGTGAAAACCCTATTTTTTATGACAACCAGCCGCGAAAACGGAAGTTTATATACCAATATCAAAGATAAGATCGCTACTGTAGAATTTGGTCACCCGGCCAGCAATTCATTTCCCTCAGTTCTTTTAGACCGATTGGAAAAGGAAATCATTCAACTTTCAGATAACGACGATGTAAATATTATTCTGTTAAGGTCTGAAGGCGAAAAAGCCTTTTGTGCCGGTGCCTCTTTCAATGAACTTATCGAGATCAATGACCTTGAATCTGGAAGAAAGTTCTTCTCGGGATTTGCGAATGTGATCAACGCGATGCGTGAATGCAAAAAGCTCATCGTGGGAAGGGTTCAGGGGAAGACCGTTGGTGGCGGAGTAGGTTTAGCAGCTGCTTGTGATTATGCATTTGCAACAGATGCTGCGGCGATAAAATTATCTGAATTAAGTATAGGGATAGGGCCTTTTGTGATCGCTCCGGCTGTAGAAAGAAAAATAGGCGTTGGTGCTCTCGCCGAACTCAGCCTTGCGCCACACGAATGGAAAAACGCATACTGGGCTAAGGAAAAAGGTTTATATGCCCGGGTTTTTGAAACTATAAAAGCGATGGATAAAGAAGTAGAGATTTTCACGGAAAAACTGGCTTCTTATAATCCAGTAGCATTAATGCAGATGAAGAAAACCTTATGGAAAAATACAGATCATTGGGCACATACTCTATATGAAAATGCGGGAATATCAGGGGAACTGGTACTTTCTGAATTCACCAAGGAAGCACTTGCTAAATTTAAAAAATAGCGCTGCTTTTCCTTTTTCACGTTTAAAACCAAAACCATGATGCAGGAACATTTACCAAAAGATAAAGACCCAAGCGAAGTACAGGAATGGGGTTGGACTTTAAAAGAGTTCATCACCGAGAATTTCTGGTATTTACTGGCTATCCTGGTTTTGCTGGCATTATTCTTTTATGCCCGTCATCGCTGGAATGTAAGAAATTCACGAAAATATAAGAACTAATGGATCAGGACACCTGGGAAATTTTCAGCTTTTTAAGCGGCATGGGATTCTGGTTAATCCTGGCCATTATCCTCATCGGAGTTTTCGTTTACAAGAAATTCCGCAAATAATTTAGCGCGTCTTTAGCCAGCCCGTGATACTTAAGCGTGGAACCTTTACCGGTTTTACCTCGTGCTCGAGTTCCTGGCTTTCGAAGATCACCACACGACCAGGGAAAGGATACAGATTGATCGTTTTTTCTTCACCTTTTTCGTGGGTATAAATAGCTAGTTCTCCGCCGTTTTCAGGCGTCCAGTCTTCATTGTTCAGATAGCAAACCATGGATAATTTCCTTCTTCCGTCATTCTGAAAGGTATCTAAATGCCTCTTATAAAAAGTTTCCTCTGGATAAACCGCGTAATGAAACTCTTTATGCAGAATACCCATAAAACAGGTTCGGTTAAGATATGCAACCAGGGAATTGATCTTATTAAAATAGACATTCTCGGCAGGCCCCGCTTCAGCTTCGTTGATCCAGAGAATAAAATCTCCACGTACAGACTTTGCGATAACCTCGTTGGTACGATTCCCAATCGCAGCCTTTTTAAAATTATCTTCTTCATATTTTTCAAGCAAGGTAGAACGTAAAAGGTCAACCTCATCTGCGTTAAAAAAGTCATCTACCACACTGTACTTCTTTTCAAGAAGGTCAGTTATAATTCTCTCGTAAAGAGGATTTTCGGTAAATTCCAACTGCTCGAAGAGCTCGGATGCGTTTGCGATCATTAGCTACAAAAATTTGGCAAATGTAAATTATAATTCAATTCAAGAATGTTAAAAATTCAAGCTGAAAATTTCAATTATCTTTGCAGCAAAATCAGTTGAAATGAGCAACATTAGAATCACCAAACAATTCTCTTTTGAAACCGGTCACGCGCTTTATGGCTACGACGGGAAATGCCGCAATGTGCATGGTCACAGCTATAAATTGAGCGTTACCGTTATCGGAAAACCTATCACAGACACTGATAATGTGAAATTTGGGATGGTGATAGATTTTGGTGATCTCAAGAAGATCGTGAAGTCTGAAATTGTAGATCAATTCGACCACGCCACGGTTTTCAATAAGAATACCCCTCATATAGAACTTGCCGAAGAACTCAAGAGTCGGGGCCATCATGTAATACTTGTCGAGTACCAGCCAACCAGCGAGAATATGGTTATCGATTTTGCTCAAAAGATCATGAAGCATTTGCCTTCTCATATCCAGCTGCACTCCCTGAAGCTTCAGGAGACTGAAACGTCATTCGCCGAGTGGTACTCGAGCGATAATAATTAGGGCGCAACCCTTACGGGTCGGGCTATACGCTTTTAGTCCCGGTCGCTTTTTAGCGAACGGGAGCTAACCGCTGCTATCCCTTGCGCAATTCCCAAATTGTAGAAAACAACTTCAAATTGTTCATTTGTCGTAATGAGCCTGTCGAAGTGCTGATTATCTATTTAATTACTTTATAGAGATCCTGAAACAAGTTCATTATGACTAAATTCTGGAAACAAAAATTGTCATTTCGGCCAACGGGAGAAATCTCATATCTTTACCCCGAACAAATCATTTATGGATATTCCGAAAGGCAAAAAAATTTATTTCTCCAGCGATAATCACCTTGGTGCTCCAACCATGGAAGAAAGCAGAAAAAGGGAAGTCATATTTGTAAAGTGGCTGGACAGCATCAAAGAAGATGCAGCTGCAATTTTCTTATTGGGTGATCTTTTTGATTTCTGGTTCGAGTACAAACACGTAGTACCCAAAGGCTTTATAAGGACCCTTGGTAAACTTGCCGAAATAAAGGATAGCGGTATCCCTGTTTATTTCTTTGTGGGAAATCACGATCTCTGGATGGACGATTATTTCGAGAAAGAGCTCAATATACCGGTCTTTCATCAGCCAAAAGAATTTCAATTCAACAACAAGACTTTTTTGATTGGCCATGGTGACGGTCTGGGCCCTGGCGATGAAGGTTATAAACGCATGAAAAAGGTTTTTACCAATCCGCTTTCAAAATGGCTATACCGTTGGTTGCATCCAGACCTGGGAGTTCCTCTTGCCCAATATTTTTCTGTAAAAAATAAAATGATCTCTGGTGAAGAAGACCAGCAGTTCTTGGGAGAAGACAATGAGTGGTTGATACAATATTGCCGCAGAAAACTGGAATCAAAACACTACGATTATTTTCTTTTCGGCCACCGCCATCTTCCTCTGGAAATAGATCTTAATGGCAAATCAACTTACGTAAATACCGGTGACTGGATTAGTCATTATACGTATGCAGAATTTGATGGTGAAAAGTTGAGCCTTAAAAAACTGAACTCCTAAAGGCTTTCCCTGATATCCTTCAGTTTAAGTTGGATTTTAGTATTACCGTTCCAGGTATTCTCATCGAGACTATAAACTGCATCAAACTTTTTACCCTCTCTAATAAGGTCGAGTTTATCACCGAGGTTAAAGCCAATAACATCAAAAACAGCTTTTGAATCTGCTTGCTTTACCTGGCATTTCAAGTGGGTTTTATCTTCTCCCACGCATTTCCCAAATCCGGTATCGGTTAATCCACGACTTATGAATACAGGCGACATATTCCCGGGACCAAAAGGCGCGAATTGCTTGAGAATTCTATAAAACTTTGGAGAAATATCCTTTAGCTCCAGTTCAGCATCTATACTTATTTCAGGAGTGAGCAGATTCCGATCTATAGTTTCGGAAACCACCTCCTCAAATTTCTGCTTGAACTTTAAATAT
Source organism: Gramella sp. MT6 (assembly GCF_019357415.1). Taxonomy (NCBI): domain Bacteria; kingdom Pseudomonadati; phylum Bacteroidota; class Flavobacteriia; order Flavobacteriales; family Flavobacteriaceae; genus Christiangramia; species Gramella sp. MT6. The sequence continues at coordinate 1,003,138 of NZ_CP048410.1, forward strand.
TCAGATTCCAGAAGAGTTAATCCCGCAGCATATTTATGTCCACCAAACTGCTCAATATGTTCTTTACATCCTTCCAAGGCTTCATAAACATCAAAACCTTTTACAGACCTTGCCGAGGCCGCCAGTCTTTCCCCGCTTTTTGTAAAAACGAGAGTTGGACGATACCATGTTTCGGTAAGCCTGGAAGCAACGATCCCTATCACGCCTTTATGCCAGTTCTCATCATAAACAACCGTGGTTAATCGTTCTTCTTCCTTCTGTTCTATGATCTGCAGCTTCGCCTCTTCAGTTATAGTTTTATCGGCACTTCTCCTGTCTGAATTATATGCCTCGATCTCTTCCGCATATTTTTTAGAGATCTCCTCATCTTCTTCGGTAAGCAGGTTTACCGCATGCAGACCGTGTTTCATTCTACCCGCCGCGTTGATCCTAGGTGCAACGATAAAGACCACATCGGTAATACTTACATTCTTGCGATCTCCCAGCAGGCTACTAATCCCTCTTCTGGGTGCAACATTTATAACATGTAAACCGTGATAGGCCAGTATTCTATTTTCACCAGTAATGGGCACAATATCTGCGCCGATAGCAGTGGCAACCAGGTCAAGGTATGGAAGTAAAGTTTCCTCGGGCTCATTATTATTTTGAGTAATTGCCTGTATAAGTTTAAATCCAACTCCGCAACCGCAAAGTTCATCATATGGGTAACTGCAATCTTCTCTTTTTGGATCCAGAACAGCAACAGCATCAGGGATCTCACTTCCAGGCCGGTGGTGATCACAAATAATAAAGTCTATACCCTTTTTCTTCGCGTATAACACTTTATCTATAGCCTTGATGCCGCAATCCAGGGCAATAATCAGGCTTATATCATTATCTTCGGCATAATCTATTCCCTGGTAAGAAACTCCATAACCTTCTTCGTAGCGATCTGGTATATAAGTAGTAACGTTTGGATATCTGAATTTTAAAAAGGAAGACATCAAGGCCACGCTGGTAGTGCCATCTACATCATAATCGCCATAGACCATAATATTCTCTTCATTTTCCATGGCCAGCTCAATTCGCTCAACTGCCTTTCCCATATCCTTCATCAGGAAAGGATCATGCAGCAATTTAAGATCTGGACGGAAGAATTTTTTGGCTTCGTCAAAAGAAGTGATACCTCTCTGCACCAGTAATTTTGCGACAGGAACTCCAACTCCTAATTTGTCTGCCAGGCTGTTAACAGTAATAGGGTCTGGTTTGGGTTTTAAGGTCCAGCGCATAAATTTATAAGATTAGATGAATGCCGAAATTAGCAAAAACAAGTTACAGGATTTTAATTCTTCAGCTTAAAATTTCAGCAATTTTATCCTGCAGTTCTGGGACGACCTTTTCTTCGAACCATGGGTTTTTCATTCGCCAGAATCTGTTGACGGGGGATGGATGTGGTAACGGCCAGAATTCTGGTAGGTGATCTCTATAATTTTCAACCTTTTCGGTAAGTTTTGATCTTTTGCCGAGGTAATAATTTGCAGCATAAGAGCCTATGATGATCTTAAGCTCGACATTCTGAAGTTCGCTCCAAACCTCATCATGCCATAAGGGAGCACACTCTTTTCGTGGAGGAAGATCGCCGGTCTTCGCTTTACCCGGATAACAAAATCCCATAGGCAGAATCGCGAAATTTTCTGGATCGTAAAATGCATCTTCTTTTACACCCAGCCATTCCCTGAGCTTTTTCCCACTTTGATCTTTCCAGGCAACACCAGATTCGTGCACTACTCTTCCGGGCGCCTGGCTTATCAATACGATCTTCGAATTTCCAGTTGCTTCGATGATTGGTCTGGGACCAAGAGGAAGATGATCCTTACAAACCTTGCAGTCTCTTATTTTGCATAAAAGATCTTCCAAAAATTAAGATTTTCCTTCTACGACGATCACGATCTCTCCTTTAGGAGGATGGTCTGTATAATATTGTAAAACTTCTGTAGCAGTACCCCGAATGGTTTCTTCATGCATTTTGGTGATCTCCCTGGATACAGAAACCTTTCTCTCTTCTCCAAAATACTCCACGAAATTCCCTAATGTTTTCAGTAATTTATGCGGGGATTCATAAAACACCATGGTTCGGGTCTCTTCTGCAAGAATTTTAAGCCTTGTCTGTCTTCCTTTTTTTACCGGAAGAAATCCTTCAAAAACAAATTTATCATTTGGCAGGCCACTGTTTACCAAAGCCGGCACAAATGCGGTGGCACCGGGCAGACAATCTACTTCAATACCAGCTTCCACACAGGCACGGGTAAGTAAAAATCCGGGATCTGAAATTGCCGGTGTTCCCGCGTCGCTTATCAAGGCAACAGTTTCTCCTGCTTTAATTCTGGACACAATATTATCTACCGTCTTATGCTCATTATGCATATGATGGCTCTGCATCTGCGTTTGAATCTCGAAATGTTTTAATAGCTTTCCACTATTACGGGTGTCTTCGGCCAGTATAAGATCTGCCTCTTTTAAAACTCTAATTGCTCTAAAAGTGATATCCTCCAGGTTTCCAATGGGTGTTGGAACCAGAAACAATTTTCCCATAGATTATTTTACTGCTGGTTACCGAACTTGTTCTCGATATGCGCCATAAAACGCTCTTCGTATTCTTCTTTTCCTTCCCAGTGTTTATAATCTGGTTTTACAACTAATTCTATAAATTTCCTGGCCTCTTCAAGACTGGTAAAGGTATTTAACTGCGAAAGCACCCTGTTATAATCGGCGGTGTTGCCATCAAAAAGATGCTTGATGTAAGCCAGGCGCTCATTTAAACCAATATTGATACCTTTCTTAAGCCTGTCGTTTAAAGATCTTGGTTTATTATTCTTTTCTACGTGATTTACTGGCTCAAAATCCGGCAGATTATCATAATCGACACCTATGTTTCTGAAATCCTTTTTAGGTTCTCCAGATTCAGATTTTTTTGGTGGTTCGGGAGCAGCATTGATACTCTCCATCATATAATCAACCGACTCGGTTTCTGGAGGCATTTGTGCGACTATATCCTTGATCTTTTCGGTATTTGGCTCGGTGATCGCGTCTGAATCTTTATTATATTCTGTTCCGTCAGGATAAAATTCGTCGTACAGATTTTTCTGCTTTACCGGTTTAGGTTCATTTTTGGTCTTTACTTCTTCCTTTACAGGTTCTTCTGCCAGATGTTTTTCGGTAAAAGCAAGAATTGTTAGTTTCTCATAGAGATCTTTCGTCATATTCTTAAGTTGTCCCGCATCCATCTTCCCCTTTTCTTTAAGGATCTTTTCGGCAATAACAACCAGGTCTGCTTCAATTTTATTTTTCATCTGAAAATTTTTTTGATCGTTTATAAGTTATTCAACGTAGCCGCATTCATTTATATCAATATAAAAATTATGCCAGATACATTTCATAACTTTAAGGATTCACCCCTGTCCCAGGGTTGTATTTTTAATAAATTTGTTCCACCTTTATGCGAATGAGGTATTTCCCCAATTCGATTTGAAAAATACAAAATGTTTCTCGAAAATACAGTAAATCACGAAGAGCAATTTGGCTGGATTGAAGTTATTTGCGGCTCAATGTTTTCCGGTAAAACCGAAGAACTGATCCGTAGACTCAAGCGTGCAAAATTTGCAAAACAGAACGTAGAGATCTTTAAACCTGCTATCGATACAAGGTATGATGAGGAGATGGTGGTGTCTCATGACTCGAATGAGATACGTTCTACGCCGGTACCTTCGGCATCCAATATTAGGATTCTTGCAGACGGATGTGATGTGGTAGGAATAGATGAAGCCCAGTTCTTCGATGATGAGATCGTGACCGTTTGTAATGACCTGGCCAACCAGGGAGTGCGTGTGATAGTAGCCGGTCTGGACATGGATTTTAAAGGAAATCCTTTTGGACCCATGCCTAATCTTATGGCTACAGCAGAATATGTTACCAAGGTACATGCTGTTTGTACCCGTACCGGAAACCTGGCGCAGTTTAGTTATAGAAAAGCGATCAATGATGATCTTGTATTTCTTGGGGAGAATGAAGAATATGAACCTCTCAGCAGGGCTGCTTATTATAAAGCCATGCTGAAAGAGAGGGTTAAAAAACTTGATGTAAAGGAGCCCGAAGAGTTAAAATCTAAAGCAAAAGAAGAAAATGCCTGAAGCCAAAGAAACCGTTCTGGAAATTGATCTTGGGAACCTGGCTCATAACTATCGCTTTTTACGATCTAAAATAGATAAAGATGTAAAATTTCTATCGGTTGTGAAAGCTCATGCCTACGGAAGCGATTCTGTGGCCATCGCTCAAAAACTTCAGGAATTAGGAACCGATTATTTCGCTGTTGCCTATGTAGAAGAAGGAATAAGACTACGTGAAAACGGCATAACCTTACCTATCCTGGTCTTGCATCCACAGGTACTCCATTTTGAAGAGATCATTGAGCATTGCCTGGAACCGAATCTTTACAGCGAAAGAACTTTGAAAGCCTTTTTCAGTACCGCTGAAAAATTAAATCTTAAGGACTATCCGGTTCATATAAAACTGAACACAGGTCTTAACCGTTTAGGCTTCGACCAGCCTGAAATAAAAAAAGTATTTGACCTGGTGACCGGCACAAAATCAATAAAAATAGCTTCTGTTTTCTCTCATCTTGCCGCAAGCGAAGACTGGCAGGAAAGAGATTTCACTATTGGGCAGATAGATCTTTTCAGGAAAATGGCCTGGGAATTAATAGAAAACCTGGACTACGAGCCAATTCTTCATATTTGTAACACTTCAGGAGTCATTAATTACCCAAAAGCCTCTTTTAGCATGGTGAGAACGGGTATTGGTCTTTATGGCTACGGAAATGATAAGAATGTAGATCCCGAATTAAAACCGGTTGGAACTTTAAAAACCATAATTTCCCAGATCCGTGAAATTGGAAAGGGTGATACCGTAGGATACAACCGGGTCTTTAAAGCAGAGAAACCTACCAGAATCGCGACGCTGCCCATAGGGCATGCAGACGGTATTAACCGCATATACGGAAAGCAAAAAGCCGGCGTTTATATAAATGGTAAATATGCTCCAATTGTTGGCAACGTCTGTATGGACATTATCATGATCAATGTTACCGGCATCGATTGTGAAGAAGGCGATGAAGTCATCGTTTTTGGTGGACCTCAACATCCGGTTGCTTTTGCTGAAGCCGGAGGCACTATTTCTTATGAACTCATCACCGGAATACAACGCAGGGTTTCCAAAAAGATCATCCCAGAATAAGCCTCATTAATTTTTTTTATATAAATTAGGGCTCAACTAACTACTAATACTTTAACATGGGCTTTTTAAAAGACTTTAGGACCTTTCTTTTTCAGAAGGATATTGTAATGCTGGCAACTGCCGTTGTAATTGGCGCGGCCTTTAACAAGATCGTTACCTCTGTGGTTAATGATGTTATAATGCCGATTATTGGAGTGCTTACCGGCGGAATAGATTTTACTCAAAAATTTATCTCCCTGGACGGGAAAGCATATGCCAGTCTTGATGCAGCCAAGGAGGCTGAAGCTGCGGTCATCACATATGGTAATCTAATTCAAGCCATTATCTATTTTATTATCATTGGCTTTTTTATATTTTTGGTTTTGAGATCTTATGAAAAGACCAAGAAAAAAGAAAATGTAGAAGAGGCTCCGGCACCAAAAGGGCCTACTCAGGAGGAAATTCTTCTGGAAATTAGAGACGAACTAAGAAAACAAACACCATAAAGAAGTACGCTTACCGCTACACTATTCATTTTGAACACTAAACCCCGATGAGAATCGGGGTCTTTTTTTAACAAATTGTACAAATCTGTTTAAATTTTTATAGCGCAATTATTTTTTAGCTTTAAAATATTTTAGGTTATTCACCAACCAATACCTTTGCAATCAAAATTTTAATAAAATACAGTATCCTATGAAAATAGCTGTTGTTGGAGCCACCGGAATGGTAGGAAGCGTAATGCTTAAAGTCCTTGAAGAAAGAAATTTTCCGTTAACTGAGCTTATTCCTGTAGCTTCAGAAAAATCTGTAGGAAAAAAGATCAAATTCGGAAATAAGGAATTTGAAGTAGTTGGTTTGGAAACAGCTGTTTCCATGAAACCCGAGATCGCATTATTTTCAGCCGGAGGAGATACTTCTTTAGCCTGGGCACCAAAATTTGCCGAGGTTGGCACTACTGTGATCGATAACTCTTCAGCCTGGAGAATGAATCCAAAACATAAACTGGTGATCCCTGAGATCAACGCAAACCTGCTTTCAAATGAAGATAAGATCATCGCTAACCCAAACTGCTCGACCATACAGTTGCTAATGGCCCTGAAACCTCTACATGATGCATATAATATTAAACGTGTGGTAGTTTCAACTTACCAGTCCATTACTGGGACCGGAGTGAAGGCAGTAAGACAACTGGAAAATGAGTATGCTGGTGAAAGCGGAGATATGGCTTACCCTTACCCTATTCACAGAAATGCCTTACCGCATTGTGATGTTTTTCAGGATAATGGCTATACAAAAGAGGAAATGAAGCTTACTAATGAAACCAAAAAGATCCTTGGAGACGATTCTGTTAACGTCACCGCTACCGCGATAAGAATTCCGGTAGTTGGAGGACATTCAGAATCTGTTAATATCGAATTCAGTAAAGAGTTTGAAGAAGGTGATGTTCGTAAACTTTTAAGTGATTTTCCTGGTATTACCGTGCAGGACAACCCCGCAGTAAACACTTATCCTATGCCGATTTATGCCGAAGGTAAAGATGATGTTTTTGTTGGGAGAATTAGAAGGGATCATTCCCAGCCTAATACTTTAAATATGTGGATCGTGGCAGACAACCTCCGCAAAGGTGCTGCTACCAACGCCATTCAGATCGCTGAATATCTCATTGAAAACAAACTAGTATAGAAATTCCAAATATTTCAATAAATTTAAAGACCTGAAAGAATTTAACTTTCAGGTTTTTTTTGTCTTAATTTATGTCCTATCAAATTTAAAATATGAAAAAAATATCTACCGCTATTTGTGTTCTGGGTTTAATCACCTATTCTAACACCGCAAATAGTCAAAATCCAAATGAATTGAAATACCCCGAAACTAAAAAAGTAGATACGGTGACCGATTATTTCGGGACCAAGGTTGAGGATCCATACCGCTGGCTGGAAGACGATCGCAGCGAAGAGACCGAAAACTGGGTAAAAGCCCAGAATAAGGTTACCTTCAATTATCTTGAACAGATCCCTTATCGCGACCAGCTCAAAGAAAGACTTACCAAGCTTTGGGATTATGAAAAACTAAGTGCACCCTTTACCGAGGGAGATTACATTTATTTCTTCAAGAATGACGGTTTACAGAATCAGAGCGTGATGTACCGCAAAAAAGGGGAGGAAGGTAAAGCAGAGATTTTCCTTGACCCTAATAAGTTTAGTGAAGACGGTACTACTTCCCTTGGAGGGATGAGCTTTTCTAAAGATGGAAAAATTCTTGCTTATGCCATTTCTGAAGGCGGAAGTGACTGGAGAAAGATCATCGTTATGGATGCTGAAAATAAAAAGATCCTGGGAGATACCATCAGGGATGTAAAATTCAGCGGTATGTCCTGGAAAGGAAATGATGGTTTCTTTTATTCCAGCTATGACAAACCAGATGGAAGTGAGCTTTCGGCAAAAACAGATCAGCACAAATTATATTATCACAAACTGGGAACTGCCCAATCTGAAGATAAAGTGATCTTTGGTGACAGCGCAGACCAAAAACATAGATATATTGGTGGTGGAGTTACAGAAGATGATCATTACCTTACCATCTCTGCCAGGAATTCAACTTCTGGTGGAAAGTTGTTCCTAATGGACCTTACCATAGAAGATCCTGAACTGGTAACTATCCTGGACCATGAAAAAACCGATTCTTATGTGATCAAAAACGAAGGCAGTAAGCTGTTTATCGTAACCAACCTTGACGCTCCAAATAAAAGGATCGTAAGCGTGGATGCTTCTAATCCTACACCAGAGAACTGGGAGGATTTTATTCCAGAAACCGAAAACGTGTTAAGTCCTTCTACCGCAGGTGGAGATTTCTTCGCGGAATATATGGTAGATGCCATTTCACAAGTAAAACAATATGATTCTGAAGGGAAATTAATTCGTGAAGTAGAACTTCCAGGTATAGGTTCTGCCGGAGGATTTGGAGCCAAAGAAGACGAAAAAGTGCTTTATTACTCTTTTACGAATTATGTGACTCCGGGTACTATTTACAAGTACAATATCGAAAACGGTACTTCTGAAGTATACAATAAACCTAATATCGATTTTGACCCAGAGAATTACGAAAGCAAACAGGTTTTCTATGATTCCAAGGACGGTACAAAAGTGCCTATGATCATAACTTATAAAAAGGGAACGGAATTGAATGGGGAGAATCCAACGATCCTTTATGGATATGGCGGATTCAATGTTAGTCTTACTCCTGGATTCAGCACGGCGATGAGCGTTTGGCTGGAACAGGGAGGTATTTATGCTGTACCTAATCTACGCGGTGGTGGAGAATATGGTAAAGAATGGCACGATGCGGGAATCAAGCTAAAAAAGCAAAATGTATTTGATGATTTTATAGCTGCAGCAGAATATCTTATAGACAACGATTACACTTCCAGCGATAAACTGGCGGTAAGAGGAGGTTCCAACGGTGGACTATTGGTTGGAGCAACCATGACCCAGCGTCCAGACCTTATGCAAGTAGCATTGCCTGCGGTTGGAGTAATGGATATGCTTAGATATCACACTTTCACTGCTGGGGCTGGCTGGGCTTACGACTATGGTACAGCTGAAGACAGCAAGGAAATGTTCGAATACCTTTACGGGTATTCCCCAGTCCATAATGTAAAGGAAGGTGTTGAATATCCTGCTACTTTGGTAACTACGGGAGACCATGATGACCGTGTGGTTCCTGCGCATTCTTTCAAGTTTGCTGCCGAGTTACAGGAAAAACATGCCGGTGAGGAGCCCGTGCTTATAAGGATCGAGACCAAAGCGGGTCACGGAGCAGGTAAACCAACCAGCAAGATCATTGAGGAATATGCAGATATTTTTGGATTTACCCTATACAATATGGGTTATGAAGATCTTCCGAAAGACATCGAGAAAGGTGTTGGACAATAAAACGAGAAAGACCATATAAATTGATAAAGCGCGGATTATGTTCCGCGCTTTTTTTATTTTAACTTCGACCTTATATACTCTTCAATATGCTGAAACTTCAGAATGTATCTTTCGCTTACCAAAAAGAACCGGTTCTTAAAAATATTAGTTTTGAGATCGGAAAAGGTCAGAATGTTTCGGTGATCGGAGAAAGTGGCTGCGGAAAAAGCACTCTATTAAAACTTATTTACGGCCTTTTACATACAGATGGGAAAGTAAGCTGGAACGGAGAAGAAATGCTGGGACCAAATTTCAACCTGGTGCCCGGAGAACCATTTATAAAATATCTCGCCCAGGATTTTGACCTTATGCTGCCTTTAACGGCTGCTGAAAATGTGGGGAAACATCTTAGTAATTTTTATCCCGTCAAAAAGAAAAGACGTATCAAAGAGCTACTGGAGGTTGTGGAAATGGAAGATCTGGCAGATAAGAAAGCGAAACTACTTAGTGGTGGGCAGCAGCAACGTATCGCTTTAGCCCGCGCCTTGGCTAAGGAACCTGAATTGATCCTTCTTGATGAACCTTTCAGCCATATAGATCATTTCAGAAAAAATAACCTGAGAAGACGCCTGTTTTCTTACCTGAAAGAAAAGAACATTACCTGTATAGTGGCAACCCATGACAGTACTGATGCGCTTTCTTTTGCTGATAGAACTTTCGTATTAAAAAATGGAAATATTTATGCCGACGGTACTCCTGAGGAATTGTATAAATCGCCACCAAATAAATATGTTGCATCACTTTTTGGAGATGTAAATCATATTATGGTGAAGAATTTAAAGGAAAATGAAAACAGCCGGAAACGAGTGGTTCTATATCCTCACGATATTAGCATTGTAAAAAGTTCCTCAATAAAGGCTGAAGTAAAGAAAACTTATTTCAAGGGTGAAACTTTTCTTATCCATGCAAAACTGAATGGAGAGGAAGTATTAGTAGAACATAAAAATGATATTCAACCCGGAAAAACCATATCATTAAAAGTTCCTGAAAAACTTATCGAGGAGCGACTTAAGTGATCTCTAAAACTTCAAATTCACGGCCGTTGAATACAGCCTTTTCACCTGCTTTCTTACCAAGTAATACCTGGGCGATCGGGGATTTGATACCTACAGCATAGAATTTATCCTTTCCGCTCGTGATCTCTCCAGCCGGAATTGCAACAAAGTATTTAGCTACATTGGTCACCACAATACTTCCCAGAACTACATTCCCGTTGGGTTTATAATCTTCGATCCTGTTCAGGATATTCCCAAGACGGTCATATTCATTTAGCTGAACACTTAATTTATTCCATTCAATATTGATCATTTCCCTACCGGTCTCAAATTTATCGCCGGCACTGCTCTTTGATTCGTTCTCCAGGTCTTCCTTGAGTCCGTCCATAGCTTTTTTGACCACCGAAACTCTGGTTTGAAGATAATCCCGGCAGGCTTTTAGTAGATCTTTGCGTGTCTCTGCCTCCATTATTCAAGCATGAATTCTCCGTAATTCCGCATCTGTCTTACGATCCAGTTCTTTCTTCGTTGAATGAAATTTGAAGCAGGATTTGCCCGGTATTCCCGGGGGTTAGGTAAAACGGCTGCAATCGCTGCGGCTTCGTATGGCCCAAGTTTAGATGCATCTTTTTTGAACCAGTGTTGAGAAGCGGCCTGTGCTCCATATATGCCTTTACCCATTTCTATACTATTAAGGTAAACTTCCAGGATCCTTTCCTTACTCCAGATCATCTCAATAAGAAAGGTAAAATAAGCCTCCATTCCTTTCCTAAACCAATTCCTCCCAGGCCACAAAAACACATTTTTAGCTGTTTGTTGCGAAATCGTTGATGCTCCACGAATCTTTCTACCAGAGCGGTTATCCTCCATAGCTTCCTGAATCGCTTCAAAATCGAAACCGCTATGTTTTTCAAAATTCTGGTCTTCACTGGCAATGACAGCGAGTTGTAAATGCCTGGAAATTTCATCTATAGGCACCCAGTCGTGCTCAACAGGCTCTTCAGGGTTTTCGAAATACCGTATCGCCATTAAAGGGGTAAAAGGAACCGGAACAAATTTATAGACTACCACGATAAGAATACTGAAAAGGAAGAGACCCAATAGGATCTTGAATATAAATTTGAAAAATCTTTTTATCATGATCTTAAGGCTAGTTCTGCGATTTCCTTTCCTACGAGGCTGCCAATGGCAATTCCCATTCCGCCAAGGCGCACACCGCAATAAATGTTTTTAGAAAGTTCTTTTACAATTGGTTTCTTCTGTGCTCCTACTCCCATAATTCCGCTCCAGGATTGCTGAATTTCAAAATCGGTTTCTGGCAGGATACAGGTTTGGAGTAGTTCTTTTAATTTATCCTGGACCAGGTTAGTCAATCCGGTTACATCTGTTTCTTCGGTCTTAAAATCCAGGTTTCTTCCGCCACCAAACAAAACTCTTTCCCCAATATTACGGAAATAATAATAACCCTTATCCAGATGAAAGGTACCTTTAAAAGGAATATTTTTGATAGGTTCTGTGATAAGCACCTGGGCCCGGGCCGGTTTTACTTCTTCAATCCCCAGCCTGGAAGCGAAGCCATTTGTGGCGATGATCAGTTTTTTAGATTCAAGACTGAATTTGGAGGTATCGATATTTACTCCCTGTTTTGACTGATTAAAAGATCTTACCTCAACGCCATTAAGAATTCGAATACCTTTCTCAATAGCTTTCTTAACCAGGGCACTCATCATTTTCCCTGTATCTATCTGCCCCTCAAATCTATTGAAGATCAGCTTTGGTTGAATTTTTCTAAACCCGAATTTATTTTCGGCAATTTCAAATACATCACCCTGGAATACCTCTTTTAAAAGATCGTTTATCTCAGGGATTCTATTAAGACATTCCTGGTAAAGCTCCGCATCGGATTCAGTAAAGAGTTCATATCCTCCTTTTTCCTGATAATCGATAATATCATCACCCAGATTATTCCGAAGCAATTCCAGCCCTTTTTTACGATTTTCACACAACTGCACAACCTCTTGCCTCGAATGCGTCTTAAGGTCCTCCAGGATCTCTGAAATACTGCCAAAACAGGCAAATCCTGCATTCTTGGTGCTGGCGCCTTCTGGCAACATCCCTTTTTCGAGAAGAAGTACCTTAGAATTGGGGCTGGCTTCTTTGAGTTTTAAAGCACAATTAAGGCCAGTGATGCCACTGCCAACTATACAATAATCGATATTGGAGAACCAGGAATCAGTTTCCCAGAAAGAAAAATTCATAGGTTAGTATTTCTACCGCTGAAATTACAAAATATTGGACATAAAAAAACCCCGATAAAACCGGGGTTTCAATTTATGCTTCCTCTTCCTTAGGTTTCATCTTGAAATCCTCCATGAATTTGGTAGTGTAATTTCCTTCCACATAATCTGGATGATCCATCAACTGCCTATGGAATGGGATCGTGGTCTTGATACCTTCAATTACAAACTCATCAAGGGCACGCTTCATCTTATTGATGGCTTCTTCCCTGGTTTGAGCCGTTGTGATCAATTTCGCGATCATAGAATCATAGTTCGGCGGAATAATATATCCACTATATACATGAGTATCTATACGTACACCATGTCCTCCCGGTGCGTGAAGATTTGTGATCTTCCCTGGAGAAGGACGGAAGTTATGATAAGGATCTTCCGCATTAATTCTACATTCTATAGAGTGTAATTGCGGAAAATAGTTCTTTCCGGAAATTGGCACTCCTGCCGCTACAAGGATCTGCTCACGTATAAGGTCATAATCTATTACCTGCTCGGTAATTGGATGCTCTACCTGTATACGCGTGTTCATTTCCATGAAGTAGAAATTCCTATGTTTATCCACAAGGAATTCCACCGTACCGGCTCCTTCATATTTAATATATTCTGCTGCCTTAACCGCTGCATCCCCCATTTTCTTACGAAGCGTATCGGTCATAAACGGAGATGGAGTTTCCTCGGTGAGTTTCTGGTGACGACGTTGTACAGAACAATCTCTCTCTGAAAGGTGACAGGCTTTACCACTGCTGTCTCCCACGATCTGGATCTCGATATGGCGAGGCTCTTCAATTAGCTTCTCCATATACATCCCGTCATTACCAAAAGAGGCATCTGCTTCTTTTCTGGCAGATTCCCAGGCTGGTTCAAGATCTTCCTCTTTCCAAACAGCACGCATACCTTTACCACCACCACCGGCAGTAGCTTTAAGCATTACCGGAAATCCGATATCTTTAGCCAGTTTAAGGCATTCTTTATAGTCTTTAATTATTCCTTCAGAACCTGGAACACAAGGAACACCTGCCGCTCTCATAGTAGCCTTGGCAGTTGCCTTATCTCCCATTTTACTGATCATTTCTGGAGAAGCACCAATAAATTTGATATCGTGCTCTTCACAGATCTTCGAGAATTTGGCATTTTCAGACAAAAATCCATATCCCGGGTGTATTGCATCAGCATTGGTTATTTCTGCTGCGGCAATGATATTTGATATTTTAAGATAAGAAAGGTTACTCGGCGCAGGTCCTATACAAACGGCTTCATCAGCAAATCTTACGTGAAGACTTTCAGCGTCTGCTGTAGAGTATACCGCAACCGTCTTTATACCCATTTCTTTACAGGTACGGATAACACGCAATGCGATCTCCCCTCTGTTGGCAATCAATATTTTTTTAAACATACCTAGTTGCTTTTAAAGTTCTGAAGCCCATAAACGGGCTTACAGTTGTTAAAACGGGCAGTAAATTATGACGGATCAACTAAAAATAAAGGCTGATCGAATTCTACCGGAGAAGAATCCTCTACCAATACTTTTACGATCTTTCCTGAAACTTCACTTTCGATCTCGTTGAAAAGTTTCATCGCCTCGATGATACAAAGTACATCTCCTTCTTTAATAGTATCTCCAACCTCAGCAAAAGTTGGCTTGTCTGGAGAAGGCTTTCTATAGAAAGTACCAATAATTGGAGATTTCACAGTGATATACTTAGACTCATCATCGCCAGAATCTTTTGATTCTTTTTGCGGAGCAGCACTTTCCTGTGGTGCAGGTGCTTGTTGCTGCTGCGGTTGCTGAGCCGGTATTTGCTGTTGTGGCATATGCTGTGGTACCTGCTGTACTATGGTAGTTTCTTTTTCGTCTGAACCTGTTCTAATAGTGATCTTTACATCACCCGTTTCCAGTTTTACCTCGCTTGCGCCAGACTTGGCTACAAATTTAATCAGGTTCTGAATTTCCTTTAAATCCATAATATTTGGTGTTGGTTTTTTATGAGTTATAAGCCCATTTAAGGTAAGCAGCTCCCCATGTGAAGCCACCTCCGAAAGAGGCAAATATTAAATTATCTCCTTTTTTAAATTTCTTCTCGTAATCGCTCAGCAATAATGGTAAAGTTGCAGACGTAGTATTCCCATATCTCTGAATGTTCATTAAGACCTTACTTTCATCATTAAGTCCCATTCTATTTGCCGTAGCATCTATGATTCGTTTATTCGCCTGGTGTGCTACCAGCCAATCAACATCTTCGTTAGTCAGGTTATTTCTTTTCATGATCTGTTCACTAACCCCGGCCATATTAGAAACCGCAAATTTGAAAACGGTCTTTCCATCCTGCTGTACAAAATGAAGCTTTTTGGCAACAGTTTCTTCCGTTGGCGGCATCAGGGATCCTCCAGCCTGGATCTTCAAAGATTCACGTCCTATTGAATCACTTCTTAAAATCTCGTCCTGAAGACCAAGGCCTTCAGAATTTGGCTCCATCAAAACCGCACCAGCACCATCTCCAAAGATGATACAGGTTGTACGATCTGTGTAATCTATAATAGATGACATCTTATCTGCACCAATCACAATAACCTTTTTATATCTTCCAGCTTCAATATAAGCTGCTGCGGTAGACATTCCATATAAAAAACTGGAACATGCTGCCTGCAGATCATAGGAAAATGCATTAGTAGCACCAATTTCTGTTGCTACATGCACCCCGGTAGAAGCTACTGGTAGGTCTGGAGTGGCCGTGGCCATTATAACAAGGTCTATTTCTTTGGGATCCAGGTTGGTTTTTCGAAGAATTTCTTTTGCTGCCTGGATTGCTAAGTATGAAGTTCCTTTATTAGGATCTTTAAGAATTCGTCTTTCTTTAATTCCTGTTCTGGTGGTGATCCATTCATCGTTCGTATCCACCATTTCTTCCAACATCTTGTTGGTTAAAACATCCTCAGGCACGTAAGCACCTACAGCCGTAATCGCTGCCGTGATTTTACTCATAAATTTGGATTTAATTCACCCTTCACCGGCCTACTCTTTGAACTCTCCATAAAAAGAAAAGTACTAAAATTAATTATAACCGGCGTGCAAATTAAGGTCTTTTTAGGACTTAATCAACTAAAAACAAAAAACTCCCACTATGTGAGAGTTCCTGTTATTTTTTGAAGCTCTAAGTGTCGACTAAGCCTCTACTTCTTCAGTATTATCAATTAATACCTGACCACGGTAATAAAGTTTACCCTCGTGCCAGTGAGCTCTGTGATAAAGGTGTGCTTCACCTGTTACAGAATCTACAGCCACTTTTGGAGCTGAAGCTTTATAATGTGTTCTTCTTTTATCTCTTCTGGTTTTCGAGATTTTTCTCTTTGGATGTGCCATGGCTTCCTATTAATTATTCGTTTAATAAATTTTTTAATTTGTCCCAGCGAGGATCTATATCATCCTCATTTTTCTTTTTCTGATTTTTCAAACTAAGTTCTTCTAGCTTGTCAAGTACTTCAGATTTCAATGTGCCGTCTTCAACTCCCGGGTGAATCCTCTTTTGAGGTACCGAAAGTACGACCAACTCATATATGTACTGCTGAACATTTACTTCATACTCACCATGTGGCAGGATAAGCAAATCTTCATCTTCATTATTGAATTCATCTCCAAACTTGATCACCAGAAACAGTTCACTGTCTATTGGCTGATCGTAAGGCTCGTTGGTTAGATCGCAATTAACATTTACTGTTCCAGTTGCTCTAAAGGTAAGCTCCATCATGGTGCTCTTCTTTTCGAACAACAAATCGATCTTCACATCGGATTTATTGAATTCCTCGTACTCAAAATGTTCAAAGAACCTGTTATCTAACTCATACTCAAACTGGTGCTTTCCAAGCTTTAATCCCTTAAAAGGAATTGTAAACTCTGCTAAATTCCTCATTTCTCCACAGTTTTGAGTGCCCACGTTTCCGTTAAGGCGGGTGCAAAGATATAAAAATTAATTAATTATGCTCTTTTTATAAACAAATTTCTGTTTATATCTTCCTGCCCTGTTTTTGCAATTGATTTTCAGTGAGACCCTTATATTCTTCTCTAGCTTTGTAGATCTCAATTCCCTTAAACACCGCTTCTTTAAAGGAGTTTATATTCGCCTCGTTCTTACCCGCGATTTCAAAAGCGGTTCCATGATCTGGCGAAGTTCTCACTTTATTTAATCCGGCCGTGAAATTTACACCTCTACCAAAGGATAAAGTCTTAAAAGGAACGAGCCCCTGGTCATGATAAGAAGCTATTACGGCGTCAAAATTCTTATAGTTCTTGGTTCCGAAGAAACTGTCTGCCGCATATGGACCAAAAACCAGGTCTCCTTTATCTCGTAACTTTTTGATAGTGGGTTTTAGAACTTCTTCATCTTCCTTACCAATTAAACCATTATCCCCACTATGCGGATTAATACCTAGAACGGCGATTTTCGGTTTTCTTACTCTGAAATCACTTTTCAATGTTTCCTGAATTATCCTGATCTTTTTCTCGATCAATTCCGGAGTAATTACCGAAGCGATATCCTTCAACGCCACATGGTCTGTTAATAATCCAACCTTAAGGTTATCTGTGATCATGAACATAAGGCTTTGCCCGCCCAGTTCTTTCGCCAGGTAATCTGTATGGCCAGGGAAATTGAATTTATCAGATTGTATGGTCGCTTTATTTATAGGTGCAGTTACCAGAACATCAATTTCATCCTTTTTCAATGCCGTAGTTGCAGCTTCTAAAGATCTAAAAGCATATTCTCCGATCTTTACATCTTCCTCGCCAAAGTTAATATTGACGTTCTCCTTCCAGACATTCACCACGTTCACTTTTCCATCAACCGCATTAGAAGGTTGATCTATCGCATGTAAATGAATGGACAGTTTATATTGTTTCTTTAAAAAATTGAGAATCTTAATATTCGCAAAGATAATTGGGGTACAAAAATCGAGCATCCTGGAATCATCAAAGGTCTTAAGTACAATTTCACTACCAATTCCATTAAGATCACCAATACTAATTCCCAATTTGATCATTTCGGCTTGTTTCATAAAGTTTCCCGATATAATATTTTAATTTTACACACAAATGTAACCATTATTATAGAAAGGAATGTTCACAGGAATAGTAGAAGAATTAGGAAAGATCGTTAAACTGGAAAAATCTGGTAATAACCTAGACATTACAGTTGAAGCAGAAATGACGCCCGAATTAAAAATAGACCAGAGCGTTTCTCACAACGGGGTTTGCCTTACCGTTGTTTCTACCTCGAACTGCCAGTATATGGTTACAGCAGTTAAAGAAACCCTGGACAAGACCAATATTGGTCTCCTTAAAACAGGCAATGCGGTTAACCTTGAAAGAGGCATGAAACTGGGAGATCGCTTAGACGGGCATATTGTACAGGGACACGTAGATCAAACTGCAAAATGTAAAAGCATAAAAGAGGTCGACGGCAGTTGGGAATTCACCTTTGAATATGATCCCAATATTGGAAATATCACTATTGAAAAAGGATCTATTACCGTTAACGGGGTAAGCCTAACCGTTGTAAATTCAAAAACAAATGAATTTAGTGTGGCCATTATCCCGTATACCTACGAACATACCACTTTTAAATACCTTAAAGTTGGAGATACGGTAAACCTGGAATTCGATGTTATAGGAAAGTATGTAAAAAGGATCACTGAGCTGTCTTAGCAGTCCCGAAATCCCGAAACTTATAGCAACCGTACATTAATCCAACCGCCATAAGTATATAGACATAATCGTCTATGGGCAAACAAAGTCCGGGAGGAGGAGGCACCCCGTTCCCATTACCGTTACCGGGATCACATGGTGGTCCCTTGTGACGTTTTTCGGTAGGAGCCGGCGGACCATCTTTCTGAGCATAAGAAGTAACCGAGACCCCCAAGAAAAGAGTAATGCATAGTAATATACACCTAAGTTGCCCCATTGATGTTCGGTTAGTATTTTCGGCGAAAGCCCTGATAATTAATGTTATAATTCTAAAATCACCTACTAAAGTAAGAATTTTCCGCAATCAAATCACCTTTATCTCGGATAAAGGTATAGGATAGAAATCTTACTTCAGGAAAATATACGTATTATATAGGGTTTTGGTTCCTGAGACAGCAAAATCAAACAAAAAAGAACTATCTGTCTATGAACCAACTACTTCACTGTTCTCAAATTTATATAATTAGTGAGTTCAATTCAAAATTAATTCGGCAAATTTCACTTCTTTGGCGGTAAATGTATCATCTATTGGATTTCCAGCCGACAGAACTTTTCGTTTTAACATCTGTTATAGGCTTCTGGTAAAAGCCTAATTATTCAGAAACCGGTTATCCTAATTGTTTCATTGCTTGCAGACAAGCTAATTAAACCCATTTTCTGAGTGTTAAATGACTGAATTTCAGTAAAAAGCTTTCATTATATCACATAAATCGTTAAAACAATTACTTATACCGTTAACCATATCTCTCAAGAGACGATAATTTTACCAAAAATAACCGGAATGATTAAGAATAAAAGCGAAAAGAGATTATTAGTTCTTTCCATAGGCCTTAGTGTTCTGGCGATATTGGTTTTTGTGTATTTCGTAATGTACCTACAATAATATACTGAAGAATTAAAACACCTCGCTGTCCATAGCGATGGTATCACTAAATAAATTAACCAGGCCCTGCAGAAATGCGGGGCCTTTTTTGTGGTGATTTTCGGGAAAAAGCAAAACGTAGAAACAAAAGCATTAGAATTTAACTTCGTACCTGGACTATCCATGATAATGATTCCTGATGGTTTACTTTTCTTCACAAACCTGTTTCCACTAAGCTTCTTAATTATTTTGAATATTAAAATTGACGTTTGAGCCAAAAGGATTCTGCTTAAGCTGAAAATCACCCTCTTTTCTGGTTAGGTTTACTTCCTGTACTGAATTTGCTTCAGGCAGGAAAATGTCTCCCTTTACTGAATTTGTATCTTCTGAAGCAAATACTACCAGATCCAGGTTGCTCCAGTCCATATCTTTAGTAGACTGTGCTAATTCTATATGAGGGATAACCGAACCATCCTTTACCAAAACCACAATTGGTATCTCTCCTGCCTCTATCTTATGCCATCCACCGTCGTATACTTTATTGGTTTGATAGTCTATCCAAGAACCTGGTGGTAAATACACATTACGCCCGGTTACTTCTTCAAATAAAGGAGCTACCAACATATCTGACCCAAAGAGGTATTGATCATCAATCAGCCAGGACCCCGGATCATCTGGATATTCTACGAACATGGCCCGTAACATGGGTAAGCCTTTTTCAGAAGACAATTTGGCCTGTGCATAGATGTAAGGCATCAATTTGTACCGCATATTATCTGCCTTACGGAAATCTTTCAGAAACTCCTCGCTGTATTCCCAGGGCTCTGTAGGTGGTTCTCCGTGGCTGCGAACATGAGAGGTCAGCATTCCAAATGGTGTCCACCTTCTATACAAATCTTCCGGAGATTTTGTGACAAATCCTCCAACATCGTGACTCCAGAAGCTAAATCCACTAAGCCCTAAAGAAAGTCCGCCACGCAAAGTTGCAGACATCGCTGTATTCGTGGTGGCGGCATCTCCACCCCAATGCAAGGGATACCGCTGGCTACCGGCCCAGGTACTCCTGGCCCAGATAAGACTGTAACCTTTAACCTGTTTAGTTATTTCAGCAACTGCCTTATTATATCTTAAAGGATAGAGATTATGCTCATAGAAGCCTGTTCTGCCCGAATGGTAAATTCCGGAAGCTGGCGCCGCTTCTCCAAAATCTACCTTGAAGACACTTACTCCCTGATCGAATAACTTTTTAAGTTTTGATTGATACCACTGAACGGTTTCGGGATTTGAGAAATCTAAAATGGCATCTTCGTAAGGGATATTTCCTTTTTTATCCTTTACCGCGTAATCGTTCTCTACAATTTCATCAAATAATGTATTCTTCGGAGTGAAATAAGGTAATTGCCAAAGTGAAACATGGAAACCGTCTTTCTTAAGATCGGCCATCATATCTACAGGATCGTTGAACCTGTCTGGCGCAAACTCATAATTATTCCGCCAATCAACATCGAACCAGCCGGTATCAAAATGAATGACATCACTTGGAATTTCATATTTTCTTAAATTTCTGGCTATTTCGCGTCCTTCTTCTTCAGAAAAATAGGTGATCCTACTCATCCAGAAACCAAAGGACCAAAGTGGTGGCATTTCGGCCTTCCCCGTTAGATCGGTATATTCATCCAGGATGTCTTTGGGCTCTCCCAGGAAAATAAAAAGATCGGCCTCATCATCTCCTATATACATCGAGTTGGCCGCGTTAAAATATTTACCGAAATCTACAGAAATAGGTGAAGACGTATGCATGAACACACCATAACCTCTACTACTCATATAAAATGGAATAGGTTTATACATGGTCTCGTTCTGAACTCCGTTGGCATCATCTACCCATAACACCACCTTTTGACCGCGCTTATTGAACTGAGTAAACGACTCTCCCAAACCGAATATCTTTTCATCTGGAGATAAAGCAAATACCGCGTCCATGCTTCTGGAATAATCATCGGCCCTTCGCACAAATGAGAATGGTGTAACCGGGGTATATGTATTTGAAAAATCACTCATGTGCATGGTATTTGTGAGCAATTTTCCTTCAGCATCAAAAAATGAGATTTTCCATGGTTTTTCCTGAATGGTTACCGCGCCGTTAGAATTAGCATA
Organism: Gramella sp. MT6; assembly: GCF_019357415.1. Classification (NCBI taxonomy): domain Bacteria; kingdom Pseudomonadati; phylum Bacteroidota; class Flavobacteriia; order Flavobacteriales; family Flavobacteriaceae; genus Christiangramia; species Gramella sp. MT6. The sequence goes on from NZ_CP048410.1 coordinate 1,024,401, forward strand.
CTTATGACCTCCATCAATTTTACTATATGTCCATGAAGATCGATCTACCGGTGCCTGCCCTTCCACCAGCATAAGTGAATTTTCCTCTTTCCTGAACTGTGGTCCTGAAGTCATTTGAAGCCTGATGGTTCTATCTGACACAAACTGAAGAGAAAACGGTAATTCAGGTTGGGCAGCATACTCGGTTGAGGGAAATTCATTTGCTCCCACAGAATTCAGCCTACTTAGCATATTATTGAAGGCCTGGCTGGTTGAAAAGTTATGCCTGATATACTTTACGGTTCCCTTTCCTGTTTTGGGGTCAAAGCTAACCAGCTCATCTGCCAGATAATAGGTATTACGATAATCTGTAAAATCCTTACTAATATCTGGTGGTTCATTTAGAACATTCGTGTTCTGAAGTTGGGCAAAAGTTGTAAACACACTTCCTAAACCAACCATTAGCATGATCAGGTAAGATATTTCCTTTTTCATTTTCATTTTATCGAGGTTTATTTATCAAAACCTGGAATTACAAGAGATAATTTAAAACCTAATTATTCGGCTTATGTGACTATATCTCCATCACCTGTAATACCAGCTTCTATTCAGTATTTATATTGATTTTCTTACTTTTTAATCCTTCACCTGAAACTATTAATTCAACAGTTCCTGGTTCATTATTAGATTGAATGATCGCAAGAGCTTTCCCATTCAAGGTTTTATGTGATGAGCCTTTGAATGATTCATGGTTTGTTGGATCTCCACTAGCGACCCCTACTATTTTCCCCTGCCCTTTTACTGAAAAGTTCAACTGGATATTTGCGTTGGGAACCAAATTGCCGTTTTCATCTATCACCTCCACCGAGATAAAGGAAAGATCCTTACCATCAGCCTGAATGTTTTCCCTGTCTGCAGTTAATTTTAAAGTAAATGGTTTTCCAGCGGTTTTGATTTCTTTTTCAAGTACCTGCGCCCCATCTTTTCTAGATACCGCACTAAGGGTACCGGCACTAAATGGGATTCTCCACATTACATGCAGGTCGTCACCTTGCTTTGTTCTTACACCTTGTGATTCGCCATTTACAAACAATTCAACCTCATCTGCATTGTTGTAATAGGCCCAGACATCTACCATTTGTCCTTCTTTCCAGTTCCAGTGTGGTAATAAATGTAACACATCCTTATTTGTCCATTCGCTTTGGTACATATAATAGACATCCTTAGGAAAACCAGCCAAATCTACAACTCCGAAATAGGAACTCCTGGAAGGCCAGCTGTATGGAGTTGGTTCCCCTATATAATCAAAACCCGTCCAGATGAACATTCCAGACAGGAAATCGTGTTTTTTAATGATCTTCCAGGTAGTTTCATGTAGAGATCCCCAGGGCACCCTTACCTGGTCGAATGCGGAAATGCCATGATCTGGATTGCCCCCATCAAATGGGATGTCCCATCTCACAGGCCAGATCTTCAAGGTATCTGAAGGAAATTCATAAAAGCCCCTTGTTTGCAAACCAGAGGTGGTTTCGGTAGCTATAAATGGGGTTTCTGGAAAATTCTTTTGATGGTATTCATAGGTTTGATGGGCATAATTGTACCCGATCAAATCTAACTCACCAGATGCCGCAATAGGATTTTTACTTACCTGTGAAGCATCGAATTGCGTAGTAACATCGGCATCAGGCATATTTACAGGCGGATTCATAGCTACGGTTATAGGCCTTGTAGTATCCAGCTTCCTGACTATCGCCTTTAATTCTTTCGTGGTTTTAACCCCCTGTTCATTCCATTGTTCCTGAATTTCATTCCCAATACTCCAGATAAAAATACTTGGATGATTCCGGTCTCTTATAATGAAATCTTCCAGGTCCTTTTTATGCCATTCATCCCATGAATTTGCATAATCATAGTCAGTCTTGGTGTGGTTCCACATATCATAAGATTCATCCATTACGATGAAACCCATTTGATCACAGAGATCCAGAAGTTCAGGAGTGGGCGGATTATGAGCGGTCCTGATACCATTAACGCCCATTTCTTTCAAAATCTCCAATTGCCGTTCTATGGCCCTGGTATTAACCGCTGCTCCTAACGGCCCCAGATCATGGTGCAGGCAAACTCCTTTTATCTTCACCTGTTCTCCATTCAATAGAAAACCTTGATCAAGATCAAATTCGAAAGTTCTTATACCAAAAGGAGTTCTATAAGAATCCACTACCTCATCATTAATAAGAATATCAGTTTGGGCGATATACATTTCAGGTTTCTGAGCAGACCACAATTCGGGACTTTGGATCCACAGGCTCTGGGAAATAGTTCTATTTCCAGAAGGATTAATCAATAAATCTGATATTTCTGAAATAATACTATTTTCATCTTTGAGGATAGTTGTTTTTACGGTTGCATCCTTAGCACTAGTATACTTATTTTCCAGTTCTATTTCTAAATGAACTTTCGCACTATCCTTATTTACAACCGGGGTGGTCACAAAGGTTCCCCAATTAGAAACATGTAGCTTATCTGTAATATTCAACCAGACATGCCTGTAAATTCCCGACCCGGAATACCACCTTGAATTCGGCTGTTTAGAATTATCGACCTTAACTAAAATCTCATTTTCGGTGTCATTGTAATTTAGATAAGGAGTCAGGTCATATTCAAAAGAGATATATCCATTTGGTCTTTTCCCGAGATAATGACCGTTAATCCAGACCTCACTGTCCATATAGACTCCATCAAACTTTATAGAGGTAAGTTTGGTAGAATCTTCAACCTTAAATTTCTTCTTGTACCATCCTGTCCCTCCGGGTAAATAACCTCCACTCAAACCGGCTGGATTGTCTTTTTTGAATTCACCCTCTATACTCCAGTCGTGAGGAATATTTAAGGTTCGCCAACTCCCTGTCTTATCAGCCGTTACTGAATCTCCTAAAAAGAATTGCCAGTCTTCGTTAAAAGAAATCTTTCTTGTTGGATCAGGACTCCCTGGCAGTTTTGAATTAAAGGCACAAAGGATCGAGAAGCACAACATGATTCCTCCAATTTTAATAAGGGATAGTTCGCGCACGCTAATATTTACTTCTTATGAATGTATAGGAAGCGACCAGGGATCGCTTCTCTAAATTAATAATTTCAATTTATGATTGGAACAAATTATTAGTTCATTTCTATACTACCTGTAGTGGCCAGATCACAAAAGGGAGTCAAGCCTGGATGAAAGGAAATATGATACTTTGAATAACGCAAAGTAAAATGTCAGGTTTGGAATTGCTCAAAACGAATTTCAGAGCAATACACGGACTTTTATACTACAACTAAATCGTAAATAACTTTAATCGATTAAATGCAGTAATGAAAGAATTTGAGGTTAAAGATCATATTGAAAGACCTTTTCTGAATATTAAAATGATTGATCTAAAAAGACAAACATTACCACTTTACAAAAGATTAGATGAAAAAAATAAAAACCTTACTTAAGTAACATCATTTTTCCTTTTTTTGTTGGCTAATAAATTTCCGAATGTGTTGCTTATGAAAAGCAAATTCTGATTTTATAATTTCATTTATCTCATCCTCATTCAAATATTCGCCATACGTTTTATGAAACAATTGAACTTTAGAGTTTCTAACTTTATATCCAGTAAATTCAAAAACTATATGTATTCTTGAACTAAAATTTACATGCTCGGAGCCTATTTGATTTAAAGTCCTGTACTGATATTCTAATTTAATTTCATTAGTCTTTTCATTTATTTTATCCTGTTGATTGGGTATTAATTTCTCTCTAGAAACCTGACTAGATCCACCATTAATCCAAAAATAAACTTGATTTGATATATAAAAACTTTTAAATAAGTCACCTTTTTCATAAAACTTCTCTGCCAATGGAGCAATAGATCTATTAAAAAGATCCACTAAAGCCTCCCTACTTTTTTGAATCTTAATATCCTTTCCTAGTGATTCAAACTCACTATATAATAATTGAATCTCCTTATCTAAGTCATCTTCATCTTCAATACTTTGACCTTTCGCTCCTGCAATCATTATATTCAAAGAATTAATCAAATTCTCACTAATATAATCTATGAATGGCTTAAGCATTCCTGCATCAGCCTGTCTCAACGCAGCAAAGTAATTGTGCTTATCATCAGTTTTAATAATAACAGGAGGATACCCGGCTTGCATTAGGATTAAATTCATTAGTATTCTAGCTGTTCTACCATTACCATCATCAAAAGGATGAATACGAATATATTTGTAATGAAACTCAGCAGCTAGTAAAACTTTATTATAGGTTTGATCCTCAATTTTACCCCTATACCAATCGATTAAATCGTGCATTTTACTAGGCGTTTCTTCTGGTGATGCAAAACGAAAAATTTCACCTGTTTTTGTTTTTACATGATTAGGAGTAGTTTTATAAGAACCAACCGCAATCCTTTTCTTGGTGGGTTGCCCCTCTGGAGTAATTGCATCTACCTCATAAGATTCTTTTAATAGCAATTCATGGAGCTCTCTAATAAAATTTTCCGTAATTGGTCTGTCCTGCTTAACTATTTCTTCAACCCATTTGATAGCCTCATTATGACCTCTAACTTCAAAATGATCCTTTAGAGGTTTCCCTTGAGCAGTCACCCCGAACATAATTAAAGCTTTTGTTTCACCGTATGTCAAACTATTTCCTTCTAAATTATTAGAATGGAAGTTCCAGTCTAGACGAAACTTTTGCATTATTCTCAACTCATCTTCCTTACTGATCGGACGAAGTGAATCAAGTTCTTTTTTTAGGTCTTCAATTTTTTTGAGCTTCATAGTATCATTTTACTAATCAAATGTAAATTATATTTTTAATTTTAAACAATTCGCCCCATCATCCATCTCCTATGAAAATTAAAACCTAAAAATATAATACATAAAGAGGTTCACATATACATTTTAAAAAGGATATAGTCTTTGAACTCTTTTCAAGTAATAATTATTCGTCCCCTCATTCGTCCCCTGAAATAAAAAAACCCTATAAACGGTAGTGTCTATAGGGTATCTTAAGTTGTAAAAGTGGTCCCACTTGGGCTCGAACCAAGGACCACCTGATTATGAGTCAGGTGCTCTAACCAACTGAGCTATGGGACCTGATACGTATTTGTATCGCGAGCGCAAATTTAGATAATTGCAGCTTATACACCAAACAAAAATATTTCTATTTTTCCTGACACAGCTCCACCAGTACGCCATTGGCATCTTTGGGATGCATAAAAGCCACGATCTTGTTGTCTGCACCGGGTTTTGGTTGTTCATTAAGCAATCTAAATCCCTCTCCTTTAAGTCTTTCTATTTCGGCTTTGATATCATCTACATAAAAGGCCATATGATGAATACCTTCGCCTCTTTTTTCAATAAATTTTGAAATGGGGCTATCCGGATTCGTTGCCGCGAGCAATTCTATCTTGCTTTCTCCAACTTTAAAGAAAGAAGTAGCCACTCCTTCGCTTTCTACCTCTTCGGTTTTATAATTCTCAGCCCCCAGCACAGCTTTATATGTTTTGTTGGCTGCTTCCAGGTCTTTTACCGCAATTCCTATATGTTCTATTCTCCTCATGTATCTTCAATTTAGTAAAACAAATATCATTAAATAATGTTATATCATTCAAATTCATTTATATGAAGATAAATCACAGTTAAAAATTTTACTTTTGTAGCATGGAAGAAACAAACAGACAAAAAAAGATAGGTGGATTATTGCAGAAGGATCTGGCTGATGTCTTACAGAATTCATTAAGAGACAGCGACAGGACAGGAATTCTTGTTTCTGTTTCTAAAGTAAGAGTAACTACAGACCTTTCTATAGCGAAGGCTTACGTAAGTATATTCCCTTCTAAACACCAGGAAGAGGTTATCAAAGAGATCAACGAGAATAAATCGCAGATCAAACATGAGATCGCACAGAGAACCAGGCATCAGCTTAGAAAAATGCCCGACCTGAGCTTTTTCATTGATGACTCTCTTGAATATATAGATGGCATCGAAAAATCTATTAAAGGCAAGGAAGACCCTGTGGCTAACCCAGATCTTTTAGACAAGAGGAAAAAATCTTAATTTGAAGTTCCCGCTCTACATCGCCAAGAGGTATTTATTTACCAAAAGCAAGAGTAATGCGATTAATATCATTACGATCATTGCCGCGATTGGAGTATTTGCCGGAGCTTTTTCGCTATTTATAGTTCTTAGCGGATTCTCCGGTCTCAGGGATTTCAGCCTCTCTTTTTCGAATGAATTTGACCCCGATCTTAAAGCCGTTCCTGAACAGGGAAAGGTTTTAAACATCTCTGAAGAGCAATTGGAAAAACTTCAGCAGATTCCAGAGATCACTGAATTCAGTAAGATCATTGAAGAAAGGGTCATCCTTAGTTATAAATCCAAGACCAATCCCGCCTTTATCAAAGGTGTAGATGAAAATTACCGAAGAGTCAACCAGATAGACAGCGCCGTGGTTTTTGGTACCTGGCTTACCGAAAGTGAACCGCAAGTAGTTATTGGTAACGGACTCTCGAGACTACTGGATATAGGGACTTTCAATTACCAGAATCTTCTGAAGATCATGGTTCCCAAGCCTGGAAAAGGCGCGATCACCATGACCAACCTACAGGATGCGTTCAGCTCCAAACAATCTATCGTTAGCGGAATTTACAGTGTAAATGAAGAACTGGACGATAAATATGTGTTCACGCACATCAATTTCGCGAAAGAACTTCTGAACATGGGAGAAAACGAATATTCGGCGGTGGAATTCAAGATAGATCCGGAAGCTTCCGTTGAAGATGTGACCGAAAAGATAAATAAGATCTTTGCCGGAAAAGCGATCGTTAAAACCCGGGCAGAACTGAATGACGCGCTCAATAAAATGCTGAATTCAGAGAACCTGTTCGTTTACCTTATTTTCACCCTAGTGCTTACAATAGCATTATTCAACGTAGTAGGATCTATCATTGTTATGATCCTGGATAAAAGGGAGAACATCAAAACGCTTTACAATCTTGGAGCAACTCCAAACCAGATCAAGAATATTTTCTTTTTACAAGGAATGCTTATGACCGGTTTAGGTGGAATTATAGGTTTGCTGGTAGCAATAGTTCTGATTATACTTCAAATGAATTATGACCTGGTAATGATCACTCCTAATTTGCCTTATCCCGTGCAGATGAAAGTGCAGAACATTTTGATCGTGCTCATCACGATATTTACCCTGGGACTTATAGCTTCTTATATTGCGGCAGGAAGAAGTAAAAAAGCGCTTTCTCAGGCAAATTCGTAACCTGCGAACTCTTTCTCTACCTCATCAAAAGCCTTGAATACATCTACAGAATCATCACTGGTTACCATTTTCATGCGGTATTCCTTGAAGTGTGGAATTCCCTTAAAGTAATTGGTATAATGACGGCGGGTTTCAAAAACTCCTAATTTCTCACCTTTCCAGTCGATCGCCATTTGCAAGTGCCTTCTGGCCGCATCTACACGTTCTTCTAATGTTGGAGGTGCCATATGCTCGCCGGTTTCAAAAAAGTGCTTCACTTCCCTGAAGAACCATGGATAACCAATACTGGCTCGCCCAATCATCGCTCCATCAAGACCAAACTCATCGCGCATTTTAACGGCTTTTTCAGGCGAATCCACATCACCATTCCCGAAAACAGGAATATGCATCCTTGGATTATTTTTCACCTGGGCTATTGGCTCCCAGTCTGCTTCACCTTTATACATTTGCGCACGGGTACGACCATGTATGGAAATAGCCTGGCAACCCACATCCTGTAATCTTTCGGCAACCTCAACGATCTTGATAGAATCGTGGTCCCAGCCTAACCTTGTTTTTACAGTGACAGGTAGTTTGGTATGCTTCACCATAGCTTCAGTAAGAGAAACCATAAGGTCTATATCCTTAAGGATACCGGCACCGGCACCTTTAGAAACTACCTTTTTTACCGGGCAGCCAAAGTTGATATCAATAATATCCGGGCCAGATTTCTCTACGATCTCTACAGACTGCAGCATGGATTCCAGGTTAGCTCCAAAGATCTGGATACCAACCGGGCGTTCCTTTTCGTAAATATCAAGTTTCATGGTGCTTTTCGCTGCGTCGCGAATAAGCCCTTCAGAAGAGATAAATTCAGTAAATACCACATCTGCTCCCTGTTCCTTGCATAAAGCACGGAACGGTGGGTCACTCACATCTTCCATCGGTGCTAAAAGCAACGGGAAGTCTCCTACATCTATATTTCCAATTTTTGCCAAAGCTTCTCTTTTTCAGGTCGCAAAATTACTAAATAATTCCTTTGACTGAAAATAAGTTAATTAGGCTGCTTTTTTATTGGTTTTTAGATTCCAAACGAGCGCTTTCTTCAGCAGTGATCGCACGTTTGTTATCGCCCAGTTTGAAATTCCCAAATTTATAAGTTACTCCAAACCTTACCATACGCGATTCCGGCATGGCGAAAAAGGAATTATTCTGGTTTAAATATTGCGATTTCATTGGCATGTTCATGGTATTAAAGATATCATCAACATTCACCGTAGTTACCAATCTGGAATCGAAGAAAGTTTTTCTAAGACCAAAGTTCAAACCATACTGAGGCTTTTCAAATTCATAAGATCCTACAATATAATCTGGAATGTAGGTGGTAGTAACTTCACCGGAAAAGGTTCCGTCTTTAGATAGGGTAAAGAAATTACCGGCATAAATGTAGGCTCCAAACGTATCGTTTGTAACTATTTGTCCTCCGCTTTCCAGGGCTGGGAAATCATTCTGCATATAGAAGAAAGAAGTATAGACATTAATAGACCACCAGTCGTTCAGGTAGTCGTAATAACCAATATCAAAACTATATTGCTGAGAGAAATCCATATTCAAACTGGAAGAACGAAGGTTCCTGTTCACATTATCCTGAAAAGGCATCGTGGCAATTGCATTATTGGCTTTATCCCAGTACAGGTCGAAAAATAACTTGTTCTTATAGCTATAGCTGAATTTGATCATATTTGAGATTGCAGGCATAAGATCTGGATTCCCGTCCTGAAAATTATTTTCGTTCAGGAAATACCTGTAGGTATTTAAATTCTCGAATCGTGGCCTGGTAATTCTTCGGCTATATTCCACGCCAAATGAATGATTCTCTGAGGCATTATAATTCAGGTAGAAAGTAGGGAACAATTCAAAATAATCCTGTGAATTAACCAATCCCTGGCTTTCAGAAATTCCCTGTACATCTGTATACTCTCCACGAAGTCCTAATTTCATGGACCATTTTTCCCAGTCTTTAGACATACTGGCATAAGCAGCATAAATATCCTCCTCATAATCAAGATTATCAGATAATTCTGCTGAAAACTGCCTGGTTCCTGTATTAGTATCATAATAATCCTGACCACTTTCAGTTTTTAATCCTGAATATTTTAAACCGGTTTCAAAGCTTGTAGAACCCAGCGGAGTGGCAATATCCACCTGCCCGGTATAGATCTCACTTTTTTGTTTAGCTTCGGTAGTAAAAGAATTATTTCTGATAAAAGTATCGTCCTCTTCGTAATAATTCGTCAGGATGTGCTGAAACTGGCTATTATCATAATCGATATAATTAGCTACGGCAGATAATGTTCCACTTTCTCCAAGACTGGTATTGTAAGTAGCAGCTAAAAGAATATTATCTGTGGTGCTGTGCAGTTGACTATCTGTAGTAAATAATGAATCCAGGGAATTCGAACTGTCATAGATATTGGTAAGGCCATTAATATGACTGTCAGAATCTGGGGTGATCTGTACGTTGGCACTAAGACTAAGAGTGCTTGCTTCACTAAGTGTAAAATCGAGGATCGTATTCAGGGAGTGAGTATTCACCAGAGTATTCCTTTCAAAATCTGTTAACCACCTGGAATCAACATCACCGTTAGGGCTGTAATATTCTATAAAACCTTCGTCGGTTTTTACAAGGTCTCGATCGCTATAATTATAGTTGACATATAAATTCAGCCAGTCTGTCTTATAATAATGGCTGGTCCCTATATTATATTTTGGCTCTATGGCAATAGTATTAGACGCGTTCAAACTTCCCTTATAACCTATAGATATATTCTTAGAAGTCTTGATATTCAGAATTGCACCACCTTCAGCATCATACCTCGCTGGTGGATTCGTGATCACCTCTACAGATTTAATATTCTCTGCGGAAAAACCTTCCAGTAATTGCTGTAATTCCCTTGAGTTTAGGTAAACCTTCCGGTCATTGATATAGACCGTTGCAGGCCTGTTCTTAACCAGTAACTGACCCTGACTTACGATAACTCCCGGGGTCCTTTTTAAGATCTCGTAAGAATTTCCTGTAGATAAGGTAGTATTCTCCACTTCAAAGACGAGGCGGTCTACCTGCCGGCTAATTTTCGGCTTCCTGGCATTTACAACTACCTCATCCAAAGCATCTGATGCTTCTTTCAAGGTGATTGCATCCACCCTGGTGTTCCCTTTTACCTTTACTTTCTGAAGTGACTCTACGTAACCTACGAAAGAAACTTTTAACAAATAAGAACTGTCTTTGACATTTTCGATCAAAAATGTTCCATCATCTTCAGAAATAGTTCCTTTGTAGACGCTGGTGGAGTCTGATGCGTTCAGTAGGATCACATTGGCAAATGCAACGGGACCGTTATCTTGAGTCTGGATTTTCCCTTTCAGGTCGCTTTGAGAATAGACCGAACATGAAAATATCAGCAAGATCAGGGGGGTGAACTTATTTTTCAGCATAAAGTAGGTTAGCGTAATATTCAATAAAATATGGACAAATATAAAATTTATTGAATACTTAAGCAGCTTTTTAATAATTCTCTCATCAATTCATCATGCGTTTTAAATATTAATGAAAGAAAATAGCACCAACTATTGAATGGCATCATACAGCGCCTGCTGAATCTGGGTCCTGGTATTTAATTTATAAAGTCGTGTATTTTCTCGTGTGGGCTGTACCCTGTTGGATAGAAAAATATATAGAAGGTCTTCCTGGGGATCCATCCATACCATCGTACCGGTAAAACCGGTATGCCCGAAACTATCTGCACTGGCATCCTTTGCGGTATTACTGTCCTCTCCTTTGTATTCGAGGTAAGGCTTATCGAAAGCCAGCCCACGGTGATTATCATTTTCAGGAAATTGTGTTTTAGTGAATTCCTTTAAAGTCGACTCATCTATATAGCGGACTCCGCCATATTCGCCCATATTAAGATACATCTGCATCAATTTAGCCAAATCGTTAGCGTTGGCAAATAAGCCGGCATTGGCGGAAACGCCTCCCATCATGATCGCTCCTTCATCATGAACATTCCCATGAATCTCTTCATTTCTGAAATTAAAATCGCTTTCGGTTGGTACGATCCTGTCTAATTCGAATTTTTCAGAGGGATTATAAGTAACCGTGGTTGCTCCAAGCTTATCATAAAAGTTCTCATTGATATACTCTACAAAATCCTCACCGGTAATACGCTCTACAATTTCGGGTAACAAATAGAACAGTAAGCCGGAATACTTGTACTTCGCCTCCTCTTCCAGTGGCGACTTTTTGATGGCTTTATAGATCTTTTGCTTATATTTTCTATGCAGCCATAATTCGTCGCTAACCTTCACTGGAAACCTGGCAGATGAGTCCTTTTTGAAAGTTCTCCACTTAAAACTTCCATTATCTCTAAGAGTGGTTTTCCAATAAGGGATCCAGGGTTTGAACCGGGCCTGGTGAGCCAGGATCTGCCTGAAGGGAATATCTAATTTATTCGAATTCCTGAAATATGGAAGGTAATCCTCTATCCCTGCTTCAAGATCGAATTTACCCTCATCGTATAATTTCATTAAAGCTGGTAAAGCGGTGGTGATCTTGCTTACTGAAGCCAGGTCGTAAAGATCTGTCTTTTCAACTATGATGGTATCACTGTATTTATGAAGTCCGTAAGCTTTATGAAAGACCACCTTTTGATCTTTGGCTACCAGCACAACACCGCCGGGAGTCGCTTTAGCTTCTATCGCCTGATGCATAAGCGAATCTATCGCGGTGCCCAGTTTCTTCGAATTCATCCCCGCATCTTCCGGCACCGTATATTTAAATCTAAGATTGGTTTTCAGGTCTAACCCATCGCCAGCTTTGAATTTATCGCCCACAGTTACGGGTAACTTTCCGGAAGCTCCAATTCCGCCAAATATTAACTGGGCAGTTACTTCCTGGGTAATTTCCGAATCCTGATACGCTACAATAAGAGCATCTGATTTCTCTATATTTTCAAGCTTATTTATTACATAAGGATTCTTGAACAGGCTGATTATCGTATTATTCATCTGAGAATATTCAGAAATGAAATCTTCAACCTCCTGTGAAAGTTTGATCTCATTCCTTGGTCTAATGCTGAAATCATGCAAACCGATGATCACCAGATTATAGTCCTTTAATTTTCTTTTTAGATCCACGAGATCTGAAGCTTTAGCTTCACGTTCCAACTGAAAATTCTCTACGTCAGCATAAAGTTTGAGTGACTTCTGAAATTTTGTTGATTTTGATGCACCTATGGAAACCGAAGCTATTCTCAAGGTATCCAGTTTTTGTAATGGTAGTAGGGAATTATCATTATTTAAAAGGGTAAGAGAGGCTTCGGCTAGCTTTCGGTTTAGCCAGATCGCATCGGGACTATTTACATCCTTCACCACATCCTTAACCGGTATTGGCTCATAATTATCCAGCCCAACCCATTGTTTTACCGCCAGGATCTTCCGGCAGCGATCATCGATCTCGGCTTGAGTTATCAAACCTTCGTTTATAGCATTTCTCACCTCAGCGATCGCTTTTGGAACATCTTCTGAAAACTCCAGAAGATCATTCCCGGCGAGAATAGCTTTCATATCAACTTCACCAGGTTCGTTGCCTTCTGCCACCCCTTTCATGTTCATCGCATCGGTTACGATAAGACCTTTGAAGCCGAGTCGTTCTTTGAGAATACCCGAAATTATAGGTTTAGAAAGTGTGGAAGGAGCCCCGGTAGAATCCAGTGCAGGGATATCCAGGTGTGCGACCATAACACCCCCAATTCCTGCATTGATCAATTCTTTGAACGGGTACATTTCAAGATCATCAAGTCTTTCGAAAGGATGGTTTATCTGCGGTAAAGCATAATGGGAATCGGTATCTGTATCACCATGACCGGGAAAATGCTTTGCGGTTGCTAACAGGTTCTGGCTTTGCATTCCCTTCATATAGGCAATACCCTTTTTGGTGACATTTTGTTTGTCTTCCCCAAATGACCGATAATTAATGACCGGGTTCAAAGGATTATTATTAACATCTACCACCGGCCCAAAATTGATATGTAGGCCGGTTCGTTTTAACTGTCTCGCTATCTCCACTCCCATTTCATAAATAAGCTCTTCGCCCTGGATCGCTCCTAAAGCCATCTGATATGGAAAACTGATCGTATTTTCAAGTCTCATTCCAAGCCCCCATTCAGCATCTATAGCTCCAATTAGCGGAACTTCAGCTGCCTGTTGATAGTCATTCATTAGTTCCAGTTGAGTCTTAGGATCACCCTGCATAAATATGAGTCCGCCAATCTTAAACTCTTTAATATGCTTTAAAACCTCTTTTTTATGGTCTGGTCCCTTATTAGAAAAAGCCGGGATCATGAACAATTGCGCGATCCTTTCATCAGGTGATAATTCTGCCATTATGGAATCAACCCATTTACTATTCTCGTATTTAAGAAACTCAGGGCTTTCAGATTCAGATTCCTGGGCCTTCAGGGGAATACTGAAAATCAATATGACGGCTAATAACAATAAGGTTTTATGTGATCGCATTTCTATTTTACTCTTTAAACTTTTATATAAATATTTTTTCTATCCAGTATATATCCTATTAACCACATAAGCAGCATATAAGTAATCGCAAAAACCAGAGAAGCATTGTAATCACTTAACCAGCTTAGGTAAAAATTATTGTAGATCCAGGGTTTCATTGGTTGACCTTCAATAAAAATCAAGGCCATCAGTTTTATCACGACCCCAGACATTATAAAAACAAACAAGGGATTTTTACCGAATGCTTCAAAAAAGTAGGTCCATTTCTTAAATCCAAACACCTCAATGATCAGGATAAGCACACCTAAAATAACCAGGTCCCATCCGGTACTGTAAAGTACAAAAGTGCTGGTCCAGATAGCTTTATTAATAGGAAAATATTGTGCCCAGAATAAAGCGATGCCTAGAATTACCAGTCCGGCGATTGCTAATTTTAAAACGGTAGAACCATTATTCCCGTGCTTCTGAATAAATTTACCGGCTACATATCCCGCGAGAACGTTCACGATAGCAGGAATGGTACTTAGCAAGCCTTCAGGATCAAATGCTATCCCGAATCCGCTATAAAGATTTTCCGGAGAAAAAATAAGGAGATCAAATTTTAAGGCGGCATTATGGTCCAGGCTATAAGGCTCTGGGTGTGTTCCAAAATACCACATGATGAACCAATAGGATAATAAGAGGATTGAGCTGAATACAAGGACCTGCTTTAATTTGAGATAATGAAGTATGAGTGAACCAAATAAATAGCATAAAGCGATTCGTTGCAAAACCCCCATGATCCTTATTTCAGTAAAATCCTTTATAAAGAACTCATCCCCTTCCCTTAATACGAATGGGAAAGCATTTAGCAGCAAACCAATTATAAAAATAAGGAGACTCCTTTTAAAAACTTTTTTTAGAAAAACCTGTTCAGATTGTTTTTCATATTTTCTGAGGCTAAAACTTGCAGCATTTCCAATCACGAACAGGAAAGTGGGAAAAACAAGATCTGTAATTGTAAAGCCGTGCCAGGCTGCATGTTTGAATGGCCCATAAATAGTAGACCAGCTACCGGGAGTATTTACCAATATCATTAGGGCGATGGTTAACCCTCTAAGCACATCCAACGCAAAATATCGTTGCTTATGAACTGATGTTGCTTTGTGCGTAGATTCTTTCATTCTTCAGTGTAATTGTCCTTTTAGTGCCTCACTTCCCTTATAAATCCTAAAGTATTAGATATAAAAGTATAAATTTTTATTAATTAATAAATCTTAATTAAAATTTTTATTTAATTGTTTTCAAACAGGGATTTTTTTTATAATTTTAATTTCAGCTTTAGGAAACTTAAATAATTAGCTTATTTTGAGCTGTTTTTAAAATTTTCAATTCAATATATGACTAAAAATTTACAGGATTTCCTTATCACTAAAGAGGCTTTGACCGACATTAGTAATATCGAAAGAAAAAAGTTTCTCCAGAAGATCAAGATCATCAAATATCTCTTTTTGAATGGTAGCACTTCTAATGCTGAAATTTGCTCAAAATTTGACATAAGCCTCCCTACTTCCATGGCCCTTATAAACCAGTTAATGGAAAGTGGTATCGTAGTAAAATCTGGACAGGGAAAATCTGAAGGCGGCAGAAAGCCAGATCTATATGGTCTAAAAGAACATTCCTTTTTTGTGCTGACCATACATATTAAGCGATTTAAGATAAAGATCGCCATCACAGATAACAATCACTCCATTATATTCGAAGATGAGATCACAACCGAGATCTCTCCTAATTCGAACATTGTGGAACTGCTGCACGAGAAATCACAAGAAGTGATTAAAAGCGCAGGTATTGATACAGAAAAACTACTGGGTGTAGCTATTAGTATGCCCGGCCTGGTTTCAACTACAGAAGGTAAGAACTTCACCTATTACCTCACCGAGCAGGAACCGGAATCACTTCGGGATAAATTTGAGAAGAAGTTCAATAAACCGGTAGTTATATTGAATGACACTAAAAGTGCATGCCTGGCCGAATACAGATTTGGTATTGGTAAGAATAAGGAAAATGTCCTCGTTATTTCTATGGACTGGGGTATTGGACTGGGAATCATCATGGGCGGTAAAATGCATACGGGACATTCCGGATTTGCAGGTGAATTTGGCCATATTCCCATGGTTGAAGATGGCTTATTATGCCACTGCGGAAAAAGGGGTTGCCTGGAAACAGAAGCTTCTGGTCTGGCATTGGTGAGAAAAGCTAAAGAAGGATTAAAACTGGGACAAACTTCAGTCTTAAATCAGTTGAAAGGTGAAGATTTTGAGAAAATGGACCCTAGTGTGATCATTCAGGCTGCTAATAAAGGAGACCAGTTTGCAATTAATCTGCTTTCCGAAATAGGGATCAGTCTAGGGAAAGGTATTGCCGTCCTTATACAGATCTTTAATCCGGAACTTATCATTCTCGAAAGCGAAATTGCCAAAGCCAAACAATTCATTACTACCCCGATCCAGCAATCCACGAATACCTATTGCATGATGCAACTAAAGGAGAAGACACGCATAGAATTGTCTAACCTTGGTCCTAATTCCTGTTTGTTTGGAGGGACCATCGCTGTGATGGATGAAATATTTAAAAACCAGGTTGCCATGCTAAAATCAGATCTTAATTAGAATGAAAAAATAAAAAACAGCATATAATTATGGCAAGATTAAACCTATTGGAAGAAACCAGATTTGAAAAATTAGCGGTTAGCGTTTTTCAGGATGAGCATATTGCATCTAAGAAGGTTGCTCGAAGGATTGCAGACATCATTCTCTCCAAGCAGAAAAAAGGAGAAAATGCGGTTCTGGGATTAGCTACCGGAGCTACTCCGGTTGAGGTTTATGGTGAACTTGCCAGATTGCATAAGGAAGAAGGTCTAAGTTTTAAAAATGTGATCACCTTTAACCTTGACGAATATTACCCTATGAATCCCATGGCTAAACAAAGTTATGTTCGATTCATGGACGAGCAGCTTTTTGATCACATCGATATTCCGCGGGAAAACATTCATATCCCGGATGGAACACTTAAAAAAGAAGATATTGCCAATTATTGCCTCGAATATGAAAAGAAGATCACCGAAGTAGGCGGATTAGATCTGCAAATACTTGGTATTGGTAGGACCGGTCACATAGGTTTTAACGAACCGGGATCAGCCCCAAATTCAGGTACCAGGCTGGTAACGCTAGATGATCTTACACGCCGTGATGCTTCGCGAGATTTTGGAGGAAAGGAAAATGTGCCTACCAAAGCCATCACCATGGGAATTGGCACTATTTTCAAGGCTAAAGAGATCATCCTGATGGCCTGGAGCAAGAAGAAAGCTCCAATAATCAGAAAAGCGGTGGAAGGTGAGATCTCTTCCAATGTTCCGGCGACTTTCTTACAATTATCAGATAATGTAGAATTTATCCTGGATGAAGATGCCGCGTCTGAATTAACCAGGTTTGATACACCTTGGCTGGTTAAGGATTGTAACTGGACACCTCAGCTAATTAAAAAGGCGGTTATCTGGTTATCCAGAACGGTCAATAAACCTATCCTGAAATTAACCGAAGAAGATTATAATTCGAACGGCATGGCCCAGCTTGCTACCGAACAGGGGCCGGCTTATGATATCAATATAGACGTATTCAACCAATTACAGCATAGTATAACCGGTTGGCCCGGTGGAAAACCGAATGCCGATGACTCTCAGCGACCAGAGCGTAAAGAGCCTTCTCATAAACGATCTCTTATATTTAGTCCGCATCCAGATGATGATGTGATTTCCATGGGAGGAACTTTTATCAGGCTGGTAGACCAGGGTCATGAGGTGCATGTTGCCTATCAAACTTCAGGGAATACGGCGGTTTGGGATACTGATGTCCTTAGATATGTAGAATTCGCCATTGACTTTAACGAAAGTATTGGGGAAGACACAGAAAAGCTCAAGAATATCTACGAAAAAATGCGGGAGTTCCTAAAAACGAAGCAGCCCAACGATATCGATCTGCATGAAATCCAGGAAGTGAAAGGTTTTATCAGAAAGACCGAAGCCATCGCTGGTGCAAGATATGCAGGATTAAATGATGACCAGGTACACTTTATGGCGCTGCCATTTTATGAAACCGGGAAAAAAGTTAAAAACCCGGTAACCGAGAATGATGTAAAACTTACCATGGAATTGCTTCAGAAGATCCAGCCTCATCAGGTATTTGCCGCCGGAGATTTTGCAGATCCACATGGAACTCATATTGTGTGCTTCAGAATAATACTTGAAGCCTTACAGCGTTTAAAGAAAACCGAAGATTGGGTTAAGGACTGTTGGCTATGGCTGTATCGCGGTGCCTGGGAGGAATTCCAGGTACACGAGATCGAAATGGCGGTTCCTTTGTCTCCACAAGAAGTTCAGCGTAAAAGACATGCTATTTTTCAGCATCAATCCCAAAAAGACCGCCCCGTTTTCCCTGGTGATGACGAGAGAGAATTCTGGGTAAGAGCTGAAGAACGAAATCGTGAAACAGCTGTAAATTACCATCAATTGGGTCTTGCCAATTACGAAGCTATGGAAGCTTTTGTGCGCTGGAAGTTTTAATAAATGTAACCTGAAAATGATGAATGAATTAAAGCGAGGTATTTTTATAATTACCGCCGGGATTCTTATTTCCTGTAGTTCCAACCCATATAAGAAAACAAATAAGGTCTATAAAAAACAGGCGAAGGAATACTCCAAACAACTTAAAGAATTTACTCCTGAAAAAGATAAGGCAACAGATACCTTGAATTACGGGGAATATGCCGTAGGAACCACTAATTTCAACCTGAGAAAACCTAATTACGTGGTTATTCACCATACCGCTCAGGACTCGGTAAGGCAAACCTTAAATACTTTTACTATTCCCAGGGCTCAGGTAAGTTCACACTATGTTATTTCGAAAGATGGTGAAATTTACCATATGCTGAATGACTACTATCGCGCCTGGCATGGAGGAGTTGGAATGTGGGGTAGTAATACCGACCTTAATTCAAGCTCGATTGGTATTGAACTGGACAATAACGGAGCAGATACTTTTACCGAGCCACAAATTCAAAGTCTTTTAGACGTATTAGAAGAGCTGAAGAAAAAATATAATATTCCTGCGAAGAACTTTATAGGCCATTCAGATATCGCTCCCAGCAGAAAAGTAGATCCTAATAAGAACTTCCCCTGGAAAAGGCTGGCTGAAGAAGGATACGGCTTATGGTATGACGAAGAAGCTGTGGACAGCTTAAAGCTGGCAAGTGAATTTTTTCAAGAATTTCCTGAAGGATTTGAGATGGAACCAAATCATAACACATTGCCATTCCTTGATAAATACATTTTCCCGCAGGTAGTACCCGCAGGATTTGATCATGCCATGGCTTTGAAAGTTATAGGTTATGATGTTTCAGATCTGGCCTCTGCTGTAAAAGCTTTTAAACTGCATTTTATACAGGAAGATTATGAAGATCCTATTCTTGATGAATATCAACTGAAAGTGCTTTATAATTTGTATCAGAAATACCTTTAAGCAATTAAATAGGTATTTTTTAACCTCATCTTTTTTTTGAGATCCTTAATTGATCTCAGGATGACGCGGAATAAATTTATAGCTTAGAAACTATCAGCCTTTTAATTCCTCAGAAGCATCCTCATCGATAAAAATATCCTTCTCTTTTAAATAGATAAGGCCATTATCCTCCTGGTTCAACACTCGTTTTGTCCTCAAATAGCGGTTGTAATTGTATTCATCGAAATCTTCAGCCTCAGTATCCATGTTGCTAATGTGAACATCGCCCATAGAATGAATGAACTTATTATCCCCTATCCACATTCCTACGTGGATCACTCGTTCTGAAGTAGAATCTGTCGCCGGTCTTCCAAAGAACAAAAGATCTCCCGGTATCAAATTTTCAAAATTCCTGGTGCTGTCTACCTGTATACCAGTGTGCACCTGCTGGGAAGCATCACGAGGGATCACCATTCCGTTAAGGAAAAATACCGTTTTGGTGAATCCGCTGCAATCTACTCCTTTTGGAGAAGTTCCTCCCCATAAATATGGCAGTCCCATTAATCTCTTAGAAGTTTCTACCAGGTCTTCCTTTTCCATATCAAGAGAAGAAAGCCAATCCAAATAGGGCCTTGCTTCAGACTTCTCTATAAAAGCTTCTCTCCCATCGGGATACTTGACCTTATAAAATCCATTTTCTTCGCTTAAAAGCTCTAAAATGTCGCCTGCTACGAGATCTGATACACTCTGAGCATCGCTATCTGCATTTTCATAAGAATTACCGAAAGGTTCGAGGTAAATAAGTTTTTCAGCCGACTTCCATTGAGAAAATTCTTGCGGAGTTTTACTTGAAAGTCCACCGTAATCAACCCAGCCAAGATAACCATCAGGAGTTTGTACATAAAACCAGCCCCCATCTTTTTTGTAAACTTTTAAAGGCATTCCTAAAGTAGCCTGAGTGACCAACTGTGCGGAGTGTTTAGGTTCATCCCTCAAATTTGCCACCGATATCTTAACCACTCCCATAGTCTTACCTTCCAATCCTTCGTTATCTGGCAACATCCTGATACTATCTGTAAATTCGAGATTCTCAGCTTTCAACTTTTGTTTAAGATCATTCACTGCATCAGGAAGGTTTGATTCTCCTCTAAGAACATAAGAATCATCCTTTTTTATGGCTTCAACATCAAAAAGAGCGACACGCTTATCTGGAGCATATTCCTCACGAACCTCAGCTATGATCATTTCAGATTCATTGATCTCTTCCTTTTCATCTGGTTTATCATTACAGCTTACCAGCGCAAAAACCGTGATTGCTAAAAATGCTTTCAATTTCATTTCTATATTCATATTTGTCATAACTAGTTCAATAATTGAGCTCCGGTACCATTCCGATCTGGAAAATGCACCTTTTCATCGTAGATCTTTACTCCGTCTGCGATATCATTTTTCAGCAACATAGGTCCGTCCATATCCACATAATCTAAAAGTGGAGCAAGCTGGGCGATCGCAGAAATTCCGATAGTAGACTCGGTCATACAACCAACCATCACCTTCATGCCAAGTTCTCTTGCTTTATAGATCATCCTCTTTCCGGGAGTAATACCTGCACATTTAGTGAGTTTGATGTTTACCCCATGGAAATAAGGCTTACATTTTTCCACATCGCTTTCAATAATACAACTTTCATCTGCAATTAGAGGTAACCGGGATTTTTTATAAAGTACTTCCATTCCCGAAAGATCTTCAGGATGCAGTGGCTGCTCAATAAATTCAACATTTAGATCCTTAAAAGCATTTATGTTTTCTAAAGCCTGATCCACATCCCATCCGGCATTGGCGTCAACCCTGAAAACCGCATCGCTATGTTTCCGAAGTTCTTTAATGATCTTTACATCTTCATTAGTTCCCAGTTTGATCTTATATAACGGCCAGGGAAATTCCTGCATTTTGCGAACCATATTTTCCACGGAATCTATACCAATGGTATAATTAGTAAGCGGAATATTGTTCTGGTTTAGGCCCCATAATTCATAAAGGGGCTTTTCATTGCGTTTTCCATGAAGATCATGGATTGCCATATCCAAAGCGCATTGCGCAAAAGGATTACCATTTAAATGCGGAAATGTAAGCTCCCAGATCTCCTCGGGAGAATGATGAATATTTTCTTTAAGGATCGGCTCAACAGATCTTATAGAAGCAATCATTTTCTCGACAGTTACGCCATAGTAGACCGTAGCCGCAGCTTCTCCATATCCAGTGTAACCGGAATCTGATATCTTAACAATAAGCGTAGGCTGAAAATCACGCGAACCATGACTTATGGTGAAGGTGTTTTTCAGTTCAAGATCAAATGATTTATATTCTATTTCCATCTGAAATTATTCTATTAGCCTGAAAAATGCTTGTTAAAACAGTGATCCTTGATCAGTGTTTTAAATATAAACAGGCTTTTTGTTATACAGAAGCCATAAACCCAGAAATGTGATCGCAGCATTTACCAGTAAGATCTCAAAACCGAACTGATAACCATTGAACCATTGTTCAGAATTAAAATCCAGAATCACCGAAATGATCGGTGCTAACACACAAACCAGGGGAACCAGTTTATCCTTAACGGGGCGTTTGGTCATAAGACCAAAGGCAAACAGCCCCAATAAAGGTCCATATGTAAAACCTGCAACTTTGAATACCGCGCTTACTACACTGGAATCATTAAGACTATTAAAAATGATGATCACCAGGAACATTAAGAACGTAAAGCCTATATGCACCCATAAACGGGTTCGTTTTTGGTGGGTCTTTTTATTCGAAAGATCCAGAATGTCCACGCAAAAGGAAGTTGTTAATGCAGTTAAGGCAGAATCTGCACTGGAAAATGCCGCCGCAATGATACCCAGAAGGAACACGATACCGGCCAGGATACCGAAATGATTCAAAGCCAGTAAAGGATATAGATCATCGCTTCTTTCAGGAATTGGTATCTGTTGATCTATCGCAAATTTATATAGCAGGACTCCTAGCGCAAGGAATAAGGTGGTAGAAACAAAAAAAGTGATAGAAAACCAGAAGATATTCTTCTGCGCATCCTTTTGATTCTTACAGGTTAGATTTTTCTGCATCACGTTTTGATCGAGCCCGTTCATAGCGATCGTAATGAAAATACCAGCCAGAAAGGTCTTATAGAAATTCCTGTCTGAGCGCCAGTCCCAATCGAAAATCGTAGACATCTTACTTTCAGAAACCGTAGTGATCAATTCAGAAAAACCAAGGTTCATCTGGTCTGAGATCATCACGATACTTATAACCACAGCGAGCAGTAAAAAGGTGGTTTGTAAAGTATCTGTCCATACGATCGTTTTAATTCCACCACGGAAAGTATACAGCCATATTAGAAGAATAGTGACCAGAACGGTGACGAAAAACGGAATTCCAAAAGCGTCGAAAAAGGCGATCTGAAGAACTACGGCAGCCAGGAATAACCTGAAAGATGCGCCGATAGTTTGTGAAATGAGGAAGAAAACGGAACCGGTATAATAGGACCTTTGTCCAAATCTATCTCTTAAATATTCGTAGATAGAGACCAATCTTAGCTTGTAAAAAAGTGGAATGAGAATAAAGGCTATGACTGCATAGCCCACCATATTCCCCATCACGAACTGTAAATAGGTCCAGTTTGAATTCCCAACCTCGCCGGGAACAGAAATAAAAGTTACCCCTGAAAGGGATGCCCCCACCATTCCGTACGCGACCAGGAACCATGGCGATTGCCTGTTTGCAGTAAAAAAGGTATCGTTATCTGCTTTTCTGGAGGTGAAATGACTTATCCCCAGCAACACGATGAAATAAACGGCAATAACGCCGAAGACAAGTAATGGGGTCATCTACTTAATTTTTTAATACTATTTCTTTAAAATCGCTTTGATTACCTAAACGGTCCACTGCGGTTATTCCAATCTTTTCCATAGATCTCTTCTTCTCTCCAACAATATTCTGAAGACTGAAAGCTGTGGTATTTCCATCCAATATTTTATAATCCCAATTCCCCTGTTCATATTTGAACCATAACACATATTTAGAGATATCAGCGGGATTATTAACTTCCCAATTCATAAGAAGCCGGTCTTTTTCTATGGAAGCGTTAAATTGTGGAACTTCCGGCGCGTTATTATCAAGCCACGGACTTGGAGGAACGAGAGCTTTTTTGCGATAAGGACCTTCCAGTAAACCTTTAGCAAGCATTTCAGATTTCATAAGAGGGCCGATGCTCCAATGCACGGTTCCTTTACTCTCTGGAAGCATTCCCCTGGTGATCATGATCTGGTTGATGGTTTCATCAACATTCTTCTCATCTCCTCCCATACCTACATTTATTCCAGGCCAAAGATGCCTGTCCTTGGTATTTTCAGATTCCCACCATCCTAATAATTCAGGGAAGCTCTGGCCGTATTGGTTGATCTGCCAATATAACTGCGGAGTAAAATAATCTATCCAGCCTTCATTGAGCCACAGTTTAGCATCAGCATAAAGCTTATCATATTGATCATATCCAACAACAGATTGAGGATATCCCGGTCTCCATATCCCGAATGGACTTAAACCGAACTTTACAAAAGGTTTTTCAGCTTTGATCTTATCGTAGATACGCTTAATGAATTTGTTTACATTATCCCTTCTCCAGTCTGCCCTGGAAAGTTTCCCGTTAGAGTTCTGATAGGCCAAAAAGGTTTTATCATCAGGGAAATCCTTGCCGTCATTATAAGAATCATATGGATAGAAGTAATCATCAAAATGAACCCCATCTATATCATAGCGTTTCACTATGTCCATTACTACTGCTGCGGAATGGTCCTGTGTTTCCTTTTTTGCCGGATCCAGCCACCACATTCCATTGGCTAGTTCTATAGCCAGTTCAGGTCTTTTTTTAATTATAGAGGTTTCCGTGATCTCACCTCCCGTGGTATGATGAGCACGATATGGATTCAACCAGACATGCAGTTCCAGTCCTCTTTTGTGTGCTTCAGTTATCCAGAATTCTAAAGGATCGTAATAAGGATCTGGAGCCTTCCCTTGTTTTCCGCTTAGAAAATAAGACCATGGCTCTAGCTCGCTTTCATATAAAGCATCTGCCTGTGGTCTTACCTGGAAAATCACAGCGTTGAAATTATGAGATTGTAGAAAATCCAGAAGCTTTACAGCCTCCTGTTGCTGTTGATAGGTAGAAAGCCCACCTTTGCTGGGCCAGTTAATGTTTGCTACGGTCGCAATCCAGGCCGCCCTGAATTCCTCGATATTCAACGGTGTTTGTTTTTTCTCTTTTTTAGAAATAACAACTTCTTCCCTTGGGGTTTCCTCCGGTTTTTCAGAAGGAATCTCTTCAGGAGTTTCTATTTCCTGTTCAGGTTTATTTTCAACCACCTCTGGCGTTTGAGGTTTGGAGGGTACGGTGGGTTGCTTAGACTTACAACCATAAACTAAAAAGGCTAGTAATATCAGCAGGATTCCAGATCTTTTAATCATTTAGGGCAACTATTTATTTTTGAATTTTTTTCTTTCATCATTTATAACTTCCAGCAAACCCTCAGGCTTGTCACCGGATAATCGCCAGAACATGATCCCTTTCAAATTATTTTCTAAAGCATATTTTGTTTTTTTAGAAACAGAAAGTGAATCGTCATATGTGATGAACTCGCCTTTTTCGGCGTTGTAAATATATGGAGCCTGAGCTTCAGAATCCCATAAATATTCAAATCCCGGAGAACTTTTTATATAGGCATCTATATCCTTGTAAAGAATGGCTTCCTTGAATTTTCCCGGTTGATGAAGTCCGTTTAAAGAATCCTGAACATTTTCGAAAACACGTGCATAAAACGCTGCACCAAGAACGATCTTTTCAGAAGGGATACCCACTGAATCAAGATATTTTATCGCTTCATCTGCAGACCTGTTTTGATCTTTTGTTGATAGCAGAGAAGTATGATGACCTGTACTTGTGCTACCTCCGCCAACCATGTCATAGCTCATCAAATTAACATGATCTACCATAGGCATCACCTTTTTCCATTCGATAGAATTGTCGAGATAATTCCTGAATCCACCGGCGGCGAAACTTATCACCTTATCGGGACCCAGAATATTCCTCAACTCTTCCACCAGTAATGTAAAGTTCTGTTTATCTTCAGGCTTAAAAGTATGTCCCTGATAACCAGATATTGCAGGATATTCCCAATCCAGGTCTATACCATCTGCATTATATTCTATCAAAATATCCTTAACCGAAGAAGCAAAATCCTCTATTCCCTTTTCAGTAGAAAAAACATCTGAACAGGTTTCACAGCCGCCCCATCCTCCTAGCGAAATTAGTACCTTAAGTTCAGGATTAATCTGCTTTTGTTCTTTTAAATAAATGAGCCTTATAGAATCTCTTTCATTTACTTTTAGCCGGTTTTCTTCCAAATGAAGAAAACTATAGATGATCTGATCCAGTTGCTTAATTTTTTTGTTCGATATGGAATCTGAACCCGTCCAGTAAGCAATTACTTCCAAGTCTTTTTTCTGTACTTGTTTTTGCAGCTCATTCTTGCTATCACCCGATACACTGTTAACACAGGAAGCAGATAAAATACTTATGCCAGTCAGCAGAATTAAAAGTTTTCTCATCTTTTCTGATTTTATAGAATCCTAAATAAAAAAAGATCGCCAAAAACATATTTGACGATCTTTCTTGCTAATCCTAATCTAAATTAATTACCGGCAGACCACCAAAGCTCAGTTCCCTGCTCGTCTGGACCCTGAACCTGTACAGCCGCTTCAAGGTTGGCTCCATTGGTATTATACTCAATGTTACCATATCTCATTCTTTGTGGATATTCACCATTTAAGGTACCTGCAGCATAGATATCATAATCTGAAACTCCATTTGCCAGTTCAGCTGGATAACCTGTATCACGCACAATAGCCCAGGCCTCGAATCCATCAGTGTAGGCTGCTAACCATCTCTGGATGGCGATCTTTTCAATATTCTCTTCCATACTTCCGTCTAATTGCGCCATTGGCTCGTTGGTAAGGAACTCTGAAATAGCTCCTTCATCTACATTCCATTGAAGCATAGACTGTCTTATACCTTCCTGATAAAGCGCCTGTGCGTCTCCAGAACCAAGTCCTTTTACAGCAGCTTCAGCCTGTAAAAAGTTTCCTTCTGCAGCAGTCATTACTACTTCAGGAGCAATTGGAGCACCGCTATTCTTAGGGTTTACAACCCAGTCTGCAGGTGCAGAGAATAATTCATACTTCACATGCGGATAGATATCGCCATTCAATCTGGTTGGCTGTCCTACATAGTAAGTGCCTTCCGCCACAGAAATTGTGATCTCATCTCCAGAGCCACTTTGAGTATATTCTACACCCGCATTATCAAGCTCTCCAAGGATGAATTCTACATACTTATCAAACAATGCCACGCCATTACCTTCAGTAGGACGTGTAAAAGTTACATCTCCACCAATAATTGGCTCGGCATAATGAGGTAATCTTGGATCGTTGTTATCACGCAAATAATCAACTAAAGTTTTACCAACTTTCCATTTAGATCCTAATCCACCGAAGTTATGCCAAACATCTCCATAGGCCGCATTTCCAAACTGGTCAATTTCAGTATCTTTTTCCATCAAAGCGTTGTCCTCTGCCATGGAAAGTAACGGATTCTGTAAAGCTTCAGAAATTGCTGAAGAAGCAAAATCTGCTCCAGATGCTCCCTGGGCCCTTAGAGCCATACGAAGTTTAAGAGTATTGGCCAGTTTTTTCCATTTTTGAAGATCACCATTGAAGAACAGGTCGTTTTCAGCCAGTAGCTCCAGACCATCACCAGTAACAGTTGCATCTCCAATGATATCCATTGCCTCGTCAAGTTGTGTGATCACACCCTGGTAGATCTCAACCTGGGTATCGAACTTTGGAGTAATGATATCTGGATTTGAAGCTTCTGAATAAGGAACCATTCCAAAAGTATCTGTATACATCTGGTAATAAAGTCCTTTCATGATAAGACCAATCGCATAGAATTTATCATTCTCCAGTTCTCCTCCAGGTCTCACAAAATTCTGATAAGTACTGAACTTACCTAAATATCCTGAAATCCAATCGTATGCTGCATCTGTATAACCAACGTTATAGTCGTAAGCTAATCCATCGGTCCACCAGCATCCGTTAAAACCAAAAGTAAACTGACCTGCAAAACGATCTGCATGGATCAATTGTGCTCTCCAGTAAGGAAATCTATTGGGAGCATAGAGTTCTATCTGTAAACCGGTTAGAAAATATTTAGCACTTACCTCATCTGAAGTAAAGGCATCCGGTTTGGTATTTATTTCTTCGAAGTCTGAACAACCTGACATACAAAAGACCAAAAGTAGCAGGCTTCGGCTGACAATTTTTAATATTCCTTTCATAATCCTTTTTTAAAATTTAATATTCACATTCACTCCAAAACTTCTAAGAGTTGGCGCATTATTCAGGGAAATCCCCTGTCCAGAAAGGCCAGTCCCGATAGAAGAATCAGGATCTATATCTTCTGCATCTTTATAGAAGAAAAATAAATTTCTCCCTATTAAACCTATAGAAGCCTGGTTTAATCCTATTCCTTCTGTCACTTTTGAAGGCAACCTATAATTTAAGGCAAATTCTCTTAATCTAACATTTGTTTGATCATAAATATAGTTTGAGGTTATTCCTGAATAACCACCCCAATACTCCTGACCTGTGATCTCGGCTGTGTTTTGCTCTCCTGTTTCTTCGTTAATTGCGTCTACCACAACTCCACCATCTCTGTACTGAAGTGTTCTTTCTGAAACTCCGGCACCATCGAGATATGAAGATGTTGCTGAATATATTTCACCACCAAATCTTCCATCAATAAGGAATCTAAGACTCCAGTTGTTATACGTAAAGGTGTTAGAGAAACCACCGATCCAGTCTGGCTGGGCATTTCCAAGTTTTTCAACCTCACCTGCAAGAGGGATACCTTCTGCATTAACCAGTCTTTCACCATTTTCATTAGTTTTCCAGGTTGTACCGTATAGATCACCAATTCCACCACCCACACTAGCTCTTACAGAAAAACTTCCTAGTGAATTCAGTGGTAAGGATTCCAAACCTTCAATAAGCGCTACAAGCTCATTTTCGTTTTTAGAGAAGTTCACAGAAGTTTCCCATTTGAAACTTTCTGTTCTGAATGGAGTACCTCCAATAACAGCTTCAAATCCATTATTCTTAACCTCTCCAACATTTTCCTTGAAAAAGCTGAAACCAGTACCTGGAGGAACAGGTACATTATAGATCATATCTGTTGTTCTTATAGAATAAACTGAAAAGTCTCCGAAGAACCTGTTATCGAACATATTGAATTCAATACCAAATTCAGAAGATTGTACGCTTTCTGGTTTAAGATCTGGATTCAATCTCACTTCTGGTCCATTTAGTACAGTTAAACCAAGGTATCCTTGAGTAGGTACGCTAAACGTCTGGTATAACTGGTATGGATCTGTATCGTTACCAACATCAGCCCAACTTCCTCTTAATTTCAACATGTTCAGGAAGTCTTTGTCTGGATCTATAAAACGATCTACTAATAAAGATAAACTCGCCGATGGATAGAAATAAGAACGGTTATCTTCAGCTAAAGTAGAAGACCAGTCATTTCTACCGGTTAGGTCCAGATATACGAAATCATCATATGAAAAGCTCAACTGCCCGTAAAGAGAATTTACTTTCTTTATCTGAAGCGGATTGTGCGAACTCGTCTGGATATTAGTATTACTTAAGAACACACGGGATGGTAAACGGAAATCCTGACCTCTTACGATAACACCTTCAGAAGTTCTTTTTGATAAACTTCCCCCCACATTCGCTACCAGGTTTAGTTTTTCTGATAGATCCTTATTGGCAGTGAAAAGGAAATCTCCATTCAGCTCTGTATTTTTAAAAGTTCCATAATTAAGTCTACCTGTGTAGAAGAAGTGATGTCCATAATTTTGAACGTATTCTGTTCTTGAATTGGTTACATCTCCCCCTACTCTGGCAAATAGAGATAACCAGTCATTAAATTCGTAAGTAAGTTTAGTGAATCCAAGAAATCTGTCTCTTCTTTCATCATTCATATCTTCATTCAACATCCAGTATGGGTTACCAATACTTTTATTCTGTCCCGCATAACTAATTGCTGCATACTCATCTCCAAACATTGAAGGATCGCTCCACAAAGAAGGCCTGTATTTTTTAAGGTCATCTATTCTAACATTTCTAGGCATTCTATATACAAAGGCCAGAACACCTTCTGTTCCAAGGTTTACCCTGTTATCGATGTCTTGCGTAAAATAGGTAGCCTTACTATCCAGATGAAGTTTATCTGAAAGATCTATTAGTGCTCTCAGGTTAAAGTTGTGACTTTCCAGGTCTGAATTTGGAAGGACTGCGCTCGTAGTGTTATTGGTATAAGAAAAACGAGTGCTGAAATTTTCGCCACCTTTATCTATGGCGAAAGTATTGATCGCCTGCAAACCGGTTTCGAAGAAATCTTCTACGTTATCAGGTTGTGCAGTATAAGGCCTTTCTTCTCCGGTGTAGTATAACTGGCTAGACCCATCAAATCTTGGACCCCAGGAAGAACCACCGAAATTTTCCAGATCGGCATAATATGAACCGTTATTTCCCTGACCATATTCATTCTGGAAATCTGGCAGGAACATTGGATTTTCGAAAGTAACGTTCGAATTGAAAGAAATACCAAGGCCTCTGCCCATTTTACCTTTTTTGGTAGTAATAAGGATAACCCCACTAGCGGCACGAGAACCATAAAGCGCGGCTGCGTTTGGTCCTTTTAGTACAGAAATGGATTCAATATCTGAAGGGTTAATATCTGTGATCCCTCCTCCAGATACAGTACTGTTAAAAATACTTCCACCGGTTTCATTACCTGATGCATCGATCGGGATACCGTCAACCACTATTAAAGCCTGGTTATTACCGGTAAGAGTATTGTTACCACGGATAGTAATCCTGGAACCGGAACCAACTCCGCTGGACTGGTTCACCACTAATCCCGGTACTTTACCTACAAGGGAATTAGCAACGTTATAATCCTTTACCTCATTAACCTCTTCAGATTGCAGCTCTGTAACGGCGTAACCCAGTGATTTTTTCTCTCTTGTTAATCCAAGGGAGGTAACAACCACCTCATCGAGGGCTTCTGCATCAACAGACATAACTACATCTAAAGTAGTTTTTCCTTCTAGAGGAATCTCCTGCTTTCCATAACCTATCATAGAAAAAGTTAAAATCGCATTTGGAGAAGCTTCAATAGTATAGTTACCATCAAAATCTGTAGTTGTACCATTGTTGGTTCCTTGTTCAACAATAGTTACACCCATAAGGGGCAAACCTGTTTCCCCGTCAATAACGTTTCCGGTTACGACCTGTTCCTGGGCAACAATGCTTTGAAAAAATAAAAACATCGCAGCCAACATGCAAGGTAATTTTTTGACCATTGGTTTTAGTTTTAGTGATTAAATCTGAGCGATCTACTTCCGCTCTAAAAGTTTAAACAGATAGTTAAATTTTGTTAATAGTTAAAGCTAATATTTTATGATTAAAATACTTAATAAGTACCTAAAATATAAAATACCTAAGTAAATGTAAAAAATTCTATTGATTCAAACATACTTTTTTAAATTTTTTACTAAACTTATATTAGATAAATAAAAATATATTATTTAAGTATAGAGCATGTCTAAACTTTAGAACTACAGATTCTATAATAGTTTAAGACATTTTAACATATTGATTTAAATCGAAAAAAGTTGATCTGAATAGATCACTTTGAGTTTTTGATAACCTGGAGATGTTCAGGTTTAAGAGCTCCTCCATCAAAGAATGAAACTCCCTTGGCGTCATTCTCTTTGGCCTGTTTAATGGATTCCTTTAGTTCTGCTCCAGTCATTGCCGGGACGAAAACCCCCGTATGAAGTTCAGTGTTTTTATTTTCGAGGTCACTAATCCCCTGCCTCGTTGCAAAACCTATCCAATCAAGTTCTTCGTTATAGAAATTATGATAGATCATAGGCAAAACAGCATCTATTTTCCATTTATCCCAGCGTTGCCTCACCATATGGTCAGCCATTTCTGGATATGGGAAAACGGCCGCGGTCAAGATTTTACCATTATCATGTACTATTTTGTAAGAATCATCAACTACTTCTTTAATTTTATTTAAACGGAATTGCTTCCATTCTATATCCAGAGCGGGGTTTTCCATTTCTCTTGGATCTTTATGATGAATCTTTTCAAATTCTGAAACGCATACATCGCAATAACAAAAATCGAATTGTGGTAGCTCTTCTTCCTGCTCAAGATCATATTTAGGTAAAAGACCGATTGGAAGAAAAATATCAGGTAACCTTATGTAATCCAGATGTACGCTGGCTACACCTTCTACCTTTGAAAGTCCTTCAACCAGTCCTAAAACATGATTTCGGGATTCCTCGCGGGTAGGACATAACCACTGATAATAATCTACATATGGCCTGTTATCGAAGGTAGATTTCCCATCCCTGCTTACAGCATACCAATCTGGATGTTGTAAGGCTACGCTATCGCCGGGACGGTTCATTGCCATGATCCAGGCATGAACTTCCAGACCTTCTTTCCTGGCTAAAGGAGCTACCCGGGCCAGCAATTCAGGATCTGTATTTGTGTTTATTAAAACAGCGTCGATGCCATTCTCACTATATTTTTTATACTCTGCTGTATAAGAGGAATCTGCTCTTTCATTATTTGCGCCGGTCCACACCCAATATTTAAAATCGGTTTTCTCTGGTTCTGTATTTAAAGCCAGGTCTGGGTTTTCTTTATTCTTTTCAGGATCATCTGCGCAAGAAATAAGCAACAGGGGAAAAACTAGTAGTAGTAGTTGCGAAAGTTTCATATTGTGGAGTTTAGATTTCTAAAAAATTACCGTCTTCGGTTATGATATAAGACTTTCCGGTAACCGGACTCTTTACTGAAATATTCCACCCATAAAGGTGATTTTGCAATTTAGCTTCAACAACTTCTCCCTGCATCATTAAATCATTTGCCTTGACCTGTTCCAGGTCTCTGGCCCATTCTCCATTTTCACTTTTATATGCCTTTTGATTTCTATAGAGTTCAAATAGCCACCACCTGATCTTTTCGTCTTCCGGAATTTCAAATTCAATTTTATTCTCCGGGCTTTCGGAAGAAAAGTACACATATCCCCAGTGTTCTGGCTCATGCATGTTTATGACGCCCTGTGGAGACCACACCCAGTTATACTCCGGCAGAAAATTCCCTTTCTCATCTTTTTTCCTGGAATAGGTTTGGTCACTGAGCTCAAAATCCCAATTGACCCGTGAAAAATTAATTCGCCAGAATTTATCCTTATGCCCTTTCCCATGAATATTGGCCTCTTCCAGAACATTCCATGGAATCGCAACTTCCACGCTCCAGAATTTATCTTCATCTGAAGGATCATTTAGAGAACCTTCAATATGTACAGCAGACAAAAGGCCATTAATATCCCAGTTATCTATGATTGGCGAGGGTTCACGGTAAGGTTTTACTATAAAAAGATCCCATACGGTATTCAAGGCATTCATTTCGAATTCGAGATAATTATGAGAATCGCCATCCGGATCTATGAAGATTTCGAAGTCATTATTATAGAAAATTACCGTATCCCGTTGTTTTAAGGTCGCCCAGATATGAGGTTCCTCCATTTTAGCATAAAAATACAGATATGTGTCATCCCAAAGCATTTTTACATTGGTCTTATACTTTGGAGTTTTGTTTCCTTCTATATCTATAAAATCTTGAGAGAATTCTACCTTGCTCCAGGAGGATTCTTTAGCAATTCCATCAACCTTGATGGCTTCAGTAGTTCGATAAGCCACATAACTTCTATGTTTATTTTGAGAATACAGAACAGATCCTGTAAAAATTAATCCGAAGACAATCAAAAAACATTTGTTCATATTAAGCTGCTATTATTGGGCTACAGTTTATGCGAACTCAGCTAGCTATAACTAGCCAGCGTCATTTTCCTTTATGATGATTTAAAAGCACACCGCGAACACTACCGAATTCTTTGAGCAGTCGACCGGCTTCTTCTTCACCAACTTCCAGTTCTTCCATGATCATCCTTATTCCGCGTCCTACTAGCTTATCGTTGGAAAGTTGCATGTCCACCATTTTATTCCCCTTCACTCTTCCTAGTTTTATCATAACCGCGGTAGAGATCATATTAAGAACTAGTTTTTGAGCGGTACCAGCTTTCATTCGGGTACTCCCGGTAACGAATTCGGGACCCGTTACTACCTGAATAGGATATTCTGAAGCCTCTGCTAAAGGACTTCCTGAACTACAGGTAACACAACCAGTGATAATTCCATTCTTCCTCGCTTCTTTAATTCCACCGATTACATAAGGAGTAGTTCCCGATGCAGCGATACCAACAAGTACATCTTTATCTGTAATATCATATTCCTGCAGATCTTTCCAAGCCTGGTTAGTATCGTCTTCGGCATTTTCCACAGCATTTCTCAAGGCAGTATCTCCACCGGCAATAAGACCTATCACGATGCCCGGACTTACCCCAAAAGTTGGCGGACATTCAGAAGCGTCCAGCACTCCCAGTCTTCCACTGGTTCCGGCACCTATGTAAAATAACCTTCCTCCAGACTCGATCTTAGGCACGATCACATCTACCAGTTTTTCGATAGAAACGATCTCCTTTTTAACATTTCCAGCGATGGTTTGATCTTCTTTATTGATATTCGAAAGTAATTCCAATGTGTTCATCTTTTCCAGATGATCATAATTTGAAGATCTTTCGGTATCAGGACTTTTCTTGCTCATTTTATTATTTTTTCGAAAGCTTTTCAGAAAATACTCCTTTTTCTCTCGGCGTCTCCCAATCCACTTCCGGACTTTTAAAATATTCTATTCCCAGGTTTTCCAATCTTTCTCCATGTTTAGCCAGCCTTTCAGTGAAATCCTTAAAATCCCTGTTAGAAGATCTGGTCCAGCCAACTTCAGCCACGGCAATACTTCTTGGCCATAAACGATCGTCTGCACGATCGTCACTAATTACAAGTTCACTCCATACCGGAGCCTCGATACCAATCACCCGTTCATCATCGGTGCTATAGCTATAAACTATTTCCAGGGGAAGACCTTCTTTTCTGCACCATTTATAAGTATTTTCCTGATCGGTAATATTACCATGATCCAGGTAGAAAAATTTACAGAACGAATCGATGATCTTCTGCCCTTCAGCTATTTTGGTTTCACCATTCCAGCGCTGAACTATAAAATTATCGCTTAGATCGGCTTTGGCGCTTTCTTCCCAGCCAATGGCCGTCTTATCATATTTTCGAACAATAGAATCGGCTTTTTGAATAAACTCCTCGTATAAAGGATCTTCAATTTCATCACCACCAATATGAATCCAGTTTCCGGTAGTGATCTCAGCTAATTCTTTAACCACTGCATCCACGAACTTATAAGTTGAAGCGTCCTCAAGGCAGAGTCTAGTCCAGCCTACATTATATCCATCATAAAGATCTGGTGGCAAGGCACGCTGAGGTTCTATATTTTTATTGTTCTCGCAATTAAGCTCTGGATAGGACACTAAAGCCGCATAGACATGGCCAGGCATATCGATCTCAGGGATAATCACAATATTCCTTTTTGCTGCATACTCCTGCAATTCCTGGTATTCTTTCTGGGTTAAATAACCCGATCTGCCATTTTTAACCGCGCTCTTCCCTCCTATTTCGGTAAGTTTCGGATATCCTTTGATCTCAATTCTCCAACCCTGATCATCACTCAAATGCAAGTGAAGTCGGTTGAGTTTATACATCGCCATCCTATCAATATGCTTTTTGATATATTCCTTAGTTAGAAAACTCCTGGCGATATCCAGCATACTGCCTCTCCAGGAATATTCCGGTCTATCGGTGATCTCTACATGTCTAAGTTTGATCTCAGAAGAAACTTCTCCGGTTTCGATCTTAGCAGGAAAGAATTGTCTTAAAGTTTGTATTCCATAGAACATCCCTGCCTCAGTAGCGCTTTGAATGTTTATACCAGTATCGTCGATCTTAAGCTTATATCCTTCCTCGCCTACTTCATCTTCCAGTTCTGGATCTATATTCAATTTCCAGTTTCCGCAATTTTCTGCTTCAGTAAATTCTGCTTTACTACCCGCTGCATTTAACAATTTTTCAATCCAATAGATCGAGTTTTTACTTTCAGAATTATAACAAATAGTATTTTTAACCGGAAGAATATAGAATTCTGTACCCCAAAAAATATTTTGAGGTGTAGGGATAATCGCAGGGAATTCAGAATCTATATTCTTAGGATCCGGTTGGTTTTGCATACCAAAAGATAGATTCAGTATTAGCATTATACTGAAAACTGGCAGGTATTTTATAATTTTTGAATTCATATGACAATTTTTAATGACTGTCTATTATTTATCTATTCGTATCTATTACCAATTTCAACTTCTGAAACCTCTTCAATAAGATTGGCCAGCTTCTGAGTGACCGCAGTAATGAATCTTTCTCCTTTTTCACTGGTTGCTTTGCGAGGATCCCCAATACCGGTATCTGCAGTTACCATAGACCATTGCCTCTCAGACCAGGCCCAGCCTTCACGAATTCCGGTGATCCTGGATTTTCTTTCTTTCCCATCCCCTGCTTCTTTCAGATCTAAAACAAGTTCACGTTTAAGATGAAGCATCAGGCTGGTTTCCATTTCATCTGCATGATCTCCTTTTTCTTCGAAGAATTGGGATTTATCTACCACATCGAAAAAATTGGTAGCGATCAATAGCATTTTTGGATATTTCAGTCCTAATTCACGCAATATTGGTTTGAAATTGTTTCCTCCGTGGCCATTCAGTAAAATCAGTTTATAAATATTCTGACGATTCAAAACTTCAATAATATCTGAAAGAATGGCAAGTTGGGTACTCGGGTTCAAATTCATATCCAGTGTGATATCTGCCTGCCCTGTATTAACCCCAAAAGGAATATTTGGTAGAACTTTAAGCTTCACGCCTTTATTCCAGGCTAATTTCCCGGCTTCCGCCGCGATCGCTTCAATTTGATAATTATCTGTTCCATAAGGCAAATGGTAATTATGAGCTTCGGTAGCACCCCAGGTAAGTACCGCTACCTCGGTTTTTTCCTCCTTAATAGATTTCCAGTTGCTTTCTGATAAGATATATGGTCTCATGATTTCCTGATTTTGTATCCTGAAACTGCGAAATAAAAGATGAATAAATAGCACGGGATCATTACCCAGTATGCGTCTTGCGGATTCCAATTCTCGGCCAAAGCTCCATAAACCAATGGTATAATAGCTCCCCCGGCAAT
Source organism: Gramella sp. MT6 (assembly GCF_019357415.1). Lineage (NCBI taxonomy): Bacteria > Pseudomonadati > Bacteroidota > Flavobacteriia > Flavobacteriales > Flavobacteriaceae > Christiangramia > Gramella sp. MT6. The sequence goes on from NZ_CP048410.1 coordinate 1,061,237, forward strand.
TCCCATTACAAGTAATGAAGAAGCTGCCTTGGTAAATCTACCAACATCTGCCAGGGCTAAAGGCCAGATTGCCGGCCACATTAAAGCATTGGCAAGTCCTAATAATGCTATAAAGGCAAGCGAAACATAACCGCTTGTAAAAATGGCGAGAAGGGAGAAAATAACTCCTAAAACTGCTGAAACCCGAAGGGCATTTTCCTGTTTTATATATTTCGGGATAGTGATAATTCCAATAATATATCCAATCACCATAGAAACCATGGTTCCGGTTGCGAAATATTTTGCTGTGGTCAGGGCGATTCCCTGTGAGGCTCCATAACTTATGATACTATCTGCAGCTATTACCTCTACTCCCACATATATGAATAAAGTGATCACTCCCAGGATCACATGAGGGAAATCAAAGACACTGTTTTTCCCTGCATTTGTAGACGAAAGGCTTTCATCTTCTTCATCTGTATCTACTTCTGGCAGGCTGGATTTATAAACCCATAAGGCTAACAGCAGCAAAACCACAATAATTCCGATATAAGGCGGAATAACACGAAGGGCCATTTCATTTAATTCGTTGATCCTTTCGGCTGAAGTGAGATTGGCAATTTCAGATTGTAATTCATCTGCTTTTTCAAGCTGTAAAAAGAAACCGATAAGGATTGGCGCAATGGCCCCGGCAAGTTTATTACAAATTCCCATGATACTGATTCGCTTAGCAGCACTTTCAGCAGGGCCAACAATCGTCACATATGGGTTTGAAGCTGTTTGCAGGATCGCAAGTCCGCTACCCATAATAAATAGACCGGTAAGGAACAGGAAATAAGTCCTGGTGATCGCGGCTGGAATAAACAATAATGCTCCAAAAGCCATAATTACAAGCGCTACGGACATTCCCTTCTTAAAGCCCAGTCTGTTAAGGGTTTTTGTAGAAACGGGAGCCATCACAACGTAAGCAATATAAAAAGCAAAGGTTACAAAAAAGGACTGGAATTTAGTGAGTTCACAGGCGATCTCCAGATATGGGATCAGTAGGGAATTTAGCCAGGTAACAAATCCGAAAATGAAAAATAAGGCCCCAATTATAATTATGGATCGGGTGGTATTTTCGGTAATATTTGAAGTTTTAACTCCTTCTTTTGCGACTGAATTTGCCATAATAGCTAGAAATAGGATTTAAGGTAAGTTTGATTTATTTTTAGTGCTTTTCTACGAAATTTTTCTTTTCTGAAATAATAAGTGCAGCAGCACCTAAAATAGCAATATTCTCTATATCTGAAGTTTTAATTACAAGTTGATCCAGAATTCTCTTAAATGGAAAATCACTAATAGATTCATGTAATGCCTTTTCGAAATATTGGAACGAATTACTTACCGAACCACCAAGAAAAATTGCTTCGGGAGAAAGTATGTAAAGCATTATTTTGATGGCTTCTCCAAGATGTTTTCCATATTCTTCAAGAATATCCAAGGCTTTCTGGTCTCCTCTTTTGGCTAAACTGAAAACTTCACTACCCCTAAGGCCGTGTTCAACCCTAAAAAATTTTCCACTACAATAATCTTCAATAGTTTTATCCAGATATGGAATACTACCTAATTCACCTGCGCCGGAAAGACTTCCGGAATAAAGCTCTCTGTTCGCGATTATCCCTGTTCCAAAACCTGTACCCATGGTAATTCCAAGAAAGTTTCTAAAATCTTTGCCTTCACCAAAAGTCTTTACACCCAGGGCAAAAATATTTGCATCATTAGTGATCTTCACCGGAACCTTAAAATGATCTTCAAGATGTTTTTTAAGATGAACTTCCTTCCAGGAGGAAATATTTAAAAGATCATAGATAATACCCTTTTCTTCATCAATTAGTCCGGGAACTCCAATTCCTATTCCTTTATAATCATGAGGGCCTAAAGACTCGATCCCTTCGATAAGGTTTTTCATGATATCATCCTTAGACGAACCTGAAAGCGTAGGAAACTTTGTCTCATTTACAAGCTTCCCCTCTTCCACGATCCCAACCTGTATCTTTGTAGCACCTATATCTACACCTAATATTTTATTATTCATCCGTAACTTATTGGTAGGAAATTATAACTGGCCCTTTTTAAAAATAACAAATAGACTTAAACAAAGTATATATATTTTTTTATTTTAAACAAATACTTTTATAAAATTTTTATTAAAGTTATTAATTTGTCTGAATTATTCTTATAATCTAATTAGAAAATATAGTAGATCTAGAAATATTCTCTGATGACATACAAATAAACTATATTTGCAAACTTAAATAGTTATGAAATTAGGAGATGAAGAACATTCGGAACTTTTGCATAATAGCACATATTGATCACGGAAAAAGTACGCTGGCAGATCGTTTGCTTGACTTTACCGGTGCTGTAACCGAAAGGGAAAAGCAGGAACAACTTCTGGACAGTATGGATCTGGAACGTGAACGCGGTATCACCATAAAAAGTCATGCGATCCAAATGGATTATGTTCATGAAGGGGAAGAATATGTTCTGAATTTGATTGATACTCCAGGTCACGTTGACTTTTCATACGAAGTTTCCAGGTCTATTGCTGCTTGTGAAGGGGCATTATTAGTGGTAGATGCCGCGCAGAGCATACAGGCACAAACGATTTCTAACCTGTATCTGGCTCTTGAAAATGACCTTGAAATTATACCAGTTTTAAATAAAGTAGACCTTCCAAGTGCGAATCCGGAGGAAGTTACAGACGATATCGTGGATCTATTAGGTTGCGATCCTTCTGAAGTAATACCGGCAAGTGCTAAGACAGGTCTTGGAATTAAAGAAATTCTTGATGCGATCATCAATCGTATTCCTGCACCAAGCGGGAAAGTTGATGCTCCATTAAGAGCATTGATATTTGATTCGGTCTATAATCCTTTTAGAGGGGTTGAAACCTATTTCAGGGTTATCAACGGATCTATTAAAAAAGGAGAAAAGATCAAATTCGTAGCTACAGATAAGACTTATGATGCAGATGAAGTAGGAACACTTCGTTTAAAACAATTTCCGCGTAAAGAGATAAAAACAGGGGATGTTGGTTATTTGATCACCGGTATTAAGGATGCCCGCGAAGTTAAAGTAGGGGACACTATTACCAGTGCTGTAAACCCAACTACCGAAGCGGTTGCAGGTTTCGAAGACGTAAAACCGATGGTTTTCGCAGGAATATACCCGGTAGATACCGAAGATTATGAGGAATTGAGAGCTTCTATGGAAAAACTTCAGTTGAATGATGCTTCACTGGTGTTCACTCCTGAAAGTTCTGCTGCTCTAGGTTTTGGTTTCCGTTGTGGATTCCTTGGAATGCTGCACCTGGAGATCATCCAGGAAAGACTGGAGCGTGAGTTCGATATGACCGTAATTACTACGGTTCCTAACGTTTCTTATTACGCGTACACCAATAAGAATCCGAATGATATCATTCTTGTAAATAACCCATCAGATCTTCCTGAGCCTTCGACTTTGAACAGGGTAGAAGAGCCATTTATTAAGGCTACGATCATTACAAAATCAGATTATGTTGGTAACGTAATGTCGCTTTGTATTGAAAAAAGGGGAGAGATCACCAACCAAACATATCTTACTACCGAAAGGGTAGAACTTACTTTTGACATGCCATTGGCAGAGATCGTATTTGATTTCTATGATAGATTGAAAACCGTATCTCGTGGATATGCTTCATTTGACTACTCACCAATAGGAATGAGAGAATCTAAACTGGTAAAGGTAGATGTGCTCCTTAACGCCAATAAAGTAGATGCTCTTTCAGCATTACTACACGTAGATAATGCCTATGATATTGGTAAAAGAATGTGTGAGAAACTAAAAGAATTGATCCCAAGACAGCAGTTCGATATTCCTATTCAGGCTGCTATTGGAGCGAAAGTTATCGCCAGGGAAACTGTAAAAGCACTTCGTAAGGATGTTACCGCGAAATGTTATGGTGGTGATATCTCACGTAAAAGAAAACTGCTGGAAAAACAGAAAAAGGGTAAAAAACGTATGCGCCAGGTGGGGAATGTAGAGATCCCACAGGAAGCATTCATGGCAGTTCTGAAACTGAACGATTAACATCTGAATCCATTATAAAACAAACCTCTCTGAAGTCAAATTCAGGGAGGTTTTCTTTTGTTCATCAAATTCTTAATTTTGTAATTCTCACATAATTTTTAAGAAAAATAATATGGCCGGACATAGTAAATGGGCGAATATAAAGCACAGAAAAGGAGCACAGGACAAGAAAAGAGCGAAGCAATTTACCAGAGCTATCAAGGAAATTACCGTTGCGGTTAAAGAAGGTGGTGGGCCAGATCCGGAAGCGAATCCAGGTCTTAGAAATGCCATTCAAAACGCCAAGGGTGTAAATATGCCAAAAGATACCATTGAGCGAGCGATAAAAAAGGCCAGTGGTGCAGATGCAGATAATTATGAAACGGTGACCTTTGAAGGTTACGGTCCAAATGGTATAGCGATCTTTGTGGAATGTACTACAGATAATACCAATCGTACCGTGGCTTCGGTTAGGTCTATTTTTTCCAAGAACGGAGGTAGTCTTGGAACCAATGGTTCCCTGGAATTCCTTTTCGATAAAAAAGGTGTTTTCGTTATTGAGAAAGAAAAGATAGAAATGGACCTTGAGGAATTCGAACTGGAATTAATTGAAGGTGGTGCTTCAAAATTTGAGAAAGAAGATGATTATCTTACTGTTTATACAGATTTCACCGATTTTGGAAGTATATCCTCTAAATTAGAGGAGCTTAACATAGAACCAAAGAATTCTGAAGTACAGCGAATACCCCTAAATACATTGGAATTACCGGTAGATGATGCCATCAAGATCCTTAATCTGGTGGAAAAATTCGAAGATGATGATGACGTGCAAAACGTATATCACAATCTTGAAATTACAGATGAACTTATCGAAGAAATGGAAAAAGAGCAGGCTTAATCCTGCTCTATATTTTCTTCAATATTTTCTTTTTCTTCACTGTCACCCGGTTCAATTTGCTTACCAAGATAGACCATCATATATCCTTCTTCAATTTCAACATCGGTACTGTTAGAAGGAATTATACTTAATTCACCTTCATTGTTCTTAACGAACAATGGAATGATATCAGGATCTGTCTTACTTATTTCTATCAATCCGTCATAATGTTCCTTGGAATTAAGGTCTATTTCGTGAATAGAAGGGTATTTACGGGCAAGATTCGTAAGTTTTATATAATCATCTGTCTGGGAGAATAAACCTTCCTTAGGATTGTTTTCAGGATCATACATTTCATCTGAAGAAACCACTCTAAAAGATCCATTTTCACCAAAATGCTTTCTGAACTTTTCAATAGCATTCAGGTTAACCTCTGTATTTCCGGTCATAGCCATCAAGTAGCCTACATCACTTAATTCGATATTATTGATAAGGTCATCTGAATAGACATTTTCCTGGATCGCATCTAATCCCAGTTCACGGGCTTTTCTAATATTCGCACCGTTACTGTCTACCAAAACCACGTGCCTTTTATTTTTCTTAAGGTAAGAACCTATCAACCTGGATATCGTTGATGCTCCAATGATTAGTATTCCTTGTGAATTCTTTAAAAACACTCCTACCAATTGAGCGAATAACCTGGCCGTAGTGGCATTAAGTAATACGGTTCCCAGTACGATCATAAATACCAGTGGAGTAATATATTCTGCTCCATCAACACCCTGATTTGCTAATTCCAGGCCAAAAAGTGAAGCGATACCAGCGGCAACTATACCTCGTGGTCCAACCCAGCTAATAAATAATTTTTCATTCACCTTAAGCGAAGAACCAATACTGCTTACAAATACTCCCAATGGCCTTATTACTAAAACAACAGCTCCAAAAAGGATCAATGCTTTAATATCATATACCAGTAACAGGTCTTGAACATTAATATTTGCCGCGAGTAAAATGAATAGTATAGAGATCAGTAAAACACTGAGTGATTCTTTAAAATAAAGCAGTTCCTTAAGATTAGGAAGGTTAATATTCCCCATTACCATTCCCATAACTACCACGGCTAAAAGTCCGCTTTCATGTGCAAAAAGGTCAGCCAACACAAAAACTCCTAAAACGGTGGCCAGTGTAAGCACGTTTAAAAGATAATGCGGAATTACATTTTTCTTAATGGCAAAAGCCAGGGCATGGGCAAAGGTAAAGCCGAAAGTAAATCCGAACAGAACGATCTTCCCGAATTCCATAAGAGCAGTTTCGGTAAATTGTGTTCCTGTTCCTGCACTTATAAATTCAAACATCAATACCGCTACCAGAGCTCCAATTGGATCTATGAGGATTCCTTCCCACTTTAAAATGGCTGAAATATCCTTCTTCAAGGGTATATTTCGAAGGATCGGGGTAATTACCGTTGGACCGGTAACGATTATAAGAGCAGCGAATAAAAAGCTAATCTGCCAGCTAAGATCAAAGATAAAATGGGCAGCGATACCTGCACCAACAAAGGTTACGATCACCGCGATGGTGATCAATTTAAGGATAACCGGGCCTACATTCAGTATTTCGCCCTTACGTAAGGTTAAACCACCTTCAAAAAGGATTATTCCGATAGCCAGCGAAACAAAATAGAATAAACTGTCTCCTGGAAATAGTCCAGATTCTCCATTCCAGATTGGTTCAATTAATTTTGAACCGTCTACGGTAAAAAAGGTAGAGATAGGTCCAACTGCCAGACCCACAAGAATTAAGGGCAGAATAGCCGGAATTTTAAATCTCCACGCCAACCATTGAGCCATAATACCCAAAATCACTATTCCTGCTAATTCTATCATGCGTTCTAAGTTTACTTATAAAAGCTAAAAATATTAAAAATGTTTAACTCTCAAAGCTTATTATATAAAGGCTTTCTATTATTCGATCCTGTTAAATGAAGTGAAAATAATTCGAAAAGGCTTTAACTTTTTCTATTTTGCGGGGAATTTGTAAAAAACTAGACCATGACACTATATCCCATTGAAGCTGGAAATTTTAAATTGGACGGGGGAGCAATGTTTGGAGTGGTACCTAAAAGCCTCTGGAACAGGACCAATCCTGCAGATTCTAACAACATGATAGATATTGCAGCCAGATGTCTCTTGATTGAGGATGGTGACCGCCTAATGCTTATAGATACCGGAATGGGGGATAAGCAAAGTGAAAAATTCTTTAGTTATTATTATCTCTGGGGCGATGATAATATCGATAAATCTTTAAAAAAATACGGTTTTCATCGCGATGATATCACCGACGTCTTCATGACTCATCTTCATTTTGATCATTGTGGAGGAAGTATACAATGGAATAAAGACAGGACCGGCTATGAACCGGCCTTTAAAAATGCGCGTTTCTGGAGTAATGAAGACCACTGGAAATGGGCTACTAATCCAAATGATCGTGAAAAAGCCTCTTTTCTAAAGGAAAATATCATTCCAATGGAACAAAGTGGAAAATTGCATTTTATTGATAGAGAAGAAGATAAAAGCTTTTCTAACTATAAAGAGCTCGGGTTTGGCGTATTATTTGTAGATGGACATACAGATAAACAAATGATCCCACATATCGACTATAAAGGAAAAAAACTCGTTTTTATGGCTGATCTGCTTCCAACTGCTGGCCATATTCCATTGCCCTATGTAATGGGATTTGATACAAGACCCTTGTTAACGCTTCCGGAAAAGAAAAAATTTCTGGAAACCGCCGCAGATGAAAACTATTATTTGTTCTTGGAGCACGATGCACATAATGAAATAATAACCCTGAAACATACCGAGAAAGGAGTGAGACTTGATCAGACTCACACTTTCGACGAAATCTTTAACTAAAATAAAATATGAAAATACCCTTTTTTAAACCATTTCTATCCCTACTTGCTGCCGGTATAATTACCGGATGTAGTAGTACCGCACCGAAAATAGTTTCGACTCCAGTTAAGAATATCGATTCTATTCCTTTGAAAGTAAGAGATCTTAGCGAAACCCAGCTTAAAAACTGGACCAATGCAGATCTAATGACAGACACAATTCCAGGAATGAGTGTTGATAGGGCATATGCTGAAATCATTAAAAAGAACCGCCCTTCACCGGTTATCGTTGGAGTTATAGATAGTGGTGTAGATATTGAACATGAAGACCTTGAAGGTGTTATCTGGACCAATACAGATGAAATTCCTGGAAACGGAAAAGATGATGATAACAACGGTTACATAGATGATATCCATGGTTGGAACTTTTTAGGAGATGCAGTAGCTGAAAATATGGAGTATACCCGTATTTATAAGAAACTGAAACCTAAATATGAAGGAAAATCTGAAAGCAGTATAAGCACTGCAGATCGAGAAGAATATAATCTATATAAAGCCGCCAAGGCCGAATATGAAAAAGAGTATAACGAGTCTATAGAAACCCGTGATCAATACCTTCAGATCGAAGAGCAGTTAACTGCAGCTCATAATGCTGTTTCCGCAGAATTAGGAACAGAGGATTATACCAAGCAACAACTTGCAGATTATAAGCCTCAAACTCAGCAAATGAGTCAGTATAAATCGATCCTGACTCAGATCCAGTATAATGTGAACGAGAATATTCCGGAAGCATTGGAAGAACTGAATGAAGCCATAGAATACTACGATGACCGTCTTTCAACACATTTCAACATGGAGCTTGATGGGCGTGCAGTTACAGGTGATGATCCTTATGATATTACAGATACCGACTATGGGAACAATGAAGTATCAGGGCCAGAGCCAGATAAAGAGCATGTAAAACATGGTACTCACGTTGCCGGAATTATCGCAGCAGATCGTTCCAATGATATTGGGCTTAAAGGTGTTTCCAGCAACGCCAGGATAATGGTGGTTAGAGCAGTGCCAGATGGAGATGAATATGATAAAGATATCGCTCTGGGAATAAGATATGCCGTGGATAATGGTGCAAAAGTGATCAACACCAGTTTTGGTAAGTATTTTTCAACAAACCCAGAATGGGTGATAGATGCAATAAAATATGCAGCAGAAAATGATGTATTAATCGTGAATGCAGCAGGGAATGAAGGTATAGATCTGGATTCCAACAGAGTTTATCCAAATGATCAGGATCCAACTAACACTACAGAGTTTGCAAATAATTTCCTTACCGTTGGAGCTCTTAATTATGAATATGGTTCTGGCCTGGTTGCAGAATTTTCAAACTTCGGAAAATCCAATGTGGATGTTTTTGCACCTGGAACCAAGATCTGGTCTACTACTCCAAATAACGAATACGAATACCTACAGGGAACTTCAATGGCTTCACCAGCCGTAGCAGGTATTGCCGCGATCATTAGAGGTTATTATCCTCAACTTAGCGCTTCTCAGGTAAAGCAGGTAATTATGGATAGCGGTCTTACTACCAATGCTACCGTAATTGTTGGAGGTGACCGAAATAATACCAAAAAATTCCAGAGCTTATCTACTTCAGGTAAGATGGCCAACTTGTACAACGCATTAATTTTAGCCGACCAAATCTCAAAAAGCAATTAAAAATGAATAAAATATTTTTCAGTTTATTATTAATTACCACCGGCCTTTTACAGGCTCAGAATAATACCTCTTACTGGCAGCAACATGTAGACTACACCATGGAAATAGACATGGATGTTGAGAATTTCCAATATTCAGGTACTCAGGAGCTGGTTTACACCAATAATTCACCAGATACTCTTAACAGGGTTTTCTATCACTTGTTCTTCAATGCATTCCAGCCAGATAGTGAAATGAATGCACGTCTGGAAAGTGTTCCAGATCCAGACAGTAGAATGACCATGAATAAGGGAACCGAAGAAAATCCTGAGATAGTAAGCAGGATTACCGGCCTTTCTGCTGAACAACAAGGATACCTAAAGGTGAATTCACTTACCCAGGATGGGAAAGAACTTCAGTATGAAGAAGTGGGAACCGTACTCGAGGTTGAGCTGGCCAAGCCTATTTTACCTGGAGAAAAGACCACTTTTAATATGAATTTTGAAGGCCAGGTGCCGGAACAGATCAGAAGATCTGGTAGAAATAGTTCTGAAGGTGTAGCTCTTTCAATGAGCCAGTGGTACCCTAAATTAGCTGAATATGATTTCCAGGGATGGCATGCAGATCCTTATATAGCCCGTGAATTTCATGGAGTTTGGGGAGATTTTGATGTAAAGATCACCATTGACGATGAATACACTATTGGTAGCACCGGGTATCTCCAGAATCCACAGGAAATAGGTCATGGCTATGAAAAAGAGGGTACAAAAGTAAAATCGAAAGGAGATACACATACCTGGCATTTCGTAGCTCCTAAAGTGCATGATTTTACCTGGGCTGCAGATCCAGACTATATTCATGATAAGCTGGTAGCCGAAGACGGTACCGTACTTCATTTCCTTTACAAGGACAATGACGAGATCAAAGAAAACTGGAAAAATCTTCAGCCAAAAACTGCTGAATTACTTTATTTCTTTAACGAACATATAGGACCTTACCCATGGGATCAATATTCTGTGGTACAGGGTGGAGATGGTGGAATGGAGTATGCAATGTTAACTCTTATCACCGGGGAACGTTCTTTTGAAAGTCTTGTTGGAGTAACCGCTCATGAAATGGCTCACGCCTGGTTCCAGCATCTGCTTGCTACCAATGAAAGTAAGCATGAATGGATGGATGAAGGTTTCACTTCTTATATTTCCTCTGAAGCTGAAAATATAGTTCTTGATAAAAATGCCGAAAATCCGCATACAGGATCATACAGAGGCTATGGATATCTTGCCAGTTCTGGGAAAGAGCAACCACAAACTACCCATGCAGACCGTTATGCCATGAATGCACTTTATGGTGCTGCTGCTTACTCTAAAGGTGCTGTATTCCTTGCGCAGTTAGGCTACATTATTGGGGAAGAAAACCTGGCGAAAACCCTTAATCGATATTATGATGAATGGAAATTTAAACATCCAACTCCAAACGATTTTATAAGAATTGCCGAAAAAGTTTCAGGAGCTGAGTTAGACTGGTATTTAACTGACTGGACCCAAACTACGAATACTATAGATTATGCTATAAATTCTGTAGAAGGAGAAGGAGAAAACACCAACGTGGTGCTACAGAGAAAGGGGCTTATGCCAATGCCTGTAGATGTTAATGTTACCTATACCGATGGTTCCAAAGAAACATTCTATATCCCGTTGCAAATGATGCGTTGGGAAAAACCTGCTGTAGAAGGTCAAAATAGAAATGTAGAAAAAGACTGGGCCTGGGCATTTCCTGGTTACCAATTAGAAATTCCTGTAGCTAAGGATAAAATCTCTGTAATCGAAATTGATGAATCACAGATGATGGCAGATATAGATCGTTCTAACAATAAATGGAATGGATCTGAAAATTCTTCAGATTCCAGCAACTAATATCAATAAATATTTATTGATTAATAGCCCTTTCTTCGCGGAAAGGGCTTTTTAATTGCGGTAAGAGCAGATTATAATTATACTCTACTATCAACTGCTTAACAGCATAATTTCTATTTATTTTATTTAATTGTGGAATTGCTACTTTTACCGCATATTCAGCAAGATGGACCAACGATTTGGAAAGCAAGACCGTTTAAAGAGTAAAAAGCTTATAGACAAGTTATTTGTAGAAGGAAAAAGTTTAAAATCCTATCCGCTAAAGCTTGTATATACCACTATAGAAGATTCAGATTCACCTGAACTTAAGACCGGAGTTTCTGTTCCGAAGAAACTGGTGAAGACCGCGGTAAAAAGAAATAGAATTAAAAGATTGATGAGGGAAGTTTTCAGAAAAAATAAGTATCTTGTTACGAGTGATTTATCTACTTCCCATGCCTTCATGTTCATTTATATTTCCAGAGATGAAATAACCTACGAGAAACTTGAAAAGAGCATGATAAATATTCTGAAGAAATTCAGTGATAATTGAATATTGTAATGAGCTATCATTCGATTTCTATAGCAGAGATTATTAGCGCATTGCATCTGACAGATTGATAATAAAAATTTTTACAGATGAAAAAACGCATCATCAAAATCATCATCTTTCCGGTAGTTTTGATCGGAATTTTCATAGGAACCGTAAGTTTTAAATCAGACTTTTTTGAGATCGCCAAGCAGATAGAGATCTTCACTACGCTTTTCAAAGAGATCAATATGAACTACGTAGATGAAACCAATCCGGCAGCATTGATGGATACTGCTATAAAATCCATGCTAACAGATCTTGATCCCTATACCAATTACTGGAACGAACAGGATGTGGAAGCAGCCAGGATCAATAGCGCCGGGGAATATACCGGTATTGGAGCATTGGTGAAAACTGGGCCCGAAGCGATAACCGTAGTAGAAGCTTACAAGGATTATCCTGCCGATAAAGCCGGATTAAAAGCCGGAGATGAGATAATTAAGATCGGGAATATCAATGTAGTAGATTTCAAAGAAGATGCGGGAGAACTGCTTAATGGAGCTCCAGATAGTAATATTGAAATAACTTATCGCCGCCAGGGAGAGATCAAAACAACCTCGCTTAAAAGAAGTTCTGTAGAGATGAATGCTGTGCCGTTCTATAAATTGCTGCAAGACAAATCGGGATATATTGTTCTATCCAGATTCAATGCAAAAGCATCTACCGAAGTTGGTCGTGCTTTGAAAGATTTAAAAAATCAAGGTGCAGATAAGATCATTTTAGACCTAAGAGGGAATCCAGGTGGTTTATTGAACGAAGCTATAAATGTGAGCAATATTTTTATTCCGGAAGGCGAACTTATTGTTACAACAAAATCTGTAATAGAAAAATATAACCGGGAATACTTCACCAAAAAAGAGCCTATAGATACTAAAATTCCTCTAGTGGTACTCGTAGACGGTAGAAGTGCATCTGCCAGTGAGATCGTTGCCGGGGCCATGCAGGATCTGGACAGGGGAGTGATCGTAGGAGCCAGAAGTTTTGGAAAAGGACTGGTGCAAAGACCTCGGGAACTTGCTTATGGCACACAGTTAAAAATTACCATTTCCAGGTATTACACACCAAGCGGCAGGTGTATACAGGCACTGGATTACCGAAGAAGGACTGATGATGGTAAAGCGATAAGAACAAAAGTTGAAGATTATAATGAGTTCAAAACCAAAAATGGCCGGAAGGTTTATGATGGTGGAGGCATACTTCCTGATATAAAAATGGAATCCTCACAATTTAGTGATATCACCCAGTCATTATTATTCCAGGATGCCATCTTTAATTATGCGACAGATTATTACTATTCTCATGACCTCAAAAAACCTGATAATTTCAGTTTTACCGACGAAGATTTTAAGGATTTCAAAGACTTTCTGAAATCTTCTAATTTTGAATATCAAACTGCTACAGAAAGAGAACTGATCGAAATGATGGATAAGGCTGAAGATGAAGAATTAAAATCTAAGATCGCTCCTGAAGTAGAAAAGATTCGATCCCAGATCAGTTCTTTTAAACAGCAGGAATTGGATGATAAAAAGCCTGAGATCGTTAGTCTGTTGACAGATGAGATCATAAAAAGATATTTCTACAAAGAAGGTCTTTATGAATATTACACAGAAAATAATCCTGAAATTGCCAAAGCGCAATTCATTTTAAAAAGCCCTGAAGAATATTCTAAGATCCTGAAGTAATACCTGAGAATTGGAAAATTTTCTGTTATTTTTTGAAAATATGCCTACCTGGCAAAAGTTGCTTTGGGTCGCGTTGGTTCTTGGAATTTTCTGGTTGCTGGAAGGCTATTACGCCCTGGTAAAATTCAGATATAATAAATGGAAACATGCCAGGACAAATTTCATTCTGTTGGGATTTGTAATGCTGATCAATCTTATTTTTGGAATTATAACCGGTGGCATCTTCCTTTGGTTGAATAATTCACAATTTGGATTATTACAGTTATTTAATCTTCCAGTTTGGGCAGAACTCATCCTGGCAATTATGGTGCTGGATCTAATAGCACAATATTTTGTGCATTATTTGCTACATAAAGTAAGATGGATGTGGAGACTTCACTTGATTCACCACACAGATACCCACGTAGATGCTACTACCGGTACCAGGCATCATCCTTTTGATTTTATCATCAGGGAGTCTTTTGCCTTAATAGCGGTGGTTATCATGGGTATGCCAGTGGCTTATTATCTGTTTTATCGCATTTTAAGTATTTTCTTCACCTATTTTACCCATGCTAACATTAGCTTACCAAAAGGAATTGATCAGGTTTTAAGCTATATAATAGTAACGCCTAATATGCATAAATTCCATCACCATTTTCAATTGCCCTGGACCGATAGTAATTATGGGAATATGCTAAGTATCTGGGATAGGATCTTCGGTACTTTTATCTATGATGATACCTCAAGGATCAGGTATGGGATCGATATCGTAGAAGATAATACTTCAGATAAAATTGGTTATCAGCTAGGGATCCCTTTCAATAAATCTATTAAGACAAAGAATTAATTTTTAACCATGGCAATATGAGGAATCCCATCTTCCAGGTATCCATCCCCGGTTGTTTGATAACCATGAGATTCATAAAATTTGATAAGGTATTGCTGTGCAGAAAGTTTTATCATAGAAGTATTGTAATGCTCTTTGATGGCTTTATCTGAAGCTTTCATGATCTCATGACCATAACCATATTTTCTTTCTGAATCTTTGACCACCACCCGGCCAATAGCTGCTTCTTCAAAATAATATCCAGGTTTAAAACAACGGGTATAGGCCACAATTTTACCTTTTTTGAAACCAATGATATGTAGCGCTTCAGAATCCTTTCCATCGATATCCTGGTAAACACAATCCTGTTCAACTACAAAAACCTCAGATCTTAATTGTAAAATATCATAAAGTTCAGTGAGCTTTAACTCACTGAACTTTTTTACTTCTATGTTCAAAGCCATAAATTATGAGCAGTATTTTTTTGCAGGGATCTTATCAACCCTTCTTTGATGGCGACCTCCTTCAAATTCAGTATTTACAAAAGTTTCCGTGATCTTTGTCGCTAGTTCTTCAGAAACAAATCTTGCTGGTATACTTAATACATTGGCATCATTATGCTCTCTGGCAAGCTTAGCTATCTCATCATTCCAGCAAAGAGCAGATCGCACTCCCTGATGTTTATTAGCAGTCATGTTTGCACCGTTACCACTACCACATATAATGATACCAAGATCGGCCTTTTTATTTTCTACATCTTCTGCCACCGGATGAACAAAATCTGGGTAATCTACACTCTCCTCAGAGTTTGTTCCATAATTAGTTACTGTATGACCCATGGATTCAAGTTTTTCCTTGATCATTTCTTTATAACCGGTACCGGCGTGGTCGTTTCCAATAGATATTTTCATAGTTGTATTGTTTGCGGCAAAGTTAAAAAAAGAGGCTGTTAACTAGCCTATTTTTGATTGTTAATTACTTTATCGAATAGCTTAGATTTCAAGGCTTTAATATTGACACATAATTGTTCAAAACATATGATGATTTAGTGAAAAAGAAATTTGTTTTATAAGATAATTTTAACAATAGCAACTTTAAACTGGATAAATCAAATTATAACTCTGGAATTTTTTAGATACTTATGAGCACTTAAAAACACGTTATTCACAATTGTTAACTTCTAACTTTTCAAGAAATAATATTAAATCAATTTTATGAACTTTTGTTAAGTAAATCTTAAAACACTAAGAATATCAATCACTTAAGAATTAACAGCTATGTTGATAAACTGTTAGCTAATGCTTACAAGTGAAATACCAAACAAACTTCATTTTAATTGTTCTACAAATTAACACGCCATCATATAACATCATTTTAATTTTTTAAAAAAGAAGAAAAGATAAATATGATATATAATGTTTATAACTAAACGATCCTTAGATGGGAAGATTTGTCATTTAAAGAATCTATTATTTGTTTTGCTTTAGAACTATCTGCCGGGTGGACCATAAGTCTTATTCCGCCGAAAGCGACAGAGGATAGAGGTAAAAGACCAATTAAGGTTTCATTCTGGAAATAATAACGCAGGCCGGCATCTTCGAATTTAAGTTTAAGAACAAAATATTCGTATGGATAGGTAAAAGTAGCCAGGCATATATAATCTTTCATATGTAAAGGATTAACCTAACTAAAGATAGGTTTTATTCCTGATAAGTAGATGCAATGGGAGAGGTAGCCGGCTTATCATCCTGGAAGAATTCAGTTTTCTTGTCTAATGATCTGTTGATGGAAGTCACAACGAAGATTATTCCGAAAATAAATATCAGAAAAAATAAAACTGAGAATTTGGCTGACTTGCTGACTTTCATAATATTAAAACAAATATAGGGTCAAGTAGTCGGGGGGAATGTTAAAGTAAAATTAAGAAAAAATTAAGAATGATTACAAAATTATTCTAAAAAAAATCTAAAAATTGATCTTAGCCCTAATAACTATCATCTTAGAGCCTAGTGAGTTAACAAAACTTTAAACTGAAATCCTGTGTGAGTGATTATAATGGCGTAATTTTATCGTATACTAGTTGATAATGAAGAAACAGAAAAAGAATAAACCAAAAATACAGGGCAATCTTTCCAGAAGTATCATCGATATACTTCGAAACAATTCCGGAAAAACATATAACTACAAACAAATTGCTTCCATTCTGGGAGTAAATGATGCCAGTAGCAGAAATCAAATAATTAAAAAACTGGCACAATTGGCAGCAAAAAAGGAAATTCAGGAAGTAGATCGTGGAAAATTCATGATCGAAGGAAATAAGAATTATTACACAGGCGTACTTGATCTTACAACCAAAGGATATGGTTATGTAATGGTGGAGGAGTTTGCCGATGATATTTTTATTGCGCAAAAGGACCTTAATGCAGCTTTTGATGGTGATACCGTAGAGATCTATGTTTATAACCGCAGGAGAAGAAAAAGGTCTGAAGGAGAAATTACCAAGATTTTAAAAAGAAAAAGAACTGAATTTGTTGGCACTCTTCAACAGAAAAAAGATTTCGGTTTTGTAGTGATTGATGACAAATCCATGTATACCGATTTCTTTGTATCTGGAAATAAACTGAATGGTGCTCAAAATGGAGACAAAGTGGTAGTGGAATTTGAAGAATGGCCAGATAAGGCCGATTCTCCATTCGGAAAGATCACCAGGGTTCTTGGAACTCCTGGAGAACATCATACCGAAATTCACTCAATTCTTGCCCAATATGGTTTGCCACATGATTTTCCTGAAGAAGTTGAAGAATTTGCCAATCAGATAGATACTTCGATAAACGAGGAAGAGATCAATAAACGAAGGGACATGCGTGACGTATTGACCTTTACCATAGATCCAAAAGATGCAAAAGATTTTGATGATGCCTTAAGTTTTCAGAGACTTGAAAATGGGAATTACGAGATAGGAATCCACATAGCAGATGTTTCACATTACCTTCAACCGGGTACAATCCTGGATGAAGAAGCTTATGAACGTGCAACTTCTGTATACCTGGTAGATAGGGTTGTACCTATGTTGCCTGAAATATTATCGAATAACGCCTGTTCATTAAGGCCAAAAGAAGAAAAATTTACATTTTCTGCAATTTTCGAAATTGATGATAACGCTCAGGTGAAGAACCAGTGGTTTGGAAGGACAGTGACATATTCTGATGAGCGTTTTGCTTATGAGGAAGCTCAGCATATTATCGAAACCGGAACTGGAACAATTCCAGACGATGTTTCTATTAGAAAACATGCCTACAGTGTTCGTGGCGCCCTGGTAGAGGCCGTAGTAACTCTAAACAGGCTGGCCAAAAAAATGCGATCAAGAAGAATGCGCGATGGTGCAATTTCTTTTGATAAAGTGGAGGTCAAGTTCAATTTGAATGAAGAAAATGAACCTGTTGGAGTTTTCTTTAAAACCGCCAAAGATGCCAACAAACTTATTGAAGAATTCATGTTATTGGCCAATAGGAGAGTTGCTGAATTCATCGGGAAACAAAGCCCAAAAAAGACTTTTGTTTACAGATGTCATGATGAACCTGATGATCAAAAATTAGCTGCTTTACAAACTATCGTAGGCAGGTTTGGACATAAACTGAACCTTAAAGATCGTAGTACTACCACTTCTTCTTTAAATAAATTATTGGAGGATGTTCAAGGCAGGAAAGAGCAGAACATGGTGGATACTTTAGCTATTAGAACCATGAGTAAGGCCTATTACGGGACTGAAAATATTGGGCATTATGGTCTAGCCTTCGATTATTACACACATTTTACCTCACCAATTCGTAGATATCCCGATGTAATGGTTCACAGGTTGCTTCAGCATTATCTTGACGGAGCAAAATCTGCCAGCGAGGAAGAATATGAATCTAAATGTCACCATAGTAGTGAAATGGAAAACCTGGCTACCAATGCCGAAAGGGATTCTATCAAATACATGCAGGTGAAATTTATGCAGGATCATGAAAATGAGGAATTCCTTGGAGTAATTTCTGGTGTAACCGAATGGGGAATCTTTGTAGAGATCGTTGAGAACAAATGTGAAGGGATGATCCGTTTAAGAGATATGAACGATGATCATTATGAATATAATCCTGATGAATTTGCGGTAACAGGCAAAAGAACTGGACAAACCTACACCTTAGGGGACGAAGTATATGTAAAGGTTAAAAATGCTGATCTAGTTAGACGACATCTTGATTTCACCCTTTTGGGCAACCGACAGGAAGTAGAAGCTAATTGATATCAAACCGAGGGTAAACTACTTTAAATTAGGCTTTAACAGGTCTCGGTTCTTCTAAAAGAACAAAAAGTTTACATTTGCATAACAACTCTACTGTATGCTACAGGACGTTTTAGCTGCCCTACCACTAGGAATTTTTCTGGCTTTTTTATTTGGGCCGGTATTTTTCGTATTACTCGAAACTGCCGCCATTAAAGGGTTTAGGGCTGCTTTCTCTTTAGATATTGGAGTTATCCTGGCAGATCTGGTCTTTATTACCATCGCCTATTTTAGTACTACAAAATTATTGGAAAGATTAAAGGATGATCCCGCCTTGTTTATTTTTGGAGGGATGATCCTTGCTACCTACGGTTTGATGAGTTTTATACAAACCAAAAAAGTACTTCATACAGACGAAGAAACTCCTGAAATTAGAAAACTAGGTAAAAGTGCCTATTTTAACTTGTGTGCGAAGGGTTTTCTGCTCAATTTTATCAATATTGGTGTTCTGGGCTTCTGGTTGGGAGTAATCATCGTATTTGGCCCTAAATTGGATATGGAGCCTGAAAGGATCTCTGTTTTCCTTGGGAGTGTATTAATTACTTACCTGGTAGTGGATGTCGCAAAAATTCTTCTCGCTAAAAAACTCAATAGAAAGCTAACTCCAAATCGTATTTATGTGATGAAGAAGGCTATAAGTGTTTTGCTTATAGTATTTGGGGGAGTACTTATATTTCAGGGTTTATTTCCAAATCAGGTAGATGAGATCAAGGATCAGATAGAAGAAATTACGCCTAATGATTCTCTAATTGGTAAACTGGAGCATTTCGTAGAGCCGGAAGACAGGAGATAAATATAGGTTTAGAACAATAAATCTTCACAAATAAAAAAAGCTCCCTGGTTTACAGGAAGCTTTTTGAGGCATCGAGCGGATTCGAACCGCTGTACAAGGTTTTGCAGACCTCTGCCTAGCCACTCGGCCACGATGCCCTATATTGGGTTGGCAAATGTAATAAAAATTTTAAGTTTCAAAACTAAAATCTACCGGGATTTGGTTCTACTAACCGTAACCATAGCCACATTACCGCCAATAGGGGGGTTGATCTTAGAAACATCTACTTTAGCCTTTTGTACCATAATGAGTTCATCCATAATACGTTTCAGGATCCTTTCGGCAACTGTTTCAAGCAATTTGGAACGAATCGCCATTTCTTCCTTCACTATTTTATTTAGATGCACATAGTCTATAGTATCACTAAGTTTATCTGTTTTTGCAGAATGCGAAAGATCTCCATGTACTTTTAGGTCTACCCGGTAATCACTTCCTATTTTGCTTTCTTCATCAAGACATCCATGATATGAGAAAACCTTGATATTGTTCAATTTTATTACTCCCACACTTATTTTTTTACAAAGATAAAGGCTCTGAGGTTGTTTTCAATTATTGAATTAATTTTTCTGATTTCACTTCTGAAATATTTTGAAAAAAACACTCTAAGGAATACAGTAAACCCTGAATATGCTGAGAATAAAATGATTTTGAAGATATACTTCATGCCTGGAAGTGGTTAATATTTTCAAGTTATTGAATTTTACTGATACTAATAGGCTTAACCTGACGGTATCGACTTAAATTTTGATAAATTTGCCTTTTATTTTAAATCAGTTATGGCCGAAGGAAAAAAGTCGCTTAATTTCATTGAGCAAATCATAGAAGAGGATCTTAGTAATAATTATAAAAAAGAGGACCTGAAATTCAGGTTCCCGCCAGAACCAAACGGTTATTTACATATTGGACACGCATCTTCAATCTGTCTTAATTTTGGACTTGGAGAAAAGTATGATGCCCCGGTAAATCTTCGTTTTGATGATACAAATCCGGCCAAAGAAGAGCAGGAATATGTAGATGCTATAAAAGCCGATATCGAATGGCTTGGTTATAAATGGGCAGAAGAATGCTACGCTTCAGATTATTTTCAGCAGTTATACGACTGGGCGGTAGAAATGATCCAAAATGGTGATGCTTATGTAGACAGCCAGACTTCTGAAGAGATCGCTGAACAAAAAGGAACTCCAACTCAGCCTGGAACCGATAGTCCTTATAGAAATCGTTCAGTTGAAGAAAATCTTGAGCTTTTCGAAAAAATGAAGAATGGCGACACACCAGAAAAAGGTGATGTTTTAAGGGCTAAAATTAGCATGGGAGCTTCAAATATGTTGATGAGGGACCCTGTAATGTACAGATGTTTGCATAAAAGCCATCACCGTACCGGGACAGACTGGAAGATATATCCAATGTATGACTGGGCGCATGGTGAAAGTGATTTTATCGAGCAGGTTTCACATTCTTTCTGTACCCTTGAATTCCTTCCGCACCGTGAATTATATAACTGGTTTATCAAGAAAGTAAGTAAACCGGGAGATTTTGAACCTAAACAACGTGAGTTCGCCAGGAGAAATCTTAGCCACACTGTCGTTAGTAAGAGAAAACTTCTGCAACTGGTAGAGAAGGGGATCGTGGATTCCTGGGATGATCCAAGAATGCCAACAATATCTGGTTTAAGAAGAAGAGGTTATACACCAGATTCTATTAGAAAATTCGCCGATTCAATTGGAGTCGGAAAAAGAGAGAATTTAATCGATGTTTCTCACCTGGAATTTTGTGCCAGGGAAGATCTTAATAAGGTTGCTCCCCGTGTAATGGGTGTTCTGGATCCTGTAAAACTGGTCATCACTAATTATCCTGAGGGAGAAGAAGAGTGGCTTGAGGCTGAAAATAATCCTGAAGACGAATCTGCAGGAAGCAGAGAAGTTCCTTTTTCGCGTGAATTGTATATAGAGCAGGAAGATTTTAAGGAAAGTGCCAATAGAAAATTCTTCAGATTAACCTTAGGAAAAGAAGTAAGGTTGAAAAATGCCTATATCATCAAAGGAGAAGATGTAGAAAAGGATTCCGAAGGAAATATTACAGAGATCCATTGTACCTACGATCCTAAAAGTAAAAGTGGAAGTGGTACTGAAGAATCTTTAAGGAAGGTAAAGGGTACTTTGCACTGGGTATCTGTAAAACACGCGATCGAGGCTGAAGTTAGGCTTTATGACAGGTTGTTTACTGAAGAGACACCAGATGGAGTAAAGGATAAGGATTATCTAGATTTTGTGAATCCAGAATCGTTGAAAGTTGTTACCGGTTATCTGGAACCAAGCCTTAAAGATGCTAAAATACAGGACAAAGTACAGTTTCAAAGGATTGGTTATTTCTGTGTAGACAAAGATTCAACTGCAGCAAAGCCTGTTTTTAATAGAACCGTTAGCCTGCGTGATTCCTGGGCCAAGATCAAGAATTAGCCAGATTATTTGTATTTTAAGAATAATTTAGCACAGAATTTTTAACATATTAACCGGTTGTTAACAACCTATGGCATATGCAACTGTTACCTTTGAGAGAATAATAACTTAAAATTCAAAAACTTATGGCAAATACAGGAAATACACTTTTAGCATTAATTACAGGAGCTGCGATAGGCGCCGGAGTAGGATTATTATATGCTCCAGATAGCGGAGAAAAAACTCGCAAAAAGCTTAAAAAGGATGCTCAAAAGGCTCAGGATAACCTTAATAAGCGTTATCATGAAACAAGTTCTAATCTAAGCGAAAAGGCTAAGAAAGCTAGAGTGGATTTTGAGGAGAGATTAGAAGAGACCTTATCTTCTGCAAGTCATAAAGCAGATGATATATTGGCTGCAATGGAGAATAAACTTGAGGAATTAAGAAAACAAAATGCTAAATTGCAAAAAGATAAAACAGGCAAATCCTCTGGAAGCTCTCCAGATAAAGCAGTAGTATAATCTTTTATGGCATTTGAAAAACTATCCAACAGTGTTCACGATTTAAACAATAATGTTCAGTCTTTCTTACATAGTAATTCTGAATATTATAAACTAAAGGCCTTTAAACAGGGGATGAAGGGAGCAACAGCTCTTGTTCGTTTTCTGATAATGGCATTTTTGCTGAGTACTGCAGGGGTGATGATTTCTTTTGCCCTGGCTATAGTCATTAGCCAAGCGATTGGGGTTCCAAGTTCCGGTTATTTTATTGTAGGCGGATTTTACCTGATTGTATTTGTATTGATATTCATCTTTGGAAAAGAACCTATAGAGAAATTAGTTTTAAGAAAATTCTCTAAAGCGGTATTTAACGATAAAGACGACTAATGAGAGTATATTCATCTTTTGAGGAAATTGATAAAGATCTGAAGATCCTGAAGCTTCAGACCGAAATAGACAAGGAAGAGATCAAGCTAAGTATTGATCAAACCAAAGAAAGTCTATCCCCGGTTTCGCTTATTGGAAGTACTATTGGGTCTATTATCCAAAAGGCTTTGGTTTTAAAAGCGGTTTCTAAGATAATAGGAGTGAAGAAGGTTATTGCTTCAACTAAGGAATAACTTTTTATATTAAAAATTTGATAAAGCCCCGATTGGGGCTTTTTTTATGCTTCATCGTTATCTCTGTTCCTGTCTTTTCTGGTTTTACCGGCTTGTTTTCGGTTCTGTTCTTTCATTGCTTCTCCTATTTGATTTGATGCGGTAAAGGATGCCACCATATTATTTAGCATATCGCTACCCGCCTGGGGAGAATTGGGTAATAAAATAAGATTGGAATTTGTCTCTTCACCTATGGCCTGCAGTGTGTCATAATGCTGCGTAACCACTATCAAGGCGGAAGCTTCCTGGGAATTAATGCCAACATTATTTAGAACATCCACACTTTCTTCCAGTCCTCTCGCAATCTCACGTCTCTGATCTGCAATACCCTGTCCCTGTAAACGCTTGCTTTCTGCTTCTGCCCTGGCTTTAGCCACGATCTTGATTCGGTCAGCCTCGGCATCATATTCTGCAGCAACTTTTTCTCTTTCCGCAGCATTTATTCGGTTCATGGCGGCTTTTACCTGCACATCTGGGTCTATATCTGTCACCAGAGTTTTAATTATATCGTATCCGTAAGACTGCATGGCTTCGTTCAATTCACGATTTACGGCAATAGCGATGTCATCTTTACGTTCAAAAACATCATCCAGCTTCATTTTAGGTACTTCTGCACGCACAACGTCGAATACATAGGCTGTTATCTGGTCGTGAGGACTTTCGAGCTTGTAGAAGGCATCATATACATTATCTTTCCGAACCTGAAATTGAACCGAAATCTTAAGTTTCACAAAAACGTTATCCTTAGTCTTTGTTTCTACCATCACATCCAGTTGCTGAACTTTTAAATTTATTCTTCCCGCTACCTGATCTATAAACGGAATTTTAAGTTGTAAACCAGAGCTCCTAATGCTTGTGAATTTTCCAAAACGCTCTATAATGGCAGATGTTTGTTGTTTCACGATAAAGATCCCGGAAAAAATTACCAGGATCATGAGGACCACAAGAATGGGTATAAAAATTAAATTAAGCATGGTGTAATTATTAAATTATGAATGCTTCAATTTAAGAATAAAAGGTTGAAACCTTATAAAATAAAAAAATCCGGATTTGAAGATTCCAAATCCGGATTTTAGTAGAATTATTATTTATGCTAGGATAAAGTTTCTGTAGCTTTTTTTATCCTGCTTAAAGTTTCATCTTTTCCTACGAATTCAGCAATTTTATAAAGGTCGGGGCCTTGCAGAGCTCCAACCAAAGCAACGCGCAAAGGCATCATAACCTTACCAAAGCCAATTTCCTTGCTTTTTATCCAGCCTTTTACAGTTTCTTGGAGGCTTTCTGCTTCAAAATTATTAACCGTTTTTAGGAATTCATGGAGTTCATTCAGCAATTCATTGGTATCTTCCTTCCAGGCTTTTTTTGAATCCTTCGGATCGAATGAAGTAGGGGCGACGAAGAAAAAATATCCCTGTTCCCAGAAATCCTCAACAAAAACAGTTCGTTCTTTAATTAAAGCAACCACATCTGCGATATACTTTTTATCTGCCTTGATCTCTTTTTTATGAAGTTCCTTTTCAAATTCATCGGCTAAATAAGCATTATCTGATTGCTGCATATAGTGCTGCTGGAACCATTTAGTTTTTTCAGGATCAAATTTAGCGCCTCCTTTATGCACACGTTCCAGTTCAAAGGTTTGGCAAAGTTCTTCAAGTTTAAAGAATTCCTGTTCTGTTCCTGGGTTCCATCCTAAAAAGGCCAGCATATTTACTACGGCTTCCGGGAAATAACCTTCCTCGCGGTAACCAGTAGAGATATCTCCAGATTTTGGATCTTTCCATTCTAAAGGAAATACCGGGAATCCCATTTTTTCACCATCTCTTTTACTTAATTTCCCTTTACCCTGAGGTTTGAGAATAAGCGGAAGATGAGCAAATTCTGGTGCATCCCAGCCAAATGCACGGTAAAGCATATAGTGTAAAGCCAAAGATGGCAGCCATTCTTCTCCACGAATTACATGCGTGATCTCCATTAAATGGTCGTCTACGATATTTGCCAGGTGATAGGTAGGCATCCCGTCGCTCTTAAAAAGAACTTTATCGTCGAGGATATTGGTATCGATTTCCATATCACCTCGAATCACATCTTTTAGTTGAAGAGTTTCATCCTGTGGAGATTTAAAGCGGATCACATAAGCTTCCTCAGCATCCAGTTTTTCCTGCACCTCTTCTTGAGAAAGTGACAGGGAATTTTTTAATTTCTGGCGATTGTGCCAGTTATAGATAAAGGTTTTCCCTTTTTCTTCATGATCTTTTCTATGCTCGTCAAGTTCATCTGCGGTATCGAACGCATAATAGGCGTTACCAGATTCTATTAGTTTTTCAGCATATTCACGATACTTATCTTTTCGCTCACTTTGTCTGTAAGGACCAAATCCTTTTTCCTTTCCCGGGCCTTCATCATAAGGGATTCCACACCAGTTTAGAGATTCTATGATATAATCTTCTGCTCCTTCTACAAACCGGTTCTGATCTGTATCTTCAATTCTTAATACAAAATCACCACCGTGTTTTTTGGCGAACAAATAATTATATAAGGCAGTTCTTACACCACCAATATGTAATGGTCCTGTTGGGCTGGGAGCAAATCTTACTCTTACTTTAGAAGACATGTTATTTAAATTTTTGTGAGCAAAGATACAACCTTATTAATCCAATCCTAAACCCTGAATCATACATCCTGAATAAGTACTAATTTTATTGTATTTTTAAGGAAACATTGCATTGAAAATGGGGAATTTTGGGCTGGTGCAGCAAAAATTGGAAGCTTTTATTAAAAAGTATTATCTCAACCTAATACTTAAAGGGAGCATACTGTTTTTGGCTACCGGACTTCTTTATTTTCTGTTGGTAATAGGTTTGGAGTATTTTCTATGGCTTTCAACAACGGGTAGAAGTATTCTCTTCTGGTTATTCGTCTTGGTAGAAGTTCTGCTGCTCTTTAATTTCGTCGGGATTCCTTTGTTCAAACTTCTTAAGATCTCCAAAGGGATTGATGAATACAAAGCCTCAAAGATCATTGGAAAGCATTTTCCAGAAGTGAACGACAAGCTTACGAACTTACTTCAGCTAAAAAACAATTCGCGACAAAGTGATCTTTTGCTAGCTAGTATAGATCAACGTTCCCGGGAACTTACTCCCGTTCCATTTTCTGGAGCTATAGATCTAAAAGAAAATAAAAAGTATCTACGTTTTGTGGTTCTGCCATTATTGATCATTCTAGGTTTGTTTGCTGCCGGAAAAGCCGAGGTGATCACCAAAAGTTTCAGCAGGATCTCAGACTATAATACTACTTATTTAAAACCCGCACCTTTTCAATTTCTAATTCAGAACAATGAGTTGGAAGTAAGGGAAGGGGAGCCCTTTAAATTGCAAGTGAGAACTGTTGGAGATTACAACCCTGAAAGCGTGCAAATCCTTCTTGATGGAAATGAAAATTTTATGAAACAGACTGCACCCGGGATTTTCGAATATACAATTTCGGGAATGTCAGAGGACATAGAATTTCAGCTAAGGTCTAACGAGGTTTCTTCAGGAGAGTATAAAGTTGAAGTGATCAAGGTTCCCAAATTATTGAATTTTGAAATGGATCTTGATTATCCTTTATATACAGGTTTAAATGATGAAAAACTTTCAGGAACAGGAAATATCACCATTCCTGAAGGCACTATTATCAACTGGAATTTTAATACCAGGAATACTGAATATATCAACTTTAAAATTCCAGATTCTGCTATTCAGGTTAGAGCACAAAATAATCAGGCTAATTTGAAAAGAAAATTAGTTTCTAACCTTAACTATTCGGTAAGTGCTTCCAATAATCTAGTTAAGGATTTTGAAAATCTGGACTATTCGGTCAGAGTAATTAAAGATCAATATCCGGAGATTAGTGTTATTTCAGAAAGGGATAGTTTAAATACTGATATTCAATATTTTAAAGGTGAAATTTCGGATGATTATGGGTTAAGTAGGCTTGAACTGGTCTATTTTACTGAAGAAACCGAAGAAAAGCCCAATAGAGTGGCAATTCCGGTTTCGAAGGAGAGTTATGATGAATTTCATTTCAGTTTTCCCGGAAATCTTGAATTAAAGCCAGGGAACAGTTATAATTACTATTTCAGGGTTTTTGATAATGACGCCGTCAATGGAGCGAAATCTTCCCGTTCGGCTACATTTTCTTATCGAGAAAAGACAATGGAAGAATTGGAAAATGAACAATTGCAAGAGCAGAATGACGCCATTAAAAATATCGGGGAGAAATTAGAGGAGTATGAAAAATCTGACGAGGAGTTAAAGGAGATCTCTAAACTTGAAAAGGAAAAAGAGGAACTTAATTATAACGAAAGAAAAAAGCTGGAGGAGTTTTTAAAGCGACAAAAGCAGCAAAATGAAATGATGAAAACCTATTCTGAAAAGCTGGAAAAAAGTTTTCAGAAAAATGATGATCAGGAAAATTCTCCGATGGAAGAAGAATTAAAAAAGAGGTTGGAAAATAATGAAAAGCGATTGGAAGCAAATGAAGAATTGTTGAAAGAGCTGGAAGAATATTCTGAAAAGATCCAGAAAGAAGATCTTGGAAAAAAACTAGAGGAACTATCAAAACAAAACAAAAATAATCAGAGGAATCTAGAACAACTTTTAGAACTGACCAAACGCTATTACGTAGAAGAGAAAAAACAAAAATTGGGTCGCGATCTTGAGAAGCTTTCAGATGAACAGGAAGAACTTTCAGAAAAAGCAGATGAAAATAATACCGAGAAGCAAGAGCAAATTAATGAGGATTTTGAAAAGTTCAGAGATCAAATGGATGAACTTGAGAAGGAGAATGAAAAATTAAAACAACCTCAGGAACTGGATAGGGAAGAGGTAGAAGAAGAAAGTATTAAAAAAGATCAAAAGGAGGCCACCGAAAGTTTGCAACAGAATAATAAACCTCAAGCAAAACCAAAACAAAAGGATGCTGCCAAGAAGATGAAACAAATGAGCCAGCGGATGCAGCAATCTTCTATGATGCAACAACAGGAGCAACTTGAAGCAGATGCTGAAACCTTAAGACAGATACTGGATAACCTTATGGTTTTCTCTTTTGAACAGGAGGATCTTTTAAATGAATTCAAGGTTATACAACAGAGCAATCCAAAATATGCTGGAAAACTTAAAGAGCAGAGTAATCTAAGGGAAAATTTCAGGCATATTGACGATAGCCTATATATGCTGGCTATGAGAAATCCCATGGTGAATGAGGTCATCACCGATAAGCTAACTAATATAGAATTTGATATAGAAAAGTCCATTGAGAGACTTTCAGAAAATGAAATTCCACAGGGAACTTCCAGTCAGCAGTATGTTGTTACAGGAGCTAATGATCTTGCAAATTTATTAGATCAAATACTTGGCTCTATGCAACAGATGATGGCTAATCCTCAATCTGGAAATGGTAATGGCGGTCAGGAATTTCAACTTGAGGATATCATAGAACAACAGCAGCAGCTTTCAGAAAAGATGAAAGAAAAGTCTAACGGCGAAAAGGAGCAAAAGCAAGGTCAGCGACAGAGTGAAGGCGAAGGTCAAAGTGGGGAGCTATATGAGATCTATAAAGAGCAACAGATGCTACGTATGCAAATGGAACAATTAATGCAGGAGAATGGAATGAAATCTGGCGACGCGACAGTGGAGGAAATGAAACGTATAGAAGAGCAACTGTTGGATAAAGGATTTGATCCTGAGACTGCAAGGAGGATGCAACAACTGCAATACGAATTGCTTAAATTCGAAAAGGCACGAAAACTTCAGGGAACCGATGATAAACGAAAATCTGAAACCAATAGATTAGAGTATGAGAACGGTCTTAACAATCAGATTGATAGGGCTAAAGAATATTTCAATTCTACTGAAATTTTAAACAGACAAACCTTACCTTTGCGCCAAATTTACAAAGAGAAAGTAAAGGACTATTTTGGAAAAGGGAGAGATTAACTTTTTTAGTGAAAATGATTTTAACCTGGAGCAGGAAAATGATTTTCGAAATTGGGTGGAACGCGTCATAGAATCGGAAAATAAATATGTTGGTGATATAAATTTTATTTTCTGCGACGACAAATACCTACTCGATATAAACGTAAAATATCTCGACCATGATACCTACACGGATATTATTAGTTTTGATAATGGGATAGGAAATACTTTACACGGAGACATTTTTATAAGCACCGAAAGGGTAGAAGAAAATGCTTCAAATTTCAATGTAGATTTTTTAGAAGAATTAAAGCGGGTCGTGATTCACGGCGTATTACATTTTTGCGGATATCAGGATAAATCTGAAAGGGATAAGGAATTGATGCGACGCAAGGAAGAAGAAAAAATCAAATTGTTCCACGTGGAACAATCATAAAAAATTAGATCAGGATATGTTCGATAAGCAATATGATGTTATTGTTGTTGGAGCGGGGCATGCCGGAAGTGAGGCAGCTGCTGCAGCCGCAAATATGGGTAGCAAAACCCTTCTTATAACCATGAATCTTCAAAACATTGCTCAAATGAGTTGCAACCCTGCAATGGGTGGTATCGCGAAGGGGCAGATTGTTAGAGAGATCGATGCTATGGGAGGTTATAGTGGTATTGTGAGTGATACCAGTGCTATCCAGTTCAAGATGCTTAATAAATCTAAAGGACCTGCTATGTGGAGTCCGAGAGTGCAAAGTGACCGAATGAGGTTCGCTGAGGACTGGAGGATCAAACTGGAGCAAACACCAAACCTTGATTTTTATCAGGAAATGGTAGCTGGTCTAATTATAAAAAATGATAAGGTTGTTGGAGTTCGTACCTCTCTCGGGCTTGAAATAATGGCTAAATCTGTAGTATGTACCAACGGTACTTTCTTGAATGGATTGATCCATATTGGAGACAAACAATTCGGCGGAGGTAGAGCAGGAGAAAGAGCCGCAACCGGAATCACGAAAGATCTAATCGATGTTGGTTTTGAAGCCGGCAGAATGAAAACAGGAACCCCACCAAGAGTAGATGGAAGATCACTGGATTATTCTAAAATGGTGGAACAACCGGGAGATGATATTCCCGGGAAATTTTCATTCTCAGACGAGACCAAACCACTTACTAAACAACGTTCCTGTCACATGACCTATACGTCCAATGAGGTGCATGAAATTCTAAAGGAAGGATTTGACAGGTCTCCAATGTTTAATGGTAGAATTAAAAGTATGGGACCAAGATATTGTCCTTCTATAGAGGATAAAATAAATCGTTTTGCAGATAAGGACAGGCATCAACTTTTCGTGGAGCCTGAAGGATGGAATACGGTTGAAGTATATGTAAATGGATTCTCAACTTCGTTGCCAGAGGATGTTCAGTTTAAAGCTTTACGTTCTGTAGAAGGATTCGAAAATGTGAAATTCTTCCGTCCGGGTTATGCTATAGAATATGATTATTTTCCACCTACACAGTTAAAGCATACTTTAGAAACTAAGCTTGTAGAAGGTTTATATTTTGCTGGACAGATCAACGGAACGACAGGTTATGAAGAAGCAGCCTGCCAGGGAATGATGGCTGGTATAAATGCTGCTTTAAAAGTTCAGGAAAGGGATGAGTTTATCCTTAAACGTAATGAAGCTTATATAGGTGTTCTTATAGATGATCTAATTACTAAAGGTACAGAAGAGCCATATAGAATGTTTACATCACGTGCAGAATACAGAACTTTATTAAGACAGGATAACGCTGATTTCAGGTTAACCGAAAAGTCTTATAATTTAGGTCTGGCATCTGAAGAAAGGATGCGCAAAATGGAACAGAAAAAAGATAAGTCTTTTAAATTTGTTCAGTTTTTGAAAGATCTTAGTGTGGTTCCTGAAGAAGCAAATCCGGTTCTGGAGAAAAGAAAATCTTCCCCAATGAAACAAAGTGATAAGGTCTTTAAAGTTTTTTCCAGGCCACAGATTACGATGGAAGATGTGAAGAATTTTAGTGGGGTAGAGGAGTTCATTTCTGAAAATGATCTTGATGAAGAGATGATCGAGCAAACCGAAATTCAGGTGAAATATTCTGGATATATCCAAAAGGAAAAAAATAATGCTGATAAACTTAACCGTTTGGAGGATATCAGAATTCCAAATAATTTTGATTACTCAAAGATCAAATCCATGTCTTACGAAGCGAGGGAAAAATTGAAAAAAGTTCAGCCAACAACAATTTCCCAGGCTTCAAGAATCAGCGGGGTGAGTCCAAATGATATTTCGGTCTTACTGGTTTATATGGGTAGGTAATTTTCCAATGTTCCACGTGGAACATAGCAATTGAATTATTGATTACAGCAGAAAAAAAATATAACACTCAGGTCAAGGATGAGCCAAAAATGGTTTGCAAAGATCATTTGGTAACGGGAGAAGAATTTCAGATTTCAGAATATGAAAATGGAATTCTAAGAACAGAACCTGTTCCTTCAGATCTTGGTAAATATTACGAGAGTGATAACTATATTTCTCATAGCGATTCCAAAAGCGGTTTACAGGATAAGGTTTATCAACTTGTGAAATCTCACATGCTTTCTAAAAAAGCGAATTGGGTGAGAAGGTATTTTAAGCAGGGGGATATTTTAGATTTTGGAGCGGGTACTGGAGAGTTTTTAAATAAGATGAAAAAGTTCCTCTGGAATGTAGACGGTGTGGAACCAAATAAAACTGCCCGGGACCTTGCCATCTTAAAAGGCCTGAATTTGAAACCAGATCTTTCTGAACTTAGGATTAAGACATTTGATGTTATAAGTTTGTGGCATGTTTTGGAACATCTGCCAGATCTAGAAAAAAAGATCCTGGAATTTTATGATCTTTTAAATGAGGATGGTATTTTGATTATCGCGGTTCCCAATCACAGATCTTATGATGCTGAATTTTATAAAGAGGATTGGGCGGCCTGGGATGTGCCTAGACACCTCTGGCATTTTTCGAGAGCTGGTCTTACGGAAAAATTTTGTGGATTCAATTTTGAGCTGGTAGATGAAAAACCCTTAAAATTCGATTCTTATTATGTGAGCCTGTTAAGTGAAAAAAATAAAAAATCTTCAACCAATCCTTTAAATGCATTATATCGAGGATTTGTCTCTAACCAGAGAGCCAGGCGGAATGGAGAGTATTCTTCTATCGCTTATTTCTTTAAGAAGACACCTAAAACTTAATTTAAGCCGTTTTCAGACGCTTTTACTCTTTTTAACTTGTCATTTATTAACTGTAAACCGGATAACCTCTTAAAAAGCCTAAAAAAGAGTCATTTTTTATAAGTGTATACTATATTAAATATAATAACCATAGAATTTTACTATTACTAATAAAAATAAGGCTTTGGTAGAAAAAATACTTTTATACATTTGCCTTTCAAAACAAAAACTTATGATCAAAAGATTTATTGGAGTTGCAGCAATTGCAATTATGATGGTTTCATGTAACGAGCAAAAAACTGCTTATGTAGATACCACAAAAATTGTTCAGGAATATAAAGAGATGAAAGATGTTGAAGCAGAGTTCACATCTAAATCAGATTCAGTTAGACAACAACTTGATTCTGTAGCTCGTGTTTTTCAGCAGGAAGTTCAGGCTTATCAGTCTGAGATGAATTCTATGTCTGATGCTCAGCGTAAGGAAAAGGAGCAGGAATTAATGCAAAAGCAACAAATGCTTCAGCAGCAACAGCAAATGCAGAGCAACCGACTTAGAGAGCAAAGTTCTGCCGTTATGGATTCTATCGTAACCAAGATCAAGGATTATGTAAAGGACTATGGTAAAGAAAATAACTATACCTATATATTTGGATCTAACGAGAGCGCAAATATCATGTATGCTGAAGAAGGACTGGATATAACTCAGGATATCCTGGATAAACTAAATGAGGAATATGGTGGTAATGATGCCGTAGAGACTGAAACTCCGGAAGAAGTAGAGGACTAGATCTAACTTCATATCAAATAAAAAAGCTTCAGAATCATCTGAAGCTTTTTTTATTCTGTTTAATTGGAGATTAACTCAAAATATAAACTCCGAACATACAAACAATAAAATAACCGGTAAGAGTAAATGCTCCGGCATAATCCTTGGCTACTCTCTGTCCGAATAATAGCATTAATAAAGTGATACAAGACAGCACACAGGTGTAAAGTGCTACATTGGACTCAATACCTGCCAGAATATGGTAAAGGCTTAAAATAGCCATTAGACCCGTGATGACTTCAATGACTAAAATAATGCCGACCATCAAGGGAACTATTCCTGATAGGATGGTGCCAGAAAAATGATCTTTTAGCCATCCTGTATTTCCACCCCAGTCTGTAGCTTTATCTATTCCAGATTGCAGAAAAGTGATCAGGATAAAAAGAAGGATGAGGATTTCGGTAAAATTTGAGGTAATGTTTTCCATATTTAAGCGGCTTTTTTATGTAAAAATCTAGTTAGTTTTATAGAAAGATCAGTAAGGATTATTTTAGCATTACCGTTCCGTTCTATATGATAAATAGCTTTTTCAAGGGCATCTGTAATTTCCATAATATTATTCCCATGAACAAAAGGAGCGAAATTTTCCAATTTGAATTTTTCAGCAGTAGGTTCAAGGTAAACCAGGGTTTTGGCCTTATAATTCATTAGAAGAGACTGGCGGAAAAAATCCATACAGTATAAAAGAAAACTTTTTTGGGTTTCTCGCCCAAGTGCTGCAATTTCTTCACTCCAGGCCACCAGTTCCAAAACAGTAGATTTATTTCCTTTAGCTTTAAAAGCACTTCTTATCCAGCTAATGAACCAGGCTTCAAATTGTTCATCACCGGCATTCTTTTTTAAAATGTGAGTAGCCTTGGTATAATCTCCATTGGCCTGGTGAGCGATTTTTTTTGCAAGAGATTCATCACAGCCTTCACGCTCCATAAGTGCTTTAGAAATATCTGCTTCGCTCAAAGGCGGGAAATGCAGACTCTGGCAGCGGGAGCGTATGGTTTGAATAATGTTCTCTTCATCTTCTGCCACTAGTATAAAAACTGTATTCTTTGGAGGCTCTTCAATGAGTTTAAGTAATTTATTGGAGGCGGCAATATTCATTTTTTCAGCCATCCATATGATCATCACCTTAAAACCGCCTTCGTAAGCCTTTAAAGAAAGAGACTTCACGATATCCTGGGCCTCATAAACACTAATTTGTCCCTGTTTATTTTCGACCCCCAAATTCTGATACCAGTCATAAAGGCTTCCATATGGATTGTCCTTTACAAAACTTCTCCATTCCTCGAGAAAATGAGAGGAAACAGGGTTCTTTTTCACTTTTTCGTTAGCAGCTACCGGGAAGGCAAAATGCAGATCTGGATGTGATAAATTTCTGAATTTTAAGTTGCAGCTAGCAGCCTCTTCATTATTGTTTTCTCCATCTGTATTCTTACACAAAATATACTGTGCATAAGCTATAGCCATAGGCAGAACGCCACTTCCCGGTTGCCCTGTAAAAAGTTGGGCATGTGGAATTCGGTTTCTGTCTGCGGTGGTCGTCAGATGATTTTTTATGTGCGGAAGACCAATTACATCGTTAAAAAGCATAGGCAAATATAAAATTATATAGGCTTTATTATCTTCGGAAAAATTTATATTTGTAAGAAAGCAAAAGCAATACTATGAAAACTATAGACGATTACAATTTTAATAATAAAAGGGCACTTATAAGAGTTGATTTCAATGTTCCTCTAAATGAAGAGATGGAAGTGACCGATGCAAATCGAATTGAAGCAGCCAAGCCAACAATTATTAAAATTCTGGAAGATGGTGGTAGTGTTGTATTAATGTCACACCTGGGAAGGCCTAAAGGGAAAGAAAGTAAATTCTCTTTACAGCATATAACCGGGAAGGTTTCTGAAGTACTTGGTGTAAAAGTAAAATTCGTTGAGGATTGCGTAGGGGAAGAAGTTGAAAAAGCTGCAGCTAATTTACAGTCTGGAGAAGTTCTTCTTCTGGAAAACCTACGTTTTCATGAAGAGGAAACAAAAGGAGATGAACATTTCGCTGAACAACTTTCAAAGTTAGGCGATATTTACGTGAATGATGCCTTTGGAACAGCGCACAGAGCCCATGCCTCCACAACAGTGGTAGCAAAATTCTTTGAAGATAAATGTTTTGGTTATTTACTTGCTAAAGAGATAAAAAGTCTTGATAAGGTTTTAAACAGTAAAGAGAAACCTGTAACCGCAGTTCTTGGTGGAGCAAAAGTTTCTTCAAAAATCACTGTTATTGAAAACATACTTGATAAAATAGATCACCTTATTATTGGAGGTGGTATGACCTATACCTTCATTAAAGCCCAGGGAGGCCATATTGGAAATTCCCTGGTAGAAGATGATAAACAGGAACTTGCCCTTGAAATTCTAAAAAAGGCTAAGGAAAAAGGAGTTGAGGTACACCTTCCTGTAGATTCAATTATTGCCGACAGTTTTTCTGAACAGGCAAGTACTCAGACTGAAAGTGTGGATAATATTCCAGATGGCTGGATGGGATTGGATGTTGGTCCTCAAACCATTCAGAATTTTTCTGATATTATTAGTAAATCAAAGATCATTCTATGGAACGGACCTTTAGGGGTATTCGAAATGGATACTTTTGCGAAGGGAACCATCCAGTTGGGTGAAGCAATTGCTGAAGCTACTAAAGATGGTGCTTTCTCTTTAGTTGGAGGAGGTGATTCTGTTGCAGCTGTTAAAAAATTCGGACTCGAAGATAAGGTAAGCTACGTTTCTACTGGTGGTGGAGCGATGCTTGAAATGCTTGAAGGAAAATCCCTTCCGGGAATTGAAGCAATTAAAAAGTAAAGAGGTACGAAATTTGATTACTTTCCGTTCGTTAATGTAAAATGATTATATGCTGAAACGAAAATATTTTATGTTATTGCTCCTTGCCGGGATGTCTACCCTGGCACAGGAAAAGAAGGACAAGGAAAGAGTTGAAAAAGCGAATTTCAGGGTTCAGATATTTCAGAAGAGCGATGATACAGAGATCAAACTTGCACAACCAGATCCTGAATTTAGAGATAAGCTGCCAATTTCTGCCGCAATCAGGGATTCTTCCAAGGTAAAATTGGAGGATCTTCCTCAGGCAAAGACAATAGATTCTTTGTGGAAACTTGAACTTACCAATTCAGATCTTTTCGAGGATATGCAAAAAAGCATCCGCGAACAGGATTATGAAGATGTAGTCTATAAGGAGCTTCCAACTGATACGCTTAAAGCCAGGCTGGCAAAATTAAATGCCAGAACGCCTTTTAATATTGAATATAATCCAATTCTGGAAAGTGTTATAAAGTCCTATCTAAAGAGGAATAAACAGGGAATGGAGCGCTTAATGGCTTTAAGTTCCTATTATTTCCCGATGTTCGAACAGGAACTGGACAAATATGATATTCCTCTAGAGATAAAATACCTTGCGATCGTGGAATCTGCGCTTAATCCCAGGGCTAAATCCAGGGTAGGAGCAACGGGATTATGGCAATTTATGTTCACTACTGGGAAAATGCATGGTTTAGACGTGAGTTCTTATGTAGATGAACGTATGGACCCGGAAAGATCTACCGAAGCTGCTGCGCAATATTTAGCCAGCCTATATAAGGTTTTTGGTGATTGGGATCTGGTACTGGCTTCTTATAATTCTGGTCCAGGAAATGTATCTAAAGCCATTAGAAGAAGTGGTGGATCTACAGATTACTGGCAGTTAAGGCGATACCTTCCACGTGAAACGGCAGGTTATGTTCCGGCTTTCCTTGCTACCATGTATTTGTTTGAATATGCAGATGAGCATAATTTCCAACCTAAGAATCCTGATGTTGTCTATTTCGAAACCGATACTATTCAGGTAAAGCAATTGCTTACTTTTGATCAGATTTCCAAAGTTACTGGCGTTGAAAATGAAATGCTTCAATTTTTAAATCCAAGTTATAAGCTGGATATCATTCCATTTGTAGAGGATAAAAAGTATAGTCTAAGACTTCCTAAACCTGCCTCTGGAAAATTTGTTAGCAACGAGAGTGCTATCTATAATTTTGCTGAAACTCAGTTAGCTGAAGAAAAGAAGGAGCTTCCTAAGTATGTAGAGACAGAAGATCGAATTAGGTATAAGGTTAGACGGGGTGATTATCTTGGTAAGATAGCCGAACGTTATGGAGTAGGTGTAAGCAGCATTAGGAGATGGAATAATATGCGGGGCAATAACATTAGGGTAGGCCAATATCTTACGATCTATCCCAGGAAACCGGTAGAGGTTGCTAGTAGCAAAACACCTTCTGAGACTAAGAATAGTTCAAATCCAAGATTCTATACAGTAAAGAGTGGTGACTCCCTCTGGAGCATTTCAAAAAAGTTTCCGGGCGTTACGGTACAAAATTTGCGGTCATGGAATGATATGAACTCAAATAGTCTTAAACCGGGCATGAAAATCAAGATTTCCAAAGGTTAAGACACTAATCAAATCCGATATAATGAAACGTAGCCTAATCCTGCTTGCCAGTGTTTTTCTAATTTTTTCCTGCAATGACGGGAAAACCAAAAAAGAAAGTAGAATCCTTTCAGATTCCTCAGGGAATATCAATCAGTTAACCGTAGTAATAGAAAATGATCTTTGGGAGGGCGAAGTAGGAGAGGCAATAAGGACTAATTTTGCGGCTCCGGTAGATGGCTTGCCTCAGGAAGAGCCTTTATTCAGTTTAAGCCAGATCCCACCAGAAACTTTTTCAGGCTTTGTAAGAAACAGCCGTATCTTTTTAAAGATAGAAGATTCTACTCCTAAGGGGATGAATCTTTTCGAGGATGAATTTGCCCGGCCGCAAACCGGAGTTGTTCTAATGGGAGACAATTCTGAAGAGCTTGTAGAAGTGATAAATGAAAAGTCAGATTCTATCGTAAAGCTTCTTAAAAAGACTGAATTGACCGAAAAACAGCGCAGAATCCGTAAGTCTCTTAAGAAAGATGAAGCGCTAAGTGAGAAATTTGGCCTTACATTAAAATTCCCTTCAGCTTACAGATATGCTAAGGAGGCTGAAAATTTTTCCTGGATACGTAAAGAGATCCCAAAAGGAAGTATGGAGATCCTAGTTTATGAAGTTCCAATCAACCAGATCGAGAATGATTCAAGTGTCATTGCAAATATTATTGAGATGAGAGATTCTATTGGAGAAGCTCAGATTCCGGGCCGTTTGAAGGGGTCTTATATGATTACTGAAAAGGCTTATGCTCCTTATCTTTTTGAAACGGAAATAGACGGTAAATTTGCCTACGAAACCCGTGGAACCTGGGAAGTAGCCAATGATTTTATGGCTGGTCCTTTTGTAAACTACGCGGTGAAGGACAAAGAGAATAACCGTTTTGTTATCCTGGAAGGTTTTGTATTCTCTCCATCTAGAGGGAAACGGGATAATATATTCGAGCTGGATGCGATACTGCAATCTGCAGAATTTGAATAAATAAAAAACCCAACTGAAAAGTTGGGTTTTGATTTTTTATATAAAAGCGGGTTTTACTTTTTCTCTTCAGAAACCTTATTTTCGTCTGAAGTTGGTCCTTTTTCATCGTCCTTAGAAGCGTCCTTAAATTCTTTAATTCCACTACCCAGTCCTCTCATCAATTCAGGAATCTTACGGCCTCCAAAGAGCAGCAATATTACTACCACAATTAGAATGATTTGTGGAGCTCCTATAGCTAAAGGCAAAATAAATGCATTCATGTCTTTTAATTTAGTTTTACAAACTTAACAAGAATTCAGCAATCTAAACGTTAAGAAGTCAATAAATTGATTCTCATACCTATCTCCTATAATTACCCAACCGGCAATATTAAAGAGGAATTTATTTAATTTATCTTTGTATAACCTAATTAAGGCTATGGCTCAAAATAAAAAAACAAAAAAGAAGTTTGCGAAGAAATTGCTTCACAAGTATCGCATGGTCGTGCTTAATGAGGATACCTTTGAAGAGCGTTTTTCCTTCAGACTTACCCGGCTAAATGTATTTGTAACCGTTGGTCTATCTGCAATTTTTCTAGTGGCCATAACCACAATTCTAATTGCTTTTACTCCCCTACGGGAATATATACCTGGATATTCTTCCGCGAAACTAAAGGAAGAAGCAGCTAACCTGGCTTATGTTTCAGATTCACTTCAAAATGTGATAAGACTTAACGACCAATACCTTAATTCCATAAAGAACGCATTAACAGGTGATTTTGATACCGAAAAATTAAATCGGGATTCTATATTAAGTCAGCCGATTACAGACGCTGAATATGAAGAAATTAACCGGATCAAGGCAGATTCTCTGCTTAGAGAAGAAGTTGCCCAGGAGGATAAATATAATATTCTGCCTACGGCGACAGATGATATAAACTTCTCTCTATTCCCACCGGTGAAAGGAACAATATCAGATCCTTACAGCCTGGAGAATAAACATTATGCCGTGGATGTGGTCACATCTCGTAATGCACCAATCAAATCTATTGCAGACGGCAGGGTTATCTTTGCGGAATGGACTGCAGAGACGGGTTATGTTATTATCATAAAACACAGTTATGGCCTAATTTCGGCCTATAAGCATAATGCTTCCATATCTAAATCCCAAGGTGATATGGTAAGGGCAGGAGAGGTTATTGCAACAGCCGGAAATACCGGCGAATTAACTACCGGACCGCACGTACACTTTGAGCTATGGAATGAAGGTAACCCGGTAGACCCTTCAGAATATATTGATTTCAATTAAAATATGTCTATAAAGTCATTTACAGCTAAAATTTTTGCCGCACGAATAAGGAAAAAGATCGATAAATGGGCCGCGAATCCCCATGAAACTCAGCAAAAAATTTTTGAGGAATTAATTCGGAAAGCCAGAAATACTAAATTTGGGCAGGATCATGATTTCAGCAATATAAATTCCCATTCAGATTTTGTAAAAAATGTTCCGGTAAGAGATTATGAGGAACTTAAGAGTTA
Source organism: Gramella sp. MT6 (assembly GCF_019357415.1). NCBI lineage: Bacteria > Pseudomonadati > Bacteroidota > Flavobacteriia > Flavobacteriales > Flavobacteriaceae > Christiangramia > Gramella sp. MT6. The sequence goes on from NZ_CP048410.1 coordinate 1,101,490, forward strand.
TGTCGATTTGATGGTTGAAGGCAGGGAAGATATTCTCTGGCCGGGAAAGCCGCTATATTATGCAAAAACCTCTGGAACTACCAGTGGCGCAAAATATATACCGCTTACCAAGGAGTCGATGCCCACGCATATAAATGCGGCCAGGAATGCTATTCTATGCTACATCGCCGATACTGGGAAGTCTAAATTTGTAGATGGGAAAATGATATTTCTGCAGGGAAGTCCGGAACTCGACGAGAAAAATGGCGTGAAACTGGGAAGGCTTTCAGGAATTGTGGCGCATTATGTACCGGGATATTTACAGAAGAACCGAATGCCAAGCTGGGAAACTAATTGCATAGATGACTGGGAGAAAAAGGTAGATGCTATTGTAGAAGAAACCTTACCTGAAGATATGTCTATCATTAGCGGAATTCCTTCCTGGGTACAGATGTATTTTGAAAGGCTTATAGAAAAAACCGGAAATAAGGTAGGTGATATTTTCCCTAATTTCGAACTATTCATCTATGGAGGGGTAAATTACGAGCCATATCGCACCAAATTTGAAACCCTTATAGGAAGAAAAGTAGATAGTATTGAACTTTATCCTGCTTCAGAAGGGTTTTTCGCCTTTCAGGATAAGCAGGATGTAAAGGGAATGTTGCTTCAACTGGATTCAGGAATGTTCTATGAATTCATAAAAGCAGATGAGTTCTATTCAAAGAATCCGGAACGACTGCTTCTAAAAGATGTTGAGGAAGGTGTGAATTATGTGATGATAATTTCTTCTACTGCCGGATTGTGGGCATATAATATAGGGGACACTATTCAGTTTACCTCTTTAAAACCATACAGGGTGATCGTTTCTGGCCGGATAAAGCATTTTATTTCAGCTTTTGGAGAGCATGTTATTGCTAAAGAAGTTGAAGAAGCCATGCAGGATGCAGTGGCCGAAACCGGGGCAGAAATCAGTGAATTTACAGTGGCTCCGCAGATAAACCCTGATGATGATGAACTTCCCTATCATGAATGGTTTATAGAATTTGAGCAGGAACCGGAAGATTTAAATAGATTTGCCAATATTATTGATAAATCTTTACAGCGGCAGAATTCCTACTATCTGGACCTTATCAAGGGAAATATTTTGCAGCGACTTAAGATCACAAAAATACCCAGAAACGGATTTCAGGATTATATGAGATCTATCGGGAAACTTGGAGGGCAGAACAAGCTTCCAAGATTATCTAACGATCGCCAGATCGCAGATAAACTCAAAGATATTATTTAAAAAACTACTATGTCGATATTAAAATTACAGGGACGCACGAGAGCACAAGAGAGTTCGGGAGCTATAGAACGTATGTATATCACCATGAGACACCTTTTTAACAGAGGTTTCTATAAGCCAATGGGAGTTTCGGGTGATACCCTGAGAGAATCACTTTTCACGCTCAGACCAGAGATCTACGGCTCCATTGCCAATGATAAGGCAGAGCTGGAAGGACTTTTATATGTTATAGACCGTCTTCCGCACGGAATAGAAGAATGTCGCTTTATCAACCTCACCAGTGATGAGGGTTATGGAAATTCACATTTTAAACCAATAGTTCCTCCTAAAAGAAGAAGGAATTGTTATCGTATAGATGATGAACAAATGAATATCGAGATCACCAGGGGAAGATCTGAGATCTATGATATTCTAACTCACCTGACTTTTCTTTTTATTGAATCTCATAAGATCATGAAAAGAGTACTTATTGATGAAGACGGAAGTGTGAACCGTGACTGGGAAAAGCTTGAATTTGCCGTAAAGCAACAGGGAGATTTAACTCAGGCGCAACGGGAGGTTGCTTTGACACATACCGCAAGTATTCTGGGCAGGACCTTCCATGAAATTTCGAGTTTATACCCTAAATTTTCAGTTCCAGGCAATCCTGATCGTTTTCTTAGGCTTATCTGGTCTCTTGGTAATATGGCCATAAGAGAAGGGGTTAAGAACGAAAAAAGGATCATTACTTTTAGTCCTGTGCTTAGAGAACGCCTTGGCCATCACATTCATGGAGAGATCTGGGCTAATGACATTAAGCATTGCCTTATGGAAAATGGGCTGATGAAACGTCCTTTGCATATCATTAGTGCCAATATGCATAGTGTAATGAATACGCTGTATACTCCCTATGCGCTAAAAACCGAGCTGAAGAAGAAAAAGACCCTCGATATTTATGAGGAATTAAGTGATAGCGGGAATGGTTCTCTTAGAAATAAGGTGAATAAAGCTGCTTTAGATAAGGGAATGTTTTTTCTTGAGGATAAGAGCGGGACCAACATCGATGTTCAGATCTTTGATACCGCTAAACTTGAGGATGGTTTTAATGGAAAGAAACTTGAAAACCTAAAACCTGAAGAAAAGCCGGTCATCATAGTGATGGATTATGCCTTTGGAGAGCAGGCTTATGAAACTATGGATGAGCTGCTTAAGCCATATAATCTGAAGGATGAAGAGTTAAAAATGAACGTGAAATCTATCTCTATCATGGGGAAAGCGGGGATTCTTGAAGGAGGAAAAGGAGATATTATGATACCGGATGCTCACCTTTTCGAAGGAACAGCAGATAATTATCCGTTTGAAAATCAGCTAAGAAAATCCGATCTTGAAGGCCATGGAATCAATGTGGTTGATGGAGCGATGATCACGGTATTGGGAACCTCCCTTCAGAACAAGGATATTTTAAGGTTTTTCCATGATTCAACATGGAACGTTTGCGGACTGGAGATGGAAGGAGCACACTATCAAAAAGCAATTCAGGCCGCTTCGAGACTTAGAAGAAGTATTTCTGAAGACGTTAAGGTAAGATATGCTTATTACGCATCAGATAATCCTTTAGAAACAGGAAGTACGCTGGCCTCAGGAGGATTGGGAACATCAGGAGTTAAACCAACGTACCTGATCACAGAAAAGATTCTTGAACAAATTTTTAATTCATAACCAAACAGAATGCAGGTAGAAGAGACACCCTTAAAAGACTGTTTTCTTGTAAAACCGAATATATTTAAAGATCATCGTGGTATCTTCCTGGAGACCTACCACAGAAAGCGTTTTGCTGAACTTACCGGGATAGATACCGAGTTTGTTCAGGATAACCAATCGGTATCTTCTTACGGTGTACTTCGGGGAATGCATTTCCAAAAGGGTGAGTTCGCCCAAACCAAAATAGTAAGAGTGGTCTATGGTAAAGTATTGGATGTGGTAGTGGATCTAAGACCAGATTCGCCCACTTTTAAACAGACCTATTCTGCCATTCTCGACGATCAGAACCTTCACCAGTTATATGTTCCTAAAGGTTTTGGTCATGGATTTTTAACCCTTTCAACTAAATCTGTTTTCGGATACAAATGCGATAATTATTATACTCCGGGTTCTGAAGGAGGTATTATCTTTAACGATCCAGATCTTAATATCGACTGGGATTTTCCTTTCAAAGAAATGGTCCTATCAGATAAAGATAGGGACCTTCCAACTTTTAAGGAGGTATTTGGATGAAAACTATTTTAGTAACAGGTGCTACTGGTCAGTTAGGACAATGTTTTCAAAAACAGAGTAAAAAATTTACAAATTTTAATTTTCTTTTTTGCTCTTCGGCTGAACTTGATATTACCTCAAAGGAGTCTTTGAGAGCGCTGTTTAAAAAGCACAATTTTGATTACTGCATCAATTGTGCGGCATATACCAATGTTGAGCAAGCTGAAAATGAGCATGAAAAAGCCTTTCTGGTCAATGCCGAAGGAGCAAAGAATATAGCTGAACTGTGTAATGAATTTGGCGTTACTTTATTCCATTTTTCGACAGATTATGTATTCAATGGCCAATCTCGAGTACCATATAAAGAATCAGATGAGGTTGATCCTATCAATATATACGGTGCTTCCAAGCTAAAAGGGGAGGAGATAATCAAAGAATTGATGCAGGAATATTTCATATTCAGAACTTCCTGGTTGTATTCAGAATTCGGGCATAATTTTTTCAGAACTATTCTCAGAAAAGCTGATGAAAAAGCAGAACTGAATATTACCACCACGCAGCTGGGTACTCCTACCAATGCAAATGATCTGGCAGATTATGTTCTTTGTATCATTGCGGCAGGCTCTAAGAAATATGGTATCTATCATTTTAGTAACGAAGGGGAGGCCACCTGGTATGATTTTGCAAAGGAGATCCTCAATTACTCTAATAAAATGGATGAGGTTACTTTAAACAAGACCGGTTTTTTTAAAACTTTGGCGGAAAGACCTGAATATAGCGTACTTTCAAAGGAAAAGGCAATAAAGAATTTTGGACCAATCAAGGACTGGAAAATAAGTCTTCATCAGCTAATTGATGAAAATTGACTAATTTTTGACCAAGTATACAATTATGGCAAAAAGAATATTGATCACCGGTGCAGCTGGATTTTTGGGTTCTCACCTTTGCGACCGATTTATTAAAGAGGGTTTCGAAGTAATTGGGATGGATAATCTTATAACCGGAGATCTCAGGAATATCGAGCATTTGATGGGAAACAAGAATTTTGAATTTCATCATCACGATATCACCAAGTTCGTTCATGTTCCAGGCGATCTGAATTATATACTACATTTTGCTTCCCCGGCCAGCCCTATAGATTATCTTAAAATTCCTATTCAAACGCTGAAGGTGGGTTCTATTGGGACAATGCATTGCCTTGGGTTGGCAAAGGAGAAAAATGCCAGAATTCTTATTGCTTCTACTTCTGAAGTTTATGGAGATCCCCTGGTTCATCCGCAGAATGAAGAATATTACGGCAATGTGAACGCCATAGGCCCTCGTGGAGTATACGATGAAGCCAAGCGTTTCCAGGAATCAATTACTATGGCTTATCACAGGTTTCATGGATTGGAAACAAGGATTGCCAGGATATTTAATACTTATGGACCTCGAATGCGACTTAATGATGGTCGTGTAATTCCGGCTTTTATTGGTCAGGCGCTAAGGGGGGAGGACCTTACAGTTTTTGGAGATGGGTCACAGACAAGGTCTTTCTGCTATGTAGATGACCAGGTGGAAGGTATTTACAGGTTGCTTTTAAGTGATTATTCTGAACCTGTAAATATTGGAAACCCTAATGAAATTAGCATTCTTGATTTCGCAGATGAGATCATTAAGCTTACGGGTACAGATCAAAAGATCGTTTATAAGGAACTTCCGCAAGACGATCCATTACAAAGAAAGCCCGATATCACCAGGGCCAGGGAGATTCTTGGCTGGGAACCAAAAGTGAGCAGGGAAGAAGGTATGAAGATAACTTATGATTATTTCAAAAGCCTGAGCCAGGAAGAATTGCAGAAAAGAGAACATAAAGATTTTTCAGAACACATCAGGAGATAATCATGGAGCTTAACAGAATGGTTTCAGTTATCATGCCCGCCTACAATGCTGAGGCTTTTATTGCTGATTCCATCCAGTCGGTCATAGCTCAAACCTACCCAAACTGGGAACTTCTGGTGATCGACGATGCATCTACAGATAATATGAAGGAAATAGTAAAAGGATTTTCTGAAAAAGATAAAAGGATCAAACTTCTCGAAAATGATTCTAACCTGGGAACCCATCATAGCCGGAATAGGGGAATTAAAGCCGCTCAGGGCCATCTTATAGCTTTTCTGGACGCAGATGACCAATGGAAGCCTAGCAAGCTTTATACACAGGTAAAAATCCTTCAGAAGGGAAATGTCGCCGCATGTTTTTCCAGCTACGAACTCATTTCAGAAAATGGAGAGCCTTTGAATAAAAAGATCGAAGCCCTGCCGATACTTTCCTATGAGAAATTATTGAAAGCAAATTACGTGGGTAACCTTACTGGGATTTACGATGCACAAAAGATCGGGAAGATCTATTGCCCTGAAATTTCCAAAAGGCAGGACTGGGCTTTATGGCTAAAAGTGATAGAGAAAGGAGGTCCCATGAAAGGAATAGAGGAATCGCTGGCCATTTACCGGGTGCGTAAAAATTCGATTTCCAGAAATAAACTGGAGATGCTGAAGTACAATTTCAAGGTCTATCACGAAGTCCTTGGATATAGCTATTTCAGCAGTCTTTCTAAAATGTTTGTGTTTTTAAACGAACAGTTCTTCGTGAAGTCAAGGCAAACAAAAACTATGATAACTGAGAAGTAAATTGCTTCAATTTGCCACTTTGGCTGCGTTTAAGGATTTCTTTTCTTTCAAAACCTATCTTCAAATTCTTTCCAACGTAAATGCCTACCGAGTCAAGGATCTTACTTTTTTGCTCCTGTGAAAGTTCCTGCTCACTTACGTATTCTATCTTAAATTCATCAATTTCGGTTTGAATGATGACGAACTCTTTGATATTCCCATTATCTTCAATAATGGTTTTAGTAACATAATAAAATGTAAGTCCGGGAACTACTTTCCCATCTGGAAGTCTTGCAATATCATTAGTTCTACCAATAAGCTTTTCAAGAATAGGTTTTTTTAGAGTGCTTTTTTTTGAAAGGCTACCAATATCTCCAATATCATAGCGGATCATGGGATGAGCTTTATTATAAAGCGAAGTGATCACCACCCGGCCTTCCTCGCCATATGGCAGAACGTTGTCGTTTTCGTCCAAAATCTCTATATAAAGATCTTCAGAATTAACTATCCATTGATTTTCTGAATCTTCAAAAGCGATGAGTCCTACCTCGCTGGCACCATATTCATTAATGACAGGGACTCCCAAAGCTTTTTCAATGAGTTGTTTGTCTTTTTCAAAAAGTCTTTCAGAAGTAACTATGCAGATATTTAGGCTGGGACATAATTCTTTCAGAACAATGCCCTTATCCTTCAGAAACCGGGCGAAGAGAACAATGGCGCTGGTATATCCATTAAGATAATTAAAATCTGATTTTTTAAAACGCTCCAGGAAAATCTCCATTTTCTGCTCGCTGAGGTCAAAAATATTAAAACGACGCCTAAGACTTATCCTGTCTTTTAGGCGCTCCTGTATATTACCATAAAAATCCAACGGGATACCATAGAATCGGGCTTGTAGAGATTTGTTGAGGTCTATGTCATACCAGTTATACCTGTCCTGAAATCCTGCCCAGCTAAGAGCATGTGCAAACCTGTTCTTGGCAAATATGAAAGGATGACCACTGCTGCCTGAAGTTTTCCCGATATAGGCCGTTTTGGTATTATAAGTCGAACTCAGTCTTTCCTTTAAAGGTTGCTGGAGATCGGCTTTTTTCATGATGGGCACTTGTTCCCAGTCATCAAATCCCTCCCATTTAAAGAATTCCCGGTAAAAATTATTATGCTGTATATGATAATCGATAATAGAATTGCGTCGTTTTCTCTGGAATTCAGCATAATGTTCCTCTGGAATATTTTGAATCTTTTCCAGAGTACTTTGCGCCCTTTTGATCGGGAATTTATTAAGCTGTAACGAAAGTTTAAACCAATCCAAGGGCAGAGAAGCTTTTTTAACGATTTTATTCGTGCTTCAATTTACAAACAATTATTTTTGAAGCAATATTTAAAACCACAACTAATGAATATTCTTATCCTTGGCTCTGGTGGCCGTGAACATACTTTTGCCTATAAGATTTCACAAAGCAGCAAATGCAGCAAATTATATGTTGCCCCTGGAAATGCAGGAACAGCGCAGATTGCCGAGAATCTACAGCTTAATCCTATAGATTTCGCCGCGGTAGCAAATACTGCCCTAGAAAAGGATATCGATATGATCGTGGTTGGACCGGAAGATCCCTTAGTCAAGGGAATCGTTGATTTCTTTGCAAATGACGACCAGCTTAAGAATATTCAGATCATAGGACCTTCAGGCCGTGGTGCCTTGCTGGAAGGAAGTAAGGAAAGAGCGAAGGAATTTATGGCGATGCATAAAATTCCAACCGCTGCTTATGAAAGTTTCAGTTTTGAAAGCCTTGGAGCGGGTAAGAATTTCCTTGAAACCCTAAAGCCGCCATACGTTTTAAAAGCAGATGGACTGGCCGCCGGGAAAGGTGTCTTGATCATAGATGACCTTGAAGAGGCAAAAAAAGAACTCGAGAATATGTTATCTGGAAAATTTGGTGCTGCCAGTGAAAAAGTGGTGATCGAAGAATTTCTGGACGGTATAGAGTTAAGTGTATTTGTGCTTACCGATGGGAAAAATTATAAGATCCTGCCTACGGCAAAAGATTATAAAAGAATCGGTGAAGGAGATACTGGTTTGAATACAGGAGGTATGGGAGCAGTTTCCCCGGTTCCGTTTGTCGATGAGACACTGATGAATAAAATTGAAGAACGTATTGTAAAACCTACAGTAAGCGGGCTTCAGGAAGAAGAAATAGATTATAAAGGATTTATATTCATTGGTCTTATTAAAGTAGATAATGAGCCTTATGTGATCGAATATAATGTGAGGATGGGAGATCCCGAGACAGAAGTTGTTTTACCAAGAATTAAAACAGACCTGGTTGAATTACTGGAAAAGACCTGGAGCGGAGATCTTGACAAAATAGACCTCGAAATTGATGAAAGATCAGCAACAACAGTAATGCTGGTTTCCGGAGGTTATCCAGAATCTTATCAAAAAGGAAAAGTTATTAGTGGTTTAGACGAAATAAAAGATTCGATCGTTTTCCATGCAGGAACAACAAATGAGGAAGGGGAGATCTTAACTAGTGGAGGTCGTGTGATCGCTTTAACTTCCTTTGGAGAAGATTACAAAAAGGCACTAAAAAAATCTTACCAAAGTGCAGGAATGCTGCAATTTGATAAGATGTATTTTAGAAAGGATATTGGTTTTGATCTATCCTAAGAACGAGTGAGAAGTAGATTCTCTGTTTTCTTCATTTCTATCGTTGAATTTCTTTAATTGCTTCATCCAGTAAAGGAAGGCAACAAAACCAACGATCACAAAGATCCAGTTAAGGATGTTCGCAAGAAACCAAGAATCAAGCTCAAGCTCTCTAAGTAAATCAAGAGGATAAAAAAGTATATTTTCAAAAACCCACTGTATCCCGTAAAAAAAATCTTTCATTTTCTGAACTTTAATTGAGATTACAAAAATATAAAAAACCCTAATGCTAACAAGCTTTTTTAGCAAATCCAAGCCATTTAACCTCGCTGTCATCATTCTATTGATGGGTCTTTTTTACATAGGTGCTAGTTTCACTGACTGGGACAATGGTTTTAACTGGCTGGAATTTTTTGAAAAAATTGGAGTGCTGCTGCTTTTGGTATTAAGCCTTCTGGTACTGAATTTTATCGCGAAAAAAAATGAGCTTACCAAACGTAGTGCCTATAAGACCTTGCTTTTCGCAATATTCTCTATTTCTTTTTTTAGCCTTTTACGCAATGAATCCATAATCATTTCAAATCTATGCGTACTATTTGCATTAAGGAGAATCATTAGTCTGAAATCTCATATTTCGGTTCAGAAAAAGATATTTGACGCTACATTCTGGATAAGTATAGCCTCACTTTATCATTTCTGGTCTATACTTTTTATCGCGGTGGTATTTTTTGCGATTCTTAATTTCGCGTCTTCATTCAAGAACTGGTTAATACCTTTTGTAGCATTTCTAGCTGTTGCTTCGCTTACTATTTGCTTTCATCTGCTGGCCTACGATGAGTTTTATTTATTTGCCGACTGGTTCCAGCCAACTAAATTCGACTTTTCAAAGTATGGAGAACTGAAAATGCTTATTCCTCTGAGTATTTTCCTGGGATTGCTCATCTGGACCTTATTTCAATATTTTGCTGCCATCCAAAAGGCCAGTATTACCAGAAGGCCGGTATTGAGCATGATCTTGTTTAGTCTAGCGACTTCAGCTGCAGTCGCGATATTTTCTCCAACCAAAAATGGGAGTGAGCTTATCTTCTTTTTTGTGCCATTAAGTATTATAGCTTCAAATTACTTCGATGATAAAAAAGATAAGATATTTAAAGAGATCATTCTCGTCACGCTTTTGTTGGTGCCTTTCATAGTAGCTTTTTTCGTTTAGACCTGAATGTTTAAGCGCTCTGTAAGCCCTACTCTTTTTAAAAATAATATCTTTGCAAATGCTTTTAATATTGAACAAAGCAGCTTAGAATTAAAATAGAACAAGAAGAAATTAAACATTATGTTTTCAGATAAGGCCAACACGATTTTTAGGGAAGTAATCAAAAAATATCACGAAATAGACAGCGTGGACCAGGAGTTCAAAAACCCTTATGATGCTGAAAATAACCTGATAGAACACCTCCTTTATAGAAAATGTTGGATAGATACCGTTCAGTGGCATTATGAAGATATTATTAGGGATCAGAACATAGATCCGGTAGAAGCACTGGAGTTAAAGAGAAAAATTGATGCCTCAAACCAGGACCGTACAGATACTGTTGAGTATATAGACAGTTACTTCCTCGAAAAATATAAGGACGTACAGCCTAATACCGATGCGACGATAAATTCAGAAAGCCCGGCCTGGGCCATAGACAGACTTTCTATTCTGGCTTTGAAGATTTATCATATGAATGAAGAGGCGAATCGTGAAGATGCTTCACAGGAGCATCAAATGAAATGTAAGGCCAAACTGGACGTGCTTTTAGAGCAAAGAGTAGACCTTTCTACTGCGATCAATCAATTGCTTGAAGATATCGCCAAAGGCGAGAAATACATGAAGGTTTACAAGCAAATGAAGATGTATAATGATGATGAGTTAAACCCGGTTCTACGAGGCAATAAGTAATTTATGGACCAAGACCGCAATTCTCTGTCGGCAAAAAAGGGAAAGAGCATGCATATTCTGGTAATTCGCTTCTCTGCGATGGGCGATATTGCTATGATTGTACCTGTTCTGAGTGTTCTGGTTAAAAAATACCCGGAACTTACTATCACTGTTCTTACCAGACAATTCTTTGCTCCTCTTTTTAGTCATTTACCCAATGTAAGGATTTATGAAGCTGATCTTAAAGGTGTTCATGACGGAGTGCTGGGACTGGGGACGCTGGCCAGGGAGTTACGGGAAGAGGAGATAGATGCGGTTGCAGATCTTCATGATGTGCTTAGAACTAATGTTTTAAGGTCCCTGTTTTATTTCTATGGAATACCTTTTAAGCAGATTGATAAAGGACGTTCAGAAAAGAACGCGCTTTCCAGTAATAAAAAGGATTTCAGGCAACTTAAATCTACCCATCAAAGATATGCAGATGTATTTGCAGAGCTTGGTTTTACAATAGACCTTTCAGAATATAGCCCTCCTCCAAAAAGAGAATTATTACCGAAGGTTTATGATCTTATAGGAAAGCGATCCAAAAAATGGCTTGGGATTGCCCCTTTCGCCCAGCATGATTCAAAGTGTTACCCTAAAGACCTTATGGAAGAAGTGATCGCTGAGCTATCTTCTAAAGGAAATATCAAACTTATCATGTTTGGTGGCGGTGATACCGAAAAAGCACAATTGGAGGAATGGGAGCAGAAATTCGAAAATTGTACCAGTGTGGTTGGGAAACTTAGTTTTGCTGAAGAATTAAGTCTGATATCCAATCTTGATGCGATGCTATCCATGGATAGTGGAAATGCTCACCTGGCGGCTATTTTTGGAATTCCTGTAGTAAGTATCTGGGGAGTAACCCATCCTTTCATCGGTTTTAAGGCATTTAATCAGCCCATAGAGAACTGTATTCTTCCCGACCTGGAAAAATATCCCAAGATCCCGACTTCAGTATATGGAAATAAAGTTCCGGAGGGCTACGAGGATGTGATGCGTAGTATACCTCCGGAGAAAGTTATTCAAACAGTTTTAGAGAATCTATAATTTATACATCATCAAAATCCACCTTCAGCGTAGGTGTGGTTGGATGTGCCTGGCAGGTTAGAACAAAACCTTCTTCGATCTCCTCATCTGTTAAGATCTGGTTTTTACTCATTTCGGCCTTACCTTCAGTAATTCTGGCCATACAACTACTGCAAATCCCACCCTGGCAGGAATAAGGAACATCGATGTCATTTTCAAGAGCCACATCAAGAACCACAGATTTTCTATCCATAGAAAAAGTAAATTCTTCGTCATCAACCGTGATAGTTACTGCGGTCGCTCCATCTGTATCTCCTTGAATTTCTTTTTCCTCGTCTGTAGTGGTGAAAAGCTCGAACAGGATCTGTTCCTTTTTTACTCCATTATTTAGAAGAACCTCAGATACGTGGTTGATCATAGCTTCTGGTCCACACAGGTAAAATTTATCAAATGGATGGTCTTTGAACTTGTTCTTTAAGACATAGTTTACTGTACTGGTCTCGATCCTTCCAAAATGAGCATCATCTTCTCTGGTTCTGCTGTAAATGAACTCTACGAATAATCTATGTGGGAATTCAGCCTGGAGCTCAAGCAGCTCTTTAAAGAAGATCGTATCGTCTATAGATTTATTTCCGTAGGTAAGCACAAATTTACTATGTGCTTCATCTCTAAGAACAGATTTAATAATTGAAAGTACAGGAGTTATCCCACTTCCGGCAGCAAAAGCTGCGTAATTTTGTCTTTTGTCACCAGGTTCAAAAACAAACTTTCCTTCTGGAGGATGAACTTCTAAGATATCACCGGCAACAAGTTTATTATTGGCAATTACAGAAAAACGACCGCCTTTTACTTCCTTAACCGTAACTTTGAATTCATCTGAATTTGGCGCAGAACAAAGTGAATAAGCCCGGCGGATCTCCTCCCCATCAGCTTTGGTTCTTATAGTAATATACTGTCCAGCAGAGAAACTGAATTCCTCTTTTAAGTTTTCTGGGATCTCAAAAGATAAACTTACCGCCTGTGACGTTTCGCGAATTATTTCCTTTATTTTTAGCGGATAGAACTTGCTCATTATTTTTTATTTGTGCGCAAAAATACAAAGTATGCCGGTTTTAGAAATGTAACAAAAGTTTAAATTTCAATACCAATTAATCAAATACGGTGTTTATGTTCAAAAAATTTGCCTGGCTGGAATGGAAATCTTTTCTGAGATCTGCCAGTTTTGGAAAGAGTTTAGGGCTAAAGATCCTTATGGCATTCCTGGCGTTATATTTTTCTGGAATGTTCCTTCTTTTAGGAATTTCATTATTCCCGTTAATAAATAATATCTATCCAGAAGAGGATCCCTTAAAAGTGGTAAACAGCTTTGCTCTGGCCTATTTCACTTTTGAACTTATCTTCAGGTTCATGCTGCAAACCTTGCCGGTGATGGATATAAAGCCATTGATGGTCCTACCCATTAAAAGGAAGAAAGTGGTGAATTTTGTACTGTTTAAATCGCTGTACTCCTTTTATAATTTCCTTCCAATCTTATGGATCGTTCCGTTCGGATTGTATTGCCTGGTTAAAGAAAATTATAGTTCTTCGGGAATGTGGGGCTGGATCATTGGGATGTATGCGGTAACCCTGTGTATGAATTTCCTCAATTTTATTATAAAGAAAAGATTCACAGATAATCTTAAGGCTCTTATCCCAATTGTAGGAGCAGGAGTTATAATCGCTTTGCTTGATTATCTGGGAATATTTGATATTACCGCCTACTTTGGAAAATTACTGGATTATTTGGTTTTAAAACCATATCTGGCTTTGGTCCCGGTAATGTTCGTTATTGCTTTATACTGGTGGAACTTTCAAAATCTTAGAGATAAATTTTATCTGGATGCAGATCTTAAAGGTAAAAATAAGTCGGCCAGTACTCAGGAATTTGGCTGGACCAGGAAATTTGGAAGTCTAGCGCCTTTTCTTCAGCAGGATCTAAAATTAATTTGGAGGAATAAAAGACCAAAGACCACGATCTATTTATCCCTGATGTTTTTGGCTTATGGGCTTATTTTTTATCCGAATGAAACCTACCAGGGAATGCCTACATTCTTCGTATTTGCAGGGATTTTTATAACAGGGATCTTCATGATCAATTTCGGCCAATTTGTTCCTTCATGGGATGCATCTTATTACCAGATGATCATGGCTCAGAATATACCCATGAGGCAATACCTGGCCTCCAAAATGGGATTAATAACCTTTAGCGTTATCGCCCTGGCCATTTTGTCTACACCTTACGTTTATTTTGGCTGGAATATCTTATTTCTGAATTTAGCCTGCGCGCTATATAATATCGGGGTGAACGTTCCAATCTTGTTATATGCGGGATCTTTCAATAAAAAAAGAATAGACCTGGATAAGAGCCCGTTTATGAATTATCAGGGAACCGGTGCCTCACAATGGCTTGTAGGTATACCGCTTATCTTTATTCCAATATTTCTTTTCTGGATCACTAATAAATATATTAACTACGATGCTGCGATTGTAATACTTGCAGTTCTTGGAGTCATTGGGCTTATCTTAAGACCTAACCTGCTAACCTTTTTAACTCATCGATACCGAAGTAGAAAATATGTGATGATACAGGGATTCAAACAAAAAGGAGAATAAAATTTAAATTATGATTACAGCAACCAATCTTTCAAAAATGTATAATGGCACGAAAGTGCTAGATATAGAACATTTGGATATTCCTTCAGGACAAAATTTTGGCCTTGTTGGAAACAATGGTGCAGGGAAGACTACATTTTTCAGTCTGCTTCTGGATCTTATACAGCCTACCACGGGAAATATATTCAATAAAGATATAACCGTGAGCGAAAGTGAGGATTGGAAGCCCTTCACGTCTTCTTTTATAGATGAAAGTTTCCTTATTGGGTATCTCACTCCTGAAGAATATTTTTATTTCATAGGTGATCTTAGAAACCGGAATAAGGCAGATATTGATAGCTTCCTAACGCAGTTTGAGGATTTTTTCAACGGAGAGATCATTGGCCGAAAGAAATATTTAAGAGATCTTTCTAAAGGAAACCAGAAAAAAGTAGGAATTGTGGCCGCTTTGATCGGTGATCCTGAAGTGGTGATCCTGGATGAACCATTTGCTAACCTCGATCCAACCACCCAGATAAGACTAAAAAAATTGCTGAAAGAACTTTCCCAGATCTCCGGGACTACGGTCCTGATTTCCAGTCATGATCTAATTCATGTGACAGAAGTTTGTGAACGTATCGTGGTTCTGGATAAAGGAGTTATTGTACGGGATATGGAAACGTCTGAAGCTACCCTCAATGAACTAGAGGCCTATTTTTCAGCTGAGATCGCCGGGAGTGAGTAGGCAGCACCTATTGGACTTTAGAAAAAGAAGTTTACTTTTACATACTAAATAAGTTGTATCAAAGTTATTCATGATACCACAAAAGGTTCATTTTGAATACGTTTACCCGTCTTACTCTTTTTCTATTGCTTTCGACAGCCATTTTTAGCTGTTCTCGAAAGAAAGATACTTTTATAAACAGGAATTACCACGCCATTACTGCCGAATATAACACCCTTTTTAACGGGGAAATGGCTTTTGAGCAGGGAAGAGAGGAGATCAATCAGAATTATGCCGATAATTATTGGGATATTCTTCCAGTTGAAAGGCTGGATGTAGACGACAAGATCCTTCTTCCAGACAGTGTTAGAAATCAGAATTTTGGGAGGGCAGAGGAGAAAGCTGTAAAAGCAATTCAGAAGCATTCCATGCAAATAGGTGGGAAAGAGCGAAATCCTGAAATGGATGAGGCTTATCTTCTACTTGGAAAAGCAAGGTATTTCGATCAAAGATTCATCCCGGCATTGGATGCCTTTAACTATATACTTTACCGATATCCTGCCAGTAATAATATAAATCATGCCCGCATCTGGCGAGAAAAGACCAATGTTAGGATCGGAAATGAGAAACTGGCCATTAAAAACCTCAAGAAGATCCTGGAATCAGAAAGATTGGAAGATCAGGATCTGGCAGATGCCAGCTCAAGCCTTGCTCAGGCCTATATTAATCTAAACCAGATAGATTCGGCTGTGGTGCCGCTTCAGAATGCGGCGGAGTTTACAGAGATCAATGCTGAAAAAGGACGCTTTTATTTTATCCTGGGGCAATTGCACGATAGGTTGGGAGAAACTGCTGCTGCAAATGCCGCTTTTGATGAGGTGATTGAACTGCATAGAAAATCTCCAAGAATCTATTACGTAAATGCATTTGTTGAAAAAGCCAGGAATTTTGATTTTGATGCCCGTGATGAGCAGTTTTTACTGGACATTCTTACCGAACTTGAAGAAGACAGGGAGAACCGGCCGTATCTTGATAAGATTTATTTTCAATTAGGTGAATATTACACCAGGCTGGATTCAACAGAAAAAGCGATTGAATATTATAATAAATCCTTAAGGTCCAGGTCCAGTGATATCTACCTGAAATCTGTCAATTACGAGATTCTTGCTAATATCAATTTCGACAGGGCGAATTATCAGGATGCCGGGAAATATTATGATAGCACGCTGATAAATATGTCTCCTCAATTACTTGAATTCAGGACCATTAAGAAGAAAAGGACCAATCTTGATGATGTTATTAAGTATGAGAGAATTGCTGAAGAGACCGATAGTATTTTAAGATTAGCCGGATTATCTGAGGATGAGAGACTGGCATTTTTTAAGCAGTATACAGATGATCTAAAGGAAAAAGCCGTTAAAGAAATGGAGGCAGGGGAATTGCCTGTCTACACGGCGAGCATAGGACCACAAAATAATTTTCCTTCGGCCAGTGTACCACCGGCAGGGGAGGGAAATACTTTCTATTTTTATAATCCTTTGCGGGTTTCGCGGGGTGCACAGGAATTTCTTAGAACCTGGGGAACCAGAGAACTTAAAGATAACTGGCGATGGGGTTCTACTGCGATGAATCAGAGTTCGGTGAATGCCCAGGAAAGACTTATGGATATAAATCTGGACAATGATCCTTTATACGATCCTATGGCTTATGTGAGTCAGATTCCCGGTGAACAATCTGTACTCGATAGCCTTGCTACCCAGAGAAATTTGGCATATTTCCAGCTAGGAGTGATCTATAACGAGAATTATAGGGAATATGACCTTGCTGCGGAAAGGCTTGAGTTTCTTTTGGAAAATAATCCCCAAGAACGTTTGATCCTACCGGCAAAATATAATCTTTATAATATCTACGGTGCCCAGGGCAGGCTTGAGGACCAGGAAAGGTTAAAGAATGATATTCTTCAGAACTATTCAGATTCCAGATATGCTGCATTTATTAGAGACCCAAAAAGTATGCAGCAAGATGAGAACAGCCCTGATCTGCTTTACAATAAACTATTCAGGCAATATGAGAATCAGGAATATCAAGAGGTGATAGAAAAGGCAAACGATTATGTTTCACAGTTTACCGGAGATCCAATTGTGCCAAAATTTGAATTGCTGAAAGCACGTGCTGCGGCAAGGTTAATGGGAATCGATGCCTATGAGCAGGCTTTAAATTATGTGGCAGTCACCTATCCGCAAACCAGCGAAGGCAAAAAGGCTCAGGACATAATCAATACGACGATCCCGGAATTAAAAGGATTGGAATTTAGCAATGATAGCATACCTTCCAGCTATAAACTTATCTTCCCCTTGGACAATCCTGCGAAGGAAGAAGCTGAAGAATTGAAGAATACTATAGAAAAGGCTTTGTCAGAATTGGACTACAACAAATTATCTGTTTCTATAGATGTTTATGATGTTGACCAGACATTTGTGGTAGTTCATGGATTAAGTGAAAAATCCAGATCTCTGGGCTTTCAGGAGTTATTGAAAGAAAATAAAAACTACAAAATAGCCAGACAGGCTTTTGTTATGTCGGCGGAAAATTATAGAATTGTACAAATTAAGAAAACTTTAAGAAGTTATCTGGACAATTACTAAAACCGCCCTATCATGTTTTCAGAAGCAAAAAAGACCAAACCTGCAAGTAATCAGAATGAACAAAATAGAATAGCAGCCGGGACACTTATTACCGGAGAGATCTCAGGAAAAGGTTGTTTCAGGATCGAAGGCACCCTCGAAGGCAGTTTAAAGACGCCGGGTAAGGTTGTGATCAGTGAAGGAGGATTGATCAATGGAACACTGGAGTGTGATAATGCAGACATTGAAGGGAAATTTAAAGGAAAGCTTCTTGTAAAAGGAGTTTTAACCCTAAGAAGTCCTGCCAATATTGAAGGTGAGGTAATAGCCGGAAAACTGGCGGTTGAGCCTGGTGCAGTATTTAATGCGACCTGCGAAATGAATGGAGGAGTGAAGCCTCTAAAAAAAGAAAATGAAAAAAGATCCGCGTAATAAATATCTTGCTTTTGTAAATATCGCCCTTCAGATGGGCATTATCATTGCTGCAGGTGTTTTTGCCGGAATCTGGCTTGACGGGAAATTCCCTAATAAATACTCAGCTTATACCATCTCCTTGTCACTTTTAGGAGTTTTTATAGCCCTTTACCAGGTATTTCGAGCAGTTAAAGATCTTAACGAAGACGAATAAATGCAAACAAGACTTTTTTCCTTTCTAAAATTATTTATTCCCTTTTCGGTCCTTTTGTTCTTAATACAGTTTGCACTGGTCAAATATTTATTGAAAATTGAACTGTATTATTCCACGCTGGCGATATATGCTTTTCATTTTATAGCTACATTTTTGATCTTCCTTTTCCTGGTCTTTGTAAACAAGACCTTTAGCGATAAGACAGGATTTGCCTTTATGGCTTGCAGTCTTTTGAAGATGTTAGCTGCAGTTCTATTCCTTTTACCGGTAATGCTCAATGATACTCCTAATCCATTTCAGGATATCGTTGCCTTTTTTATCCCTTATTTTTTATTTCTGATTTTCGAAACTATTTACGCGGTAAGGCTTATCAATACTAAATAACTGACTGTATTTCAGTAAAATCGTTAAAATTTCCGAAACTGCTAAAAAATTATACGGCGGACTTTCAGATAAAAATTAAAAGTATACCTTTGCACGGAAATTTAGAGCCCATAATTTTAAGTAGAACAGGTACTATGACAGCACAGAAATCTTTAGTGATTAGCTTGTACTTTGCATTAGCATTTGCCATTTTCCCTTTGTTTACCTTCGCTCAGGAGCACGAGCAGGAGCATAAGTCACTTCAGGAGGCTGAAGAAGAGTTTAACGCTACAGAAATGATCATGCACCATATTGGTGATGCTCATGGCTGGCACTTCTTTGGAGAAGGTGATAGCGCTGTTACGCTGCCTTTACCTGTGATCCTCTATACAGATAACGGATTGGTTACTTTCATGTCCAGTGAATTTCATCATGATACAGAAGGACATCATGTGGTAGAGAAAGATGGAATGCGTTTCGTTAATCTTCATGAAGATATTTATAGGTTAGATGCAGGAGCTGAGACTGTTGAGTTTGATGCAGATCATCATCCTGTGAACGCTTCTAAACCATGGGATCTTTCTATCACGAAGAACGTTGCTGCAATGTTTCTTACGGTGATTTTAATGCTATTATTCTTTACCAGTCTAGCCAGACACCACAAGAAGAATACTCATGCGCCAAAAGGATTTAACAATGCTCTTGAAACATTAGTATTGTTCGTTAGAGATGATATCGCAATTCCACAGATCGGTGAGAAGAAGTATATGAAATTCATGCCTTTCCTGTTAACGGTATTCTTCTTTATCTGGATCACCAATTTAATGGGATTACTTCCAGGGGCGGCTAACGTGACCGGAAATATAGCGGTAACAGTTTCTTTAGGTCTTTTCACAATGTTGATCATGATCTTTAACGGGAACAAAGATTTTTATAAGCATACCTTCTGGATGCCAGGTATTCCAACATGGGTAAAGCCAATTCTTGCAGTTGTTGAGGGACTTGGGTTGCTTATTAAGCCTGCTGCACTTATGATTCGTTTATTTGCGAACATCACAGCAGGTCACATTATCATCCTGAGTTTGATCGGGTTGATCTTTATTTTAGAAAATGCGGGTATAGCCGGAGTTTCGGTTCCGTTTGCCTTATTTATAACAGTATTGGAATTGTTAGTAGCATTCCTTCAAGCGTTTATTTTTACGATTCTGTCTGCCCTGTTTATCGGGATGGCAGTTGAGGAACATGAACATCATTAATTTTAATTTTTAATTTTTTCAACTATGGAATTATTGTATGTAGGTCTTGCAGCTTTAGGAGCTGGACTAGCGGTTCTTGGAGCCGGAGTAGGTGTTGGTAAAATCGGTGGTTCTGCCATGGATGCTATCGCACGTCAGCCAGAAGCTTCTGGAAAAATCCAGACAGCTATGATTATCGCTGCTGCACTTGTAGAAGGTGTTGCTCTTTTTGGAGTGGTTGCCTCTTTACTAGGTGTATTAAGATAATTAATTTCAAAGAGTCCCTTCGCAACGGTTGGTTGCGAAAGGACTTCTTTAAATGATGTTTTTAACTATTATTATTTAAAACTATGGATTTAATAACTCCCGAAATTGGCTTGTTCTTCTGGCAAACCATCGTTTTCTTAGTACTACTTTTCCTTATGGCGAAATTCGCCTGGAAACCTATTCTTAATTCAGTAAGAAATAGAGAACAGTCTATCAATGATGCGTTGGCTTCAGCTGAAAATGCACGTAAGGAAATGCAGAATCTTAGATCAGACAATGAGCAGTTAATGAAAGAAGCTCGTGCTGAAAGAGATGCTATCCTTAGAGAAGCCCGTGAGTTAAAAGAAAAGGTGATTGCAGATGCTTCAGATGAAGCTAAAGTAAAAGCTGATAAAATTGTTGCAGACGCTAAAAGAAGCATTGAGCTTGAAAAGCAATCTGCAATGGCTGAATTGAAAAATCAAGTAGCCGAACTTTCAGTAGAGATTGCTGAAAAGATCGTTCGTAAAGAACTTTCAGGAAAAAATGAACAACATCAGATGATCGAGAAGATGATTGGTGATGCTAAGCTAAACTAAGTTATGAGAGGAACCAGAGCCGCACAACGATATGCAAAGGCGATCCTTTCTTTAGCAAAGGATAAAAATTCGGCGGAAGCTGTAAATAAGGATATGCTCACTATTTCCAAAACTGTTCTTAACAGCAGGGATCTTGAGAATATGCTTACCAGTCCTGTAGTAAAAGATAGTATTAAGAGGAGCGCCTTGCTTGAAATTTTCAAGGATCTTAATGCAGTAACCAAAGGTGCTATAGATATATTGCTGGAAAACGGAAGAATTAATATTCTTCATCTTGTTGCCAAGCAATATTTCATTCAGTTTAATGAAATGAATAACGTACGGCAGGCGATTGTTACTACTGCGGTACCTTTAGATAAAGAACTTGAAGCTGTGATCCTTGCTAAGGTTAAGGAATTAACAGGTTCTGAAGCCAGTCTTAAAAGCATCGTTGATGAAAGCATCATTGGTGGTTTTGTGTTGAGAGTAGGAGATTTGCAGTATGATGCAAGTGTCTCTCGTAACCTGACCAGGCTAAAAAGAGAATTGAAAAACAATACATACGTTTCAAAAATTTAATTAAAACCGGTACGCCTATGGCGTTCCATTTTATCTTGAATAATTATGGCAGAAGTAAATCCTGCTGAAGTATCAGCAATATTAAAACAACAATTATCAGGTTTTGAATCCAAGGCCTCTTTAGATGAAGTAGGTACCGTTCTAACCGTAGGTGACGGTATTGCTAACGTTTATGGATTGGCTAATGCTCAGTATGGAGAATTAGTACAGTTTGAAAGCGGTCTGGAAGGGATTGTTCTTAACCTTGAAGAAGACAACGTTGGGGTAGTACTTTTAGGTCCTGCAAAAGAGATCAAAGAAGGTTCTACTGTAAAAAGAACTCAGCGTATCGCTTCTATCAAAGTAGGAGAAGGAATTGTTGGCCGTGTGGTTGATACTCTGGGGAATCCAATCGATGGTAAAGGACCTATTGAAGGTGAAACTTATGAAATGCCACTTGAGCGTAAAGCTCCTGGGGTAATTTACCGTGAGCCCGTAACCGAGCCGTTACAAACTGGTATTAAATCTATCGATGCTATGGTACCGGTAGGAAGAGGACAGCGTGAGCTTGTAATTGGTGACCGTCAAACAGGTAAGACTACTGTTTGTATCGATACCATCCTTAACCAGAAAGAATTTTATGATGCCGGTGAGCCGGTATTCTGTATATATGTAGCTATTGGGCAGAAAGCCTCTACTGTAGCAGGGATCGCAAAGGTTCTTGAAGACAAGGGAGCTTTAGCTTATACTACAATTGTTGCTGCAAACGCATCAGATCCTGCTCCAATGCAGGTGTATGCTCCATTTGCAGGTGCTGCAATTGGTGAGTACTTTAGAGATACTGGTCGTCCTGCATTGATCGTTTATGATGATCTTTCCAAGCAGGCGGTTGCTTATCGTGAGGTATCTCTTTTACTTCGTCGTCCACCAGGACGTGAGGCATATCCAGGGGATGTATTTTTCCTTCACTCAAGACTTCTTGAGCGTGCTGCGAAGGTTATTGCCGATGATGATATTGCAAAACAAATGAATGACCTTCCAGATGTTCTTAAGGACAAGGTAAAAGGAGGCGGATCACTTACCGCTCTTCCAATTATCGAAACTCAGGCAGGTGACGTATCAGCATATATCCCAACCAACGTAATTTCGATTACAGATGGACAGATATTCTTAACTTCAGACTTATTTAACTCAGGGGTTCGTCCTGCGATCGACGTAGGTATCTCTGTATCTCGTGTGGGTGGTAACGCTCAGATCAAGTCTATGAAAAAAGTTGCTGGTACTTTAAAACTTGACCAGGCTCAGTATCGTGAACTTGAAGCATTTGCTAAGTTTGGATCAGACCTTGATGCCGCTACAATGAACGTTATCTCTAAAGGTAAGCGAAACGTGGAAATCCTTAAGCAGGGACAAAATGATCCTTACCCAGTAGAAAACCAGATTGCGATCATTTACGCAGGTTCTAAGAACTTATTAAGGGATGTACCGGTAGATAAGGTAAAAGAGTTTGAAAGAGACTATCTGGAATATCTTGATGCTAAGCATAGAGATACTTTAGATACTCTTAAAGCAGGAAAATTAACTGATGAAGTTATCGATACTTTAACTCAGACTGCTAAAGAAATTTCATCTAAATATAAAAGCTAGTATTGAGTACAGGGATTTGAGATATTAGATCTCAGATTGCAGTATTTAATTTGAAAATTATAAAGGTATTGAGTAATTAATATTTAATTGCTCAATACTCAATACTAAATAAAAATGGCAAACTTAAAAGAATTACGTAGCAGGATCACTTCGGTTTCCTCAACGATGCAGATTACCAAAGCCATGAAAATGGTATCGGCTGCAAAATTGAACAAGGCCCAGGATGCAATTACTCAAATGCGTCCCTATTCTGAAAAACTGACTCAGTTGCTACAGGATTTAAGTGCTACATTAAATGATGATGCGGGAAGTAAATATGCCGAGGAACGCGAAGTGAAAAATGTTTTAATCGTTGCTATTTCATCTAATAAGGGACTGGCCGGCGCTTTTAACACCAATATTATTAAAGCGGTGAAGTATAAGGCCAAGAATGATTACAATGCCAAAAATGTAGATGTCTATACCCTTGGAAAAAAGGCCAACGATATTCTGAAGAAGGAGTATGATGTATATAAGAACAATAACGAGATCTACGACGATTTAAGCTTTGAAAATTCTTCAGCGATAGCTGAGGAATTGATGCAACTTTTCCTTGACGAGAAGTATGATAAGATCGTTCTTGTATACAATCAATTTAAAAATGCAGCTACACAAATTGTCCAACATGAACAATTTTTGCCTATTGAGCGATTTGATTCTGAGGAGAACAAACAGTTGGATTATATTTTTGAACCTTCTAAACTTGAGATCGTTAAAGATCTTATTCCTAAGTCGCTAAAAATGCAATTATTTAAGGCGCTACGAGATTCTTTTGCCTCAGAACATGGCGCACGTATGACGGCTATGCACAAGGCGACTGAGAATGCCACAGAGCTTCGGGATGATCTTAAACTTTCTTATAACAAAGCACGACAGGCTTCTATTACTAACGAGATACTTGAGATCGTTGGTGGAGCAGAAGCTCTTAACGGATAATACAGTTCGACGAATAATTTAAAAGCCCTCAATTTAGAGGGCTTTTTTTATTTGGTACATGTTTTGTTTTAATAACTTCAACTTCTAAAACCAGTAGTTATGACTAAAATATTATTCTTTATGGCCGGAGTATTAATGGTAGTACTCTTTGCTTCCTGCGGAAGCAATAAAGACCTTCAGGAAAGAGCACCCGCTCAATTCAATGAGGTTTACTACACCTACAACTCCAATGGAATAGAACTAAATATTCCTGTAATTTCTATCCAGGATGAACTGGTGAGTCTTGATGCCGTTTATTTTCACGGAATGAAGTCTGATCTTAAAAAGAGCGATGACCAGCCTAATCTATATGTTGCAAATTTCCGCATGGGGACTGGTGAAATGGTAATGGACGAAGATCCCGCTAAAGAGTATGGGAATAAACCACCTCAATTGCCAGAAGAAAGCCCGTTTTCTATAGATGACGATGAGGCTATCCTGGTGTTTACTCAGGAAGATAAAATTAAATATTATAAACTAACGGGAATTGTGGAAAAGGAATAAAGGCGAAAGCTTTTATAATCCTGATTTATTCAGATATTTGTAGTAAACCAACCCGCTCCTGTTGAGTACTTTAAAAAGATTTTTCCAAGACACTCTTATTTACGGTTTTGCAACGGTATTCCCGAGACTAATGAATTTTGTCCTGGTACCGTTGCATACTGATGTTTTACCTGCAGAGGAATACTCGGTTAATACTGTTTTTTATGTCTGGGCGGCATTTTTTAATGTTTTGCTTACCTATGGGATGGAAACCTCTTTTTTCAGGTTTTTTAGCCGGGCAAAAGAAAGTTCCAGTGTTTTTTCTACGGCCTTTATAGCACTCACGATTACTACGGTTTTATTTGCCACCGGGGTGTTTATTTTTCAGGAAGAACTTATAGCCTTAATGGACCTGGATCCTTTTTATTTCAGGTTGCTTTTTAGTGTGCTTGTCCTGGACACGCTAGTGGTAGTTCCATTTGCTTATTTAAGGGCCACAGGCAGATCTTTGAAGTTTGCGAGTATCAAAGTCCTGAATATTCTGGTGGTGGTCATCCTGAACTTTTATTTCTTGTGGTTCGTTAGGGATTATCCCCAATTCGCTCCGCAGTGGGTTTTAGATAATTACGGTCCTACAGATATTGTAGGCTATATTTTCATTGCCAACCTTGCTGCCAGTGCGGTGACCTTTCTTTTGCTTTTACCTTATTTTTTCAGGACTAAGATCAGTTTTGATACCGCTGTTTTCAAACAGATGTGGAAATACGGCTGGCCTATTATGGTTGCCGGGATCGCCTTTGTGATCAACGAAAATCTGGATAAATTGCTAATCAAGGATATGATCTCAGATGAGATCATGGGTGCCTATTCAGGTTGTTATAAATTGGCGGTTTTCATGACCATTTTTGTCCAGGCTTTTAAAATGGGAGCAGAACCTTTTTTCTTCAATCATGCAGATAAAGACAACGCAAAGGAAACTTATGCCGATATATTAAAATATTTCGTGATTTCTGGGAGCATAATTTTTCTAGTGCTGGTTTGTTTTATCGATTTTTTCAAAGCACTGGTAATTCGTGATCCTGAATACTGGATGGCCATAAGTATAGTTCCCATCATTTTGCTGGCCAATCTTTTTCTGGGGATCTATCATAACCTGTCTGTCTGGTACAAACTTACCGACAGGACCAGAACAGGAATGTATATTTCTATCCTCGGTGCTATTATCACTATTGTACTAAACCTGGCTCTGATCCCGGTACTGGGGTTTATCGCCGCTGCCTGGGCTACACTTTTCGCTTATGGTAGCATGATGCTGGTTTCCTATTTCCTAGGAAAGAAATACTATCCAGTGCCTTACGACATTAAAAAAATCACTGGTTATATATCACTTTCAGTCTTAATTGGCGCGATCTCATTTTATGTATTCCCGGGAAATTATTTCGTTGGAATACCGTTATTATTACTATTTATCGGGATAGTCTATTTTTCTGAAAAGGATCAAATTCTAAAAATCATACAATCTTAATTTATGGATGTAAAAATTATAAACAAGTCGGCTCATAAATTGCCGCATTACGAAACAGATTTTTCAGCGGGAATGGACCTTCGGGCCAATATAGATGAACCAATTACCTTAAAGCCATTAGAAAGAGCTATTGTGAAAACAGGACTTTTCATGGAGCTTCCTTTGGGATTTGAAGCCCAGGTTAGACCCAGAAGTGGGCTAGCCGCAAAAAAAGGCATTACCGTTCTTAATTCTCCTGGCACAATTGATGCCGATTATCGCGGTGAAATAGGCGTGATACTTGTAAATTTGTCCAATGAAAATTTTGTGGTGAACAACGGAGAACGCATAGCCCAAATGGTCATTGCAAAACACGAACATATTTCCTGGAAAGAGGTAGATATCCTTGGTGAAACTTCCCGTGGAGTTGGAGGATTCGGAAGTACAGGACACGAATAAAAATTAATTTAAATACTTAGAATGAAAATTATTGTACCAATGGCAGGTCGTGGTTCACGACTTCGTCCACATACTTTAACCGTACCAAAACCGTTAATTCCTATAGCTGGAAAACCTATTGTTCATCGTCTGGTAGAAGATATTGCAAAGGTTCTGGACGAGAAAATTGATGAAGTTGCCTTTATCATAGGTGAGGATTTTGGGGAGCAGGTAGAACAGGATCTTATGAAGATCGCCAATAGCCTTGGAGCTAAAGGAACTATCTATTACCAGGATAAACCTCTTGGGACTGGTCACGCGATCATGTGTGCCAAGGAATCCCTAACAGGGCCAGCGGTGGTGGCTTATGCAGATACGCTTTTTAAAGCAGATTTTAACCTGGATAAATCTGCAGATGCCGTGATGTGGGTAAAGAAAGTAGAAAATCCATCCGCTTATGGAGTGGTAAAGCTAAATGAGAACAATGAGATCACAGATCTTGTTGAGAAGCCAGAGGAATTCGTTTCAGATCTTGCGGTTATTGGAATCTATTATTTCAAAGATGTGGAAGTATTAAAGAACGAACTTCAGAACGTGCTTGATGCGAAACTTACTCGCGGTGGTGAATATCAGATCAATGACGGGATCGAAGCGATGCGTAAAAGCGGATTAAGATTTGTTCCGGGCAAGGTTGACGAATGGATGGATTGCGGAAATAAGAATGTGACCGTAGAAACGAATGGAAGAATGCTGAATTTCCTTCATAGTGATGGAGAAAAGCTAATTTCAGATTCAGTAAAGATCAAGGATTCTGAAATTACAGAGCCTTGTTATATCGGTGAAAACGTAGAATTAATAAATGCCAAAATAGGACCAAACGTTTCTATTGGCGACGGAACTAAAGTTGTAAATTCAACTATAAAAAATAGCCTTATTCAAACTTTTGCAGAAATAAAAAATGCAAATTTGGATAATGCTATGATCGGGAATCATGTTAAATTTGATGGGGACTTCACTCAAATAAGCATAGGAGATTTCTCTGTTCTGGAATAAACATTTTATATGAAAAACCTGATTATCATCCTGATCGCGGTGTTTTTGGTGATTCCGGCTAAAAGCCAGGAATTACCACGCCTTTTTCTGGATGTTAATCAGGATGATCTTGGGAATGTAAGCGATGAATTTCAGGAGTATTTCTTTGAAGCTTTAAAACAGAAGGGCATCGAGAATTATGAAAAAGCCATTACCGCTTTAGAAAAATGTCTTGAACTGGAAGCCGAAAAGGCGGTGGTTTATTTTGAATTAGGAAGAAATTACCGCGAACTTGAACAGTTCGAAAATTCCATAGTAAATCTTAAAAAAGCCCAGGAACTGGCGCCTAAGGAAGAAGCTATACTGGTGTATTTATTCCAGACCTATGGAATGACCAAGGATTATGAAGGAGCTATAGCTACGGTAAAGCAACTAATCCCATTGGATGAGGCTTATAAAGAAGATCTTGCGAATTTGTATTTCCTGAATGAAAACTACGATGAGGCCCTTAAATTATTGGATGAGCTCGACGAGGAACAGGGAGCCACTACTTACAGGAATTCGCTGAGGAGACAGGTTTTTGCACGCACCAATAATACAGGAGCACAGATAAATAATCTTCAGGAAAGCATTTCTGCAAATCCCGAGGTAGAACAAAATTACCTTAATCTAATATACATTTATAGCGAGCAGGGGGAAGATGAGGAAGCTTTTCGCGTCGCCCGGAAGCTTTTAGAGACGAATCCCGGCTCTTCCCTGGCTCACCTTGCGCTGTATAAGTTTTACCTCGACAAGAACGATACAGACGCTGCAGTGGCTTCTATGAAAATTGTTTTTGAAAGCGAGGAAATAGATGCTGAATCAAAATTTAAAGTCCTCAATGATTTTTTGAGTTTTGTTCAGGATAATCCAGATTATGAAGATGAGCTTATCGAAGTTGCCGGAAAACTGACGGAATGGGAAAATGCTCCAAGACTTTTTGAACAGCTTGGTAAATATTATCTCAAAAAGAATAACCGGGAGGATGCACTTAAATTCTTTGAATTAGGTTTGAACGAAGATCCCGGGAATTTTGAACTTATCAGGAACACTTTATTGCTACAACTGGAGTACCAGAAATTTGAATCTGCCAGAGATCTTAGCGATCTGGCTCTGGAAAGTTTTCCATCACAACCCATGCTTTATTTGTTTAAGGCTGTTGCGCTGAATAATCTTAACGATTTTGAAGCAGCTGAAGAATCTCTGATGGAAGGGCTGGATTATCTAATAGATGACAAAAGGATGGAGTATGATTTTTATTCTCAGCTCGCCCTAAGCTACAATGGTATGAATAATGCTACTAAAGCTGAAGAGTATCGCCATATGGCGGAAAATTTAAAAAAAGAAATTAACTGATGTTAAAGAAAATATTTGCCCTGATTTTGCTAACCACCTTTGTTGTATCCTGTGGTAGCAGAAAATCGACCGGAAAGATAGCAACGAAGAATGCTGAAGCTGTTTCGGTTATTAAGAAACATTATTCTAGCGAAACAAAGTTTAATACGGTTTCGGGAAAATTACGTGCTGTTTATCAGGATGAAGAAAAGACGCAGTCTGTGAACCTTAGTTTCAGGATGGAAAAGGATAAAGCGATCTGGATGAGCGCAAGTATATTGGGGTTCCCTGTAGCAAAGGCCTATATTACTCCAACCAGTGTGAGCTATTATGAAAAAGTATCACAAACTTATTTCGAAGGTGATTTTAGTCTGGTAAGCGAATTTCTGGGAACTCCCCTGGATTTTCAAAAACTTCAGAACTTATTGATAGGCCAGGCGATTTATGATCTGCGTACCGAGGAATATGATTTTGTACAATCTCCAAGAGGTTTCCAGTTCGTGAAAGATGATGCCATGCTCATGAAAAAGATGTTCCTGCTTAATCCTTCAAGTTTTAAGGCAGAAGCGCAGCAGTTGATCCAGGATAAAGACAATCGCGGATTAACGGTCACTTATGATGAATATCAGAGTATAAATGGTCTTGTATTTCCAGAAAATATAAGGATCATTGCAAACGAAGGCGGTTCGAGTACGAATATAGATCTTACCTACAGGTCTCTTACATTTAATGAGCAGGTAAGTTTCCCATTCGATATTCCCTCAGGTTATGAAGAAATCAGTTTAAAATGATTGGATTAAAGTCCCCAAAAACCCTACTCTGTTTACTATTACTAATTTTTGGCCTGAACGTTACTAATGCTCAGACCGATCGGGAAGAGCTTGAAAAAAGGCGTATCGAGCTGCGCAATGAGATCACCAGGATCAATGAGCTTAGGATCTCTAATCAGAAGAAACAGCGATCGGTATTGGTTCAGGTTGAAGATCTTAATCAGCAAATAAAAAGTACAGAAGATCTTATTAAGCTTACCAATCAGCAGGCAAACCTTTTAACCCGGGAGATCAATACCAATACCAATAAAATTGGTCAGTTAAGAAAGGAGCTGGAGAAGCTTAAGGAAGATTACGCGAGGATGATCGAGAAATCCTATAAAAGCAAATCCCAGCAGAGCAGGGTGATGTTCCTGTTGTCTTCCAAGAGCTTTTTACAGGCTTATAAGCGGCTTCAGTATATGAAACAGTATACAAACTACAGAAAGGAGCAGGGAGAGGAAATTAAGGCCAATACACAGGAATTACAGGAACTTAATGCGAGGCTGGTAAGACAAAAGGAGGAGAAGGAAAAACTTATCGCTGAAAACAGGAAAACCAGGGCAGAATTAGAAAAGAACCGTAAGTCGCAACAAACACTTATGGCCACGATCAGGCAGAAGGAGGGGCAGTTTGCTTCACAGATCAAGAAAAAGCAGAATGAAATCGATGAGATAGACCGCGCGATAGATAAAATGATACGTGAGTCTATTGCCAAGGCCAATAAAGAAAGCGGTTCAACCTCAAGAAGTACTTATAATCTTACTCCGGCGGCGAAAGCACTGGCTGCCGACTTTAATAATAACAAGGGGAAATTACCCTGGCCGGTAGAATCTGGAGTGGTGACCATGAGATTTGGACAGCAACCACATCCAGTGGTTAAATCTGTAATGGT
Organism: Gramella sp. MT6; assembly: GCF_019357415.1. Classification (NCBI taxonomy): domain Bacteria; kingdom Pseudomonadati; phylum Bacteroidota; class Flavobacteriia; order Flavobacteriales; family Flavobacteriaceae; genus Christiangramia; species Gramella sp. MT6. Next base: position 1,132,053 of record NZ_CP048410.1, read on the forward strand.
AAATAACAATGGGGTTAGAATAGATACCGACAAAGGTGGAAAAGCACGCGCAGTTTTTAACGGAACCGTTAGTGAAGTTCAGGCGGTGAAAGGAGCTAATCAGGCTGTAATGGTAAGACATGGTGATTATATTACGATCTATAACAACCTGCAAAAAGTATATGTAAAGAGAGGGGATAAGGTTGTTACTGAACAGGAAATTGGAGAAGTTGCGACTAGCAGGGCTACCGGGAAGACAACTCTACACTTTCTTCTTTATAAGAATGACCAGAAAATGGATCCTGCTGCCTGGATCTATAGGATGTAAGATGGCAACGCAACCTTTATTGTATTTTAGCATCTAATAAATGTGATTCAATAAATATGAAAAAACTGATTCTTCTTGCGTTTCTTTTTTCACTTGTAAGTTGTGAAGAGGTGCTTATTGAAGAAAACAGTCGTATCCAGGTTAAAGGGACTTTAAGTTCCCCTCAGAACTCTTCCGTTTCCGGGATCCATATTTTTTCGGCCGGAACTTTTGAAAATACACTTGGCCCTAATACAGACAAAATTCTTGGCAGAACTGTTTCCGCGGAAAATGGCAGTTTCGATTTTATTTCCCTGGACACTTATTCTCATGATCTGCTTTTTGCCGTAAATCCTGAAGGAATTGATCATAATGCGGAATATTCCTCACTTTATTTTTTCGATCCCAGGGGAGAGCATGCCCAAATGTATGACCTCGGGGACCTTCAATTGGCAAAAAAGGTAGAGTTTAATTTAAATATTGAAAGAACTTCCCAGTCTCAGGATACTTTGCGCTATGTTCTGGATTATCAAAAACCGGTTAGAAGATTCATTTATGAAAATGGAAATTTTACAGAGCAGCCAGATAACGACAACTTTATTTCAATCAGGCGCCATTTGCCGGAAAGTGAAGCTTTAACTCTTAATTTCCCTATTATGGGGGCTACAGAGCTTATTTTCTCTTATAGCCTTGGCGATGATCCGCTGCAACAGGTTGCTATTCCCATAAATACAGAAAATACTTCCTATGATTTTGAATACTAGGCTATTTTTTATTGCTCTGTTATTTACGGGTTTTATTAAGGCCCAGGAACAGGAGATGCTTCCTAATCAATATTCTGAAGATCCGGAAACTGTATTTTTTAATTTTGAATTGTACTATCCGGTAAGCCTTGGAAATTCAACTTATTCAGATTATAAATTTGATCCTGGTTATGCCATAGATTTCAACTGGTTCTTTAGACCTGAATTTACACTAGGTGCCAGATTTGCCGTTCACCGGGGATACCCGGAGGATATTTCGAAAACCGGGAATCTAACCCGCAGCACCTTTCATCTTTTTGGTGCAGATCTGGGATATTATTTTCCGCTGGAAAAGGACTGGAACCTGCATTATAAAGCGGGAATCGGGCTTACCAGTAATGTCTATAAGGCCAAAGAAGACACATTCAGTGAAGACGGCGGTAAAGTCTGGCTCTCTGCTGAGGTTGCCAAGAGATTAGACCGCACTTTCGGATTCTTCCTAAAGGCTGGGCTGGATTATGATTTTAATACTATTGAAACTTCTTCTGAAAAGGATAATTACTTCAACCGTAACTTTCTATTCACGGTTGGAGCAGGTATCAGAATAAATTTTCAGAATCCCGGAGGATAATTATTGTTCAAATAGAGCTTTTAGTTCTGTGGCTTCGTTCGGCTTCATTTTTCCGGCAAGCACAAGGCTAAGCTGTTTCCTTCTTAAGGCAGCTTCAAAACGCTCTTTTTCGATCTTGGTTTCTGGTTCTAATGCGGGTACCTGGATTGGAGCACCGGTTTCGTCTACTGCCACAAAAGTGTAGATAGCTTCATTTGCTTTGGTTCTGCGGCCACTTTCTCTGTCTTCCACCCAAACGTCAATAAAGATCTCCATGGAGCTCTTAAAAGCTCTGGAAACGGCAGCCTCTACGGTTACTACGCTTCCTAACGGAATCGCTTTATTAAAGGCAACGTGGTTTACAGAAGCGGTAACTACAATTCTTCGGCTATGTCTTCTTGCGGCGATACTCGCAGCACGATCCATACGTGCAAGTAATTCACCTCCAAAAAGATTATTTAAGGGATTAGTTTCGCTTGGTAATACAAGGTCTGTTAATGTAGTACGTGATTCACTAGGTCCTTTAGCCTCCATATATAATTTTTTTGCAAAAGTAAGGAGGATTTAGGAGGTTTAGCCGTTAACAAAGTATTAAATTAAAGGTCCTGAACGAGTAACCAGGCGGCCTCGTTAGTTCTTTTTACTTCGTATAACTTATTAATGGCTTCTCTTCTTGACTGGTGACTTGAATATACTACTTGATGTAGACCATATTTGTTAGCGCCAATATACCTGGCTTTAAAACCGGCATCTCTTAGTTCATCAACTTTCGTATGGGCATTTTCTTCTACTCTAAAGGCTCCAGCCACGATATGGTAATTCCCGGATTGTTTTTCTACTTCAAAAGTAACTGCCGGTAAAGGATTGTCAATAACAAAAGTTGCCTGCTGAATCTGTTCCTGCAACTGACTTTCAGCTTCCTGTTGTTCCGCGATATTGTGCTTGGAAACCTGGCTGCTGTAAATATTGAGTCCGGCGAAACTTGAAACCCCAAGGGCGATAAGGCCAATTGCGGCATATTTAAGTATAGAAGATCTTCTTCTTTCCGGAGTGAATAATAGCGGAGTTTTTTCTTCCAGTTCTTCAACCTGTTTCTTGTACACTTCTCTTTGTACAGGTAATGCTTTATAAGAAGCAAGCCCGAAAGATTGTGTAAGGAAATTGATGTCGCTGAAAGGCTCAAACTGTAGTTTGTCTTCAGCATCCAGGTAGAACTTTCCAATATTTGCCAATTCTGCCTTTGCGTCGTTCTGCAGGGAATTTTCCAGGTCGTAAACGAATTCCTGGATCATGTTGTTTGCAGAATTATATTTCACAGATTCCACCTCGGCGATATAGTTCGCTAATAAACCATCATTCTTGATCAACTGCCTGTTGAAAGAGATCACTTTATTAGGTGGATAAAATTCGTTGGAATTCTCGTCTATATATGCTGACTGCTTTTGCGAAAGAAACGCACCGAAACCGGGCAAGACTACGCATTCGTATCTGTAAAGCAAATCCTGGATGTGGCTGGAAATATTCATTGGTCGCAAAAATATAGGTTATTGGTAGTGGGTTAAAGTTACCCAAAGAATTTTTATTAACAAATGTTTTTTTCTGTAAATTTATTCAAATTGGCCTGGATGAATTCTGATGACTTATTATTTGCTTTAGCTCTGCAACATATTCCAAATCTGGGAGATACAACGGCCAAAAAATTATTGAGTAAGTTCGGGAATGCGAAAAACATCTTCCAAGAAAAAAGATCAAATCTTCTAAAAATTGGGGGCGTTGGACAGATAAGGATACAGGAATTAAATAACTCTATTCATTTAAAGGCCGCCGAAGAAGAATTGAATTTTATCGAATCTAATAAAATCAAGGTTCATTATTTTCAAGACAGTGATTACCCTGAAAAATTAAAGCATTGCCTGGATGGCCCAATAATTTTATTCTCCAGAGGGAATATAGATCTTTCCCGTAAACGGGTAATTAGTGTTGTTGGAACGCGTAGAGTCACTTCTCACGGGACCTCTTTTTGTGAAGAATTAATTGAAAATTTGGCGATTCTGGATCCCGTGATAGTTTCAGGATTTGCCTATGGCGTTGATATCATCGCCCAGAAAGCTGCGGTGAAAAATGGCCTGCAAACCATAGGATGTCTGGCTCATGGTTTAAATCAGATCTACCCGAAATCCCATAAAAAGTATATGAAAGAAATCGAAGAGAACGGAGGCTTCTTTACTGATTTCTGGAGCACAGATAAGTTTGACAGGAACAATTTTTTGAAGCGAAACCGTATCATCGCAGGAATCAGTGAAGCTACCATTGTCATAGAAAGTGCTGAAAAGGGTGGGGCGTTAGTAACTGCAGATATCGCAAATTCATATGACCGGGAAGTATTTGCAGTTCCGGGCAGACCTTCAGATAAATACAGTTTAGGTTGTAATAACCTGATCAAGGCTCAAAAAGCACACGTTCTGACCTCTGCTGCAGACCTGGCCTATATTCTCAATTGGGAAATAGAAAGTAGACAAGAACCGGTTCAGAAACAATTATTCATAGACCTGGAGGAAGAGGAACAGGTACTTTACGAATTCCTGAAATCCAGTGGTAAAACCGAACTGGACCTTCTCGCCCTTAATTGCAAGGTTCCTACTTTTAAAGCTGCTTCCCTATTATTGAATATGGAATTGAAAGGGGCGATAAGACCCCTTCCCGGAAAAATGTTCGAGGTTATCTAATACCCTGATTTGGTTCTCACTTTTTTAAGAACTTTATTAGCCACCAGTCTGGCTTTCTCGGCTCCTTTTTCCAAGGCCTTATCAACCTCTTCTAGATTATTGATATAGTATTCATACTTCTCACGAGGCTGTTCGAATTTATCCTTCACAAGTTCAAAAAGCGCCTGCTTGGCATGACCGTAACCGTAATTTCCTCCTTCATAATTCCTGCGCATTTCAGCCGTTTGATCTTCGGTAGCCATAAGTTTGTAAAGGGCAAAAACATTACAGGTGTCGGGATCCTTAGGTTCCTCCAGCGGAGTACTATCAGTCTCTATACCCATGATCTGTTTCCTGAGTTTTTTATCTGTCTGGAAAATATTGATGGTATTGCCTTTAGATTTGCTCATCTTTTCACCATCGGTTCCCGGAACATACATAGTGTCTTTTTGAACGTTTGCTTCAGGTATAACAAATACTTCTCCCATTTTAGCATGAAATCTGGAGGCAACGTCTCGCGTCATTTCCAAATGCTGTAACTGATCTTTCCCTACAGGTACAATTTCAGCATCATATAAAAGTATATCTGCTGCCATCAGCATAGGATAACTAAAAAGTCCGCTGTTTACATCTTCCAACCTGTCTGCTTTATCTTTAAAAGAATGGGCAAGAGTTAGTCGCTGATATGGAAAAAAGCAGCTTAAATACCAGGATAGTTCAGTAACCTGAGGGATATCACTCTGGCGGTAAAAAACACTTCTTTCAATGTCCAGTCCACAGGCAAGCCAGGTTGCAGCTACAGAATAGGTGTTCTGCCTAAGAGTTTTGGCATCTTTGATCTGAGTAAGAGAATGCAGGTCTGCGATAAAAATAAAAGAATCATTATCTGGCTGGTTGGCCATTTCTATCGCCGGCATGATCGCTCCTAAAAGATTCCCTAAATGAGGGGTTCCTGTACTTTGTACTCCTGTAAGTATTCTGGACATTGACTTCTTGAATTTTGTTGCAAAGGTAATTTTTTTATAGAATTCACTCGGTTCATTTTACTACTTTTGGAGACTATGAGTTTTATTAAATCGGCGGCAATCCTGTTATGGCGAATCTGGTTCTATATTCTGATGATCGTCCCGATTGTTATCATGCTACCTTTTTTAATAATTTTCACTTCTTCTGAAAAGTTTTATCCGCAGTTCTTCATATGTGCACGTATATGGGCGAAAGTGATCATTTTTGGGATGGGTTTCAGTATAAAAGTTGAAGCCGACGAGATACCGGAAAAGAATAAAAGCTATATGCTGGTAGCAAATCATGCTTCTATGCTGGATATTATGTTAATGCTAAGCGTGATAAAACAGCCATTTGTTTTTATCGGGAAAATGGAATTGGGCAGAATACCGGTTTTCGGCTTCTTTTACCGGCGTACCTGTATACTGGTTGACAGAAGTAACCAGAGAAGTGGAATGGAAGCATTTGAACAGGCTCAACGAAGACTGAAACAAAAGAACAGTGTATGTATCTTTCCTGAAGGTGGTGTACCAGATGATCAATCAATCATTCTGGACCAATTTAAAGATGGTGCTTTCAGGCTGGCTATAGAACATCAAATCCCTATTGTACCCATTACCTTCCACGATAATAAAAAGCGGTTTTCCTATAATACCGTTACCGGTGAACCTGGCAAATTAAGAGTAAAGATCCATAATTTCATAGATACCAAGAAGCTTAACCTCACCTGCAGGAAAGATCTCAAAGAAAGGACTCATAAGATCATTCTGGAAGAACTTAAAAATCCCAGTTTAAACTAGAACTTGAAGTTAAGTCCTGAATAAATTCCGAAGTTAGTTGGCTGAACATCGTTCACACTATTGAACGCATTTAGCTGATATTTGAAAATGGGCTCAACACTGATACTGAACTTATCACTGAGATCATAATCCATACCCAGACCAATGTTAGTACTGAAACTGGTGTTATTGATATTTGTGGCTTCTCCCAGGTTAGTTTTGTTATTTGCAGAGATTAGATCAACCTTATTGTTATCTAAAAATAAACTGCTGGCACCTCCAATTATATTAAGGCCAAACTTTCTATCGATCAGAGCAAACTCCAGTTCTAAAGGCACTTCGATATATCCAAATTGCTGGTTTATTTCACCCGGCGTAGCAGACATTGCTGAAACCGAATTGCTGAAATCTCCGCTAAAAATTGGCAGGCCATTTCCAGCAGGTTGATTCCCCATAATTTCCAGGTTATCTTCCACCGGACTAATATTTTCAAAACCTATCGATCTGGCCGCAGGAGAATAGCTAATGTTCTGAATATTATTGCTGATGTTTACCTTGCTTATTCCTGTCCTGATGCTCAGTTTTTTGGATACCTGATAGGCAACTTTCACGCCGTAAGACAATGTAACCTCTGAAGAGGACGCGTTCTCTGAAAATTGATTGGATAATTCATTCCCACTACCAACATTATTGTAAAAAATGGGAGCGGCAAAAGTAGAGAGTCGCATTTTTTTAGAATTTTCTGCTAATGCTTTTTCCTCTTCCTCCCTGGCTTGTTTTTCCTTCTCTACCTCTGCGAGTGCATTTTCTTCCAGGATAGATTTTGTGGTGTCGATCTGCGTTTCCTCTACCTGCGCAATGTTACCGGAAGCTTTATTTACATCTGCTTCCGGTTGAATTGCACTCTTTTCCTTTTCATAAATCGGTTTAGAAGGATCAGCTTCTGAATTTGCTATTGCTTTACTTTTTTCCTGAGAGCTATTATTCTTATTTTCTTTTTTAGAAATGGAGGAATTCGTTTTTTCTTTTTCCTGTGCTATATTAGTATCTGCAACTGAAGAAATTGCTGAAGATCCTGTAGAGGATGACCGGTTATTAGAACTTCCATTTTCTTTACCTTCTTCTTTGTTGGTGTTATTATCGAAAGTTATTTCTTCGGAAGAATCGTTTGAATTGTTGTTGGATTCAGAAACTTCAGTGTTAATGTCAGTCTCGCCTTCGGTTGTTTCATCAGGATTCTCAAAAACGACTTCAGGTTCTCTGCTTACCTGATTTTCGTTGTCCACAAAAATAAGGCTGGTCACGATAAGAGCTAATACCGCAGCTACACTGCCTATTTTCATCCAAAGTGGGATGATAAAAGGCCTTTTCTTATCCTTCTTATCAAGTCTGTCAGAGATATTTTCCCATACCTTATCGCTGGGTTCTCTCTCGAAATCCTTGAATTTCTCTTGATAAATCCGGTCTATGTTCTTTTTTTCCTTCATATCGATTGAGCCGAATTTTGAATATTCTGATTTTTTTCAATCTTATCTTTTAAAGACTTCCTTGCCCTGGCAAGGTTAGACTTAGAGGTTCCTTCTGAAATATTTAGGAACTCTGCAATTTCTTTATGCGAAAAGCCATCCATAACATAAAGGTTAAATACCTGTCTGTACCTGTCTGGCAAACTTTGTACACACTCCAGAAGAAAATCTACCGAAAGATCTTCAGTTTCGATCTCGACCTCTTCCTGTTCCAGATGCTCTTCATTTCTAATTTCGTATACCTTTTGCTGGCGATGTTTCTGAAGCGCTGTATTGATTAGGATCCTTTTCATCCATCCTTCAAAAGATCCCTGATCCTTGTACTGTGATATTTTTTCAAAAATGGTGATGAACCCATCCTGAAGATTATCTTCAGCCTGCTGATAGTTATCGGAATATTTAAGGCAAACACCGAACAGCTTTCCCGCATAGATGCGATAAAGCTGTTCCTGTGCCTTTCTATCCTGTTTTTTGCAGTTTAGGATGAGATTCTTAATCTTAACCAATATTTTATTTTGATTATATCAAACTTTAGCTTGCCGGCTCAATATCCGGTTCTCCAACAGGAACTTCTATAGTTTCATAGATTGGATTGTCTTCACTATCGTTCCCCGTCCAAAGTTTAAAAATAAAAACTTCATCATCAGAAACATTTTCACTAATCATAAAATTTCGAATGGTACCTTGTTTTGTAAGACTAGCATCGTCTGTGTTACAATCTGTGAGATCGAGATTGCGGGAAGTGAGCGCATAAATAAAGAATTCCTGCGTACTGTCATCTTCTCTTCCTCCGTCAAAGCCAAGAAAAGTGTGGCAGGAGGAAGGCAGCTTGTAAGTTAATTTAATATCATAACTCTTACCAGCTTCAAAGTATCCAGGAAATTCTGAATTTGTGATGGATGCTAATCCATACTCAATGTTCGGAACGTCATCATCGGTTGAACAACTTGAAACAAATATCCCCAGGAGGATAAATAACATTAACTTTTTCATATTTACTATTCATTATTTCTATGTTATAGATGAAATGAAAGTAAAAAGGTTGCGTGTAAAGCAAAAAAAATCCCCTTTCGGGGACTTTAATTTATTCTTTAGCGATCTTGATCGCATTTTTGATCTTCTCTTCAAGTTCCTCCATAAGGTCTGGATTGTCTTTTAGCAGTGTTTTTACTGCATCACGTCCCTGACCTAATTTAGTATCTTCATAGCTGAACCACGATCCGCTTTTCTTTATGATTTCATAATCCACGCCAATATCTATGATCTCACCTATCTTGGAAACTCCCTCGCCATACATGATGTCGAATTCTGCAGTTTTAAATGGTGGAGCTACTTTGTTCTTAACAACTTTCACGCGGGTCTTGTTACCCATCACGTTATTGGCGCTGTCTTTTATTTGGGTAGACCTTCTAATGTCCAGTCTAACCGAAGCATAGAATTTAAGGGCATTACCACCGGTAGTTGTTTCAGGATTCCCGAACATTACCCCGATCTTCTCTCTTAACTGGTTAATGAAGATAACCGTACAGTTGGTTTTGCTGATAGATGAAGTAAGTTTTCTAAGGGCCTGAGACATTAATCTCGCGTGAAGCCCCATCTTAGAATCTCCCATTTCACCTTCGATCTCACTTTTTGGAGTAAGGGCGGCAACCGAGTCGATCACAATAATATCTATCGCACCAGAACGAATCAGGTTATCGGTAATTTCAAGGGCCTGTTCCCCGTTATCTGGTTGAGAAATGATAAGGTTATCAATATCTACATCCAGTTTTTCAGCATAAAATCTGTCAAAAGCGTGTTCCGCATCAATAAAGGCTGCAATTCCACCTTTTTTCTGGGCTTCAGCAATGGCGTGTAGAGTAAGTGTGGTTTTACCTGAAGATTCAGGTCCGTAAATTTCGATCACTCTTCCTCTTGGATATCCTCCAACGCCTAAGGCAAGATCAAGACCTAAAGAACCTGTAGAGATCGCATCTACATCTACTACGACCTGGTCGCTCATCTTCATCACGGTCCCTTTCCCGTAGGTTTTATCCATTTTATCAAGGGTAAGCTTTAGTGCCTTTAATTTCGCGTCTTTTTCTTTATCGTTGCTCATTTATGTGTTTTATGAATTTGAAATAAGGTCTGCTAAAATAAGATAAGTTTTGCTGCAATACAATATTTATTATTCATGATTTATGGAATTATTCCAAAAATTTGGACAAGTTGTAATGCGAACATTCGGCTATGGCTTATTAAGGGAAAAATGTATCTTTGCAAAAATTTTCTTTAACACTTAAAATATTAGTATAGCATGCAACTGTACAATAAATTGAGCGCTAAAGAAAGAGAAGCCCTTTTAGAAGAAGCCGGAGAAGACAGGCTTACGCTCTCTTTCTATGCTTACGCAAAGATCGGAAATCCCGAACTGTTCAGAAATCATTTATTCATTGCCTGGGACCAGATGGATGTTCTTGGTAGAATTTACGTGGCCCATGAAGGTATTAATGCCCAGCTTTCAGTTCCTGCGAAACGCTTTGGAGAATTCAAGGCCTTTATAGATGATATCTATTTCCTGGAAAATGTTCGTTTGAATATTGCTATTGAACACGACATCAAATCTTTCCTTAAATTAAAAGTAAAGGTTAGAACCAAGATCGTGGCCGATGGATTGAATGACGATACTTTTGATGTCACCAATAAAGGAGTACATGTTGATGCTGCTAAGTTCAATGAACTTATTAGCGATCCTAATACGGTTCTGGTGGATATGAGAAACCATTACGAAAGTGAAATTGGTCATTTTCAGGGAGCTATCACTCCAGATGTGGATACTTTCAGGGATTCATTGCCTATCATAGAAGAAGACCTTAAAGATTACAAGGAAGATAAAAACCTGGTGATGTATTGTACCGGTGGTATTCGTTGTGAAAAAGCCAGTGCATATTATAAACATCGCGGATTCAAGAATGTTTATCAGCTTGAAGGTGGTATTATTGAATACACCCGTCAGGTTGAGCAGCAGAAGCTTGAAAATAAATTCATTGGTAAGAACTTCGTTTTTGATCACAGACGTGCCGAGCGAATTTCAGAAGATGTAATTGCACAGTGTCATCAATGCGGAAAACCTTGTGATACTCATGTAAATTGCGCTAATGAAGCCTGTCATTTACTATTTATTCAGTGTGAAGAATGCGCTGAAAAAATGAACAATTGCTGTTCAGACGATTGTAAGGAGATAGCTTCGCTGCCATACGAAGAGCAAAAAGCTTTGCGAAAAGGTAAGGGAGCCAGTAATAAGATCTTTAAAAAAGGAAGATCTGAAGTTTTGCGATTTAAGCAATAGGGTTGTTTTCTAAAATGGTGGTGCCAATTAATATTGGTATATTTACTGTTGAAAATTTTTATGAACCTCAAGGAGGTGCTTTATATAGCGTGTTTGGCTAAAATTTAGCCTGTTGAAGATGAAGGAGATTCTGCGATAATTACCTGAATGGTAGGACAGAATGATGAATAAATCGAAACGCCTTAAAGTAACTTCCTCAATATATATAATATATGGCTTGCACAAGTTGCTCGACCGGCAAAGACGGTCAGCCGAAAGGATGTAAGAACAATGGAACCTGTGGAACCGACGGATGTAATAAACTTACCGTTTTCGATTGGCTTTCTAATATGTCCCTTCCCGGGGGTGTAGAACCGTTCGATTTTGTTGAAGTTCGCTTTAAGAACGGCCGCAAACATTTCTTTAAAAATACCGAAAAATTAAGTCTGAGTATCGGCGACGTGGTGGCTACAGAGGCAAGTCCAGGTCATGATGTTGGAATTGTAACTCTTACCGGGGAACTGGTTAGGGTTCAGATGAAAAAGAAGAAGGAAGATCCAGATTCTGGCGAGATCCTTAAAATATATAGAAAGGCATCCCAAAAGGATATCGATGTATGGCAGGAAGCCCGGGACCGGGAAGAAAAGATAAAACAACGTTCCAGGCAGATCGCTATCAGGCTTAATTTGAGCATGAAAATCAGTGATATCGAGTTCCAGGGAGACGGTTCAAAATGTACTTTTTATTATACCGCTGAAGATCGTGTAGATTTCCGTCAGTTGATCAAGGAGTTTGCCCGTGAGTTCAATACCCGTATAGAAATGAAGCAGATCGGTCTGCGTCAGGAAGCAGCGCGATTAGGAGGAATTGGTTCCTGTGGTCGTGAACTTTGTTGTTCTACCTGGTTAACAGATTTCAGATCTGTAAGTACTTCAGCGGCGAGATATCAGCAATTATCCCTGAATCCGCAGAAATTAGCGGGACAGTGTGGTAAACTTAAATGCTGTTTGAACTACGAACTGGATACTTATCTGGAAGCATTAAAATCTTTTCCAAAAACCGACGTTAAATTAAAGACCAAAAAAGGAACTGCGGTATGTCAGAAGATCGACATATTCAAAGGGCTTTTATGGTATGCATATGAAGGGGAATGGATGAACTGGCATACTTTAACGCCAGAACAGGCGAATAAGATAATTGCCAAGAATAAAAAAGATGAGCCTGTAGGCAGCCTGGAAGAATATGCTCTGGACCTGCAAATGGAAGAAACCGAAACCAAGAGCTTTAATAATGCCGTTGGAGAAGACAGTTTAACGCGATTTGATAAGCCTAAACAACAGCGCAAAAAGCGCAATAATAAAAAGAGAAAAAAACGTAAAGGTAATTCCTCAAGATCTAAGAATGCGTAGTGCTTTTATTGTGTCTTTTTTAGCTTTTATGATCGTTGCTTTTTCCTCATGTGACCGGAATAGGGTGTATGACGAGTATAAATCTCTAAGTGGCTGGAATAAGGATTCGGTAGTTACTTTTGAACTTAACAATATAGATTCCAGCAAGGTTTATGACCTTTTCATAAACATCAGGAATAACAATGAATACGAATACAGTAACCTTTTTTTAATCACCGAAATCAAATTTCCTCAGGGAAAAGTTATCAGTGATACCCTGGAATACGAAATGACGAAACCCAGTGGTGAATGGCTCGGCACGGGATTTGGTGATGTAAAAGAAAGTAAGCTCTGGTATAAAGAGGATGTTAGATTTGATGAACCCGGACAGTATAAAGTGACCATTCAACAGGCAATGCGCAAGAATGGTGAAGTAGATGGAATCCAGGAACTGGAAGGCATCACCCATGTCGGATTCAGGATCGAAAACAGCGATAATTAATTTTTGTGATATAAATAATGGCCCGCACAACTAAAAAAACTAAAAAACCTGCTCATAGCAATCGAAAATATATAATTGGCTTCTGGACGCTTTTCGGAATTGGAATACTTTCAGCCATTCTTATTTTTCTTCTGGCAGGTTGGGGAGCATTTGGAAAAATGCCAACCTTTGAAGAGCTTGAAAATCCTGAAACCAATCTTGCCACCGAAATATTTTCTTCAGATGGTAAAACCCTGGGAAAATATTATAGCGAAAACAGGACTCCAATTAAATATGAAGATCTTCCCGAGCATTTAGTGCAGGCACTTGTGGCAACCGAAGATGAAAGATATTACCAGCATGCAGGTATCGATGCCAAAGGTACGGTTCGTGCGGCGGTATTCCTTGGTACACGGGGTGGTGCGAGTACTATTACTCAGCAGCTGGCTAAACAATTATTCACCGCAGATGTTGCTCAGAATGATCTGCAAAGGGTTTTCCAGAAGGTGAAAGAATGGGTTATCTCCACAAGGCTTGAAAGACAATATACCAAGGAGGAAATTATTACCATGTATTTCAATAAGTATGATTTTGTTTACCAGGCAGTCGGAATACGATCTGCTTCAAAGATCTACTTTGATAAAGAGCCTAGAGAGCTAAAGATTGAAGAATCTGCAGTGCTTGTTGGTATGTTGAAGAACTCAGCTTTATATAATCCAATGAGAAGACCGGAACTGGTAAAATCCAGAAGAAACCAGGTCTTTGAACAAATGAACAGGAACGGATTTATTTCTGAGACCGAAATGGATTCTCTTCAGAAGTTACCAATGAAAATTGAGTTCACTCCTGAAGGTCATGATGAAGGAATGGCAACTTATTTCAGGGTATATCTTCAAGGATTCATGAAAAACTGGATCGAAGAAAATCCAAAGCCAGATGGCAGTGAATATAGTCTTTACAGAGATGGTCTAAAGATTTATACCAGTATCGACTCAAAAATGCAGGAATACGCAGAGAACGCAGTAACAAAACATATTGCGCATATTCAACAGGAATTTGACCGTCAAAATGAAAGTAACCCAACGGCTCCATTCAGGGATATAGATAAAAGTGAAGTGGATGGCATCGTGGAAAGCGCTATGAAAAGATCTGAGCGCTGGAGAAAAATGAAGGCTCAGGACAAATCTGAAGAAGAAATACGAAAATCCTTTACTGAAGATGCAGAGATGCGTGTTTTCAGCTGGAAAGGAACTATAGATACAGTAATGACTCCAAGGGATTCTATCCTGTATTATAAATCATTCCTTCAGGCAGGAATGATGTCTATGGCACCACAGACCGGGGAAGTGAAAGCCTGGGTAGGAGGAACAAATTTCAAGCATTTTAAATACGATCACGTAAAGCAGGGAAAAAGACAGGTTGGTTCTACATTTAAGCCTTTCGTTTATGCTACCGCGATAGATCAGTTAAAATTCTCTCCTTGTGATACCTTGCCAAAAGCTCGATTTACTATCGAGGCCGGTAAGCACGGAAACCAGAATGATTGGTCTCCTAAGAACGCGGGTAATGGTGATTACGAAGGAATGCTTACTTTGAAAGACGCCCTTGCGCAGTCAGTTAACACGGTAACGGCAAGGCTTATAGATAAAACGGGCCCGGGACCGGTAATAGATCTTGCTGAAAAGTTAGGGGTAGATGTTTCCAATATTCCTAAGGTACCATCTATCGCTTTAGGGGTTGCAGATCTTAGTCTATTCGAGATGGTTTCTGCCTTCAGCACATTTGCTAACCAGGGGGTTTACGTAAAACCTGTTGTGGTGAATAGGATTGAAGATAAGAACGGAACCGTATTATATCAGCACGTTCCTGAGACCAGAGATGTTTTGAGTAAAGAAGCTGCGTATGTAACCGTTAACTTACTGGAAGGAGTTACCCAATCTGGTTCTGGTACCAGGTTAAGGGGATCCTGGGGAACTAACAGAATAGATTATAAGCGCGCCATGACTGGTTATCCTTACGATTTCACTAATCCAATTGCGGGTAAAACCGGAACCACCCAGAACCAGAGTGATGGATGGTTTATTGGAATGGTGCCAAACCTTGCTACCGGTGTATGGGTAGGAGCAGAAGACAGGGCGGTACATTTCCCTTCGATCACTTATGGTCAGGGTGCGGCAATGGCGCTTCCAATTTGGGGAATGTATATGAAAGATGTATATGCAGATCCAGAATTGGACGTTTCAAAAGAAGCTTTTGAAAAACCTGAGAATTTAAGTATTGAAGTGAACTGTGATAATTACGGTGCAGCACGAAAAACTGATAATTCGGTTCCAGATGAGCTTGATTTTTAGAATTTTCTCAAAAATATCTACGATTATTTCCATATAAATCAAGGAAGTCGCTATTTAGCGTTGTAACCACATTTTTATTTTTGTATTTTCGGTTAAAATACTGAAAAAATGATCATAAAAACTGTTGATAACGTGCAGGAGGCCGTGAAAGGTGTAAAGGACGGAATGACGTTTATGCTGGGAGGTTTCGGACTATGCGGAATTCCCGAAAATGCCATTTCTGAGCTTGTTCGCTTAAATGTGCAAAATCTTACCTGTATCTCAAATAATGCCGGAGTCGATGACTTTGGTCTGGGACAATTGCTTCATAAAAAACAGATCGATAAAATGGTTTCTTCCTACGTTGGGGAGAATGCGATCTTCGAAAAACAAATGCTTAGTGGAGAACTTGAGGTGGAATTAATTCCGCAGGGAACTCTAGCGGCCAGATGCCAGGCTGCACAACAGGGATTTCCCGCCGTTTATACTCCGGCTGGCTACGGAACCGAAGTTGCCCAGGGAAAGGAAACACGTGAATTCGATGGCAAAATGTATGTGCTGGAAAAAGCGTTTAAAGCAGACTTCGCTTTTGTAAAAGCCTGGAAAGGCGACAAGGCCGGGAATCTTATTTTCAAGGGGACAGCAAGAAATTTCAATCCTGTAATGTGCGGATCGGCTACGATCACCGTAGCAGAGGTGGAAGAGCTTGTGGAGCCGGGTGAACTTGATCCTAATCAAATTCATATACCCGGAATCTTTGTACAAAGGATCTTTGAAGGTAAGAACTATGAGAAAAGAATTGAGCAACGCACGGTAAGACAAAAAGCATAATTATGGCACTTGATAAAAACGGAATAGCACAAAGAATAGCCAAAGAGGTGAAAGATGGGTATTATGTAAACCTCGGAATAGGGATTCCAACTCTGGTGGCGAATTTTGTAAGAGACGATATACAGGTAGAATTTCAGAGTGAGAACGGCATCCTTGGTATGGGACCTTTTCCTTTTGATGGCGAGGAAGACGCAGATCTTATCAACGCAGGTAAACAAACAATAACGGCCTTACCAGGAGCAAGTTTTTTTGATTCTGCCACGAGCTTTGGAATGATACGAGGTCAACATGTAGATCTTACCATTCTAGGCGCAATGGAAGTCGCTGAAAACGGAGATATTGCTAACTGGAAGATTCCCGGTAAAATGGTTAAAGGTATGGGCGGCGCTATGGATCTTGTAGCCTCTGCAGAAAATATCATTGTTGCCATGATGCATACCAATAAAGCCGGTGATTCTAAATTGCTTAAAAAATGTTCTTTACCCCTAACCGGAGTAGGTTGTGTAACTAAGATCGTAACAAATCTTGCTGTTATCGAGGTGACTGATGAGGGCTTTAAACTACTGGAAAGAGCACCAGGTGTTAGCGTAGAGGAAATTCAAAAAGCTACAGAGGGAAAACTAGTAGTAGAAGGTGACATCCCTGAAATGGTCCTGAACTAGAAGAAAAATTTTTTATATCCAAAAAGGATGTGCTAGATGACGGTTTTGAATGATACTCAAAACTTTAACATCATCTACTACATCCTTTTATAGTCTGGGCTAACAAGGTTTTCTATCATCGATGAAATGCAGAATAAATCGTTAAAAGGAGTTAAAACTTTATTAATATGTTATAATCTCCTACATTAGGGCAGTAAAAACCAAACAAAACCCTATTAACGTGAAAAAAAAATTACTCCTTAATTCCGCATTATTGGCGGGATTAACCCTATTTACATTCCAGGCGAATGCTCAGGATTCCGACAAGGATGTAAAAAAACGGATCAATGACGAAAGAGGGAAACCTACCCTCATCGTATTCAAAGAGAATTCCAGTTATAAATCCAGTGATGATCGAAAACTGTTCAAGGAGCAGTTAAAATTGAACGAGCTATCTAGATTTGAAAAGATAAAATCTGAAAGAGATAATTCAGGTTTTAAGCACGACAAATTTCAGATGTTCTATAAGGATATAAAGGTAGAATTCGCTACTTATACTATTCATTCTGCAGGTGAAGATCTCCAGTCTATGAGCGGCGAATATTACAATATAGAAGATGTTGAGGTCACCCCAAAGATCTCGGCACAGGTAGCTTTTAGAAAGGCAGTTCAGCACATAGGTGCAAAATCCTATATGTGGGATGATCCAGCCAGTGCGGCTAAGATAGGTTATGAAAAACCTGAAGGCGAACTAATATTATTACCAACCATGGAATTTGAAGCCGTAAATGAGAAGAGCTTTAAAGAAGAGGTTCGTCTAGCTTACAAATTTGATATCTATGCCACAGCTCCCGTAAGCCGAGGGAATCTTTATATAGATGCAAAGAATGGGCAGGTACTATTATATGATGCGACTATAAAGCATATTGGTAAATTCAGTCATGCAAGCTCTGGAAATATAAAAGTATCAAAAGGGTCAATGCTGGAAGACGATTTTTTCGCTACCGGAACGGCTGCAACCAGGTACAGCGGTACCAAAAGTATTCAAACTTCAATCAGCGGCTCATCTTACATCCTTTCTGATGTTACCAGAGGAAACGGTATACAGACCTATGATATGAATACCGGCACCAACTACAGTAATGCCGTTAATTTCACCGATAATGATAATAACTGGACGGCAGCAGAGCACGATAATGCTGCAAAAGATAATGGTGCTTTAGATGCTCATTGGGGAGCAGAAAGAACCTATGATTATTTTTCCAGTGTTCATAACCGTAATAGTTTCGACAACCAGGGTGCGACTATTCGTAGTTACGTTCATTACGATAATGCCTATGACAATGCTTACTGGAATGGCAGCGTGATGACCTACGGTGATGGTAGTGGGACATATTTTGATATACTTACTTCATTAGATGTTGCTGCTCATGAGATTGGTCATGCCGTTTGCGAAAAAACCGCTAACCTGGCCTATCAAAAGGAATCGGGTGCTATGAATGAAGGTTTTTCTGATATTTGGGCAGCTTGTGTTGAATATTACGCAGCACCTTCAAAATCTACCTGGTTAATCGGGGAAGATATTGAAAGACGAACTGGAAGCGCTGCCTTAAGATCAATGAGTGACCCTAACTCAGAAGGTCAACCCGATACTTATGGAGGAACCTACTGGAAAAATGTGAATTGTACGCCAACAGATCAAAATGATTATTGCGGGGTTCATACCAATAGTGGTGTTTTAAACCATTGGTTCTATATACTGGCAGTTGGTAAATCTGGTACCAATGATATTGGAAACTCGTTCAATGTAAACGGGATTAGCATAGATAAGGCTGCAAGAATAGCCTATAGACTGGAAAGCGTTTATCTTTCTGCCAACGCAACTTTTGCTAATGCAAGAACTTACGGAATTCAGTCTGCAATCGACCTTTACGGTGCAGGTTCTCCAGAGGAGATAGCCGTAACCAACGCTTTTTATGCCGTTGGAGTAGGAGCCGAATATGGAGATGTAAGTTATTGTACTTCTAAAGGAAATAGTGTTGCAGACGAATATATTAGTAGAGTTCAGTTAGGTGATATAGATAATACCTCTTCTGCCGGTAGCGGGTATACAGATTTTACTTCTGTTTCTACAAATCTTTCCAAAGGAAATTCGAATACGATTACGATCACTCCAACCTGGACAGGAACCACTTATAGCGAAGGATATGCTGTTTGGATCGATTATAATCAAAATGGTGATTTTGGAGATTCTGGAGAATTGGTATGGAGCAAGGCCGCTTCCAAGACCACACCGGTTTCAGGATCGTTTATAGTTCCTTCCAGCGCTGCTAGTGGAGAGACCAGGATGAGAGTTTCCATGAAATATAATGGAATACCTACAGCCTGTGAAACGTTCAATTATGGAGAAGTAGAGGATTACACGGTATCGATCGGTGCCGGTACTGCTGATAATGAAGCGCCTTCTGCGCCATCCAACCTTACGGCTAGTGGGACTACTGAAACCAGTACCACCCTATATTGGAATGCATCTTCAGATAATGTTGGAGTTACAGGATATGATGTTTATATGGACGGAAGTCTATTAGGTTCAACAACTTCTACAAGTTCGAACATTACCGGCCTTACTTCTTCAAGCACCTATGACTTTTACGTAAAAGCGAAGGATGAGGCCGAAAATATTTCAGCAAGCTCCAATGCGATCTCTGTAACTACCCTGGGTAGTTCAGTTTCTTATTGTTCTTCAAAAGGAAACGACTCCAACTACGAATGGATAGACCTGGTTCAATTAAATAATTTGAACAATCCAACCGGGAATAATGGTGGTTATCAGGATTTCACTTCTTTAAGTGCAAATCTTCCGTACGGTTCCAACACTATTTATATAAGCACCGGTTTTTCTGGAACCGCTTATACTGAATACTGGAAGATATGGATAGATTATGATAAAGATGGTGTTTTTGAAACTTCAGAACTAGCGGTAAGTGGTTCCTCTTCCAGCAGTGGAACATTATCTGCATCTTTCACAGTTCCTAGCACAGCAACTGCAGGTCCAACCAGAATGAGAGTTTCTATGAAGTATAATTCGGCACAAACTGCATGTGAAACCTTTTCTTATGGAGAGATAGAAGACTATACGGTAAATGTTGGGCAGGCTGCTGCAACAATTGCTGCTAGTGGAAATGCTGTTGGAAATTCAAAAGCTCTGGGTAATGAGCCAAATATTTTTGATGCCAGCCTTTACCCAAATCCAGTAATAAGTGGAAATCGTTTGAACGTAGCTATTCCAGACAATAGAAAACTGGATTATAAGATCTTCAATTCTGTAGGATATGAAGTAGCTTCAGGTGAAGTGAATAAATCCATTAACGTGTCTAAATTAACCAGTGGAACCTATATTATCAGGTTTAGCGATGGGCAAAAAGAGATCGTTAAGAAGTTTATCAAGCTTTAAATTTGAATTGCCAAAAGAAAAAAGCCGGATTAAATCCGGCTTTTTTTATACTACTGAAGTTGAGTTTTCCTGGATATCTATTAGAAAATTTATAGCTTCATCCTGGTTTATAAGCTGACCCCTTGAATTTGCCTGAGAAAAATAGTTATACCAGCCGACTTTTTCTAGGTTGCTTTCAAGAACCTTGACCTCTTCTATAGATGGCATTTTCCAAACTGTCATATAGCGGTAATCACTGCGATATGGAGTATGTTCATCATTACGGGCCCAACCAAGGTTTTCTACACCGCTGGCTTTCATGTTACTTACACGTTGATGCATATTATCCATGAGTTCCTTTCTTTTTTCACGGCTTAATTTCATCCATTTGGTAGTAACGTTCCACATTTCAATATATAAATACATAATATCGAGTTTTTAATTAGAAAAATGTTCAATCACTACATAAAGGTAACATTCATAAATCAAAAAAACCTAAAAACAATTCTATAAAGTGTTAATAATTAACGACTTAATGTTAAATGAAATCTGTTAGCTGAAACTATTTTTCCTTGTATGTTTTTCCTGTCAATGTTATTCTATTGCGATAATTTCAGAATCGCCCAGTAATACTTCCTGTCTTAATCTTAGTATCACTTGTGCTATGGCTACCACATCGCGTTCGCAGTATTCGACAATACGGTCTAACTCGCCGTTGTCATAATAAACATCTCTTACCATAGAACCATCAATATCTTCTTTTGGCGAAGGAATCCCAAGCACGTGGGTAAGCAGTTTCAAGGAAGTGTAATGCTTGTAATCTCCGAATTTCCAAAGTTCCAGTGTATCAAGGTGAGGCACTTCCCAGGGTTTCTTCCCAAAAAGATCAAGCTTTGCTGGCAGTCTCATATTGTGAATAAGCATTCGTCTTGCGATATACGGAAAATCGAATTCCTTTCCATTGTGTGCGCAAAGAAGGTTATATGGTTGAAAAAAGTATTTATCCAGTAGCCTGTTGAAATCGTTCAGTAATTCCTTTTCATCCCCTTTAAAACTGGTAATTCGAAAATGTCGGCTTCCATCCCGGAAACTGAAGAATCCAGCAGAGATGCAAACGATCTTTCCGAATTCACTCCAAATACCAGCCCTGTTATAGAACTCTTCCGCTGTGAATTCATCTTTCCGTTGATATTTTGATTTTTCTTCCCATAAGGACTTTTTTACATCATCCAGTTCAGAATAATTCCTGAATTCAGGCACTGTTTCGATATCCAGGAAAAGGATGTTCTCCAGGTTTAGTTTATGAAGCATGATTCAACATTTTATAAGTCTCATCAATATACATATAAAAGTCTTTGTAATGTTTATCGCCGTTCGTGCTTCTTATAAGTTTTCTTCCCAGCCGCACAATAATGAGATCATCTTCAGGAATTACTATAACGTACTGGCCTAAAACTCCGCGCATATAAAAGATATCCTTTTTGTTATGATCACTTAACCAGAAACCATATCCATAATACGGAGTTGCTTCAAATCTTGGTTCAGTAGCTTTAGCGATATATGCAGAATCTAGTAACTGTTTCCCCTGCCATTTTCCATTATTGATGAATAGCTTACCGAATTTGGCGAAATTCCTGGCATTACTGGCGATGCAGCAATACGCTTTTTCCATGCCAGATTCCTTGCTGTCTATCTGCCAAAGTGCGTCATCATTCATCCCCAGGGGTTTCCAGAAACTTTCACTTAGATATTTGCTCAGTGTTTTTCCGGTAGCTTTTTCGATCACCATGCCCAGCAACTCGGTATTTCCGCTGAGGTATTTGAATTCTTTTCCCGGTTCGCTTACTACTTCGAGGTCTAGGATCTGTTCTCTAATATCGTCATCAAAATAGGCTCTTGCCGTAGAGGCGAAAGGATTGTAGTAGTTCTCGTTCCAGTTTAGTCCGGATGACATAGAGGAGAGGTCTCCAATAGTAAGCCT
This sequence comes from Gramella sp. MT6, assembly GCF_019357415.1. Lineage (NCBI taxonomy): Bacteria > Pseudomonadati > Bacteroidota > Flavobacteriia > Flavobacteriales > Flavobacteriaceae > Christiangramia > Gramella sp. MT6. The sequence continues at coordinate 1,154,099 of NZ_CP048410.1, forward strand.
ATCATCGAATTGTGGAAAAAAATCTGCCACAGGCTGGTTGATATTTTCGAGATATCCATCCTGGATAGCCTTGAACATTAAAGCAGAAACAATGGTTTTCGCCATTGAAAATGAATTGGTCCGGGATTTTTCATTGTAACCGTTGTAATATTTCTCGAACCAGATGCTATCATTTTTAATAATGAGAAAGGCAGCTGTTTCCAATTCTTCGTTAAGGCTATCCAGAGTTGAAGTGGCCGTGGCCTCATTGTATTCTTTAGATAAAGCCCATTCCTGAACTTTCTCTGGTTTTTGAATTACATGATTGTCAAAATAAGTATAATCGTCTATAAAGGCTGTTTTATGGCCCGTGAGGTAGGTGGTGGTGATGCCTTTAAAAAGGTATTCATAACCGGAAATATATAATATCAGGGAGGCTAGAAATAAGAATGCAACGAAGAGTAAAATTGCTTTAGATAGCTTTTTCATCAATAATATTTTAACTGAACCAGAAATAAATCCCGGTTCTGGTTGCTTTAAAATACTACTTTTTAAAAAAGACTTTGTTGTACGGGTGGATTTTCCATGTCCAGCAGCCATTTTTTTCTATGCAATCCACCGGCATAACCAGTTAGAGAACCGTCGCTGCCAATAACTCTGTGGCAGGGAACAATGATCCAAAGCGGATTTTTCCCGTTTGCTGAAGCTACAGCCCTGATGGCTTTTTCATCTCCCAGATCCCTTGATAATTGCAGATACGAAGTAGTAGAACCATATGGGATCTCCAGGAGTTTTTTCCATACTTTTTTCTGAAAATCTGTGCCTTGAAGATTTAATTTCAGATCAAAGTTTTGTAAAGTTCCTTTGAAATAAGCTTCCAATTGGAGTGCTGTTTCCTTTAATTCTGAAGGTATCTCGGCAGAGATAATTCCTTCATCCAGAACTTTAACAGAGGACAGACCGTCTGAATCTCCTGTTAGTTCAGCGATGCCCAACGGAGTCTCAATTTTGGCTTTTTTCATTCTTTTCCTCTTCCTCAGATTTCTCTTCGTCTTTCGGTTCTTCCTTCGGTTCTTCTTTTTTCTCCTCGGAATCTTCTGTTTCCTGATCCTGTTTTCTCTGGATCAATCCAAGTCGTTTTGCTCGTCTTTCCCAGTTCTTTCTGGCCAGCATCTGCATATCCTCCACACTATCACTTTCATCCATGATCTCAAGCCCAAGAAGGGTTTCAATGATATCTTCCATGGTTACGATACCGGTAACATTTCCATATTCATCTACGATCATTGATATATGCGCTCTTTTCTGAACAAAAATTTCGAAAAGTTCCGGGATTGGGGTATTATCGTTCGTGACCAGGATATCACGCTTTATTTCGCTAAGTGGCTGATGTCCTTTTTCATCGATAACCTCTTCCAGCACATCGTCTTTGAGGATAAAACCAGAGATGTTTGTCGATTTTCCTTCATAAACCGGAATTCTCGAAAATTTCAGGTTTTTATGATTTTGATGAAATTCCTTTAAAGAAAGGCTTTCATCTTCAGTTATCGCAACAGAAAATGGTGTCATCACATCTTTTGCTTCCACAGATTTAAAGACCAGAAGGTTCTTGATCACGGTAGTTTCGCTTTCCTCAAAAACGCCTTCTTCTTCGGCGGCATCGGTTATAGCTGCAAACTCTTCCCTGCTCATAGAACTAACATGAGCAGATTTACCTATAAGTTTTGTGGTTAACATTAGTAACCAAAGAATTCCGGTGTATTTTAACGGGAAGATCATTAGGGTAAGCGATCTTGCCGTAAAATTTCCAAGGGATTTCCAGTAAGTGGCTCCAATAGTTTTCGGGATGATCTCAGATAAAATTAAAATAGCCAGGGTCATTACCGCAGAAACGATCCCAACAGAATTTCCTCCGTCTCCAAAAGTTTTTTCTGCCTGTACCCCAACAAGGATTGCACCTACCGTATGCGCGATCGTGTTGATAGTAAGAATGGCAATTAAAGGTTTATCTATATCCTGCTTTAAATTTGCTAGAATTTTAGCATAAGGTTTCCCTTCTTTTTTCTTGATCTTAATGTACGAAGGAGTAATACTTAGCAGTGCCGCTTCAAGTATTGAGCACATGAAAGAAAAGAAGATAGATAAGAATGCATATAAAAATAATAAGCCCATACGCTTAAATGACTGTTAGACTGGCTAATTTATATATTCTTAATGCAATTATTAAAAAAGAAATGATAAAAGGGAATTAAAAAAGCCTTTCGGGTTACGAAAGGCTGTTAATAATTTACCTAAAATACGCTTATACAGCAAGATTCTTATGGATGATCTCATCCCATTTTTTAGCTTCATGCAGGCGTATGTCAGCGTCGGTGCTTTCATAATCCTCTTCATCATAAAATACCAGTTCGGTGATCTTTGAAGAATTTTGCTCTGCGAGCTGAAGTCCAAGATGAATGATCCTTTCTTTATTGGAATCAACACGAAGAGTGTTTTTTGAAATATTTACCTTGCTCACCTTTTTTAGGTCTATCACTAAATGATCTACTTCCATTTTAGGATCTATTGCTACCAGAATTTTATTTGAACTGTCGAGCCCAAGACTTAAGTGGCCAATTGTTTCGAATTTATCCAGTGTAAGGCCGTGTTTCCCGGCAATTGTATTAAGGGCTTTTTTTTGTTTCGCTTCTTTGGATTTTTGATTTAGCAAAACGTATATTATTGGGAACATGAAGATCACGAACAACAGTGTTCCGATCATTAAAGATGATTTATCCATTTTATTTTAATTAAGTAATTGAAAAACTACCCGGTCATAAAAGGAACGAGTAAATTTTGCTTTTTTAAAGCCTGTAAATAAGCTGTTTAATTACCAGAAAAAATGGAAGGGAAAGATTTGTGTTTTTAATATATTTCTTTGGTTAGGCTGAAATTCTGAAGAAGATTTTTCATCTGAAATTACCTGATGTTGAATTTCGGTAAAACTGAAACTAAGATGCGGGGGGAAGAAATTATTTTCATTCTCCTGTGAAGATCTAAAGTTAACTTCAGCAATACTCTCTTCAAAAATTACAGCCTTGGTGTTTTGCTCTGTTCTTAAATATTCTCCCTGTCTTGAATCAAGATCTGGAGTTACTTTGGTGAAAGCAAAAGCATTGGTGGCTGAGGTTAGGAAAATAACCTGCAGCAGGAACAGACTAAAAAAAGAAGACTTCTTAATTTTCACGGTGTAAATCTACTGAGAAAACAAATTCAGCACTGAAAAATTTAGTTATATTTTTCAGGTTCTCAGGAAATTAATTTCACTGCTTCTTTCGCAAAATAGGAAGCGATCATATTCGCTCCTGAACGCTTAATAGCGGTTAATTGTTCCAGGATCACGGCATCATGATCTAACCAGCCTTTTTCAGCTGCAGCTTTGATCATCGCGTATTCTCCACTAACCTGGTAAACCGCAACCGGTACATTTACCACGTTCTTGATATCTCTAACGATATCCAGGTAACACAATCCAGGTTTTACCATGACTATATCGGCACCTTCTTCGATATCCATCAGTGTTTCTCTAATGGCTTCATCGCGATTTGAAGGATCCATCTGGTAGGTCTTTTTATCTTTTGGGATATCCTTAGCGTCTACCGGTGCCGAATCCAAAGCATCTCTAAAAGGTCCGTAAAAAGCTGAAGCATATTTCGCGCTATAGCTCATAATACCAGTTTCGTCAAAACCTTCATCTTCAAGCAGGCTGCGTATTTCAAAAATACGACCATCCATCATATCACTTGGGGCTACGAAATCTGCTCCTGCTTTGGCGTGTGAAAGAGACATTTCAGCAAGAAGTGCAGTAGTGTCATCATTCAAAACCTTTCCGTCAGCAATGATCCCGTCATGTCCATAAGCGGAATAAGGATCCAGGGCAACATCGGTCATTACAAGCATTTCAGGAACAGCGTTCTTTACGGTTTTTATTGCTCGTTGCATCAGGCCTTCAGGATTTATTGCCTCCTTACCGGCATTGTCCTTAAGATCTTCAGGCACCTTTACAAAGAGCAAAACCGACTTCAAGCCCAGGTTCCAGAGTTCCTTTACTTCTTTCTCGATAAGATCAAGGCTATACCTGTAATATCCCGGCATAGATGCGATCTCATCTTTTACATTTTTTCCTTCAACGATAAACAACGGAACTATAAAATCATTAGGAGAGATAATGGTTTCTCTAACCAGTGATCTAATAGATTCGTTCGTTCTTAGCCTGCGATTTCTCCTTAATGGAAACATGTTATTTAATTTTTTATTGAATCAATCTTTTTATTGACATCATCTGAAATGTCTAAAATTTTCTTTGGAGCTTTAAATCTGTATCCGATGAAAGCCTCAAAATAAGGAATATTATCTTCGGTGTATGTGGTGCGATCTGTATTATGATTTAAAATGAGATAACTATACTGCGCTCCTGCGTAAAAATCTGAAAAATCATAATTTATGGCTCCTCTGAAATTAAGATCATATAGTAATGAGGTCAAACTTTCAGAATCTGTGCCGTTAGAAAAATTAACGCCTAATCCGGCAGCTGCACCGGCCGATATCATTAAATTCTTAGTAGGAACCCAGTTGTAATAATAGCCGGGAGAAAGTGCCACATCTACCGAATGGTATTTTTCATCGACCTGCTGCCCACTATCTCCATCCCCTTTGATCCCATATTTCGTATAGTAATAAATAAGCTGAGGTAGGAATGAACCTGCGCTTTTCAATTGTTTTTCATCCTGGTTGGTGATTGACCTGAAGGAGAAATTTTCATTGAAAATATAGCCTGTGCTACCGCCAATTTTCAGGGAGCTTGTTCTTGGAAGATATAGTTCCTGGCCGTACGCCTCAAGATAAAACCCTTTTTCATTGTAGAGGTTCAGGGTTTGCATCCACTTACCTAAATATGTCCTAAGGCCAATATTAAATAGTTTAGAGTCCTCATTATCCTGATTTTCGGCCATAAAATCTGGCGCAAATGAATAAGAAAGCTTTATCGCTTTGAAAGCTATGGAGGCACCTATCCTATTTTGTTTATTCGGTGTAAGTGAAACCCGCTGGTCCGTAAGCCTTCCCTTAAATTCGAAAGAATTTGAAGTATTTATATAAAAAAGTCTTCCGGTGATCTTGTTTGGGAATTTTTGAATGTAATTAAGCTCTTTTATAGAATCCAGTTCTATATCCTGTGCGTTCGAAAATGAAGCAGCAAATAGAAGAAATACTATAAAAAAAGCTTTTAAACCCATGGTCTTGGTTTTCTAAGGACTTCCAGTAATTTAGCTTCAGGACTGCCTGCTGCCGGATGATGGTCATAAACCCACTGAACGTGAGGTGGCAGACTCATCAAAATACTTTCGATCCTTCCGTTGGTTTTTAATCCGAATAAAGTTCCTTTATCGTGTACTAAATTGAATTCAACATAACGGCCACGTCTTATTTCCTGCCATTTTCTATTCTCTTCAGTATAAGACATGTTTTTTCTCTTTTCCACAATAGGAACATAAGCTTCCAGGAAGGAATCTCCAATATCGGTCACAAAATCATACCAGTCTTCGATCTTCATATGGCTGTCACCTTTTAAATAATCGAAGAAAAGTCCGCCAATTCCGCGGGCTTCATCACGATGTGCATTCCAGAAATACTCGTCGCATTTTTGTTTATAGTCTGAGTACAATGAAAAACCATGAGAATCGCAGGCCTTTTTAGAGACCTTATGGAAATGTCTTGCATCTTCTTCAAAAAGATAATAGGGGGTAAGGTCCTGCCCACCGCCAAACCACTGGTCTATAACGGTACCATCTTTATCATACATTTCAAAGTATCTCCAGTTCGCGTGTACTGTAGGAACCATCGGGTTTTTTGGGTGAAGCACGAGGCTAAGCCCACAGGCGAAAAAATCTACGTCACCAACCTTAAAATATTTTTGCATTGCCGGAGCCAAGGGACCGTGAACTGCAGAGATATTAACCCCTCCTTTTTCGAAAACCTTTCCATTTTCGATAACCCTGGTCCTTCCGCCACCGCCTTCTTCGCGCTTCCAGATGTCTTCATGGAATTTGGCCTTACCATCGATTTCTTCAATTTTTGAGGTGATCTTATCCTGTAGTTCCTTTATATATTTTAAAAACTCGTTCCGCATTAACTTAAGGATTTTGCTTCTTTTATTTTTTCGATCAGGCCGAAGGAAAATGTTTTAGATTCAGTTTGAGAATATTCGTAAAAGAATAACGCATGGCTGGCCAATTGTTGTGTATGGTCTGGCTCCACAAGTGAAATATTCAGCATAAGATCGCCAAAATGTTCATACTGGTCTGCAGTGAATCTTTTACTTTGAAGTTTTAGAAGCAATACATCGGGTAAAGTTTCATAGAGTCCGGATAGACCGGTTTCTATAATTTCCTCCAACGCTTTATCAACCTTTTCTCTCTGGCTTTTTCTCCAGAGATCTGGCATAAAGTCTTCTTGCAGCAAACCGGTTAGGACTTCCCCGGCCTTTTCATTTTCATCGTCCCTAAAACTTTTACTGCGTATCATCTGTTCACAGACTGGTATTCTTTTACAGCATCTACAAAGGCCTTTGCGTTATCTACCGGGATATCCGGTAAGATTCCATGGCCAAGGTTGGCGATATACCTGTCTTTACCAAAAGCGTTGATCATATCGTTCACCATGTATTTTATCTCAATTGGCTTAGAGTATAATCTCGCCGGGTCAAAATTACCCTGAAGAGTGATCTGTCCGCCACTTAAATACCTTGCATTTCTAGCCTCACAAGTCCAGTCTACTCCCAGTGCAGCTGCGCCAGATTGTGACATTTCTTTCAACGCGAACCAGCATCCTTTCCCGTAGGCGATCACAGGAACTTCATCTTTTAATGCGTCGATTATCTGTTGCATATATTTCCAGGAGAACTCCTGGTAATCTTTTGGTTCTAAAAGTCCTCCCCATGAATCGAAAAGCTGAATGGCATCTACACCCGCTTTTACCTTTTCTTTTAGATAAGCGATCGTAGTATCGGTGATCTTTTGAAGTAATGTATGCGCGGCGATAGGTTCCATAAAGCAGAATCTTTTCGCCTTGTCAAAAGTTTTTGAACCCTGGCCCTGCACGCAATAACACAATATCGTCCATGGAGAACCTGCAAAACCTATTAATGGAACTTCATCATTCAGTTCCTGTTTGGTTAGTTTTATAGCTTCAAAAACGTAATCTAATTCCTCGTTCACATCTGGAACTATAACATCCTCAACCTTTTTTGCAGTATTTACGGGGTTTGGTAACCATGGTCCAACTCCTGGCTTCATTTCCACTTCAATGTTCATCGCCTGTGGCACCACCAGGATATCGCTAAAAAGAATAGCGGCATCAGGTCCAATTTGCCTGATCGGCATAACCGTAATTTCTGTAGCCAGCTCCGGAGTTCTGCAACGAGTGAAGAAATCATATTTCTCCTTTAGTTTCATAAAATCTGGTAAATATCTACCGGCCTGTCTCATCATCCATACCGGTGGACGTTCAACAGATTCTCCTTTTAGTGCTTTTAAAAACAGGTCGTTCTTTATCATTTCCTGAAGTGTTTTATTTGTTCTTTAATTCCGAGACCACTCTCGTAATCACATTTTCAATCGTGGGTTTCGAGGCGATAATAATCTTATCTGTATGTTTTCTGGCTTCTGAAGCGGTAGTTTCTCCAATGCAAAATGCCGTTGTATTTAACGGGTTCTTTTCAGTGAAACTCTTGACTCCGCTGGGACTAAAAAACAAAATGCCGTCAAATTCCGATTGGAATTTCTTTGGGTTCAGGCTGGTTTCGTAAACCCGGGTCTCGTTATATTTTATATTATTTTCTTTTAATATTTCTGGAAGTTCTTCTCTTCGCTTATTTCCGCTGAAGAAATGAAATTCCTTTTCAGAATGCTCTTTTACTATTTGCAAAGCCAGCTCTCTCGCGTTATTCGCTTTTGTCGAAATTTTCAAGCCATAGGCTTCGGCAATAGCAGCCGTTTTTTCACCAACACAAAAGCAATTTTCAATTTCAATTTCCTTCCTTTCAATTGCTTTCACCGCATTCTTACTGGTAAAAATTGCATTCTGGATTTTGTCTTTCTCTAATTTAAAATCAATGAACTTAATAGTGATGGCATCATATTCTACCAATCCAATCCTGCTGTTCAGCAATAACTCTTTCTGGTTAAGTGCGAGTTTTTTGGTGGATAGAACCGTAGGCATTGATCAATTATTTAAAACCGACTTTATTTCGGCCATCAATTCTTTCCCGCCATTTTTCAATATTTCAAGAGCGCAATCTTTACCTAAATTCTCAACTTCGGTAACCGGAATACTTTTCTCTACATCTATCTTATGTTTTCCGTCTAAGCTGAATAAAGCTCCGTGAAAATGAATATGATCATTTACGATCCTGGCTAAAGCTCCAATAGGGGCTGTACAACCACCTTCAAGCACTTTCAGGAACTCGCGCTCTACGTGAACACATATCTCAGACTCCTTATGGTTCAGCAACCTCAGTGCTTCACGACAATATTCGTCATCTTCCATCGCGACAATTAGCATGGCACCCTGTGCTGGTGCCGGGATCATCCAGTTAAGATCAATGAAATTCTCTGGTTTTATCTCGATCCTTTCCAGGCCTGCAGCAGCGAAGATTGCTCCATTCCAGTCATTATCGTCAAGCTTCTGCATGCGGGTATTTACATTTCCGCGAAGATCCACCACTTTATGATCTGGGTATTTATGAAGCCATTGCGCTTTTCTCCTTAAACTTCCTGTAGCAATGGTTCCTTCTTTTTCCTCTAAAAAATGAACACCTTTATGAACCAGGATATCTTTATTGCTGGCTCTTTTCATCACAGCGCCTTCTACAATTCCTTTGGGTAAAGCCGTGGGAACATCTTTCATGGAGTGCACAGCAATATCAACTTCGCCCTTGATCATAGCTACGTCAAGGGTTTTGGTGAATATTCCGGTAATTCCCATTTCGTATAAAGGCTGATCCAGATTCAGATCTCCGGTAGATTTCACAGGGACCAGTTCGGTTTTATGGCCTGTGTGTTCAAGAGCATTTTGTACGGTTTTGGCCTGCCAGAGCGCTAATTCGCTATCGCGGGTACCAATTCTTATTACTTTGCTCATTTTGTAACTTCTTCTAGGTGAAAGACTTTCTGGATAAGCTCCAGGCTTTCATCTGTGGTTTGGCTGTCTTCTTTTAAATGATTGGCGAAGTGTTTCATGATCTTTTGGATGATCCTGTTACTTACAATTTCAGCCTGCTCATCATTGAAGTCTGATATCTTTTTACGTTGAAAATCCAGTTCAGCATCCTTCATCATTTTTAGCTTTTTCTTTAAAGCCTTAATGGTTGGTGCAAATTTTCTGGTTTCCAGCCACTTGTTAAAATCATTTTCTACCTCTGCAATGATCTCTTTCGCCTGAGGAATAAATTGTCTGCGCCTTTCCAGGGTTTCATCGGTCATTTGAGAAAGATGATCGAGATGGATCAACTTTACATTTTCCAGTTCATGAACATCATCTGAAACATTCTTTGGAATAGAAAGATCCAGAATTAAAAGCTCTTTTTTCGGATAAATAAGCTCCTTGGAGATAGTAGGGTTGTGAGCTCCGGTAGCCACAATAAGAATATCGCTGTTCCTTATCTCAGCCTGCAGATCTGCATAATCTTTAACGATGAGGTTAAATTTACCGGCGATCTTTTCGGCCTTGTCCTTAGTCCGGTTTATTAAAGTAATATGGTTGTTCCTGGTATGTTTTACCAGGTTTTCACAAGTATTTCTTCCAATTTTACCGGTTCCAAAAAGAAGGATGTTCTTTTCTGAAATATTTTCAATATGCTTTAATATGTATTGAACCGAGGCAAATGAAACTGAAGTAGCTCCGCTGGAGATCTCGGTTTCATTCTTAATGCGCTTGCTGGCCTGGATAACCGCATTTACAAGTCTCTCTAAGAATGCATTTACCAGGCCTAATTTCTTAGATCTTATAAAAGCAACTTTAAGCTGACTAATAATTTCGAAATCCCCCAGGATCTGACTGTCCAAACCTGTTCCCACTTTAAAAATATGTGAGATCGCCTGTTTGTTCTTAAATACATAAGCTACTTTTTCGAATTCCTCCACGGTACCGTGAGTATGTTCGCAAAGCAGTTTTATTAGCTGAAATGGATGTTGCGCGAATCCGTAGATCTCGGTTCGGTTACAGGTAGAAGTCACTAAAATACCGTCAATACCTTCCTCTTTAGCCTGTTCAAGAAGTCTTTGCTTAGATTCCTCGGTAAGGCTAAAGTGGCCTCTTATCTCTGCATCGGCCTTCTTGTAGCTTAAACCTATGGTATAAAAGTGTTTTCCTTTAGAAATGTGATAATCTTCCATGTATCTGTTTAGGTGGACACGGCAGCAAAATTAATATAAGCTTAAATCAAAAAGTAACGCTTGAGGCACTAAATGTGTCGATAGATGATAATTATCATGAAAATAAGACTGAAAAGATGAAAATGCCCTACTTTTGTAGTAATGATAGTCGGTTTAGAGCGATTAGTTTAGATTGATTCTAAATAAATAAAAATTGGATCCTATGGAAGATCACTTAAAAAATAACGCTGTAAGTATCTCTGAAGAGATAAAGATCGAAGATGGTTTTTTCATTCTTAAGTTTCAGAATGATACTTCAGATACCAAGCTCATGTCCAGGGAAATAGATAATAGTTTTATCCAGTTCCATTTCAATGTAAAAGGTGCCAGTAAGTTTCTTTTTAATAATGGTAATTACGAATTGCCATTGGCCGAAGAGAATTCACTTTTGCTTTATAACCCTCAAAGGGACTTGCCTTTGAATGTTTCTTTAGAACCTGAATCCTGGCTTATATCACTGGTGATCTCTATCAAAAAATTTCACGCACTTTTTTCACAAGAGGCAGATTATATCACTTTTTTAAGTGCAGATAATAAGGACAAGAAATATTATAAGGATGCGGCGATTTCTCCATCTATGGCAGTGGTTTTGAACCAGTTAATGAACTTCAATCTAACGCCCAGTATTAAAAATTTATATTTCAAGGCCAAGGCTTTTGAATTATTGAGTCTATACTTTAATAAAGCTGAAAACCCAGATCTTGAGCAATGTCCTTTTTTAAGCGATGAAGAAAATATTAAAAAGATAAGAAGAGCTAAGGATATTGTAATAGCCCGTATGGCTGAACCACCTTCGTTGCAAGAACTTTCCGAAGAAATTGGATTGAGTTTGAAAAAACTGAAAGAAGGTTTTAAGCAGATCTACGGCGATTCGGTTTATAGTTTTCTGTTCGATTATAAAATGGAGTATGCCCGGAAATTACTGGAAACAGGTGAATATAATGTGAATGAAGTGGGGTTGAAAGTTGGCTATAGTACTGCCAGCCATTTTATCGCCGGGTTCAAAAAGAAATTCGGTACTACCCCGAAAAAGTATACACTTTCAGTAAATTAAATATCAATGAAATTACTTCTTACCGTTTTTATCACTTTACTATTTTCTATTAGCCTTACTGCCCAGAAGAAAGTTCTGATCTTTCATGAAACCGAGGATTACAGGCATGAGTCGATTGAGGATGGAATTCAGGCGATTCAACAAATAGGAGATGAGAACAATTTCAAAACCATTGTTAGCCGGGACAGTAATTTTTTTACCGAGAATGACCTGAATTCTCTGGATCTTATAATTTTTCTGAATACAGAGGGAGATATTTTGAATATGGAGGAACAAACTGCTTTTCAGAATTATATGGATAGTTGCGGTAATTTCTTCGGTATTCATGCTGCTGCAGATACAGAGCAGGATTGGTTCTGGTATGGTGAGCTGGTAGGAGCTTATTTTACAGGACATCCACCAATCCAGGAGGCGGTTATTAATATAAAAATGCCTCAGCATTTGACGGTGGAACATTTACCTGAACCCTGGGAAAGAAGAGATGAATGGTATAATTATGAAAATATTGGTAGTGGATTAAATATTTTAATGACCGTCGATGAAAACTCATATGAAGGAGGCGAAAATGGGGATTTTCATCCCATTGCATGGTTTCAGAATTATCGCGGTGGCGGAAAATCTGTATATACAGGTTTAGGCCATACTTCAGAATCCTATTCTGAACCAAATTTCCTGGAACATTTAAGCAAGTGTATTGAATTTGCAACCATGGATTAAAAATTATTCTATCATAGAAAACTACGATAGCAAAGAAGGACAAAGAATTATACAGAATATTATTTTTGAGTTGAAAAAGAAAAATTATGAGTAAAGGTGTACTGATGGTTAACCTGGGTTCCCCCGATAGTACCGACCCAAAAGATGTAAAGAAATACCTCGGTGAGTTCCTTATGGATGAGCGCGTGATCGATGTTCCTTACTGGGCACGCACGCTGTTGGTTAAAGGAATTATTCTGAACACACGTCCTAAAAAATCTGCAGAGGCCTACCAGAAGATCTGGTGGGAAGAAGGTTCACCTTTAATTGTGCTTTCGGAGAGACTACAATCTAAGATCGATGATCAAACCTCTATTCCAATTGCTTTGGCCATGAGGTATGGCACACCGAGTATCAAGCAGGGGCTTCAGGAATTACATGATAAAGGAGTAGATGAGGTTTTACTTTTTCCATTATATCCTCAATTCGCGATGGCCACCACCGAAACTATTCTGGTCCTTGCTGAAGAACTTAGAAAAGAGCATTTCCCTGAAATGAGCTTTACAACTGTTCCGCCTTTCTATAACCATTCAGATTATATAAGAACCCTTGGAAACAGTATTGCTGAATCCCTGAAGGATGTGGAATACGAGCACCTTCTATTTTCATATCACGGGGTACCAGAAAGACATATTAGAAAAAGTGATATTACCAATTCGCATTGTAAGATAGATGGCTCCTGCTGCCAGTCGGCTTCTACGGCTCATCAGTTCTGTTACCGCCATCAATGTTATGAGACCACCCGTCTTGTGGCTGAATATCTTGGGATGAAACCAAATACATATAGCGTTTCTTTCCAGTCCAGGCTAGGATTCGATCCGTGGTTAAAACCATATACAGATAGAACTATTGAAAGATTCGGCAAACAGGGGATGAAGAAATTGGCTATAGTTACGCCGGCATTCGTTTCAGACTGTTTGGAAACTTTAGAAGAGATCGCGATGGAAGGCGAAGAGATCTTTCATGAAGTTGGTGGAAAGGAATTTACTGTTGTTCCCTGTCTTAATGACAGAGATGAATGGGTAAAAGTTTTATCGAGATGGATCGATGAATGGGCTCACCAAAAGCCGGTCGAGGCTTAATGGCCGTTCGGAATTCTAAAGAGCTGGGTGAAAAGCCTATTGGGAAGCTGTTAATTCAGCAAGCCGTTCCCGCATCTGTCGGGATCTTGGTTATGTCCCTTAATATTCTTGTAGATACCATTTTTGTTGGAAACTGGATAGGACCTATAGCTATTGCGGCTATAAATGTGGTGCTTCCGGTTTCATTTTTTATAGCCGCATTGGGAATGGCCATTGGGATAGGTGGTTCTTCGATTATTTCACGAGCCCTTGGTGCCGATGATAATTATAAGGCGCTTAAGACCTTTGGGAACCAGATCACGCTTACTATCTTACTTTCTAGTGCGCTGGTAATACCAGGTCTCATATTCGTGGATAGTCTGATTCCCGCTTTTGGTGGAAAAGGGGAAATATTCGATCCTGCCAAAATATACTATATCATTGTTCTATGCGGAGTCCCATTTCTGGCGCTGGCTATGATGGGGAATAATGTGATAAGGGCAGAGGGAAAACCCAGGTTTGCGATGACCGCGATGATCATCCCGTCTGTTGCCAACCTGATCCTAGATTATATTCTTATTAACCAGTTGGATATGGGAATGCAGGGTGCAGCGCTTGCTACTACAGCATCTTACGTTTTCTGTCTGGGATATATCGTATGGTTCTTCTTATCTAAAAATTCAGAATTAAAGATAAGTGCGACGCACTTTAGACTGGATATCCCGATCTTAAAGGAAATGTCTTCCCTTGGTGCGGTTACCCTGGCGCGACAGGCGGTTGTGAGCATTACCTATCTTTTGATGAACAATATTCTTTTTGATCTGGGAGGTGAAGATTCGGTAACAGTATATGCGATTATTGCCAGAATGCTAATGTTTGCGTTATTTCCTGTGCTGGGAGTAACACAGGGATTTCTGCCAATTGCCGGTTTTAACTATGGGGCGCAAAAATTTGGAAGGGTTCGAAAAAGTATAAATACCGCTATTATATATTCTTCAGTAATGGGCCTTTTGATCTTTCTGGGCATTATGTTTTTCGCGCCAGATATCGTAAGGATATTTACCGATGAAGCTTCGATAATTGAACAGACCCCTTCAGCAATGCGTTGGGTTTTTGCAGCAATACCTATAGTGACCATTCAGTTGATCGGGGCGGCCTATTTTCAGGCCATTGGGAAGGCTATTCCAGCATTTCTATTAACGTTATCCAGGCAGGGATTCATCTTTATTCCTCTGGTTTTAGTATTGCCATATTTTTATGGTGAGATCGGTGTTTGGATCTCCTTTCCTATAGCAGATCTTCTTTCAACCATTATCACCGCTTATTTTCTAAACCGTGAGATCGTAAGGACCCTGAAATAAGCCTTATTGAAAATTGACTTAAATCCTTATCTTTAAAACTTATCTAACCAGCACCTCTATGAATAAAAATCTATTTCAGTTAAGCATTCTTCTATGCTTATTTTTCAACGGAATTTTTATTGAGCAGACCTCAGCTCAAAACTATGATGAAAAATTATACGATGCTCTGGAATATCGGCTGATAGGACCTTTTAGAGGGGGTAGAAGTGCCGCTGTGACCGGTGTTCCAAATAAACCAAACCTTTTCTATTTTGGAGCTACAGGAGGAGGAGTATGGAAAACAGAAAATGGTGGCAGAAGCTGGGAAAATATTTCTGACGGTTATTTTGGTGGATCTATTGGCGCGATTGAAGTTGCAAAAAGCGATCATAATGTGATCTATGTTGGAGGAGGAGAAAAGACCGTTCGCGGGAATGTATCTTCGGGATACGGAATCTGGAAATCTGAAGATGCCGGCAAAACTTGGACCAGTGGTGGATTAAAAGAAAGCAGACATCTGCCTAGAATAGTAACTCATCCCAAAGATTATAATACTGTTTACGCAGCCGTTCTGGGGAATATCTATAAGCCAACAGAAGAACGTGGAGTCTATAAATCTACCGATGGTGGTAAGAACTGGAGAAAGGTATTGTTCTCAAACTCGCAATCTGGAGCGGTCGATCTTACCATGGATCCTAATAATCCAAGGATACTTTACGCTTCTACCTGGAACGTTCAAAGAACGCCTTACAGCCTGAGTAGCGGCGGAGAAGGTTCAGCTTTATGGAAAAGTACAGATAGCGGTGAGAGTTGGAAAGAGATCTCAAAAAATAAAGGTTTTCCGCAGGATACCTTAGGAATCATTGGGGTAACTGTTTCTCCGGTTAACAGCGAACGGGTTTGGGCTATTGTAGAAAATAAAGATAAAGGCGGAGTTTATAGAAGTGATGATGGTGGAGCTACCTGGGAACTAATTAATGATGACCGCAGCCTGAGGCAAAGAGCCTGGTACTATACCAGAATTTATGCCGATACAGAAGATGAAGATATAGTGTATGTACTGAACGTAGACTACCATAAAAGTACAGATGGAGGTAAAACTTTTACCTCAGATGAGGCTCCACATGGTGACCACCACGATCTCTGGATCGCCCCTGAAAATTCTCAGCGCATGATCATGGGTGACGATGGTGGAGCACAGGTGACCTATGATGGCGGAGAAACCTGGAGCACCTATCACAATCAACCAACATCACAATTTTACCGGGTCACCACAGATAATGCTTTTCCATATCGAATTTATGCTGCACAGCAGGATAATTCAACAGTAAGAATTAGACATCGAACTGAAGGTGGAAATATCGATGAAAGCGATTGGGAATCTACCGCAGGAGGAGAAAGCGCTCATATAGCCGTAGATCCTGAAAACAGCGATATCGTCTATGGTGGAAGTTATGACGGGTTTTTAACGAGATATAATCATGAGAATGGTACCGTAAGGAGTGTGAGTGTATGGCCCGATAATCCCATGGGGCATGGAGCCGAGAATCTTAAATACAGATTTCAGTGGAATTTCCCGATCTTCTTTTCTCCTCATGACCCTGATAAACTTTATACGGCTTCAAATCACCTTCACCTGACTACCAATGAAGGAGAAAGTTGGAAAGAAATTAGTCCTGATCTCACCAGGAATGATAAGTCAAAGCAAAAGTCTTCCGGAGGTCCAATTACCCAGGATAATACTTCCGTAGAATATTACAGCACCATTTTTGCCGCCGCAGAATCCCCGGTAAAGGAGGGAGTTCTTTGGACAGGTAGTGATGACGGACTTATCCACGTTTCTAAGGATGGTGGTGAGAACTGGGAAAATGTAACTCCTAAGGGAATGCCGGAATGGATGATGATTAACAGTATTGAACCTTCTTCTTTTGATGCGGGAACTGCGTATGTTGCCGGGACACGATATAAACTTGGAGATTTTGCACCATATTTATATAAAACCACCGACTATGGGAAGTCCTGGAAAAAAATCACTGACGGAATAGAAAATGAACATTTCACAAGGGTCTTGAGAGAAGATCCAGAGCAAAAAGGACTGCTTTATGCAGGGACCGAAACCGGGATGTACATCTCTTTTGACGATGGAGCAAACTGGAAAAAGTTTCAGTTGAATCTGCCAATCGTACCTATTACAGATCTTGCCATCAAAGACAATAATCTTATAGTGGCAACACAGGGCAGAAGTCTCTGGATCATTGATGATCTAACGCTTATTCATCAGTTAAGTAAAGCAGATAATGGTTCAAATTTTCTTTTCAAGCCGAAAGATAGTTACAGGATGAGCGGAAGCTCTTCTAAATCTCTTACGGCCGGGACCAATCATCCGGCAGGAGTGATGACCTATTTTTATCTTAAGGATCCAAAGGATAAAGAAGTAAAACTTAGTTATCTGACCACCTCTAACGATACTATTCAAAGTTTTAGCACCGCAGATGACAAGAATAAACTTGAGGTCGAAGAAGGAGCGAATATGCATACCTGGAATATGCGAGGTAAAGGAGCTGAGAAACTAGAAGGTATGATCCTTTGGTGGGCAAGTACCGAAGCTCCGCAGGCAGTTCCGGGCACCTATCAGGTGGTTTTGGAAGTTGGTGATGAGGTATTAACGCAGGAATTTGAAATATTACCTGATGCAAATGCTGAAGCGGATATTGCAGGCATGCAGAAGCAATATGATTTTATTAGCGATGTGAATAAGACAGTAGATAAAGCCCATAATTCTATCAGGAAAATTAGAAATATCGAAGCTCAGCTAAAGGATTTTCAGAAACAGTATAAAGGAAACGATAAGGTGCAGCCCCTCATCGAAAAGGCTGAAACTCTTAGCGAGCAACTTTCTGAGATCGAGAATGCGCTTTATCAAACAAAGAACAGAAGTAATCAGGATCCGTTGAATTTCCCAATCAAGCTAACAAATAAACTTGCGCATTTAAACAGTCTGGTAAGTATGGATGATTTCCCACCAACAACCCAGGATGTTATGGTGAAGAATGAACTTACAGCAAAGATCAATGCTGAACTGGATAAATTTGATAGCTTGCTGGCAGATGAGATCAAAGAATTTAACAAACAGTTCAATGAAATGGATCTGAACTATGTATTTGTACAGGCTGAAGAATAATGGAGTATTATAATTACATAAAAGCACTGCACCTCATATTTGTGATCACCTGGTTTGCGGGCCTTTTCTATATCCCGAGGTTATTCATATATCAGATCGAGGCTTATCAGAAAGATGAACCTGAGCAGAGTATTCTCACAAATCAGTTAAAATTGATGACTAAAAGATTGTGGTTTATCATCACCTGGCCTTCGGCAATACTCGCCAGTTTTTTTGCCTTTACCTTGCTTATTATGATCCCGGACTGGCTTCAGCAACCATGGATGCATGTAAAATTGGGATTTGTAGTGCTATTATACGCTTACCATTTTAAATGTCACCTTATTTTCAAGGAGCTTCAGAAAGACGTGGTAAAATGGAATTCCAATAAAATGAGGATCTGGAACGAAGGTTCTACGTTAATCTTATTTTCAGTCATTTTCCTTGTTATCG
Organism: Gramella sp. MT6; assembly: GCF_019357415.1. Classification (NCBI taxonomy): domain Bacteria; kingdom Pseudomonadati; phylum Bacteroidota; class Flavobacteriia; order Flavobacteriales; family Flavobacteriaceae; genus Christiangramia; species Gramella sp. MT6. Next base: position 1,172,371 of record NZ_CP048410.1, read on the forward strand.
TTAGAGATGCCATTAACTGGATCTATGGGGTTGTTGGTATTTTTGTCCTCGCGATCATACTCATGCTGGGAATAAAACTTTACAAAAGAATACGTGCAAAAAATCCAGATGCCTGAAATGGTGCGATAATTGTAACAATTGAGGCAAGCCGGCAACTATGAAACTGCTTAAATTATCTTTACGAACGCGGATTTTTATCTCCATGATCTTATTGGTGCTAGGAGCCTCGATCCTCATTTTTGGTGTAACGGTTTATCAGTATAAACAGGAGGCCGAAAATTATCACGAAGAAAGGCTGGAAAGGAAACAAAAAGCCATCCTGGAAAATATCAAATTCGTGCTGGCCAGTACTACCTACGTCGTGGATACAGAGAATATGGAGCAGATCTTCAGAGATAATGATAAGATCGATGAGATGGCTGAGGTTCACGAAATGCAAATCCATATTTATGATCTGGAAGGTAACCTGATCATTAAATCTGGGGAGTCCTTTTTTAAGGATACTACAGAAGTGAAAATTTCCAACTCAATTCTAAGAAAGCTGGAAAACTCTTCAGATAAAAGCTATTTAAAAAAATCTGAGGTCAACGGTCAGAAATATCAATCCTCTTACAGTTACGTTACCGACGGAAAATTTAAACCGTTAGCGATACTTTACTTGCCATATATTCAGGATGATACTTTGCTAAACCGTGACCTGAATAATTTTCTTGTACGCATGGGTGAGGTTTACCTTTTCATGCTTTTGATCGCAATTATCTTATCATTCTTCCTGTCAAAATACATCACCAAATCCTTAAAGATCGTTTCAGAAAAGATCAACCAGACCAGGCTGGATAAAAGAAATCAGAAGATCGAATTATCTAATGCCACAGAGGAGATCTATGCTCTTGTTTCAGCCTATAACAGTATGATCGATGAACTTGAAGAAAGTGCAGTAAAACTGGCTACGGGTGAGCGTGAACAGGCCTGGAGGGAAATGGCTAAGCAGGTTGCGCATGAGATCAAGAATCCGCTTACTCCAATGCGTTTAAGCGTGCAAAGCTTTCAGCGTAATTTTGATAAGAACGATCCTAATATAGAATCTAAAGTAGAGGAATACAGTAATACGCTCATCAACCAGATAGATACAATGAGTTCTATTGCTTCTGCATTTTCAAATTTTGCCAAAATGCCGGCTCAGCAGAGCGAAACTTTAAATGTGCCAAAGATCGTAAAGCTCGCGCTGGATATTTTCAACGAGAACTACATTGAGTTTAAATCAGAGAAAGAGGAGATATTAGCAAAATTTGACCGTACCCAACTGATCAGGGTGATAACCAACCTCGTTAAAAATGCTACCCAGGCTTTAAAAGATGTGGAGAATCCCCATATACTTGTCATGGTAGAAGAAGAGGAAGAGACCGTGCTGGTTTCTGTCTCAGACAATGGATCGGGAATTTCTGAAGAGAATAAAGAAAAGGTCTTTGAACCAAAATTCACCACCAAATCGAGTGGAATGGGACTTGGCCTGGCGATGGTTAAAAACATCGTGGAGACCTATAATGGAAGTATCAGCTTTGTTTCAAAACAAAATAAAGGCACTATATTTAACGTACGATTTCCAAAATAAAATATATGAGTTACAAGAACATATTAGAAGAGATAGATGACAATATCTTAACGATTACTATTAATAGACCAAAGAAACTGAATGCCCTTAACCGGGAAACCATACAGGAGCTGCATGAAGCTCTTAAGGAAGCAAAAACCGATGATGAGGTGAAAGTGGTGATCATCACCGGAAGTGGTGAAAAAGCTTTCGTAGCTGGTGCAGATATTAGTGAGTTTGCAGATTATTCTCCTAAAGAAGGAAAAAGACTTGCGGCAGATGGTCAGGAAAAACTATTCAATTACGTAGCGAATTTCCCAAAACCGGTCATTGCCGCGGTAAACGGATTCGCTCTTGGTGGCGGACTTGAACTTGCCCTGGCGGCTCATTTCAGGGTGGCCAGCGATAACGCAAAAATGGGACTTCCAGAAGTTTCTCTTGGGGTTATTCCGGGGTACGGAGGTACGCAAAGACTTCCTCAGCTTGTTGGTAAGGGCCGCGCCATGGAAATGATCATGACAGCGGGGATGATAGATGCGAACCAGGCCTTGCAATATAATCTTGTGAACCATGTGGTGGAGTTGGGCGATTTACTTGAATTCACTGAAGAAATAGCTTCTAAGATCATGAAGAACTCCATGGTGGCGATTTCTGGTGCGATCAAGGCGATCAATGCAAATTACGATGATGGAGTAAATGGTTTTGAAACCGAGATCAATGAATTTGGGCGTGCTTTTGGTACCGAAGACTTTAAAGAAGGAACTACAGCATTCTTGAATAAGAGAAAAGCAGATTTCCCGAATAAATAGAAGCAACTAAAGAGGCGATCGTTAGTTTTAAAACCTCATTCTGTCCCGACGATTCGGGAAAACTTGACGAAAAAAATATAGCGATCACCTCTTTTTTATTATTACAAAACTTGGAAATAATCCTTTAAAAAGGAAAAATTCCATATTTTTGCTTTATGTCGTCAGAGGAATATATCAAAGGAAGAGGAGCACAATTGAACGTTTCTAATAGGTTTCACGAACACAGTCATGAGACAAGGGACGATTTTCTCAACTATTGCGCTTCAGAAGGTGAGGAAGCTGAAAGCAATCGCACCACGATTATAGAAACCTTTCCCAAGACCATTGTAAACAAGGTAACCAGCCCCGATGTGGGGATGGATTTTTCCCTGAATCCTTACCAGGGATGTGAGCATGGCTGTATTTATTGTTATGCTCGTAATTCTCATGAATACTGGGGTTACAGTGCGGGAAAAGATTTCGAACAAAAGATCCTGGTGAAAAGAAATGCGGTGGAATTGCTGGAGAAAAAACTGAAAAGTAAAAGCTGGAAGGCTGTTCCTATCGTTCTTTCAGGAAATACCGATTGCTACCAGCCAATCGAGAAAAAATTGAAGATCACCAGGAATTTATTACACACCTTTTTAAAGTATCGGCATCCGGTGGGAATGATCACAAAAAACGCGCTCATTCAGAGAGATATGGATATTCTTAAAGAGCTGGCACAGGATAACCTGGTTCACGTTAATATTTCTATCACCTCGCTCCAGGAAGAAACACGCAGGATCCTGGAACCTCGACCTGCAAGTATTAAAAAACGACTGGAAACGGTTGAAAAATTATCGGCAGCGAATATCCCGGTAAGCGTGGTGATGGCGCCAATAATTCCTTCGATCAATAGCCATGAGATCATGCCGCTGGTAAAAGAGATAGCCGAAAGAGGAGCTCTTGGGGTAGGTTATACGATCGTGAGGCTTAATGGTGCCATTGGCGAGATCTTCAGTGACTGGATAAGGAAAACGATGCCAGACAGGGCAGACAGGGTGTTGAATCAAATTGAGAATATTCACGGAGGTAGTTTGAATGATAGCAGGTTTGGAACTAGGATGAAGGGTGAGGGAGAATTTGCAGATCAAGTGAAGCAACAGTTCGTGATAGCACGAAAACTATACTTGAAAGATCGTGAAAAACCAAAACTCAACTGCAAACTTCATGAGGAGTACAAGGACGGGCAGATGAAATTATTTTAGGCTCGGGCGTTATTTTATATCCAAAATTATATCTTCCCCGGTTTAAACAAATCATTTTTTATGAAGTATTATTTTTTGCTGTTTATTTTTATAAACGGTGCGGGTCTAATTTATGGTCAAAAATCTAATGACTTAGAAATTGAAACCACTTTCTCCAAGGTTTTTAAAGATGATAAGAAATTTACCGAATTAAGTTTCTCTGTTGATGACAGTAAGGGAGGATTATTCATAGGCCGGTCCTACAAAAGAGGCTGCTATATAGAACATTATGATTCCAGCTTAGATCTTTTAAGCTCCTACGATTTTGAATTGGATAATAAGCACAGTAAAATACTAGAAGCTTTTGTAGATGAAGGAAAACTCATCGTGGTGGAAGCGAATTATAATAGAGATGCAAATCAACTTCAATACTTGGCTCATCAAACCCAAATTGAAAATTTCGACTTCAAAGCAAGTAAAATGCTAGGTATAGATTTCAATAAGTTTAGGAAGCTGGCTGCAGTCGTTGCTTTTGTACCTATTAACTTTGGGGGTGTAGATGGTGATTTTTTTGGAAATATGGTAATTTCAAAAGATCGTGAACATTTTGTGATCACCCAGGATATTAAGGATAAGGATAGTGAACTTAGGCAGGTTCACGTATTTAATAAGAAAATGAAAAAGTTGTACTCCCATTTGTTTGAAAGGAATATCAAGGATAAGGATTTTGAGCTCCAGAATGTAGATATAGATAAAAATGGAACGGTTTATATGCTTGGAAAGGTTAAAACCGAAAAAGCAGAAAACAAAGATGAGGGAGGTAAATATCAGTATGAATTGTATAAAATTCATGGAGAAAAAAGAGAGAAGCTAACTTTCAGTTCCGCAGAAAAATACGTGGGTTCCTTAACTACTGTAATCAATGACGGCGAATTGTTTTGTATTGGCTTCTATTCTGAAAAAAAATGATAACCGATTTAAAGGACTGGTTCATTTTGGTATTGATAATGATAATTTATCCATTAAATCTTGGAGATATTCACCCTTTACAGATCAGTTCATTTTTGATAAATATGGAAAGGAGAAGGAGAAGGAATTACGCAATATTCGATTCAAGGAAGTTCATGTGAACGAAAAAAATGAATTGATCCTAAATGGAGAGGAGAGATATGTTACTTCTCACTTTATGAATATGCAGAACTATATAATCTATCATTACGAAGACATAATTAGTGCTAAGTTGGATAGCTCTGGCAAGCTCATCTGGGCAAGGAATATTAATAAATCCCAAGCCAGTAGAAAAATTTCACCATACCTATCCTATACATCTGTTTACAGAAATGGGAAAATCTACTTTTTTATAAACGGAAGTGAAGAGGTGAGAGAAATGACAAATGATCGTATCGAGTTCGGAATACCTTTGTTGAAAAAAATGAACCTATATGCGATTAGTCTGAATGATGCGGGGAAAATGGATTACAAGAAGATTATTGAAGATGATGAATCCGATGTGTCATTTTCTGCTGGAAATGGATTAATTCTAAATGATGGCGAATGTCTTATTTTTCAAGGGAGAAGAAAAAGGAAAAAGCAGATTACCAGGTTGGAGCTGTAAAGTAAAAAGTTAAATCTCATATGGCTATGATCTATTTTGAACTTAAATTAGTTAAATAGAAATTAGTGAATACACTTAATTAAAATGAACAATTATGCCCGAGTTACCAGAAGTAGCGTACCAGAAAATATATGTAGATTCCACCAGCCTGCATCAAAAAATCGTGAAAGTTGATCTTGGAGCAGATAAGATCTTTCAATCTCCAAAAAAGGATTTTGAAGAGGCCCTGACGGGGAATGAATTCGTTTCCAGCCATCAGATTGGTAAATACCTTTTGATGGAACTAAAGGAAAATGGCTTTCTGGTCATACACTTTGGGATGACCGGTAAGATGGACTATTTCCAGCATGATGAGATCCAGAAACATGCACAGCTAACCGTTAGCTTCGAAAATGGAGGTAAACTATCTTTTGTTTGTCCCAGGAGATTTGGGAAACTTTTTCTTACCAACAGCATTGAAGCTTTTAAGGAACAACAGAATTTAGGTCCGCATGCTACCGAGCTTAAAAAAGATGACTTTCATAAGTTATTTGAAAAGAAAAAAGGAAGTGTGAAAACCGCTTTAATGGATCAGTCTTTTATTGCCGGGCTCGGTAATTTATATGTGGATGAAATGTTGTACCAAAGTGGCATTCATCCCAAAACAAAATCGGAGAACCTGGATAAAAAAGATCTGGACACGATGTATAAAAACATGGTCGACATTTTGGAGACGGTAACAAAATGTAAAACAGAAGGTGTTCCAGTTCCTAATTCATATTTAAAAACCCACAGAACTGAAGGAGAAGACTGCCCTAATGGAAAGGGGAAAATCGAAATGATAAAGGTAGGAGGCAGAAGCACCTATTTTTGCCCAAAATGCCAGGAGATAAAATAGAAGTTGCCTTTATTTTTAATTAGGTATATTTAGCGTCCTTCAAAATCCCGGTGATTTTTATAATTCTATGAAATTTTTCAAACTTGCTTTGTTTCTTTGCCTATTCATTTCTTTTAGTCTATTTGCTCAAAAAGATTCTTTAGAAGCTAAGACTTATGAAGAGCTTAGAGATTTAATAGGTAGTTTTGAAAAAGAGAATATCAACTTTAACCTCATAAATTATTACCGCAGGAAAGCCGAGAAGGATGGAAATATTGTGCAGCAATTTGCAGCTAAAAGTTTATTTATAGAAGCTTCTATCTGGGATAGAAATTTTGATAGAGCTCAGGACTCATTACAGCCTTTAAGAGATTTTTCTGCCGAACATGAATTAGAATCTCAAACCGTTAGTTCTTTATTTCAAATTGGCCTGGCTTATTATTATCAAGGACTATTTGGAAAAGCACTGGATATTTATAACGAAGCACTTGCCCTTTCAGAAGAAATAAATGATAAAAATGTTCAGCATAAATTACTGCTACAAATAGGATACATAAGGTCATCTGTTAACGATCATACTGAGGCTATTAGAATTTATAATAAAAGTTTAGATGTTTTAGATGATTCAGATTTTGAAGTTGAGGAGTTAGGAAAGGCTACTTCACAAACCTATTATTATCTCTCAATAGCTTTTACCGATATTAAGCAGCGCGACTCTGCTTCCCATTATATCAATAAGGCTTTAAAATTAACCCAACAGGAAAAGGACTCCTGTAGAAGGAAATATTTCCTGAGAAGTAAGGCAAAAATCCAGATACTAAATAATGATCTCTCTAACGCAGAGAATAATCTGAAAAAGGCATTTAAGCTCTGTCAGCCTTCTTCTAAAGGTGATACCCTAGTGTTTTATAAGGACTTAGGTGAAGTGTACCTCGCTAAAAAAGAATATAAAAAAGCCCAAACCTATATTCAGGCCGCCATCGATATTTACCAGGTCAAAGTAGGAGAAGAGGGTTTTATGGATGACTATTATAAACTTTTAGCCAAAGCATATAAACATACTGGTGATTTAGAAAAATCTAATTTTTATCTTGAAAAGTATATAAATACTGTAGCCGAGTTTAGTAAAATCAAGGATACTGTAAACCAATCTTTAAAGCTTCAGGAAGTAGAGGATTTTAAGAATGAGTTATCCTCAATAAAGGAGGAAAAGAATTTAAAACAGACCTATCTTAACTACCTCTTTTTGGGAGCTTCTATAATCATTCTCTTCTTGTTGGTTGTATTACTTCGCTTTTATAGAAATAAAAAAAAGAACGAAGAGAAATTTGAAGAATTGTTTCTTAAAATTGAGAATGCTAATGAATCAGAACGGATTACCGACACCAAAGATCAGGTATTAGAAGAGAAAAGCAGTAATGATATACCTGAAGAGACTAAACAACATATTCTGGAGGGTCTCAAAAAACTGGAAGAAAAGGAATATTTCTTAAGACAGGATTGTAATTCTTACAATGTTGCAAAAAAGATAAATACGAATACATCTTATCTCTCCAAGGTCGTTAATTCACATTTTGGTAAAAACTTCAATACTTATATCAACGATCTGCGAATCAATTATGCTATCCTTCGATTAAAGAATGATGCGATCTTTCGATCCTATTCAATTCAATCTATAGCCGAGGAGGTAGGTTATAAAAGTGCTGATTCTTTCAGTAAATACTTTAAACTAAATACCGGTTTGAATCCTTCTTTTTACATCAAAGAGATCAAGAATATAAGCTAAAATGTGCTTTTGAACCCTAAATTTATAAAAATAGGGTTGGAAAAATTTTCGCTTTTTCATCTAAGTTAATTCTTCCGTAACTCCCTTAATTGCAGTTGTTAAAGCTGTAGTTTGTTTGCCCTATTTTTTTAAAACTGGGTAGACTTTTCTTTTTAAATGGAATTTTGTGTTGCAGATTTGGTTCTGGAAATCAACCACTAAACATTTCAGTTATGAAGTTAAGAAAACCAGTAAAATTAATCTTCACCATAATAATTGCTGGGTCAATAGGACTCACTTTTGGATTTGGAGTTGCTCAGGGTATCATGGCTAATAATAAATTGGTAAATGCGATTGAAACCAAACTTCAGAAGAATTGCAATTGTGAAATTGTAAGTTCAGATGTAAGTTCTGTGGGAATTCAGTTTAGTGTTGAAGACGGCTTCAGTAATTCTACGGCAGGCTATACTTTAGAGAACTGCACATTTTCGACTTCCATAGAAACTGAGGCGATACGCTTAAATGATATGCTGAAAAGAGATATTGAAAATTATGACTCTCTGGACCTGATCACTTTTCAGTTCAAAAATTCATATCAACAAAGCACTGTAAAGTTCAAAGAAGGCTGTTTACTCGAAACCGGTAAAATCTAAAACAAGCAGATGAAAATCGGCACAGCAAAGCGCATAAAGATTATTAAGGCGGCTATTGGCGTCATATTCGGTATTACTATTTACTTATTCATTAAACTCTTTTTTTAAATTAAACACTATGATATCACTTTTAAAATACGCAACGACATTGATCATAATGCTTTTCGCAACATCGCTGGAGGCACAGGAATTAAAAGGCTCCTATAGCGGAAACCTTGAAATTCAGGGTATGGAAATGGAATTGGTTTTCAACTTTACACCAACAGATAATGGTTATACAGCTACTTTGGATGTTCCTGCCCAGGGAGCTTCGGGATTCGAACTCGATTCGGTAGTTTTGCAGGATAAGGTTGTGACAATTAACTCTGCCAAGTTACAAATGACTTATAAAGGGGAATTTGAAAATGGTAGTATTAAAGGAACGTATAACCAGATGGGGAAAGAATATCCATTAAACCTAGAGAAAACTGTGAAGAAAAAACCTGGAAACACTGCATTGCCATCCACTACAGCCGAACTGGAAAAGCTTGAAGCTTTAGAAACCGGAAATTATAAATATTCTGTAGAGGATTATTTTAAAACTCCGGAAGCTTATTCATTTCAGCTGTCTCCAGATGGAAAATATATCGCTTATATGAAACGTAGAGATTCCGGAGAGCGGGATATCTACATAAAAGAAACAGACACCCAGAAGGAAACCTTGCTTAAAAAACAAAGGGAGGATTTGATACGCGGATTCTATTGGTCAACCAAGGACCGTATTTTATATCTCCAGGATAAGGGCGGAGATGAAAATTACCATGTCTATGGCGTAGATGTTAGCGGTGAAAACGATAGCGATCTGACTCCTTTTGATGGCGTTAGAGTGAATATCATTGCTACCTTAAAAGAAGATGAGGAGCATGTTATTGTACAAATGAATAAGGATAATCCTCGGCAGGAAGAGCCTTATAGGCTGAATATAAATACCGGAGAGGTCACTAAGCTTTATACTGTTGAAGAAGGGGATGCGCCCGTCGCAGCTTACGATTTTGATCGAAAAGGAAACCTTCGTGCTATTACGCGTGTTGTAGATGGAGTGAATACTGAACTTTTATATAAGATTGATGGTGAATTTCAAAGGGTGAAACTTACTGAATTTGGAGACTCTTTTGGAATTTCCTCTTTTAATACAAATTCTGAAAATCCTGATGACGCCTATGTAGTATCTAACCTGGAGGGTGATAAAACCGAAATACAGCTTTATGACCTGAAGAAAAATAAAAAGATAAAGACTGTATTCAGCAATGATACTTTCGATGTATCAGGGATATCGCTTTCCAGAAAGCGCGACTATGAAATTGACTATTTCAGGTATACCGGAGAAAAGACAGTGATTGTCCCGGTAAGTGATACTTATAAAAAGATCCATGCCCGTTTAAAAAAGGAGTTTGGTGAGAAGCAATTCTTCACTGTTGGAAAAACAGACGATGAAACGCAATACATGGTTCTTGTTAACGGCGATAAGATCATTGGAGAGTATTATTTATTCGATGTAGAGAAGGATGAAGTGAAGCTGTTATATAAGCTTTTGCCTCAATTAAAATCGGAGGATATGGCTTCAATGACACCAATTAGCTTCAAGAGTCGTGATGGGCTTAATATTCACGGGTATATTACCCTACCAAACGATTATAAAAATGGTCAAAAAGTTCCTCTTATTGTAAATCCTCATGGTGGTCCTCAGGGAATTCGTGATAACTGGGGCTTTAATCCTGAAGCACAACTTTTTGCAAGTAGGGGATATGCAACTTTGCATGTTAATTTTAGAGTTTCCGGTGGATACGGGAAAGAATTCTTAAAAGCCGGTTTTGGAGAGATAGGCCGAAAGGCCATGGACGATGTGGAAGATGGTATCGACTACGTGATCAACCAGGGATGGGTAGATAAAGATAAAGTAGCTATTTATGGCGGAAGTCACGGTGGTTACGCTGTTCTAAGGGGAATGACTAAAACCCCTGAAAAATATGCTTGCGGAGTGGATTATGTAGGTGTAAGTAATCTGAACACATTTATGGAGACCATCCCTCCATATTGGGAAAAATACCGCGAGATACTTTATAAGATCTGGTATAACCCAAATATTCCTGAAGAGAAAGAAATTATGGACGAGATCTCTCCTGCCTTGCATGTAGAAAAAATAAAAAAACCGCTATTCGTAGTGCAGGGAGCAAATGATCCTCGTGTAAATATCGATGAGGCAGATCAAATCGTTGAAAGCTTAAGAAAGCGTGGAGTTGAGGTGCCTTATATGGTTAAATATGATGAGGGACATGGTTTTGGGAAAGAAGAGAACAGGCTGGATCTCTATAAAGCTATGATGGGCTTCTTTGCCGAACATCTTAAAGATGAGAATCTGAAACCTGTAAAGGGATAATTTGAATACTGAAAATTAAATAAACTGGCCGGTGCGAATTGTACCGGTCATTTTATTTTTTACCCTTCCATTCTCCATAGAACTGTTCCAGGTACAACTCCATGAACTGGTGGCGCTCTGCGGCAATCTTTTTACCTGTTTCGGTATTCATTCGATTTTTCAGGATGAGCAATTTTTCATAGAAGTGATTGATCGTTGGGGCGGTTGAAGCTTTGTATTCTTCTTTGCTCATATTCAGGTTAGGTTCTATTTCAGGATCATAAAGAGCTCTTCCTTTAAAACCTCCGTAATTGAATGCTCTGGCGATACCTATTGCTCCAAGAGCATCCAGCCTGTCGGCGTCCTGAACGATATCAAGCTCTGTTGAAGTAAATTTTTGATCTACATTTCCTCCCTTAAAAGAGATATTTTGGATGATCTTAATAACATGATCTATTATATCTTCTGAAACTACCTGAGATCTTAAGAATTCTGAAGCTACTTTGGGGCCTACCGTCTCGTCACCACCATGAAATTTTGAATCTGCTATATCATGTAGCAGAGCGCCTAATTCAACAATTTTGAGATTTGCTTTTTCACCTTCCGCTATTAACCTGGAGTTATTAAGCACACGTTCAATATGGAACCAGTCGTGGCCTCCTTCGGCATTTTCAAGACGCTTTTTCACGAATTTGATCGTGTTCTCTATCAGGGTATTTTCAGACATAAGTAGGATTTAAATAATATCGGCGGTAATAATTCGCTCTACTTTTGCAGCGAGGCTTTCCGGTTCTTCAGAATTAACGGGGATAGGCTTATGAGTTTTCAGTCTAACATTCACGCCCAGGTCTATGGGATAGTTCCCGTGTTTGAAAAGTTTCCAGGAGTTATTGATGGTGATGGGTACCACCAAGGCATCAGGTATTTTCTTGAAAAGCATCATCATCCCATTCTTTCTGAATTCTTTCGGCTCTCCAGTCCTGCTTCGGGTCCCTTCCGGAAAGATCACGGCAGATCTTTTAGTTTCTTTTAAATAATCTCCAAACTGACTCATTTTCAATAAAGATTCCCGGCGATTCTTACGGTCTATCAAAACAGAACCTCCATGCCTAAGATTGAAGGAAATACTCGGGATTCCATGACCCAATTCCTTTTTGCTAACAAATTTTGGGTGATGTTTTCTAAAGTACCAGATAATTGGCGGGATATCATACATTCCCTGGTGATTGGAAACAAAGATGCAAGTCCTGTCCACCGGGATATCATAATCATTTTCAATAGTAAAAGTAGTTCCCAGGATATTCAGGCTGCGGAGTAAAAACCAGTTGAAGATATCCACACTTTTCTTATGCGCCTGGTAACCTCCAATTTTCAAACAGATCCACTGGATAGGATGAAAAATAAGCATACTTAGAAAAAAGAAAAAATAGAATATGACCGATAAGGGATAGGAGAAAAATCTTTTCATCTTAAATTAAAAGTACAAAAATAACTATTTCAAAATAGGAGCATAAAAAAACCACGCGTAAAGCGTGGTTTGATCTACTATTTAAAACTTATTAGCAAAATTCGTTATAAGCTCCAATCAGGTTCTCTGCGATCATATCTGCAGGACGCCCCTCAATGTGGTGACGCTCTAGCATATGAACCAGTTCACCATCTTTAAAAAGAGCCATAGATGGAGAAGATGGAGGGAATGGTACCATCATATCTCTTGCTTTTTCGGTAGCTTCTTTATCTACACCTGCAAAAACAGTTACCAGGTTATCTGGCTTCTTAGCGTTTTGTAGAGAAAGTCTTGCTCCGGGACGTGCGTTCGCTGCAGCACAACCACAAACCGAATTCACAACTACCAAAGTAGTTCCTTTCAATTCCATAGCCTTTTCAACATCTTCTACAGTGTGTAATTCTTTAAAACCAATCTTAGTAAGATCTTCTCTCATTGGTTTTACTAATTCTGCTGGATACATATATATTAAAATTTTTGTATTAAACTTTAGTGAGGCACAAAGATACCAAATTAAGTTCAGCTTGCATATCTCAAATTACTATGTGCTAATAGGTTCAATTTATAACAGATGCTGAGAACAGGTGGGCTTAGATTACCAATTAAATATTGAAAATGTTATCTTAGCGGCAAAGAAAATTGCCCGATGATCAAATGGCTTGCCGCAGTTCTGGGATATATGTACTTCAGGTTTCCCGGCGCTATTCTTGGATTTATTATAGGTTCCCTTCTGGATAATTATATCCGGTCATCTGGAGGTATCTTCAATTCTATGATGGGAGAGAGGAAACAAACCGTTTCTCCGGGTGATTTTGAACTGAATCTTTTATCCCTTAGTTCTATTGTGATCAAGGCAGACGGCCAGGTTTCCCAACAGGAACTGGACTATGTTCGTTCTTATTTTATACAGGCTTATGGTAAGGAGCGAGCTAATGCCACTTTTAGAACTTTTAACGAGGTGGTGAAGAACAGGCAGGTTTCGGCTTCGAATATTGCCAGATATCTTGCCGCAAGAACAAAATATCCAACCAGGCTGCAGATCATCCATTTTCTCTTCGGAATCGCCCAGGCAGATGGTCGTGTTAGTGAAGCTGAAGCTGAAGTAATAAGCGAGATTGCCGGGTATCTTCAAATTGGAAGACGGGATTTTGAAAGCATCAAGGCGATGTTCTTTAAAAATACCGATAGTGCCTATACCATTCTGGAGATCGATAAATCTGCCACTGATGCAGAGGTGAAAAAGGCTTATCGTAAAATGGCCAAGAAATACCATCCAGATAAACTAGGGCATATGGATGAGGCTTATAGAAAAGGAGCCCAGGAGAAATTCACTAAAGTTCAGGAGGCTTACGAACAGATCCAGAAAGAAAGAGGACTTTAAAAGTTTACCTGCGAGACTATTGGCAAAGTGCCTTTGATTAACCTTTTATCAATTTCTTCATTCTTTCTGAAGTCAGGTAATCGTAACTCTTGATTTTTATTCTAAAATTTTCATCGAGAACCATTAGAACCGGAAAAGTAAGAGATTCATTATCGCGACTAGCCAATAGCAAGGGAATTTGATGTATCCCGTTTCGTTTGGTCCTGGCCTGATCGTTTATGAATTCCTGTCCGTCAAATTCAATTTTCTCAAGGCTTTCCGCGTTCATTTTTACCGGATAAAAATTCTGATTCAGTTTAGAAACAATCTCGGGATCTTTAAAAGCATTTCTGTCCATCTTTTTACAGTAAACACACCAATCTGTATAAAAATATATTAGTATAGGTCTGCTCTCATGCTCCATAGAAGATTCCAATTCTTCAAATCCCATCCATTGGATCTCATCTTGCTGAGCTAAGACAGGTTCTGAGATAAGAATTAAGATTATAAAAATGATTCTTCTCATACTTCAGAAATTACTCATGCAGATTTCCAAATTTTATCCCAAAGAAAAAGGTACGGGGCCTGGATGGTCCATAGATGAAATCTGAATCCCGTGTAGGGCCGGAGTCAAAGTCATCTTGATATTGGTTGAACACATTCTGGACGCCCGCACCTAGATTCATGTGAAAATTCTCTGTTATATCTATATGCTGACTAAATTTTATATTCATGTCCCAAAAAGACGGGGACTCGATCAAATCTAACATACCGTTAGGGTTAATTACCCTTGGTATGGTCATTTTGCCTGTATAAGTTCCTGTAAGATCAACGGCAAAATTTTCAAAAGGGGAGGTGTTAACATTTATATAGCCGTAAAAATCAGGATTTCTTACAAATTCTGAAATAATAATGTCTTGTTCAGTTTCTGAATTGGGGTTTGCTTCATATAAGATCTGATCTTCCTTATAAATTGATCTTTGGTAAGTTCCACCCAATTGGAAGGTAAGATCTGAATTTGGAGAAACCCCTATTTCAAAATTTGTTCCTGCCACATAAGCCCCGCTTCCATTTCTAACTTCTTTCAGAATAGAACCGTTGGGAAGACTTGCCCCGGTACTTACGGTTGTAAAAGGATCCTTAAGTTCAGTAAAGAATCCTTCCAGAAGAAAATCTGTCTGTAATTTATTTTTGCTTTTTGAGTAATTAAAAGATGCAGTGTAGGCATTTGAATATTCAGTTTCCAGATCATTGGATAAGATTACGAATTGTGGTTCTCCTCCAACCGAGGAGATGTGCAGGTCTTCATTAAATGCTTGCGGAGCCCTGAAACCCCTGGCGTAACCACCTCTAAATTGTAATTCTTCAGTTATATCATACAGTAAAGTGATCCTTGGGCTTAGAACGGTTTGGTTTATATTAGATGTCCTGGCAATATTCTCTACGGCGTAATTACCTGTAATATTAATATTATCCAGCCTCGCACCTAATAAGGCTGTAAAGTTTTCAACTGGTTTCCATTCATATTGCGCGAATGCAGCATATGAATTCACTTCCTGGTCTATAAAACGGTTATAACCGGCTATATCATCTTCGGTATTGCTATGATTGTATTCAGCTCCTGTAGTAAGAACATCATTATTTTTAAAATTCTTGGTAAACTGAAAACCACCTAATAATGCCAGGTCTGTTGTATTACCATAAGCGTTGGAAGCAGAGATACTATCCTGTGCAGTACGGCCTCCACCGAGTCCTCCATAATAGCTTTTTCGGTCAGTATGCTGGCCAGATATATATATGGAATAATTATTACTTCTTTCAGTATTTGAAAAGTCATAGGTAAGTCCGCCGATGAATGTATTATGGTCCAGTTGTTCAGTTATGTCGGTTAAATGCGGGGCAAGGTCCAGGCGATCACCTCCTCTTCTGTATTCTTTTAGCGCAGTAAGATCGAGGGTAAGTTTACTAAGATCATTTGGTTTCAGAAATGCTTTTGCTCCTAGAGTATTATTGGTAAGTTCAGTGATCTCGGTAAAACCGTCTCCATTGGCGTCGTATGCGGAACGATCTCGATTCATTCCGTATATGGTGACTCCGCTATTCAAGTCTTCAGCCACAACAGATCCAGCGAAATTTAAAGTTCTGTCTGGGATCTCACCATCTATTAAAGAAATATTCGATGCGATATTCCAAGTATTTAATACCGGTTCCTTGGTGATGATATTCACGGTACCAGCAATCGCGTTGGAACCGAATAATGCAGATCCTCCACTCCTAACGACCTCTACACGGTCTAGAATAGAGGTAGGGATCTGTTCTAAACCATAAACACTGTTCAGCGCGCTAAATACAGACCGGCTATTTATGAGGATCTGGGTATAGCTTCCATCAAGGCCATTAAGCCTAACCTGGGTGAAACCGCAGTTCTGGCAATTGGTTTCTACTCTTACTCCCGGCTGAAAATTCAAAGTTTCAGCGACCGATGAAGATTGGGTGGCATTGAATAATTTTGAATTCAACACGTTAACAATCACCGGTGACTGCTTGAGATCTATTCTGTTTCTGGTTGCACTTATAACAACCTGGTCCAGTCCCAATGCGTCCTCGTCTAATTTGATATTTAATTCTTTATCTAAATATTCTTCACGCACTATACTTATGGTTTTGGTTTTGAAACCGATCGCCTGGACAATGAGTTCTGCTTTTTCTTCCTTTAGCCGAATGCTAAATCTTCCTTTAGCATCAGCACTCGTTCCCTGGTTAGTTCCTGAAATTGTTACGTTCGCAAATGGAACAGGCTGACCTTTGTGAGAAACCAAACCGGAAATTTCACTTTGCTGCGCCATAGCAACTGTGCTTAATATGCTGAGTAATATTCCTGCTAATATCTTCACTTAGTGTGTTTTTATGCAAAACTATAAAATATATTTAGGCTTATCTAAAAAATTGATTAATTAAATTAAAAAATGTATTTTTGGGCAATTAAAATTTAATTCATGTTCAGCTTATCTGAAGAAAATTATCTCAAAGCGATTTTCCATTTGGAAACGGCCTATAAAAGTGGAGTTAGTACAAATGCCCTGGCAGAAGAAATGCAAACCAAGGCTTCCTCTGTGACCGATATGATCAAACGGCTATCAGACAAGGATCTGGTAAACTATAAGAAGTATCAAGGTGTTAAACTAAGCGAGGCGGGAAAAAATGCTGCGATCGAAGTGATAAGGAAACACCGACTTTGGGAGGTTTTTCTTGTAGATAAACTGGGTTTTAGCTGGGATGAGGTTCATGAAGTTGCGGAACAACTTGAACATATAAAGTCTGAAAAGCTTACCAATGAACTGGATAAATTTCTGGAATATCCAAAAAGAGATCCTCATGGAGATCCAATTCCAGATGCCCAGGGAAATTTTGCCGTAGCAAATCGTGCCCTTTTATCTGATCTTAAAAAGGGAGAGATCGGGATTTGTGTTGGCGTGAAAGATTCTTCAGCGGAGTTTCTGCAATATCTGGACAAACATAATATCTCGCTTGGTAAAGAGATCCAGGTCCAGGAAAAAGAAGAATTTGATCAGTCCATGCTTATCAGGATGGATGGAAATGAATTAAGGATATCTAACCAGATATCTGCAAACCTGTTTATAAAAACGACATAGAATGGATATTGTAATTAACTATTTTGAATCACTTGATCCAGTATATGCTGCATTTCTGGCCACATTATTTACCTGGGGACTTACTGCTCTAGGCGCATCACTTGTATTTCTTTTTAGAGGTATGAACCGTGCCTTTTTTGACGGGATGCTAGGGTTTACCGGTGGGGTAATGGTGGCAGCGAGTTTTTGGAGTCTACTGGCTCCCGGGATAGAGATGAGTCCCGGAGAAGGTTTTGAAAAGGTTGTTCCTGCACTGGTAGGTTTTGGTCTTGGTGCCTTGTTCATTTTTAGTTTGGATAAGATCCTACCTCATTTGCACGTGAATTTCAAAATGAGTGAATCTGAAGGTATAAAAACTCCCTGGCATAAATCGGTATTATTAACTTTAGCGATCACATTGCACAATATTCCCGAAGGGCTTGCTGTAGGAGTTCTTTTTGGTGGTGTAGCCGCGGGCTTTGAAGGTGCCAGTATCGGCGGAGCCGTAGCACTCGCCATAGGAATAGGGCTTCAAAACTTCCCGGAAGGATTTGCCGTGGCCATGCCATTGCGAAGACAGGGGTTAAGCAGGTGGAAAAGTTTTAATTATGGTCAGCTCTCTGCAATTGTAGAGCCTATAGCAGCAGTTTTGGGAGCCTGGGCAGTACTTACTTTTCAACCTATTCTGCCGTATGCCTTATGTTTCGCTGCAGGAGCTATGATATTCGTAGTGGTAGAAGAAGTGGTGCCAGAAGCCCAGCAGGGTAATTTTACCGATATCTCTACTATGGGATTTATTGGTGGATTCATGGTGATGATGACCCTTGATGTAGGACTTGGTTAAAATAACTTGCAACATTCCCCAGATTAAATCGTCATTAGATAAATGACAATTTTGAAAATAAGCATATTCTTTCTCGCTTTATTCCATTCAGTATTTTTGGGGAGCCAGGATCCTGTACCGCAAAAATATGATGTTCAGCAGGCAACACTTTGCCAGGGAGATGATATGCATCTGGGTGATAGAGAGATTAGATTTAAAAAGATAGTTTCCGATTCCAGATGTCCTAAGAATGTTTCCTGTATCTGGGCAGGAGAAGTAAAGGTTTTGGTGGAATTTTTTGAAGATGGAAAATTAAAAGGTGAAAAGGTCATCACCGGGACAAATATCGCTTTTGGAAACAATGATATCGTTTCTTCAGCGGATATTTCACTCGCTGAATTCTTTAAAAATTCAGATTTTAATATTAAGAAAGTTGTAGTGACTCCTTATCCTGAAGCGGGTCATAAGATCACTCAGGAAGAATATAGTGTAGAGCTTTTAGTTTCTAATGCCGTAAGTAATTAATTAATCACCGCAACCGCAATCTGATACACCACAAGAGCCAGATTTCTTTTTTCCGCCCAGGAACGCAGGTTTCCAAACGAATTTGGTGATGATGTAACCAAGTGCATACAAAAAGGTTATAAATACCAGTATTTCCTGTAAGATTTCCATATTCTTTAAGTCGTTTTCAATTCTATTCCTTACTATTTCAGCAATTGAAATGCTATAAGGGCCACTACATATGCGAAGCCACTCATTATGATCAATTGTAATAAAGGCCATTTCCACGTGTTGGTTTCTCGTTTCACAATAGCCAGGGTACTCATACATTGCATGGCAAATGCATAGAACAATAAGAGACTGACTCCACTGGCGAATGTGAATAATGGCCCACCCAATACCGGATTGGTTTCTGCAGCCATCCTGTTCTTTATTGTTTCTTCCTCATCACTACCAACACTATAAATGGTTGCCAGAGTTCCAACAAAAACCTCTCTGGCAGCAAATGAGCTAATAATAGCAATTCCTATCTTCCAGTCGTAACCAAGTGGAGCAACGGCAGGCTCGATACCTCTGCCCATAATACCGATATAGGAATTCTTTAATTTAAAAGATGCGATCTCTTCATCAAGTTCATCCTGCGGAATGCTGTTTTCGGTACTATAATTTGAAGTAACTATTTCTTCGGCATTTTCAAAATTATCTCCCGGACCATAACTGGCCAGAACCCATAATATAACTGAAATAGCTAAAATGATCTTTCCAGCACCAAAGACAAAAGATTTCGTTTTTTCTACCACATTGATCGCGACATTCTTGATCATAGGTAGTTTATAATTCGGCATCTCTATCACGAAATAGCTCTTGGTATTTGTTTTCATGATCTTATTAAGGATCCAGGCTGAAAATATTGCCATTCCAAATCCTAAAAGGTATAGGATCATTAAGGTGATTCCCTGTAAATTAAGTCCAATGAAAGTTTTATCGGGAATTACCAGCGCGATAATTATTAAATAAACAGGTAATCTTGCTGAACATGTGGTAAAAGGCACTACAAGAATAGTGATAAGTCTTTCCTTCCAGTTCTCGATATTTCTCGTTGCCATTACTGCGGGTATTGCACAGGCGGTTCCAGAAACCAATGGAACTACACTTTTCCCGCTTAAGCCAAAACGCCTCATAATACGGTCCATTAGGAAAACAACCCGGCTCATGTAACCAGATTCTTCCAGGATAGATATAAAAAGGAACAGGAAAGCGATCTGAGGAATGAATATTACAATTCCGCCTAATCCCGGCACGATCCCTTCAGATATTAGATTTGTAAATGAACCGGATGGTAAAGTGTCCTTTGTCCATTCACTTAAAGAGGCAAAGGCAGCATCGATCATATCCATAGGATAACTAGACCAGCTGTAGATCGCCTGGAATATCAATAATAATATTCCGAAGAAGATGAAATAACCCCAAACTTTGTGGGTGAGTATCCTGTCTAATCTTGACCTTAGATCTGTAGCCGCATTCTTATCAACTTTCATGGTTTCCCTTAGGACCCCATTAATAAATTGATACCTCAAAATGGTTTCTTTCTGCTGAAGTCTTTTTAGGTCACTCACAGACTTAGTGCTGAAATCTGAATTCTTCTTTAGCTCACCACGATTGATGTTTCCGAAATTCACATCCTGGGTGATCACCAGCCATAATTTGTATAAAGACTGATTAGGAAATGCTTTCCTCAGATTCCCAAAATACTCCGGATCTATAATTGAAGCATTTACACAAGGTTCGATTGGAATATGCCTGTAATTGATGATAAGTTCCTTTAGGTAATCAATTCCCATTCTTTTTCGGGCACTTACCAAGGCAATTTTTGTCTTTAGCCGTTCCTCCAGAAGCTCTACATCCAGGCTTATCCCTTTTCTGTCCATTCTGTCGGCCATATTAATGGCAAGAATGGTTGGGATGCCAAGGTCTTTTATTTGAGTAAATAAAAGGAGGTTTCTTTTTAAGTTTTCTACATCACTTACTACTACTGCAACATCTGGAAAGTCCTTGTCGTTCTTGTTCAGTAATAGTTCAATTACCACATTTTCGTCGAAAGAAGAGGCGTTAAGGCTATAGGTTCCAGGAAGGTCAAGAATATGGGCTTTAAGACCACGCGGAAGTTTACAGATTCCTTCCTTTTTTTCAACCGTGATACCCGGGTAATTACCAACCTTTTGGTTAAGGCCTGTTAACTGATTAAATACAGAAGTCTTGCCGGTGTTGGGATTACCAATTAAAGCAACATTAATTTGCTTACCCATATTAGCCTATTAATTCAATTTCTATTAGTAAAGCGGTTTCTTTTCTTATGGCCAGATGACTTCCATTTATATTGAGATACATTGGATCATGGAATGGCGCAGTTTGAACCAGTTCTACCTCGTTACCGGGAAGGCAACCCATTTCAAGAAGCTTAAGAGGTACCATATCTGCCGAGAATTCTTTGATGATCCCCCGCTGACCTCGTTTTAAATTAGCAACCGTCACCTTCACTTTTTATTTAGATTGATTTTAAACAAGGCAAAAGTAATGGAATTTAGACCAATACAAAAGTTAAAGGCTAAATTATTAGTGATACTCTGCTTTCAGCACTTTTAGGTCGTGCATAAGAGTCTCTATAGCCTCAGGATCGGTGCCATCATAAAAACCTCGAATTTGCCTGTCTTTATCTACCAGGACAAAGTTTTCTGTGTGGATCATATCATATTTTCCGCCATCACCGGTAGATTTTGTAGCGAGATAAGATTTGCGGGCAAGGTCATAGATCTGTTTTTTATCACCGGTAACCAGATTCCATTTTTCATCTATGACTCCTTTCTCTTCTGCATATTTCTTCAAAACAGGAACACTATCAGTAACTGGAAAGACAGTATGTGATAACAAATATACCTCATCATCATTTTTGATCTTTTCCTGGATATTGATCATATGATCTGTCATAATTGGACAAATTGTAAGGCAGGTGGTAAAGAAAAAGTCGGCTATATAGATCTTATCCTTATAATCTTCCTGGGTGACAGTATCTCCATTTTGATTTACCAGTTCGAAATCGGCGATTTTATGATATTTTCTAACGTATTGTTTGGTGGAGTCTACCAGTTCAGCATTTACCATGTCTGGCTGGTAAACGGGAAGGCGTTCTTCGGGTTTCAGTAATGTATAAATGCAGAAAATTATAATTACTGAGATTATAAAGAAAACTATGGCAAAGGTTTTGTATCTAGCAAAAAACTTGAGCATAAGTTTAAATTTCTGCAAAGTTATAGCCTGGCGATCAAATAGTCGAATTCTGTTGATGAAATTTTCAGAAGAGGACAAATCACTTGAAACATAAACTTTTGTAGGAGCTTATAAAAACTTACTTTTGTGCGATTTTAAATTTGAAGTTACCTGATGGATCCATTTTTAGTAAAAGCCATACAATTAATACTTAGCCTGTCCCTTTTGATCGTTCTGCATGAACTTGGTCACTTTGTTCCGGCAAAACTTTTTAAAACCAGGGTTGAGAAATTCTTCCTGTTCTTCGATGTAAAATTTGCCCTTTTCAAAAAGAAAATTGGTGATACCGTTTACGGGATAGGATGGTTGCCTTTAGGTGGTTATGTGAAGATCTCCGGAATGATCGATGAGAGCATGGACAAGGAGCAGATGGCTCTTCCGCCTAAAGAATGGGAATTCAGGAGTAAACCGGCCTGGCAAAGACTTATCATTATGCTTGGCGGGGTCACGGTGAACCTTGTATTAGGTTTTCTTATCTATATGATGATCATGTATGTATGGGGAACTGCTTATGTAGGGCCAGATGATATGCCTGAAGGTTTTGCTGTAGTAGATTCTTTTGAGGAATATGGTTTTGAAGATGGAGACAGGATCCTTGAAGTGAATGGGAAAGATTTTGAAAACAGCCTCGATATTAATAAACATCTTTTTATGAGAGATGTTGAAAATATCACGGTACTGCATCAGGATGGGACAGAGGAAACCATAAGTGTTCCAGATGAGATTGGTGCAAAAATGTTCGAACAGGGAATAATGCAACCGTTCGTGCCGATAATGGCTCCTGTGCTGGATTCTGTACAACCAGGACTTGCAGCTGAAAAAGCAGGTCTTAAAAAAGGTGATAAACTTATCTCTTTAAATGATATTGAAATTGGATACTACCACGAATTGGCTCCTGTTTCTATGGAGAATAAAGGGAAGGAAGTGAGCCTGGTTTATGAAAGGGATGGAAAGATTGAAAGTACTTCTATAACTCCTAATGAAGAGGGAAGACTAGGTTTTGTAAAGAATTACGATTTCGATATCCAGCGTAAAAGCTATGGCTTTTTACAAAGTATTAATAAAGGTTTCGATTATGGGTACTGGACCCTTCGCGATTATGTATATCAATTTAAATATGTATTCACCAAGAAAGGAGCTTCTCAATTAGGAGGTTTTGGAGCTATTGGAGGTTTATTCCCTGATACCTGGAACTGGGCTGGATTCTGGCATACCACAGCTTTATTATCAATTATCCTGGCATTTATGAATATCCTGCCGATCCCGGCCTTGGATGGTGGGCATGTGATGTTCCTGTTGTATGAAATGGTAACCGGGAGAAAACCAAACGACAAGTTCATGGAAGTAGCGCAAATGGTTGGGTTCTTCTTATTGATCGCCCTGGTCCTTTACGCGAATGGAAATGATATATATCGCTGGTTGTTCGAATAACCAGATCATAAAATTATAAAATAAAAAAGGCAGTGCGTTGGCACTGCCTTTTTTTGTTTTTACTTTTTCTAATGAAGAAATTTAAAATAATAATAATTTGCTCATGCTACCTAAAATATTGACATTCTGAGGGATTCAAAAATCTCAGAAAATTCTTCAAAAAAAATCGAAAAAATCTTTTGACGGCATTTAAAAATTGATTTATATTTGCAACCGCTTACAAAGCAAAACATTCCTCCTTAGCTCAGTTGGTTAGAGCATCTGACTGTTAATCAGAGGGTCCTTGGTTCGAGCCCAAGAGGAGGAGCTTAGTAAAGAAAGCCATTCAAGAAATTGAATGGCTTTCTTTTTTTAGTGGGTACAACATAGGTACAACATTCTTTCGGCCAAGATTTAATTCAAACATTCCTTATTTTTTTTTCTATTTTTACTTCTGAAGACCCAAACTAACATGGATGTAAAATATATTGAAGGCGAATATGACCTAGAACCTTTCTTTTCGCTCTCTTATGATTATTTATGTATTGCTGGGTTTGATGGATACTTCAGGAAAATAAATCCGGCTTTCATAAAATTAATGGGCTATAGCCGGGAAGAGTTATTTGCGAATCCCATTAGCCATTTTGTTCATACTGAAGATAGAAAGAGTACGGCCGAAACTAGGGCAAAGATTTTAGAAGGAGTGCCTTTGGTACATTTTCAGAACCGATATCTTACAAAATCGGGTGAAATTGTCTGGCTTACCTGGACATCAATTCCGGTTCTCGATAAAAAGTTAATCTACGCCATTTCCAAGAATATTACCCATCTTAAAAAGTTAGAAGAAGATCGTCACATTCGAATAAGAGATCTCACATCAAAAAATTCGGGGCTTACACAATTGAGTTATACTACTGCTCATGATTTAAGGTCTCCGGTAAATAACCTGATTTCCCTTGTTAATTTAATAGACCACTCCAAAATTAAGGATGAAGAAACCTTGTTATATCTGGAGTTATTAGGAAAGTCGGTTCACAAATTAAAAAGTACTTTAAATGAACAGGTTGACCATCTTAAAGAAAATCATTGGCTAAAACCGAGTGCGAAACCTGTAAACTTGAAAAAGCTTATTTACACCATATTAGATTCACTTCGTTCTTTGATTGAAGAGACCCAGACTATTGTTGAGATTGATTTTTCGGAAATTAAATTCCTTAATTCGAATCATTTTTACCTAAACAGCATTTTTCTAAACCTTATAACTAATTCCATAAAATATGCTAAACCAGGAATTCCACCTAGAATATCAATTATTTCCAAAAGAAATGAAGTCGGTTCTCAAATTCATTTTTTAGATAACGGAATTGGTTTCGATATGGAGAAAAGTGAGAAAGGACTATTTCAATTGCACCAGACGTTTACAGATAATAACGACAGCAAGGGTATTGGGCTGTATCTGGTAAAAAGTTATATGAATAGCTTAGGAGGTGATATTGACGTTGTGAGCAAAATAGGCGTTGGGACTACTTTTATCTTATGTTTCAAAGATTAAGGAATAACGCAAAACTTCGGCTGGCAATTATCAATTTTTGTCCCTTGGAAATATTAATACGCACCTAAATAAAAGTCTAGAATAACTTCGGTTAAGAATTTAAGATTTTACAATAGGGTACTTCAGCACTGTTATAATTTCACATTTATTTTCTTTTGGTTAATTTAATAACCTGAAGAATCACTAACCATGGAAAAATTTATTCTTGAATCTGGAAAAGCACTTGCTAGGTTAAGAGCTAGAATAAATTTTTTCATTGAGGATAGAATTGAGGGGAGTGCTACTAATCTGATCCTTTTTATTCTTTCTTTCTTCATACTTTTCGTTTTAAGTTTCAGTTTGATTTTTGGTATCAAAACTATAATAGAGGGTTATGTCTATTTTTTAATTCTTCTTATAGTGCTGGCGGTAGTTTTAGTTTGGCTGGCCATATTCTATGAATCAGATAAACACCTAGAAACCGATCGGCATAATTTTAAGGTGGAACCTATTAATAAATACCGGATAAGATTTGAATACATCAATCTTAATAAAAACGCTAAAGAGCAATTCTATAGGTTACTTAAAGGGCGAAAGGTTCAGGAGAAAATCAATTTCACCGTTGGGAATAAAAGTGGGGATTCCGCAAACCACAGAATACTGTTTGTTTTATTTGATGAATTGTTAGTTGGTGGAATTCAAGATTTCTCCGGAGAAAGGAAACGTGATTTTTTCCAACTATTAATGAATTCCTTTTTAATGAACAACGAACCGCTCAAAGAAAACACTTTAAAAACCAGTTTTTCCATCTGGAAAAACGACCAGGAAAAAATAAATTCCAGAAACCAGCGAAAATTCATCCGGCAGATGCTAGCTAAAGAATAATTATAGCATAATTTCCTTCTTATTTAAATTATTCTATTGATTTATAGGTATTTGCTTTCCTAAGTTTGTTCTGTACAAAAATGTAAAAGGCCTTTTACTCATTTTTAATTTTAACCATACAGTTATGAATGAGCATAAAGAAGTTGTGGATTTACTTGCAGATATCAAAGTTCTGCTTTCCCACACTAAAAAAGTAATGAACGTGGAAGACCTGGCTCAATATACGGGTCTCTCCAAAAGTAAGATCTATAAGCTTACCCATTTAAAGCTGATCCCAATGGGGAACAACCCGAACATTCGTCAGAAGTTTTTTGATAAGGAGAAGATCGATGCCTGGCTCCTTGGAGAGCCGGACCTATCCGATACCTATTTGGAGGATCAATTCAACAAGAACTTATTGAAGAACCGCAAGTAAGCGCTTGCTTTTTACTCAACTTTAAAAAATATGCTGATGAAAAATTCATCCTATATCCGTGTAGGTACGAGTTACTATAAAATAGTAGTGATGCCTACAATTTCCGGGAATTTCAATGAAGTTTTAATTCCCTGGAATATTGAGACCTTACGACAGGATCATGGTAAAGGTTTTGTTGGAAGTATTAAAAAATATGAAGGCTTTACCTGTATCCCAAGTCATCTGGATTTTAAACAGGTACACTATGGTTTTTATAATACTTATAATCCCTTATCCATTTTGCCAAATAGCGGTAAAGTGGATTTTTCACTGCAGTTCGTTAAACACATTTTCGGTAACCAATTCGAATTAGGCCTTGATTACCTGCAACTCTTATACACAAAGCCTATCCAGATGTTACCCATACTATGCCTGGTTTCTAAAGAACGAGTTACTGGAAAAACTACTTTTCTAAAATGGCTCAAAGCTATTTTTGAAAATAACCTCACATATCTAACCAATGATAGTTTTAGCAGTCAGTTTAATGCAGATTGGACGCATAAACTCCTTATCTGTATTGACGAAGTTCTATTTAATAGGGAGGAATTGACCGAACGAATTAAATACCTAAGTACAACTGACTTTAATAAACTTGAGGCTAAAGGTAAAGACAAGAGGGAGGTGGAATTCTTTGGCAAGTTTATTCTCTGTAGTAATAATGAAGATAACTTTATTAAGATTGATAACGAAGAAACACGCTTTTGGGTATTGAAGATTCCATCCCTACAAAAAGAAGAAACTCATTTTTTAGACCATCTGAGAGCAGAAATTCCTGCTTTTTTAAATTACTTGCAGCAGCGGGAATTAGCTACAACTCATACAACCAGAATGTGGTTTACCCCTAGAGAGATAAGAACCAATGCACTGGAGAACCTGATGCAAAATAACCGGAACCGGGTGGAAAAGGAATTAGCAAACATGATACTGGATGCTATGGAAACATTTGACCTTGAGGAAGTGGCTATTTGTCCTCTGGATGCCTTGCAGATTTTGAATAAAACCCGGGTGAAAACTGATTTAACCCAATTGCGCCAGATATTAAAGAAAGATTGGAAGCTCACCAATCAAGACAATTCTCTGAAATATCAAAAAATATATATGTGGCAGGAGGGTGGGCTCGGACTTATCGATGGCAAAGGACGCTATTACACGGTTAAAAAATCATTCTTATTACAGCATTTCAGGGAAGATATAAAGTGATGAATTGATGCGTAAATGATGACCCTTAAAAGCTGTTTATTCAGGGGGCTTTAGGAGGGATTATTCCCGATTAAACTAGAACCGTAAACAAACCCTCTTAGAATATAC